>JAGYKB010000022.1 GCA_018401885.1 Gammaproteobacteria bacterium
CTGGGTATTATCGAGGATCCTGAGTCTGTTCTGCATTTTGCCGAATACGGCGTGATATTGCTGTTATTCGTCATCGGGCTCGAATTGGCGCCCGAAAAGCTGTGGAGCATGCGCAATCATATCGTTGTGCTCGGTGGCTCGCAGGTGTTACTGACTGGGCTCGTTATTGGGTTCGGGATGATCATGCTGATGGCGATTCCACTTGCCTTTGTTCTCGGCTTAACGCTCGCTCTCTCGTCTACAGCGCTAGCGATTCAATTGATGAGTGAGGAGCGAATACTCGCGTCACCCTTGGGGCGGAAAGGCTTTTCGATTCTGCTGTTACAGGATCTCGCCGTGATCCCTATCCTCATCGCGGTCAGTGTGCTCGCACCCGTTGCCACGGGTGCGTCAGCCCCCGCATGGTATGTCACTATTTTAGCACTCGTTGGGGTGGTTGCTTTTGGTCGCTTCGGCTTGAGCGAGCTGCTTGCCGCTGTGGCGCGCTCAAACAACCGTGAGGTCATGACGGCGGCAAGCCTGCTTATTGTGATTGGCGTCGCGGTGTTGATGAATGCTGTAGGCCTATCGATGGGCCTGGGGGCTTTTCTCGCGGGTATTATGCTCGCGAATTCGGACTATAGGCATCAGCTCGAGTCCGATATCGAGCCGTTTAAGGGGATGCTTCTGGGGTTGTTTTTTATCGCTATAGGCATGACGCTCAATCTCGAGCTGCTCTGGGCAAGCCCGCTGCGGTTCGTCGTGCTGGCGCTCGGGCTGGTTTTTGTTAAGACGGTCATCATCACGGCGATTCTGCGATGGCGGCATGTTGCATTGAAAGAGGGCATCCGGCTGGGTCTGATGCTCTCACAGGGCGGTGAATTCGCATTCGTGGTCTTGTCTCAAGGGCAGCAAGCGATGCTGTTCGATGCTGCATTGGCCGAGCAGCTTACCCTTATCGTCGGCCTCTCGATGGCCTTCACCTCGCCGCTCGTGACCCTCTACCGCCGCATTGGCCGCAGTCGCAGCGTCGAGCAGCCCGATCAGGATAGACATTGGGATTCGCACCAGCCCGAGGTCATCATTGCGGGGTTTGGCCGTTTTGGACAAATAATCGGACGCCTTTTGCGGGCGCGCCACATACCCTTTACGGCAATGGACAAAGATTCTGCGCATGTAGAATTCGTTAGGCAGTTTGGTAACCGTCTGTACTATGGTGATCTGACCCGAATCGATCTGCTGCGCAGCGCAGGCATCAAACACGCGAAAATACTCGTCGTTGCCGTTAATGACGTTGCTCAGTCCCTCGCGATCATTGACCTCGCGCGTGAGCAGAACTCGCGTATTAAGATAATCGCGCGCGCCGTCGATCGATTCCACGCCTACGAGCTTTATAAGCGCAAAGTGGAGTCGGTAATAAGGGAAACCTTCGCGAGTAGCTTGGAGGCTGCTACCGAAACATTAGAGCAGCTTGGCTATACCGAGGGCCAGGCGCTGGAGGTCGCCAAACGTTTCCGATTGCACGACGAAGAGCTTTTAGAGCGATCTGCTCTGCATATGGAAGACATGGAGGAACTTCGAAATATTGCGCGTCAGGGGCGCCGCGAGCTGGAGCTGCTTTTCGAGGAGGATACGCGCAAACAGGTTGGTGATTGAGATAGTCCAACTTTCTGCGCGCAGGTTAAACCCTTTGAGGTCGCGGCATCGTACAATAGAGTCAAAGCAACTTAGCGTTTCGGCGCTTAGCTCAAGTTTCACACAAGGAAGACCCCATGGCGACAAAAGGTATATTACTCCTCAATCTTGGTACCCCAGAGGAGCCTACAGCGAAAGGACTGCGAAAGTTCTACAAGTATTTTTTCTCAGACCCGTATGTGTTCGACTTCAATGCTGTGGGTCGCTGGCTGCTTCGCAACCTCATTATTATTCCTTTTCGAGCACCGAAAACGGCCAAAGACTATGCGACGATATGGATGGACGAAGGCTCACCGCTGAAGGTCTACGCCGACCGCCTTCTCCACAGTGTGCAGCAGGCCTATGACGAAGCGGGTGAAGACGTGCTGGTGCTCAACGGCATGGGCTACAGCGAGCCCTTCATTTGGGACACGATGGCGGAGTTTGAGCGCCGCGGCGTCCGCGACATCTTGGTGATGCCTTTGTTTCCGCAGTACTCCACAGCCACTACCGAATCGGTCTTCCATGGCGTGCGTGAGTCAGCGAAAAAATGGAAAGAGGCGCCCAATCTAAAGTTCGTCGATGACCTCTATGCCGAGCCCGCCTTTATCTCGGCTTGGGCGGCGCTTATCGGTAAGCATGTGAACGACGCGCAGGCCGAACACATCATCTTCAGCTATCACGGGCTTCCCGAGAGCAATATCAAACGCGCCGATAAAAACGGGGTGTGCGAGATGGGCGCCTGCTGCGAAACCATCACAGAAAAGAACAAGCTCTGCTATCGCGCACAGTGCGTGGCTACTACTCGCGGCATTGCTGCGGCCATGGGGTGGGGCGAGGACCGCTACTCTATCGCCTTCCAATCACGCTTCGGCAATCAGGCCTGGATTCAGCCTTACCTCGATGAGCATCTTGAGATTCTTATCGAGAAGGGCGTTAAGAAAGTCGCTGTCGTGACGCCTTCCTTCGTTTCCGATTGCTTGGAGACGATCCATGAGATCGGCATCGAGTACAAGGAAGAATTTATGGAAGGCGGTGGTGAGGCGTTCCAATTGGTGCCAAATCTGAACGACGAAAAAACGTGGTTTGACTCCGTCTTTCAGATCTCAAAACAGAAGCTTCAGGGCCTCTAGCGGCAAGTCAGTTGTGAGCGCAAGTGTGATCTAGATCATGGTCTTTGGTTCTATTCTGGTTATTCTGGATACTCTATTCAATTACGAAGGAGTGGATAAGATGCTAGAAGATCACAACATTAAAGATCGTCAAGTTCACGCGCACTTACAGCCTGTCGTTCTGGGAATCCTCGCTTGCTACATAGCCATTATGGCGGTTGGCTACTGGGTGGGGAATCTTTTCTAAAAGCGAAAAGCGTCTCTATCGAGTGGTTAAAAAAAGGGCTGATCCGCTAACGGAAAAGCCCTTTTTTAATCAACCGTGCGCACTGGCAGCGCGCTAATTCTCGACTCTACGCGTTGATCGCGCGTTTCACTAAATTCTCCATCAGCGGGATTTTAAACCCATTGTGGGCAAGCGCGCGTGCTCCTGCGGATGCCATTCCCGCTACGCTCGCAGCAGTTACTGCTCCTTTGGCTTTACCGCGAATCGCCTGCTCGACATTTTGCAGCCTTCTCGGCGTCGCCTGTACGGCACCACAAACAACGCGTGACTCTTGAATAGTCCCATCAGCGATTCTGAACGCCGCAGCGACGTTCACGAGCGAGAAGTCCCATACATTACGATCGGCCACTTTTTCATAGTAGAACGACGCGTTGGCCCACGCTTTGGGAAGCCTAACCGCAGTTAGAATTTCTCCTGAGCGCAGCGCAGTGGTGTTCTCAATATCGACAGCAGGTCCAACGAAATACTCTTCTGCCGAAAGCGTGCGTTCCCCGTCAACCGAGCGCAGCACCATCGTTGCGTCGAGAGCGACGAGGGCCGGAGCCGTATCAGAGGCGCCAGCAGCCACGCAGCGGCTTGTTTCGAAAAGTGAATGCTCGCGGTTCATGCCCTGTGGCGTGTCGGCGTAGCACAGATTCCCTCCAGCCCTGTAACAAGAAAGGCCGCGGCGATAGTACCAGCAGCGCACGTCTTGCGAGACATTGCCGCCGAGCGTGCCGATGTTGCGGATCTGTGGGCTTGCAACCACAGACGCCGCATCAGAGAGTAAAGAAAAACGTTGTTTGAGCAGTCCACTTTCGGCGATTTCGGTGAGCGTAGTAAGCGCACCGATTTCTACGCCGTCGGGCGTCTCCCGGATACCGCGTAGCGACTCTATTGCGCTGAGATCGATGAGGGCATCAGCGCGTTTTGCTCGGTCTTTGAGCCAGCCGTACGTGTCTTGCCCGCCGCCTACCAGCCAACCACGATTTGCGTAGCGGCTAGCTATGTCGAGGGCATCCTCAACCCGTACCGGTTGGTACAGCTCCATATTTGGCATTACGTCATAAGATGGCATAGTTAACCTCAGAAAGTGTTGGTTTTCAGATACTTGGTGCTGTAATCATTACCCGCCAAGTGGTTAATAATCATGTCCGTTGTGGTCGGTGCGGTATTAAACACGTGACCATCCAGGGCATCCGAAATCGCACTGGCAAGCGCTGCAGCGGCCGCACCCTGAGTGGGCTCACCAATACCACGACCGCCCGTTGGGTTTTGTGGGTCGGGGATATTGACTGCTCCCATTTTGGTCTCAACATTCACGTCGAGATAGGTCGGTGGCTTGCTCTGGTAAAGGCCCGTATTAGCTGGCAGACCGTTCTGAGGGTCGTAGACATGGCGCTCAAACGCAGCAAGTCCTACTCCCCAAACAGCGCCTCCGCGCATAGCATTTTCGAAATTTTTTGGATGCACAACCGTGCCGCAGTCAGCGATAGCTGTGTAATCTAAAATCTCGAGTTTGCCAGTGTCTTTATCGAGTTCGATTTCACAGAAGCCAACGAGAATTCCAGGAGGCTGACCCTCGCCAGGAATGTTGTCCTTGGCAACGCCAATTAGGCCAGAGCCAGCCAGACCTTGGACTGCGCGCTGGGTAATTGGATTGATATCGTCGGGATACTCCTCGCCGCTAAACTTACCACCTAGTTCTATCGCGCGGGCTGCGGCCTGCGCATAGCTTAGGCCGCGGCTTGGCTCGGCGGTTGCAAAGACGCGTTCGTCTCCGATCATGTAATCCTCTGGTTCGCCTCCAAGATCCTGCGCAGCAATTTCTTTTAATTTACGTATTGCATCTTGAGCTGCTACCCAGTTAGTTCTAGTGTGGGTAAAGATGGTATTCGAACCACCCTGTCCCGAACTGTGAGGCAGATGATTGTCGGTTCGGCCTCGCACAATTTCGCAGCGCTCCCATGGTACTTGTAACGCCTCAGCTGCGGCTCGACAGGTGCCTGCGTAGGAATAGGTACCTAGATTGCCGACGCCGCTGTGAATGTAGAGCTTGCCGTCGGTGCCGATACGCACCAGGCCGTCGTAACCCCGACCACCGGCGCCGTGGTAGCCAATGCCGACACCGAGTCCACGAACTTTGCTCCCATTTTGTTTGGCAAGGGCGTTCTTCTCTTCCCAACCAAAGGTTCGCATGCCTTGATCCAACGCTTCGCGGACGAAAGCACTGGTAACTGGCCCTTGCCCGCCACCTTGAAAGCCATTGCTGTCGATGGCGTTAATACGGCGGAATGCGACGCGGTCCATGCCGATCGCCTTCGCCGCCTTGTCGGCGATTGGGGCGAGTACCGCCGCCATCTCATTTTGACCAGGGCCACGCTGCGCTCCGCGAGGCGTAGTATTGGTATAGACAGAGATGCCGCGGAACCGCATGTTCTCAGGCTGATAGGCCACGGTTACGTGCTGCGCAGAGGAATTACCGCTGCCGGCGCCGGTCATCCCGCCATCATTGACGACCACAAGGTCGATTGCAGAGACTTTACCGTTGGCCTTCACGCCCATTTTGATCCAGCCCTGCATGCCTGAGCGCGCTGAGCCAATGTAAAACTCCTGTTCACGCGTGATTCTAAGTTGCAGGGGTCTGTTCAGGCGTTTAGCGAAATTGCCCGAGATGGCCATGTAAGGGTAAGGGCCAATCTTTGAGCCGAAACCGCCTCCCGTTGCTTCATTGATAAATACGAGGTTGGCAGGATCAATGTCTAGCATGCGCGCGAGGCCATTATCGTTGGCACTCTGGCTCTGCGAGGAGCCATGGAAATAGCATTTGCCGTTTTCCCAGTACGCCATGCAGGTGCGAGACTCGAGTGAGTGATGGGGATAGCCAATGGTAACAAACGGCTCTTCGACGATGACAGCCGCTTCAGCGAAACCGGCGTCGAGATCGCCGAAACTCCAGTCGGTGGTGAATTCTGCACCTTTGGGTTCTTTGCCCGCTCTAAGCGCATCGATTGCCGATTGTGGCCATTTGACGTCGCGAATTTCGGCGCCGCGTATTGGCGTACCCTCCGGGCCTTCTTCCTCCGTTCGTACCAACGTATTGCCCTCTGGGTAGGCATTAGCGCCCCCGGGCGTGAGGCTCTCGAGGGGGTCAACCACGAACGGGCGGCGTTCGAAATCGACGCGTATTTTCTCGATGGCCGATTCAGCGATCTCCTCTGTTACGGCCGCGACTGCGAGAATAGGCTGGCCTACAAAGCTGACATACTCCGATGCCAGAGCAGGGTTGCCGGGTGGCGCCACCGGTGGGAGATCGTCGGCGGTGAATATGCCGAGAACGCCATCCATGCGCAGCGCTTCGCGGGCGTCGATGCCAACGACTCTGCCGCTGGGTAGCGGGCTTGTTAATAACCGAGCAAAGACCATGCCTTCGCGCTTATAGTCCTCGGCATATTTGATTTCGCCCGTAACTTTTCCGGGTACGTCGGGCGGCGTAAAGTCGAATCCTATATGTGTACTCATGCTATTTGCCCCGAGGCGCGCAGGACGCCATTCAGATAGTGTTCATAAGCACCGCAGCGGCACAGGTTGCCAGACATAGCCTGAGCTGCCTCCGCCTTAGTCGGCCGTGGATTGTTCGCTAGCAGCGCAACCGCCGACATGACCTGTCCTGGGGTGCAGAAGCCGCACTGTGGTGCATTCTCGGCGATAAACGCCTGCTGCACCGCATGCAGTGTCCCGTCTTCGTTTTTTACCCCTTCGATCGACGTTACTTGCTTGGTTTTCACATTATGCGTAAGCACCGAGCAGGCGTAATTGGGCACGCCGTCGATGAGCACGGTGCAGGCGCCACATTCGCCGCGATTGCAGCCGATTTTAGTGCCTGTGAGATTAAGTCTGTAGCGAAGGGTGTTAGCCAGTGTTTCGGTAGGGGGGACGTCAACGCGTCGCGTGCGGCCATTGATTGTGAGTGTTATCAAGCGCTCCATTCCGCCATTACCCGACTGCGCATTGGCAGCGAGATAGATGCCAGCGCCCGAAGTTGCCGCCGCGCCGGAGAAGATGACTCCCTTGATAAAACGTCTGCGCGTTAGTTGTAAATTCACTGAATCATTCACAAAACATTGCTCCGTCTTCTTATTATGGAATGCGTGCCTGTCGGTGTTGCGGGGGGGAGGGACTCTGACACGCGCGTTATTTGCATCATAAGCTACGGTCGAACTTATTATTAAATGTAGAAAATTGCAACGCATCGGCATAAAAAAAGCCCGCCTGATGCCAGGCGGGCTTTCTAAGTCGATAGGTTCTCGACTAGATCATTCTATGGTTCTTGGTATTTAGAACTCGAACTGGATACCAAGACGCATTTCCCACAGTGACTGATTCTCTAGCAAATCGGTCAGGCCGCGGTCAGTGAACTTGTTGAAGACATACTGTCCCTGCTCATTGACGTTGGAGTCAACCACTTGCTGGGAGAAGAACTGGGCGTCGTACTGAAGGCCTTTGCTGTCGTCTAGCATGTTCATTACATTGTAGATCTTGAGATAGACACGGCCTTTGCTTGCGCCGAGGAACGTGGGGATCTCTTGATCGATACGCAGGTCGAGACGTGATGACCAGGCGGCGTTGTTTTCATTGCGGTCAACGAAGCCTTGGCCATAACCTTCACGCTCGATGAAGGCTTGGAAGGCCGCGACATCGAAGTTAGGACCAACGACAACATTGCCGTCGTTAGGGCCGGGTACATAGAGGAGGTGACGTCCGAATGCGCCATCGCCTTCGAGATCTACCGAGCCCATTACATGGCTCTGACCCTGACCTTGCTTGCGGTAGAACATCGCCGTGATGCGCGACTCATAACCTGCGAAGAACTCTTTCCCGTAGGATAAACGCGCCGTAATGCGGTGAGGCGTGTTGTAGTTCGAAATGCCTGGCTCTGGATTGACAATCGTGTTGGCCGCGAGGTTGTCGAAGTTCGAACCGGCCGTTGAGCTAGTCATCGGGCTGATATCTTCTGCATCGGTAAACGCGTAGCCAACCATCCAATCCAAACCAAAGTCATAGTCGTGACGCGCCACTAACGAGAAAGACGTCGACTTCGCTTCGCGATCGGAGTTAGTGAGCATAAAGTTGTCACGGCCGGTTGCGTAATCGAAGATTGGCTGACCGGCAGTCGTTACACCTATTTGCTCTTGAGAGACGTCTACATAGTAGGCTGCATCATTCGCAATAGAGTAGAGGAAGTCTGCGTCTACGCTCAGGCCACTATCAAACGTATAGGTGCCACCCAAGGCGAGTTTCCACTCTGAGGGCTGCTCGTAGTTTGGATCGATCACCACGAGGAAGCTGTTGCTCGCCGAATCGGCCGTCGTGTTAGCGACTTGGTCGATCATCTCCTGTGGGACATCGTAGCCTGGTCGGCCTGCGCCACTGAGTTCCCAATTGCTGAAGACTGAGCGAGCGCCGTTGAAGTTACGATTCTGTAGCTGCACGTTTGTCAGACCGTCGTTGCTCCACGCATTCGAAATCCAGACGTTTGGATTGCCGCCAGAGTAGAGGCCTGCACCACCGCGAACTGTTAGGTTGTAGTTTGCTTCCCAGGTAAAACCAAGTCGAGGCATGAGAAGGTCGAGACCGTCGATATTGGTATCGTTACGCAGGCCGCCGTTCGCTGATGTGAAGGCTTGGTTGAAGTTAGGTTTGTCGTCGCTTTCGAACCAGTCGTAACGAAGGCCAGCCACAACTGTTAAGTTGTAGTCAGCGAGGTAGAGCTCGTCCTGCAGATAGACAGTGTTGAGCGAGTTTTCAAAGCTCGCCGCTGCGTCGGCCGCGTTGTTAGTGCCGCCGCCGCTGCCGTAGTAAATGCGGCTCGGGCGACCCAGTTCGAAACGGTCGATACCCGACAATCCGCAGCTAGGATCATCAAATCTGCCCTGTGCAGTCAGAGCCTGACAGGCTGCTGAGTTGGATGCTGAATCATCGAAGAAATCGTACTCACCGCCGCGCGCGTGCTGCACGAACTGATTGAAGACGTTAAGCGTTTCGCGCTCATAGCCAAAAGTCAGTACCTGATCGCCGAGGAGGTATTCACCTGCAATCTTAAAGAAATCAGATTCAGTATTGAGAGCGTTAGCTTGGCGCGAGTCGTCGGCTCCGAGGTAAACGGTATCGCGGCCAATGCTGATTTGCATGTCAGCAAAATCGGCGGGGCCCACGGTGACCTGCGAGTCATCCATTGTGTTTTTGCTGTAGAACATTTCGCTAGAGAGCGCATCTGACCACTGCGAACGTAGGCGAACTGTAGTCGTTTCAGACACTGCACCCTTGTTGTAGAAGTGATTTGCGAACTCGAACTCGTTGTCGCCGCCATCGGAGGAGCGCAGCTGAATACCGTCGTAGTAGTTGTATATCACACTCGCATCGTGCTGCTCGTTAATATTCCAATCTACGCGGAGCATGTACTTCTCATCCGTTTGCGTGCCATCGGCAGGAAGACCGCCTGGATCGTAGTCATAGAGGTCTTTGGCAATGCGCTCAATGCGGTCATGATTTTCTTTGCTCAGCCATGAGCGCTCGACGCCGTTGTTTGAGCCGGCGTAACCAGCTGCGAGAAAGCGAGGCTGTTCTGATTCTTCGTAGGCGCCATAGAAGAAGAGTTTGTCTTCCATGATCGGGCCACCGATGCTGAAGCCCTTAGTGTCTTCAGTGAAACTTTTGCTGGAGTAATCTTGTACTCGGCCATTTACCTCAAGAGAGTCGCCGCGCCATTGATCGCCGGTTCGCTCGAGGAATACGGTGCCTGTCCATTCATTGCTTCCAGACTTCGTCACCGCATTGATGTTACAGGCGGTGAAACCGCCGTAAGTCACGTCAAAAGGGGCAAGCTCTGCTGATACCTGAGCGATTCCCTCGTAGGGGAAAGGCATGCCGGTCGCTGTCGAATATCCGTTGCTGTTGAGGCCAAATCGGTCGTTCTGGCTGATTCCGTCGAGGCTGATGCTGTTAAAGCGTGGATGCTTACCTACGCAGTTAACCTGAGTGTCGCCGTCGAGATTCATACGCGGATCGATTGAGTAGACATCTTTGATGTCGCGATCGTAGGCAACCGATGTTTCCATGTCGAAGGTTGAGAAAGAAGCAGAGGGCCCAGCAGCGACGTCGACGAAAGTGTTTGTGCCGCCAAGAACAATAATCTCTTGGATCTGCGTCTCGCCCATCTCAATGCTAAGGTTGTATATATCACCCAGCGCGATCGAGTCGACGGTCACGGTTTTCGTGCCATTCACCGTAACGTTGTATGGACCGCCTACGGGGAGGTTAGTCGCATAAAAAGTGCCCGATGAGTTAGATTGCAGTGTGCGCGTGGCGCCCGTGCGAGTATCACGCACAACAACTGTTGCGTTTGTAAGTGGCTGCCCTGCTGCGTCGAGTAGCTTGCCGCGAATAGCAGAAGCGGTGTCTTGTGCGATCGCTGCAGTCGAGTAGCCTAGTGCGACGACAATAGACGTCAGCAACAGCTTCTTGGCTGTGGGTGGGAATTGCATAGCTTTCTCCTGATAGGTGAAGTTTGCATCGACTCTAAAGCCGAGGCTTAAACTGTTTTTATCTAATTGATTACGTTAAAGAACCCGATAATCTTTGGGTGAGGTTACTTTCCAACGCCAGCTTGATTCTTTTACTGCCTTCTCTCGAATCGCATGATCTTTTGTTAGTCGCAAATAAGCGCCTATAGCATGACGCCAAAGCATTGCGCTTTGATGACTATTAGACGGCGCGAATTTTACAGAGGTGTGACAGAAAAAGAAATGCGAAAGAGAGAATTAGTCTACAAAGTTGCAATTTTATTGAAGAACGGTAGCGAATGCGTTTGAAAGTCGAGGAAACGAGCTCAACTAGCGTTGTGATCATTTCACGCGTTTGCTCTGGAGCGCCCGCCGTTAGGCGTCTGCAGCGAGCTACAGCTTGATGGTGCCTGCAGCGAGATGTTATTTAAATGACACCTAAAGCGAGATGTTGCTTGATATAGACGCCTGTATGCGACTTTTTATTCTTCGCAATCTGCTCTGGGGTGCCCTCGGCGATAATCATACCACCACCGCTGCCGCCTTCTGGGCCTAGGTCGACAACCCAGTCTGCAGTCTTGATTACATCAAGATTGTGCTCAATGACGACAATCGTATTGCCTTGGTCACGCAAATGGTGCAGAACCGCGAGAAGCTGCTTGATATCGTGAAAGTGTAGGCCGGTTGTAGGCTCATCGAGTATGTAGAGTGTCTTGCCTGTATCGCGTTTCGAGAGTTCGCGCGACAGCTTTACTCGCTGCGCTTCCCCTCCCGAAAGCGTCGTTGCCGCTTGACCCAAGCAGATATAAGACAAGCCCACATCCATCAGAGTTTGGAGTTTGCGCGCTATTGCCGGTACGGCATCGAAAAACTCGCGCGCGGCCTCGATGGTCATATCGAGGACTTCGTTTATGTTTTTGCCTTTGTACTTTACCTCCAGAGTTTCCCGGTTGTAGCGTTTGCCTCGGCAGACATCGCAGGCGACGTAGACGTCGGGTAGAAAATGCATCTCGACTTTGACTACGCCATCGCCCTGGCACGCCTCGCAGCGCCCCCCTTTGACGTTGAAGCTGAAGCGCCCGGGCTTATACCCGCGGGTGCGCGCTTCCTGCGTTCCTGCAAAGAGCTCGCGTACGGGCGTGAAGATTCCGGTATAAGTAGCGGGATTGGATCGCGGGGTGCGGCCAATCGGGCTTTGATCGATATCGACGACTTTGTCGAGAAGATCGAGTCCCTCGACCGACGTGTGCTTGGCTGCAGTAAGAGTGGTTGCGCCATTGAGCTTGCTCGCGGCGAGCGGGTAAAGCGTGTTGTTAATTAGCGTTGACTTGCCAGAGCCCGAGACGCCGGTGACACAGGTCAAAAGCCCGATAGGGATACTTAGGTCAACGCCTCGTAGATTATTGCCAGTCGCGCCGAGCACACGCAGCTGCTTGTCCGGATCTGGTTTTCCGCGTGTGGCTGGGATCTCTATCTTTTCCTTGCCCGACAAATACTTGCCCGTGAGCGAGTCTTTCGAATTGAGAATATCGTTAATCGAGCCTTGTGCGACGATTTCGCCGCCATGCACGCCCGCCCCTGGACCAATATCGATAATATGATCAGCGTTACGGATAGCGTCTTCGTCGTGTTCGACCACAATCACCGTATTGCCGAGGTCGCGCAGATGAAACAGAGTTTTTAACAATCGAGTATTGTCGCGCTGGTGCAAGCCGATCGACGGTTCGTCGAGAATATACATTACGCCAACGAGGCCGGCTCCAATCTGACTGGCTAAGCGGATGCGCTGAGCCTCGCCGCCTGACAGGGTGTCGGCGCTGCGGTTGAGCGTGAGGTAGTTAAGTCCAACGTCGACAAGAAACTGGAGTCGGTCTTGCAGTTCTTTAAGCACCTTCTCCGCGATTTTGGCACTCTTACCCTTCAGTTTGAGCTTGCAGAAATACTCGTGTGACTGGGCAACGGTCATGCTCGTTATCGTTGGTAAGTCACTGCCCTGAATAAGCACAAATCGGGCGTCGCGTTTGAGCCGCGTGCCTGCACAGTCGGGGCACGATTGCGAACTCAGGTATTTAGAAAGCTCTTCGCGGACATGCGTAGATTCTGTCTCGCGGTAGCGACGCTCCATGTTGGGCAATATGCCTTCAAATGGATAGCTGCGAGTGCGCGTCTCTCCGCGGTCATTAATGTAGAAAAAATCGATGACCTCTTTGCCGCTGCCATTCAAAATCGCGTTTCGGTGATTCTTACTAAGCTCGTTAAAAGGCACATCGATCGAAAATCCGTAGTGTTCGGCGAGGGAGGTAAGCATCTGGAAATAATAAAGGTTGCGCCGGTCCCATCCGCGAATCGCACCTTCGGACAGTGCGAGCGACTCATCGACGATGATTCGATTCTCGTCGAAGAACTGTTTGAGCCCAAGCCCGTCGCACGACGTACAGGCGCCCGCTGGATTGTTAAAGGAGAACAGGCGGGGCTCTAGCTCTTGAATACTGTGGCCACACTGCGGGCAGGCGAACAGCGAGGAGAACACGAGGTCGTGTTCGCTTCCAAGCTCCTTACCCTCTTCGTCAGATCGGCTTACCATCGCAAGGCCGTCAGCTAGTTGAATTGCCGTCTCGAAGCTTTCGGCGAGGCGTTGTTCTATGCCGGGCTTGACCTTGAGGCGATCGACAACGACATCGATCGAGTGCTTCTTATTCTTTTCGAGTTCGGGTGGATAGTCGAGTTCGCAGACAATGCCGTCGACACGCGCGCGGATAAAACCGCCCGTGCGCAGTTCGCTGAAGACATGCAGATGCTCGCCCTTACGTTCGCGTACAATCGGCGCGAGCACCATGATGCGGCTGCCTTCCGGCAGCTTCATGATCTGATCGACCATCTGGCTGACGGTCTGAGCCTCGAGTTTCAAATTATGCTCGGGACAATGCGGTTCGCCGACGCGCGCGAACAGTAAGCGAAGGTAGTCGTATATCTCGGTTATCGTGCCTACGGTCGAACGGGGATTGTGGGATGTCGACTTTTGCTCTATCGATATTGCCGGCGACAGACCTTCAATATGATCGATATCGGGCTTCTCCATCATCGACAAGAATTGGCGGGCGTAGGTCGAGAGGGACTCAACGTAGCGGCGCTGGCCCTCAGCGTAGAGTGTGTCGAAGGCGAGTGACGATTTACCAGAGCCAGAAAGCCCGGTTATCACCACTAGCTTGTCCCTTGGGATCGTTATGTTGATATTTTTGAGATTGTGGGTGCGCGCACCGCGAACAACGATCTGATCCATGCTGGGGCTCTTGGTTTATTTGATGCTAGGTGTAAACGTACAAAGGTGTAAGAGTATCAAGGCATGCAGTTTGCAAACCTATACGCGCTGCGTCTGGATCATGGATGATAACAGTGCAGCCGAGCATTATGGTCAATGCCGGCTAGTGGAGTAAAGCCGCGACTGCCTTTTTTAGAAGATTCTGCCTAAAATTTCTCAACGTAGATGGCATGATATACACTAAGAAGACAAGACGCGCAGTGACGCGTCATTTTTCATACTGACTACTTTTACAAGTAGCCGTTCGGCCAGTCCCGACGATAGGCTGGCTCGAAAAAAACCGGAGGCACGACGTGGCGAGCAGAGGCATCAACAAAGTAATTCTCGTAGGCAACTTGGGCAACGACCCCGAGATTCGGTATATGCCTAACGGCAATGCCGTGGCTAATGTGTCGCTCGCTACAAGCGACTCTTGGAAGGACAAAGCGACAGGTGAGCAGCAGGAGAAGACTGAGTGGCATCGCGTCGTGTTCTTCAACCGCCTTGCCGAGATCGTTGAGCAGTACGTTAAAAAAGGGTCGAAGCTCTATATTGAAGGTCGCCTGCAGACGCGTTCGTGGGAGCAAGACGGAATAAAACGCTACTCAACCGAAATTATCGCCAGCGAAATGCAAATGCTCGACGGCCGTGGCGGCGCAATGGGTGGAGATATGGGCGATAATCCCTTTGGCCAGCAGCAAGCGCCCGGTCAGCGTCAGCAGCAGACGGCAGCGCCACAGGTTCAGCCTGCCCCGACCAACTTCGATAATTTTGATGACGATATTCCCTTTTAGTTGCGCTTGACTTCGCGGGCCGATAAAGCAAACTCAAAGGCAGTATAAGGTCATGGGCGAATGGCGTCCGCGCGCGGGTAAACTAGGAAGCAGTCAGCAGTGAAGTTATACATCGTTGGAGGAAAGAGCCCCACCGGTAAGGCCTTGATAGAGATTTTGCGTAAACACAAAATACGTTTTCTTGCGCCCGCCGATAAGTATTTTGATCCCGACAACGCGCTCGCAATAGCCAGAAGCATCACAGATTTCCGGCCAGACCAGCTAATTAACCTCGCCGATTTTATTTCCGGCAATCACAGCGCGCTCAAGCGCGCGGAAACGGCACAAGAGCGCTGCCGCCAAATCAACGCGCAACTTCCAGCGGTATTGAGCGAAGTCTGTAACCACCTCGGCATTCCGCTACTGCATCTTTCTAACAGCTATGTCTTCGATGGCGAGAAGAAGCTTGCTTATAACGAGACGGACGAGCTAAATCCTCAGGGCGTTTACGGACGCTGCACCCTTGCCGGCGAAGAAGCGGTGAGAGCACACCCTCACCACATAATCATTCGCTCCGGCTGGCTTTTTGGTTTACATAAGCGCGGACTCATCAAATCGTGGATTCGTCTCGCCAAACGCAGTGGTGGGGAGATCACCGTGTTCAGACGTCGCTTTAGCCCAACCTCAACCGCCGATCTTGCTAGCGCGCTGTTCGCGGTGGCGCAGCAAGTCGATTGCGACGCCAATGCATGGGGCACCTATCATTACGCCGGCCTCGAGACTAAACGCGAAGCCGAATTTGGACGGCAAACACTCGATTATGCGGCCAATCATGACGAAGACATTTATCAGCTCATCGATAGTATCAAACTCTTAGAAAGCCCCGTGCGCCTCCCCGAACTTCTCAACTCGACACTGTCCAGTAAAAAGATTTTCGATACCTTTGGTATAAAGCCGCGTTCGTGGCATGGTCATCTTAGAGAAACGATTAAGTCTCTGTATGGTGGTCGTATGCGGGAGGCACCTGAACAAGGCGAGGGTGACGCGTCCGCCGCGTCTGCTGGCTCATGATTGATAAGCCAGACTACCAGCCATCGGCGCTCACGCCCCTCGACAAGGCGCTAGCCCAGGTGTTGGCGAGTGTCTCACCGCGTTGCGAGGAGGAGGTCATCGCGCTTGCTCATAGCCAAGGTCGAATACTTTCCGAAGACATTATCGCGAATCTTTCCGTGCCGCCGATGGCAAACAGCGCGATGGATGGTTATGCCCTGCGCGCGTCAGATTCAGGAGATCCTGAGCGCGACCTGCCTATTAGTCAGCGAATCGCGGCTGGGCAGGTCGGTCTAGCGCTCGAAGCGGGCACGGTTGCAAGAATATTCACCGGCGCGCCAATGCCAGCAGGAGCCGATGCAGTGGTGATGCAAGAGAATTGTATTCTGCGAGGCGAGGCGATCGGCGTCGCTAAGCGCGTCAGTCCACAGGAGAATGTGAGGCCTGTCGGCGCAGATATCGAGGCGGGTAGCACAGTGTTTTCCCGAGGCCATCGCCTGCGGCCGCAAGATGTCGGTGTGCTCGCCTCGCTGGGTCTCACCGAGGTGCGAGTTCCCCGTAAGCTCAGAGTTGCGCTTATGACTACGGGTGATGAGTTGCAGCGGCCGGGTACCACATTATTGCCAGGTCAGATATACGATTCGAATTTTGCAACGCTGAGCGCACTGCTCACTGCTCTTCATATCGATATTGTCGATTGTGGGCGGGTCGGCGACACTCTCGACGCCACGCGTTCGGCTCTGCTCGCTGCGGCGAGCCGCGCAGATTGCGTGATCACAACCGGCGGGGTGTCGGTGGGCGAGGAGGATCACGTGCGCGCCGCGGTCGAACAGCTAGGCAAGATTGATCTTTGGAAACTTGCGGTCAAGCCCGGCAAGCCCTTCGCCTTTGGCAAGATTACGAGTGACGGTGAAAGCTGTCATTTTTTCGGCTTGCCAGGGAATCCAGTGTCGGCGTTTGTTACGTTCGTGCTCGTAGTTCGCCCAACACTGTTGGCCCTGCAGGGCGCGAGCTTCGAGCCTCCACGACCATTTCCTGTTCGCAGCGGTTTCTCTCGAGAGCGGGGCGGATCAAGGCAGGAGTATCTGCGCGCGCGGCTACATTCCAGCGTTGAAGGGCTCGTTGCAACGCCACTCAATAACCAGAGCTCTGGTGTCGCGCTGTCTCTGAGTCGCAGCGATGGTCTGCTCATCGTGCCGCCGAATGTCGCTGTGAGTCAGGGTGAGGTGCTGCAGTTTATTCCATTCTCCGAATTAGGAGCTTAGAACCCGATGTGTGTTAGTGGACAAATAGAGCGAGGAGGGCGAGGAGAGCGAGGAGAGCGAGGTGGATTCTCTGGCTTATGCGCTGTCTTTGTAAGCGCATCGCTCCTCGCTGCCTGTGCGAGCACCGAATCCCCTGAACCCGCTTCTGCCAAAAAGGACACCGCGACGGTCACTGTGCTGAAGCCAGCGAGTGTTGTGTCTAACAAAAAAGCGACTGATGAAGTTCTCAAGCTTCCCGATCTGCTCTACGCCGGCTTACAGGCGATTGATGCTGATCGGCTTCTCTCTCCAGAGAATAACAATGCCTTCAATTATTTTTCGCGCGCGCTCGCGATGGATTCCGATAATGAGATCGCAAGAGAGGGTATTGCTGCGATAGTCGCGCGCTATCTCTCGCTTGCACGCGAGGCGATTGGCAATGGCTCGTTCGATTCAGCTGAGCTGATGATCGAGAGAGCGAAGCTGGTAGATCCGACGGTTGCTGAGATTGCGCTTGTGCAGGTCGAATTGGCCAATGAGCGCGAGTCGGGGGATCTCTTTTTCACGTTCGACGGCGTAGCAGTGAGCAGTCAGAGTGACCAAGCGCGCGAAGAGTTGGCTGCCATTGCGAAGCGTGCCCGCGAGTGTGGTGCATTCTTTCTAATTACCGCGCCCAGTGACAGCACCGCACGATGGATGTTTAGCGTAATGCGTGAGGCAGTCGAAGGGTATAGGCTACGAGGAAATATTGAGTTGTCTGCGCAAACCGGGGTTCGCTTGAGGTTGCCCGAGGTCGAAAGCGCCTGCGGCGAATAGAAAAAGCGCCTGCGGCGAATAGAAAAAGCGCCTGCGACGCATAGACTAAAGAGCGCTTGCGGCGAGCAGAAAAAAATATCTCGTAAGGCAATTTGCGAAAGAGCATTATGGGCTTATGGCAAATGTGCCCGACTGATAGTTGAAAGACCATATTTCAGAGCGAGAGTGAACATGGATAGAACAAGTCTGAATCGCTTCCTGCCGAGGGGCAAAATCGTTGTCGCTGCCTCGGGCCTTCTTGTCGCATCTATTATTGCTACGGGCATTTATTGGAGTAGTCCGCCTGCTCCATTTGATGTGCATGAAGTTACCGCGCGGCGACTTGCTCCATTGAACCGCTCGCCGGTCGTGGGCAGCACGAGCGCTGCAACGCTCATCGAAATTGCTGAGACGCTTCTAGAAAAGCCAGGTGGCTTTCTAAGCAACGATGTGATGCCCCCGGGGTTATATCTAGACAATATTCCCAACTGGGAATTCGGCGCATTGGTTCAAGTCCGCGATTTTGCACGTGCTTTCCGAGAGGATTTTAGTCGCTCGCAGTCGCAGTCGACAGAGGATGCCGACCTAATAGTCGCGGAGCCTAAATTCAATTTTACAAACGACAGTTGGTTGTTTCCCGCAAGCGAAAGTCAGTATAGAGAAGCGATTGCCGCACTCAGTTCTTATCTTTCGCGCGTGGTCGATGCCGATCAGAGCGACGCGCAGTTTTATGCTCGCGCAGATAATTTAGCGAGTTGGTTGAGTAACGTCGAATCGCGTCTCGGAAGCCTCTCTCAGCGGCTCAGCGCGAGCGTATTACAGCAGCGAGCAAATACCGACATGGCTGGTGATCCCAGTGCGACGCAATCAACGCCTACGCACACCGAGGTCGCGGTGAAGACGCCTTGGCTCGAAATCGACGATGTGTTTTTTGAAGCTCGCGGTGCCACGTGGGCGTTACTGCATTTATTGCGTGCAGCAGAGGTGGATTTCGCTCAGGTTTTGGACGATAAAAATGCAGGCGCGAGTCTCGACCAGATCATTCGCGAACTCGAGTCGAGCCAGCGCGGCTTGGGCTTTCCGATGGTTCTAAATGGGTCAGGCTTTGGTATGTTCGCCAATCACTCGTTAACCATGGCCAACTATGTCTCCCGCGCGAACGCGGCGATCATCGATCTTCGCAGGCTGCTGTCGCAAGGTTGAGGGTAAAGAAGCAATTCAGCTCAACAACACTTATATCGATAGAGCTCTTAAGACAATACCGATCAGGTTGCCCGCGAAAGCTGTTGTTATAACTTAACCACCATCTTGCCAAAATTATTGCCGCTGAAAAGGCCGAGAAAAGCATCTACAGCATGGTCGATGCCTTCAACAACGGTTTCGTGGCTCGTAATCTTGCCTGTCTGGATCCAGGGAATCATTTCTGATAAGAACGCCTCGCGCATGTCGACATGGTCCGAGACAATGAAGCCGGTTATGCGGATTTTTTTGCCGACGATAAGCATGAGATTATTCGGCCCGGGTTCTGGTGTGGCGGCATTGTATCCAGAAATCATCCCACAGGCTGCTATGCGGCCAAAGGGATTCATCGAGTTTATGGCGGCCTGCAAGTGCTCTCCACCTACATTCTCGAAATAGACATCGATCCCTTCGGGCGCGGCCGCGACTAGAGCGGTGTTCAGATCGCTGCAGGTTTTATAGTTGATAACCTCATCGACGCCGCAGTGGTTTTTGAGCCACTGTGCTTTTTCATCGCTACCGCAGCTGCCGATAACGCGGCATCCCATTTGCTTAGCGATTTGACAAACGTTTGCCCCGACCGCGCCAGACGCTGCCGAGACAAAGATAGTCTCGCCGGGTTTAGGTTCACCGAATTTGAACAGGCCTACATAGGCGGTAAGGCCAGGCATCCCAAGTGTTCCGAGATAGAGGGAAAGCTGAGCGCGATCAAACGGCTCAAGTTTCACGAGGGTGTTCGCCGGCGCGACGAAGCGGTCCTGCCATGCTTTTTGATTAAGAACGATGTCGCCTTGACTGAGAGATGGGTCATTAGACTCGACGACTTCGCCGATCGCCCCACCATACATCACCTCGTTGAGAGCATAGGCCTGAGCATAAACGGCATCTTCGCGCATGCGTCCGCGCATGTAGGGATCGACGGACATGTAAAGATTTTTTACTAATACCTCGCCGGCTGCAGGCTGAGGCAACTCAACAGTGACAAGCGCAAAATTATCATGTGTGGGTAGGCCCGCAGGGCGGCTTTTTAGGTGAACTTGCTGTGCTGTGTATTGGCTCATTTTTCTGCGTCCTTTCTTCTTATTAAGGTTAACTAGGATCGAGTACGTGTGATCTCCGTTCGGAGCTCACGCAGCTCATTAAGGCGATCACACAGTCGCCTCTGTGCCTGTAAGCCCAGACTCTAAGTGGTGGATAACTCTCGGCGCCTATTCTGCAGTATCACTACGGCAATGAGTATTGCAGCGCCGGCTAAATGCGCCACAATCGGTAGCGGTGTCCACATAAGCAGACCTGCGCTCAGCAAAAGCAACACGGCAGTGATGACAGTAAGCTTGGATTCGAGATGCCATTGTAAGACTCCAGCTATTGCGTAAAGCCCCATGCACGACCAGATAAAGACTTCAATACGCTCTGGCCAACTGCCTGAGATAATCGGCGAATAGGCGAAAAGTATTGGCACAAGGTAGAGGCCTTTCGCCACCTTCCAAGAAGTTAGGCCGGTCGCCATAGGATTAGTGCCTGCAATTCCGGCTGCGGCAAAAGAGGCAAGGCACACAGGCGGCGTTACGTTACTGTCCTGCGAGAGCCAGAAAATAATCAAGTGTGCACTCAGCAGCATGCCGGTAAGTAGTTCTGCAGGAAGCATCTCTTGACGGATTAGCTGCTTCATTTCCAGCGGCATCTCTTGCAGTGCAATAAGCGGATCCCCGCCAAACAGGCTGAGTGTCGCTACAACGTTGCTTGGCAGATCTCCGGCCTGCATGCCGGTTATTAGCGCGTCGAGCAGTGCCGACTGACTAATGAGGTCATAGATAAGCGGGGCAGAAAGCGTCGCGAGCACGATGTAGGACGCAGTGACCGGCAGGCCCATGCCGAGGACAAGCGAGGCGAGTGCAACTAGAACGAGAGTGATTAATAAGCTTCCCTGCGCCCACTCGACGATCATCAGCGAGAATGCATTGCCAATACCCGTGGTTGTTACCACGTTGATGATAATGCCTACCGCAACAAGCAGTAGCGCGGTGGAGACCATTGTGCGGACACCGTCGACAACAGCATCGAAAACATCGGCTGTGCGCATAGGTGTGGCAGAAAGCCAAGAGGCGGCGATTACGCTCAGAATCGCGAACGCGGCGGCGGTAGTTGGCGTTCGTCCTGCGACAAGAAACCCGACAAGCACAACCATAGGAATGATGAAGTGCCAGCCTCCTTTCATCACATCGCGCAGACGCTCGGTGTCTGCAGCAGCGACGGTGGTTAGACCAAGTCGTTTCGCCTCGATGCGAACGAAATAAGACACGGTGAGAAAATACAGTATGGCAGGAAGCGTGGAGGCGGCAATGATAGTGAGGTAGGAGATCTGGGTATAGCTCGCGAGCACAAAGGCGCCCGCGCCCATTACCGGGGGCATCAGTGCGCCGCCGGTCGATGAGGCAGCAACCACGCCCGCCGAGAACTTCGCAGGAAAACCCGATTCACGCATCATCGGAATAGTGATCACGCCGGTGGATACGGTATTCGCGACCGCAGAGCCAGAGACCGAGCCCATAAGCCCTGAGCCGACTACCGCGACCAAACCTGCGCCACCGGTGTATCGTCCCGCTAGGCAGCCAGCGAGTCGCACGATGAAATCCCCTGCGCCGGAGCGCAACAAAAACGCGCCGAAGATAATAAACATAAAGACGAACGTAGAGGATATCTGCGCGGTTAAACCGAACATGCCTTCGGTGGTGAAAAAGCTGCGGTACAGCACCGTTTCGAGGCTGAGTCCGGGGAAGGAAAATACGCCGCCTATATATCGCCCAAGAAACAGAATATAGGAAAGGCTTAGCACGATAAGAATTGGCATAAACCAGCCAGTAGTGCGGCGCGTGAACTCGATCGCGAGGCCTATCGCAATGAATGAAAACAGGTAGTCGGTAGCTATATATTCGGTTTCCCGCGCGTAGAGTGCGTTCTCAAAAAGGATAAGATAGGCAGAGGTCGCGATGGCAAGGCCCGCGAGTGAGGCGTTTAGCCAGTAGCCTACGCTGAGCCGCGAGAGTTTGTCCGATTCATTCGCCATCAGTGCGCAGAGTGCGCAGAATCCGCCGAAATGGACTGCCGCAAGCCATAACTCGGAAATACTTGCAAAGACGTTGCAGTAAATGTGGAAGAGGGCGAAGCCAAACGCTGCCCAGCGCAATGCGGGTGACTTCATAATGCGGCTTCCGATTGCTTGCCGCGTGCAATCACTGCAGCGCCGCGGGTATCCGTTGCAAAGGGCAACGACTCAAGTTCGCCCTCTGCCCAGTCTGATTCGAGTATTAGCCGCGGGGGTATACTTAGCCCGACCTCGCGGTAGTAGCGAATCGCGCCGCGATGGAGCGGCGCACCGAGTCCTTCGATTGCTATGTCCAGGCGCATGTCTTTGGTCGCGCCGTGGATTTCTTGTAGCGTGGCCAAATTCTCCCAAATTACTTTAGTGATCTGATAGACCGCTTCATCGGGGATGTCCGAGCGCGTGACGAGCACGTTAGGTGAGCCTATTGTGCGAATGTGCTTTGTCTGGTTTGGGTAGGTGCCAGGGGGGAAATCGTACCAGTCCCACAGCGGGTATTTGGCATTGAGCAGGTCTAGGGTCTCTTGTGTCCAATTGAGTATGGTGAGCCGGTCGCCGAGAAGGGCATAGGCTTGGGTTATGGAGCTTACCGGCGCACCCGCCGGAACGTTCATGCCAACTATATTGCCATCTTGAATAGCACTAGTCGTTGGCCCGTAGCCCATGTACGCGAGACTGAATTTATTCTGATAATCGATGCCAAGTGTATCGAGGATGAAACGACCAGTTTGCTCGGCGCCAGAATTTCGTTGACCCAGGACGTAGCGTTGGCCGTCGATATTATTGAGGTCCATAATTTCGCCGGTAGGGGCAAGCTCCGACAATAAGACGAAATGCTCGACGTTTTGCCACATCGCGCCGACGCTGCGCATATGTGTCTGGGGTTTGCTGACAGGCCCCTCGCCCGTCCAAGACCACGCGCCGAAAGGACCTTGGAGAAGCGCGAACTGTGCTTGGTTGTCGCGCAGCAGTTTGACGTTTTCGAGTGAGCCAGCTGAGCTGATGGCGGTGAGCGAGAGCCCCTGTGTCTCTGCCAGCTGCGCATGGGCGAGCGTCGCGAGTGCTACGCCAACGGGATAGTAAGTGCCCCCGGTGGTCGCTGTTGTAAGAATGTAAGGCCGCGCGCGGTTCAATTCGTCGCTGCAGGCAGACAAAAGCAATGCGGTACAAAGAAATGAGAGAAGAGTCTTGCGCATCGATAATCCTTATCGGGAATCACTTCGGATGGTGGCGTCTCTGAGTAGTAAGCTCTACTTGTCGGGTTCTATTGAGTTTTGTCCGGTGCCCGCGTCTCGAGACTGCCGGGGTTTTCTATTCGCAGCTGCTGCCGTTTTATCGGCGCCAAGCGTATTGTGAACCGAGCCGGCGAGAGGTTTTTCTTCTTCTGCAGCTGAGACGAGGGCGTAGGCTCCCAAGAAGACCATGGCGATGAACAAGACGCCCATAATAAGCATGACACGGAAATAGGCGACTAATTCAGTATCGGTGAAATACTCAACCGCCTCAGCGGCGGCGTTGACACCGACGATGGCTGCACCGAATGCAATCCAGACTGCTTTTTTCATGCTCTTCTCTTTTTGCCGCGAAATTCGATGTCTCGATTAGGCTGCAGGAGCCTTAATCCGTTTAATCGGAGAGTAAGAGTATGCCCTCAATTGCCTCTGGGGTCATCGCCGTAAACACGAAAATGTCATCGCGGTTATCTTGATTGATTCTGGCGCTAACCAAACCTCCGCTGACAGTGACGGAAGAGAAATCGATCTCGAGACTCGGTGCTGAGTTAATGCCATCGAGCGGGTTGGATGAGATCATAGCGGCATCGACGACTGCTTTGAGGTCGATGGCGTAGTCATCGCGGTCGGCACTATATCCCAGCGCACCAAGAAAAGTTGGTGCGGGCGCTGCCTCGATAACATTTAGATAGAGACTAAGGCGATTGCCCATTAGGAGCATAAGGTCATCGCGCATCCCATCGAGAGACGCGTCGAGCGGCGAATCGCTGGGCTCAGCAATTAGCTCATCGACAGAGCCGTCAAGCTGCGCTAAGCCGGTGAGTGTGTCGGTCGTCTTCGCGGCGGACCGCGCGTCGTCTGCGATCTGCCGTAACGATGACGCTAGGCGAATAACCGAAGGAAATTTTAGCGCGACGCTGATCTTCCGCGCGGGCCGCCTTGCGAATGCGTCACCTTGATTGCGGTAGACAAATGCCTCAACTGAAATGCTTCCAGACAGGGCGAGCCAGACGAATATATCGCCAACCGAAATAGGCTCAACGCGCCATAACCAGAGGTCTTTGCTGCCATCGCCGTCCTCGTCGTACAGGAAAGTGGTGAGCACATTGCCTCCGGAGCGCAGGACCTGCGTAGGTGTGCTGACGTCTATCCCTGCGCGCGTGCCTGGAAAAACAGAGACCTTGCCACCTTCTCGGAGTAAAAGGTCTTCGATGCCGTCGCCATCAATATCTTCGAGCAGTTCTTCATGGGTTAAGGCGAGTACGCCGGTTAGATTCGCAAAGTCCAATGTTTCAATATCGAATTCACCGAGACTCTCCTCGATGAAGAGTCGGTCTAACTCAAAGCTGGGATCGGCTGAGAAGTAATTCGCGGCGGTCGGGTCAGCGAGAAAAACGGCGAGGCGCTCGTCGGTATCGACAATTAGGTCTGCAGCGAGATCGCCATTAACGTCGCGCAGCCGCAGCGGGGGTATTCTGAGGGCTTGGCCTATTCGTCTCTCGAGGTTAGGCGAGAATAGGGTAGTGTCGAGTCTGACTTGAGTATCGATACGCAGGGGCGGCAAAAAGCCCTCGATAGAGGCAAGATAGAGTGCGAGTCGGTCGCCGTCAGGCAATACAAGGTCGTCGCGGTCATCGCCGTTTACGTCGCGCACAAAGTGTAGGCGCTGCACGCCAGACCCGATCGCCGCAGCAACTCCGCTTAACAGAATTTCAGGTGCCCGCCACGCGGTTGCTGTTTCATTAAGCCGATAGGTGAGAACTTCGCTGCCTCGTTCGAGGGTAATCAGGCTCGGTTGACCCTTTGCATCAACAAGACCGATATCCCAGCCAAGTGCCCTCCCAGATAAGGGCAGTGAGATAAAGTCTTTATCAAAGTCGAAGCCTCCGTCTCGTTGTAGATAGAGCCTGAGCTCAGTGTCGAGTTGGGCAAATAGGTCTAGGTGACCATCGCCGTTCAGGTCTACGGCTGTGAGGCTCGCAGTTTCAATAGGCAGCTTGAACGGTGTTTGAGTAAAGCTCAGTGGGTCTGCACCAGCCAAGCCGCCTGAAAATACGCTGAGCGAGAGTGCTAATGCCGCACCAAAAGACAGATTGCGCGGGGCGGCGAAGGATCGCGCGTGGCGCAGCAAAATACTGAGGCGCGAGATCATAGAGTGCCCCCTCGCGAAACGAGTACGGTGATCGAGTTGCCGTGGCGCAGGATGAGGTCGGGCGTGGTGTCGGTATTAAGGTTTAATACGCTAAATTCGAAGACAGTTTTGTCACTCACGTATTCCCAGAAGGGGTCTGTTTCAATACTCAGCGAATCATCGATGCGTTTGGCGGCCAGCGTGCCGCGCTCGGTTATGTAGAGCGCATCGTTGGCGCCGTCTCCATCTATATCGAACGCGAGAGACATTTGCTCCGAGAGTCCCCTTACATTCGCCGCCGAAAAACTCTCGATGAGTTGGCTCGATGGCCGGCGCGCGAACAAGTCAGATTCGGCTGTTGAGCCGGCTTCGCCGGGTGCTGAAGTTGACGGGGCATACAGGAGCTGGGTTCTGTTTATACTTGCACTGCGGATGGCATCGATTATGGGCAGCGTATAGTAGCTCACGCTCAGCGCTACCGCTCCTGTAGGCAGAGGCACCGTGTTTAGGCGGACGTCATAGCCGGAGAAGCGCATTACTTGATCGGGCGCTGACAAGTCGAACGGCTTGTCTGCTTTTTTATTTAAGTAGAATCGTGCCTCCCAGTCGTCGCCACCGCCCGAGAGTCTTAGCAAATCGCTACGCCCATCGCCGTTAAAATCCCCAAGGCTAATTTCGCCGCCGGCTTCAATGCTCGCTAGCCACGATGGAGCAGTAGCAAATCCCGCTTCAGCCTGTAGCGCGACGTTGAGCTGCGGATTAGCATCAGAGTCCAAATTGATAAACACAAGATCATTAAGCGAATCGTCATTGATGTCAGCGAAAACGGCATTCGGTATCCAGTTGCTGCTATTAGCTAAGTCGCTTTCTTCTGTCTGGTTCGACCAAGTTTTTACGAATTCATCGAAGGGATTCCGACGTTCGACCGCGACCTTTACTACGATACCTTCTGTCGCATTTATGCCGAGGTTAGTATCGAGTCCCGCTCCGCGATCGTTTCGACGCGCGCGCAGTAAGTCGGCATTGACTGTTTCGATACTGCCGGCGGGTTTAAATTCGCCGCTCTGTGAGCCTGCAAAAAAAGCAAAGCCTTTTTGATTAGGTAAGAGAAGATCGAGAATTGAATCGCCATTGCGGTCTTCAAGCGGTGGAAGAAACTCTACCTGCTTTCGCGAAGCGATCGAGGCGATCGAATCGAAGCGCATGATGGGCTGCAGATTTCCACTATAACCTTCGATGGAAGACGACAGGCTAAACACGCCATTGGCCGCATGCAGAATGAGCTCTGTGCCGGGTTCACTCCGCAAGTCGCCAAAACCGATGGCGATGATCTCAGATTTTATTTCGATCACTTGAGGGGAACGAGGGAAATCACCGCTCGCGTTCTGGTAGTGAATAAGGAGTTGTCTGCCTAGTGCCGGATCGTAAACCGCATAAACGAGGTCGAGTAATCCGTCGCCATTCATATCCTCGGTAATTAGTGGTGCCCAGTTCTCTTCGCGTTCGAGTGAGAACGCCGCATAGTTGCCTGTGCCTTGCGCAAAACTGCTAGGCGTGATGCCTACAAGCGAGACAAGCGCTGCCGAGATCGAGAATGCTCGAGCGCGATATTTAAAGTTCAAGGTGTCGCTTCCTCGATGAGTTCGCCGTAGTCGCTCGCAAACTCGAAAATATTCAGAAGCCGATGTGTGCGCTCGCCGCCGATTTGACCGTATTGGTAGACTGAGAAAAGCCAGAGATCAATAAAAGTAAAGGACTTGCTCGCATTCTGCGCAGACGCGGTATAGTTCAAGAGAGGTCCAAGGGACACACGACTAATTCTGCGCCCGGGGTGCCAGAGTATAAAATTCTTTCGCTGCACCGTCTGGCCATCGTAAACATCGATAACCACGCGATCGCCAAGTTCGTGCTCAAGGGTTAGGCGATTGATAAGATCCTGTGCTGAATTAATCTCGCGTCCCTGCAGCGCGAGTATGGCATCGCCTTCGCCGATACCTGCAGTAAGTAGGGGACTATCGGTCTGAATGTCGACAACAATTGCTGCTGCAACGCTGCGTAGAGATGAGCCGCTTTTTATAGTGAGTAATTGCGTTTTGAAACCAGCCCTCGACGCGATCGGATCAACTCGATACAGCTCGCGCGGTGGCTGTGCGTTGCTTGCTGGGGTGGCTATCACCGATGTTGCAAACACCGTGGTGTCGCGGCGAACTGTAAATTCGAAGGTGCTTGGTTGTGCGGTCAGCTCGAGACTCGTAAAGATATCGGGGCTGTTAGTCAGCAAATTATCGATCTGCAGAATCACATCGCCTGAACGAATACCAGCAGCTGCGGCGGCGCCACCCGCGACGACTTCGCGTACGCGCACGCCGGGCAGAGTTGCCAAGTCGAATAATGAATCGCTTTCGTTAGCGCCAACGGTAAGACCAAAGTCAATTTGCCGTGGGATTGCAGTGGCATCGGTGAAACTTACCTCCTCCGCCGATAGCGTGAGTTCTGGAATGAGTTGAGCTGGTTCGTAACTCAGGCAACCAGTGAGTAATAAGAGCGCTGTGAAAAAGAGCAGTTTCATAGGGCTTTAGTCCTAACGGCAAAAAGGCTTAGCGCGAGGAATAGTATGAACGCCGGCAACGGGACCCAAGTGTTGAGGGCTAATAGCCGATCATCGATCAAAACATCTGAGTAGCCGCGAGCAAGACGTGCGACATCGCTGAGGTAAGAGGCATCGATTAACGACGGTTGGAAGCGCGCATAAACATAGCCTGATATATCCCCAAGCGAGGCCTTAAAGACGTCGAATGCAAGCGTCAGTCCAAGCGCGAGCGATAAAGACTGCATTGCAGAATGAGCAACCACCGACAGTAACGCCCCGAAAGCGATAGCCGCGGGGAGTGGAAGCAAGGCGAGGCGCAGCCCGAGATGTATCTCGTCGAGTATTTCGCCTTCGCTGATTAGTTCGTAACCATCTTCGATGACTGGCCCGAGTTCCCAAAGCGCAGAACTGAGAAGCCATGATCCTAAAACCAGCAGCAATACCGAGCACAGTGCCAGCAAATGCAGCAGTGTTAACTTAACAAGCACAATCTGTGTGCGACTAGACAGTCGAATAAGCAGGTGACGCAGTGCTCCAAGGTCACGATCGCCCGCAAAACTATGCGCTGACACGCCAGTGATGAGTAAACTTTGTGCAATAAACCCTGTAACCAAGGAGTCAACCCAGTTGCCATAGCCATTGCCGGACACGGCCTCAGCGCCGATAAGCGCCTGCTGCGCAGCTGCGCTCGCGTCACCGATCGCAGCAATGATGAGTTGAACACACGCAAGGATCAGAGGCGCGAAGACAACCAGACGTGTCCCTAGCGAATAGCGCGCGATAAAGATTTCTGCCTTGAGTGCCGTCATGAACCTATTCATGACGCTGCCATTCGAGAGTCTGAGGTTGTTATGTTGCTGTTGGTTAGCTCGCGAAACAATGAATCTACCGAGGTGCGAACCTGTACAAGTTCATTTACCTCAATGCCCGCGCTCACAAGGGCCTGGTTTACCGCGGAGGGTTTGGCACCTGCGAGTGTAATCGTCAGCGCGTCTTTTTCGCTGATCACGCTCTGAATGCCGTCAAACTGCAAAAGCAAGGCTTGCGCCGATGCGAGTTCGGGCGTGCGGATAATCAGCTCTCGTCGCTACCCTTTGTGGGAGTCGCCGAGCCGACGCTTGCGACAATTTGACCTCCATGGGTATCGAAGGTGAGTGCACACCGATTGTAAATAAGGCAGTTGATGACTCGACAGTAAAAGCTCGTGCCGAAGTCGCGATTGAGCGTCTTGATCAGTGACGAGTACTTCCTCAGCACCACCGGCGTCAGGCCCATTGAAGGGCTCGTCGAGTAAAACAGAGTTTAGGATTGCCTAGCAGCGCATGAGCGATGGAGGTTCGACGACGATTCCCGAGCGACAAGCTGCGAAGCTTATATGATTCGTAACGACTAAGACCAAGGAGCGACATCACTTCATCGACCGAACGGTGCTGCTCAGTGGCACTGTCTCGCGCGTCCTTCTTTGTCAGCAGCAGCGCTGCATGGCTCAATGCCTGGCGGACAGTTAAGTTGGCATGCAAAGAGGGCGTGTCGAACACCGCGACGATATCGCCCTCTGCACGGTGCAGCTCGTTGGGGTCGAAACCAAGAATCGTCGCGCAGCCTGATTGAAACTGCTGCAGGCCTAAAATGCATTCGAGCGTCGTCGTTTTGCCAGAGCCATTGAGTCCGACGAGGCCGTGGATTGCGCCGCGCTCAACATTGAGGTCGAGGCTGCGCAACACTTCGACGCTGCCGAAGTGTTTAGAAATACCGTTTAGGCTAATCACGGTCGTGACTTCTGAATGCGCGTTCATCGTTATCGAGTTCAACTTTAAGTGAGCGATTTGCTGCGGTGAGGCCATAACGCCGGGCTAGTCAACAAACAGGTCTTCTATCGCTACTTCTTTGACCGACCCAAATCGCTCGAGTTCCGTTTTGTCGATAATCGAGAGGTCGCCCACTATCGAAATTAGTTTCGCTCGGTTTTTCACATGCTCTCGCTGGAATGCTACCAAGTCAGAAAATTGCAGAGTTTGGAGTCGTGCGTAGCTCTCGGCGCGTGGATCTCCTTTGAACCCTAATTTCTCCCAGCCGCGCACGGCACCAATTACCTCTCGGAAGCTCAGTTTGGACGTGCGATAGCGATTCAATAGCGCGGTAACCGTTTCTTCGAAGCGTTCTTCCGACTCAGGCATATTGTCAATGAGGTCTATAAACGCGTCTAGCGCATCAACCGTTTTGTCTGTCTGCGTTCCTATCGCGCCAAGCATCAGATTCTGATCCTTTAGCCTGCTTCCCTGACCATAACGCGCAGAGGCGGAGTAGGCGAGGGCGCGGGCTTCGCGTAATTCTTGGAATACAACACTCGACATGCCGCTGCCAAAATAGCTTGTGTAAACCGAGGCAGGCACGCGGTCATCAGCATTGTATTCACCATCGGCAAACTCGATTCGCACCTGTGCCTGCGCTGTCTGTTGGTCGACTACATAGACTTCGTTAGCACTTATTTCTCGGGCCGTCCTGAACCGATAAGCGGGCGGCTGTTTGAGATCCCCGGCGAGCGGGTGGTGACGGCGCAGCACTTCGACTAGCTGTTCTAGCGGCAGGGAGCCGGTGTAGGCCAGCGTGTGTTCGTAGTCTAGCAGGGCTCCTGGCAGCGACAGCAGCTCATCAAGCTGAGTTGCTCTGATTTCCTCAGTGCTTAGCGACTCTAGCATTGGCGACTCTTCACCATAGCGATTATATAAGTTGAGGGCGCGCGCAATCGCTGGCGGCGAGCTTTTCATGTCCTGACGAGATTTAATCAGAATCGACTTTAGCTGCTCGAGAGTTTCAACGTCGGTTGTCGGCTGTTTAATCGCTGACATCATCAACTCTAGGCTTGCCTCGAACTGCTCGTCGAGACCAGATAGGCTGAAGCCTGAGGCGTTCTCGCTCGCGCCGAAAGTGAAATTGCTGCCGAGTCGGTACCATTCTTTCTGCAGCGCCTCGTTACTCAGCGAATCTGTGCCGGCGACGTCCATCAGCGCCGCGGCGAGACTAAGTCTATCGTTCTCCTCGGTGCCAACATCGATGCTGATAGACAGGGAAAACAGGTCGTTGAGTGGATTCGGTGCATAGAACAGTTCGACGCCATCCGCGAAGGTTATACGGCGATAGTCCTTGTCCGCCTCAATAAAACTCGGCTCGATTGGTTCGAATTCCATTGCAAGGATTTCGGCGGCGAAAGCCGACTGTCGCGAAGGATCGATGGTGACTGGATCGATCTGAGGCTTCGCAACAGAAGGTAGGGTGTGTTGAGCATCAATTTGATGTACGGCGACATAGTTGTCGCCGAAATATTTATTGGCAACAGCCACCACGTCTGCCTTGGTTAACTTCTCCATGCGCGCAATTTCTGCGTTGTAGTTCGCCCATTCGGCGCCTTCGATAAAGGACTGACGCATCATGGCGACGCGTGAAGTGTTGAATTCAAGGCTCGCCTTTTGGTTTTTCTTAAAGTCGTTAATGATGGCAGGAATAATCCATTCGTCGAATTGCCCCGCTTTTATTAGGTCAAGCTGACTCAGCAGCAGCGATTCAACGTCGTCGAGGGTTTGCCCATCTTTCGGCACGCCGTAGAGGACCTGCATTCCATAGTCGTTCATGAACAGCGGTGAAGACCCTGCATTGGCCACACGCTGCTGCTGGTTCAAGTTAAGATTGATAAGTCCTGCTGTCGCGTTATCCAGAATCATGTCGACGAGAATCAACGCCTCCTTGTCGGGGTGGCCATTGGGCACCGTGCGGAAGGCAAGCTGAACCTGTTCCTCACCCGGATATTGCACCGTTGTTCGCTCAGCGCCGACGAGAGGCTTCTCCTGCCAAGGACCGACGTCAGGCACAGGCTTTGCCTCCCAGCGGCCGAATTTCTCAGCGATGAGTTCAATCGTTTCTTGGGTGTCGATATCGCCGCTAATGAAAATACCCATATTGTTAGGCACATAATAGGTATCGAAGTAATTCTGAATGTAGACCAGAGACGGGTTCTTTAGGTGTTCGACTGTGCCAATTGTTGGCTGTTGACCATAGGGATGTTCTTTAAACATCAATTCGTTAAGCGCGGTGTAAATAATGAAACCACGATTATCGAGCGAGCGATTCTTCTCTTCATAAACGGTTTCGAGTTCGGTATGGAAGATTCTGAAAACAGGGTCTATGAAGCGGTCGGACTCGAGTTCGGCCCATTGCCTTAAGCGGTTCGAAGGAAGCCCTATTTTATAAACAGTTTCCTCGTTAGAGGTATGCGCGTTGAGCCCTGAACCGCCCATAGCATTGTAGAGTTTATCGATTTCATTGGGCACCGCGTATTGCGCGGCCGCCTGTGCCTCGGCGTTAATTTCGGCGTAGATCTCCGCGCGGCGGGCCTCGTCAGTAGTATTGAAATGCTCTTCATAGAGCGCGGTGATGCGATCTAGGTGCGGTTTCTCCGCTTCGTAGGCTAGGGTGCCGAGGTGCTGATTACCCTTAAAAAGGAGGTGTTCGAGATAGTGGGCGAGCCCTGTTGCATCCGCTGGATCGTGTTTACTACCCGCGCGAACCGCGATTTCAGCATAGAAGCGCGGTTCCTCATGATTCTCGGTCAAGTAGACTCGAAGACCGTTGTCGAGCTCGTAAATTGAGGCGTTGAGAGGATCGTTGGAGTCGCGCTCGTCTATGCGCGTATAGCCAGAGGTGGCATCTAGCAGGCTCGCTTGCTCTTGGGTAGGTTCAGTGCACGCGTTAAGGAATAATGCGCTCCCGAGGGCAAGCAAAAGCTTTGCTTTGTGTGTGATACCCCTCGCCCTTGAAGGAACTTGTTTTGTAGTCCCTGCTACAAAGGATTTCAGAACAGTAGTTGTCTCGTGAGAAGTCCTCAAGAGTGCGTTCAAGAGTCGTGATTTCGCTAGAAACATGGCTATCGGCCTCAGTAGGTCGTGAATAGTGTAAAGAGCCAAGTGGGCTCAAGTGTGCGCTAGCCCCTCTGCTTAGGAAGGGCAGAAAATCTTTGGCGCCGGGTGCGGTCAAGTGCGCAAACAATGCCTAAATGTAGGGCATTCATAGTCAAAATGTAAGACTTCAGGCTATCTTCTCTCAGAGACCTCCGATGAGCGAACCTAAATTTCTGTCCCGCGCCGTTCGTACTCGCATTAGGTCGCCGATGGGTGGCCCTGCGCAAAAAGTAACGAAGAGTGACAGCAGGTTTTTCACTAGACGAGAATTCTGCCGGTGGGCGTATACTCTAGCAAATAGCAAAAAGCCAAGCTCACCGGTAAAAGTCATTATCAATGGCTCTGCCTGTTCTTCAGGTCACGTTAAACAATGCGTCAAAAGCCACTACAACAATCTCCTCATTATTCCCAAAGCTTAGGAGCATCTCGCCTGCTTCCTGCGGTCGCCGCAGTGTTTTTTCTTAACGCCTGCACTAATAACGCCTACGAAGGACGTGCGGATTCCCAGAGTTACGCTGCTATCCAGATGAAGTCACCGTTGGTGCCGGGGATGACCGACCAAATATTTATCGATGACGAGGACGTCGCCGTTCTTGATGACTTCGCGACGAATCAAGAAAGCTATGACTTCCTGGCTCTTGAGGCAAACAGCGAGGTGGGGGCGAGAATTATTGGACTGGGCTCCGCCCTCGACCTAGCTTTTCAGCATAACGATGACTATCAAGCTCAAAAAGAACGGCTTTATATTGAGGCATTGTCACTTACGCTTGATCGCTATCAATTTACACCAATCTTTGATGGGCGAGGCGGCGCCGCGTATCAATGGGACTATCGCGACCAGTTTGTGAATGACATGCAGGCGCTGACGGGGATGGCAGAGGCTACATCAGCTTTACCGAGCGAGAGCATTAACGCTCAGACAGGCTTGGGAGCGCGCTATCTGCTTCGCAGCGGCGGTGAGATAGCACTCAATCTGACAAACAATTTTACGCGCTTTCTCACGGGAGATGTCAGCGAGGCGCGCAACAGCGCATTAATAGGATCATTCACACAACCTTTGCTGCGCGGCGCAGGTTCGGCAGTTGCAGCAGAAACCCTCATGCAGGCGGAACGGGATTTGCTCTATCAACTGCGTAGCTTTACCCGATTCCGAAAGCAATTTGCCGTCAACATCGCCTCTCAGTATTACTCCGTTTTGCTTAATCGCGAGGCGGTAATTAATAACTTTGCTGGGTTAAATGCGAATAATCTTCAGCTCGAACGCGAGCGCGCTTTTCAGGCGGAGGGATTACGTACCCTTTTGCAGGTGGGTCGACTAGAGCAGTCTTCACTACAACTCGACTTGCGCTGGACAGCCTCAATTACTCGCTACAAGCGTTCGCTTGATAACTTTAAACTGCTCTTGGGGCTTACCGCGAATGATAATATCGTGCTTGACCCAACAGAGATGACACTCATATCAGAGACTGGAATGATGAGTCCTGAGTTAAGCCGAGATGAGGCTGTCGAGCTTGCTCTACGGACGCGCCTCGACCTCTATACCCAGCTCGATTTAGTCCAAGACGCCGCGCGCAAAATTCGTGTCGCAGCCAATGCGCTCAGGCCTGGCGTCGATCTTACGATCGCAGTATCTGTGCCTGATAGTGGCGACAGCAATTTAGGCGAGTTAGATTTCGAAGATGCCGTGTATGGCGCAGGACTCGATTTTGATCTTGGACTCGACCGCCGTATTGAACGCAACAACTACAGACGCGCGTTAATTAATTATGAATCAGCGCGGCGAGCGTATCTTCTAGCGTCGGATAATGTGAAGCTAGATGTTATTGATGCGTGGCGTCGGATGACAGAAGCTCGAAAGAGTTTTGAGATTAATCAGACGAGCGTTCAGATAAACGAGAGGCGTGTTGAGGAGGCCGAGCTTCGCGCAGAGCTCGGGCTAGGTGATGTGCAAGACACCGTAGATTCACAAAACGACCTTACGGCGGCAAGAACTGAACTGACCCGTTCGATAGTGAATCACAACATTGCGAAGCTCGAATTTTGGCGAGATGTGGGTCTTTTGTTTGTGCGTGATGATGGAAGCTTAGAAGAAGGCGTTACCGGGGAAACCCAATGACAAGTCCTATGACCCAGAAGCCAGGCGCTAACGCAGGCAAAGAGGCAAGAAAAACAATGGATCAGATCAAAGCACAGCTCCTTAAATTCGAAAGTAGGCTACCTGACCCGATTAGGCATACGTTAAAAGGTCTTGGTGCTCGCTGGCAAGCCGCATCGCGCAAAACTCAATGGGTTGTCGCTGGTGTTGGTGGCAGTTTTGTTCTCTATTTGGTCTTTGCGGGAAGTGAGGGTGAAACCAATAACGCGATTACGTTTACTGCAGTACGAGGGGATCTTGAGATTACTGTGCTCGAAGGGGGTGCCCTCGAAGCTACTCAGTCACAGGAATTACGTTCGCAGATAAAAGGTCGCGAAGGCGTAAAAATTCTCTCGATAGTCGATGAAGGTTATCGAGTCACTCCGCAGGATGTAGAGTCTGGTCTTGTACTTGTCGAACTCGATACAGCTGCTTTGATTGATGAGCAATTAAATCAAGAAATTTCTGTTGAGACTGCGGAAGCAAGCTACATCGAAAGTCGGGCGCAGTATGAAATCCAGTTAAATCAGAACGCGAGTGATCTAAACGACGCGCGTCAGGCAATGCGTTTTGCACGGCTGGATTTCGAAAAATTTCTTGGAGGAAAAATCGTTGAGCAGATTCTCGATGAATTAGAAGTCGACGAACGATTAGCGCGCGCTGAGGAGGCGGATCGCATCGCTGCTCAGTCGCCAACCGTTATAGAGAGACCTAGACGCGTAGAAAAGGTAGCCCAGACCAATGCTAGCATCGACATCGATTCAATGCCGCCGCAGGTTCAAGAGCGGCTTCGAGCTGCTATGGCTGAGAATGGAGGTGAGATTCCACCCGAAATGCGTGAGCGTATGCAGCGTTTTCAAGGAGGAGGCGATAGGCAGCGTGGACAGGGGTTAGCGCAAAGAGCGGATCGACAATCGCCCATCGATGGGGCTAAACGTGAGAATGACTTTACTGATCTAATTCAGCTTCCGGCCAATGAAGGTCCCGCCGAACTAAATTCGACGACCAATCTCTTGATGGACGAAGAATACATGGCTATTCGAAATCAGATTGATTTCAGTAAATTCGCAGATCTTGATTTACTCGAGGATGGTGAGGCGAAACAGCAGCTCAGGTCGCTGCAAGACGAACTTCAAGTTGCGCAGGAGGAGTTGCTGCTTACACAAGACAGAATCGCTGGTCAACGCCGCCTCGAGGAACGGGGGTTTATAACTCCGACAGAGCTTGAGGCGGAGGAGCTCAGTCTCAACAAAGCGAATAATAAGATGCAGCAAAAAGAGACTGAACTGAAACTGTATATTCAATACACCTTTCCGAAGGAGGCCGAGCAAAAGCTTTCTGATTTTGAGAATGCGGTGATGAGCTATCAGCGACAGGTAAAAGAAAATGTCGCCGAACAAGCCCAAGAAGAAGCTCGGTTTAGTTCGGCGGAGCGCAAGTTTAATCTCGAGAAAGTAAAGCTCGCTGATGTTAACCAGCAGATTGAATTTGCAACTATTCGCGCGCAGCGTCCAGGACTCGTGGTTTATGGGGCGGCGGATCAAAACTCGAGCCGATGGCGACGCAGCAGTCAAGAAGCCATTCAAGAAGGTGCAACAGTTACTGAACGGCAGGCTATTCTCACTATTCCAGATCTCCGTGAGATGGCCGTGAAAGTCAATATCCATGAGTCAGCTGTACAGCGCGTCGCAGTTGGCCAACGAGTGAGGGTATTGGTCGATGCGTTTCCCGATGATCCCCTCACGGGTACGGTAAGCCGCGTTGCCGTTGTTGCCGATTCTGCGAATTCGTTCATGAACCCGGATCTCAAAATCTATCCGACAACAATTAACATAGACGGAACCCACGAATGGCTTAGGCCCGGGATGAGTGCCGAGGTCGAAATACTTGTTGATCGTCTGGAGGATGTCGTCTACGTGCCTGTGCAGGCGGTGACGTATTACGACGATCAACGAGTTGTTTACGTGGCGGGTCGGGGAACACCCGAGCTTCGGCCGATCGAAGTCGGATCATTCTCCGACTCTTTTATCGAAGTTGTTTCTGGCTTAGAAGAGGGCGAGCAGGTGCTTTTGCTACCTCCCCAGCAAGGTCAGGGGAATAGTCAACCAGATGCTTGATACGTTACCCGTTACTCGCGAATGTGTAGCTAGCCTTACCGATATTCGCAAAACTTACACTATGGGATCCCTTTCTGTTGAGGTGCTTCACGGTATAAGTCTCGACTTCATGCGGGGCGATTATGTGAGCATAATGGGCCCATCGGGCTGCGGTAAGTCTACTTTCATGAATATACTTGGCTGTCTCGATCAGCCGACCTCGGGTAGTTACTTTCTCGGTGCCGACGATACCTCCACAATGCCCGACGATGAACTGTCTGGTGTACGCGGAGCTCGCCTCGGCTTTATCTTCCAATCATACAATTTGATTCAACAATTAAACGTACTCGAGAACATCGAGATGCCTCTCTTTTATCAGGGGTACCCCGAAAATGAAAGTCATGAGATTGCGATGTCTTTGGCTAAAAGAGTTGGACTTGAGACACGCGTTCATCACAAGCCCTTTGAATTATCCGGAGGACAGCAGCAGCGAGTAGCAATCGCCCGTGCGCTAGCTGTCGACCCGTTGATTATCCTCGCCGACGAGCCTACCGGAAATCTTGACTCGCGCTCTGGTGCCGAAATTCTCGACCTTTTTGACGAGCTTCATGAGCAAGGTAAGACCCTCATCATGGTAACTCACTCCGATGAGTTGGCTGAACGCTCGGCGCGCTGGGTGCGCCTCCGCGACGGTTTAGTTGAGAGTGATGAGCGACGTGCCTAATACAATCGGCAAAGTTGCCGCGCCGATTTCCCCTTCGGTGGAAACAAATAAGCCTGCACGCCCAGCGAGTGGATTCACTGCTACTCGATTCAAAAAAATCACTCAGGTTGGTATTAAGAGCATTTACTCGCATGGTCTCAGATCTTTGCTAACAGTCCTTGGAATAGTAATTGGTGTTGCTGCGGTTATTGCCATGCTCGCAGTAAGTGAGGGAGCAAGCTTTGAGGCGCAGCGGCAGTTCCGAGATTTAGGCGCGAGTAATATTTTGCTCAAAAGTGTAAAACCGGCCGAGGTGGAGCAATCTAGCAGTCAGGGATTTGGGCCTCCACAGGCAATTATTTATGGTCTTACTTTTTCTGATATCACCACGATACGTGACTCGATACCGGGCATTAACAACGTAATTCCATCACGGATTGTGAAAAAAAACCTATGGAACGGCGGCTATCAAGTGAGCTCTGATGTCGTTGGTACCGCAGTCGATTATCCGATATCTCGCAACTACAATCTGCGTGCTGGTCGCTTTTTTAGCGAATCAGAGGTAAGAGAACACGCCAATGTGATCGTTCTCAGCGATGAAGTGGCCCGCAGTTTATTTCCTATCGATAATCCACTCGGCCAATCCGTGCGCATCGACAGCGATTATTACAATATAGTCGGCATTATGGAGGCTGAAGGGTATTCGAACTTGGGTCAGAATCAGGCAGGCAGCTCAAATGCGGCACCGAGTCGCGTATTTATTCCGTTTACTTCCTCAAAGTCACGCTTCGGCGAAACGACAACGCGACAGACAGCAGGCGGCACTGAGTCCGAGACGGTTGAGTTGCATGAGGCGATAATTCAAGTCGACTCGCAAGAGCTTGTTATTCAGGTCGGCGAGGTTATTGATTCTATTCTTGCGCGTCGGCATAAAGACATCGACTATGCGATTGAAGTGCCACTCGCTCTATTGCGACAGGCGGAAGAGAGTGCGCTTCGAGATCAGATCGTTGCGGGCGCCATTGCGGGTATTTCATTGCTAGTTGGTGGTATTGGTATTATGAATATTATGCTCGCCAGTGTTACCGAACGCACGCGAGAGATTGGAATTCGCCGTGCACTCGGAGCAAAGAAGCGTGACATTATTCTTCAATTTTTGATCGAGGCAGTTATTCTATCTGGCGTAGGCGGGTTAATCGGCGTTGTACTGGGAATAATTATCCCCTTTGTTATTTCCGCAATTTGGGGCATGACAACAATTGTCACCCCGCTGGCACCAATGCTCGCATTTACTATTTCCGGCGTGATCGGTGTGGTGTTTGGTATCTACCCTTCGATGCGTGCCGCAGACATGGATCCAGTGGAGGCGTTAAGGCATGAATAAGGGTGTTACGTTCGACGAGGTTGCAGACACTGTGGTACTCAAAGGTATTAGTTTTCGCGACTGTATTCTAGCCTTGATGTTAATGCTATCTCTAATCGTTGCTGCAACCTTATCCCACGCACAGTCAGCCGACTACGACGAGGAAAGAGACCTCGCAATACTTGCGAGCAATGAAAATACTCGAATGCATTACCAGCGATTGACTTCGCCGCTGCGCTCTAAGACTGCGCTCTGGCAGGGGCTAGAGAGCGTGATCGAGGCTATGCCCGATGATTCCGATGACTATCGCCGACTTGAGACGCTTGTGCTTGAGAAGAGCGCAGCACAATTACAGTCCCTAGTTTCGCAGGGAACGCTCAGCTATGAAGAAATTACACGCTTTTTCATAGCGCGCATTCATACCATCGAGACCGATGACGAGCGATATTTGA
>JAGYKB010000023.1 GCA_018401885.1 Gammaproteobacteria bacterium
AAGCCCGAGCCGCGACAAAACTTTCGGCGATTCTGCATGGTTTCCTCCTTTTAATCTGCGTCGCCTCAGTGCCAACGCTACTCAATATGATTCCGCTAGGCGTGCTCGCCGCAGTGTTGATTCTAACGGGCTATAAGCTTGCCAAGCCGCAGCTCTTCCGTTCGATGTGGAATCACGGGCTTGAGCAGTTCTTGCCCTTTATCGTCACGGTGTCGGGTGTTGTCTTTACCGATCTTTTGACAGGCGTCGGCCTTGGCATGGCGACGGCGATTGTCATGCTGCTCCAGCGTAATTATCTGAATTCGCATTTCCTGCACATAAAGGAAACCGAATCCGAAGAAGGCCGCAACATCATCACAATGCGCATGGCCGAGGAAGTGACTTTTCTAAACAAGGGCGCGATTAAAAAAGAATTCGACAATGTGCCGCCCAACAGCGTCGTGATAATCGACAAAAGCGGCTGCGTATTTATGAACCACGACGTGACCGAATACCTAAACGAATTTATGCAAACCGCGCCGGAAAGAAATATCACGGTTGAGGTAATCGAGCCGGTGGCAGCGTAATGAAAGTATTGCTGGCTATAAAGCCGAACGCTAATCACGAGTATATACGGCGCTATATCGCGTCGCGTTTCGCTGATCTCGCGATCGAGCTACAGATAGTCAGCGTGCTCGCCTCAACTCAATACACGCCATCGGCTCAGAAAGCCGCGATTGCACAGCTCAAGTCGCTATCAGGCGTATTAAGGCAGTGCGCGCCGATAGATCAGGTGCGCACGCAACTGTTGGAAGGCGAACCGGTAGAGGCAATCAACACCGCGGCGCTACGCAATCGCAGTGACCTTGTGCTTATCCTCGAAGGGCAGTCAACAGGTTTTTTGTCTCGGCTTGGCAGCAGCAGTACTACGCGCAGGCTTTGCCAGCAGGCTAGCTATTCGATCGAGGTAATAAAACTTTGCGCACCTGACGACGATGCCCCCTATCGCGTACTCGTGCCGGTAACCGAACATGAGCTCGAGTTGTACCCAATCAACCAATTGATCGACCTGCACTGGCCACGCGGCAGCTGCATCCGCTTTCTCGCCTTGCTCCCACCTGCACTAGATAATTCGTACGCGGAGGCTACGCCGCTTGCGACTCTGCATCAGCTCGATAACAGCACAGTGCAAACGGTGCGAATGCAAAGCAGGCTGGGGAAGCTTTGCGAGGCGATGACACGCGCGCTCGGCCACGAGATCGTTGTCGACTACCGCCTTGTCTACGACTGTTCAACCGCGGCCGCGGTGCGTGAGGCGAATGATTCTCGGGCAAATCTTCTCGTCGTGTCGAATCAACCAACAGACAGTTTCTTTCGTGGCCTTAGGTCGGTGTTATCGCCCGCGGCCATGCTGATGGCGGCTAAGTGCTCAGTGCTAATGCTCAATCAACCGCTGCCAAGAAATTTTGGTCGCGCGAATCGCGTGATCACAATGCTAAGCGACGCCGCTCAGCAAAATTCACCTACACAGTAAGTAAGAGAATTAACTTAGTTGTAAACAGTGGAGTTCGTTATGAGTTCAGAAAATAGTCCTACTAGTAGCACTGAGGTCGATCCGCTTGCCTATACCGGCAGGCTATTCGGTGGCCTAAAGAACGATCTAGCGCGCAAGCGACAATTCTACTGGAGCGACTTTACCGATGGCTTTAATACTAAGGTACTCGGTTCGGTGAGCTTTTTGTTTTTTGCCTGCCTAGCTAACGCGATTGCCTTTGGTGCGCTAACCAGCGTACTCACCGGAGGTGAGATCGGTACGGTCGAAATGATAGTGGCAACTGCAACAGGCGGCATTATTTTTGCCATTTTCTCCGGGCAACCGCTGACGATACTCGGAGGCACAGGACCAATCGTTATCTTCACCGCGCTGTTGTACGAGCTCTGTCAGGCTCAGGGGTTACCGTTCTTGCCTGTGTATGCGTGGGTTGGAATTTGGTCGGGCCTGTTGTTACTTGTGTTGGTCGCAACGGATGCTAGCGCATTGATGCGATTGTTCACTAAATTTACCGACGAGATTTTCGCCGCGCTGGTCGCAGTGATCTTCCTCGTCGAAGCGTTAACCTCTGTCATAACGCCTCTAATCTCAGTTGATGTAGGTGCGGCAACCGCACTTATGACTATTATTCTGTCGTTCGGCACGTTCTTCTTAGCGAAAACCTTTAAGGGCTTCATCAACACGCGGTTCTTCAATGGCCAAGTTAGAAGCTTCGTTTCGGACTTTGGTCCTGCGCTCGCCATTGCGATTATGACGCTGTTTGCGCTTTCTATGCCTTCGGTCGAACTGTCGGTTCCGGCTATTCCCGAAACCTTCGGCACAACTACCGGCCGTGCGTGGATGATCGATCTGTTCTCGATTCCAACGTGGATGATTTTCTTTTGCATCGGCCCAGCGATTCTCGTCACGGTGCTCTTGTTCCTCGACCAAAACATCACCACGCGCCTTGTAAATAATCCTGCCTATTCGCTCAAGAAGGGCGGCGGCTATCACATGGATCTCGGTGTGGTCGGTATCCTCGTCGTTGTTGCATCTTTGTTTGGTCTGCCCTGGATTGTCGCAGCGACTGTGCACTCGCTTAATCATGTGAAGAGTTTGTCTACAGAGGTAAAAGTGGCAGAAGGTGCTCCGCCTTCGAGTGTTGTGACCGAGAATCGTGTGTCAGGTCTTCTGATACACCTGTTGATCGGCTTCTCAATTTTCTTACTGCCACTGGTTAAAGCAATCCCGATGGAAGTTCTGTTTGGTCTGTTCTTGTTTATGGGATACACGACGCTTAACGGCACGGACCTGTTTGCACGCGTAAAGCTGTGGATGATCGACAAGCATCTCTACCCCACCGAAGGCTATATAAAGAAGGTGCCAATAAAAGTAATCAACATTTTCACGCTCATTCAGATCGGTGCGCTTGCAACACTGTGGGTTCTGAAGAGCAGCTCGCTGGGCATTTTGTTTCCGCTTCTTATTGCCTTGCTAGTTCCGCTACGTCAGTGGCTATCGAAGCATTTTGACGAAGAACATTTGACGGCGCTCGATGAGCACTAATTGCTGAATTCTTCATGATGATAAAGGCGCATTCGGAAATCCGAATGCGCCTTTTTTAGCAGTTTATCTCTACTTATAGAACTTAGGAAAAACCACGCCGATAGTAACGCCTTCGACATCGATGCGATTCTCAGCGCGGATCGAGCCACCATGATACTCGGCGATCAGGCGCGCGATATGAAGACCCATACCTAGGTGCGGTTCTTTTTGCTTCTCTTGTGGGCGCACCGAGATCATCGACTCGAAGACGCGGTCTTTCATCTCCTCGGGAAGGTACGGCCCCGCGTTGGAGACGCGCACGAGGATGTGATCGCGAAGGGTTCGGCAGTGAAACACGATTGGCTGATCAGGGTAGGAGAATTCAACGGCGTTAGCTGCAAGCTTATCGAGAAGCTGGGCGATGTACTCGGGGACGCCGTTGATGAACATCTTTTCGTCAGCGGTGGCGAGCTCAAATTTTGAATCTGGGTAGGCAAGCTTATAGCCTTCGACACAGCCGTAAACTACAGCGTTAACATCCATCTTTTCTTTGTCGGATGTCTCTAACATCTGCTCTAGGCGCGTCGCCTCACTCATGCTCGTGAGAATCAAGTTAAGCCGGTTGATTCCCTCTTCTGCACGGGCAACATAAACGGCAGTTTCGGGATCGTTGCTGTTCATGGACAGATTTTCGATCGAACTACGAACAACGGTGACTGGTGTACGTAGCTCATGAGACAAGCGAGACGACATATTCTCGAGATAGCTTGTATATTGTGACAGGCGTTCTACAATACTTGCAAAACTGCGTGAAAGATCGCCGATTTCGTCAGAGTTTCGCGACGGAATCATGGTGTTCTTTACCCTGCCCGAATCGTCGATTATGCGCTCGGCTTGGTTGCGCAGTGAGCGAATGCGCGTCGAGATCCTTGAAGCGAATAAGAAGAGTCCGAGTACAACAACGATCATTACGGCAAGAATCGTATTAAACAGGGTCTCGAGCGCTTGATTGCGGAAGGTGCGCAGTCCGTTCATGTTTTGGTCGACGACCACGGCGCCTAGAATTTCGCCATCGGCGAGAATGGGGTGAGCGGCCTCAAGCAGCCGAGTCTGCGTGTTCGCAAGCGAACGAAACTGAGTAACAGCCTCGCCCTGTAGTGCGGCATCGATGTGTGCCCCCTCGCGCGTAACGCCGGAGTAAAGTTCATCGATAAAATCGTTACTGGGCTTTGTCAGTATCTGGTAGTAAACAGGATTAAGAATTTTCTCTTGAATAAACGCAAAAACAGGGTTACTCGACTGCAGGCCGGCAGGCGGCATGAGAGTAATGCCCGTTGCGGTTTGGATATCGCCAACGGTCAGCAAGACTCGCCCATTGCGATCGACTACTTGAATGCGCGCGTTCACGTGACCCATACCGGCGACGATACGATCGATTTCGGGCGTGGGGAGCCGAAGCGAACCGAGATCGTTTATCGTCGCGGTGTCATAGGTTGCGATCGCGGTAGAAACGGCCCGGGTCTCCGGATCATCCACATCAAACAAAGCAAAACCCAACCGCGAGCCGAGCATATCGAAGGGAATCTGCAACTCGATCTCATAACCCTCATCCGTTTCGTACCACTGGCCGCTTATGCGCTCTTCGTGGACAGGGTTACTAAAATTTTCGTCGACCGAGAACGGATATAAGAATTCGGGTTCGTGGGGCGCGACGATGTAGTGTTTAACTTCGTTGCCCTCGCGGCTCAGCATTGAAATACGCAAAAAATCAGAACGATTGACACGCAGGCTATCGCGGCTGCGGTAAACGATTGCGTCGTCGCGCACCTTGAAATAGGCGTAGAGCGATCCGTTGTGCGAACCTACCATGGTACGGTAACTAAGCGTGTCCTCGCGCCCATAGTAGCGCGAAGGATTAACTGCGGTGCGCAAATAGGCGCTGTCATCGTAGGCGACTTCGTATCGTTGGTATTCGCCCCAATCAACGAGCGAGCCGTCGTTTAACGATAGCGCGGAAAAGATCGGATAGACATAGAGGTCTTCGGTGCGCCGCGCAGGCTCGTAACTCCCCTCGTCGAATAGTTCGGGTCGCTCGTTAAGTGCTGTAGCGAGTGCCTGCGCGGTGCCCAACACGGTTTGCTCTTGGCCGCGTCGCAGATACTCTTCCATTTCAAGAATGTATTGATACCCCAGCCACGGAATGACAAGCAGAAACGCGGACATAAAAACGAGTTTGGAGCGAATGCCAAACGGGTTCCTGCTGACTTGCACACTCACGCTAGGCGGCCTCGTCGGTTATGTTCCAACGATATCCCATGCCGTACACAGTTTCGATGCAGTCGAAGTCTTCGTTTATGAGCAAAAACTTTTTGCGAATGCGTTTGACGTGCGAGGTGATCGTGCTGCCGTCGACAAATATTTTTGATTCTTGCATGAGCACCTGACGGCTTTTCACATGGCCAGGGAATTTCGCGAGTGCATGCACCATCCAAAATTCTGTAACGGTGAGGCCGATCGGATGCCCATCGTAGGTCACGGTCAAACGACCGATGTCGAGAACCAGTTTACCGCGGTGGAGTAAGCTCTCGGGCGAAGGCGGTTGATTGATAACATCTTGACGGCGAAAAAGCGCAGCGATGCGGGCGGTGAGATGTGGCAGACTAATATCTTTAGTGAGGTAGTCATCGGCGCCCATGCGTAACCCGCTAACCGTGTCGAAATCGTTGTCGCGCGCGGTGAGAAAGATAATGGGCAAGGTTTCCGACATTGACCGCAAGGCCTGACAGAGAGTAAATCCGCCATCGATTTCATTCTCTAGACCGATGTCGATGATGGCGAGATTGGGCAGGCGCATATCGAACGCCGCCATCGCATCTTTACGGTTGGCGTAGGTCTGCACTTCGTAACCTTGCTTACGCAGCACATCCGCGTAGTTTTCTCGGATTGCGGCTTCGTCTTCGACGATCGCGATACGTCTACTCATTTCGCACTCTCATTAGTTGTTTTCTAGGATGGCCGCGACTATACCCGAATCCACAACCGGCGCGCAGCGCATTCCTACGGCTTGTAGCAATTGCCACCATTTTGCCATATTTAATCAGCAACAAACCCCCCGACACAGCGTGTTTGGTTACAAAGTGCAGGTTTAATGCTCCCATCGAAAAAAGAAAGTTTGACGGAGATGCTATGAATGACCTGCGCCTCGTTATAGGTAATAAAAACTACTCATCGTGGTCACTCGCCCCGTGGCTGCTTCTCAATATGCACGATGTCGAGTTCGAAGAGATCCAGATCGCGCTGTATCAAGATAACACCGCCGAGAAGCTGGGTCCTTATTCTCCGTCGCTCAAGGTGCCTGTTGTGCAGCATCACGACGTGACTGTGTGGGATTCGCTGTCGATCTGTGAATACCTCTCCGAGGAGGTGCTGCTCGGCGCGGGTTGGCCTGTGGGTGCTAAGCGACGCGCGACCGCACGGTCGGTAAGCGCCGAAATGCATTCAGAGTTCCCTAACCTGAAACGAGACTGGCCGATGAACTGCTCTGCGAAGGTTACGATGAAGCCGTCGGACGCCCTGCGCGATGAAATCGCCCGCATCGATGCCATATGGAGCTGCTGTCGTCGCCGTTATGGTGAAAATGGCAACTACCTGTTTGGTCGCTTCTCGATAGCCGATTGCTATATGGCATCGGTTGCAATCGTTTTCGAAAGCTACGGCGCCGAACTCAGCGCCGAGGCCAATGCCTATAAAGAGACGCTGCTGGATAATCCGTTCGTGCAAAAATGGATTCTTGCAGGTCAGCAAGAAGAACGCGAAGCGCACGGTGAGCGTGTAACACTCACCCGCGTTGGCTGAGAACTAACTCGTTCGTGCAGGCAACACGTCCCGCAGTTTGTCTGCCATTTCGAGGATAGCGGTCTCGGTCGTTGCCCAGTCGATACAGGCATCGGTTACCGAGACCCCGTATTTGAGCTCACTCAAGTCTTTCGGGATGCTCTGATTACCCGCATTGATGTTACTTTCGATCATCACGCCGATTATCGACTGATTACCCTCCATGATCTGATGAGTAACATCTTTCAACACCAGCGGCTGCACCTTCGGGTCTTTATTTGAATTCGCGTGGCTGCAGTCGATCATAATATTGTTGTTAACACCACCCTCAAGCAGCGCATGCTCGCACTGAGCGACATGCACGCTGTCGTAATTAGGGCCGTTGCTACCACCTCGCAGCACGACGTGCCCGTAAGGGTTGCCCTTGGTCTCAACAACCGAGACCTGCCCTTTACTGTTTATGCCGAGAAATCGATGCGGGTTAGACACCGACTGCATCGCGTTGACTGCGACGGTCAAGCCGCCGTCGGTGCCGTTTTTAAAGCCTACGGCTGAGGACAAGCCTGACGACATTTCCCGATGCGTCTGCGATTCGGTTGTGCGCGCGCCTATGGCCGACCACGAAATAATATCTTGCATGTACTGCGGTGAAATCGGATCGAGCGCTTCGGTCGAAGTGGGTAGACCGATGTCGACGATGTCGAGCAGCAGCTCGCGCCCCTTGCGAAGCCCGTCTTCTATTTTAAACGAATCATCCAGATACGGATCGTTGATCAGACCTTTCCAGCCGATCGAGGTGCGCGGTTTTTCGAAATAGACACGCATAACGATGTAGAGCGTATCGGCGACTTTGTCGGCCAGGCCTTTGAGCCTGCGGGCATAATCAAGCGCGGCCTCGGTATCGTGAATCGAGCAAGGGCCTACTACCACAAATAGGCGCGGGTCTTTACGATCGAGAATATCGAAGATCGTCTGCCGTGCGGCAACGACAGCATCGAGTGTTTCCCCTTCGAGTGGCAACTCGGACTTGAGCTGCTCTGGGGTGATGAGCGCCTCGTTAGAGGCAATATTTAGATTATCGCTTTGCATGGTATTCACTTTAAGAAGGCCGGCAATAATAGCAAATAGGTGCCGACTAGCAATGCCTTTTATTTAGTCGAGTTTTAGCTGTGGTGACCGAAAACCTAGCAACCACCTCAGTATCTCGGAGTAGTCTCAGTGCATATTAGTCAAACCTTCGACGGCGGCAACATTGAAGTCGTCAGCGCCGAATCCGCCTCCGACATTCGGCTCAACATTCGGCACGACAAAGACTCGGAGTTCTATCAGTGGTTCTATTTTAGGCTCAGCGGCGCGCGCGGCGTTGCCTGCACCCTCAAGATCCTTAACGCGGCCGGCGCCGCCTACCCAAAGGGTTTCGAAGACTATCGCGTCGCCTATTCTTATGACCGGCAACAGTGGCATCGCTGGCCAACGGCGTTGATCGACGGTGAGCTGTTTATCAAGATTACACCTGAGCAAGATTCACTTTATTTCGCCTACTTTACGCCCTATTCCATGGAGCGACATGCAGATCTTATCGCCCGCAGCCTGCAGTCGCCCCGGTGCACCCTCGAGGTACTCGGGCAGAGCCTCGATGGCCAAGACATCGACCTACTTACGATCAGCGGCGGCGGCAGCGAACCGACCAAACAGTGCTGGCTAATCGCGCGCCAGCACCCCGGCGAGACGATGGCGCAGTGGTGGATGGAAGGCGCGCTGGAATGGCTGCTCGACGCCGAGAACGAGCAGAGCCGCGCGCTTCTCGAGCGCTGCACTTTCCATATTGTGCCCAATATGAACCCCGATGGGAGTCGACGCGGGCATCTGCGCACCAACGCCGCGGGCCGCAATCTCAACCGAGAGTGGGCAGACCCGGCGCTGGACTCGGCACCCGAAGTCTTTGTGGTGCGCGAGGCGATGGCGCGCGAGGGCGTCGACTTCTTCCTCGACGTGCACGGCGACGAATCACTGCCGTATTGTTTCATCGCAGGCGTGGAAGGACTCACCGGATGGAATGAGCAGTCGCAGGCGCAGTTAGATTTTTACAAGAACAGGCTCGCCGAGCTCAATCCCGATTTCCAGACTGTCGTGGGCTATCCGCCCAAAGCTCCGGGCGAGGCCAATCTCACCATGGCGGGGGGGCACGTCGGCTCACGTTTCGGCTGCCTTTCGATGACACTCGAAATGCCCTTTAAAGACACAACTGCGACGCCCGACGAGAGCGTTGGCTGGAACGGGCCGCGCAGCAAAACGCTCGCGCACGCCTGCCTGCTCGCCGTCGGGGACTATTTCGACAGCGTGGTGAGTGAGTAACCTTTCGCCGGCGCAGCCGTCATAGAGACAGCGATGATTAACACACTGTTAAATTGTAGCTTTTGGTAACACTGTGTAGAATGCCGCTTCAATTATCGATCCTACTCAAGGCCATAGATTATGGGACGACTAGCTCAACTCGCCGGCGCGGCAGCCCTTACTGCTCTGACTGCATCAATTAGCCAGATCAGCCTCGCCGCAGACGACCTCTACGACGTTTTAGCGCTCGCGCTCGAAAACGATCCAACGCTGCGGCAAGCCGAAGCGACTTACCGCGCGAATCGTGAAAACATGATTCAGAGTCGGGCAGGCCTATTGCCAAACCTCAATGCCACGGGCAATACCACACGCTCGACGTTTGGTCCCTCCAATGAGGTTCGCGGGATTAACCAGTTTACCGGGCAGCTCCAAGTCCAGGAGGCGCACAGCTTTAAACCGGGCGTAAACAATCACGGTTGGGGCCTCAACTTAGGGCAAAGCATAGTCGATCTTGCCCAATGGTATGGCTTTCAAAGTGCACGTGCCGCCGACAAGGCCGCGGCGGTTAACCTCGCCGCTCAGGAGCAAGACCTGATCATGCGCGTGTCGATGGCGTATTTCGATGTATTGCGCGCCAGAGATCTGCTCGACACCAACGTTCAAGAAGAAGAGGCGGCACTGCGCTCGCTTGAACAAACTCGCCAGCGGGAAGAAGTGGGACTCGTTGCAATTACCGATGTCTACGATGCGCAGGCCGCCTATGACTTGGCTCGCAACACCACCATTATCCAGCAGGACCAGCTGCGCTCGAGTTACGAAGCGTTGGAAGCGATCACCGGTCAGCCCCATCCCGATATCAAACCTCTCGATGCAGAGTTTCCGATCGTAAACGCCGATGGCGAACTGATCGAGTGGGAGAATCAGGCCAAGGATAGCAGTCTCGCGATTGCGGCGGCCAAATTTACCTTAGATTCGCAGGAAAAGAATCTGAAGGCCCGAAAGTCAGACCACCTGCCAACTATCGCCCTCGCCGGCAACTTTACCCACAGCGTATCTGATCCGCTATTCCAGCCCGGCATCGGCTTCGCAGTGGGTGGCGGTGCGTTCGATCGCACCTCGCTCGCTCTTAACCTTACCATTCCGCTCTACAACGGCGGTGCAGTGAGCTCTCGAAGGCGCGCTGCTGAATACAATGTAATCGCAGCGAAGGAGTCGCTTGAGTTTACCGAACGCCAGCTTACTCAAAACATTCGTAACGCCTACCGCCGCGTGAACACCGATGTGAAGGTAGTCGAGCAGCGCAATCAGTCAATTCTCTCAGCCCAAACCGCACTCGAAGCGACCGAGCTGGGCGCCGAAGTCGGCACGCGCAACATTGTCGAGGTATTGCGCGCGCGCGAAAACCTCTACCGCGCGCTCAGAAGTTATGCCGATGCCCGCTACACCTACATTCTCGATAGTCTTTTCTTAAAGCAAACTGCTGGCATCCTCACGCCGCAGGATGTCATCGAATTGAACGAATGGCTAAACGAGGGCTAGGGTCACACTAGGCACGGCTTAGACAGGACGATAGGCCGTTTTATTGCTCTTTTTGCTAGAAAGCCGATTTCTCAGCGACGCATAAGCGACGTTAAAGGGGGTCGGCTTTTTTTAGTTGCGCCCAAAAATCCCGCCAAATCCCTTTTAAATGACTCGAAATACCGACTATTTTTCGCTGATTAGTCGAAATCTCCTCATTTTCATCTAAAGTAAAAAGGAAGCCGAACGACATCGCGGCATGTCAGCTGGGCGGGCAGGAGGGCTCTCTTTATATGCCAGTTATTGAACTCTCGCAACGCTTGCTAGAAAGCCTAACTAGCGGCGAAAAAGAGAAGGAAGATTTCTTCGATTCGACCACTAAAGGCCTGATGGTGCAGGTGCGGGCAAGCGGCCGCAAGACCTTCTATTTTCGGGAACGCGGCGAAGACGGTAAAACGAGCCAAGTCAAAATCGCCGATGTCGACCATATTCGTCTCAACGAGGTGCGCACGCTGATCAAACAGCGCAAGGCTGCGCAGACGCACGCCGCTCTCGCCGCGTTTGCCAATCCCTATGGCGAGACGCCCGCGGCACAGCCTCAGCTCAAAGAGCCCGACGTTGCATCGCCTTTACTCGCAACCTTCGTCCGCGAGGCTTACCTGCCTTACATAAGGACCTACAAGCGCTCCTATTCGTGCGATGTGAGCCTGCTCAATAATCATGTGCTGCCGTTCTTTGGCGACAAACACCTGTACGAAATCGGCAAGACCGATCTGGTGGCCTTTATCAACACACGGCGCACGACGCATAAGCCTGGCACCATTAACCGCGTAATAATCCTCATGCGCTACATCTATAATTTGGCGCTTAAATGGGAAACCCCCGGTGTCGACAAAAATCGCATCTCAGGCACGCCTCTACTCGAAGAAGGAAATAAGAAGGAGCGGTTTCTTACCTCCGAGGAAGTCGACCGACTCGTCTACTGCGTCAAAATGTCCCGTAATCCGATGCTCAGATATATTGTGCCCGGGCTCATTCTCACCGGCGCACGCAAACAGGAGCTGCTTAAGTCGCGGTGGTCTGACTTCGATTTCGACACAAAAATCTGGCGCATCCCGATGAGCAAGTCGGGCAGAGCACGGCACGTGCCTATATCAGACGCGTTAGCGCTGCTGCTTGAGTCGATTCCAAAAACATGTGAGTGGGTATTTGCTAACCCGAAAACGCATAAGCCTTTTACCAGTTTTTTCTATTCTTGGGACACGGCTCGTCGCCAAGCTGGGCTCGACGACGTACGTGTGCACGATCTCAGACACAGCTTCGCCAGCTTTTTGGTAAACAATGGCCGCAGCCTCTACGAGGTGCAACGCATCCTTGGTCATACTCAAATCAAAACCACACAGCGCTATGCGCATCTCGATCAGAACTCCTTACTCAGCGCGGTGAATGAGATCACCCGCGCGGCACCGAATATCCTCGGCGAGGGATCGAGGCCAAAGCACCTGCCCGAAATTACCCGCGCACCGGCAGTGCGAACAGCGCGAGAGTCAAAACGCAAAGCCTGCCCGCTCGAGCTCGAAATGATTGCCCGCGCCGAAGCGCTGCGCAGAGGAATCGCATTTTAGCCTCCTGTCGGCTACAATCTGCGCCAACTGCCAGATTCCTCCGGCAAGAAATTGACTATCAGATTTACTTAGATGACAGATTAGGAACCGACTCAATGGCTACAATTACGATAGACGGCAAAGAATACGATACAGATAAGCTCTCAGACGAAACCAAAGCGCAGCTAGGCAGCCTACAATATGTGGACTCCGAGCTTGCTCGTCTACAGGCCCAGGCGGCTGCTCTACAGACTGCTCGCATTGCCTATGGCCGCGCGCTTAAAGAGACGCTGGAAAATGGTTCTGCGCCTAAGGAAAAAGAAGTAGCCGTTGAAGGATTAGGCGATACGATTCAGTTCGACAAGTAGGCAAACACGCTCTCGGTCCCTTTCCGAGCGCTAATCATCACGGCTGCTAGGTTTGTCCTCGCAGCCGTTTTTTGTGGTCTTGCGAAAATTAGCTACACTTGTCGTAAGCGCTTTCGCGAAGAAAACTAACTGGCGAAGGCTTGCGTCCTACTCCCTGGCTAGGCTTTGAGTTAGGCTTAAAGACACGCGTAAAGCTAAGTTTTAAGTTAGCCGGTAACAAGCCAAACCAGACTTTTAGTCCGCGAGAACAAATAGGTGACGAAACCGCCCCTGATTATGGCTAGCGTGACAACAATTTTGAGAAGCAGTTCAGCGATTTTCTTGCATTACTACTCATCGAAGGTAAAAAATGAAACTTAAACAGCAGGTTACGAAAACTTCGGAGCGCGGCCAGTGCGATAACTGGCTACCGAAAATCCACCGAGTTTCTACCCTTCTTCTACTGTGCGTCTACGCGATTTCTTTATTAGGGTCGCCAGCGAGTCTGGCACAGTCCAACGACAGCGAGACTCGCGGACCGCTGACCCTGTTTGCCGCGATCGACGCCGACGAGGAGGCGCGCAGTACAAACAACCGACGTGAGCTGCCAGGTGTGGGCGGCGGCGATGAAGCGCCCGAATTCAGCTTGATGGGCAGCACTCGCATCGGCGCGAAGCGCTCCGTACTGTTGCTGCATAAATCGGGCACGCCGATCTCAGTCCCGCTGACCGGAGGTGCAGGCATGCCGATTCCTGATCACGAAACCTATACGCTTATCGGCTCGCCGAATGGCGAAATCGTGGTGCAGTATCCCGACTCGCGGCCCTGTCGTGCGTCAGAGGCCCTCGGCGTAACCTGCCATGCAGGCAATCGCGCGATTCTCGCGCTCGCCGCTGCCGATCCCCTGCCCGAGCACGTTACCGAGGAGTCGCCCGAGGTCGCTGATAACGCCGAAGAAAGAATTGATGAGCCGCCGCTTAACCCCTTCGAAGCGCTAAGGCAGCGGGCCGCGAACGGACAGGCAAACGATGTCGTGAGTCCAGAGGACCAGCGCCGCTTTCGCCCACGGCGTATTAACCCAGACCAAGTACCCGACGGCATGCGCATAGTATCGACACCCTTCGGCGATCGCCTAGTCGATATTTGAGACCTGCATGACCACACCGCGCCTCTCGGCCTCGATCGTGACCTATCTCAGCCCGCCGGCTGAATTGCTGCGCCTGCTCGAGTCAATCTGTGTGGCAATGGAGGCCGTGCGCAACAGCGAGGTGCGTGGTCGCGGTGTCGCCACTCTCGTCATACATCTCATCGACAATGCCGAGACTCCTGAACTCGACGTGCGCCGTCTGGGTGTCGATAAGACCCGATTCACCCTCGCCGGGATAACACTTGTGCTGCATCAAGGCTGGGGAAATGTCGGCTACGGCCGCGGTCATAATCGCGTGCTGCCGCTGCTCGAGTCAGATTTTCATCTTATGCTAAACACCGATGTCGAGATCGCTCCCGATAGCTTACTCAACGCGATCGACTACCTGGTGTCTGCGCCCGACACAGTATTGGTAAGCCCTGCAGCGACCGACTTTCTCGGCAACAAGCAGCATCTGTGTAAATCCTATCCAAGTATTTTTATTTTTTGGCTGCGCGGATTCGCACCTCCGTTTATAAGGCGTAGCTTCGCCAAACAGATGGCTGCCTACGAGCGTCGCGACCTCGAGACACGACCCAGTGCGAAACCCGCCACCGCGTCACCGGTCGAGATTGTCAGCGGTTGTTGCATGCTGTGCAGCACCAGCGCTTTGCAACAGGTAAAGGGTTTCGATGCGGATTTCTTTCTCTATTTCGAAGACTTCGACCTGTCTCTCAGACTGGGCAAGCTAGGCGACGTTGTCTATTTACCGACTATGCGCGTACGTCACGGTGGCGGCAATGCGTCTAAGAAGGGCAGCGATCATCAGCGCTATTTTATGCGCTCGGCTCTGCGGTTTTTCAACAAAAATGGCTGGAAGCTGTTTTGAGCGAGGCTTGGCTCATTACCGGCGGCAGCGGCTTCGTCGGCAAGGCGCTGCTCTCACGACTCGCAGCCAGTGCGCAGCGCCCATCGACGCTGCGCGTACTAGTCCGACAGCCAAGTGACGCGCCCGCACGCGTTGAGCCTTGCGTTGGCGATCTCCGCGACCCACTTTCATTGCACCGCGCCTGCGAAGGAATCGACACCGTTATTCACCTCGCCGGAATCGCCCATGTCGGCAGCGCTGCCAGTGCCGAGGCGCGCGCGGTAAACCTCGACGGTTCGCTGGCACTGCTGCGCGCCGCAATCGACGCGGGCGCGAGGCGCTTCGTTTTCTTAAGCAGCACACTCAGTTTAGATGACTCACTTCATTATGGACGCGACAAGCGCCGCGTCGAAGAGGCGCTTATCGCCGCCGCAGCCGCGGGCTCGATCGAGGTGGTCGTTTTACGCGCTGTAAATATCTATGGCGTTGGGATGCGCGGCAACATTGCAACGATGATTCGGCTCATCTCCTCCGGCGCTTTGCCGCGCTTACCCACGCTCAGCAATCGACTCTCGCTCGTCGGCGTCGACGATGTGGTAAATGCGCTGATACTCGCGGCGACTCACGTAAGTTCGAATGATTCCTCTGCAAAACTTGCAATTAGGGTGACACTCACCGATGGCTGCGAATACCGGATCAATGCGATTGAGGAGGCAATTTACACAGCCATCGAGAGGCGCCCGTCACACTGGAGGCTTCCCGCTGTGGTATTATTTGCGGCCTCGGGATTGGCAGAACTCCTTGAAAAACTGCGAATTTTTCGCAGCGGCATCGGACTGCGAACCTACCGAAACCTGACGCGCGACAATCTGTTCGACAATCAGTCGGCAAGGGCCGAGCTAGGCTTCGAACCGACGACTAACTTTTTTGCGCAGCTCGACACGCTCGTGCGCCGAAGCGACTAAAATTTAGATAGCAGAGAGAAATATGACCAAAGGAATTATCCTCGCGGGCGGCAGCGGCAGCCGGCTGCACCCCATGACGCTCGCCGCGTCTAAACAGCTTATGCCCGTATACGACAAACCGATGATTTATTATCCGCTCGCGACTCTCATGCAAGCGGGCATTCGCGACATACTCATTATTACCACGCCCGAAGACGCGCCCATGTTTGAGAAACTTCTCGGCGACGGCTCGTCGTGGGGGATACGCCTGAGCTACGCGCAGCAGCCAAAGCCCGAGGGGCTCGCGCAGGCGTTTCTCATCGGCGAAGACTTTATTGGCGATAGCCGCGTGTGCCTGATTCTCGGCGACAATATTTTCTACGGCCATCAAATTGAAGAGACCTTGCGAAGCGCGGTCAATCAAGAAAGCGGCGCAAGCGTCTTTGCCTACTATGTCACAGACCCCGAGCGCTACGGTGTGGTGCAATTGGACGCCGACAACAATGCGATAGATCTTGAGGAAAAACCGGCCAAACCGAAGTCGCACTATGCCGTCACCGGACTGTATATGTACGACAACGACGTTATCGATATTGCAAAAAATATAAAGCCTTCGGCGCGCGGAGAGCTTGAAATTACTGACGTTAACAAAGTCTATTTGGAACGAAAGTCTCTTAAAGTCGAACTATTCGAACGCGGCACAGCTTGGCTCGATACCGGTACCGTGCAGTCGCTACTCGATGCAGCCGTGTTCATTCGCGTGCTCGAAGAGCGCCAAGGCCTAAAGATCGGATGTCCCGAAGAAATCGCTTATCGGCAAGGCTTTATCGACCGCGCGCAGCTCGCCGAGCTTGCCGAAGCGCTCAGAAAAAGTGGCTACGGCGCTTATCTCCAACAGCTGCTTGAGGAAGAGAATCGCGCATGAAAATCACCGCAACCGCTATTCCCGATGTGCTGCTGTTTGAGCCGACCGTGCATGGCGATTCGCGTGGCTACTTCATGGAAACATTTCGCAAAACGCATTTTACCGAGCGCGGTATCACGCTCGATTTTGTGCAAGACAATCAGAGTCTCTCGAGTCAGGGCACGCTACGAGGTCTTCACTACCAGCTTAAACACCCACAGGGAAAGCTTGTGCGCGCGGGCAGCGGCAGCCTATTTGATGTTGCCGTCGATATGCGCCGAAGTTCGCCCACATTCGGGCGCTGGGTTGGCGTCGAACTCTCCGCCGAGAACAAACGGCAGCTCTGGGTGCCGCCGGGTTTCGCCCATGGCTTTTATGTGACCAGCCAAAGCGCCGAGCTTATTTACAAATGCACCGACTATTACGATGCGAGCGATGATCAATCGCTTTTGTGGAACGACGAAACAATTGGTATCGACTGGCCCTTAGTCGGTTCAACTCCACTGCTCTCTGCCAAAGACGAAGCGGGCAAACGTTTCGAAGACGCCCCCACCTATGAGTAAGTCTTCTGGTCGAGTTATCTTGACGGGTGCGGGCGGTCAGCTTGGGCAGACACTCATCGGCCTGTGGCCAGAGTCGGCCCTTTCGCGGCACGAGTTAGTCGCACTGACTCGCTCCGATCTCGATATCGCCGACGCCACTGCCGTGCAGTCGTCTTTCGCTGCGCTGAAACCTGATCTCATAATCAACGCAGCTGCCTATACCGCAGTGGATAGAGCCGAGTCAGAAGCGGACGCAGCCTATGCCATAAATGAGCGCGGCGTCGCCAATCTCGCCGAGTCTAGCAAGTGTCCCTTGCTGCATATTTCGACCGACTTCGTCTTCGATGGGATGGCGAGCATGCCCTATTCGGAAGACGCGGCGACAAGGCCTCTGGGAGTCTATGGCGCAAGCAAGCTTGCGGGTGAGAACGCCTTATTAGCGCGCAAGTCGGACGCTATGATCATTCGCACCTCCTGGCTTTACAGCGAGCACGGCGCAAATTTTGTCAAAACGATGCTTAAACTCATGAGCGAACGCGACACGCTGTCGATTGTCGATGATCAGATTGGGTCACCCACCTCAACCCGCAGCCTCGCCACGGTAATAGTCTCGGCGGCGAGCAAGCACCTAAACGATGGTCATGAACTACCCACCGGCATTTTTCACTGGAGCGATGGCGCGGTGATCACGTGGTTCGATTTTGCCTGCGAAATCCAGAAACAGGCGCTCGAGGCAGGACAGTTAACGTCGCGCTGTGAGCTCATTCCGATTCCCACAAGCGACTATCCAACACCCGCTCGACGGCCAGCTTACAGTGTTATGAGTCGCCGCCGCGCGTTTGCCGAACTCGACTGTTCAGCCACTTCCTGGCAGGCAGAATTGACGCGCTGTTTGTCATTACGTACTCGACCCTAAAAACCGCTACAATGCCTAACCTAATTAACGCGTAGCGCATTAAGCAGCCCATTAAAAAAAGTAGGCAGTAGGTCACTATGAGCAAGCTTCTCGTCACCGGCGCCGCCGGTTTTATCGGCGCCAACTTTATCCACTATTGGCACAATGCAAATCCCGACGACACGCTGGTTGCACTCGACAGTCTGACCTACGCGGGTAACCGCAACAATTTACAAGGCGCGTTGGGCGCTCCCTGGTTCACCTTTATCGAAGGATCCATTACCGATCAGGCGTTGGTCGAAACATTACTTCACGATCACGCAATCGACACGCTGGTGCACTTTGCCGCAGAGAGTCACGTTGACCGCTCGATAACCGGTCCAGACGCGTTTATTGAAACTAATATCGTTGGCACGCATACGCTGCTGAAAGCGGCTAAGAATTGCTGGCTCCAGAGCGACGCCACGCGCAACAACCACTTTCATCACGTCTCGACCGACGAAGTTTATGGCACCCTACTCGCAACCGATCCTGCGTTTAGCGAGACTACGCCCTACGCACCTAATTCGCCCTATGCGGCAAGCAAGGCCGCAAGCGATCATCTAGTGCGCGCTTATCACCACACTTTTGGCTTGAGGGTCACCACCAGCAACTGCTCGAATAACTACGGCCCTTTCCAGTTTCCGGAAAAACTATTGCCGCTGTGTATGCTAAATATTCTTGGCGGTAAGGCCCTGCCGATTTACGGTGACGGCTCGCAGATTCGCGACTGGCTGTTTGTGGACGATCATAATCGCGGCATCGAGCGCGTGATCAAAGCCGGTCGCGTCGGCGAGACGTATAACATCGGTGGTCACAACGAGTGGCGCAATCTCGATGTGGTAACCCTCCTCTGCGAGCTATTCGATGCGCGGTTTGCCGCCGACCCAACGCTTGCAATGCGTTTCCCAGACTCACCCTGCGCAGTCGGTCAGAGCGCAAAGTCACTTATTACCTTTGTCACCGATCGCCCGGGCCATGACACCCGCTACGCGATAGACGCCTCAAAGATTAGTGACGAGCTTGGCTTTGTCCCCGCAGAAACCTTCGATAGTGGTCTCGCAAAAACGGTCGATTGGTATTTACACAATGAAGAGTGGTGGAAGGCAATTCTCGATGGCAGCTACAGGCAGTAGTTTTCTTGCGCGCATTGCGGCATCGCTCGCGCTTTATTTTGTTAGCGTGCAAAGTGCTGCGTTCGAGATTTCCGGTTCTAAATGGAAAGGCGGCACGACCGACTTCTATGTAAGCCTTAGTGGCGAATCTCCCTCAGGCATCGCGTGGCACGATTCCTTTCTCGCCGCAATTGCCGATTGGGACGACAATACCGTCTTCGATTTTACTGTGATCGAACAACCTATCGACCCCTGCCTTGAGGATGGACTTAACAGCGTCGAATTTACCAACGAGGTCTGCGGCTCCGAATACGGCGCCAATACCCTCGCGGTTACCCTGCGCCGCCTGTCGACTACGCTACTCGGTGAACCAAATATTTTTGAGGCCGACATCGTGATTAACAGCGACGTTCGGTATGACATTTATGATGGCGCTCTCTATCCCGGCAGCAACCGTCGAATCGACTTCCGCCGCGTCGCGATTCACGAGCTCGGTCATGTCATTGGGCTCGAGCACGAATCCCAGGAGCTTGCGATCATGGCGCCGAGTATCGGCGATATCGATCGACCAACCCAAGACGACCTCGCCGGCGTCGAGACCCTCTACACCGCGCTTTCGAGCTGCACGCAGAATGCGCTCGTGCTCGGGGAAAAAACCAATAGCCTTTCTGAGGGAGACTGCACCGTAGCGCAGATTACCGCCGGCGGCACGGACTTCAGTTACATCGACCTCTATCGCATCGATTTAGAAAAGGCAGCAACGCTCTCCTTAACCATGACCTCCAGCTCGCTTGATTCGGTGCTGCTTGTTTCTGATTTAAACCTCACTGTCATAGACTTCGATGACAAATCAGCCGAAGGCTGCAGCTCGACACTCACCCGTCAGCTCAACCCGGGCAGCTACCTAGTACTTGCAAATACCTTTGACAAACAGGTTGACCCCGCGTGTGTCACCGAAGGCGACTACTCGCTTACCGCGCACTATCAAAGCGGTTATCCGTTGCCACTCGGCCCCGTAATTAGCACGAGCGATACCCCAGCTCGCGGGACGATTACTGGTGCTGCGTCCAACAGCAACGGGGGCTTCTATCAATCACGCTTCGGCGCCGACGAATCGATTAAAGTCATTGGCCAGATCGCGGTCGCTGAGCAGGATATTGGCAAGAAGGGCTTCGTGGTAGCCGCTGCAATAACCGGTGACCAGATCTTCGCTCTCAACTCCGTTGGCGTTTTCGTCGAACGTGTGGACAATTCGCGCCCCTTTCCTCAACATCGAAAAGGTGCACTCAGCGCAAACGAAGAGGTCATCATGCTCGACTCGGTGGTACCGACAACCCTTGGTATTACTGAACTAGACGTCGATTTCTTGCTTGGCTACGGCCTCGACAGCGACCCCGGTACTGTCTTTTATAACTCGACTCCGATCAAAATGGTCATCGAGCCGGCGAGCCCCTGACAGCTTCTTGTCGTTATATCAGTAAAAAATAGAAGGTTATTCGCCAGAGGTAGCGAAAACGGCTATAATTCGCGCCAGAAAATCGCCAATGGAGTACTTTCTATGATTCAAAAACTGTTCGCAGTAGCAGCACTTAGCTGTTTATTCGCAACCGGTGGCGCCTACGCACAGAACGCAGCAGACAATATTCGCCCCGCGCGGCAGGTTTGTCTCGCCGGCCAGCCCTGTGTCGGCAATAAGGTGGGCACGACTGCTCAGCCAGCTGCCGCGGCGCCGGTTGCAGCAGCCCCGATGGCTACTACACCAGTCGAGGATGCTGCAGAGGTTGTAGAAGTCGCTGCGTCAGGTTTCGACGCCGAGGCAACCTATATGGCTAGCTGCAACGCTTGTCATGCGGCGGGTGTTGCTAATGCACCCAAGCTCGGCGACAAAGCCGCTTGGGACGCGCGCATGGAAAAAGGTATGGACGCGATCATGGTCAATGTCATGAACGGAATTAACGCCATGCCTGCGAAAGGCCTCTGCATGACCTGCAGCGCCGACGATCTACAAGAGATTGTGAACTACATGGTCGCCAAGTAGAAACCACGTTCTATCAAACACCGTAAAGTAAATTCAAACACAGCAAGTACCAACCTAGGTAAGGAGTTCGACGTGTTAAATCTGAAAACTGGACTGTTCCTCTCAGCGGCGCTTTTCGCGTCAACTAGCTTCGCCGACGCGCAGCAATCAACTGAACTTGCCCAAGTGAGCGACGGCTTCAATGCCGAAACGACTTACATGGCATCCTGCTTCGCATGCCACAGCAGTGGTGCTGCAGGCGCGCCAAAAGTTGGACCAGGCAATGCCGACGCATGGACAGCGCGACTCGAGAAGGGCATGGATCAAGTAGTCACAAATGCAATCGCCGGCATCAACAACATGCCGCCCAAAGGTCTTTGCTTTACTTGTAACGACGACGACATCAAAGCGTTGGTCGAGTACATGATCGACAGCAGCAAATAAGCGTAAGCTAACCAAGCTTTGAAAGAATGAGCCTTCGGGCTCATTTTTTTTGCGCTTTTTTTGTGATTCAGTGAATAACAGTCTATTACTAGTACTGAGAATACGCACTCGGAGAATCAAAATGACCATCGCCAGCATACCCTCGCGCGCGTTGCTTGGCATCGACGCCGTTGAGGTGATGGTCGAGGCGCATCTTTCGGCGGGCTTGCCGGGATTTACACTCGTAGGGCTTCCGGAGACAGCGGTTAAAGAAAGTCGGGAGCGCGTGCGTAGCGCAATCATCAATTCGGCTCTTGAGTTTCCAGATCAACGCGTCACGGTAAACCTTGCGCCTGCCGATCTACCCAAGGCAGGAGGGCGATACGACCTCGCAATTGCTGTGGCGACACTCGTAGCATCGGAGCAAATCGCAGGATTTTCAGAGGGTATTCGCGGTATCGAGATGCTTGGTGAGCTCGCGCTCGACGGAAGCCTGCGTCCAGTGCCCGGTGTAGTCCAGGCGCTTCTCGCTGCGCGTAAAGAAGGACGCGCAATTGTCGTACCTGCAGCTAACCGTGAGGCTCTCGATATCGTTGACTACACGCTCGCCCTCGGACTCGATTCTCTGTCTGAACTTATAGCGCTGTCGATCGAACTCAACGCAGACGACTCAACGATTCTTAGCGTATTTGATGCAGCACGTGCAAAGAGGCGCAAAAGAGATCAGCAAGGTCCGCTCAGGAGAGTCAACACCGAAGCCAGTGTGACATTCAATCCGATACGAGGCCAAGCGCGGGCGTTGCGTGCGCTCGAGATTGCCGCAGCCGGTGGGCATAATCTTTTGATGCTTGGCCCTCCGGGGTCGGGAAAGACGCTGCTCGCAACCACGCTGAGTAAACTATTGCCGCCAATGACGCGCGACGAAATGCTTGAAGTTGCATCGATTCGCTCCGCTGTGCGAGGACAACTCGCGCTCGGCAGCGCAGCCATTCGTCCCCTGCGCGCGCCGCATCACTCGGCGACAATGCCCTCGCTTGTAGGCGGAGGGGCTAACGCAGTACCCGGCGATATCACCCTTGCGCATCGCGGTGTGCTGTTTCTCGATGAACTCACCGAATTCAAGCCCGAAGTGCTGAACGCACTAAGAGAGCCTCTCGAAGCGGGTAAGATCACCATCAGTCGCGCTAAATACCGCGTGGTCTTTCCTGCCAATTTTCAATTGGTCGCTGCAATGAACCCCTGCCCCTGTGGCTATGCCAGCGATACAAAGCGTAGTTGCCGCTGTTCGAAAGAGCGAGTGCGCGCCTATATCGGTAAGGTATCCGGCCCATTGATCGACCGCTTCGATCTTATTATTGAAGTGCCATCGCTATCGCACGCCGAACTGCTCAGCACACAAACAAGTCAGCCGGCGGCCGAGCAGCGCGCGCAAAAAGAAAACCACCTCTGGGAACGCAGGCGACGCATGATCGCCGACTGTCGCGCTCATCAAATCCAGAGACAAGCAGCGCTTAACAGCGATCTTAAGGCTTCAGTTCTCGAAGATGCCTGTCAGCTTACCGATCTTAAGAAAACGATGTTGGTGACACTCCTTGAAGGTCTCAATGTTTCTTCGCGTGGAGCTCATAGACTATTGCGCATGGCACGCACGATTGCAGACTACGACGGCTTCACCGAGGTAGGCGAGGCTCAGTTTTTAGAAGCTGCAAGCTACCGCCGCTGCGCTGTTTTGGAGGGGCTACTCTAATAGGGTAAAGGGATGATTCGCGTAGTTTTCGTAGCGAAATAGAAACATCACGTTTCTTTCTCTATGAGCGCTGCCACCCGAGCTTCCAAATCAGCAACCCTCGCCTCGGCGCGCGCGAGCATAGCGGCCTGCGCATCGAATTCCTCGCGGGTCACGACATCCAAGGACTCAAGACTAGACTTTACTGCGCTTTGTATCTTGGCAGTAAGCTCACCTTTCATTTCGCTGCCCAGCGCCTCGGCTTTGGGAAGCAGACTGGCCACTTTGTCACTGATGTCGTCTAAAAGATTTTTATTCGCCATTCCAAATATCCCACACAACGGTCGGGTTGATCCTATCATCCGAAAGCCCGTCCGTCCCGCACTTATCTTCTTTTTGTGACGCACGGCACTATTTTAGTGCATCTCACGCCTTGTCTTGGTTCAAGTGCACCGAATTGGACCAAATACATAGGACTACGCCGATGGTCGCCCGAGTTGATGAGGGGTAGTTCTTATCTACTATACGCTAACTGACTGTATTTTATGCCATTTACAAAACTGGCACGACCCCTGCTATCCGAATAGACGGTAACGACGCGTTTTCCCATCAGTTCAGCCATTTGATGGGATCGCAACAAGGCTTTGGGAGACGGCACTGCCACCGAAGCCCTCCTAACAACGACAAGGAGCAGGACGATGAAGCTAGTCACGGCGATTATTAAGCCATTTAAGTTAGACGATGTGCGCGAGGCGCTGTCGGAGATCGGGGTGCAGGGCATCACGGTAACCGAGGTTAAGGGTTTCGGGCGGCAGAAAGGCCACACGGAGTTGTATCGCGGCGCCGAGTATGTCGTCGACTTTCTTCCGAAGGTAAAGCTCGAGATCGCCATTGGCGAGGGTCTTCTGGACCAAACTATCGAGGCGATCACGCAGTCCGCCAACACCGGAAAAATCGGTGACGGCAAGATTTTCGTGACTAGCCTCGAGCAGATTATTCGCATACGCACCGGCGAGACCGGCGAGGAAGCAGTCTAAGCGGCTTGCATTGTTTGCAATAAGAGCAGCACTAAACCGAATTAATTAGGGCGGCGCTTTCTAAGCCCGCTGGGAGGAAGCAAGGTGGAAAACCAAATTTTTGAATTGCAGTATGCAATGGACACATTCTATTTTCTCGTGTGCGGCGCGCTCGTCATGTGGATGGCGGCAGGATTTGCCATGCTCGAGGCGGGCCTCGTCCGGTCTAAAAACACAACAGAGATTCTCACTAAAAACGTCGCACTTTTTGCGATCGCCTGCACAATGTATCTCGTCTGCGGTTATCAGTTTATGTATGACGGCGGCTATTTCTTATCTGGCGTTACGACAGTTGCGCAAATGGATGACGCAGCGATCGCACAGGTACTGCTCGATTCTGCCGAAGAAGGCTTCGACGGCGGCGCGGTTTACTCCGGCGCGTCAGACTTCTTCTTCCAAGTAGTGTTCGTTGCTACTGCGATGTCGATCGTGTCGGGCGCCGTTGCCGAGCGCATGAAGCTCTGGGCATTCTTAGCTTTCGCCGTAGTGATGACGGGCTTCATTTACCCGATCGAAGGCGGCTGGACTTGGGGCGGCAAAGAAGTGCCTTTCATCGGCGCGCTGAGCTATAGCGACTACGCCGGATCGGGCATCGTTCACCTGGCAGGCGCTTCAGCCGCACTCGCAGGTGTTCTGCTACTCGGCGCTCGCAAGGGTAAATACAACGCGAAGACTGGCGCGGCGCAGGCGATTCCTGGCGCTAACCTGCCGATGGCAACCCTCGGCACATTCATTCTCTGGATGGGCTGGTTTGGCTTTAACGGTGGCTCGACTCTGAAGCTTGGCGGCGTGGGTGTTGCGAACGAAGTCGCCAACGTCTTCTTGAACACGAATGCAGCCGCAGCCGGCGGCTTGATTGCTGCCCTGTTTGTTGCACGCATCCTCTTCGGTAAAGCCGACCTTACGATGGCACTCAACGGTGCGCTCGCCGGATTAGTCGCAATTACAGCAGAACCCGCTGATCCTAGCCCCCTACTCGCCACAATCATCGGTGCAATGGGCGGTACGCTGGTTGTGTTCAGCATCATCGGACTCGACAAGCTTAAGATCGACGACCCCGTCGGTGCGATTTCGGTACACGGCACTGTAGGTATCTTTGGTATCTTCGCCGTGCTTCTGTCCGATCCCGATGCAACATTTATGGGTCAGCTCGTGGGCACGCTTGTCATCTTCGGCTGGGTATTCATAACAAGCCTCGCAGTGTGGTTTGCTGTCAAAGCGGTGATGGGAATCAGGGTTAGCGAAGAAGAAGAAGAGCAAGGCGTAGACCAGTCCGAGTGCGGAATGGAAGCCTACCCCGAGTTCACGAAATAAAAGACAACATAGGGGTCAAAACCCTCTTATAAAAAAGGCCCCACGGGGCCTTTTTTTATGCCCCTTAAAAATATGATCTAAGACAGATCGCCGAACAAAAACTGAAGTATCGCCAACGCGGCGACCGGGGCGGTTTCGGTGCGCAGCACGCGTGGACCCAAACGCATGATCTCGCAATTCGAAGCGCGCGCCTGAGCAACCTCTTGCTCGCTGAAACCGCCTTCGGGGCCAATCAACAATTGGATATCGGTAAGTGCTTGCGACGCCGTTAGGCGTTGCTCGCCGCCGGGCTCGAGCAACAAGCGTTTGGCGTTAGTCTCCTGCGCCAAAAACGCTTCCAACGAAAGGGGGGTATTGATGACGGGCACATCGAGACGCCCGCACTGTTCAGCAGCATTTATCGCGATCTTTTCGAAATGACGAAGTTTGTTTTCCAGCCTGTCAGGCTTGAGTCGCACTTCGCCGTGTTCGGTGAACAGGGGTGTGATTTCGGTTACGCCCAACTCGGTCGCTTTCTGAATCGCATAGTCCATTCGGTCACCGCGCGAGAGACCAAGCGCAAGATGAAGATGAAGCGATGAGGTGTGCTCGGATGTTCTCACACACGCACCCAGGGTGAGGTCAACATTGCCCTTTTTGCTTCGACTCACAACCGCGTCAAATTCACCGTCGACTGCATTAAACACTCTCACCGGATCGCCTTGGCGCGCACGCAGCACCGTACCGAGATAGTGCGCACTCTCGGCAGGCAACGACAACTCCGCGCCTGCAACGAGCGTGTGGGCAATATGTAACCGCGAGACTCTCATCGCGTTAGCCTTCGAGTAAGTTTTGCCACAGGCGCGTAACGCTATCGGCTTGGTTCATCGAATAGAAATGCAACCCGGGTGCGCCGCCGGCGAGCAACTGCTCACACAGATCGGTAACAACCTCGAGACCAAAATCGCGCAGCGCCTGATCGTCGTGTTCTAAGAACTCCAACCGTTTGGTCAACCAGCGTGGTATTTCAGCGCCGCACGCAGCACTGAAGCGCGCGAGGTTTGCGTAGTTAGTAATCGGCATAATGCCCGGCACGATAGGAATATTGATTCCGGCGCGCACGCAGTCATCAACGAAACCAAAGTAGGCATCGGCATTGTAGAAATACTGCGTAATAGCCGAGTTGGCTCCGGCATCGACCTTTGCTTTAAAAAACTCGAGATCACTTTCGACCGACCGTGATTGGGGGTGAACTTCGGGGTAACACGCTACGTCTATCGTAAAGTGATCGCCGGTTTCCTTACGCACAAACTCAACAAGCTCGTTAGCGTAGCGATAGAGTGAGGCAGAGCCCATGCCAGACGGCGCATCGCCTCGCAGGCAGACAAGTCGATCGATTCCGGCCTCTTTGTAGTCGTGCAAAAGCGCGAGTATCTCATCTTCGTCGCTGCCGCCAAACGACAGATGAGGCGCGACGCGCGAGCCCGCTTCGCGAAACCGCGTCACCGCACGCTTAGTGCCTTCGCGCGTCGAACCACCGGCGCCGTAGGTCACCGAGAAAAACTCGGGGCCAAGCTTGCTTAGTTCTGCATGAACGGCATCAAGCTTCTCTTCGCCAGCGGGTGTGCGCGGCGGGAAAAATTCGATACTGAAATGACTCGTGTCTGTACTCATGAATGAATCCATTCTAACGAGAAGGCGCCGAATTCGGCGCCTTCAATTTTCAAAACCTTGTAGGGTCAGTACTTGACTCAGGGAAGTACTTGACTCAGGGAAGTACTTGAAAGCCTAGTACTTATAGCTTTCGGGCTTGAAAGGACCCGTTACTTTTACGTTGATGTATTTCGCCTGATCGTCAGTAAGCTTAGTCAAGACTCCGCCAAAGCCCTTCACCATAAGTGCCGCAACTTCTTCGTCGAGCTCTTTTGGTAACACTGTTACGGTGATGTTGTTCTTCTTAAACTCTTCAGACTGATCGGCAAACTTCTCTGAGAACATACGCATCTGCGCGAGCACCTGGTTAGCGAACGAGCCATCCATAATTCGTGAAGGATGACCAGTAGCATTACCGAGATTAATCAGTCGGCCTTCGGACAGTAGAATTAAGTAGTCGTCCTGATTCTCGAGTCCGCTGCGGAAGATCTTGTGTACCTGCGGCTTCACCTCTTCCCAGTGCCAGTTGTCGCGCATGAACTGCGTGTCGATCTCGTTGTCGAAATGGCCGATGTTGCAGATAACTGAGCCCGCTTTTGCTGCAGCGAGCATGAACTTATCGCACACATTCACGTTACCCGTGGTGGTAACGATGAGGTCCATCTTCGACAGCAGTTCGGTGTTGATGCCTTCGGCGCTGCGCGTGTTAATGCCGTCGATATAAGGCGACACAACCTCGTAGCCGTCCATGCACGCCTGCATCGCACAGATAGGATCGATTTCGGCAACCTTCACGATCATGCCTTCTTGGCTCAGGCTTTGTACAGAGCCTTTGCCCACGTCGCCGTAGCCGATGACGAGCGCTTTCTTGCCAGACAGCAGCATGTCTGTTCCGCGCTTAATGCCGTCGTTTAGGCTGTGACGACAGCCGTATTTGTTGTCGTTCTTAGACTTAGTAACCGAGTCGTTTACGTTGATGGCGGGTACTTTTAATTCGCCCGCTTCCATCATCTCGAGCAGGCGATGCACGCCCGTTGTGGTCTCCTCGGTAATGCCGTGGATTTTCGCGAGCATCTCAGGGTATTTGTTATGGATCATGCCGGTGAGGTCGCCACCGTCGTCCAAGATCATGTTGCAATCCCATGGCTTGCCGTCTTTGAGGATTGTCTGCTCGATGCACCACTCACCCTCTTCGTTTGTTTGACCTTTCCACGCGTAAACCGCAATACCCGACGCAGCGATGCACGCAGCGGCATGATCTTGGGTCGAGAAGATATTGCACGACGACCAGCGTACTTCGGCGCCAAGCTCGACAAGTGTTTCGATCAGCACTGCGGTTTGTACTGTCATGTGGATACAGCCGATGATCTTCGCGCCGGCGAGCGGACGTTCTGCTGCGTATTTCTTGCGCAGTGTCATGAGCGCGGGCATTTCTGCTTCGGCGAGAGTAATTTCACGACGACCGAAATCGGCAAGTGAAATGTCGGCTACTTTATAGTCATTTTTTGCTACGTCGTTAATTGGCGTTGCTGCTGCTGTGCTCATGTCTTGCTCCGTAATTTCGATTCGTTTAGATTCTTTTTGATTCGTTTTATGATTCATAGCGACGGATCATGGTTGTGAATTACGCGTTAACGCGAAGATTCGATGTCTTTTTTAGATCCCTGCAGCCGCTTTTAATGCCGCGGCTTTGTCAGTTTTCTCCCAGCTAAGTTCGAGGTCTTCACGGCCAAAATGACCATAGGCCGCGGTGTTTCGATAGATCGGCTGGATTAGATCGAGCATTTTGATCAAGCCCTTTGGTCTTAATTCGAAATGCTCGCGAATAATCTTTACGATCTCGGTGTTCGAGATTTTTCCTGTGCCAAACGTCTCGACGCTTATAGACGTTGGTTCAGCAACGCCAATCGCATAAGAGAGCTGAATCTCGCAGCGCTCTGCGATTCCCGCGGCAACGATATTTTTCGCGACATAGCGCGCAACATAGGCAGCCGAGCGATCGACTTTAGAGGGGTCTTTACCTGAGAACGCGCCGCCGCCGTGTCTTGCCATGCCGCCGTAAGTGTCGACGATTATTTTGCGTCCAGTAAGACCGCAGTCACCTACAGGTCCACCGATTACAAAGCGGCCGGTTGGATTGATGAATATTTTTGTCTCTTTGGTCATCCATTCTTCGGGCAGTACGGGCTTGATAATTTCTTCGAACACGCCCTCTCGAAGTTCTTCGTTTGAGACCGAATCTTTGTGCTGAGTCGACAGCACCACCGCATCGATAGACACAGGCTTGTTATCGACATAGCGGAAAGTCAGCTGGCTTTTTGCATCCGGCTCGAGCCATGGCAATGTGCCGTTTTTACGCACCTCGGACTGCCTTTTAACGAGACGATGCGAATAAGTAATCGGCGCTGGCATGAGTACGTCGGTTTCGTTACTCGCGTAACCGAACATCAATCCTTGGTCGCCTGCACCCTGCTCGTGATCGTCAGAATCGTCAACGCCCTGCGAGATATCCGGCGACTGTTTACCAATTGCATTTATCACAGCGCAGGTGTGACCATCGAAACCGCTGTCGGCGTTGTTATAACCAATATCGTTTACAACACCGCGTACGATGTCTTCGATATCGACATAGGCTTCGGTAGTGATTTCGCCGGCGACGAGCACCATGCCTGTTTTGATGAGCGTCTCGCAGGCGACGCGCGAACGCGGGTCTTCTTTTAGCAGTGCATCAAGAATGGCGTCGGAGATCTGATCAGCCATCTTGTCGGGGTGTCCTTCGGAAACCGATTCGGACGTGAATAAATTGATCTCGCTCATGCTAACTCCTTAGTATTAATTCGCGTGTTTTCTAAACACGCGCATTTGAATCTGAAATCCATTACGCAGCGCAAGATTCGATCCCTGCTCGAATCGCAATCCACTCATTGCCGCCCATTGGTCTAACTCGCTTTCGTCAAACCCAAGCCACAGATCGCCGCAGGAACTGCGCACCCAATCTTGGTCGTGGCTACAGAGCTCGATAACGAGTAAGAGCCCGTCTTCTTTTAACAGTGCCGCAACGTCTCTAAACGTCGAGGCGGGTGTCGCAATGTGGTGAAGGACCATGTCGAACACGACGAGGTCGGCTGCACCGCTCAGGGTTTCGCGCGCGTTGGCCGTCTCCCCCAACAAAAATTCGACGTTGCTTAGGCCATCTGCTGCGATGGCTGCGCGCGACAAGTCGAGCATGTCTTTCGAATTGTCGACCGCAGTAACAGACGCAAAGCGCCGCGCGAGCTCGACAAGCAGCCGACCTTCACCGGGACCGATTTCGAGCACACAGGCGGTGGGCGATAGCCCAAGGCCGTCGACCACATCCATCAGGCTGCTGTCGTAATGCTCACGCTCGACTATTAATCCTTGGTTCTCCGAAAAACGCTCGGCGTTTTTCTGAAAGAAACTCAGCGACAGCTCCGAGCGCTCCTGCTGCAGCTGGTCGAGCTGCTCTGCCTGCTCGCGCGGGATGTCGAGTGTATCTACCGCATCGAAAGCGGCCCGCTTGAGATCCGCAAGCGGATCGTCGTCGGTAATAAAGGCACGGCGATAGAAAATAGAGTTGCCCTCACGCCGAGTTGCCACTAGTTCCGCCTTTGCCAGCACCTTCAGATGGTGACTGAGCGCCGACTGACGAATAGCGACCAAGCGGCAGAGCTCTAACACCCCAAAGGATTCGTTTTTGAGCAGCCGGAGTATTTGCAGCCGCAGCGTATCGGCGAGCGCCTTATGCAGCTGCGCGAGATGCTGCGCGGGCGTTGTCTGCTCGTCGTCGACTAAAAAGGGCTGAGACTGGCTTGCTACAGCGGCTTGCACACGCATTTCCTCGCTGAAAAGGGCCTACCCCCTTTCGAATGCGCGCAATGTAGCAACAATCGAGGGGCATTACAAATCTATATCAAAATTATTTGATATAGATTTCGATATAGCGAGTAGCATATTAGAAGCAGGTGCGAGAAAATGCGCGTCTTCAACTTTGTAGAGCACCTAAGGAGCCTCACCCATGGCGGAATCCGCTGTAACCCGCAAGCAATGCGCTAATGCAATCCGCGCGCTGAGTATGGATGCCGTCCAAAAGGCAAATTCAGGCCACCCAGGGGCCCCAATGGGCATGGCAGACATTGCTGAGGTGCTCTGGAAAGACCATCTGAGCCACAGCCCAAGCAATCCTAAGTGGTTGAATAGAGACCGTTTTGTGCTCTCCAACGGCCATGGCTCGATGCTTATCTACTCGCTTCTTCACCTCACCGGTTACGACGTGTCGATCGAGGACATCAGACAGTTCCGGCAGATGGATTCGAAGACCCCCGGCCACCCCGAATACGGCTACACGCCCGGCGTCGAGACCACAACCGGCCCGCTCGGCCAAGGTCTTGCCAACGCGGTTGGCATGGCGATCGCCGAAAAAACCCTCGGCGCGCAGTTTAACCGCCCCGGATTCGACGTGGTTGACCACCACACGTACGTGTTCGCCGGCGACGGCTGCCTCATGGAAGGCATCTCGCACGAGGTCTGCTCGCTCGCAGGCACCCTCAAACTAGGCAAACTCATCGTTTTCTATGACGACAATGGCATCTCGATCGACGGCGAGGTTGCAGAATGGTTTAGCGACGACACCGCAAAGCGCTTTGCCGCCTACGACTGGCAGGTGCTCGCGGTAGACGGTCATGACGCAGACGCAATTAACGCAGCGATAGTCGAAGCCAAAGCCGACGCCACCCGCCCCACGCTAATCAAATGCAAAACCATTATCGGCTTCGGTTCGCCAAACAAACAGGGCACGGCAGCCACTCACGGCGCGCCCTTGGGCGCCGAAGAGATCGCAGCCACACGCGCCGCCCTCGACTGGCCACACAGTGAGTTCATTATTCCCGAAGACATCAAGAATGCTTGGGACTGCACCGAGAAAGGCTTCGGCGCCGAGACCGCGTGGAAAGAGTTGCTCGTAGGCTACGAAGAAGAATACCCCGAGCTTGCGATGGAACTCATCCGCCGCCTAAAAGGCCAGCTGCCCGGCTACTTTAAAGAGAAGGCCGACGACTATATTCGTCACCTGCAGGCTAACCCTGAAAACATCGCGAGCCGTAAAGCCTCGCAGAACTGCCTCGAGGCCTATGGCTCTTTGTTGCCAGAGCTGATAGGCGGCTCTGCCGACCTTACCGGCTCTAACTTGACCAATTGGTCAGGAAGTACGCCTATTTCAGAGAAAGCCGACGGCAATTATATTTATTACGGTGTACGTGAGTTTGGCATGACGGCAATCGCCTCGGGCATCGCGCTGCACGGCGGCTTCGTGCCCTATACCGCAACGTTCCTCATTTTTATGGAATACGCACGCAACGCGGTGCGCATGGCTGCGCTGATGCAGCAGCAAAGCATTTTTGTTTACACACACGATTCGATCGGCCAAGGCGAAGACGGCCCGACGCATCAGCCTGTCGAGCAGCTCGCGAATTTGCGCACTACCCCTAATATGTCGGTGTGGCGCCCCTGCGACAGCGTCGAGTCGGCAGTTGCGTGGAAAGCCGCAATCGAGCGCAGTGTTGGACCTACCTCGCTCGTGTTCTCGCGCCAAGGACTCCCACATCAGGCGCGCAGCGACGAGCAGCTCGACAGCATCGCTCGCGGCGGCTATGTGCTACTCGACTGCGAAGGCACGCCCGAGGCGATCGTTATCGCGACAGGCTCCGAGGTTAGCATTTGCGTCAACGCCGTGACCGCACTTAACGCCGACGGCGAGAAAGTGCGTCTGGTTTCGATGCCGAGTGTTGATGTATTCGAATCGCAAGACCCGGCCTACCAAGAAAGCGTTATTCCCAACGCGGTGCGCAAGCGTCTCGCCGTCGAAGCGGCCGGTTCTGAGTATTGGGCAAAGTTCGTTGGTCTCGACGGTAAAGTGATTGGCATGCACACCTTCGGTGAGTCGGCTCCGGGCGGCGAGCTCATGGAGCATTTTGGCTTTACCGCCGAAAACGTCGCCAATACTGTTGTGTCGATGCTTTAGGTCTTAACTCAGCTAGGAAACCGAATGAGCTATAAGATCGCAATCAATGGCTACGGCCGCATCGGCCGGTGCGTGCTGCGCGCTTTTTACGAGTCGACAAACTACGCCGACCTGCGCATCGTTGCGATCAATGATCTTGCAGACATCGGGAACCTTGCGCATCTAACTCGCTACGATAGCACCCACGGGCGGTTTTTGGGCGAGGTCGAACAGGGCGACGGCGAACTGCTCGTTAGCGGCGACGCGATTCGCGTCTCGCAGCAGGCAGACGTGACTGCTTTAGCGTGGGCAGACCTCGGCATCGATCTGGTAATGGAGTGCAGCGGCGCGTTTACCGATCGCAGCACCGCGCAACTGCATATAGCCAACGGCGCGAAACGGGTTTTATTCTCGCAGCCCGCCGATAGCGATGTCGATGCGACGCTCGTGTATGGCGTTAATCACGAGACGCTCACAGCTGATGCGACAATTATTTCTAACGCCTCGTGCACAACCAACTGCATCGTGCCTGTATTACAGGCGATCGATTATGCGTTTGGTATCGATCATGGCGTTATTACCACCATTCACTCGGCGATGAACGATCAGCCGGTAATCGACAGCTACCATCATAAAGATCTGCGCAAAACACGCAGCGCCATGCAGTCGATTATTCCGGTGGATACCGCGCTTGCCAAAGGCATCGAGCGCATCTTGCCCGGTTTAACTGGCAAACTACAGGCGCAGGCGATTCGCGTGCCGACTGTGAATGTTTCGGCGATGGATCTGACGCTTACACTTAATTCGGATGCCACAGTCGAGTCGGTAAACGCTGCGTTAATCGCCGCGAGTAAAACCCTGCCGCCAAACATTTTGGGTTACACGTTAGAGCCGCTCGCCTCGACTGATTTTAATCACGACCCGCGCTCGGCTGTGGTCGATCTTAATCAAACGCTTGTCGCCGGTTCTCGTTTGGTGAAGCTTTTAGTCTGGTTTGACAACGAGTGGGCCTATGCGAATCGCATGCTCGACGTGGCGCAGTTTATTTATCGCCGCGAGAAAGACTAAAAGACGAAACATAGGAAAGAAGGAATACACAAAGCATGAAATTCCATCGCATGGAAACTCTCTCACTGGCCGGCAAGCGCGTACTGATTCGCGAAGACCTTAATGTGCCGGTGAAAGACGGCGTTGTAGGCAACGACACGCGCATCCGCGCAGCGTTGCCGACAATAAAACTCGCGCTTGAGCGCGGCGCACACGTAATCGTTATGTCGCATCTTGGTCGCCCGCAAGAGGGCATAGCCGCATCAGATCAGCAAGAATTCTCTCTTGCACCAGTAGCGGCACACTTAAGCACCCTGCTCGGCTCGCCCGTTGTTCTTGATAACAGCGCGCTTGAGAATGACGCGCCCGCTCAGCAACAATCGGGCGTCGTGACACTCCTTGAAAACGTGCGCATGAATGGTGGCGAAGGCAAAAACGACGACGCGCTCGCCAAGCGCTACGCAGCCCTGTGCGACGTGTTTGTTATGGACGCCTTTGGCACTGCACACCGCGCGCAAGCGAGCACACACGGCGTGGCAAAATTTGCTCCTATTGCCTGCGCGGGTCCACTGCTGGCCGGTGAGCTCGATGCGCTACAGAAATCGCTGCACGCACCCGAACGCCCGATGTTGGCAATTGTCGGCGGCGCTAAGGTGTCGAGCAAGCTCGAAGTTTTAAAAAGCCTCGCGACTAAAGTCGATCACTTGATTGTCGGTGGCGGCATCGCTAATACTTTTCTTGCGGCCAGCGGTATTAACGTCGGTAAAAGCCTGTGCGAGGAAGACCTCATTCCACTCGCCAAAGAGCTAATGGCGCAAACATCAATACCTTTACCTATTGATGTCGTTGTTGCAAAAGAATTTAGCGCAGACGCAGCGGCAACTACCAAACTAGTTGCAGAGATTAGCGACGACGACATGATTTTAGACATTGGCCCGCAGACGGCGGCGATGTTTGCCGACACCATCGCCGCGATGAAAACAATTATCTGGAACGGTCCCGTGGGTGTGTTCGAGTTTTCGCAGTTTGCCCACGGCACCGAGGCAATCGCGAAGGCTGTCGCTGCAAATACCGGTTTCTCTATTGCCGGCGGCGGCGAGACGATCGCGGCGATCGACGCCTTCCGCGTGACCGAATCGATCTCCTACATTTCGACAGGCGGCGGTGCGTTCTTAGAATACGTGCAGGGCGAGATATTACCCGCGGTAGACATATTGCTGCAACGCGCGGCCGATTAAGATTAAGTATTTACGAGTTTAGACAGCAGAGGACAACAGCATGGCACTTATTAGCTTACGACAACTACTCGATCACGCAGCCGAGAATGGCTACGGCGTGCCGGCATTTAATGTGAACAACCTCGAGCAAATTCGCGCAATTATGGAGGCAGCAGACGAAGCCAACAGCCCGGTAATCCTGCAAGCCTCTGCGGGTGCACGCAAATATGCCGGCGCTAACTTTCTCAAACATTTGATTCAAGCCGCGATCGAAGAGTTTCCCCACATACCGATTGTTATGCACCAAGACCACGGCGTGTCGCCTGCGGTTTGCCAGCGTTCCATTCAGCTTGGGTTTTCGTCTGTCATGATGGACGGCTCACTCGGCGAAGACGGCAAAACGCCGATGGACTTCGACTATAACGTCGCCGTCACCAAAACTGCGGTTGCCATGGCACACGCCTGCGGCGTCTCTGTCGAAGGCGAGATAGGCTGCTTAGGTTCGCTCGAAACCGGCATGGCAGGCGAAGAGGACGGCATTGGCGCCGAAGGCGTTTTGTCGATGGCGCAGATGCTCACCGACCCGCAAGAGGCCGAAGACTTTGTTAACGCCACCGGCGTCGACGCCCTTGCCATAGCGGTGGGCACGAGCCACGGCGCTTATAAGTTTAGCCGCCCACCTACCGGCGACATTCTTGCCATTAGCCGCATCAAAGAGATTCATGCAAAAATCCCAAATACTCACCTCGTTATGCATGGCTCGTCGTCGGTGCCCCAAGAGTGGCTAGCGATTATCAATGAGTTTGGTGGAGAGATTCCCGAAACCTACGGCGTACCTGTATCGGAAATTCAAGAAGGCATTCGTCACGGTGTGCGCAAGGTAAACATCGACACCGATTTGCGTTTAGCTTCGACCGGCGCCGCACGCAAATTCCTCGCCGAAAATCCGAGCGAGTTCGACCCGCGCAAATTCCTCATTCCCACCATGACTGCAATGAAGGGCATTGTAAAAGACCGACTCGAAGCATTCGGCTGCGCGGGCCAGGTGTCTAATATTGGCAAGGTGTACAGCCTTGAGGAGATGGCGAGCAAGTATGGATTGTAGGCTTGCTCTCTGACTGCGGACGGTTTGAATCGCCCGCAGAGTGCTTGTGATTTAAACAAGCTTTATTGCCATCAATATGAGCACAACAAGCGAAGCAACCCAGACGTAAGAGCGCGCTGGGTTGATCCCCCCCACGTAACACACCAGATAGACCACACGAAGGCCTAACCAAACTTGCGCAAGCACAAGTAGGTCGACACCGTTAATCATTGCAAGCAAACACATCGCCAAAAACGGGACGAGACTTTCTTGGAAGTTAGTTGCCGCACGACTCGCCCTGCCCGCGCCAACGCTCAGTTCGAGACCCTCGTCTCTAGATCCCATCAGATACTTTAAATGCACGCGGTTAAAGAACGCGGGAACGAACCAAATATGAATAAGCGTGAGCGCCAGAGTGGCGACGATTAGCTGCGTCATGGTCATGGGTGTTGCTCCTTTTATTTATTGGTTTGGGAGACTACTAACGCAATATCCCACAAGCTCGGCGTTTATTACAGCCTCTGCATTATTTGGTGAAAATTTAAGCTTCGTAGGACTCTGTTTTTAATACAATAAATACAGAATTGTTGTAGAAATCAGGCTTTATTTATCAATATATGGCAGAAAAACT
>JAGYKB010000024.1 GCA_018401885.1 Gammaproteobacteria bacterium
CAGGCATTATATTTAGAAGAACCCCGTACTCGATGAGTGCGGGGTTTTTTTATGGGTCGCTGAAACAGGTCGCTGAAACAGGTCGCTGAAACGGACGCCTAAATAGATCTCTGAAATAGCATACCGATAAGATTGGGGTGTGGGGCCGCTTCTGTAGGAACCCCGCCAAAGTCAGGGCTCTAAGAGTTAGCGTCGCGCGTTGGTTTAACGCGCGAGGCTCTATAGTTGGGTGTGTCATCCATTGTCAGAAGATTGGGTTTAAGCGGGCGGTTGAACGCTAAAAGGTCCCGCGTATTTTCAGTGCTAGTACCGGCCCTGCGTCGGAACAAGAATCTTCGATTTCCTCGATGTAACCAGTTGCGATTGTGCCTCCGGCATACCGGGTTCGTAAGCGACAACGGTCTCGGGAGTCGCGCACTTCGAACCGATAGATCACACCGGTGTTGCCTTGGATTTCAACCCAGCCAAAATAAGAGCCAATCTTAGGATACTGCTCGGTTTTATCAATGTCGTAGACTTTGAATTCGTTATAAAACTCGCGCCGATAGTTAATGCCGTAATTCATATTCCTGAACGACGGGATGTCATGACGGAAACCGAAGCTGTAGCTGCTGCCTCCACCGCGCATAGAACGCTCTCTGTCTATGTTCAAGAAGGGGTCTACCAATGTGGATTCTTCGAGATTCAATCCCGCGGTAACTAAAACTTGTGGCTGATTAATAAAGCTGAGCCGAAGGCTTCCGTCTAGTCTTACGCCGTAGCGCTCGCCGTCGCCTACGTTTCCTCGTGCCGAGAGGATTTGGGTAGCAGTCGATACGTCTACGTTGTCGATTACGTCCTCTAAATCCTCAAAAAAGAAATTGGTGTTAAGAACTCCAGAGTCCTGCGGCAGGCGGTATTCGAAGTTTGCTTCGTAGCGCCAGAGCTGTTGTTGTCGTAAATCAGCGTTGCCTTCGAACGCGTTCTGTTCGTCGTCGCCCGAATCGACGCCAGCGGTAAAATCTCTGAAACTTAGCTGCTGCACGTCTTTCTCTACCGTCGCTCGAAACTGCACAGAGGTAGTTAAATCGAATCGGTAATCGAAACGCGGTCGGAAGAAAGTAAAGCTTCTTGATCGATTGGACGTTCCGCTCTGCGAAATCGTGCTGTCCTCAAACAGCATCGTGCTTTCGAGGCTCATACGATCATTAAGCTGCCAATTGTGTATTGCAAAATATTCGCTGCGAAGCTCTTCTACCGTACCAGTAGAATCTGTGATCGCTGCGAGCCCACCGAAACGCTCGCCGGCAGATGTGCTTCCAAGCAGCCCTAGTTGGAGGGAGGTATCTAACGTAGTTTGTGCTCGTTCTATACCTGACTCAACAGAGTGCGCTTGAGAAAAATTAGCGATATAGGAAGACCGGATAATACGTTCTCGCGTGCGTTCAACGTTAGAAAGATAGAGGTCTTTTTCTAATGTCGTGTCGTCAACCTGATATCGACTGCGGACACTGTTGTTGTCAGCGTCGTTTACGATGAACAACGTTTTCCAGCGATTGCCATTGCCAAACACATGCATGTAATCGCCGCCAATTTCCCAAGAGCTCTGTTCTGTGGGGATCGTATCGCGCTCGACGGAGACTGTTGCGGGTGTTACCGAAAAGTCTGTCAGGACACGGTCGGCATAGGAATCGTACTCATTGTCGTTCCACTGGAAATTAAGATTGGCCGTGTCTTGCTGACTAAATTCGTAACCCAGATTCGCCTGCAGCGTGACGGGCCAAGCATCCCTGCCTTCATCTCGATCGACTGTATTGGAGAGCGTGCCATTCACATCAAACGCGCGCTCAAAGCCATCTCTGAATTCCCAACGAGGCTCGAGTTCGGCGCTGAGAAAATAGTTTAGCTTTAGGTTCTGGCCAGTAACAGAAATCTTGGCGCCAGGTTGATATTTCCCATCATGATAGTGATCAGTATTGACCTCATAAGCATAGGACTGGCTGCTTTGTGCTTGCTGCAAAACGACGTTAATAATTTGGTTTCCACCACGCACATCGAGATCGCCAGAGGTGCCGCGAATAATCTCGATATATTCGACCTCGCTCGCAGGAATTCGAGACAGCTGAGCGTTGCCTTCGTTGCCCTTGCCAGCCACCCGGCGGCCGTTGATTAGAACCTGGTTTCCGCCCGCGCCCAATCCCCGCCGGTTGTCGCCTCCACCACGCGCGAGGTTGATGCCCGGGATGCGCGCGAGCATGTCATTTACCGAAAACGGCTGATACTGATCGAAGAACTCTGCCTGATAGACTACGGTCGAAGATTCGTCCTCGCTAACTGCCGATTCCTGACCCAGCACCGTTCGGGGCGTCGCTACCGCGGAGAACACCGCTACCGCAATCGCAAGGGGCAGTAATTTAACTAAAACTTTATTATTTTCAGTTGCTTGCATTGTTTTAACTCGATTTTGCGAATACGCAAGGTTACCACAGGCTAGTTCGCCGATTTGATGCGGGATTCATGATTTTTTGTAACAGACCTAGGGCTATAAAGTGGCGCTGTAAGCTTACTTATTTGGCTCATCGAATTGCCGTAATGCAATCGCGTTCTTTGTACTTTTAGTGAAAATTCGCGGACAGTCGATTTAATGACTACTCTTTTATTTACATGTTAGTTGATGTGAGAAGAGTCGAATGAAATTACATAGTGGACACGCAGATAAACACCACTCGAAAAGCGATTTTGAAACTTGGGCTTCACTACATGGACTTACTAAGCAGGACATTCTTAGGTGTCTACGTAACTGCGAGAAAAGCTATTGTTGGGGAGGTGTTTCCAGCAACGCAGATTCGAAAGCATTTCTTGCGCTGTCGGATGGTTTAGCAATTACTAAGAGAATTCATGGATTTCTATTCGGGAAATCTCAAGTAGAAGTAAACGAATTTAACAACAAACTTCAGCTAATCGTTACCCCGAGTACCCAGAGGAGGAGATCTTATAGTCGAATAATCGATAAGCAGAATCGGTTTGCTCGATTCAGAATAATTCTCAGATATTCCGATAAGCCCGCTGACGCGCTTAATCTAGTCCATGAATACTTTCATTGTTTGCAGTTCTACGAAAGTCAGTGTACTGAAATTCCACCAATGTTTCGAGAGTTGGCAGCATTTATGGGTGAGCTGCTTTTCCTAAAGTATATTTGGTCTGATCTGGCCTCCGTATACGCACCAATAATCAACGCGTGGCGTAAAGATAATAGAACTTATGTTTTTAAATATTCTAAAAGCTTAGCCTTAGCAGCTTCGTCTGGAGCTCGTTACTCATATAACTGGAATTACCCATTAGCTCGAATACTGTCAGTGATTATCATCGAAACGATGTCTAGAAATAAAATCGCCATGACATTATCTAATCCTGGCTGCTTATCTGATGTAGTTCTCGAGGCAATTAATTCTCTAGAAAAACTTAATTCGATCACAAACTGTCCATCGCTCGATTGCAAAATAGGTTGTGCAACCTCTTTAAGTATCCATGAATTTATTGGCGTATCAGTTATGCAGATGTTACGCGAGCGCGATAAGAAAACAGTTTGCGACCAGTCAATACGGTCTGTAGTAAATTCACTGTCACGAGAATATAAAAGCGGAGATATTGGTCTAGCCACAGATTACTTACTCAGGCCGTATGTTAGAGACTTGAAGATCTAGTAATCCTGTTTTGATTCTAAGGTGAGCCATCCATGTTAGTTAAGCTAAATTCTTTCTATGAGAGACTTGGACAAATCGTAGAGCTTCTTGCAGTTTCAGATCATCATGCTAAAGCGCGTATGTACAGTTACTTACCTAGTCAAATACTTGTACCGTTAAGTAAAAATCAAGCTGGAGTCTATTTGGGTAGAGAGGGTGGTGTGAAGGCGTTCATTACTTGGGCGTATGTAACCCGAGATGTTGAGATAGCCTTATGTGAGTCTGGACGGTCAATAAGATCTAATGAATGGGCTTCAGGGCATCGACTTTTCATTAACGATTTCGTTTGTCCTTACGGAAATACGCGAGAAATTCTCCGAGATGCGAGGCAGCGATATTTCCAAAATTTTAGCAGAGCAGCAAGTGTCCGCAGATATGAAGATGGAAGAGTGAGAAAAGTAAATTTATGGAGATAGAAAAAGAGTAGGAACAGAACGCATGTTGATGGGGCTTTTTACTTAATAAATATTACTAAGGAGAGAAAGATGAGAAATTCAAACGGTAAAGTAATCTCGTTGATGTTGATGCCGATTAGTTTCGGAGGGATTGAAGATAATCTTACTGATGAGACCGATGGCTTTGAGTGGGATAACGACTTTAGAGAGGAAGGGTTCGATGCAGTAATGCTCGGAGCAGCGACGATTACTAGTGGTGCGGTTGTTACACAGTTTGATTCCCCATTGCCCGGGCCCGCTGATTTAGTGGGTGGCGCTATTATAGCTATTGGAGTTGCCGAAATCGCAATAGGAACCGTGGTCTATGGAACAGGTCTAGTAGGTGGCGTAATCGATCAGTTAACGGGACCCTAGGAATTGATTCCAGAATTTTTGGTTACTAAGGGGTAAAAACTTGATGAATATTAAAAAGATGTTTAGTGACAAAAGAGAATTTTCTCGTGCTGTAGCCATGATAGTTTTCGTCATCATGACTGGTCAAACCTTTTCCAAGCTTCAAGAATTTACTCATAGAGCGTTGATTCAAGAGTCAGGTGCGCTAGATCCTTTTCGTCTTACCATTATTGGATTCGGTCTAGTCGCATTCGCGTTAGGAGTGCTTATTCTTGTTAGTTTCGCTGAAACCTCAGAGAAAGTGAATTTGAGGGTCCCCGTCATCAGAGCGTTTGTCACCTTTGGATTAATCCTGCTTGCAGTAGGATCCATAAGCCTGGCGCTAGCATCCGCATTATCGCTTATGTGAAACGCGCGCGGGATTGTCGAGATTGAGTTAGACTTGTAGGCCGATCTAATAAAAGTTTGTCGGCCTATAAGTATCCATCCGCGCGGAAGCAGTAGCATGAAAAGCCCCGATCAAAGCCAAAGGTTTCTCTTTGATAAACACCCTATACGTGGCCAATACGTGTCATTAGACGCATCTTGGGCTCGAATAGTTGAGCAATCTGGCCTCGAGGGGCGTGCATTGCTGTTATTGGGCGAAGCACTTGCGGCAATGGTGCTGCTTGTCGACACCCTCAAGATAAAAGGCAGCGCTATTCTTCAGGTTCGAGGCAGCGGGCCACTTGGGTTGCTTGTGGTTGAGGCGAGTTCTGAGAATCAGATCCGTGGTGTTGCAAGACAGACAAGTGAGATCACGGACGAGATGGACCTTGCTGAGATTTTCGGAAGTAGTTATTTCGTTATCACGATCAAAACGGAGGGTGCGGAGCCGCATCAGGGCATTGCACCTCTGCGAGGAGCAAATTTTGCAGAAGCTCTCGAACACTATTTCGCAACCTCCGATCAGCTGACGACTCGTTTCTGGCTTGCGTGCGACCAAGAGACTACTAGCGGTATGCTTTTGCAGAAACTGCCAGGCAAATCAGCGGATGAAGACGCGTGGGATCGGCTCTGTATGCTAGCCGATACGCTTTCACCGCAGGAGTTAAAATTGGCCGAGCTAGAAAGTTTACTTTTTCGACTTTTCCATCAAGAGGAAATTCGCTTATTCGAGTCCAGCCCCATTGAGTTTTTCTGTAGCTGTTCACGCGAGCGGACTGGTGCGATGCTACTAACCCTCGGTAAGCCCGAAGTCTTGGATGTGCTTGAGAAAGAGGGCGATGTGTCAGTTACCTGCGAGTTCTGCAATCAGCACTATCACTTCGACAGCATAGACGTAGAACAAGTGTTTCTTAGCGCCGATGGGATAAAGCCTAGCACTGTTGCGCACTAGGGGTTTTCACAGAACAGTCCGCAAAGAATCTTCGCCGCAAAGCCCCTAGTTCTATTTTCTCTTGGTCTCCTCACCTACCGGGCTATTGACCAATTGACCTGCCGACCCACGCACTTTTGCCCTCAAGCCCTCTATTCCGAGCAGGGCTTGCTCCTTTTTTCCTCGAATTTTAACAATTTGTGTCGGCGTATTTCCGTCTTCAGAAATGCTGATCAAGATCAATTCTTCGGTTTTCAATCGTCTTAATCTATCTGCCTATCCCATTTTTACAAGACCGCAAAGGCATGGAGAGGACAATGAAATTATTAGCATCAGCAGGGTTGATTGGAGCTGTTGGCGTTATGTCGGCTTCCGTTTTGGCAGAGGAGCCTCACGCGAAGGTGACGTACGCGAAAGAGGTTTCGCGAATAATTCAAGACAATTGCCAAGGGTGCCATCAGCCCAGTCAGATTGGCCCGATGTCATTTATGAGCTATGAAGAGGTGCGTCCTTGGGCGCCGCTCATTCAGTTAAGAGTCGCTCAGCGCGAAATGCCTCCTTATCAGTACGACAGCGATGTCGGCGTTCAGCATCTGAAAGGCGATTGGCGCATGGCGCAGGAAGATATCGATACGATTGTGGCGTGGGTGAATCAGGGGGCTCCTTTCGGAAGTGCCGAAGATCTTCCGCCCGCCAGAGAATATCCGCCGGTGGGTGAATGGCGGCTTGCAGCAGAACTAGGTCCACCAGATCACACCGTTAAATCTTCTGCTTGGGACGTCCCCGCGGAAGGCCAGGATCTTTGGTGGAAGCCCGAAGTGGATTCCGGCATCACCGAGAGCCGCTGTATAAAGGCTGTTGAGACGCTGCCCTCAAAGGCCGCGCACGGCTCAACGCATCATGCCAACTCGCACTTTATGGTTAAAAACGAAATGGGCGAGTGGGTTCGTGGCGACCGCCTGTCCGAATTCGCCTTTGGTAAGCTCGGTGAAATGGTTCCTAAGGGTGCCTGTCGTAAAGTTCCCGAAGATTCTAAAGTCGGTTGGGAGGTTCACTATTATCCCGATGGAAATGCCGTCCCCAATGATCAAGTAACAGTAGGTATTTGGTATCATGACGAAGAGGATAATTTTGCTGAAGAAGACGCGTATCCCCAGGATCTCAGGGCTTATAATCTAAACGGTGGGGGCGATTTCCTGATACCTCCACATGGGACTCTAATGACACAGGGCTTCCATTCCTTCGATCACCCTGTGCGGGTCGACAGTTGGCAGCCGCATATGCATCTGCGCGGCGTTGCTATGGCGCTTGAGGTTTTCGACCCCGCAACCGGCTCTCGTGAAGTGTTAAGCCAGGCCTCGAATTGGAACGCGGGATGGAATCATAGCCACACCTACGAAGATGGTTTTCAGCCATTGATTCCGGCGGGTGCGACGCTTGTGTTAACCGCATGGTATGACAATACCGAGGGTAATCCTCGCAACCCAGACCCTGATCAATGGGTTGGCGCGGGTCAGCGTACAACCGATGAAATGTCGCATGCTTGGATAGCCCTTACCCATCTCGATGAAGAAGGGTATGAGCAGATGCTCGCCGAGCAGCAGGAGCTACTTAAGTCGCAGGCGCTTGTCGCGGGAGGTGCTCAATGAAAGTGAGATCTACGATCGCGCCACTCGTTGCAGCAACGCTCACATCGGTGCTTTATGCCGGTATTGCTAGCGCGCAGTTACCCGAGCATTTGCGCAACTATCCACTTGCCTCTCGTAAGGCGAGTGGTGATGCAATTGCGCCAATGTTTAACGGCTGGATTCGTAATGAAGATGGTACCACCACCATGATATTTGGTTTCGCGAACAAAAACTCTAAAGAGGTCGTCGATATTCCGCTTGGTGTAAATAACAGAATTGAGCCTGCAGAATTCGATGGCGTGCAACCTACTCACTTCCCCAGTTACACACGGCGGGGCTTTGTGGGAATTCAAGAGCGAGGTGTGTTTGCGGTCACTGTTCCCGCTGATCAGAAAGATACAGAGGTTGTCTGGCATCTCTCCCATGGCGGATACAGCTACTCTATTCCAGGTCGTGCGACCACAATGGCCTATCAGATGAGTAACGACGGCGGAGCCTTGGGCTCAATGAATCCTGCAATTAGGTTTAGTCAGTCGGGCGCCGAGTCTACGGGAAGAGAGGGCGTTTATGCTGACAGGGTTGAGGCGCGAGTGGGGCAGACCGTGACTCTTTCTGCATTGATTCAGGACCGAGGTGTACGGGAGAAGTATCCCGAGAACAAGAGTTTGACCGTCCCGCTTGGCACTGAGTGGATAATGCACCAGGGCCCCGCGACCCCCAGATTTTCACAAGCCAGCATTACGGGTAAAGAGCGTGCAGAGAGCCAGGGCGAGAGTGCTGCTGCCGGCAGTAATGGCTGGAGCGAGGTGATAACCCAGGCGACCTTCTCGGTGCCGGGCGATTATATTATCCGCCTTCGAGTAGATAACTTCGAGGCCGATGATAGCCAGTTTGATAACCAGTGCTGTTGGTCCAATGCTTATGTGCCGGTAACAGTGGTGCGTTAAGAGTTTGTCAGACCTCTAACCAATCGGAATAACCACCGAGCTCAGATTCGTCCTTATAATTTTCTGAATCTCGGTGGCCAATTCTTTGTAGAAGTGACGCTGAGGTGAAGTGCTTCGCCATGCCAATGCGTGATTTCGCATCACATTAACGCCTTCTACTTCTGCGACACGTAGTTCTTTGTCGTCGCGTATTTCTGATAACGCATAAAGCGCAGGCAGAAAAGCGATTCCCATACCCATCACTACCATTTGGCGTAATGTATCGAGGCTCGTGCCCTCATAATCGCGCCTGACCTCTGCACCAACCTTTTCACAAAGCTCAATTATCTGACGGTGGAAAAGGTGGTGCTCGCCAATAGTCAGAACCTGCTCGCCCAAGAGGTCCATTCGGTTTATTGTTTTTTTGTTGGCGAGTTTGTGATCACGTGAAATAGCCAGTTTAAGCGGCTCTCTAAATAAGGGAACGACAACGAGGCTGCTCGACATTATGGGTTGAGTGCTGAGAATAAAGTCATGCTGAGAATTAAGTAGACCGTATTCGAGATCGCTCGGTGCATTTTCCCTTACGTAGAGTTTGAGATCGGTGTACTTTGCGTGAATAGGCGACAGAATGTGGGGGAGCAGATAGGGCCCGAGGGTAGGTGTCACTCCCATGCGATACGTACCAGCGCCGCCTCCGGACAGCGAACCTGCTTGCATCGCGAAGCCATGTGCTTCTTCAATAATCCTGCGCGCACCCGTCAGAAGCTCGCGGCCCTCGATAGTCAGACTCGTGCCGCTCCGTGTTCGTTCAAATAATTGAACGTCTAAGAGCTCTTCTAGGCTCGCGACTTGATTGCTTAGTGTAGGTTGAGTGACGTTTAAACGAAGTGCTGCTTGACGGAAACTTCCATGCTCCGCAATTGAGGCGAAATAGCGTATTTGCTTCAGGCTTAACTTGTCGATCGATTCCATCTAAAGGGCTCCTGTCGAAGAGTTGCGGTCCAGATAAATTCCTTTTAGTAACATTTGCTTTATACCTTAGTTTTTTGGGATATTGATAAATACTATCACTTATCTTTGATAAGTGACTAATGCTTATCAAAGGATCGTGTCTACTATAGGTACTGTTATCACAAAGTGACTATCTCATTAGCTTAGGAGTTCTATTCATGGAAAAAGTTATTGCCGGTCTGGTGCAATTCAAGTCTTCGTCCTATGAGGAGCGAAAAGCACTGTTTACAGAGCTCGCGAATGGGCAGAGCCCTGAAGTCCTGTTCATCACCTGCGCAGATTCGCGCATCGATCCCAACTTGGTTACGCAAACCGAGCCGGGTGATCTGTTTATCATCCGCAATGCGGGCAACATAGTGCCCCCGCACACTCGAGTCGCTGGCGGTGTTACTGCGTCGATCGAATACGCTGTTGCTGTGCTCGGTATCAAGCACATCATTGTGTGCGGCCACTCAGACTGCGGCGCGATGAAAGGAGCGCTCAATACTGCGGCGCTTGCCGACCTGCCTCACGTGCAAGAGTGGCTCGATCACTCGCGCGCGGCTGTCGAAATTGTCAAAGCTAAGCACGGCCAGGCATCGGCCTCTGAGCTCGACGCGGTGACGAAGGAAAACGTTCTCTTGCAGCTCGACCACCTGCGTACACATCCGGCAGTTGCTGCAAAGCTGGGCACGGGCGAAATCGATATGCATGGCTGGGTCTATGACATCGAGCACGGCACGGTTGCCGCTTATGACGAGAGCCAGCGGGAGTTTGTATCGATTGAAGAGCGCTATGCCGCGCTTATTGCAGCAAGCGCGAAAGTCGCTGTGAATGCCTAAAAACAGGCTGTCGCCAAGCTCGCTAAAAGAGACGGCGGATCTCAAAGGAGAAAACCATGCTTAATTTCAGGTTAGATAATCTTCGCGGAGACCTCTTCGGGGGGCTAACAGCTGGTGTTGTTGCCCTACCACTCGCGTTGGCGTTTGGCGAGGCATCCGGTGCCGGCCTGGATAGCGGGCCCTATGGCGCCATCTTGTCGGATTCTTTGGCCTCGCTATTTGGTGGTACTGATTCTCAGATCTGGTCCAACTGGGCCGATGATCGTCGTTTTTGCAGGGGTTTACGCCACGCTTAACGGTGAATCCAGAGTTTGTCTTCGCGACGGTGATACTTAGCGGGCGTGTTCCAAATTCTGTTTGGCGTGCTAAAAACCCGGCCAGTACATCAGGCTCGTGCCCTATCCCGTCGTTTCTGGGTCAAGGAGTGGAATTGGCTGCATTATCATCGCGCTGCAGTTTAGCAGGATGTTTGGTCATGAGCCTGAAGGCGGCGGCACGATACCTGCGCTCACTGCAATCCCTGGCGCTGTCATGGATCCTAACCTCGTTGCGCTGGCATCGCGGTGATCACATTGCTGGATCGTTTTTAAGTGGCCAAAAAATGGGGAAAGATTGTCCTCCCCACCCCTCGCTGCACTGATTATCGCGACCCCTCGTCAGTCTGGCTGTCCCAGGCGCGCCGATACTCGGTGATATTCCTGCACAGGCCCGAGCTTCTTGATGCCGAGTTTTAGTCAAGCACTCTGCTGATAGTTATGGAAGCGGCGATTATTCTTGCTCTGCTGGGGTCTATAGACAGTTTGCTTAGCGTCGCTGGTTGTGGACAATATGACGCGCACAAAGCAATAACTCCAACAGAGAACCACCGGTCAGGGCTTAGGCAATATGGCCGCAGGCTTTTGCGGTATTCCCGGAGCAGGCGCGACGATGCGTACCGTGGTGAATATTCGCACCGGTGGACAGACCAAGATCTCGGGTATCAAAGATAGTTTCTTACTGCCTTCGCGATTGTTGTGGTCCTGGCACCGTTTGCCTCTGCAGATTCCGCATGCAGTGCTTGCCGGCATACTGGTCAAGGTTACGACATTATCGATGTCCTACCTAAGAATGCGCATCGCGGACCGCGTTGGGATCTCGCCCTTTATGGTGCCAGTGCTGGTCTCACGGTATCTGCAGATCTTATCACCGCGGGTCGTAGTAGGGCGTTGGTTATGGGTGCGTTAGCATTCGTCAAACAAATGGCTGACGCACAGCTCGCCCGCATGGGTGGATCGAGAAGAGGGCCAAGTTGAATATTCCGACGAAGAAGAGGCGCTATTCGTCGCGCGAACAATCGCATCACAATGTTCGATTTCGGTGGTCCGCTAAGTTTCCGGTGCCGCGGCGGATCTCGGCCATCACGTTCGTGAAAATTCGCGGGGAAGGGGGCAAGTGCTAATCCTTGATTTTAGCTCGGTGCCATTTATCGATGTGTCGGCAGCGCGCTGTCGAGACGATTGGTTGCGACGCGGATTCATCGGGCAAGAAAGTATTCATCTCAGGGATGAATGACAGTGTAAGAGCTGTCTTAACAGGGTTGAGCGCGGATTGTTGCCTAGCCGACGACAATTATTATGTTAAGCGAATTGACGCGATTAAAGCGGCGGTCGCTTACATTGAAGACTCACCTAACGAAGGCGGCAGCAGGCAGAGTGGAGTTTCTGCTCAGCCTACGTAAGTGAAGGTAGTGAGAGAAGGAGTACGCAGACAGAGTTAACTCGAAGCAGTAAGCATGGGTGGCAGCGGCTTTAGTCGGTGCCTCCTTCTTTATAGGCCAACTCGGCGAGCGAGTTGGCCTTTTTTTTGGTGTCCGGCGTATCTAACGCAGACAGCAATACGTGCCAGAACAAACTCCCAACGCGAAAGCTGCTAAACTTCGTAAAACCCTCAGGCCGGTTAGTCTGCACCCGAATTCGAAAGTCCTATGATTCCAACTGAAAAAGATCTCTGGTTCCTGCCCCTCGGCGGCTGCGGTGAAATAGGGATGAACCTCAACCTGTTTGGCCACAATGGCAGGTGGCTCATGGTCGACTGCGGCATAACCTTCGAGGACTCTGAAAACAGTCGAACGGGCAACCGAGTGGAAATGCCCGATCCGCTTTTTATAACTAATCGGCATGAAGCCCTTGCCGGTATTATTGCTACGCACGCGCACGAGGATCATATCGGTGCATTGCCTCATCTCTGGGAGCAATTGCGCTGTCCCATCTATACGACACCCTTCACTCGCAATGTGATCGCGCGTAAATTCGCTCAGGCTGGCATCCGTGCGCCATTAGTAACGGTGCATGCAGGCGAAACTGTTGAGATTGGTCCGTTTAGGGTTACCTGGGTGCCGATAACGCATTCGACGCCCGAGACCAATGGGCTTTTAGTCGATACGCCCGCCGGACGTGTGCTTCATACAGCGGACTGGAAAGTAGATCCGGCGCCGGTTGTTGGAGAACCGATTCAGCCTGCGCTCTTTAAGAGTATTGGCGATTGTGGTGTAGGATCGATCATCTGCGATTCAACGAATGCGCCATTGACGGGCTCTTCGACGTCGGAATCAACACTCTTCGATGGTCTGCTTGCGGCGGTGAAGGCGAGCCCGCAGCGCGTCGTGGTGGCGTGCTTCTCGAGTAACGTGGCGCGGTTGCAAACGATCGGTAACGTCGCTCACGTGGCTGGCCGGTATATTGGCTTGCTGGGGCGTTCGTTAGTTAATATGCACGGCTGTGCTCGAGGGGCGGGTTATCTAACGGACAACTTTAATCTTGTGCAGTCCAATCACCTTGGCTATATGCCGCCAGAGGAGGTGCTCGCTATCGCAACGGGCAGCCAGGGCGAGATCGGAGCAGCGCTATACCGCCTGGCGCAGGACAGTCATCCCGACGTTAGTCTAGCGGCCGGGGATCATGTCATTTTCAGTTCTAAGACGATTCCAGGCAATGAGATTGAAGTGGCAAGTTTGATAGCGATGTTCGAGGCGCGCGGGATTCGTGTCACTCAAAATGAGTTTGAAGGCAAGCCTGTTCACGCGACTGGCCACCCCTGCGCCGAAGAACTCGCGCAAATGTACCGATGGATTCGTCCCCGCGTCGCAGTGCCAGTGCATGGAGAGGCGCGTCACATGGACAGCAATGCCCGCATCGCCGCCGATTGCGGTGTCCCGGTGCAACTGCGAGGACAGAATGGCGATCTCTTTGATTTGGTGTTGGATAAGGTTAAACGTTCGGCTGCACCAGTGGGCAGGTTATGGTTTGATGAGCGCAAGCGCGTTCTCGAAAAAGTCTGAATACAGAGAATACGCCCTAGCAAATAGGCCAATCCGCCGCGTCGCGCGTGTCTAGTGTCTGCAAAACCGGGCCAGGCGACCAGCGGGCGACGTAAGAGCCTGCAGGATCATAGGTTTCGCTTTGCTTCTGTAGATTGAAATGGCGGCCGCCTCGGGGATCCACGCCGACTCCAGCGATGTACTGCCAATTGCCCCAGTTAGACGCAACATCATAGTCGCAGAGCTGATGCTCAAACCAGGCGGCGCCATAGCGCCAGTCTATCTCTAGCTCGTTGACCAAACAGCTCGCGGCAATCTGCCTGCCACGGTTAGACAGATACCCTGTCGCTTTTAGCTGTTTCATACAGGCATTCACAAGAGGGTAAGGGGTTGTGCCCTGACACCATTTTTCGAAGCGCTCAGGGTAGAAACACTTAAATCCGCCGCATGAGTTTATACCGCGTAGCGAAAAAAGTTTGGGGCCAATCTGCACTGCAATCCACTGAAAGTATTCACGCCACAGCAGCTCTATATAAAGCCAGTAGGTTGAATCATTTGCGCCTGCGGTTTGTTCGTAGCCGCGGAGAGTCGCGAGCGCGCGGCGGACCGATAGGCTGCCGCTATTGAGCCACGGCGAGAATTTCGAGCTCGTCGCCCAGCCATCTAATTCATTGCGCGTTTTCTTGTAGCTACTTGCATGAGTCGACCCAAAGTAGGTTTTTAGGTGGCGCTTGGCCGCCGATTCTCCGCCCTCAAAGACAGACTCTCGGGCTTCATAGCCGCTCAGATCTGGAATCTCTGCTCTCCTTAGTTCGGTGAAGGAGATACCTGAGGGGAGTGGTGGCAAAGAAGCCGGTGAGTCTGCGGGTAGCGATGTGTGCATACGTTCGGCAAGTGTACGAAATTTGGAATAGCTCACGACTCTGTCCTTCGGCAAAGGCGAGCTATCCCGATCGAATAGCGTGTAGGTATCTTGCGTGTCGATGATGAGCTCTGGGCACCGAGCGGCGAGTCCCGCCAAGGCCGCAGATTCGTCGGTGCCGGGGAGAAAGCTGCAAACCACTCTATCGATAGCGTGCCGCTCGACTAGCTCCGCAAGACTGCGGTCAGGCTCGCCGACGACGAAGAGAATCTCTTGGCCATAAGCGGCGAGCGCGACGCGCAAATCGGCCAGACACTGCCGAATAAACTGCCACCGGTGCGCTCCCATCGAAGCGGTATGGTAACGATATTGGCTAAACCACCGTGGCTCAATGCAATACACGCAGAGAAGGCTTTCCGACTTTGCCGCAGAGAGCAGCGCGGCATTGTCGTCGATACGAAGATCTTTGGTCAGCCAGTAAAGAGTCTTGTGCATTGGTCGTCGAGCCTTGAGCTTACACTGCTTTAAAGTTTGATGAAGGCAAGTGCGTAGTTGCTATTCAGCGGAATGACCAACTGGTGCTGAATCGAGTCATAACACATCGACGCCGCGCTTGGGATGCCTTCGGCGATTAGTGTTGCCTCTTGGCCTGGCGCGATCCGTGACACGCTGCCGAAGCGCACGCTGCTAACGTATTTCGTCCCGTCTTCGAGTATGACAATCCCATCGTTACCGCCTTCAACTGCATATTCCGTATTGCGCAGCTCGCCTTCAGGGCTAAAGGTAAGCACGGCGTTATCTCCGATGTTGACTACAACAACATCGCCGTTGCCGTCGATTGCGACTCCGTTGGGGATAGCCAGTGGAGCGCCATCGATTAAGATTGATACCTCGCCCGCTGCGCTAATCTTATACAGGCGCTCCGGAGGACGCGTATTTGACGCATAGATTGTGCCATCCGCGCTCACTGCGATGCCGTTTAGCAGAGTAGCACTCGGCACAGGGATGTTGCGCAGAGGCGTTCCGGTTGCGAGGTCGAACTCACGAACGAAACCTGAATCTACCGTGTAGAGTGACCCATTGGCGATTGCACTGCCTAGGGGCTGGTGGAGTTCTAATCCGTCTCTTGTTACGCCGATCCATTTGGGTGTATGCACACTACCATCGGGATTGATTAACGAGACAAATCCGTCGTTCTCGGTCCCATCGCCAGGATTACCGTTGTTCATTGCGAGAATGAGATTACGCTTCGCATCGAACGTGCAGCTTTCAGAGAAATGGAACGCGCCGTAAACCTTCACGTTATCCGACATAAGCTTGCGCTCACCGGCCTCATTGACCGAACCAATTGGTTCGCCGACTCGAAACTCTTGCGCGCTCGATGCGCCGGCGAGAAGCAGACTGCCCGCAACTAGCGAGGCTTTGAAGCCAAGACGCCCCAGTTCTCTGAGACCGAGCAGCTGTTTAGATTTAGTGACTTGTAGCATAGATCTATTCCTTTCATAAATGGCTGACAGACTTGGTACCCATCATACTACGCGCGGCAGCATGATGGAGATGGGCGGTGGTCGTAATTTTACTGTGCTGGGCGGTTTTCACTCTCGTGTTCCGATTTTTCAAATGATTGGGTAATAGATGGGTAAATATCGTCCTGTTACCCGATCAGTTCCCCATAACTCCTTGTCACGATTTCAGCGGTTGAACTAGCCTTTTGGTGGGATGGTCAATTGCATTTCTCCATTTCCGCTTAAAAGTTAGTCATTGCGGGGAAAAAAAGATGCCGCAGCATCCGGAATTAGAAGGAAAATTACTATTGCTCTATAGCAGTGGTCTTAACGCAACTATCGACAAACATAGCAAGCTCGCACGCGAGCTCGGTATCGCAAGGCAGAATATTAGTAAATGGATAAAGGGCACCGATACTCACCAGAAAGGGTCGATACCTCGCGCTCAGCTCGATCGAATTTCGGCACTTTTCTCGATTGAACCGGGCTGGTTGCGCCTACCAATGGATGACTTCGAAAGGCGGATTCAACGGAGATCTAAAGCGCTGAGTTTAGCGATGCGAGCTACGGAGCCAATAGTATTTATGAACAGACCTGTCGTGCCACCCCGGAGATTAATTGGGCGTGATGAGGGGATGAGCACCCTAGGTTTTGCTTGGGCACACCAACGATTGAGCTGTGTTCATATTCACGGGTTTGGAGGTATCGGCAAGACGGCGCTGCTAGATACTTGGTTTGTGGAGATGGAGATCCGACACTTCTGCGGTGCAGAACTTGTTTTTTCGTGGTCGTTTTCTCAATCAGAAAATCTCAGTGTACAAGAGCATGAAGCGCAATTTTTGAACGCGGCGATGTCGTGGCTTGGGCTCTCTAATCATTCCCGCGACTCGGCAGTTGAAAGGACGAGAAGGATTTGCGAAGCCATCGGTTCAAAGCGCACGCTTCTAATTTTTGACGGGCTGGAGGTTTTGCAGCGAATTGCTGATGGACGAGGGGAGCTCGAAGCCGCAGGTTTGCAACACCTGATTATTGAGCGGATGAAAGACGCATCCAGTCTGCTTGTTCTGAGCGCTCGATTGGCGATTAGTTCTGTGCAGACAGGCAAAGTGGGAAGAGTGTTGGACCTTGCACTTGGAGGGCTCAAGCAAGAAGAGGGCGTAGAATTTTTTGAGGAGCGTGGGGATCTGATTCATCCAGTTATTGGTCAGGAACTAAGCGAGCATTTCTGTGGGCATCCCATGTCATTGAAATGTGTCGCTGAGCATTGTGAGTTAAACGCCAATAGAAGTGAGCACATGAAACGGGGATATTTCGAATATGAACATTTTCTCCCAGGTTACCATTCCAATCCCACGAGCTTGATAGAACTCAGCCACGATAGCTATGAGATTACGCAGCAGTGCCTAAGCTGGTACTCTGGTGAGGGTGAGAAAGAGCTGCTCGAGGCGCTGGCGCTTGTAGGAAGCGGCATTACCCTGAGCGAGCTTACTGCACTGCTTGGATATTACACATCGCAAAGGCAGGAATTCGTCCTCCTGCTCGTCAAAAAATTAGTCCGCTCGCACTTAGTGATTCCCCATGCAGCAGATGACACCGCGGAAGCGAGTAGCACTGCAGATTCGCTGCTGGTGAGCATTCAGAGATTTAGGCTGCAGCCTCTGGTCAGTCAGGCGCTCATTGCATGGCTGCAACAAGACACGTCAGTGGATCTGGCGCGTCGGCATAGCGCGCTATTCGAAACTTTCGTCGCGCTCGCAGAGGCGCCCAGCGTCTCGATTGAGGCCAAAACAAGGCTTTACCTTTTAGCGTCAGAGCAAGGTGTTCGGGCAGGGAGGGTCGAAGAGGCCTATGAAATTTACTTTAGGAGGCTGAAGCAGGGTCGACAGCTGTTCCACTTGGCGAGCAAAAAAGCCGAGCGTCGGACGCTGAGGGCATTCGTTGAACGCCACTGGGATAACCCACTGCGTGAATTGTCTGCGCTAGCTCAAGCACGGATGAGAGCAAGTGTGGCAACTAATCTTATGTCGCTAGGTTTGACCGAGGCGGCGTTGGTGCCTGCGATAGAGAGTGTGAGCTGGTTGAGTGCTCATGGGCATCACAAAGACGCACTGCAGCTGGCGGGTCCATTGCTACCGATGTTTGTTGCCACGGGCCAGCTGTCCCGCGCGCAAAGTTTACTAAATGAACTCGCGCCCCTCGGCGACTCTTCTACCGATGTTGGCTTGCGCTCCTCCGCCCTTAGCTTTCGTGGCTATGTAGCATTCTTGAACGGGCATAGTGCGGAGGCTCGAAGAGCCTTCGTCGAATCCGAAGCGATTCTTCAATCAACCAGTTACGAAGCCCCCCTTTTTCCTGCGTTAAGTACCTACTACATAGCGTTTTTATTGGAGATTGGGCAAACCGAGAAGGCGCTGTCTCGCAGTTTACAGACGGCCTCTTGGCGTGAAACAGGGCAGTGGCAAACAAAGGTAGACTTCCCCTCGCTCGAGGCGAGCGATCTCAGGGCGACGGGCTTGGCTTATCTGCATCTCGGCAGAGTCGCTAAAGCCGAGGAAATCCTTGAAAGACAGCTGTCTATTCTTATCGCAGCTGACGAAAGACTTTATTTGCCAGCGGGATTTATTGCGAGGGCGCAACTCAATGCGGCGAGGGGTGCCATGCCCGCAGCCATGGCAGATTTAAATGAGGCGCTGTGCATTGCGGAAAGCGCAGGCGCGTTTCTCAGTCGAATAGATGCGCTACTTTGTTTCGCACGGCTACATATTGCATCGGGAAATACAAATTATGTGCGTGCTTATATTTTTGAGGCGAAGCAGCTCTCGGAGATGATGAGGCTTGCTTATTATGATGAGAAGCTGCGCATAGCCGAGAATGAAATAAATACACTGACTTAGGCGCGAATAGATTAATAGGGGGTAGAGATAAACTAACGAGGCCCAGTGAAAAGCGCAGTAAGAATGAGTGTAAAAAAGGCCGGCTAATTTCTTAGCCGGCCTTTTCGTATTATCAGTGAGGGAATGGCAATACCATTCAACTCTGACTCGACACGCTAGTCGTTGGCAGAAGCCATTGAGCGTGCTTCCTTAGCCTTACGCTCTGCGACAAGAGTCTCGTAACCTTCATCGTCTAAGTGTGTGATTGCCAACCAAGCGTGAGTCATCTCGTCACCTGTACGCGAACCACCCATTACAAACATATCTGGATCTGGGTTGTTGGGGTTCTCGGCTGTATTGTCATACCACTGCTTTAGAACGATGACCGCACCCGCTGGGATCAGAGGAGCAGCATCAGGCTCGTAAAGATGGCTGTGGTGCCAAGTTGCGCTCCACTTTGAGACCTGGCTGACTTGCTCAGTGCGGCCTGTCTCAGGATAGAAAATCTCAAGCGACGCTGCGTTCATACGCAGGTGGCCATGTGGCTGGAAGCTGTCTAGACGCACAGGGTGGTCGAAAGAGTGGAAGCCTTGTGTCATCGCATAGCCATTTGGCGGTATCACTAGGTCATCTTGATCACCCAAGCGATAGAGCGCGAGATCTTGCTTGTACTTAAGCGATTTGCTCTCTTCCTCAGAATAGAGCCATAAGCCGATTTCAACGACATTGTCTTCGATCATGCTGCCCGGCGCCATCGCACCGAGGCCGCCTGGGAACATGTGAATGTCCCACGAAATTTCAGAGTTCGCAGGGATAGTACGGCAGACGCCTTCGGGCACAATTTCGCCCCACTTGCCCATCGCGTATTCCGTCAGCATGCCTTCGCGGCCGCTTTCGGTAATGATGCTAGAGTTGGCGTGGTGCACGACAGATTTCGCATCGCCACGAGGCTTAACTTGTACCGCTTTGATGCAGCGATCTTCTGTCAAGCCGCTTGGTACGAGGTGCTTGTGCCACAAATCGTTACCGTTGGCAGGGATGTCGATCGCGACAGATGGAATGATCAAGTTTGGGGCACCCAATTGACCCTCGAAGTTCCATGCTTCTGGATCTTTAAGAGCCAAAGGAGGGAGTGCTTTTTCCGGATCGCCCTGCGGTGAACCTGCGTTTACCCAAGCAACAATCGTATCGATTTCAGATTGCTCTAGGCGCCAATCACCTTGTAGATCCTGGATGCCTACTCCGTGGTCATAGGCGTAAGGAGGCATTTCGCGGCTTGCCACTTTCATCTGGATCAGAGGAGCCCAAGGACGTACTTGATCGTAGGTCTCGAACTGCATGGGACCAATGCCGCCCTCGCGGTGACAGACCACGCAATTTTCATTGATGATGCGGCCGACTTCGCCATTATACGCAAGGTCATCCGCGTTATGAGTCTGTGCCTGGGCTTGAACGCCGAGAGTCACAAGACCTGCCAAACCTAACATGCTGGTCTTAAGTTTCATTGGTCTCTCCTCAAGATCTTAATAAAGATCTGAATTTGTTAATATTAATCATGGTTCGCGCCACTGTCGCAGCATTTTCTTTAACAACTAAAGGCTACTCTATTTGGACGCCGGTAAAAAGTAGCAAATGTGATAATTTGCAATATTCCATCTTTTGTCAACCCAGCGCAATGATTTGTCGTCGCGCTTAGACTCTTCTCTTTTTCAGTTACGAAAAGCCCCTAAGGGTTAGACCACTTAGGGGCTTTTTTTGGGGGGCTTGTGAGTGTTCTACGAAGCCCCTGCAGGAAAAGCGCTATTAAGGAGTTACTGTGACCGTCTGATAAACATTGGTCCAGCAGCACTGATCGCCCTCTTGACTGTCAGGTGAGCGGAAGTTCTCAGCCATGATGCGGAGCGTGTATTCTCCGGGCGCGTTAAAAGATGCGTAGACTCGCGCAACGCCGACGCCGCCTTTTACTTCGACATCGTTTTCAGCCGGAGCGCGGAAGAAGCGGAAGCGCGGGTCGTTTTCTGCGTAGGGGTTAACTGGCTCTGGTGTCGATTCGTGACGCGCGAACTCTACGGTGCCTGGCCCTTGGTATTTATAAAAATGTACGCCAACGGGCAGGGGATCTTTGAATCGTGGGTCTGAAGTATCACGCATAGAAGGATCCGATACATTGACGGCGAGTTCGACCTGCTCACCAACCTTCACGGTTCGTTCGTACTCGCCCATCAGTGCCGTAAGGCCTGCAGCTTGTGTGCCGTCTTCGCCAAAGCCGACCAGCGGCTGCAGAGAACCCTGAGGGCGAGGGCGGATAAAGTCGAGTTCGTACGAAGCTTCACCATAGCGACCTGGCACCTTCAGCATTTCGCCATCACCCGTTTTCAAATACCACCAAATATCCTCGTTGATCTCGTCAGCAGGGACAGTGATGGCGAAGCTGCCAGCGCCGCGACCCGGGGGGAAATAGGTAGGCTGCTGGCCATTGTATTTTGCGGGCTCAATGTAATTATTTGGGCCGACGGGGATATCGATTCCCGATTTGTTTTTATTTAAGAAACCCATCGAAAAGGTCGCAGTTCCGTCTTCGTTCGCGACCCAGCCTTCCATTACCGGTATCACTGAAAGGCCTTCGGTCGGCGTAAGGCTCAGAAAACGGCCATCGGGCGCCTGTGCCATCACGCTTGCAGTAACCATGGTAAGCGCGCCAAAAGCAGCTGCCACTATGAATGATTGTATTTCTCGCATTGAATCTCTCCCAAGATCGTTCGAACTGTTATTTGTTGTCTAACTACTGAATGCCTGCCTACCATCTGATCACCGGCCTTACTTTCTGCCCAGGTCGCGCGAGGATCCATGCGGCGATTGACCACTCCCAAGATTTGGCATTTGGTAGAGGCGGTGTGATGTTTTGACAGATGGCCTGAGTGAAACGGCCGAACTCAACTTAATGCGCAAGAATAAACGCCAACGGCAATTCAGTCTAGCGAACACACGTGCTGAGAAGGTGATTCTCGCCCTGATTTTTCAACAAAGTGTAACAGCCCAATCCACTGATGCAGTGACAAACTCGACTGAACAGAGTCAGAGCCGGTCACGATAAGCGATGAAAGTGGTACTATGTGGCGCCGCACAGACACGAGGATATTTAGATCGCATGAATAGCGCAGCGCGAATAGAACGAGCCGGCTCTCAACCTTACCGTGTAAAGTTGTCCATCGCCTTGTTGCTGGTTTTGCATTCAATGTCAGTCATAGCGGCGCTCGAACGAGTGAGCGATTTTGCGCTGCTCGACGCGCAGGGCGAATTCCATCAGCTGAGCCGGTACAAGCATCGTGATGCGCTTGTCCTTCTGACCTATGACCCAGTCTGTTCTACCAGTGAGGAGATTCAGCGATTTGCGAGCGCTCAGGCGGCGTTCGCTGAGGCGAATATCAGTTTTGGTTTGCTCGATACCTCCGGTGCAACCCGAACCGAGCTGAGCGCGCTTTCCGGTTCGCTTCCTACTACGTTGCCACTGCTCCAAGACGGGCCGCGACTGGTCGCCAGCCTACTCGGTGCTAGCAAGGTAGGCGAGGTGTTTGTCCTCAATCCCGACCGCCTGAATTTGTTTTATCGAGGAAACAGCGGTGACGCCCTTACCGATGTGCTTAAGAATATAGGTACGTCTCCGCCCGCTGATACCGTAGTGACCGAGGTTTCAGGCTGTGCTCTGGCAATCTCACGATCGGCTAAGACGCCTGACTACGTAACCGACGTTGCACCGATCATCAAAGATAACTGCACGGAGTGCCACCGGCGAGGTGGTGTCGGGCCTTTCGCGATGGACAGCTACATCATGCTACTCGGTTGGTCACCGATGATTCGCGAAGTAGTTCTCAATAAGCGAATGCCGCCAGCGCAGGTCGACCCCGAATACGGCTATTCCAAGATGGCGCGTTATCTTACTGACGAGGAAATAGAGACGCTGGTAACGTGGATCGATGCGCGAGCGCCGCGCGGCAACGGCGCAGAAGACCCGTTGGAAACCCACGCTGCACAACTGGCAGCGACAAATAAATTCGAGTGGCAGCTTGGCGAGCCGGATCGCATCGTGGTCGGGCCGAGCAATGCGATTCCGTCGACGGGGGTTATGGACTATATCTACGAAGACGTAGCGCTCGATTTTGACGGTGATCGCTGGCTGCGCGCAATTGAGACACGGCCTGGGGACGAATCGGTTCTACACCATCTCATGGTCTTTGTTACCGCGCCAAATGAGGATTTTTGGGGAGAGGAGAGAGAACTCCCGGTTGTCTCGCGCCGTTTTGTCGAGGGGTATGCGCCAGGACCGCACCGTTTGATCGAGTTCGATGAGGGCACCGGTGTGTTAATTCCACAGGGTCATAAATTGTCGCTTCAGTTCCACTATGTCACTAACGGTCAATCCACTGTGGATACCACCGAGCTTGGGCTCTATTTTGCTGAGTCAGGTGACTCGATTGTCGAGAGACGCGCGCTTGCGGTGGGTGCCCGCTTTGAGCTACCAGCCGAAGTCGCCGATTTTCCGCTCACTGCCGAGACCGAAATAGAAAACGACATCATCGTAACAGGCGTGCGCGCGCGTATGAGTTATCGAGGGAAAAAAATGCGCTTTGTGAGTGTCGATCCAGACGGGGATGAGAGAATTCTTTTTAGTGTTCCCGCCTACAATTACGGATGGCAGCCGCACTATGTATTCGATGAACCGGTCGCGATTGCGGCAGGCAGCAGACTGCGCGTCGAAGGAGCCTTGGATAATTCGTTATCGAATCCGACCAATCCTGATTCATCTCGCACGGTTGCATGGGGCCTCGAGAGCTGGGACGAAATGTTCACCGGCTACTTTACCTACTATGAAACCGGTGCGACTCCTAACTCATCTGCTTATTTTGCAAACGATTAAGCTCGCTCAACTACTCTAAGCGGCAAACCACAAGATGTCTCAAGAACACGCAACAACGCGCTACTACGGCTGGAAAATTGTCGCCGCGATTCTCTTCACGCTGACCTTTTCGAGCGGGCTCAGTTTCTACAACCACTCGATCTACCTGAACGCGCTCGCTGCGACGCCTGCGTTCACGGTTGAGAGCGCGTCGATTGCCGTGTCTCTTTTCTTTTTCAGCGGGGGTATTGCAGGACTTTTCGTTGCAAAGTGGGTTCAGAACTATGATCCGCGCTACTGCCTAACCGGCGGCGCTGTCATCTCGGCGAGCGCGCTTGCTTCACTTTCCTATGTTACAACGGTGCCTCAGCTCTATGCCGTGTACTGTATTTTCGGCATGGGGTTTTCTGCATCCTCGCTCATCCCAGCGACAACGATTGTCGCTCGGTGGTTTAAACGGCGCCGCGCGATGGCGCTATCGATCGCATCCACGGGCCTGTCCCTCGGTGGTGTAGTTCTCACCCCCCTGTGTGTTCTACTCGTGGAAAAATTGAGCTTTCAAACCGCCGCGCCAATCATGGGCTTTATTTATCTGGTTGGCGTCATTCCAGTGTCTTGGATATGGCTGCGACCAAGCCCTGAGTCTATGGGGCTGCGAATTGATGGTGATTTAGTTGATGGCGGTTTAACAGATAAAGATTCCTCTTCCGTGAAGCCGATTGAAGATGCTGATAAAGGCGAGAGGAAACACGGATTGGGCAGTGCGCCTATCGAAGACGGATTGAGTTTTAGAGAGGCGCGAGTGACGCGCTTCTTTTGGGGAATAGCACCGGCCTACGTTTTCCTTCTTATGGCGCAGGTAGGCGGCATCGCGCATCAGTATGGTCTTGCGCGCGAGACGCTGACCGAATCCCAAACGGCGTTAGCTGTCGCCATATTGCCAGTTATGAGCATTGTCGGGCGTTTACTCGGCGGCTGGATTGTCGATAAAGTGGCGATCAGGCAGTTCGCACTTTTCATCATGGTGTTGCAGATATTCGCGCTAGTTTTGCTCGCCTCTGGTGCCGGTGTCTGGGGGCTTTGCATTGGGCTCGCACTCTTTGGATGCACCGTAGGCAATCTTCTCATGTTGCAGCCATTGCTCATCGCCGAGGCTTTTGGTCTGCGTGAGTACGCGCGCATATTTTCCGTTGCAAACCTAATGTCGTCGTGGGGAACAGCTGCGGGTCCCGCAGTAATGGGTTATGTTTTTGCACTCAACAACGAACACTACTCAGGCGCTTATTTATTCGCCGCTGCTGCTGGCGGGCTCGGATTGATATTGTTTGCTGCGGGAGGGCCATTGCATCCCGTTACTCAGGAGAAAGCTGCATGAGAAAAAGGCTAATCTTTTTTATTGTCAGTGTGGTCGGGCTCGTTGTGGCCTTATTGTTTGGACTTAGCTTGATCGGAATAAGCCCTGCATACATCGTCAGCGCACCTGCGGTCGCAACGGGTATCGGGGCTAAGCTGCTGTGTAGTTCTCGCTATGTTAGCGGTTTTTCCGAGCACCAATCGTTTGATGATCTAGTGCAGTATTCCGGAATACTTGATCAATTAACTGTTCGCTACGAAGACGACGAAAAAACGGTGAGTGCCTCACTGTTCGGGCTAGCAGAGAAATCTTCCACTTACCTGCCTGGCTTAGGCTGCAGTGTCGACTATGAAGGATTCGATACTCGCTATTCGCTCGCGCAATTTATCGAGGAGCCTCGAGTAAATGAATCGGAGACCGCCGAGAATCTGGCTTGGCCACTGACCGATCACGTTGCAACGGTGGAGCCGGAGGTGCAATCGCTTATCGAGACGCTAGTGCTCGAAGATAACGCTGCGGGTCTTAACACGAGAGCGCTGCTAGTGGTGAAAGGGGGGAAGATACTAGGCGAGGCTTATGCTCAAGGTGCCGACGCACAGACACCGCTTTTGGGTTGGTCGATGGCGAAAAGTTTAACCGCAGTCATGCTCGCAAGTTTGGAGTATCGTGGTTTGATCGACCTCGCGGCGCCTGCGTCGTTTAATGAATGGGCGAATGACGAGCGCGCGCAGATTAGGATTACAGACCTATTAACAATGACGGATGGCCTAGCCTTCTCCGAGGAATACAATCCTGGCGACGATGCGACTGCAATGCTCTTCGATTCGCCATCTGCAGCCGACTATGTCCTTGCCAAGCCGCTGGCTCATGAGCCAGGTTCGCATTTTAACTACAGCTCAGGCACAGCGAATTTGCTCGCTCGCCTATATCAACAGGCTTTAGGCGGTCCGGCTGCGGCACGGTCTGACTATGAACAGAATATCGCTGCAGTACTTGGCTTTCAGAACGCAGTATTTGAGACTGATGCGGCAGGTGGATTCGTAGGCAGCTCTTACCTCTATGCCTCGGCGCGAGACTGGGCGCGGATTGGGCAAGTGATGCTAAACGCTGGCGAGATTAACGGTCAGCGGCTATTTAGCACCGATTGGGTCGATCGAGCCACGCAGCATAATGCGTCTCTCAATCATCCAGCCTACGGCTATCAATGGTGGCTCAACGCCGGCAATCAGTCGCTCAGATGGCCGTCGCTTCCCAAAGATAGCTTCGCAGCTATGGGCAATCGTCAGCAGCTGGTGATGGTGATTCCAAGCGCCGATGTGGTGATCGTTCGTTTAGGTTGGACTGCGGGACGCTATCCCGACAATGAGAATTTCAAGCGCATACTCGATGCGCTTTAATTTGAGGTATCCGCTGGGCTAACGGGCCCTAGCAATGTGCCTAAAATTTCCACCTCTCGGGGGCCCTCGTTACTCGCCCTTCGAGATCGGTCCAGATGTGCTGAGTGCTTCCAGTCACTAAAACGCGGTCGTCTTTGGTATTTCTAATCTCGTAATTAAAAGTGAGCCTGCGACTTTTATTCTCTGCGATCCACGCTCTGACGCGAGCACGATCGCCGTAAACGAGACTACCAACATAGCGCACCTGAACTTCAGTAACAGGGAGGCGATAGCCATCGGCTTCGACCAACGCGTAGTCACTGCCCTGCGCGCGCATGTAATGACTGCGTGCCTCTTCGAAATAAACAATGTAGCTGGCATGGTGAACGACGCCCATTGCATCGGTTTCCGCATAGCGTACGGGAAATTCGGCGGTTGCTTCTTTGCGCTGTTCTGAGCGGCTATCCATTAAATCGTGATCCTTTTGAAAGCGCTTCCAGCCAAAAGTAGCCAAGAGTGACTAAAGAATAGCTGAGAGAATGATTAGGTGGCGCCAGCCTTTTCTAGCGAAGAGCGCCTCTTCACGTTAGGATACCTTAATCTTCACCGGACGCCGAGGGTTCCGCGGCACAGGCGAGTTTTAGAGACGCAACCGATTCGCAGTAAGAGATCTTAGCCGATGCTAAATTTTCCAGAACCTCCTAAAAGTTACAGTTCGGTATTCCTAGAAGAAACCGACAAGCCGTTGCCGATAAAAATCGATCCCCGAACCCGCTATGCGTTCTTTAGTACGATCGCCACAGGCGGCAAGTCGCTTATTAAGTCGTGTAAAGATCTGCATCTTTCTCGATTCGTTTGCTACAAGACGCTCAAACCGGAATTTGCCAATAACGAAATTGAGCAGAAGCGCCTCATTCGTGAAGCGCGCGTAACGGCGATGTTGCAGCATCCAAACACGGTGCCTACCTACGAGCTCTCGCGTGACCCGCGCGGGAACCCCTATTTCACGATGAAATTGGTCCATGGTTACACACTGCGAGAGATTTTTGACTATCGTGAGCGCTATGACCTCACGCAGCTCATGGAAGTGATTATGCAGGTCGCGTATGCGTTGGAATATGCGCATAACCATGGCGTGGCGCATCGGGATATTAAGCCGGAGAACATCCTAGCGGGCCCATTCGGAGAGGTCTTGTTACTGGATTGGGGCTTGGCAAAGGTATGGCATCCAGATGGAAAGGGCGCAACGGTGTCGGGCGCTGCAGGGTTAGTCGACGAAGACGAGGCAGTGGCAGCAGCCGCGAATAAAGTAATCGAAGACATTACCTTGACCGGGCAGGGCAAGGCGCAAGGTACGGCTCACTACATGTCGCCAGAGCAGATTAACCTTGATCCGACAATCGATCATCGTACCGATATTTACAGTCTGGGTGCTGTCCTTTACGAGGCGCTTTGCGGCCAGGCTCCGCCGTTGGGTGAAAAAATGCATCAGATTATTAGCAGCGCATTGAACGATAAACCCGCGCCACCGTCGACTCTAAGTAAGCAGCCGGTACCCCCTTTGCTCGAGCAGATCGCGATGCGCTGCCTCGAAAAAGAGCCTGCCGCGCGTTACGGTAGTATGGCGCAGGTGATCAGGTTGATGCATCAAGACTGGCGGTCTGGGTTAGCGCGGTAAAAAAACAAGAATAACAAAGAATGACACTACGAGGGGTTCAGTGTGAATAGCCAATTTCAAAGCAACCTAAGGTTGCGAGACAACGCCGAACGCGGAGCGCGCGTTAAAATTCTCTCCGGTGCAGCGCTATTACTCTCAACGATGTTTCTCGGGGCTTGTACAGATGAGCCTACGACAATGACAGGCGCAAAGGCGACAGTCCCCGAGTCGGTCGCCGATTCTGTTTATATTGGCGAGCATATTATTTCGATGACCGGTGTAAATCCTGGCGCGGTTGCCGTGCGCGGCGATCGAATTCTCGCCACTGGCTCGGCACAGGAAATTGCGCCTTTAATCGGTGAGTCAACGCGGGTCATAGAGCTTGGAGAGCAAGCCTTGCTGCCAGGGTTCATCGATGCACATGGTCATTTCTCCGCTCTTGCTCGCACCGCAGACTATGTTGACCTTTCACCTCCACCTGTAGGCGGCGCCGAGTCGATAGCCGATATCGTGCGTGCGCTGAGGCTTGCGATCGAGCAAAGCAGCATACCCGCGGGCACGCTTGTAACGGGGTTTGGCTATGACGATTCGCTGCTCGAGGAACGCCGGCATCCGACACGTTTCGATCTTGACGAGGCGTCGGCGTCTCATCCAATCGTGATCCGGCACGTGTCGGGGCATCTTGCGGTCGGTAATTCCTTGGCACTTGCTGACGCCGGCATTAACGCAGAGACGCCCGACCCAGCCGGAGGCATCGTGCGTCGGCTTGAAGACGGTGCCCCCGACGGTGTGATGGAAGAGACCGCCATGACGCTTTTGCCCGATGCGATTGCGAATCTTACTCCCGAGCGATTCGCAGAGCTAAGGCGTCAGGCCCTCCAGATCTATGCGGGCTACGGGATAACAACCATCCAAGACAGTAATCTACCGCTCGACTACATCGAAATGCTGAGGCAAGAAGCAGCCTCTGAGGCCTACCCTGTTGACATGGTTGCCTATGCAATGGCCAATCCTCTGGGTGACGAGGCGCTCGATTCAATCGAGGTCGAGCAAAATTATGTGAACGGGTTCAGGCTCGGAGGAATCAAGTTTACACTCGACGGCTCGCCTCAAGGTCGCACCGCTTGGCTGACTGAACCCTACGAGCAGGGCCCGCCAGGGGCGGCAGACGACTATGTTGCCTACCCGAGCTATGAGCCATCCGAATACCTTCGGCGCATCCCCGCGATAATAGAGCGCGGCTTACCCGCGCTCGTACACGTGAACGGCGATGCGGCGATCGACCTGATGCTCGAAGGTTTGGAATCGATCGCGCAGAAGGGCCCGTTGCCCGATCACCGCAGTGTCGCCATTCACGCGCAGCTTGCTCGACCCGACCAGCTCGACCGCATGCGTGAACTTGGCGTGTTGCCGTCGTTTTACGCGGTGCATCCTTTTTTCTGGGGCGATTGGCATCGACTGAGTTTTGGCGATGAACGCGCAAGTTTTATCAGTCCGCTGCGTGCTGCCCTCGACCGCGGAATCTCAATTACGATTCATAACGATTCGCCAGTTGTGCCTCCCGATATCATGCGGCTAGTCTCAATCGCGGTAAATCGCGAGACGCGCAGCGGGTATGTTCTCGGACCAGATCAGCGCGTCGATGTTATGGAAGCGCTGCATGCTGTAACCCTCGGCGCGGCCTATCAGTATTTCGAAGAGAATGAGAAAGGCTCTTTAGAGGCGGGTAAACGCGCAGACTTCGTCATACTTGCGCAAGACCCGCGCATCGTCGAAAGCAAGGCGCTAGCCAACATCGAAATCATAGAGACCATTTCACGCGGCGTAAGCGTTTTCAGAAGAGATCAATAGCAGCTGTCGGGGCGTTCGATTGTGGCATTAGCTGCACGACTTATATCTTACATCGCGATCTACATCGCGACCTACACTATTTAACGGACCGGTAGCTGAGCCAAAACGTCAGCAATCGGATTCATCTAATTGAGGAGTGGAACAATGACCGAGTCTAATGCACTGGGCGAGGATGCCATCGCTTATCGCGTGGCGTTTATTGGTTTAGGCGTGATGGGCTATCCCATGGCGGGTCATCTGGTGAAGAGTGGCCACGCGGTTGCCGTTTATAACCGCAGCGCGGACAAGGCAGAGGGTTGGCGAGAAGAGTTCGGGGGGGCTATTTTCGCGACGCCTGCGCTAGCCGCAGCCGACTGCGATTTTGTCTGTGTCTGCGTCGGAAATGATAATGATGTGAGACAGGTGGTGCTCGGGGATGATGGGGTGCTAGCAGGAATGAAGGCGGGTGCGGTGCTCATCGACCATACCACCGCATCTGCAAAGCTTGCGCGTGAACTTGCGCATTTAGCAGGCGAGCGCGGAATTCATTTTCTGGATGCGCCTGTGTCGGGAGGCCAGTCAGGTGCAGAGAACGCACAGCTGACCATAATGGTGGGGGGAGAGGGGGCAGCGTACCAACAGGCTGCCCCGGTGTTAGCGGCGTATTCCCGCTTCAGTAAATTACTCGGTCCCTCAGGAAGCGGGCAGCTTGCCAAGATGGTTAATCAGATCTGTATCGCAGGCATTGTCGAAGGACTGGCCGAAGGGCTGAGTTTCGCCCGCAATGCGGGGCTCGATGGTGAAGCACTGATCGAGACAATTTCCAAAGGTGCGGCAGGCTCATGGCAGATGGAAAACCGCCATAAGACGATGCTGGCGGGCGAATACGATTTTGGATTTGCGGTAGATTGGATGCGCAAGGATCTCGGCATTGCGCTGGCCGAAGCCGAGAGCAATGGCACGCAGCTTCCGCTAGCTGGATTGGTTGATAGCTTCTATGAGGAGATCCAGAGAGCTGGAGGTGGGCGGCTCGATACCTCGAGTTTGCTTAAGCGGTACGATTAGCGATTTAGATAGGCTTTGGCGAGCGTGCTTTTTGAGTACTGGCATATCCAAAGGGGGTTCACCTGCGATGGATTTTAAATACAACGCATTGAAAATTATAATTTTTTTCTTATTCATTAGGTGTAATATTTTTAAGTAATATTGAGTTAAAACTGGGGTTTGACAGGAAAGTCATAAGTACATACGATCAGAGAGGTCGAAAAAACAGATATATCAATAGTTAGTCGACTAAAGTCTAGAAATCGGTGTGAGATTAAAAAAGACAAGTGGATTTGCACTCGCAATTTCGCATGCGACAAAGGAGTAGAAACGACTAATACCGTTTCTTTTTGTTGGCACAAGCTCTGCATCTCAACCCTATTTACTAGCAAAGATAAGAATAGAGGTAGGTTGGAGTAGTCGCGTCATGCGGCTACCAAGCTTTCCCGCACTAATCTCTGGAGAGACAATATGAGTTTTAAGAATAAGGCTATTCCCTATAAGCGTAGTTTGCTTTGTGCGGCAGTTTCACTTTCGCTTCTCCCACTTGCAGGTCAGACGATTGCGCAAGATGAGGGCATCGAAGAAGTTGTGGTGACGGGGTCGTTTATCCGTCGTAGTGAAGGCTTCCAATCTGCCTCTCAGGCAACTCAGCTAACCGCTGAGGACCTCGAAGCGCAGGGCACGCTAAACCTCGGTGAGGTTATTCAAAATCTTACCTTTGTAAACGGTGCCGCGTCCGCGATCACTAATACTATTCAAGGTACGTCAGACCGTAGCTCTAACATCGATCTCCGAGGATTGGGTCCGCGCTCGACCCTGACTCTGCTCGACGGTAAGCGTCTGGCTAACCAAAACGTCAATACTCAAATTCCTACCATTGCGATTCAGCGTCTTGATATCGTAGCGGACGGTGCAGCGGCACTCTACGGTAACGAGGCTGTGGCGGGTGTTGTAAACTTCGTCCCTTACAAGTCATTCGATGGTCTTCGTGTAGAAACTTATGCCGAAGGTGATGACCGTGGAGACTACGACGAGCATTCGGTTCAAATGCTCTGGGGTGGCGACATTGGCGATCTAGACGTTGTGGTAGCCGGTCAATTCCGCTCAAACTCTCGTCTGGGATGGGACGAGCGTCCCGTGCTTGCTAACTCAGGTCTGACAATCTCTAGTAACTCTCCGGGTAACTGGTCTGCCCCAGTTCGCGGAGCGGACGGGCAGTATACAGGCGCGTTCAAAAATGCAATCGACCC
>JAGYKB010000025.1 GCA_018401885.1 Gammaproteobacteria bacterium
AGTTGGCCTCTGGGGAGGATTTGTCTTTATCAATTTCGATCCTAATAGTGAGGATTTAATCTCTTACCTCGAAATTCTGCCTGAACATTTCAAAGACTTTGATCTCGAAAACCGCTACAAAGCTATCCACGTCGGCAAGGTGATGCCCTGCAATTGGAAGCTCTGTGCAGAGGCATTTATTGAGGCTTACCATGTGCCATTCGCACACCCTCAATCGCTGCCCTATTACGGCGACAGCAATACTCAATACGACACTTGGCCCGGCGTTCGCCACATAAATCGCATGATTAGCGCGCAAGGAGTTCCAAGCCCTTCTTTGGGTAAAGACTTTGATCCGGAAAAAACGCGCTCATTGATGGAGCGCGATACCCCTTTTTACAAATCTTCGATCCCGCTCGAGGCTGGCCAATCGCCGCGTGCGAGGTTCGCCGATATCGCACGCGCTAAAATATCGAAATCATCAGGGCGCGACGTTTCGCATATTTCCGATTCAGTTGCGCTCGACCTTATTCAATACTCTGTGTTCCCAAACTTAGTGCAATTTGGAGGCGTAGGGCTCGCAGCTGGCTATCGCTTTCGCCCTTATGGTGATGATCCTGAGCGCTCCATAATGGAAATGTTTTTCTTATTTTCGAAGGCAGAGGACGGCTCACATCCACCTCCACCGGACATGGTTTGGTTGACAGAAGACGAGCCATGGTCGACGGTGGAAGCGATGGGGTCTGCGGCGATGGTAGTAGACCAAGACACCGACAATCTGATGAGAATTCAGAAGGGTCTCCGCACAAGCCGAAAACCCGGCGCGACCCTCGCTCAGTATCAAGAAAGCCGGATACGTCATTTCCACCAAACGCTCGATGCCTATATGGCAGCGGAGTAATCCTATGATCAACTCTCTTCCCCACAGGCATCTCCTAACGCTAAGCCTCGATGTCAACCCCGCAGCGACTGCAACGGTTGGCAGAACGGCTGGCGGCCAACGCAAGATAGCGCCTATTAGCGGCGGTACCTTTTCAGGCGAACGGCTCAGCGGCTCGGTTGCGCCTGGCGGCGCAGATTGGGTTGTACTGCGCGATGACGGCACGCTCTTAATTGATGTGCGCCTAACATTGCTAACTGATGATGGAGCAGTAATTTATTTGTCCTATGAAGGCCGCTTTCAGGGTGCGTCGGATGCCATGGTAAAACTGGCGCAGGGTGAGACACTTCAGCCGGAAAGCTATTCGCTAGTGACGGTGGCAAAGTTTGAATGCGGCGACGACCGCTATGCCTGGCTAAATGACGTAATTGCGGTGGGTGTAGGAGAACAAGCTGGGTTCAATCCTACCTATTCCCTCTTTGAGATTGGCTAGGGGAAAGGGCTGTAATAAAAATCACAGCGCTCCTTTATTCCCCAGTGTAAAACTTTGGCGCGTTCATCTTTACCACCGGCGAATCAGCCGCCCACGCGTGGCAGGTGTCGATGACGCCGGGGCGTTTATCGGAAGGTTCGATATGCGAGTCGGCTTTGTTCTGGCGATGCTTCATTAGCGGCCAGATGGTCTGCATGGCGGCGGTGGCCATCGGGTAGAGAAGTTCGGTGAGGTGAGTGCAGCCGTTAGTGCCACCAACTTGCATGCGCACCTTTTGGCGCCAGCCGCGCCCCATCTGAATGCCAATCACTTTTTTGTAATTGGGAGTGATGCTGGGGCACATCTCAAAGGGGCTGTGTTCGGTTGCGGCCTCAATGTCTTTTATCGTGAAACTGTCGTCGATAGTGACGCGTAGTAACATCTCGTGTAATGGCTCGCCCACTTTAACTTCACCGCGCCAATCGTTTCGAAACTGATACGTTTTCGTGTCCGTCATGTGCGCTTCGATATCCCATAAACCATCGTCGCGTTCGTATCCGCGGTAGTGAATTGCTCGTGTGTGAACGTGCCTGCGAGGCGCGGGGTCTGAAAAAGCCATGGGTGATCCTGCGGAGATAATTCACGAATTATAGCTTAGATTGTGGCGCTTGTGTGCCTGTACATCCTTCCGAGCCGTCCCTACAATGGCTGCTCGAAAATAGAGACGTCGATGACGAATTAGCCAAAGGACAACACTATGACAACTGCAAGCGCTCGCCACATTCTCGTTCAGACAGAGCAAGAATGCCTAGACCTTAAAACACGCATCGATGGTGGCGAAGATTTCGCCGAAGTCGCCAAGGCGCATTCTTCATGCCCCTCGAAAGCGCAGGGCGGCGACCTCGGTTCGTTTGGTCCTGGCATGATGGTTAAAGAGTTCGACGAAGTGGTCTTTAGCGCACCCGTCGGCTCGTTACAGGGACCGGTTAAGACGCAGTTTGGTTTTCATCTTTTAGAAGTGACTGCGCGCGATTAACGCTATTACTAAGTCTAACTATCAGATCGAAGTCGAGCAGCGCGAGACGCTGTTCGACAGTTTCCTGCGGGTCGATCGATTAAAGCTGCGGCACTCGCTGTTCGCGGGTGGCTGGAGCGATGTGATGACGCGCGAACTGCTGCTCAGACCGCGAGCAGTCGGTGTGCTGCTGTTCGATCGCGTGCGGCAAGAGGTTGTGCTGGTGCGGCAAATTCGCATCGGCATGCTCGATGAAGGCCAAGACCCATGGCTGCTCGAGTTAGTTGCCGGCATGGTTGAGCCCGGCGAGGCGCCTATCGAAGTGGCCGCACGCGAAAGTCGCGAAGAAGCTAACATGACGCCGCAGAATCTGGTGCAGATCTGCGAGTATTACAACAGCCCGGGCATTAGCAATGAGCGTATCACGCTGTTTTGCGGGCGTGTAGACTCGGCGCAAGCGGGTGGGATATTTGGGCTCGATACCGAGCACGAAGACATCGAAGTGGTTGTGCTTAGCCTCGCCGATGCGCTTGCCAAAGTCGCCTCGGGCGAGATTAATAACGCAATGTCAATTATCGCGCTGCAGTGGTTACAGATTAATCAGCCGCTGCTCGAAGATTCCTGGAAGTGAAATGCCGAAAAACCGTTATAGCATAGACCTAATTAAGCAGATGGCGGAGTGTGATGCTAATTACATTCGTCTGCTGCGGCTTATGCCTGTGCTCGCGGCGCATCGGCAGCGTGATTTCACAAGTCTTGGGCGAGACATGCCGGTCCAACCCGAAAAGGCGCTCGAGGGCATGCGCTCTGTGTTCACGCTCGCCGACCTTGCCACGGAGCCGGTGACCGTCGAGATCACCGTGCTTGAGGCCTTCAAATACACCACCACGCTCGAAATCGTGCAGCGGCCGGTGCTGCGCAAGTGGATGACAAATCCTTCGATGCTCATCCGCGTGTATCACGACGCGAGCACGGCCGAGGTTGTGTCCTATCAAGGGCATAAAAATCTGCAGGTACGCTACCCCCAGCCCAATGCCAAGATGTATCAGCCCGATGAAAAGGGACAAGTTAATCAGTTTTTGGGCGAATGGCTTTCGCACTGTCTTACCGTTGGCCAAAGCGCCGAGACCGTCTGGGTTGGCGACACAACGACACCCGCCTGATGGCCGCGCCGCGCACCTACACCGTTTTTCAGTTTACTGATTCGCATCTCAGCGCCGATCCCGACGCTTGCATGCGCGGAATTAACACGACCGATTCTCTGAAGGCCGTCGCAGCGCTCGCGCAGTCATTCGAGGCGCCCGACGCGCTCGTCGCTACCGGCGATCTTTCGCATGATGGCAGCATGGCTTCGTACCGACGTTTTCGCGAGGTCGTGTCGCGCCCGAATATTCCGCTGCGCTGGGTTCCCGGCAACCATGACGATGCGGCGATGATGGCGCACTGTGCAGAGTATCAAGCGCACCCACTAAGGCTCGGCAAGTGGCACATTATTCTTCTTGATTCGCAGGTGCTCGGGGCAGAGCAGGGCGCAATTGATGCCGAAAGCCTTCGGCGGCTCGAGTCTCAATTAGCCGCAGCGGACGCCGTCAGTGAGTATGTACTCATCTGTGTCCACCACAATCCGCTGCGTACCGGCGCGAGGTGGATGGACACGATTAACCTCACCAATGGGTGCGAACTGCTCGACACGCTCAACCGACACCCGAGTGCACGTGCGCTGATTCACGGACATATTCACCACGACTTCGAGCGTGTGGTCGGTTGTGTGCGCGTATTCGGCACGCCTTCGACCTGCGCGCAGTTCGCACCACAGACAGAGGCCTTCGCCATCGATACACAGCCCGCGACCTGCCAGCCCGGGTTTAGGTGGCTTAAGCTGCATCCCGATGGCGCTGTCGAGACTGGCGTGGAGCGGGTCGCTGCCGGCACGTTTGCACCGACTAATACTGCGCCTGTTAAGACCCCGTATGTACTTTACCTACACGGCTTTCTTAGCTCGCCAGAGTCTGCTAAAGCGAAGCAAGCACTTACTTACTTTCATCAGCAAGACATTGAGATTGACATTCCTGCGCTCACCGAAGGCCCGGCTGCGACCATCGCCGCGCGCTGTGAGCGGCTCGAGGCAGGCATCGCGCACCGGCGGCGCGGTGCTTATCGGTAGCTCGCTCGGCGGTTATTACCGCGACCTATTGGCGAATCACTACGAACGTGCGGCGCTAATTAATCCCGCGGTGCGACCCTATTTATTGCTGCGTGACCATTTGGGTGAGCAGCGTAATCACCATACCGGCGCGGTGCATGAGGTGACTGAGGCGCAGATGCGGGAGCTGCTTGATATCGAGGTTAAGGAGCTGGCTGCGCCCGAGAATTTTTTAGTGATGCTGCAAACTGGCGACGAGACGCTAGACTATAGAGAGGCGGCGGCTAAGTACGCCGAGTCGCGCCTGAAGATCCACGAGGGCGGCGATCATAGCTACCAAGGCTTCGACGACGAACTACCCGAACTCTTCGCGTTTTTGCTATCAAGAACTGCGACTAAAGCGCGATAGAATACTATCCTGCCCGAACACCAGAGAAAACTGCATGAGCAACACCTATAACGCCGACGCGATCGAAGTCCTTTCGGGACTCGACCCCGTGCGCAAACGTCCCGGCATGTATACCGACACCACGCGCCCCAACCATATGGTGCAAGAGGTCATCGATAACAGTGTCGACGAAGCACTTGCCGGACACGCCAAAACCCTCACACTGACACTCAATAAAGACGGCTCGGTCGAGGTCGAAGACGACGGCCGCGGCATGCCGGTCGATATCCATAAAGAAGAGGGCGTAAGCGGCGTTGAGCTTATTCTCACTAAACTTCATGCAGGCGGTAAATTCTCTAACAGCAACTACCAATATTCAGGCGGTCTGCATGGCGTAGGGGTGTCGGTGGTCAACGCGCTGTCAAAACACCTCGAGGTCATTGTTCGACGCGACGGCAACGTGTATTCCATGCGCTTTGCCGACGGCTATAAGGCAACCGAGCTTAAGCAGATCGATACGGTGGGTAAGCGCAATACCGGCACCACGGTGAAGTTTCTTCCGGATGGCAAGTATTTCGACTCGCCGCGGGTGTCTATTCCCCGCTTAAAACACGTTCTGCGCGCGAAAGCGGTGCTGTGCTCCGGGCTGCTCGTTAAGTTTATTGACAATACAGTGTCAGAAGACAAAGCGCAGAGCGAAGAGTGGTGTTTCGAAGATGGCCTTATCGACTATCTCCGTCAAGCCACCGGAGAATACGAGACCCTGCCAGCCGAGCCCTTTTCGGGCTCGGTGAGTCAAAACGGAGAGGGCGTCGACTGGGCGGTTCAGTGGTTACCCGAGGGCGGCGAGATCATGGCCGAAAGCTATGTGAACCTGATCCCGACCGCGCAGGGTGGCACTCACGTGGCCGGCCTGCGCACAGGCTTGCTCGAGGCGCTGCGAGAGTTTTGCGAGTTCCGCAGCCTGCTTCCGCGGGGCATAAAACTCACTCCCGATGACATCTGGGAACGCTGTTGTTTCGTGCTGTCGTCTAAAATCCTCGATCCCCAATTTAGCGGCCAGACCAAAGAGCGCCTGTCGTCGCGGCAGACTGCCGGATTCGTCGCGGGCGTTGTCAAGGACGCCTTCAGTCTTTGGCTCAATCAGCATACAAGCGAAGCCGAGGCGATCGCCGAGCTTTGTATCAGCAACGCGCAAAGCCGACTCAAGGCGAGCAAGAAAGTCGCGCGCAAAAAAATTACCTCCGGTCCGGCCCTGCCGGGCAAGCTCGCTGACTGCTCGACTCAAGATGTGATGGCGGGTGAGCTATTTTTGGTAGAGGGCGACTCGGCGGGTGGATCGGCTAAGCAGGCGCGCGATCGCGAATTCCAGGCGATCATGCCGCTGCGAGGAAAAATTCTTAACACGTGGGAAGTCGATTCTAGCGAAATCTTAGCCTCGCAGGCGGTGCACGATATCGCCGTCGCGCTCGGCGTCGATCCCGCCAGCAGCGACATCAGCGGCCTGCGTTACGGCAAGATCTGCATACTAGCCGACGCCGATTCCGATGGCCTGCACATTGCAACGCTGCTGTGCGCACTTTTCGTGCAGCATTTCCGCCCCGTTGTCGAGGCGGGTCACGTGTATGTGGCGATGCCCCCGCTGTTCCGAATCGATATGGGCAAGGAAGTTTATTACGCCCTAGATGAGAGTGAGAAAAACTCGATCCTCGACCGTCTCCAAGCCGATAAGCCCAATGGCAAAGTCAACGTGCAGCGCTTCAAGGGTCTGGGCGAGATGAACCCGCTACAGCTTCGTGAGACCACAATGGCACGTGACACTCGCCGTCTCGTGCAGCTTACGCTCGAGGATGCGGCGAGCAAGACTGATAAAAACGGCACCTTTGAGGCGATGGACATGCTGCTCGCCAAAAATCGCGCCGCCGATCGCAAATCGTGGCTCGAGACGAGTGGCGATGCGGCTGATCTCGCCAGCTCCTGAGCGGGCGAATAAAGACAAAACCAGAGAAACCGAATGAACGAAGAAATTACTATCAACGACGAAGGCATCGAGCAGATTCCGCTCAAGAGCTATACGCAAAGCGCGTATTTGAATTACTCGATGTATGTCATCAACGACCGCGCACTTCCGAATTTGGGAGACGGGCTCAAGCCGGTGCAACGCCGCATAATCTATGCGATGTCGGAGCTTGGCCTGAAGGCCTCGGCTAAGTTTAAGAAGTCGGCGCGGACCATAGGCGACGTGATCGGTAAGTTCCACCCGCACGGCGATTCTGCCTGCTACGAGGCAATGGTATTGATGGCTCAGCCGTTTAGCTATCGGTATCCCTTGGTCGACGGGCAGGGCAACTGGGGGTCGCCGGACGACCCGAAATCCTTCGCAGCGATGCGCTACACCGAATCGCGCCTTCAAGGTTACGCCGATGTGTTGCTCGGCGAGCTCGGGCAAGGCACAGTCGACTGGAAACCCAATTTCGACGGCACGATGGACGAGCCCGAAATGCTGCCTGCGCGCTTGCCGAATGTTCTACTCAACGGCGGCAGCGGCATTGCGGTCGGCATGGCAACCGATATTCCGCCGCACAATCTGCGCGAGGTCGCTAACGCGGCCATTCACCTGCTCGAGCGACCCAAGGCAACTCTTGAAGATCTTTGCGAGATTATTCAGGGCCCCGATTACCCTACCGAGGCAGAGTTGATTACGCCGAAGAGCGAAATTGAGGCGATGTATCGTAGCGGTCGCGGCTCGCTTAAAGCACGCGCGGTGTATGTCTCTGAGGGTGACGAAATTGTTGTGACGGCTCTGCCTTTTCAGGTTTCTGGTGCCAAGGTGCTAGAGCAGATCGCAGCTCAAATGCAAAAGAAAAAGCTGCCGATGATCGTCGATCTGCGCGACGAATCGGATCACGAAAATCCGACGCGAATTGTTATTGTGCCCAAGTCGAATCGCGTCGATATCGACGCCGTTATGCTGCACCTCTTCTCGACGACCGATCTCGAGAAAAACTACCGCGTCAATTTCAATATGATTGGCATTAACAAGCGGCCTCAGGTCAAAGATCTGCGATCGCTTTTGGTCGAATGGCTGCAGTTCCGCACGACGACTGTGCGCCGGCGTCTTCAGTTCCGTCTCGATAAAATTATCGATCGCCTCCATATCCTCGAAGGTTTGCTCGTCGCCTATCTCAACATCGACGAGGTCATCAAGATTGTGCGCACCGAGGACAAGCCCAAACCTGCCCTCATCGCGGCGTTTAATATTAGCGAGCGACAGGCCGAAGCGATTCTCGAACTCAAACTTCGTCAGTTAGCTAAACTCGAAGAAATTAAGATTACTGGAGAGCAGAGCGAGCTTGACGCCGAGCGCGATACTATCGAACGACTTCTGGGCTCGGATACGCGCCTTAAAACGTTCATTAAAAAAGAGATACAAGCCGACGCCGACAAATACGGCGACGACCGTCGTACGCCGCTTGTCGAGCGAGGCGAGGCGAAGGCATTCCTTGCAACAGAGCTAGTCTCTGCCGAGCCTATAACGGTCGTGCTGTCCGAACGAGGGTGGGTCCGCGCAGCGAAGGGCCACGAGGTCGACGCAGCGGGTCTGCAGTACAAATCGGGCGACAGCTTTAAGCAGGCAGCGAAGGGCAAGAGCAGCCAGTTAGCTATCTTCCTTGACTCTACCGGGCGAACCTATTCAGTCGCCTCACACTCGTTGCCATCTGCCCGAGGGCAGGGTGAGCCTTTGTCGGGCAAAGTGAATCCGCCCTCGGGTGCGACCTTTGAAGGCGTATTGATCGGAGACGACAATAAAGACGTGCTACTGGCAAGCGATGGCGGCTATGGCTTCGTCGGCAAGCTGGGCGACCTTGTTAGTAAGAACAAAGCGGGCAAGGCGGTGTTAAAGCCTTCAAAGGGCGGGCGGGTGATGCCGCCTCTCGAAGTCACGAACTACGACGAAGACCTGATTGTTGCGATCAGCAACGAAGGACGCATGCTCATGTTCCCGTTGCGTGAATTGCCGCGACTCGCCAAGGGCAAAGGCAACAAGATTCTCGGCATACCGCCAGCCCGCGTCGCAGACCGTGTCGAGTTTGTCGTCGCGCTCGCGGTTCTGGGTGCGCAAGACTCAATCACTATTCATGCTGGAAAGCGCCACCACAATCTGCGACCTGCAGATCTTGAACACTACGCCGGTGAACGTGGTCGCCGTGGCAACAAGTTGCCGCGTGGCTTTCAGAATGTCGATTCGATTGAAGTGGTGCCAAAGGCCGCCAAGTCTGGCGATTCAGAGGACTAGTTAGTGAGAGGCTCCTGTGACCACAGCGCGATCAGCTGATGCGCCTGACGGTCAAGCAGGAGTCTGTAGTCTGACAAGGGCTCAAGGCTCAGATACGCCTCGAAATCGAAAGGGCTAGACTCGAGGTCTAAGTAGGCATGCGCGTCTAACCGCAAGCCGTCACCTGCCGCTGCGTAGCACGGCTCACTTATTAATAGGGCATTATTGGGAGCTTCGTTGCACAGAGCACGTGCTTGATCGAGCGTCACACCGCTCAGCGAATTGGTCGCATGAGTGATCGGTGAGTAGATGCCGCGAAGCATGGAACCGCTGTGCGCAGCGAGCGTAAACTTTGCCCCTAGCTGACCGATTGCGGCCGCCATGCGCTCGTGCTGTTCCTGCGCGATTTTGCGCTCTCGTTCGAGCTGCGCCGCAGGTTTCCAGTGAAGTGGGTCTTCATCTTCCTCTATCTCTGCAAGCGCTGGAAGCGAAGGCTGATTAATCTCCTCAATCAGTCTCAGAAACAGCTGCCCTGCACAAATCGCATAAAACGCCTGCTCTTCCTCTAGCTGCGATTCACCGAAGTGAATGACCACTTCCTCTTCTGTGCATGAATTCACTACGCCGTTGTACATCTCGCTGACCTTGCCCGCGAAAAAGTAATACTTGTTGCGCAGGTTGATAAACAGGTCTTCGTCCAGTGTAGACCCGAGGTAGGTGAAATTCGACATCTTAATGCACAGCACCGCGACCCCCTGTCTTCCTGGCTCGGTATAGCGGTCGGGCTCAAATTCGGGAAGCGCTTGCGAAAAGCGATTGAGAAAGGTGTTTTGCGCGAGGAATTCGGCGGTTTGGTTGTATTGCCGAATCGCACGCGCGACCTCGTCGTCGCCGTCGGGCTCGATGCAGGGCTCGATTTCGCCATTACGGATGTCGGCGAGCGACTGCGCAAGCAGACTAATCGGGAAGCTGACCAGATAGCTGAAATAAGTGGTGGTGAGAACAATCGCCATCAGGATTAGAACGATTGCGATGCCTGCGACCATGAGCAGATTATTGATAGTCGCAACCTCTATTGGGCTGAGGTCGAGTACAAGGCGCACCGAACCGGCGGTTGCGCCTTGCAGGCTTATCGGCACCTCGTACTCGGCGCGCTCGCGGCTGAGCGCGACAGGTAGGGGGATGAACGCCTCTGGCTCGGGCAGTCTCTGTGCCGCAATTGCGATCACTTGACCATCGATGTTGACGATAGCGAGTTCGGCGATCGAGGTGCCGCGAATCAGCTCTCCTAAGACCACGTTCATACTAACGCGGTCATTAGCGAGAACGAACTCGGTCATCTGCAGCGCCGTCTGCTCTGCGACCGTGATGCCGAGCTGATCCGCCTGCTGGCGCAGCAGATTCTGCGTGTTGTAGTTGTTTACGAGCCAGAATGCGCACATGCCAAGTATGAGCAGCAGGCAGACCGCGAGCGTAAAAGTTGAGCCGACTTTTTCACCACGCTTTTGCTGTTCGGTCAGGTCGTAGTCATTGTCTAATGCGTCGGTTTCACTCACGGGTTTCGCTCACTGCCAGGGTTTTTATTTTGGAAACTAGGGGCATCTATGCTGTCGGCCGCGTTAGCGAATTCTGCAAGAGTTTGGTTAGGCGTAGCGCGTTTTCGAGTCATTGCCCGGTTCTTCGCGAACCAGTCTTGGAACAAGATAGCCCGGCAGCTGTGCTTGCATGTCAGCGACCAGCGCCTGAGCGCGGGAAATAGCCACGTCGAAGTGCGCGGTACCTGCGACGGCGTCGGGCAGGTGCAGATAATACGGCAGCACCCCCTGCGCAAACAGCGCTTTGCTTAATGCGATAAGCGTGTCGCTGCTGTCATTAACTCCAGCTAAAATCACCGACTGGTTTAACAAAGTGACGAAACTTGACGCTAGAAGCCTAAAAGCAACGTCACTTTCTTCGCTCAGCTCATGGGCATGGTTAGCATGTGATACCAGCACAATGTTCAGCCGCGAGGCTGCGAGCATTGAGGTCAGTTCGGCATCGATGCGCTGCGGCAAGACAATTGTCATGCGGGTGTGAATGCGCACCGTGTTGATGTGGGGAATAGCCTCGAGTTGCTCTAGTAGCCACCCGACTTGGCGATTCGAAAGCGCCAGCGGATCGCCGCCGCTCAGCAGCACCTCTTCGATTCGCGCGTCGGCGGCAATATGGGCGAACGCTGCTTGCCAGTCGCTGCGGCTGGGCGCATTGCCTTGGTAGTCAAAGTGACGCCGGAAGCAATATCGGCAGTGTACCGCGCAGTGCGGCGCTGCAGTGAGTAGCACGCGGCTCGTGTATTTGTGGAGCAGACCGGGAACCGGGTTAAAACGAGATTCCTGGAGCGGGTCAACGACGTAAGACGGCGCATCGATCTGTTCTTCCACCGATGGCCATAGTTGGCGCAAAATGGGGTCTTTCCATGTCCCCGGCTCGATGCGCGAGACAAACCAGCGCGGGACCTTCAATGGGAACTGTTCCGCCGCAAGCAACCCAAGCGGTTTCTCGCGAGCATCGAGACGCAAAAGCGTAAGCAGCTCTTGGGGATCCGTGATCAGATCGGATAACATTTGCTGCCACGACGGCGGCACATCCGACCCGATTATTGTTAAACTAGGCGATCGCATTTGCCGATCATAACACTGAGATCATTCACACGGAGACACCATGGCGACTTTTTCTACTAGCGAATTCAAGAGCGGGCTTAAGGTCTTAATCGATGGCGAGCCCTGCTCTATCCTCGAGAACGAGGTCGTCAAGCCGGGCAAGGGTCAGGCATTCAATCGCGTTAGAATGCGCAACCTCAAGAACGGCCGTGTGTGGGAACGCACTTACAAGTCGGGCGAATCTCTTGAAGGCGCTGATGTCATGGAAACCGATATGCAGTACCTCTACACGGACGGTGAATTTTGGCATTTCATGAAAACCGATGGCAGCTTTGAGCAAATTGCTGCCGACGAGTCTGCGATTACCGACGCGAAAATCTGGCTAAAAGAAGAAGACATTTACACGATTGTTCTATGGAACGAAGCGCCCATCTCGGTTACTCCGCAAAACTTCGTCGAGCTTGAGGTAGTCGACACTGACCCAGGTCTTAAAGGCGACACGGCGCAGGGCGGCACAAAGCCTGCGACACTGAGTTCCGGCGCCGTGGTCAAAGTGCCTTTGTTCGTGACAATCGGGGACGTGCTTCGGGTTGACACGCGCACCAGCGAATACCAAAACCGAGTGACTAAGTAACCCTTCGTGACAACCGACTGGCGGCCGAGTGCAGCCCTCGAGACGTTGCAGCAGCGAGCTGTTTTGCTCGCTGCGATGCGTGAGTTTTTTGCTAAGCGCGGCGTGTTAGAAGTCGACACACCAACACTTATGCCCACCACTGCGACCGATATTTATATCGATTCCTATCGCGTCGATAGCGCCGCCTCGTTTTTGCAGACATCGCCCGAGTTTGCGCTCAAGCGCTTGCTCGCTGCGGGAAGTGGATCGATTTATCAGCTCGGGAAAGTCTTCCGTCGGGAGGCGCCGAGCAAACGGCATAATCACGAATTTACGCTGTGCGAGTGGTACCGCATTGGTATGAATCTCGAGCAATTAATGGACGAGGTTGAGGCGTTAGTGCAGACGGTGTTCGCCGCTGCCGACTCGCAGCGAACCGCAGCTATAAAAATTGAGCGTTTGAGCTATCGCGCACTTTTCGAAACTTACTTTGCAATTGACCCCCACCGCGTTAGCCTCGATAAGCTATCCGCCCTCGCTGAGCAATCACTAGACCTCGTTGCCGCAAATCTTTCACGTACCGACTATTTGCAGTTGCTGCTCAGTCATTGCATCGAACCCAATCTTCCAGAGGCCTGCTTTATTTTTGACTATCCGGTCGAACAAGCGGCGCTTGCGCGCCTCGAAAACGACGAGAGAGGGCAGCCAGTGGCGCGCCGCTTCGAATTATTTTTAGGTGGCATGGAGGTGGCTAACGGTTACTTCGAGCTGTTAGACGAAGCCGAACAGCGCGCGCGTTTCGATGCAGATATTGCCGAACGTGCGCGCAGGGGGTTTGACCACGTGCCGATTGATGAGGCGCTGCTCGCCGCGCTCGCCGCAGGAATGCCTGAGTGCTCAGGCGTTGCCCTAGGCGTTGACCGGCTCGTGATGGCGGCGCTAGGCATCGACGATATTGCCGGCGTTATTGCGTTTCCCCAGCCTCGGCCTTAAGCCTAGCGAGATATAGCGCGCGCAGTTTTTGCGTGATCGGGCCGGGTTCACCGGTGCTGATTCTGTTGCCATCGATGCTCACCACTGGCAACACAATCGTGGTTGCGCTGCTAATAAACGCCTCGTCGGCCGCGAGTGCCTCGTCGAGTGTGAACAATCGCTGTTGGAGTGTAATGCCTTCTTTTTCGCAAAGCTCAAGCAGTGTCCGGCGGCGAATGCCCGGCAGTATTTCGTTCGTTAGAGGACGTGTGATAATCACCTGATCTTTGACAATATAAGCGCTCGACGAAACGCCCTCGGTGATCACGCCGTCTTCGATCATCCAGCCTTCCTTGCCACCGCGCGTAACGGCATTTTGTTTTGCAAGCACCTGACCCAGAAGGTTTACCGATTTGATGTCGCGGCGTTTCCAACGCAGATCTTGCGTCGTCATCACCGGAATGCCGGTGCTCGCTGCTGGGTTGTCGATGAGCGTTAGCTCGCTCGTGAAAGCGACAATCGACGAAGTGATGTCTGCAGGAAATGCAAAGTCGCGATCGGCGATGCCGCGCGTGATCTGCAAATACACCATGCCTTCGATTAATGCGTTGCGCATGATCAGTTCGTTCATTATTTCGAGAACGTCCTCGCGGCTGCACGGCCATTCGATTTCGAGTTCGCCAAGGCTACGCGCTAGGCGCTCAATAAAATAGGCCTTGTCGACCAATTTTCCGGCGATAACCGGCACGACCTCGTAAACGCCGTCGCCGAAAATGAACCCGCGGTCGAACACAGAGATTGTTGCTTCTTGCTTAGGCACATAGTTGCCGTTAACAAAGACGGTACTGGTCATTGGGTGTTTCCTATTTAAATTCTTTGGCAAAGCCCGCGAGGCGCTCGCCGTCGAGTCGCTGCACTGTCCAGCCATCCATCGGCAGCGCGCCTATCGAGCGGTAGAAGTCGATCGCTGGTTGGTTCCAGTCTAGAACAGACCATTCGACACGTGTGCAGTGCATGTCGACTGCTTTGCGCGCCAGAAACGCAAGAAGGAGTTTGCCGAAGCCCTGGCCACGGTGTGCGGGTTGCACGTAGAGGTCTTCTAAATAAATACCGGGCCGGCCGGTAAAGGTAGAGAAATTGTGGAAGTAAAGTGCATAGCCTACTGCCGTGCCATTGAGTTCCGCCATAATTACCTTCGCATAGGGAGTATCACCGAACAACGTCTCGTGGAGCGTGGCCTCGGTCGCCACTACCTCGTGGGCGAGCTTTTCGTATTCGGCGAGCTCTTTGATGAATCCCAGAATCGTCGCTGTGTCATTTTTTGTCGCCGCGCGTAGCGTAAACCCTTCGATAGAGGTCGTAAGTAGCATGGTATTTCCTAAACTGTGTGATTTGATGTCGCTATTATGACATGGGATATGGCGGGGGTCCTCTTTGAGCGCATGGCAGACCCTATGACAGCCACTTGGGCGCTGCTATAATGCGCGGTTAATTACCTAGCCGCCGGTTTACCCCGAAATTAAAAGGAAATGAGATGTCAGAGCAGAAGCCCACAATTATCTATACCGAGACTGATGAGGCACCTGCCCTCGCGACTTATTCGTTTCTGCCTATCGTTAGCGCCTTTACTAAGGCAGCCGACGTCGAAGTTGAAATCCGTGACATCTCTCTTGCCGGTCGACTCATCGCCAACTTTACCGAATTTCTTAAGCCCGAGCAGCAGCAAACTGACGCGCTTGCAGAACTGGGCGAAATGACTCAAGACCCTCTCGCCAATATTATCAAGCTGCCAAATATCTCAGCTTCGTTACCTCAGATTCAGGCGGCAATCGCTGAGCTTCAAGCCAAGGGCTACGCATTGCCGGAATACCCTGAGGAGCCTGCAACTGAACAGGAAAAGGACATTAAGGCACGCTACGATCGTGTAAAGGGTAGTGCTGTAAATCCCGTGCTGCGTGAGGGCAACTCAGACCGCCGCGCGCCTGCATCGGTAAAAGCCTATGCGCGTAAAAATCCGCATTCAATGGGTGCGTGGAGCGCAGACAGTAAGTCGCACGTTGCCTCGATGAGCCATGGCGACTTCTATGGTTCGGAGAAGGCAACAACCGTATCTGCGGCAACAAGCGCGTCGATTGTGCACAAAGATGCAGCGGGCAATGAAACGGTGCTCAAAGCGGGTATCGCGCTGCAGGCAGGCGAGATCATTGACTCGTCTGTAATGAGCAAGAGCGCACTGCGCGCGTTTCTCGCCGAGCAAATCGACGACGCGCGCGCCAAGGATGTGCTGTTCTCGCTGCACATGAAGGCGACAATGATGAAGGTCTCAGATCCCATCATTTTCGGTCATGCGGTCACCGTTTTCTACGCCGACGCGTTTGCTAAGCACGGTGCGACGTTCGAAAAATTAGGGGTCGATGTAAACAATGGCATCGGTGATGTGTATGCCAAGATCAAGGCGCTGCCTGAGGCAGAGCGCGCCGTTATCGAAGCCGATCTCGCCGCGTGTTATGCCACACGCCCAGAGATGGCGATGGTCGACTCGGATCGCGGCATTACAAACCTGCATGTGCCAAGCGACATCATCATCGATGCCTCAATGCCCGCTGCGCTGCGCACCTCCGGGCAGATGTGGGGGCCAGACGGCAACCTAAAAGACATGAAGGCGGTGATTCCAGATCGTTGCTATGCGGGCGTTTACCAAGAGGTGATCGACTTCTGCAAGGCCAACGGTGCGTTGGATCCATCAACCATGGGCAGTGTGCCGAATGTGGGTCTCATGGCGCAGAAAGCCGAAGAGTACGGCTCGCACGATAAGACCTTCGAGATTCCAACCGGCGGCACCGTGTCGGTTATCAATGAAGCGGGCACAGTGCTGCTAAGCCACGAAGTTGAAGAAGGCGACATCTGGCGCATGTGCCAGGTCAAAGATGCGCCGATCCAAGACTGGGTCAAGCTCGCAGTGAGCCGCGCGCGCCTGTCTGCTACGCCGGCAGTTTTCTGGCTCGATGAAGCGCGCGCCCACGACCGCGAACTCATCAAGAAAGTTGAGAAGTATTTGCCCGAACACGACATCGCCGGGCTCGAAATACACACAATGGCACCGAATGCCGCTACTGCATTCTCGCTTAAGCGAATCCAGCAGGGCCTCGATACCATCTCGGTTACCGGTAATGTCCTACGTGACTACCTCACCGATTTGTTCCCAATTCTCGAGTTAGGGACCAGCGCTAAAATGCTGTCAATCGTCCCTCTCATGGCAGGCGGGGGTCTGTTCGAAACCGGTGCCGGAGGCTCTGCGCCGAAACACGTGCAGCAGTTCGAAAAAGAGAATCACCTGCGCTGGGATTCACTCGGTGAGTTTCTGGCGCTCGCCGCGTCACTCGAACATCTCGCGACTGTCACGAGCAACCCGCGCGCACAGGCGCTCGCCGATGCGCTAGACACAGCAACGGGCGAATTCCTCGACACGAACAAATCGCCTTCGCGCAGAGTAGGCGAGCTCGACAATCGCGGTAGTCATTTCTATCTCGCCCTCTACTGGGCGAAGGCCCTTGCGGCGCAAGACAGCGATACAGAACTCAAGGCAAAGTTCGCAAGTGTAGCCGAGGCCATGCAAAGCAACGAAGCTAAGATCGTCGAGGAGCTCAGTGTCGTGCAGGGAGCCGCAATAGATATCGGTGGCTACTACAAACCAGATACAGCGAAGGCCGCCTCAGCCATGCGTCCGAGCGCGACGCTGAATGCAATAGTTGACGCGATCTAGGTTGATATTCTGATCGCCGGGGAGTAGCGTCAGTTAAGGACGGGTTCTGTTTACGAGCACTTAAGAGGAGTATTGGCTATGATAAAACCAATGAGACCGACTCTCTTTATCGCAGCTATAGCCGCAGTTCTCACCGCCGCTAGCGCTGCTTATGCCCAAGAAGACGGCGAAGTCATTCAAATCGCCGATCTGACGCGCGCAGAAGTGACCAGCTACATCCGAGAAGCCGAAGATCAGATGTACGCGATCTATAATGAGCACAACATCGACGACTCGTTTGATATTGCGTGCCGCAAGGAAAAGCCGACCGGCTCCAATATCTCCGTACGGATCTGCGAGCCAAGATTCTACACCGAGGTAAATTTGGGCAAAAACCGTACCGATGGAGAAAATTTGCAAGATTTTCAGGGCGGGTTTGCTGCCAGAAGTCTCGTGGAGCCGGAATATGAGAAGCTCGAGGCAGATATGAAGCGGTGGCGGACGGGTCCCCGCCATGAGAGATTATGCAGATCCTTGGCAGCTAAGGCAAGGCAGAAGCAATTGGCCATTAACCCCGCCGTTTTTTGTCAATTTCACTAGCCGGGCTTAATTAACGCCCCGCGTATACCGCTTAACTCCGCCTACTGGACCCACTTCGGCACCGAAGATGTTGCCGTGTTTGTCGGCAACGACGCCTTCAGCCGTACAGGTACCGCGGCAATCGGGGTCTGGGTCTGGAATAAAAAACTCAACTGCGCCAGTGATCGCGCTTCCGATGCGGATGCCACGAAGCCAATCGCCATGTGCAGGGTTGACCGAGCCCGACTCCGAGTCTGCCGAGTACAGCACGTCGTGTTTGTCGATATAGATACCGCTCGGCCGTCCAAATTGATACCACGTGTCGAGATGGTTGCCCTCTTGGTCGAAAATCTGAACGCGGTTATTGCTGCGATCGCCCACAAAAAGTCTGCCTTTTGAATCCATTGCAAGAGCATGCGGCTGCATGAACTGGCCATCGTCGGACCCCATTTCGCCAAAGCTCATGAGGAACTCGCCGTCGGCGTTAAATTTGAGTATTCGGGCGGGCGTGCCTGCGGTGTTAGAGTGTCCCTCGGCAACAAAAATGTCGCCGTTCGGGGCTACGTGCATGTCGTTAGGGGTATAGAAGTACTCGTCATTGCGGCCTCCCGCTTTCTGACCCAGCGCCATGAGGTGAACACCCGTTGGGCTAAACTTATGGATCTGGTGACCATAGGCCTCGGCCGGTGGATTGTCGCCACCTTGATTGTCGCGGCCGTCAGCTATCCACACATTGCCGTCGTGGTCTACGTGAATACCGTGCGGCCAGGTGATGTAACCGGCACCGAAGCTGCGCACTAACGAGCCGTCTTTATCGAACAGCATAACCAGATTGGTGTCGGGATTGTCTATGCAGGCATTGATATTGCCGCCACAGCGCTCGGCTATCCAAACGCTTTCTCCGTCGATATCGATATCGACCGTGCTGCTCGAACCCCAGTTGCGTCCGGCGGGCAGTTTAAAATAGCCGGCCTGAGTCATGTAGGGATTGGGTAAATCGTTAACCGGCGGCATATCGGCCTGCGCGAGGGATAGCGCCGGAAGTGTTAGACAGCTGGCGAAAAGCGCCGCTTTAAGGATTGGCATTGAGGTGGTTGTTTTCATTTTTACTCCTAGTTAACACACTGTTTTATTCATCTATTGCGACTGCGCCTGCTTTGTCCGACAGCGGCGTACCGTCGCCATTCATGCCCATCGATTCGTAGCGGCGCCAGCCTGCCAATATTCCGATGAGGCCATGATTGCCTTCGTGGCAAGCATATTCGTAAACGGGATCGGCGGAGCGACGCAGCGGTACGCGTGCGGACCACGACGAATCCCAGCTTTTCGGGTCGGTGACGGTAAAGTCATACTCGAGCAATCCGTCATCGACATAGCGGAAGCGCTCGGTGATTCTCGCCTCTTCGGACATGCCGCGCAGATTATAGTCGTGATAAAAGTTGTTGGTTTCGACGACGAGAACGTCACCCTCCCAGTGGCCCACCGACTCGCCCTCCCACTTGGGCTGGAGGCCGCTGGGTTCGGCATCCAGTTTAATAATGCGCGCCGAGTGCACCATTTCGTTGAGAATCATGATGTGGTCTTTGGTTTGCACCAGCTGCATGTTGTTATTGTAAGAGCCAGGAATCATGGGCGGGCCACCCACAAACCCTGTGAGACAGCGATCAACAGTGGTCCGACCCTCGGGGCCTGCGCTGTTAAAGAGCATGTTGCTGTAGTCGGCGCGGCGCTGTTTGCCGATTGCATTGAGCTCCGGAATGCGGCCATTGGGTGGATCGTATATTAGTGAGGTGCGCCTGCTCGCAATCGTCTCGCTGCCGCGTTCATACCAAAATTCGTTGTAAGAAATGACGCCGGGCGGATAGCCGGCGCCGCCGACGCTGTCGACAATAAGGTCGCGGTTTTGGCGGTTATTTTCGAAGGCCTCCCATTCGGCAGCTTCCTCCGGTGTTAATACCTCTTTATCGGCGAGCTCGGGCGGACGATTGAGCGGCGTGATGGTTCTGAAGGTATAAAAGCCCTGAAAATTAGGATGTCCATGTTCTGTTCGCGGCACGTCGGCATTCTGCGCGAGTGTGAGCGGAGTGGTCAGCGCGAGTGCGAGCGTGGCGAAACTAAGCGCATGTGATAATCGTAGTTTTTCATTGAGTGACGGGCGTGCGGGATGACCAGCGTCGCTTTTCATACATACCTCTCGGAATCGCTTTGTTTTAATTAGTGTAATGAGCGTTGAGTCGAACGGTAAGCTTTGAGCCCTCTGAAATTACGCCTGTGCAGCGCAGATTTCAAGCCTTTGCGAGGCGCGTCAAATTGAACACAGTGCATCCCATGGTTTATGCTAGCAACCGGCATGCGAGAACGCGCAGCGTTAAGTGCAGCAGATGAGACATAAACAATGAATACTACAGAAATAGACCCGCGTTCCGCGCTCCGCCTTTCTCAAGTAGTGGGCAGTTTTAAGCTGCCGATGGCGCTTACGTTCGCAATCTTTGCGCTCTCTTTTGCACCGCGTATCGCGGGTAATTCGACGCTGATGTACTCGTTTTGGGGCGCGTCGGCGATTCTTCTGCTGTGGCAAGGGTTTATGTTGATTCACCTCGCCCGGCGCCCAGCACTCAAAGACTTTAGCCGTGCGATTTATGCGCAGCACTATGTGCAGGCGATGGTGCAGTTTAGCGTCTATTTATACTGGGGCTATTATTGGCGACCGGTCTACGACCACTTCTGGCTGCTCGCAGGGCAAGTGATGTTTGCTTACACCTTCGGGATGCTGCTCGCCTGGTCGCGGCGCCGCAGCTACATGCTCGGGTTTGGGCCTATTCCAATTATTTTTAGCACCAATCTTTTTCTGTGGTTCCACGACGACTGGTTTTACATGCAGTTTGTCATGATCGCCGTCGGCTTTTTAGGCAAGGAGTTTGTGCGCTGGAAGCGCGACGGACGCAGCGTGCATATTTTCAATCCGTCGGCGTTTAGCCTCGGATTTTTCTCTTTGATTCTCATTGCCACCGGAACTACCGATCTGACGTGGGCGCCAGAGATTTCATCGACCCTGACGCTCGCGCCGGGCATCTACACCTATTTGTTCGCGGTTGGATTGATCGTGATGTACTTTTTCTCGATCACGCTGGTGTCGGGCGCCGCGGCGATTACGCTCTTCGGCTTCAGTGCGCTGTATGCTGCGCTAGCCGGTGTGCCTTATTTTCTCGATTCGGAAATTCCTGCAGCGGTGTTTCTCGGCTTACATCTGCTGATCACCGACCCGTCGACTTCACCGCGCACGCCACTCGGTAAAACCCTTTTTGGCGTGCTTTACGGCATCGGCGTGTTCGCGCTCTATACCATTCTCGGCTGGCTCGGCGAGCCCACGCTGTACGACAAACTGCTGTGTGTGCCGCTTCTCAATCTCAGCGTGATTGGTATCGATCGCTTGGTGCGCCGAATTAAATCCGACGCCGTGCTCAATTTATGGAACCCCGCTTGGTTTGGTGTCCGCGCGAATGTTGCGCACATGGTCGTTTGGATCTCTGTCTTCGGTCTTATGTCGCTGCTTGGCCGCACCGACGCTCAGCATCCCGGTGATAGCGTGCCGTTTTGGCAGCAGTCTTGTTCAGCGCAGTTACCCAATGCCTGTGCGCGACTCGTAAGCGTTGAGTCGACTTACTGCGGCGACAATGCCGCATGGGCTTGCAACGAACTGGGCGCTCATTACCGTGAGGGGTTGATCGTCGAGCGTGATGCCGACCTCGCCTATAGCTATTTCGCGCGCGCCTGTGAGCTTAAGTTTCAAGCGGGCTGCGCTAATTTGCTGCAAGAACAAACAGCGCTGCGTGCTGAACCGCTGGAGTTGGACCTGAGGCTTATGCTCCGGCAGGGTGGTAAGAACTTAATCGACACGCCTGCGCCCGAACTCTATGCACGCGCGTGCAGTCATGATTGGGCGTTTGCGTGTGAGCGCTCCGCTGCGGCAGGGGAATAGAGCCACATGGCATCGGGCAAGAAAAAGCGCCGCCAAAGCAATGAAGTAACAACCCAAGACGCGGTCTTAGCACAGAACTTAGACTACCAAGCGCCAGGTCGCGCCGTTGGTATCACGGCGATGCTAAGCCTCGTCGCGTTCACTGCCGTGTTTATGAGCTATCAGAGCACGCAGCTAGAACCTGACGACCCCGCTGATCTCGCGCAATCGCCTGTGGTTGAAAACTTTGCCCTGCCCGCAGATCCCCTGTGGGGCTTTGTTGCTATTACTGCCGGCGAATTCACGATGGGCAGCAACCCGCAGCGCGACCGGATGGCTTACGAGAATGAGCGCTGGTCGTCGTCTCAGCGTCAGGGCCGAGTAGAGTTGCCCGAATATTTCATTGGTCGCTTCGAGGTGACCAACGCGCAGTTTGCTTACTACCTCACCGAGACCGAATCCTCCAGCGCCGCGTTGTTCGCTGCCCTTGATCCAGAGCTGCCAGTTACATCAGTTTCTCTGCCACAAATGCTGAGTTATGCACGCTGGCTCGACGCGCAGCTGCGCACCTCGGCGGCGACGCCGGCCGTCCTTCGTGAGGCGCTCAAGGCAGGCTCGAAAGTCACTTTGCCGAACGAAGCCGAGTGGGAGAAAGCCGCACGCGGCACCGATGGTCGACTCTTCCCTTGGGGGATGCAGCCCAGCGACGCCTACGCGAACGTTGGAGGTAGCTCTCTACTGCCAGTGGGCTCGCACAGCTGTGAGCCCTGCAGCTACGGGTTATCAGACATGGCGGGGAACGCATGGGAGTTAACCCGCAGCGCGTTGGTCGACTATCCGTTCGCTCTTTCGAGCGCCGAGGCGCTGCTCGACGTCGATTCTCTCTGGGTGATGAGGGGAGGCTCTTATCAGGACTCGATCAACAATGTTCGCACTGCAGTGCGTGGGGCGGTTGATCCGAGCGTGCGCAACCCAACGATCGGCTTTAGGTTGGTGATTTCGCCGCTTTAATGATCATTCATTTACGTCACGAATTAGCAATTGCACTGCGACAAGGGTAGAATCCGCGCTCTAAATCCCGCCTCCAGTATTAAGAGAAGTAAATCATTAATGACCGATTCGTTTAAAGAAAGCGCCCTGCGTTATCACACCCACCCACTTCCCGGTAAGCTCGAAATACGGCCGACAAAACCTCTCGCGAACAAGCGCGATCTGTCGCTCGCTTATTCGCCGGGCGTCGCACATGCCTGCGAGCTGATCGTAGAGAATCCGACAGAGGTGGCTTCGGTCACCTCGCGCGGCAATCTGGTGGCGGTTATCACGAACGGCACGGCGGTGCTCGGGCTTGGCGATATTGGTCCGTTGGCCGCTAAGCCGGTGATGGAAGGTAAGGCGGTTCTGTTCAAAAAGTTCGCGAACATCGACGTATTCGACATCGAAATTGATGAAACCGATGTCGATAAACTCGTGGATATCATCGCAAGCCTGGAGCCTACGTTCGGCGGCATTAACCTCGAGGACATTAAGGCTCCCGAGTGCTTTATGATCGAGAACAAGCTGCGCGAGCGCATGAAAATCCCTGTTTTTCACGACGATCAGCACGGCACGGCGATTGTCGCGGCCGCTGCAATCTATAACGGTCTGCGCATAGTCGAAAAAGACATCGCCGATGTGAAGCTTGTGGTATCCGGTGCAGGGGCCGCGAGTATCGCCTGTGTCGATCTTCTGGTGAGTATGGGCCTACGCAAGCAGAACGTGCGCATGATCGATCGCACCGGTGTAATCTACGCCGGTCGCAAAGAGGGCATGAACCCGTGGAAGGAAGAGTACGCGATCGAGACTAGCGACCGCACGATCGAAGATGCGATCGACGGCGCCGACCTCTTCATGGGGCTATCGGGTCCGGGCGTATTGAACGGCGAGCTCGTTAAAAAGATGGGACCCAAGCCGATCATCCTTGCGATGTCTAACCCTATTCCCGAGATCATGCCCGAAGAGGCGATTGCCGCACGACCGGACGCGATTATTGCCACGGGCCGCTCGGACTATCCTAATCAGGTAAACAACGTTCTCTGCTTCCCCTTTATCTTCCGCGGCGCGCTCGACTGTGGCGCGTCGACTATTAACGAAGAGATGAAGATGGCGGCGGTGCGGGCGATAGCAGACCTTGCAACTAAAGAAACATCGGACGTGGTCGCGGCGGCTTACGCGGATGAGAAACTGCGGTTTGGCCCCGAGTATCTCATTCCCAAAGCGTTCGATCCGCGTCTGATCGAAGATATTCCGCTCGCCGTGGTTAAGGCAGCGATGGAGAGCGGCGTTGCAACGCGGCCGATACAAGACCTCGAGGCCTACAAGCAGAAGCTGCATGAGTTTGTGAATCAGGCAGGGCTGTTTATGCAGCCGCTGATCGAGTTGGCGAAAAAGTCGCCGGCGCGCATTGTCTATGCTGAGGGCGACAACGATGACGTGCTCATGGCTGTGCAGGCGGTCATCGATGAGAACATCGCTAAGCCGATTCTTATCGGACATCGTGGCAGCATGGAGCGCAAGATCGATAGGCTCGGACTACGCATCGACCTCGATAATGAAGTTGAAGTTTTCGACCCGCTGCACTACGAACAGCACGACGACTTTGCCGCGTTCTATCACGAAGCGGTCGGCCGCCATGGCGTGTCGGTCGGTGCTGCGCGCAAAATAATGCGCAATGACAACACAGCAATCGCTGCGGTGATGGTTGCTCGAGGTGACGCCGATGGCTTGATCTGTGGCAAGGTCGGTCGCTTCGACTTTCATCTGCGCGAAATAATGCATCTGCTAGGGCCTGCGAATAAGTCGGAGACTCGTGAGCAGCTGGTATCGTCCACTGCGGTGCTTCTATTGCCTGACGGGCCGTTGTTTTTGGCTGACACCTCGATGAATGTGAATCCGACGTCGGATGAGCTAGTAAAAATTACTGAGGCGAGCATTGATCTCGTGAGGCGTTTTGGCATTGAGCCGAAGGTTGCGCTGTTGTCACATTCTAACTTTGGTACTGCGAATAATCCTTCGTCGCGCAAAGTGCGACTCGCGAGTGAGATTTTGCGTGAGACTCACCCTGAGTTACAGGTCGATGGTGAGATGCACGTGTTAAGCGCGCTCAACCCCAAACTGCGCGAAACAATCTATTCGAAGGCCAACATCAAAGGGCGCGCGAATGTGTTGGTGATGCCAAACCTCGACGCGGCGAATATCGCGATGGGACTCATACGCTCGATGACCGATGCGCTATTGATCGGTCCTTTCATCAATGGCTTCCGCAAGCCTGCGCATATCGTAATTCCCTCGGTGACCTCGCGCGGAATATTCAATATGACTGCGGTCACGGTCGCAGACATTCAAACCACCGAAGCGATCTCTAAGTAATCGAAGCTAGGGCAGTGCGAAGGTGAGAATTAAATCACCTCCGCGTCTGCCACGGCTGCCTCCACCTGAGGCGACTGTGACGTATTCCTTGCCGTCGATCACATACAGGGCAGGGGAAGCAAAAATGCCCGATCCTGTGTTGAATTTCCAAAGCTCCTCGCCTGTCGCCGCATCATAGGCGTAAAAATAGCCGGCGGTATTACTTCCCGCACCGACAAACACCACTCCTCCTGCCGTTACTACAGCACCTGCCTGACCGTAGCCCTCGAATATTTGACGCCACACTAGCTCACCGGTGGTTGGATCGTATGCAGAGAAATAGCCCATCGGGTCTCGCCCTGAGCGGAACGGTTGGTCTATAGCATTCACGTATAACAGCCCCGTGAGAGGACTGTAGGCTATTGGCGCATAATTGGAGCCACCGCCATAGCCTGGAGCGAAAATCTGATTGGGGCCGATAGGGGTGAATTGCTCGACCAAGTGATATTCCTCGAGTTGCTCGGCTGGAATGTTAATCGGATAGACAGGCGAGACCGGCTCCATGCGCTCGCCGTTGGCCTTGTGCGGGATTGGCTGTGTAGGCCATGGCTCTTCGCCTTCGGTATCGGTTTCGGTCGACACGGCAATTTCCGGAATCGGATGCACTGGTTGTCCAGTCTCCCGATCGAGAATGTAGAGCCAGCCATTTTTGCTCGCCTGCGCCAGCGCCTTCACCTGAATGCCATCGACCAACATGTCAAACAACACGGGCTGGTTGCCCGAGTCGTAATCCCAGACGTCGTGATGTACCTGCTGGTAGTACCACTCGAGTTTGCCGGTGTCGAGCGTCAACGCGATGATCGCGTTGGTAAATAAGTTTATGCCGTCGCGCTTGGCGCTGTTGCCAAAGGGGTTGCCCACGGCAAAATAGACAAGGCCAAGCTCGGGATCTATGGAGGGTGTCTCCCAAATGCCCCCGCCGTTACGCTCGCCACCAACCCACGTTGGACCGGCGATATCCCAACCCTGATCGGTCTCGTCTTGCGGCACAGTATTAAAGTGCCATTCGACTTTTCCGGTTTTTGCATTCACTGCTAGCACGTAGCCTCCGGCAATGTGGCTTTCGCTGCGTGTGGTCCCAATGTAGAGCATGCCGTTATGAATTTGCGGTGCCGTTGTAAACCAGTATCCAACGGAAATTGCCGTTTCGATGCTCGGGTCTTTGAGATGCAGCACGTCGAGAATCACCGAGGCCATGCCGCCGTCGCCAAAGCTTTCAATCGGCTCGCCGGTTTTCGCATCGAGCGCAAAAATAAATGAGCCTGCCGCGGTGTAGACAACGCCGTCATCGACTACGACTCCGCGGTGCCTAAAAATATAGCCTTCGCGGCGGCCACCGCCGAGTTTGCCGCTAACGTTGTATTCCCACAGGAGATGACCGTCGGTGGCATTGGTTGCGTAGACGCTGCCGCGCGCGTCGGTCACATACATGATCCCATCGACAATAATTGGCGTGGTCTGATTGCTTACGCCATCGATAACCCCGTGTTGGAAAAGCCATGCTGGTTTTAATGAAGCGACATTCTCTGGAGTGATCTGATCGCTTGGCGTGAAGCGCGTGCCGGCTAAATCAAAGTTGTGCAGAGGCCATTCGAGTGTGCGTACAGTCGACGCTTTTGGCGGGCTATCTGTTTCTACGACGATGCTCGCCGTGCAGCCGCCAAGAGCGGCGCTGGCAACTAGAACAAAACAAGTGGCGAGATTCTTAGCGGCGCGCGTGTTCATTACTTGTGCCCCACGATGTTAAAGAAATCGATAAACTTCTGCATATTGTTGGCGTCCTGCGAGATTAGCAGCGAATGGTCGCCCCCTTCGATCTCGACATAAAGGTGCTGCATGCCGCGCGCCGCCATCCCAGCGACCCACGTGCGAGTCGCAAAAACAGGCACTAACTCGTCTTGATCACCCTGCAAAATAAAGATCGGGAGGTGAGCAATCTTATCGAGTATTTCGTCCATCGGCGCTGAGATTGCCGGCGCTGGTGCGGCGACTCCCAGCGCGGCGAAGACCTCGGGGTGTTTGGCGGCGAGATGATACGTGCCGCCACCGCCCATGGAGTGACCCCAGAGAAAAATGCGGTCGCTATCTATGCGCAGCTCATCGCGAACGAGGTCAAGCACATTCATGACGTCTTGCTCGCTATAGATACCGTCTTGCGGGTCCTCCGCGGGCCGCGATCCATACCAGCCCTCGCGAATATACCCCAGCGGCGTGACCACCGCGTAACCGCTTTCTTCCGCTTGATCGAGCAGACCGTGATACCCCATCAGCCAGTCATAGCTGCGGCCAAGGCCGTGAAGAGAAACTAGAAGAGGGAGCGATTCGGAGCCGTTCGGGTCGTAAGACGAGGGCACGAAAATAGCATAGGGAAGTGTCTCGCCAGTAGGCTCGAAAACATAGCTTCGGTGCTGCACTCGCGGGTCGTCGATGTGACTTTCGTCGTCTGCCGCGGTGCGTTCAGCGAATGCAGCTGGTGCGAAGGTTAGGATAGCGGATGTAAAGACTGCAGGAACGAGGACTGCACGCAAGAGGTTTGTAGGAGAGAAGGCTAAGATCAATCGTGAATAGAACGACATGGGGTTGCTCCTTTGTAAATGACGCGCTCGTTAATTCATGTATTGACTTATTAGTTAACCAACGCGGTAAACGAATTATTTTCGGCCATCACTCGAATCAATTTGATCGCATCGTTGTCGAGTCTGGCATAGGCCGATTTTAGATGTTCAGCAATATCGACGGCTTGATGTTCATCGGGCAGTTCGCGGCGATAGCGAAAGCGAACAAAAAGGTAACCCGCTTCAGGTTCTTCAATCGTTGCCTCGCTCTCGGCATGGATCTGCGGTTTATCTCGCTGAGTTTTGGTGAGCACGCGCGATTCGTGCTCTAGCATTACATCTTCGTAAAAATGGGAATCACCCGCGCTGATTTCGCGAACAAAACACTCGCCGTTTTGTGGATGCGAGAAGCACTCGATGCCCTCGACGAATCGCTGCGGGCTGCGGGCTCGGAGCACCAGTCCCTCCCAGAGATGCGCGCGACTTATGTCGGCACTGGTGGGATTCTCGGGCTCGTTTACTTGCACGATGTGCTCGAATTCGAGAAAGCCTTCTTTCGGCATCGCGATCTCTGTCTTCGAATCAGTCAAGCGTCAGTCCCCACGCTTCAACCTCACTCAACATTTCATGTGCGGTCCAGTCGAATTTAAGCGGCGTGATGGTGACATAACCATTTTGATAGGCGTAGGTGTCGTTCGTCGAATCTAGCGCTCGATTGCCGACATATGACGTCTCAAATTGACTGACCTCGCCGTCTGTGCGCGTGAGCTCGTAAGGAGAAAACTTGAGATAGGACTCGCCCATGGGGCGTACCGCGACCCCTTTGAGCTCGCCGCCCGGCACATTAATCGAGACTACAATGCCTTCGGGCGCGCCCTCGCGCTGATACTTTGCGACTAGCTGCCGAGTAAGGTTTACCGTGACTGCGGTGTCGACATTGGCAGTGTCCTGTGACACGGCAATCGCGGGAACGCCCTGATAAATAGCTTCCATCGCTGCGCCTACGGTGCCGGAAAGATGTGATACATCGCCGACATTGGCGCCTTGGTTAATACCCGAGACGACGAGGTCGAACGGGTCGTCTTTGCCGAGATGCAAAAGCCCAAAGCGGACCGCGTCGGCAGGACGCCCGTCGACTGCATAGCCGAAAAATTCGCCGTCTGCCGAGATACGCTCGACCCTGCGCGCGCCGCCATCGGTCGATTGACTGCTGCCAGACTTGTTCGTGTCAGGCGCCGACACCACAATTTCGACATCGTCAAGCGTCGCCAGCCCATCGCGCAGCGCATGGATTAGCGGCGAATTGATTCCGTCGTCGTTTGATATCAGTATGCGGTAGGAGTCGGCAAAGACTGAAGTGCATGCGACTAGGCACGAGGCAAGGGTGAGTAATCTGAAGGGCTGGCGCATCGCTGTAGACTTCCTTATATACAAAACCAGAGGGCGTAAGCAATATAGACCAACTCTGCGTATTATTACCAGCCACGGGTCGCTAATTGCGCCTGCAGCTGGACCAACGGCGAGATGAATAGCAGGATAAACAATGTGTAGAAAAATACTTAGACAAGGGGTCGCGGCGGCGGCGATAGTG
>JAGYKB010000026.1 GCA_018401885.1 Gammaproteobacteria bacterium
GTCGCTTTCCACAGCTGCAGTGTTTCGAGGAAATTCAGTCCGCAGCCAAAACCGAGCTCTGCGATGACAAAACAGCCGCCAGTGTGATGAGGAGAACGATAGGCTGACCGCCACCTCTGAGCGAGCTGATTGCCCTCCAAGAAGAGATAGCGGCTTTCCGCTTGCGCACCCTCGGTAGAATGATAGGTGTCTTGGAAATCCTCAGAATAGGGCAGTCCATTCTCTAACCACGACAATTTCGCGTTCGCAACGACGAGGGTGGTAGGCGAACAGGTGTCCGCTTGGAAATTGTTGCTATCGGCTGCCATTATAATTTTGTCTAAGTGAAACCCAGAAGTTTGAGTTTAGCATGCTAATCCCTGCTACTCGCGTTCGTAACTGCTGCAGATTTCAAGTAAAATAAACAGATCAATCACAGTAATCTTTTGAAATTTTTGGATTCACAACATGTTGGAAATAAACGCCCCTTTAACGCAGCTACGCGATCTGCGCGCTCGAACTGAGACGCTTAGGGGGTATCTTTGACTACGACACCAAGCGAGAGAGGCTAACCGAGGTAGAGATGGAACTCGGCGAGTCGGCGGTTTGGGATAAGCCTGAATATGCGCAAGCACTCGGCAAGGAGCGTGCCGCGCTCGAGGCTGTCGTAAAAACGATAGATAGTCTAGAAAGCAGTCTAGGAGATATAGAAGATCTGTTGGCATTAGCCAGTGAAGAGAATGACACCGAATTATTCGAGGAGGCGAAAAGTGATCTCGCCCATCGCGCCTCGAGCCTTGAAGCGCTCGAATTTAGGCGCATGTTCTCCGGTGCGATGGACCCGAGCAATGCCTTTTTAGAGATCCAAGCGGGGTCTGGCGGGACCGAGGCGCAGGACTGGGCAGAAATGATCCTGCGAATGTATCTGCGCTGGGCCGAAGCGAAGGGTTTCGACGCGGAGGTGTTAGAGGTCTCAGGCGGAGAAGTAGCGGGGATTAAAAGCGCCACGCTGCACATCAAGGGTGAATTTGCGTTTGGCTGGTTACGAACCGAGACGGGAGTGCATCGCTTGGTTCGCAAATCACCTTTCGACTCCGGTAGCCGTCGCCATACTTCATTTGCTTCGGTCTTTATTTCACCCGAAATAGATGACGATATCGAAGTCGATCTCGACATGTCCAAGGTGCGCGTAGATACCTATCGTTCGAGTGGTGCAGGTGGTCAGCACGTCAATAAAACCGATTCTGCTGTAAGACTGACCCATGAGCCGAGTGGTATTGTAGTTCAGTGCCAAAGCCAACGTTCTCAGCACAAGAATAAAGACGCGGCCATTAAACAACTCAAGGCAAAGCTCTACGAAATGGAAGAACTCAAGCGCAAAGAAGCAGCGCAAGACGTAGAGGAATCCAAAGCCGACATCGGCTGGGGTAGTCAGATCCGTTCGTATGTTCTCGATCAGTCGCGCATCAAAGATCTGCGTACCAATGTCGAAGTCAGCAATACGGGGGCGGTACTCGATGGCGGGCTCGACAAGTTCATTGAAGCAAGTCTCAAGATGGGACTGTAAATCAAAAAGCAGCACAGAATTTTCATTTCACTGGTTTAGACGCCGGTCTCAATAAGACAGATGCAACTATGAGTAAAGACCAAATCGATAGCGTCAACGCGGACGCCCAGGACGAGAATAAGCTGATCGCGGCACGACGTGAAAAACTCGACGCGATTCGTGAGAGACGAGTAGCGTTTCCCAATGATTTTACGCCAAGTGCGAGTTCAGAAAAGCTGATCGCGCAGCACGATGCGAAAGACAAAGCAACGCTCGAAGGCGAGTCTGTTCAGGTGTCGGTTGCTGGACGTATTGTACGCATGCGCGGCCCATTTACCGTTATTCAAGACGGCGCTGCTCAAATGCAGCTATACATGAACAACAAGTCGTTACCTGAGGATTTGGTTGAAGAATTTAAAGCATTAGATCTAGGTGACATTATTGGCGTCGAGGGAGAGCTTTTCAAAACAGGCAAAGACGAATTGACAGTCCGAGTGGCGACATTTCGACTTTTGACCAAGTCGTTAAGGCCGTTACCTGATAAATTTAAAGGACTAACCGATACGGAGATGCGCTATCGACAGCGCTATGTGGACTTAATCGTAAATGAAGAGTCGCGCCGTATTTTTTCGATTCGATCCAAAATAGTGCGCTGTATACGAGATTACTTTGAGGCGCACCAATTCATGGAAGTGGAAACACCAATGATGCAGGTCATTCCAGGCGGTGCGACTGCAAGGCCTTTTGTTACACATCACAATGCGCTTGATCAAGACATGTATCTGCGTGTTGCCCCAGAGCTCTATTTAAAGCGCTTGGTAGTCGGTGGTTTCGATCGTGTGTTCGAGCTGAACCGCAACTTCCGTAACGAAGGGCTTTCCACGCGCCACAATCCTGAATTCACGATGCTCGAATTCTATCAGGCCTATGCGCGATATACTGACCTTATTGATCTTACTGAAGACCTTTTTAAGACAATTGCCGAAACGGTTCTTGGAACGACGAAGGTTGCCTACCAGGGCTCTGAATACGATTTCTCAAAGCCCTTCGCTCGCCTTTCGGTGGTTGATGCAATTAAAAAGTATTGCGATGTCGACGATGATGCCGCATTTGAGACCAAAGAGTCGCTAATGGCGCTTGCCGACCGTTTTGGCGTGCATTACGACGAGGCGTGGGGGAAGGGTAAAATATTGATGGAGATATTCGAGGAGAAAGTCGAAGCCGAACTCGATCAGCCGACTTTCATAACTGAATACCCAATAGAAGTGTCACCACTCGCGCGACGTAACGAGAAAAACCCTGAAATTACTGACCGTTTTGAGCTAATTATCGGGCGGCGTGAACTAGCTAACGGGTTTTCGGAATTAAATGATGCCGAAGACCAAGCGGAGCGCTTTAGAGCTCAGGTCGCACAGAAAGACTCCGGCGATAACGAGGCGATGCACTATGATGAAGATTATATTCGTGCCCTTGAATACGGTATGCCTCCGACTGCAGGTGAAGGGATAGGCATCGACAGATTAGTAATGTTATTCACCGACAGTGCATCGATAAAAGACGTGCTTCTGTTTCCACACATGCGTCCGCTATACGGTCATGACTAGTTTAGCGGTCGCTGGATGAGCACTCTCTCTTTCGCAGATGATTTAGATAAGGCGATGCCGCGTGAGTGGCTTGCAAAAGTCGCGGCATTACCTGGGCAGAGTGAGGCGAGTGTTACAGTCCTTCTGGCAGACATCGGACATAGATTAAGAGCCGAATTTGATGCGGGGTTGTCGATTTATCCACCAATACACGAGGTCTTTTCGGCCTTAATGAAAACACCGCCCGAGCAGGTGCGAGTCGTGCTACTTGGTCAAGATCCTTATCATGGCGGACAAGCACATGGGCTTTGTTTCTCTGTGCGTGATGGACATAGGTTTCCACCAACACTGAAAAATATCTTCCGTGAGCTTACCGAAGATATCGGTGTGCCCAAGCCGGCAACTGGCGATCTCACCTCATGGGCGGATCAGGGCGTTCTGTTGTTGAACAGCTTTTTGACTGTGAGGGCAGGATCAGCTGGCTCGCACGAAAAACTCGGCTGGGGTCAGCTCACGGATCTAATCATGCAAGCGGTTTCGGAAGAATGCCAACCGAGTGTTTTTATTCTCTGGGGCAATTTCGCTTCAAGCAAAAAGAAATTTATTAATGAGAAAAGACATCTGATTATCGAGAGCCCGCATCCGTCGCCGCTTTCTTCCTATCGCGGTTTCATCGGTAGCAAACCCTTTTCTCGATGCAATCAATTCCTCTGCGAGCAAGGTAGGGGCGAGGTTAACTGGACGCTCTAAGCGTAGGTTTCCCGCGATAAAGAATCAACTTTTGGAGTCAGTGTATGAATGAGCAAACGTGTATCGTTGTTGGCGCAAGTCATGCTGGAACAACCCTGGCCTTGCAGCTACGCCGTGAGGGTTGGACTGGAAAAATACTGCTTGTCAGCGAAGAAAATGAATTGCCCTACCATCGTCCTCCTTTGTCAAAAGAGCTTCTAGCAGGCAAAAAGACCCTGGATGAGATTCGCTTGCGCCCGGCGAAATTATTCGCCGACAACGATGTTGAGTTGATGCTGAATACACGAGTAGAGAAACTCGATAGAGAAGCGAAATGCGTTACGCTATCAGACGGCAGCTTCCGTCACTACGATAAGCTGGCCATTTGTACGGGGGCAACTGTAAGAACGCTGCCTAGTAGTGAAAATTTCAACAATGTTTTCACCATTCGCAATGCTTCCGATATTGAGAAATTTCGCCCACTGGCGATTCCGGGTCGCAAAGTGGTTATTGTGGGCGGCGGTTATATAGGACTAGAGGCAGCGGCTGTCCTACGCAACATGGAGCTTGAGGTAACGGTCATTGAGGCGGCGCAACGGGTTCTTGAGCGCGTAACAAGCGAAGTGATGTCGGCCTACATGACGCAGCTTCACGCCAGCAGGGGGGTGACTATCGTGACCAATACTATGGTGAGCGAACTTCGCGGTGAGGGCTCGGTGCAGACAGTTGTTTGTGCAGACGGCTCGGCCTTTGAAGCGGACTTTGTTATCGCCGGAATCGGTGTTATGCCAAATGTTGCGCTATGTGAAGAGGCAGGGCTTGCTACCGATCGCGGCGTATTGGTCGATGAATACGCGCAAACAACAGATGCAAACATTTATGCAGCAGGTGATTGCGCGCGTCATCCAAGCGCGCTTTATCGCCGGTCTTTGCTTCTTGAGTCAGTGCAAAATGCAACCGATCAGTCACGCGTGGCTGCCGCAAATATCTGCGGCAAGGTGATCGCTTATGATGCTGTGCCTTGGTTCTGGTCAGATCAATATGAGATTAAATTGCAAATGGTTGGTCTTAGCGAAGGCTTCGATGAAATTGCTATCAGGGGCACAACTGAGGTGGATTCGGAGAGCGGTTTTGCGCTGTTCTATTTGAAAGAGGGCGTGGTAATTGCCGCCGACTGCGTTGGCAGACCGAAGGAATTCATGCTGGCGAAGAAGCTCGTGAAGGAACAGGCGATAGTGACAGCCGCGCGACTCGCCGATGAGTCGTTTGAGGTCGCGGCGCTTGCTACAGCTTAGTCGCCTCGGTAGATACAGCCACTCGTGCAAGTTTCGCGAATCTCGATCTCGCTGAGTTGAGGCAGGGTGGCGATGAGTTCCTTCCAGATCCAGCGGGCGAGATTCTCACTGGTTGGATTTTCGAGGCCCGGAATCTCATTGAGATAGTAATGGTCGAGGCGCTCAAGTATTGGCTTAAACGCTACTTTGATCTCTCCGAAGTCCATAACCCAGCCAGACGTGTCTCCGATTTCGCCGTCTACGCTGATCCTCACCGCAAACGAATGGCCGTGCAGTCTCGAACATTTGTGTTCGGCGGGCACGTTAGGGAGCCTGTGCGCAGCCTCGAAGGTGAATTCTTTAAACAATCGCATAAAATCGGTCTTTGTTGATTCGATAAATGAATAGCCTTTTTATAGGCATTTGGAAGCGCGGTATTCTAGCCGCTTCAGAATTGCGTGTATATTGTAGTCCGCCTAGGCAGCTCGCGAGGCAAGCCGTTGATCCATCCGTAGAAGGCAGCTTAGAGGCCATGGTTTGGCGGCCATGGAATTTCTTAAGCCCTATGCACACATCTTATTGACATAACCCTGATAGTCGGTAAAATGCGCCTCTCTCTGTGACACGGGTGATTAGCTCAGTTGGGAGAGCGTCGCCCTTACAAGGCGAATGTCGGGGGTTCAAATCCCTCATCACCCACCACCTTTTTGGCTTTGCCTTTTGGTTAAAATCAAAAAGTAGTTCACGTAGAAGCCGAATGCGAGCTGAACACCTCGCTTTCTTCTGCAAGGCCTTTAAAGCCTTGTAATTTAAAAGGCGCTACGAGGGCATGTAAGAATTGCGGACCGGTAGTTCAGCTGGTTAGAATACCGGCCTGTCACGCCGGGGGTCGCGGGTTCGAGTCCCGTCCGGTCCGCCATATTTTTGCTGTCATTTCGCTACTCTGCGACAATCTTCCTCTCTCAACTATGCAATCTAGGTTTCCAAGTGCCTAATTCCATGCCGTTTTTAAATAGCATCGAGAGCCCACCACTGGAACTTCTTTCTCACCCGTTGTTCTCAAGGCACGGTGTCTCGGTTGGTGTGCTAAGACTCGATCAGATTCACCCCACAATACACGGTAACAAATGGTTTAAGCTCAAGCGTAATCTAGCGGATCTTCGTGCGCGTGATAGACGCCGAGTCCTGAGTTTTGGTGGTGCCTATTCTAATCATTTGTACGCGCTTGCCGCAGCGGGCAAAGCGTTCGGATTTGAGACAATCGGCGTCATCCGCGGGGAAATTGTCGAGCCTTTGAATCCTATACTCGCGTTCGCCTCCGAGCAGGGGATGCAACTAATTCCCCTGTCGCGTGCAGATTACAGATTAAAAGAGTCTGCAGAGGTAATCGCGCGGCTGCGTGCGCGTTTTGGTGACGTCGACATTATTCCCGAGGGCGGGGGTAATCTTCTCGCGGTAGAGGGTTGCGCGGAAATAGTCGACTATCTGGACTGGTCGCTTTTTGATACGTCAGCTGATCAAATGGGCATCGAGTCGATCAATCGAGTTGTGGCGGTGAGCTGCGGGACTGCAACAACCCTGGCGGGCCTTGTTCATGGCCTGGAATCGTGTGGAGAAGCCTCAAGTTCGACGCCTCAGGTTTGCGGCGTTGCAGTGCTTCGAGCGAGGGGCTATCTGAAGTCTGAAGCTGCAAAGTGGCTGAGTCTTGCCGGCGCAGAGGCATGCTCAGGCGGGGCTTCACGGAAAGCGAGGGTTAGATGGATGATCGATGAGCGCTATCATTTTGGCGGCTATGCGAGGAAATCGGCGGAGCTCACTGGGTTTACTCACCAGTTTGAATCAATCACCGGGTTGCCGCTGGAGCCGGTTTACACAGGCAAGCTTTTTTTCGCTCTCTGCGATCAAATTGCCAAGGGAGAGTTTGTGCCGGGTACTCAGATCATCGCCCTGCACACGGGTGGAGTCGTGAGATGAGTGCGCAACTCGCTGGTAATATTTCCCACGGCTCAGTTACACTAGGTCATGGTTACTCTCTTTAGAAACATGAGTTACGCGTGTTGGCTGCGGCTTTCACGGTTAGGCCGCGTCCTGTCGAGTCGACTGTGTGTTAGTCTTTTGCGCGTCCTCCTCATCTTCGCGACTGGGGTGGCCGGTTTGAATCCGCAGCTACTGCAGGCTGTCGAACCCCGCGCGCCGCAGTTATTATTCACACTCAGTAATTCGGCCCCCTCTGTGGTATTACCACCGAGCTATTCGTCCGAGAAACAAGCCGTTAATCTGTCAGTTGCGACTCTCGATTCGCTCGTAGTTGGCGGACTAATCGTTTTTGACCTTCATGCCCAAGGTCGTGTCGCGCTCGAAATCGAGCGCAGCAACGTGCTAATTAACGGCGATAGAGTCATCCAGGCGAGTACAACCCTCGATCACACTCACGTGCAACTTATTCTGACATTCAGCGGCAAGAGCCTTTTTGGGCGCTTAGAAGCGGGCGAAGACACTTTTCAGTTGCAGGCAGCATTAGGCGCTCTAGACTACGAGGGCTGGTTTTATCGACCGACAAGTCTGCAGGGCCAGCAGTTGCAGAATGACTCGATACTCATTAGCCGCCTGACTGACATGATGCCAACAAGGTTACCTCCGCTATCACTAAGCGGACTGAGTAGCGATAAAGGCGCGCGTGAAACTACTAGCCTGAGTGTATCTGATGAGGACTCAGCCTCTTCGCAGATCAGTGCCGAATCAGGCACCGCGGTTGGCGGCCTAACCATACGCCATGCATTTAGTCGACGTGCTGTTTATAGGGGTGGAAACGTCACTGCTACTGTTGAGGTAATCAACTCCTCTGTCAACGCAGTCAACGGCCACTATTTTGACGTCTACTTCTTACCCGAGTCGGCAGAGTTAAGTTGGGGAAGCGCCGATTGTGCTATCACGCTCAGTTCGTCGGCGCAGCGCGTTCTTCGCTGCAATCTTGGCACGCTGCCGGCGAGATCTACCAAAAAAATCAATTTTGATGTAGGCACGAACGAGTTAACACCAAGTCTTCTTCAGAGCACAGTTTTACTCGATGAGACTTTGCGTGCAGATACGATGATCCGTGTCGTGGCCGATGTGCGACTCGATTCAGATCTTGATGGGATTAGCGACTTTAACGAGTCGTTATTGGAAACCGATTCCACTGATCCAACCTCACTCGATCCGTCGCCCACGGTGATCGATGTCATTGCGCTTCATTCCAAGGGTGCGCGAGACCTTTACTCTTTTGGGGTAGAAACGCGTATTAATCAGCTGATTTCGGTAGCGAACCAAATATTCATTAACAGTGGTGTCGATGTCTTGCTGAGGGTGGTATATCACGGGCAAGCAGATGCAGCAGACACCAACGATATGGCAACCACGCTCGACGACCTGCTCGCGCGACGGGGCGATGCCTTCAATACGGTTGAAAAGCTGCGTAGCACTTTCGGTGGAGATATCATCCTTCACTTTCGACCGCTTGAGCACGCAGCTTCGCGATGTGGTTTGGCTCCTGTGGGTGGATACGGGTCGGCGGGCGATTTTTCCGATCCTAGCGAGCGCTTTTATGCCGCAGCCGTAGTTGCCATCGATTGCCCACTGGATATTGTGGTGGCTCATGAGGTCGGTCATTTGATGGGGCTGACTCATTCATTGCGTGAAGACGGCGAGGGCGGGACTTTCGACTTTGCGACCGGTCATGGAATAGATGATCAATTCACTACCATCATGGCCTTGCCCGCTGCATTTGGAGACGCAGTGCAGGCAGGCGTTTTTTCTTCACCCCACCTTCTCTGCGGCGATTCACGCTGCGGCATCGCCGAGGAAGAGGTAGGAGCGGCAGACGCAGTAAGCGCGCTCAACCTGGTTCGCCATCAGATAGGGCGCTATTCAGACTCTCTGTTGGCGCGCCTACCTCCACGCGCAGTCAGAACGCTTAGCGGCAAAGCAACTAAGGCTTCGATCGCTATCGGCGCAAGCCGCGATGGTCTGCTCAGCGTTAGCGATACGGTTTCGGCGGATGATCTCGTTAGTCTTCAGGCTGAAGTCTTAGTTGATCCCGTGCATATAGCCTCTCAGGGATCTGTGCATGTGCTGCTCGCTCTTGAGGGAAAAGATGCCATCTATCAGCTAAATTCTCAGGGTAAAGTGCAGCTCTGGGACGGAACCCTCGATGGACTTGTTCCATTCGGCGGCAGTGAGCCTCTTAACGCAGTTGAGCAGCTTACGATTATTAATCGACTACGGATGGGCAAGGCCTTTGCAGGTGAACGGTTGGGAATCTTCGTCGCCTATCAAGTTAAGACTATCGATAGAGAAAGTAGCCTTGAGGAGACTGAAATAGTCTATCCACAAGCACCTTATTGGCTTTCGATCGAACACGAATGAGCATGCAGGAGGTGGGAGCCGCAAACAGCGAGGCTCGAGAAAGGCACGCATGCTATAATTCTACTGAATTGTTAATCGTCAGTGCGGCATAGGGTTGCTCCTTTAATGATACCTTTTCAAAATATAGGTTTAGTCGGTCGTCCTGGGCATGATGGGGTTGTGGATTCGCTCGAGCGAATACTCGATTACTTAACGCGAAGGGGAGTGAATTCCGTACTGGATTTTCAGACTGCAGGGCTCGTTGGTAATCGCGGTGACAGCCATTGCGAGAGCGATGAGCTCGCGAATAAATCGGATCTAGTTGTCGTAGTTGGCGGCGACGGCAGCATGCTTCATGTCGCTAAAGCGATAGCCGAAGCGCAAATACCTGTTATTGGTATCAATCGCGGCAAGCTCGGTTTCTTGACGGACATTCCTCCAAGCAAAATCGAGGATAGTCTCGAAGAGGTTCTTAACGGTAACTTTAGCGTAGACCGTCGTTTTATGCTGACCGCGTCTAAGTGCGAGCAGGAGGGCTCAGAGCGTAAGCTCGGAATGGCTCTTAACGATATCGTGTTGCACCCAGGTAACGCTGCGCAAATGATTGAGTTCGAGTTATTCGTCGACGGCCGCTTTGTCTACAGCCTCGCATCCGACGGTCTCATTGTCGCAACGCCAACGGGATCGACAGCGTATTCGCTCTCGGCTGGCGGTCCGATTATGCATCCTACGCTGAACGCAATTGTTCTGGTTCCGATGTATCCGCACAGCCTCAATAGTCGACCCATCGTGGTCGACGGTGATTGCGAGATAAAACTCGTCGTCGCCGCTACCGAAAATCTACGCCCGCAAATTAGTTGTGACGGACAGGAGGTCTTTGAGGCGCACGCTGGCGACGAGATTTTAATTCGCAAAGCAGAATGCTCATTGAAGCTAATTCATCCGTTGGAGCATTCCTTCTACGGTGCATGCCGCTCAAAGCTTGGTTGGGGTAATCGCCTCGAAAAAGAAGAGTAGGGCTGTGGCGTACTCTCGCAGCAATGTCTTATGAAGCGTATCCGTGCGGCCTGTGTGCCGCTCGACTTTGATTTGCGTCCAGTGATTGCCGCGCTAAGACGCGCGGGGTGTCGATTGCAGGTAAGCGAAGAGTCTGGGGAGCAGGTGGTTTGGGTCTGGGATGTGTCGCAGGTCGAGCCCTTACAGCGACTTATCGAGGCGCAGAGACGCGGAGAGTTGGTTGTTCATGAAAACCTCGCAGCCAATCAGAATAGAGGGTATGCGCAGGCCGGTGTCGCACTGATTTGGCGTTTGAGCCTCTTCCTTAAAAGCTGTCCGCTTGCCTCAACGATCGCCGCACTTTGTCTGATTATCGCCTTAATGAGTCAACTGGGCAGAGACCTGCGCGGACTCGAAGGGTTATTTTTCCCGCCGCTGCTCTTCAGTAGCTTTTTAGAGCTTGCGCTTGAGTTAATAGACCCCTCTTTATTTTTGCGCTCGCTGACACCTGCACTGTTGCATTTCGGCGAAATCCATCTCGTGTTTAATCTTCTCTGGTTATTCTATTTCGGCAGACAAATTGAGCGTGTGCAGCCACTTCTATTAGTCGCAGTGGTCTATGTAGTAATTACCTTGGCCGGGAATGTTGCGCAGTATTATCTGACTGGCTCTAACGCATTCGGAGGACTGTCGGGGCTCATTTATGGCTTGGTAGGCTATACTTGGCTACTCGGTATAATGGTCCCTAATAGCCGCATCGCATTACGTTCCAGTACCTTCTTGGTGTTCGTCGTTGCCATGGTTGGCATGGCAATTTTCGCGAGCAGCAGTATTGCTTCGGAGGCGCATGCGGGCGGCCTTTTCGCGGGGCTTGTTGCTGGGTTTTGTGTGGGCCTCTGGCAGCGCGGCAGGTCTCATCTGCAAAGTTGAACCTGCGCGATACCCGCAGGTCGACCTGCATTTCACAGAGCATAATTTTTATAATTCGACAGTATGAGAGTGAGCTATGTCAGAGCAAATACCTAAAATTCCGTTCGATAAACCTGACAGTATTGACGCGTTAGTTGATGCGATGACGCCAACAATCTATGAGAATTTGAAAACGGCCGTTGAGCTTGGTAAGTGGGGCGACGGGACTAGGCTGAGTCCAGAGCAGGTTGAATCCTGTCTGCAAGCGATTATTCTTTACGAATCAAAAAACCTCCCCGAAAGTGAGCGTATCGATTCCTGTATACCTACCGGCTGTTCGAGCACGCTTCAATAGAGTAAACGTATCGTGGAAGGCTCGCTGCAAAGCGCCAGAGACATCGGATAAGCAGAACACTAAGAAGGATAGAGAAATGCAAGAATATGCCAAGGGCATAGTGCGTAAAATGTCGGCAAGACTTGAAGACACTGTGGCCTACTCACTGCGTCTCGGTGATCGTGCTGTGCCAGCAAACGAATTAATCGGAAAACAAGCAAAGCTTGATTTTACCGGGGAGATTTTTTGCCTCAACTGCGCACGCAAGACAAGCAAGAGTTTTAATCAAGGTTTTTGTTATCCGTGTTTTCAAAAGTTAGCGGCCTGCGACTCGTGCATTGTTCATCCTGAGCGCTGTCATTTCGATCAAGGTACCTGTCGTGAACCTGCATGGGGAGAGCAGTTCTGTATGCAGGACCATATTGTTTATCTTGCGAATTCTTCTGGTCTCAAAGTTGGCATTACGCGAGCAACCCAGGTGCCGACTCGTTGGATCGACCAAGGTGCGACGCAGGCGCTCCCCGTGATGCGCGTGCGCACTAGACTCCAATCCGGTGCGCTCGAAGTCGCGTTTAAGCAACATGTTGCCGACAAAACCAATTGGCGCGACATGCTTAAAGGCACTGCAGAGCCGCTTGATATGCCTGCCGAGAGAGAACGCCTCATCGCTAGCTGTCGAGATGAAATAGACGCAATAACTGAGAGCTTCGGAGAGTTTGCGCTCAGTGCTATCAATGGCGTGGATACCGTTGAGATAAATTACCCCGTTGTGAAATACCCGGAGAAAATAGTGTCGCAGAATTTCGACAAATCCCGCTGTGTAGAGGGGATACTTCTGGGTATAAAAGGCCAGTATTTACTATTCGATACCGGCGTGATTAACCTGCGCAAGTTCTCGGGTTACGAAGTCGCGCTTAGTTTCTAGTGTTTCCAAACTATGAAGTTGTATGAGAAGGACCGGCAAAATTCGACACGAGCCCAGGCAAAGCAAAGCAGCTCAAATAAAGCCGAAAATAGTCCAAGAATGTCAAAGAGAGCGGAGTAAGTAGACCAGTATGAAAGATGCCCCAGCGACAACGATTTATTTAAAAGACTATGCGCCGCCGGCGTATGTGATTGACCGCACAGATCTTACCTTCGATCTGTTCGAAGACCACGCCGACGTTCGCTCTATTCTTCATTTCACGGCTAATCCAGCCGCGGCACAAAGCGAGAACCTTGTCCTTCATGGCCAAGATCTTGAACTTATCGAATTGGTTTTGGTGAGCAATACGGGGGAGCGAGTGGTTGTTGAGGAGCATCAGTATGTCATAGCCGATGAAACTCTCACCATTGCTTCGCTGCCCACGCTATTGGGCTCCGACACGAGTAGTTTTGAGCTTCGCTGTCATACACGTATCGAGCCCCAAAACAACACGGCGCTAGAGGGACTCTACAAATCGAAAAGGATGTTTTGTACGCAGTGCGAAGCTGAGGGGTTTCGCCGTATCACTTATTATCTCGACCGTCCCGATGTGATGTCGAGTTTCGTAACAACGATAAGCGCTGAAAAGGCGCGCTATCCGGTGCTTCTGTCAAATGGCAACAAAATGGCCGAGGGAGAGGTAGAGGGCAGCGCAGGCGAGCGTCATTGGGTGAAATGGGAAGACCCATTTAAAAAACCGAGCTATCTCTTCGCGCTTGTTGCCGGTGACCTAGCGAGTGTAGACGACTCTTTTGTTACCAGCAGTGGTCGCGAGGTGGTCCTGCGCATCTTTGTCGAGGACAAAGACCTTGATAAGTGTGACCATGCAATGGAGTCATTGCAACGAGCCATGCGCTGGGATGAGGAAGTGTATGGCCGCGAATACGACCTCGATATATTTATGATCGTTGCTGTTGATGATTTTAATATGGGTGCCATGGAGAACAAGGGGCTTAATATTTTCAACACCTCTTGTGTTCTGGCGAACCCTAGGACGACCACAGACGCGTCCTTTCAACGCGTCGAAGCAGTAGTCGCACATGAATATTTTCATAACTGGTCGGGAAACCGTGTGACCTGCCGCGACTGGTTTCAACTTAGTCTGAAAGAGGGCTTTACGGTTTACCGAGATGCCGAATTCTCTGCCGACATGGGGTCCCGCACGGTAAAGCGCGTTGAGGATGTCGCGTTCCTGCAGACGGTGCAGTTCGCCGAGGACGCAGGGCCTATGGCTCACTCTATTCGGCCCGAATCCTTCATGGAGATCTCAAACTTTTACACGGTGACGATTTATGAGAAGGGTGCAGAGGTTGTGCGCATGATCAATCTCCTCCTCGGTGATTCAGCGTTCCGCGCAGGCTCAGATCTCTATTTTGAGCGCCATGATGGTCAGGCAGTGACAACCGAGGAGTTTGTAAAGGCGATGGAAGATGCCAGCGGTGTTGACCTCGGGCAGTTCAGGCGCTGGTATTCGCAGGCAGGCACTCCTCAGCTTAGGGTGAGCGGTGCATACGACCAAGCGTCTAAGGCCTACACCTTAACCGTCATACAGTCGTGCCCTGCAACGCCCGGACAGCCTGAGAAATTGCCGTTCCATATTCCTTTATCGATTGGGCTACTATCAGCCGACGGCACAGAATTTGAATTAGTCCTGAGAGGCGAGACGGTTGGAGAGCAAGACGCAGGCAAAAAGTCACGCGTTCTTTCGCTAACTGAGCAAACTCAGTCGTTTGTTTTCGAGGGAATCTGCGAAAAACCGATCCCCTCGCTGCTTCGCGGCTTCAGTGCGCCAGTGCGCCTTAATTATGAATATACCCCTGCAGAACTACAAACACTGATGATCAGCGACAGCGACGGATTTAATCGCTGGAATGCTGGCCAGCAGCTTGCTATTTCAGTTATCGAGTCGCAGCTCGTAAAATGGCGCGAGTGCCAAGGAGCTGAGCTGCCTTTGGTGCTTAAGGACGCTTTTGTGGGTGTCTTAGACCGAGTCCTCAGTGATGAATCCTTCGACAAGGCAATGGCGGCACATCTTTTGGTGTTGCCCACCACGGCGTATTTGATCGAACGGGCCTCCGTCGCGGATGTCGATGCTATCCATGGTGTACGCGAATCGCTGGCCGATTTGCTGGCTGACGCACTCGAGTCGAAGTTTGCAGCAGTATTCTCGGCTAATAAGGAGAAGGTGGGTACGGTATTTAGCGCGAGTGCTGAAGCGATGGCGCGCCGCGCGATTGCCAATCTCTCTTTGAGCTATTTGGTGCGTACAGGTAAACAGGCTTGGCTGGATGCGTGTGCTGCACAATTTGAGAACGCAACTAACATGACTGACCAGGCCGCTGCGCTGCGTAATCTCGTGAATTGCCAGGTCGAGTTTGCGGCTGGGATGCGCGCCGCGGCGCTTGAGTCTTTCCACGCGCAATGGCAGCACGAAGCGCTTGTGGTCGATCAGTGGTTTGCGATTCAGGCAACTAGCACCCTGCCTGACGCGCTATCACGGGTGGAGACGCTTATGCAGCATGCCGATTTCGATATTAAGAACCCTAACAAAGTGCGTTCGCTTATCGGAGCATTCTGTGGGCAAAATCATGTCGGATTCCATGCTGTCGATGGCAGTGGTTACCGGTTCCTCGCCGATCGTGTCATTGAACTCGACAGGTTAAATCCTCAGATCGCTTCACGCCTTCTTACTCCTTTGACCCGATTCGGTAAATTTGATGCGGTTAGGCGTGAGCTTATGCAGAGAGAGCTTGCACGCATTAAGGCAGTCGAGGGATTGTCACGTGATGTTTTCGAAGTCGTGGCTAAAAGCACGGTTTGATAATGAGCTCGATGCCTCTCCACTTTAGGCAACTGAGCGCGCCGAAAGCACTCACTATCTGATACAGAGTTGATGCAAAGTTGATGTAGAAAAAGCCCCGAAGAGTTCAATTCTAAGGGGCTTTTTCTTTATTAGCCAATAGCGACTTCGCGAATATTAGTCAGTGGAATCGACTTCGCGCGCTCTGCTGCCTTCATATATGACTCAATCTCGTTAAAGTTCAGATAGCGGTAGATGTTGTCAGACATTGTGTTGATATTGCCCATATAAGACATGTATTCATCCATCGTTGGTATCTTGCCGAGCGCAGCACTTACTGCAGCGAGTTCGGAAGAGGCGAGATACACATTCGCGCCTTGGCCTAGGCGATTAGGGAAGTTGCGCGTCGATGTTGAGACTACGGTTGAATTGGGTGCAACCCGTGCTTGGTTACCCATACATAACGAGCAACCTGGCATTTCTGTGCGTGCGCCAGATACTCCGAAGACATTATAAATGCCCTCTTCGGTGAGCTGGTGCTCGTCCATCTTCGTTGGCGGCGCAATCCAAAGCTTGGTGGGTAAGGCACCGTCTACCTGCTTTAAAACTTCACTTGCAGCACGGAAGTGCCCGATGTTTGTCATGCAGGAGCCGATGAACACCTCGTCGATCTTGGTGTTTTGTACTTCAGACAGTGGCTTCACATCGTCTGGGTCATTAGGACAGGCAAGGAGGGGCTCTTTAATCTCATTGAGATCGATTTCGATGATTTTATGGTATTCAGCATCGGCGTCAGGCTCCATCAGCTCGGGATTTGCAAGCCAGGCTTCCATTGCCTGCGCGCGACGCTCGAGAGTGCGAGCGTCTTGGTAGCCTTGCTCGATCATCCAGCGCAGCAGTGTGATGTTCGACTTGAAATACTCTTCTATCGGCTCACGGCCAAGTCGGATGGTGCAACCGCCAGCCGAGCGCTCGGCTGAGGCGTCCGAGATTTCGAAAGCCTGTTCGACTTTAAGGTTTGGCAGCCCTTCTATTTCTAGGATGCGGCCAGAGAAGATGTTCTTCTTTCCTTTTTTCTCGAGCGTTAGGTCACCGCTCTGAAGCGCCGCGTAGGGGATCGCGTTAACGAGGTCGCGTAGAGTGATGCCTGGCTGCATCTCCCCCTTAAAGCGGACCAATACCGACTCAGGCATATCGAGAGGCATGACGCCTGTCGCGGCGGCGAAGGCTACAAGACCCGATCCTGCAGGGAAGGAAATGCCAATAGGGAAACGCGTGTGCGAGTCGCCGCCGGTGCCGACTGTGTCGGGCAGCAGCATCCGGTTTAGCCATGAGTGAATGATGCCGTCGCCGGGGCGCAGCGAAACGCCGCCGCGCGTGTGTATAAAGTCGGGCAGCGTGTGCTGAGTCTCGATATCGACTGGCTTAGGATAGGCTGCCGTGTGGCAGAAAGACTGCATAACGAGGTCGGCGGAGAAGCCAAGACAGGCAAGGTCTTTGAGTTCGTCGCGCGTCATTGGCCCGGTTGTGTCTTGGCTGCCGACTGTCGTCATGCGTGGCTCGCAGTAGTCGCCAGGACGTACGCCTGGAACGTTACATGCCTTGCCCACCATTTTCTGCGCAAGCGTGAAGCCCTTGTCGGATGCAGCTGCAGTCACCATCGAGCGGAACACGGTTGAGGCTTCGAGTCCGAGCTCTTCGCGTGCGCGCTGTGTCAGGCCGCGACCGATAATTAGTGGAATGCGGCCGCCCGCGCGGACTTCATCAAGCAAAACATCGGTTTTGAGTTCGAACTCTGTGATGACTTCCTCTGTGCCATGTCGCGTAATTTTGCCAGCGTAGACGTCGATATCGATGATGTCGCCTGTGTTGAGATTGTCGACGTCGCATTCGAAGGGTAGGGCGCCGGCATCTTCCATAGTGTTGAAGAAGATAGGTGCAATCTTACCGCCAATGCACACACCGCCATCTCGTTTGTTAGGAATGTAGGGGATATCGTCGCCGATAAACCACAGTACGGAATTCGTCGCAGACTTACGCGATGAACCGGTGCCCATTACATCGCCAACAAGCGCCACAGGGTGGCCAGTTTTCTCGAGTTCTTCGATCTGCGCCGCGGCGTCGGTGACTCCTTCGCGTGGATTTTTGTACATGGCTTTCGCATGCAGGGGTATATCGGGGCGCGACCAGGCGTCTTGCGCTGGCGAGAGATCGTCGGTATTCGTCTCACCGGGAACTTTAAAGACAGCGACAGTTAGTTTTTGCGGCAACTCAGGCTTGCTCGTAAACCATTCGGCGTCTGCCCATGATTGCATTACGCGTTTCGCGTTGGCATTACCGGCCTTTGCTTTGCCTGCGACGTCATGGAACGCGTCAAACATGAGTAGCGTATGATTAAGCTCATCGGCTGCATTGCTGCCGAGTTCTGCATCCTCAAGCAATTCAATCAGTGTTGCGATGTTATAACCGCCGAGCATCGTGCCGAGTAGTTTCACCGCCAGTGCGCGGTCGATAAGAGGCGAGCTAACCTCGCCCTTCGCTACGGCGGATAGAAAGCCTGCCTTCACGTAAGCAGCCTCGTCTACGCCTGCGGGCACTCGGTTCGAAATGAGATCTACGATGAACTCGTCTTCACCCGCAGGTGGGTTTTTGAGCAGTTCGATTAGCTCGGCGACTTGTGCGGCAGAGAGTGGCTTAGGGACAATGCCCTCGGCTGCGCGTTCCGCGACATGGGCTCTGTAGGCTTCTAACATAAAATTTCCTTGGGGCTTCGATGCCAGATGTGATCAAAAAGAATGGCGGAGGGGAGTCGAGTCGTACGGGTCACGAAATCGTCGAATTTCCCTTAATTTTGAGCGCCCAAGTCTACTGGTTTTGTCGCTTAAAATCCAGATGAAGGCGCGGAACGTATGCCCGAACAACTCGTCGATTGATGTGCGGTTTAGGCTTCAAGCATAAGCGGCGGACTTTGCTTCGAAGGCGTGGAGGTTTAGACTCGCTCGCTTAGTTTATGAGATACCCTTGAGATATTCCTATGAAAACCCCGCAAGCTCCCGTTAAAACACCCTGCATCGGCATTTGCTCTACCACTTCTGTTGGGGATTGGGTATGCCGTGGGTGCAAACGCTATTCGACTGAGGTTATTGGCTGGATATCTTTTGGAGAGGAGGAGAAAGCTGCGGTAATGCGGCGAATTGAGAAGCTTAATACGCAGATCCTCGAGGAAAAATTCGCCATCGATTCTGAGGACGACCTTCGCGCCGGTCTGCGGCGACTGAGTGTACCTTATGACCCTGCGCTTTCTCCCTATTGCTGGCTGCACAATCTGCTCAAAAAAGCGCATCACCGAATCGCGACGCTCGAGGGGTTTGGCGTGAGTGTCAGACCCGACTACGCGGGTCTTAGTATGGGGCAGCTAGAGCAGCAGGTCGAGCAGGAGATATTGGCGCTCACGCAGGCTCATGCAGAGCGTTATCGCGTTACTTAAGTTTTATCGTAATCCCTCGGCTGTCTTAGATTGCACTACCTTCAAAGGTGTTCATAGCCTTCTATATTTTGGATTGCTTTTAATCTATAAATTATTGAAATTTATATTCAATAAGAGATATTTCCTCTTCGTCTAGACACGCAATCCATGCGCTGGAGCCCCAATCCCCTAGCACGGTACGGTACGCTATGCCGGCGTCTTGGTTTCGATCGGTAAGTCCGATTTCATGCACCGCGGGTCTGTGCGTGTGCCCGTGCAGCAAGTCTTTAACGCCATAGTTACTGAGCGCCTGATTCACTGCTGACTGGTTGACGTCCATAATGTCATTTGCTTTCGTGGCGGTAGCCTCGCGGCTTTGTGCGCGCGCCTGAGAGGCAAAGGCGAGACGGGCCTCTAGCGGTTGGGCTAGAAATGTCGCCTGCCAAGCCGGTTGTCTGACCAGACTGCGAAACGCCTGATAGTCAGTATCATCGGTGCAGAGCGAATCTCCGTGCATTAACAAGATTTCGCGCGAGCCGCTTGTGATGATTTCGGACTCGGTCATGAGCCTCGCGCTGCAGCGCGCAGCGTAGGCGTTGCCAATTAGGAAATCTCGATTGCCGTGCATTATCGCAATCTCTGCTCCTGCCTTGGCAAAATCTGCGAGGGCCACAGCGACCGAATCAGCCAGCTCGGACGGCGCGTCGTCCCCGATCCACATCTCAAAAAGGTCGCCGAGGATGAACAGCTGCGAGCACTTATTCCTATAATAGTCGAGAAAGCCCAAGAAAGCCTGAGTCAAATCAGGACGCGAGTCCTGAAGGTGCAAATCCGAGATTAAGAGTATCGGTCTGCTCAACGCTACCTACTCTTCGCTGACAGTCACTGATTCGATTATTACGTCCTCATTTGGCACGTCTTGATGGCCTCCCATAGACCCTGTTTTGCAGCTTTTTATTTTGTTCACGACATCCATACCGTCGATTACCTTACCGAAAACCGCATATCCCCAACCCTGCGGGCTTGGGCTTGTGTGATTCAGGAATCCGTTGTCGCCAACGTTAATGAAGAATTGCGATGTTGCTGAGTGCGGGTCGGAGGTGCGGGCCATCGCGATTGAGCCGATGACATTGGGAAGGCCGTTGTCTGCTTCGTTTTTGATTGGTTCGCCATTGGCTTTCTGTTTTAGCCCAGGCTCAAAGCCGCCACCTTGTATCATGAAGTTGTCGATAACCCGATGAAAGATCGTGCCGTCGTAGAATCCGCTTTTGGCGTAATCGAGGAAATTGGTAGCAGAAATAGGCGCTTTGTCGAAATTCAGTTCGAGGGTGATCGCGCCGTGGTTTGTGTTCAAGACAATCATTTAGGCTTCCTGAGGTCAAAAATTGATAGTGAGTGAAAGTTGGAGTTTTCGCCGCATCGGGTTTCGTAATCGGCTATAATACGCGCTTTGTCAGACCCTTTACAGGGTTCGCGTAGCGTCAGGAAGCAAAACAGAATGACTAATTCCAGTAAATCCAAAGAATCCGAAGGTTCGGACGCGCCGAGTTCGAATTTTATTCGGCACATTGTTGCTGAAGATCTCGCGAACGATCGGCATGCAGGCCGGGTACACACTCGTTTCCCGCCAGAACCAAATGGCTATTTACATATTGGTCATGCGAAGTCGATCTGCCTTAACTTCGGCATTGCCGCTGAGAATAACGGTCAGTGCAATCTGCGCTTCGATGATACAAACCCTGAAAAAGAGAGCCAAGAATTTGTCGATGCGATCAAAGATAATATCAATTGGCTCGGGTTTAACTGGTCGGGCGACGTGCGTTATTCGTCCTCATATTTCGAACAACTCTACCAGTTTGGCGTCCAGCTTATCGAGAAAGGGCTTGCTTATGTTTGTGACCTTAGCGCCGACGAAGCGCGCGAGTTCCGTGGTACGCTGACCGATGCTGGTCGGAACAGTCCTTATAGAGAGCGTTCAATAGCCGAAAATCTGAACTTATTCGCGCGCATGCGAGAAGGAGAGTTTGCGGATGGTGCCTGCAGCCTGCGAGCTAAAATCGATATGGCGTCTCCCAATATCAATATGCGTGATCCGGTGCTCTATCGCATTAGGCATATTCGGCATCATCAGACAGGGGATGCGTGGTGTATTTATCCAACGTACGATTATACACACTGCATTAGCGATGCTATCGAAGGCATTACACACTCGTTGTGCACTCTAGAGTTTGAAGACCATCGGCCACTCTACGACTGGATACTAAATAGCTTAGATCTGAATTCGATTAAGCAGGCGAGTGATCTTGCTGAGTCAGACCTTCCCTACGTGCTGCCAAAACAGACAGAATTTGCCAAGCTCAAGATCAATTACACAGTAGTAGGTAAGCGTAAACTCAAACAGCTTGTCGATGAAGGACTGGTTCAAGGCTGGGATGATCCGCGTATGCCTACTCTTGCAGGTATGCGCAGGCGCGGCTACACGGCAGCATCGCTACGTAATTTCTGTGAGAGCGTAGGGGTCGCACGGAGCGAAAGTCAGGTCGATATAAGCATGCTCGAACATGCACTGCGCGAAGATCTCGACAGTAACGCGCCTCGCGCTATGTGTGTGTTGCGTCCTTTAAAGGCAACCTTGACCAATCTGCCCGGTCCGATTGAGTTGTCGCTGCAGAACCATCCTAAGAAAGAAGAGATGGGGCATAGGACTGTTCCGCTTACCTCCGAAATCGTTATTGATCGTGACGACTTCCGCGAAGAGTCGGAGCCCGGCTTTAAGCGTCTCGTGAATGGAGGTGAGGTGCGTCTACGCGGCGCCTACGTTATCCGGTGCGACGAGGTTGAGCGCGACGCTCAGGGAGAAATTGCGCATCTCAAGTGCAGTGTAGATTTGGCTACTCTGGGTAAAAATCCCGAGGGGCGCAAAGTGAAAGGGGTGATCCACTGGGTATCGGCCACGCAGGGTGTGCCTGCCTCTGTGCGTTTGTATGACAGGTTGTTTACCGTTGAAAACCCTGAAAGCAAGGAGGTCGTCGATTTTAGGACTTTACTCAATCCTGATTCACTCACAGTTCTTGAAGGTTGTTTGGTTGAACCCGCGGCGGCGTCACCTAGTTCAGCATTGAGCTTTCAATTCGAGCGTGAGGGGTATTTCACCCGCGACACCTTGGATTCGACCGACGACAAACTCGTGTTTAATCAAACCATAGGTCTTCGCGCATCCCATTGAACGTGCCAACCGCGTGGTACTCAATAGCCGCACACGAGAGCCATAGGTAGTTAGTACCAAGAAATCATTTATGAAAATTTACAACAGCTTTACTCAGACTAAAGAAGAGTTTGTCCCGCGGGAGGCCGGCAAGGTCGGTATCTACGTATGCGGCATTACGACCTATGACTATCTTCACCTCGGGCATGCTCGAATGCTCGTCGCATTTGATATCGTGACCCGCTACCTGCGTTCCAAGGGATTCTCGGTAGAATATGTGCGTAACATCACCGACATAGACGACAAGATTATCAATCGGGCAAATGAGAACGGCGAACATTTTACCGATCTCACGACGCGCTTTATTGACGCTATGCACGAAGACGAGGCGGCACTTGGTGTTTTACCGCCGGATCAAGAGCCCCGGGCCACAGCCCACATTGGCGAAATAGTGTCTTTAATTCAGACGCTAATCGAGAAAGATCATGCTTACCCAGCAGCCAATGGCGATGTCTATTTCTCGGTTCGTAGTTTTGATGACTACGGTAAGCTTTCTAAAAAGAAGATGGATGAGTTGTTGGACGGCGCGCGCATCGAAATTGGGGAGTTGAAACGCGACCCGCGAGATTTTGTACTGTGGAAGCGTGCAGAGGAGGGCGGGGTCGGTTGGGATTCTCCCTGGGGCTATGGGCGACCAGGATGGCATATCGAATGTTCTGCGATGTCTTCGTGCTGCTTGGGAGACACATTTGATATTCATGGAGGAGGATCTGACCTGCTATTCCCTCACCACGAAAACGAGATCGCACAGAGTGAGGCGGCAACCGGCGCTAAATTCGCTAATTTATGGATGCATAATGGACCACTTCGTGTCGATAACGAAAAAATGTCTAAGTCGCTCGGCAACTTTTTTACAGTTCGCGAAGTGCTCAAGATTTACGATGCCGAGGTGCTCCGTCATCTGCTTATTGCGAGCCATTACAGGAGCGCAATCAATTATAGTGAACAAAGTCTGCAGCAGTCCGAAAGTACGCTCGAGCGCTTCTACAATGCGCTGAAGGGTCTTGACACTGCGGGTGCGAAGACGCTCACCAACAGTCGCTTCGAAAAAGCGTTTGTCGCGGCCATGGATGATGATTTCAACACTGCCGAGGCATTCGCTGTGCTGATGGACGTGGTGAAGGAAATTAATCGGCTTAAGGCCGAAAGCGAAAGCGATTTAGGTACCGTTAATCAGCTAGGGGCATTGCTTGTTCGTCTAGGCTCAGTGTTGGGGATTCTGCAGCGCACCCCCGAAGTGTTTCTGCGCCGAGGAATGGACGAGTCAGTCGATGCTAATCATATCGAGGCATTGATTGCCTCGAGAAAGCAGGCGCGTGCCGACAAGAATTGGGCAGAGGCTGATAGGATTAGAGATGAATTAGCGGCGCTCCACGTTGTTGTGGAAGATGGGGCAAGCGGCGGGAGTGGCTGGCGTATCGAAGCGCCGTAGTGTCAATATGCTGCTTAAATCGTTGACGAAGAGTGCCGACATCAGTATTATGCCGCTCTCTCGAATCGGGCTCGCAATCAGCCGGGGGCGAAGAGAGTAAAGGTTGGTTTGCGTACTTTGTCTCTGAGTAGAATTCAGAGTAAGCTAAACCCAGTGAGTAAAGTCCTCACTAAATCCCTATCGGGGTATAGCGCAGTCTGGTAGCGCGCTTGCTTTGGGAGCAAGATGTCGGGAGTTCAAATCTCTCTACCCCGACCAATTCGGCAGTACGCCATCGACGCAGTCGTGGCGTATTCGCTTTTCGAAGGAACGCATTCCTCCGATTGGCGCCAGAGTCTCAGGCTTTCTCGAGATTGCTCGAATGCCCATTAGAAGACTCAGTTGGCGCCAGACCACGATTAGTGGTGACTGTAGCTCAGCTGGTAGAGCCCTGGACTGTGACTCCGGTGGTCGCGGGTTCGAACCCCGTCAGTCACCCCACTATTTTCTTTCTCTTCACTTCTCCTAATTTCTCACAACTTGTCCTACTTACCTTTCATTGTCTGCATCTATAGTCCTCGTCTGCTTTTTCTTCGCCGGAGGGCTCAGTGCAGGGCATGTAGGTCATGATCCTCAGAATTTATTGAGTAAATCTCAGCAAACATTTAGTTCGCCTCGGTTAATAGTGTAGACTTACGCCCGCACATTAGGCGCCCGTAGCTCAATCGGATAGAGCACCGGCCTTCTAAGCCGGGGGTTGCAGGTTCGATTCCTGCCGGGCGCGCCAATCGCGTGATTAATCTTTTCTTGTAATTGTCGGCTTAACAATAGGTTTTTTCTAATCCTATGATAAGACTGCTCCGACACGCATCGATTGCCCGAACTAGTCGATCCACTGGCGTTATCATAGCGTTTCCCTCGATAGGAATTGAGGCCTGGTCGGAGCGAGGTCAAGCAAATTGCAATATATCGTAGCCAAAGGATTGCTCAAAGATGTCGCACCATTTTCCTGATCGGGAAGAATTTAAAGAACAGTTCTTTACACTGTTAAAACCCGAAGCTGGATTTTATAAAGTTGTTCTCGTCTACAGCCTCGCGATTAGCTTGCTGACGCTTGCAGTGCCGCTATCGGTGCAGCTACTTGTCGATACTGTCGCAAACATTGCGCTCCCAAGAGCGGTTTTTCTTATAGCTTCCCTGCTTTTTGCGCTGCTTTTTTTCTCGGGCGTGATGTATGCCTTGCGAACTTACGCAATGGAATTGTTTTCGCGGAAGATTTATTCGCGGATATCGAGCGAGATGGCGATGACTGCGATGCTCGCAGAGTCGGACTTTTTTGAAGAGAACCAACAGGCGGATCTTTTCAATCGTTATTTCGACATCATTACGATAAAAAAATCCCTGCCGTCGATACTGACTAATGGTTTTACGTTTCTGCTGCAGGCAATTATCGGCTTTACCGTGGTCTCGTTTTACCACTTTTACTTTTTGCTCTACTGCCTCGCGCTCATTGTCCTGATATGGCTAATCTGGCGAGTTTGGGGCTGGGCAGCGATCAATTCGGCGTTTAGCCTCTCTCAGGCCAAATACGACACTGCTTCATGGCTGCAGTCCCTCGCCGTAACGAATGAGTCTTATCGGACGACTCTCCATCCCACCTTTGCTATTGAAGAGACCGATCGCCTTGTTAGCGCGCATATCGATTGTCAAAAACGACATTTTCGCTACACGTTCTCGCAGCTTATCAGTTTTCTCTTTCTCTACGCCGCCGCGAGCGCAATTCTACTCGGCGTTGGAGGATGGCTTGTTATTGCTGGCGAGTTGACACTCGGTCAACTGGTGGCTGCGGAATTAATCATGCTTGGGATCCTTGTCGGATTGCCACAGGTAGCGGGCTACCTTGATAGCTTTTTCGATGTGTGTGCTGCGGTAGAAGAGATATCGCGCTTTCGTGAAGTCGATACTCAACTGCCGGCGAAGGCATCTGCTGTGCCGCTGCCTGATGATTTTACTGCAGTATTTAAGGCTGTGAAATTCTCCCGATTTAACAGGGTCAAAACCTTTGATTTCACATTGCCAGCCAATGCGTGCGTTCGAGTACTAGGCGACCCTATAAGTCTCAAGTGGCTCGCAGAACTACTTAGAGGAAATTACCAACCTGATACTGGTCTCATCACGTTAGGGGGTATCGATAACTTAGAGATCGACCGTCAGTCTTTGCGCGAAGCGATTAAAGTAATTGATAGGGTAACCCTACTGCCTATGAGTATCTCAAGCTATCTCGATTTATTCGTCTCAGCAGATTCAACGCATTCGAAGCAGCAGGGGCTAACGGCACTGGGACTGGATGAGGAGATCGCTCGCCTTCATAAGGGGCTAGGTGCAAAGCTTAGCCGCAGCGGTTGGCCGCTAACTCAGCCTCAGGCGATAAGGCTTAAACTCGCCTCAGCACTGCTCTCGAGGCCCAAGGTGCTCGTGCTCGGTGACATTGTTGATTCCGTTGAACTTGATGTCATGGAGAGAGTGATCGCGCTACTGAGGCAGCAGGGGACCACAATTCTTTACTTTACTAAGCGGCAAGACTTAACGGATTTTTCACACACGCTGGAGATCGATGCTC
>JAGYKB010000027.1 GCA_018401885.1 Gammaproteobacteria bacterium
TCCCGCCAGAAAAGCGCGCAACTGCGATTTCCATTTACTCGACCGGTGTGAACGTTGGCATCCTGTTCGGTTTTCTTTTTGGCGGATGGCTAAACGAATTCTTCGGTTGGCGAGTCGCATTCGCGGTCGTTGGTGCGCCTGGAATTCTCATCGCGATCATTATTCGATACACCCTCAAAGAGCCTATTCGGGGCCTGTCGGAAGGTCGAGTAGTTAATACTGCCGTTGCTCCTCTCGGCGACGTGTTGGGTCTGCTTTGGAGCCGCCGTTCTTTCCGGCATATGGCTATCGCGGCCGGCCTTAACGCGTTTGCCGCCTATGGTACGGTGAACTGGCAGGCGTCATTCTTCATCCGTAGCCACGAAATGAGCACCGGCGAGTTAGGGACATGGCTATCGCTTTCTTCCGGTCTTCTGGGGGCAATAGGTATTCTTGGCGGCGGCATCATCGCCGACAAACTCGCGCCCCGCGATAAGCGCTGGTACATGTGGGTCCCGGCAATCGTTGGCTTCATCGGTGTGCCCTTCTTTATTGCCGTTTTTCTCACTGAGGCCAAGTACACGGCTCTGGTTCTTTCATTTATTCCAGGTCTTCTAATCAATGTGTATCTCGGTAATTCAATCGCCACAGCGCATGCGCTGGTCGGCGCTCGAATGAGAGCGATGGCGTCGGCTATTTTGTTCTTCATTCTCAACCTGATTGGATTGGGAATGGGGCCAAGCGCAGTTGGATTCTTGAGCGATTACCTCGAGCCGACCTATGGCGTCGAGTCCCTGCGCTATGCCATGGTATTTTTAATTCCTGCTGCGCTGTTCTGGTCGTCTTGTCACTTCATGCTCGCAACCCGCACGCTGCGCGAAGACCTCGCTAACGCGCCAGACTAACTCGCTAGATCAATGCCAAGTGGCAATTACTGCTCCGAAAGCCTTCGGGCTAGTAATTGCCCACTGGTTCTAATCACACTAAACTGACGCCTCCTATTTACGAGCAGCGAATATGAGGCGGTTTTCGTTACAGTTCATGCAAGCATTTTTGCTTCTAGTTCTTGCGCCCGTGAGCTGTCTCGCCGAGCAGGCGCTCGTTGCCGTTGCTTCTAATTTTTATGCACCCGCACGCGCAATAGTGAGCGTCTTCGAGCGTGAAACCGGCCACTCCGTGCGTTTGTCTCAGGGCTCATCAGGCAAACTTTATGCTCAGATTCTCAACGGCGCGCCGTTCGATCTGTTTCTTTCGGCGGATACTGAAAAACCCGCGTTGCTTATCGAGGCAGGGCTCGCCGATGAGGTTTCGAAGCGAACCTATGCCTACGGTGCGTTAGCCTTATGGGCGTCGAAAGAAGGAGTGCTCATCAATGCTGAAACGCTCCGGACTGGGAATTTCTCCCGTCTCGCGCAGGCTAATCCGCGGCTTGCACCCTACGGATTGGCGGCGCAGCAGGTCATCGATAGGCTTGCCCTTACCGACGCTCTGGCAGCAAAACAGGTGACGGGTGAGAGCATCTCTCAGGCCTATCAATTCGTGACAACTGGCAATGCCGAATTGGGTTTCGTGGCCTTGTCACAGGTAATGACTGATGACGGACTCAGTCGAGGCTCTCTATGGCGTGTGCCTCAGGATTTATATGATCCTATTGCGCAAGATGCGGTGCTTCTCAATCGAGGGCTAAACAACATCGCTGCACAGGAGTTCATGCGCTTTCTGATGGGTGCGGAGGCAAGCGTCATTCTTACCAACTACGGCTACTCGCTGGAGAGCGACTCAGTCGCCGCTGCTAGGTCTGGGGAGAAAAAGGATGGATGAAAACCTAGCGGCGATTTGGCTGACCCTCAGGCTCGCCGCGACAGTCACACTGGTGCTTCTGCTTATCGGTACTCCTATCGCTTGGTGGCTTGCGCGTACACGTGTGTGGTTTAAAGGCGCTATTGCTGCGATCGTCGCATTGCCCTTGGTCCTTCCGCCCACTGTGCTCGGATTCTATCTACTTCTCACTATGGGGCCCAACGGGCCTATTGGCGCGATGACGCAAGCTCTCGGTATTGGCACTTTGCCTTTTACCTTTTGGGGGCTTGTTGTGGCGTCCTGTTTCTATTCGCTGCCGTTTGTTGTGCAACCCCTGCAGAACGCGTTCGAGGCGATCGGCGACAGACCTTTCGAGGTTGCAGCGACTCTCCGAGCAGGCCCTTGGGATCGGTTTTTCACTGTGGCACTGCCCCTCGCGAGGCCGGGGTTTATTACCGCAGCGATTTTAGGGTTTGCGCATACAGTCGGTGAGTTTGGGGTTGTTTTGATGATAGGTGGCAATATTCCCGGCGTGACTCGCGTCGTGTCAGTGCAGCTCTATGATTATGTCGAAGCACTAGATTATACCCAGGCACACTGGTTGTCTGGAGGCTTGCTGTTTTTTAGCTTCGTCGTATTGTTTTCTCTCTATACCTTTAACCGGCGCGCTAGCACTAGCTTCGGGCCGGGAGGCTAGCGCATGACTACTGATTCAAAAGGGGCAATCAGTGCTTGCTTTACGCTTCGCCATGAAAACTTTCTATTGGACGTAGCGTTGTCGCTGCCGGCCAAGGGTGTGACCATTTTATACGGGCAATCAGGCTCGGGGAAAACAACGCTCCTTCGCTGCCTTGCAGGGCTTGCGCACGCGGACACGGGCTCGCTTAGTATCGACGGTCATCACTGGCAGGGCGAGGGTGTGTTTGTGCCTACCCATCAGAGACCGATTGGATACGTCTTTCAAGAAGCCAGTTTGCTTGAGCATTTAACGGTTGCAGACAACCTTCGCTATGCGCAATCTAGAGCAGGTTCGGAGAACTCCTCAAGTCGGTCATTGAGTAACCAAGAGCTGATTGAATTGTTGGGCATTGAAACACTGATGCAACGAAAACCACATCAACTCTCCGGCGGCGAAAAGCAGCGTGTTGCGATCGCCCGCGCCCTGTCCAGCCAGCCCAGACTCCTCTTGATGGATGAACCCTTGGCCTCATTAGACGCTCAGCGCAAGCGCGAAATCCTGCCGTATCTAGAGAAACTCCGAGCCGAACTCGAGATCCCCATAATCTATGTCACGCACTCCATTGAAGAGCTCTCTCGCCTCGCCGATTGGGTGGTCGTGTTGGATCACGGACGCGCTGTTGCCAATGGAAGCCTAGCCGACGTGCTGACTGCGTTAGATTCTCCTATGCAACAAGGCGACGCCGGCGTTGTGCTCGAGTCGACTATCGTTTCGCGCGAGGAGCAGTGGGCTCTCATGACGGTCGGTTTCGCCGGTGGTGAGTTGCTACTGGCAGATAATTCTCAGCCTACAGGAACAAAGCTACGCGTTCGAATCGATGCGCGCGACGTTAGCCTTACGCTATCGCGGCACCAAGACACCAGTATTCTTAACGCCTTGCCGGCAACTGTTGTTGATGTCTCTGCAGGTCATTCTCAGGGCACGGTGCTGGTTAAGCTTCGTCTAGGTCCGAAGTCAACTGCGGCGCCCGATAAAGAGAGGCAAATGAATGCGCAATCAGGACCTGATCGGGATAACGGCGAACTGCTGCTCTCTCGAATTACGCTCCGCTCAGCGGAACACCTCGGATTAGCAGCAGGCTCCGAGGTTTGGGCGCAGATTAAGTCTGTGGCAGTGCTCTGATAAAGCCATAGCTGCGATGCGCGCGACCCGTGTTAACTGATTGCCGTTTACGACATCGCGTCGAGTAGCGGGCGGAGGGTGTTGGGTAAATCATCCACTACTTTCTGTGAGCTCAAACGATGAAACGCAGCTGTAAGCGCCTTACGTTCGTGACTTTGCAATGCGTCGATTTTGTCTTGAAGGATAGCATCGGTAACTGTCAGAATGTCACGCCGCGCATGCGTTCTGTTTTGTAAAGCCTCTAATAACCCAAGGAATCTGCCCGTAACGACATAGGGAAAATTACGGTTAGCACAAGGTCCGTGCCTCGCCTCAAAACCACCTAGAGGCAGCCCCATGACTTTAAAACGTGCAATTTTATCGGCACCAAACCATGCGCCGCCTCCTGCGAGCAAAGCCCCAGTGGTCGCACCAAGCAACAGACTGCTACCGCCCATGGTGACATCGAACGCAGCGCCCGTTCCAGCGCCGGCGATTGCCGCTGTTAGTGCGAGTTGTTGACGATCGAGACCCCATACGACCCACTTTTCTGTATCGAATAGATCCCCTTCAATAGGCAAGTCTATTATTTCGCTATCGAGATTGCGGTAGTTAAAAAGCTCTTTGAGGCGCCTATGGGCAGCCGATTCGATAGCGCGCATTTCGGCGAAATAGCGCGCCTTTAACACAGGCTTGAGTTTTTCAGCCTGCGACTTGCTCAGAGTCTGTTGGTTTAACTGGTACGAACAAACCAGTTCAAGAGTCTCGGCCAATAGCAAGCCTGCGTCGGCAATCCGTGTCAGGTCTTGCTGGGTGTAGTTCGCACGCACTAGGTCAATCTGTGTGCGCCACTCGGGTGCAATCACGGCAAACGCTTCGAGAATTTCGTCGCGCCGCAATCTGTCAGCGAGCATGGGATTGAAGACCCGCACAACCTTAAAAAACTGTGACAAAGCCTGCCGCCAAGTGTCGATATGCGCCTCGGACTCGATCGGATTAATGAGAGCCATGCTTGGCTGACCGCACCAGCGCAGGATCTCCATTTCGGCCTCATAATCAGGATTGTAAGGACGCGAGCCGTCGACGACATAGAGTATCGCGGCGCCTTCCGAAATTGGCTTAAGCAGAGCAACCTCGTCAGGGAACTGCGCGGCGCAGTCATCGGAGGAGACAAAGAGCGCTATCGCTTCGCGGCGCTGATCCGCACTGGAGGCGTGTTGATTGAGCCATGCAAGCGCGCGGCGAGGGCGCTGAAATCCTGGTGTATCGACTAGCGTGTAGGACGCATCGTCCACGCGAATCTCAAATGCATCGGCCTGTAGAGTGGTGCCGCTGCGGCTGGAGATTGCCACCGAATCATTCTGTGCAAGTGCTGCCACAATCGACGACTTGCCTTTATTCGGATGGCCAACAACGGCGAACCTGGGCAGGGTGAGCGCGCTCATGATTTAGCCCCATAGAGTGAAAGATGAGTGCAGTCCACTGCGCTTGCACAGAATCGACGCCACTCTTGCGTATGCGCCACCTTCGGTTCGATTAATCGCTCGTTTTTTTGCGGCGCCGACACCCAATCGATCGGCGCGATAAAAAGGTTGCTTTGCTGCTCCGCGGTTAATCCCTCCCGCAGTGAGTCGGCAAGCTCCGCAAGGGGAGGCTCCCAACTCCTAACCAAAACCACAAGGGGCTGGGTGTTTGTGTACTCTGCGCGCTGGAGTTGTGAGTGAAGATCAATAGGCATTTTGTGAATAGTCGTGACCTGAAGGCGTTCTCCAATATCGGAGAGCAGAGAGTCTGGGGTATGTGCAAAATCAAAAAGTATCGAATCAACTGGCATTTCAGTGACTGATTCTGCCAGCCTGTCGATCTCAGAGATCGGGTTTTCGTTGGCAATTTTTTGATTTAGGCCTGTGCTTAGTGTTTCGGTTTTGCGCATGCGCCTGTTATTCGCGATGAGCCAAAGCAGCGTCCGTGGTAAGAGGCTGTAGCAGAGCTGTGCCGCGAGGAGAAACCGCCACCATTGCCCAACGTAGTTGGCATCGTTCGGCGATCCCTGCAGCCTGAAATCTTGAGTCTGGTTGAGCATTTCGAGGCTTGGCTGCGCAGCGCTCCAGAAACTCCAAGGCATCGCGACAAAGTCTAGGGCGGGCAGGAGGTCTAAGGCATCGAGTAATGTACTGCGCCAGACGAAACTGATATCCATCGTCAAAAGCATTAGCGCAAAACCGAATAGATTGCCGGCGGCGAAGGAGAGTAACCAGCCTTGGCTTATCGAGAAAAGGATCTCTTGGCGCTGTGCTGCTCCTCCCTGTCGGGCAAGCAGCGTAGCAAAGCGCTTTGGTGTGACCCGGAGCTCGACAAGCAGCGCAGCGATACCGCTGCGACGGCCGAGGGATAAAAAGACAGCGGTGGCGAGAAGGCCAAACGCCGGTAAAAGCGCAAACAAAAAGAGTGAAAGGAGGAGATTGACGCGCCCATATTCATCGCCGCTTAGCGCAGCTACACTTGCCAGTAGGCCAAGTATGAAAGCGATTAGAGCAATCATGACGCTGAGCGCGCGAAGCGCTAAACTGTCCTTGTTCTCTTGCAAGTGGGCGTCGCTCCTCTCTACTTTCTATGAAAGGTTTCGCTTTTCTTATCCCTTGGCAACTAATTCAGCAAACTCGCCACTCGCCATTGCAGCTGTAAGCTCTCTGTAACCGCCGACCGAGACGTCGCCAACGAAAATTTGCGGTACAGTGCGCTGTCCCGATTTCGTCATCACCTCCATCATAAGCGCCTGGTTGCCTTCCATGTTTACTTCTTTGTAATCGAAGTTTTTACTTTTGAGCAGTTGTTTGGCTGCCGAGCAAAAACTGCAGAGGTTCTTTGTGTAGACGGTAATGGTTGCCATAACTCTATCCTGAAACGTGTTTTAAATGCCGATGTTGCATCTCGACGCTATTGTAGCGCGAAGTGAGGAGCGGCGATATCAGCTGACTAGCGCAGACGCCTCGCTTGATAACGCCTGCCTTTGATCTTGCCGTCGTTGAGTAGGCTTAGCGCTTTCTTGGCGGACTCTTGGGTAATCGCAACATAGGTAATCTTGTCGAGCACGGTGATTTTGCCAATGGCAACACCATCGATCTCTTTGTTCGCAGTGAGAGCGCCTAAAATATCACCAGGGCGTAATTTGTCGCGCTTACCGCCACCGATGCTAAGCGTGACCATGGGCGGATAGAGTTTGAACTGCCCCCACGCGGGGAGAGTATCCGGAGAGACGCTAGTGTACGAGGTGCCGCGGTAGTTATTTATCGCGGCCAGACGGTTTTCTTCAGACCCCATAACCAGGCTCGCGGCTGCGCCCGTGCGACCGGCACGGCCGGTTCGGCCGACGCGGTGGATGTGGACCTCGGGGTCAGCGCTCAATTCGAAGTTGATAACGAGATCGAGTTCGTTGATGTCGAGGCCGCGTGCGGCAACATCCGTTGCCACTAGGATCGAGCTGCTCTTGTTCGAGAACTGAATCAGCGTGCGGTCGCGCTCATACTGCTCCATATCTCCGTGTAGCGCCGAGGCGTGCAATTTTTCATTCCAAAGGTCATCTTTCAACTGCTCGCATTGATGTTTCTGATTGCAGAAAATAAGCGTGGACTCGGGCTTATGCAGCGCGAGAAGTCGTAAAATTACTTGCAACCTGTCGACTCGATCGACTTTGTAGAAGGTCTCTTTTATCTGTGCATTAAGCGTCTCTGACTCGATGCGTATATCGACAGGATCGGTCTGAAAGTTTGCACTCAGCTGTGCAATTTCATCTGGATAGGTTGCCGAGAAAAGAAGTGTCTGACGTGCTGTCGGCAAATAATCGTCGATGTCGTCGATGTCTTCGATAAAACCCATGCCCAGCATTCTGTCTGCTTCATCGAGAACGAGTGTTTCGACCTTGTTAATTTTGAGTGTCTGTTTCTCCAAATGTTTCAGTAGCCTGCCGGGCGTGCCTACCACGATATGTGGTGCGCGCTTTAGCGACGCGAGCTGCGGTCCCATTGGACGGCCGCCGCAGAGAGTGAGGGTTTTTACGTTAGGGATGGCGCGCGCGAGACGACGAATTTCCTCGGCCACCTGCTCGGCAAGTTCGCGAGTGGGACACACAACCAGCGCTTGGGTGTGGTACTGGGCCTCGTCTAGTCGATTCAGAAGGCTCATCGCAAACGCCGCAGTCTTACCGCTGCCGGTTTTAGCCTGCGCGATAAGATCTCGTCCTTCAATAAGCGTAGGGAGGCTCTGGGACTGAACTGGCGTCATCGTGATATAGCCTAAGGCCTGAGCGGCAGCGAGGATCTCGCTGCGCAGTGGAAGGCTCTCGAAGCCGGGTGCATTATCTACGCTATTAGATTCTGTTGTTTGTGACACGGATGCGCGCTCTTGGAATTGGGGGCGCATGATAACAGAATCGAGTCCTGCTTAGCGCGTCGCGTCGAACACCCTCTTTCCGCCCACGAGCGTCATCAAGACTTGGCCATTCAAAAGCGCAGCGGGCTCGCGTGCGACCGTCTCAAACGGATCGATGTCGACGAGAGTCATGTCCGCCCATTTGCCCACCTCCAGCGTTCCTGTCTCGTCTTCAAGAAAAGCTGCGTAGGCGGCGCCGCTGGTGTATCCGCGAATCGATTCCTCGGTGGTGAGTTTTTCTTCTGGGAACCAGCCGCCAGGTGGCTCTGAATCGGTGCTCTGGCGGGTGATGGCAGAGTGTAGGCCGTAGAACAGATTCCAATCATAGCCCATTAGATCAGAACCAAAAGCGAGAGCGGTGTTATTGCGGCGGAAACTGCGCCACGCATAGGCGCCAGCGGAGCGTGCATGGCCGATGCGATCTTCAGTCCAGACTTTGTCTTCGGCGACAAAGGGCGGCTGCACTGAAGCGATAACATCGAGTTCATCATACAAGGCGAAATCATCTGGATGGACGACTTGTGCATGTTCTATCCGGTGCCGATTTTTTTGCATTGCTGGATTGAGGGCGAAATTGTCGCGCAGAAAATGCAGTACCTCGCGATTACCGCCATCGCCGATCGCATGAATATTTATCTGGAAACCAGCCTGCAACATCGCGCTTATTTCTTTAGTGAAGAAGCCATATTCCTCACCCGACACGCCAATATGCCCCTCTCTGTCGCTGTATTCCTCCAAGAGCTTTGCCCCACGGGCACCAAGGGAGCCGTCGTAATAACCCTTAACCGAATGCACGAAAAGTTTATTGTCGTCTCCTAATCGCTGAGGGCCGCGCGTGAGCCACTCTTGCATAAGCGGCTTGTCGCGTCCGCTGATCATCGCACTGACCCTAAGCGACAGTTCCCCGCGCTCGGCAAGCGCCTCGTAGGCTGCCATCAGGCGTGAGTCTACTCCCGCGTGGTGCACCCCTGTGTAGCCGGCGTCGGCCATAAGTTGCAGGCCATTGACGAGGCGTCGCTGTAACCGTTCGTCGCTCAGTGGGGGCACTGCGCTTCGAAAAAGTGCGACTCCGCGATTGCGGACGGCGCCAGTCGGTTCGCCATTTGCATCACGTAAAATTTCACCGCCGGTGGGATCGGGTGCGCCGGCGACAATGCCTGCGGCCTCCATAGCGAGTCTGTTGCCCCAGGCGCCAAATCCATTAGTGCCATCCATTAACACGGGGTTGTTGGGGAAGGCGGCGGTTAGCGTGTCGTGGGTGGGGTAGCGGTCAGCCCACAGCCCGTCGTCCCAGCCACGGGCGACAATCCACTGACCCTCAGGGACGGGATTCGCATCGACATGCGCGACCACGCGCGCGATTGCCTCGGCCTCATCGGCAACGCCCTTGAGATCTACATCATCGAGTGTTGCGCCCAATTCTTCTATGTGGGTGTGCGAGTCTGTGAAACCGGGCAATAAAGTTGCGCCCATTGCGTCGATTATTTCGGTGGATTCTCCCTTAAGTGGCGCGATGTCGTCGCTAGAGCCGATTGCTAAGATAACGCCGTCTGTAATGGCGACAGCCGTCGCATCGGGTGCCCAATTACTGTCACTAACGGGCGCCAGAGCTGCGGGTGTACCTTCGCCATCGGGTTCGCCCCAGGCAAAAGTATAGATTCTGGCATTGTCTATGATCAGATCGGCGGTCGGTGACGTTGCTCGGCTAGTTTCATGCTCCGAGCAGCCTAGAAGCAGGGTGATAAGGCCAGCTAGCAAGATCCATCGCGCTGAGAGAAGCAGGCGCAGGTCGCAGTTGCGCAAGCGGAATAAAAGTGGTGGTAGAAACGCGGACATTTTCAGAGGATTCCGATTTAAGCTGAGGCCGGATTTTCGCTCAGATTGGGGGCGTTGGCTATTACGTAGAGAGGGACGTCACATTAAATTACGGTGCTCATCGTCAGCCATTTATCTGTTCGAGGGTTCGTAGTGGATGTCGATAACACATTGAAAGACATTACATTAAAAAAGGGAGGCACGTTTCCGTGTCTCCCTTTTTCTCATTCTAGTTTCAAGTTGCTAGCCCCGATGATTCGGGGCTAGGCGACTTAGAAGTCTACGCGAACACGTGCGTAGTAGAATGCACCTTCTGTGCCCCAAGGTGTGCTACCTGCGTACAGACTGCCGTTGCCGACAGTGCCATCGAGGTTAGTCTGGTCGAGTGCTGCATCTTGGTCGAACGCATTGTTCGCACCAACTACGAAGGTGTAGTTGCTGTTCCAAGTATAAGCAGCTTCGAGGTCGACTACGCTTTCGCCACTGTAGCAGTTATCAGTGTTGAAGCCGCAGTTGATTGTGTAACCAAGACCTTGTGGTCCACGAGGTGTTGTGTCGCCACTCCATGAAGAATCGATCCAGTCATCGTAAGTACGCAGACGCGCGAGGAAGCGGAAGTCGTTCAGGAAGTGGTTGTAAGTGAACACGCCACGGTTTTGTGGGTTCTGGTTTTCCAGACCTACAACACGGTTGCGGTTAACTTCTTGACCTGCGTTATCAACTTCGGTCTCAGTCCAGTTCCATGCGGCGTTCAATGTGCCGTTACCCATGTTACCGAAATCGAGGTTCCACGTTGCAACCAAGTCAATACCCTGTGTGGTAGTAGCGAAGTCGTTTGTGTAGAACGAGACTGAGCTGAGGTCAGATGCGCCAGGCACGCCTGCTTCTTGTAAGCAGAGGGCGAGGTTGCTGCCGTTAGCAAGCGCGGTAGGACAGCCAACACCTGCAATAGCCGTGCGGCTAGAGATGTCAATTGTGCCCGTAGCCGCGATGCGGTTTTCAAGCTCAATGTTGAAGTAGTCAACAGTGACGTTGATATCACCAGTAACATCCCAAACCAAACCAAGTGAGTAGTTCTTAGAGTCTTCAGGCTTGAGAGCCTCGGCGCCAAGAGCTTGCGCGATTGGGTTGGTTGGGGGGATCTGGCCACGCTGCTGTAACTCACCGTCAACAGTAATCGTTGAGAGCTTTGTTACGTTTTCCTGACCAGGAGTCGGGGCGCGGAAACCAGTGTTGTAAGACGCGCGAAGTGCAAGAGCGTCAGTTACACGATAGCGACCAGACACTTTGAAGTTAGTCGTATCGCCGAAGCTTTCGAAATCTTCGTAGCGAACGGCAACGCCGGCTGTGAACGAGTCTGTGACATCAGCTTCGAGGTCTGTGTAGAACGCGTAGTTCGAACGACCCCAGTAGCCAGCTTGCTCAGGGCTGAAGCCCGCGAAGCCGTGCGCGCCGATGCTTAGGTTAGGCAGAGGCGTTACGCCATCGCTGTAAGTGTTAGAACCGTCAACGTTTTGGAACGCAAAGCGACCAGCAACCCAAGAGTTCTTCTCACCAACGATTGTTTCGAAACGCTCGTCGCGCCACTCACCACCAAAGGCAATGTTAAGGTCTGAGGCAAAGCCATCAACCGGCATGGTGTAGTTCATGTCGAGGTTGAAGTTTGTCTCTGACTGTACGTTCTGACCTAGGTCAAACTTTCGCTGGAGTTCGCCATTAACAAAACCGTCAGGGCCGTTTGAAGGATTCCACGTGTTATCGATCATGAAGCTTACCGCGTTGCGGCCATAGCTTGCACTCACGTCGTAGCTGAGGTTGGACGTGATGTCACCCTTGAAGCCACCAACAATGCTCGCATCCTTCAGCTGAGCGCCAAATGCGGGCGTGTAGCCACCAGGAACGACTTGGTTCATGACCCAGCAGTTGCTTGGCAGGTTAGCCAGCGCCAGTGCGTCTGCTGCGACCTTGGCTTGATCCAATGGAACACCATTACTGCCTGAGCCAGGGCTCGTTAGAGCAGGGCAGTTAGACGTGACGCCAGTCGCACGGTTGCTAATGTTTGTGTCAACCACGGCTCGGGTAGAACCGTTGGTGTAAACACCGCCACGACTGTTCGGATTGCGGTAGAAGAAGCCACCTATAGTCTCACGCGCGCCGTAGTTACCGAACGCGTAAACTTCGAGGTCGTCGCTTACTTTGATGCCTGAGTTGAAGAACAAGTTGTAGTTGTCAATCTGTTCAGGAGCACCGTAGATTTGAGCAGGGTTCTCAACGCTAGCTTTTTGTGCCGCGTTGCCGCTCGAAATTAGGGTCGCCGCATCTGTGCGCTGGAGTGTTCGGCTTGTAGCGTCCTGTTCCATCCAAGAGCCTGTGATATTCAGGAAGCCGTCATCGCCTAGTGGCAGGCCGATGTTGCCCTGAACTTGCGCAAGATCGCCGTCGCCTTCACCTGACTCGCCTGTGCGCACTTCAATTGACATACCTTCAGCAGCATCGTTGAGTTGGAAGCCGATCACGCCGGCAATCGCGTCAGAGCCGTAGAGTGCGGCAGCGCCGTCACGGAGTACTTCTACCTGCTTAATCGCCATTGAAGGGATCGCGCTGATGTCAGCACCCTGCGAACCCGAAGACAATGAGCCACCTAGCTCGGCAATAACACCTGAACGGTGACGACGCTTGCCATTCACGAGGATAAGAACGTTATCGGGTGGCAGGCCGCGAAGGTTTGCTGGACGTACAATTGTTGCTGCGTCCGAAATTTCGTTACGTGCGACGTTGTAAGACGGAATAGCTGTCTTCAACATGTCATCCATGTCTGCGAAGCCCATGTTGACGAATTCGTCGCCGCTGATTACATCGACTGGCACAGATGAATCTGTGTTGCTGCGCTGTGGGCGGCGCGAGCCGATGGTTACAATCTCTTCAACCATTTCATCGGCTTGTTGTGCGAGAGCCAGAGGTGCGAAACCAGCTGGAACGAGCAGACCAAGCGCGATAGCAGTAGGGAGAACCCTACGTGCCGTTTTAGGTCTATTTATCATTTACTTTCCCCTTGTAGAAGTAAGCTGTGTGTTACCTGCGAACAGGCTAAGAGTTAACTCAGCCACAGCTCAAAAGCGCATTTCACAGTTTTTGACCACTGCTAAACAACGCACCGAGTGCCACGGCATCAGGCAAGGATAAGTGCCTGAGCGACAAATGTCCAATAATGACCTAATTATGGCAAGAGAATATTTTTATTCTTTGCACTGTAACGGTGCGCTTTTAAAAGGAGTGTTGAGAGAGATTCTTAATCCCTGATTAATAAGGGATTTTCGCTAATTATTTTGCGCTTTTTTGATGCCTGTTCTTAGCTTACCTGGTAGGCGGAAAGCCTTCTTGCCGGCGATGCTAGGATAAAATTTAGCGCTCGATCATTCCAAATTGTGATTCTTCGTTGAGCAAGATCAATTGGGCTGCTTTAATGCGTGCGTCTTGGCTCACAGGGTGAGCGAGACGGGCGACTTGCGTGCGCAACAAAACCCCGACAACAAAAATAAAACCAGGGAGTACTGGGAGTAATGGTAATCTCGTCTCACCCCGCGCGGGGCATAATTCTCGTGCAAAGTATTTTGTGTCTTGTCCTACTCTTTTTCGGACAGAAAGCATTTGGGCAGAATGACCAGCCCTCGGCCGCTCAGCTCGCGGCAGTGCTGCCGCAGGCCGAGCGTTTTTCGCCTAAGCAAGGTAACCCACCGGTTTACATTGGCTATGGCTCTGGCGAAGAAGACACTGAGGTGGTCGGCTATGCATTTGAGACAACCGATTTCGATCCGCAGGAAATTGGCTACAGCGCACCTATCGAAGTGCTCGTTGGCGTTGACCTTAAGGGTGAACTTACCGGCATCGAAATTCTTTTCTATCGCGAATCGTATAAGAGTATCCGCGGCGATTTCCTGAACACTGAGCGCTTCCCCAATCAATTTGATGGCAAAAGTGTCGCAGACGGCTTTCGCGTAGGTCGCGATATCGATGGCGTGTCGCGCGCAACGATAAGCAGCTGGGCCGTCTCGCGTGGCATTCGCAACAGTGCCCGCGAAGTCGCTCGCGCCTATTTAGGTGAGGCAGCAATTTTCGCCAATGCAAGCGTCGAGGAGCAGGCGTTGTCGCTGCTCGCCCCACTCTCATGGGAAGCACTGATTGATGATGGGTTGGTAAAGCTTTGGTCTGTAAAGTTAGAAGATGGCTCGCAGATCGATTTGACCATTGCGTTTATGGGCAACGAGAAGCTTGGCGAAATGTTGGTCGGCGCTGAGGACTATTCGCGCGCCGAACGCGAGGCAAGCAATCGGGTGAGAGAAGGCGCGCTGTTACTCATCGGTATCTCGGGCAACGCGAGTTCGCCGTTTCGGCAGGAAAACCTAGCGCTGCAGCAGGGCGACTGGACGTATCAGGTTGAGCGCCGCCGGTTCGTTTACGTCGGTAGTGCCGAGGCGGGCAAGAGTCGCGACAAAATGCGCTTTGCCGGCGCGATTGTGCTCCCGCCGGAAGTCGACATCGCGCAGCCTTTTACGCTTTTTTACAACACAGGGAAAGAGGTCGACAGCATCGATCAGCTCGAACAGGTTGACTATCAGGTGCCGCCGATAGCGCTGGCGTTGGCGCAGGGGCGCCAAGTACCGGCCGACTATTTGCCTGAGATGGTTGATGAGTACGCCGGTCTGCCAATCGAGACGGGTCTGCAGGCACTGCTAGGCAGTGCGCCGTGGACGGAAACAGCGTTGCTCATGCTCCTTCTAACGGTGGCGATAACCGCATTTGTGCAAAAGGATGCCAGGCTGCGCTGGGTGGCGTTGCTGTCAACGTTTGTCTATCTGGGTTTTGTTAACGGCACGTTCCTGTCCGTATCGCATATCACGAATTTCATGAAACAGGGTCCGGGCCTGTTTCTTAATGATCTGCCGCTGCTCATTCTTGTTGTGTTCACCTTAGTGACGACAGTGTTTTGGGGTCGGGTTTTTTGCTCCTCGCTCTGTCCGTTTGGTGCGCTGCAGGACATCATCGAACGCATCGTTCCAAGACGCTGGCGCAGAAATCTGCCGCAGTGGCTTCACGATAGAGCTCTCTGGCTTAAATATGTGATTCTCGCTGGTCTTATCACAATGGCGGTAGCTTACGCAGAACTCAGCGTATTCCAGTATTTCGAGCCTTTTGGCACGCTCTTCTACCAGAGCCAGTCGCTTCTACTTTGGGCGATTCTCTCCCTATTCATTGTAGGTAGTATTTTCGTCCCTCGCTTTTATTGCCGCTATGCTTGCCCACTCGGTGCGTCGCTCGGCGTAATAAGTATTGCCGCCTTCTGGAAGATTAAACGTGTGCCGCAGTGCGAGGTGTGCAAGGTTTGTGAGAAGGCCTGTCCGACGGGTGCAATACGAATGCAGGCGATTGATTTTAAGGAGTGTGTGCGCTGCGACGTGTGCGAGAGCAAGCTAATTAACCAGGTTGGCGTCTGTAAGCACAGTGTCGAATCAGTGCGGGCTAGGCACAAAGCTTGGCAGCCGATTACGGTCAAGTAACCGCTATCACGATTGTTTTGTAATCGTTAATTTCGATCTAAGAGATTTTTTTATTTCGTTTTACCGATAACTTAATACTGCTCATACTAAATCCCCGGTGAAAGTAAGGAGACACTCTCCGACCGTTGCTCACTGGATTTAGGTTTATACGCGTGCGAGCGCAGGAGATTTGGCATGAACGAGCAGACAAATATACCAGCATTGACAGTAGGTGACAGATTGCCACGCGTGGTATTTAAGACACGTGTGCGCGATGAATCAGCAGGCAGCGATAACCCATTTGTCTGGAAGGACGTGACGACGGACGATATTTTCGGCGGTCGCCTTGTAGCAGTGTTTTCCTTGCCTGGTGCATTTACGCCCACATGCAGCAGCACGCATCTGCCTGGGTTCGAAAGTAAATACGATGAACTCCGTGCGAGGGGCGTCGAGGAGGTATATTGCCTCAGCGTAAACGACGCGTTCTCAATGTTCCAATGGGCAAAACAGCTGCAGGTTCAGAAAGTGAAAATGCTACCCGATGGCAATGGCGAGTTTTCGCGCAAAATGGGCATGCTAGTGAAAAAAGAAAATCTGGGTTTTGGTGAGCGCTCATGGCGCTATTCAATGTTGGTCGACGACGGTGTGATTACGCTGCTGAACGCTGAGGCAGGTAAAGTGGACAACTGCGAAACAGACCCGTTTGAATGCAGTGATGTTGATACATTACTAACCCAAATCGACAAACTCGCTGCTAGTGCCGCTTAGCAACTCATAAAGCGAGAGCGGCAGATTTGTCTGCCGTTCTTGCTTTAAATGTTTCATTTCTCATTCAGAGGGCATTTAAGTCAGCGATAAGAGCTTCGGCATAGTCCAATACGGCTTTCCCTTCTTCATCACCCTGTTTGTCCCAGCCTTTGAACAACATCGCGATGCGAGGATTCTTAGCGAGCCTCTCACGATGTTTGATCATGAATCGCCAATAGAGGCTGTTTAGAGGGCACGCGCCACGTCCGGTTTTACGCTTTACGTCATAGTGGCAACTGCTACAGTAGTCGCTCATTTTGCTGATGTAGTTGCCGCTTGCTGCGTAGGGCTTGCTCGCTATAAGGCCCCCATCACCAAACTGCGACATCCCGCGTGTATTTGGCATCTCGACCCATTCAATCGCGTCGACATAAATACCTAGATACCATGCATCGACCTCACTAGGTTCGATGCCAGCTAGCAGACAGAAGTTGCCTGTGATCATAAGACGCTGGATATGATGTGCATAGCTAGTGTTCAAAGACTGGCCAATAGCCTCGCTCATGCAGCGCATTGATGTCTTTTCGTTCCAGAAAAAATCAGGCAACGGCGCGTGAGCATCGAGCGCGTTCTTCTGGCTATAGCCAGGCATATTGATCCAGTACATGCCGCGCATATATTCGCGCCATCCGAGTATCTGTCTTACGAAGCCTTCTACCTGTGCGAGATCAATTTCACTTGGACGAGCATCGAGAGCGGCGATCGCAGTGTCGATGACTTCTCGCGGGTGTAGTAACTTACAGTTCAACGCGAAACTAATGCGAGCATGATAGAGGCTCCAGCTATGCGGCGAGTTGCAGGTCATCGCGTCTTGAAACGTGCCGAAGAGTGGCAGGCAACTTGTACAGAAAAATTTGAGTTGAGCCTGCGCTTGGTCTCGATTGATTGGCCAAATAATGGATTCGGCTTTTACGCCAATCGTCTTAATCTTGTGTCGTTCGATTCTTTCAATAATCGCTCTGACATCATTCGCGAAGATCAAGGGGGTAGGTAACGCTTCAATGTCCTGCTTTTTTAGCTTCTTACGATTCTCGGCATCGAAATTCCAGCGTTCTCCGCGTGGTTGATCTCCCTCCATGAGTATGTCAAATCGTTTGCGCATTTTACGGTAGAAATTTTCCATTCTTACGGCCTTATCAGCCGTAAACATTTTCTCTATTTCAGTGTAGGGAAGGAGGAAATGCTCTGATTCATAGCATGTCTTGATGCAGTGCGCAGGAGGTCGGAATTGCTCAAGCTGGCACATAAGCCGATACTCATCCGGACGCTGATAGTCAAAGTGCACGATTGCGCTGTTCGCGCAGAGCGCAGTGATCAGTTCGGGCAGGGTCTTAAATGGCGCTGTCGAATCGAGATCTAAATGGAGTACAGCGTGCCCGAGATTCGCTAAAGTCTCTGCAAAGTCACGCATGGCTGCAAAGAACGCGCACACTTTCTGGTAGTGATGCGGGGCGTAATCCGTCTCCTGTCGGAGCTCGGCGATCACATACAGGACAGTTTCATCGCACTTCTCGAACCACGAATGTGACATCGCGAGTTGGTCGCCCAAAATCCATCGAATTCGTGACGTGTTCGATGGCACTGTGAGCGTGTTTTCGAGAAGCATAAAGGCAAATGACTCTTTGTTAGTCTGCGCCTGCGCTGGCAGCACAAACATACTGATAGGCGACTAGTCTATAACGCCAGATAGATTAAGCCAGACCAATCTCGACGCCTGTATTGACCGTACTATAAGCAATCGCCAACGGAGGGTGACATGACAAGAGCAGAAAAAATTATTTCGACGCTTGGCTATGCCGGCCTGATCCCATTCATAGCCGCCTGCGCACTACTTTATTTCGGCGCGGAGGCGCTCGCTAACCAGATTTTTCTTAGTTACAGTGCGATTATCCTCTCCTTCTTGGGCGGAACTCACTGGGGCAGGCTAATCGCCTCGGATATCTCCCTCAAGGTAGGCGTGGGATTGCTAGCACTTCTCGCGAGTAATGTGTTCGCTCTGCTCGGCTGGTCCGCGCTCCTTTTGAGCCAGTCCGGCAGCGTCTATCCGTTCGTCATACTCACCACCGGCTTTGTCATGCTGTTCATGGTGGAAGTTACAGCGATGCCGTCAATAGTCAGCACTGTTCATCGCCGCTACACGGCTTTTCGCGCTTTTTTAACCATTACCGTCTTGCTTTTGCACGGGGTGTTTATACTTTTGAGCGCTTAGCGCTTTCCGCGATGGAATTTATTTTTCAGGCAAATTACAAGGTTTCTGTTATGAATCGCTACCCGTTGACCCTTTTCTTTGATAGCTACTGCCCGGTTTGCAGCGCAGAAATGAAGGAGCTCGAAAAATTGGATACCGCAGGCAATCTGCGTTTCGAAGACATTCATGTCGACGATTTTTCCGCTCGCTTTCCGCATATTGACCCTTTCGCGGCAAATAAGATTATGCACGGGCTTTACGCCGATGGAACCTTGATATTTGGCCTAGATGTCGCACATCAGTCGTGGCGCGCGGTGGGTCAGAAGCGCTGGCTAGGGATTTTGCGGCTGCCTGTTGTGCGCTGGTTTAGTGACCTCGGGTATTTATTCTTTGCACGGTATCGCTATGGTATTTCGTATATTTTGACCGGCCAGAGGCGCTGCGAACCCTGTGCCAAATTGGAGACTGAGAGTTGCGCGATAGCGGAAAAGACCGAGTCGCAAAAACTATGAGCGACGCGGTGCTCGTTATAGGCGCGCAAAGCGAGATAGGGCAATCCCTTATCGCGAAGGTTATAGCCGAGGAAAAGGCATCGCAGGTTATCGCAGTAAGTCGCAGCGATTGTCCAAATTCGCTTGCGTCGCGTGTGTCAGATGAGACGCGGTTGACGTGGATGCGCTGCGATTATAGCGATCAAGAGATGGCCGATGTGGTTGAGCGCTGTGGGGTTTTGCTCGCCGAGAAAAATGTCACACTAAACCGTCTGGTCATATGCAATGGTCGTCTGCACGACTCGACGATCAGCCCGGAAAAGCGCATCGAAGATCTCGATCGTGACACGCTGCATGCGATATTCGAGAGCAATGCCGTGGTTCCCGCACTTTGGCTAAAACACCTCAAAGTGTTGCTCAAGACCCATCTCAAGGGGAGAATCCCTGCTGTAATAGCTGTGCTCAGCGCCCGCATCGGCAGCATTGAAGACAACGGTAAAGGGGGATGGTATGCGTACCGCGCCTCGAAGTCTGCGCTGAATATGCTGCTTAAAACGAGTGCTATCGAATATCAACGCACGCTGCCGGAGCTGCGCTTCATTGCCTTCCATCCTGGCACTACGGACACCCCTCTAAGTAAGCCGTTCCAGCGCTCTGTGCCAGAGGGTAAATTATTCACCCCCGATTTCGTAGCAGCGTCATTGCTTGCTCGCCTTAGTGAATCACTCGCAGTGAACACGGCATTGGCTAGTTTCGTTGCTTGGGATGGTAGTCAAATCCCATGGTAAGTTGCCATCCTCGATTGCTCTCGGTTAGCCTAACTCTATTAAAGCGCCAAGATCGTGCTACCCAATTTCGCTCAACAAGGAGGTCCACCATGATTATCCGTAAAACTACAGGCAGTGCTTTGCTCTTTAGCTTGGCTCTTGCACTCTCATCGCTGTCGAAATCTTTGCAATCTGCAGAGGGCGTCGTTTGGGATCTCACTGGCGTCTATGCCGATACCAACGCGTGGGAGTCCGCATTAGAGGCCGCGCAGGCAGAGATTGCCGAATTGCCTGAGTTGGCGGGCTCACTAGGCGATAGCGCAGCGTCTTTGGGCGCTGCACTCGACCTCATTTCCTCGCTCGAGAAGGAGATCGCGAGGATTTATGTCTATACCAGCCTCATTTTTGATTCGGATCAGCGTGATCCCGAGGCTCAGGCACGAATGGGCCTCTCGCGAGCGCTTTATGCAAGTTTCGAAGAATCGATATCGTGGTTAGCGCCAGAAATACTCGCCGTGGGTGAAGCTCGAATCGAGTCCTTTCTCGCAGCCAATGAAGCGCTTGCAGCACATGCTTTTTATTTGCGCGACACGCTGCGCCGGGCTCCCCATACCCTAGATGCGAAAACGGAGGAGATCTTGGCTCAAGCGGGTCTCGCACTTAATGCGTCGGAACAGATATACGAAAGTTATGCTAACGCCGATATTCCATGGCCGACGGTCACATTGAGTGAGGGGCAGGAAGTCACTCTTTCGCAGGCAGGTTACTCGCTGTGGCGTGCTGCGCCGAATCGTAATGATCGAAAATTGGTTTTCGATGCTTTTTGGCAAACATGGAATCAATATAACGATGGCATGGGCGCGACGATGGCGGCCAACGTTCAGTCGAATGTGTTCGGGGCGAGAGTTCGCAATCATGAGTCAACCTTGGCAGCTAACCTCTTTAACGATGGCCTGCCTCCCGAGGTCTACACACAGCTAGTTACGCAGGTTAACCAATCGCTTCCATTATTCCATCGTTATCTCTCATTGCGCGGGCGTATGCTCGGAATCGACGATCTTAGGTATTACGATATCTATCCACCATTGGTGGAAGTCGACACCGGTGAGTTTGACCTGGCGCGCTCTGCAGAGATTACTTTCGAGGCGCTCAAGCCGTTCGGCGAAGAGTACCTAGCGTTACTAAAGACGGGATTAGATGGCGAGTGGATGCACAGTCACCCTGCACCCGGTAAGCGTTCTGGGGCCTACATGAATGGCTCTATCTATGATGTCCACCCCTTCGTGCTGCTAAATCACAACGATGACTATGAGTCGCTGTCGACGTTCGCTCACGAATGGGGGCATGCGGTTCACAGCCTGCTCGCACAAGGGCAAAACCCCTATGAGACCGCAAGCTATTCAACCTTCACTGCCGAAATGGCGTCAACGATTAATGAAATTTTGCTGCAAGAATACATGATTGAAAACGCACGCAGCGATGAGGAGAAGCTGTTTTATTTAGGTGGAGCACTCGAGAATATCCGCGGCACACTGTTTCGCCAAACTATGTTCGCTGAATTTGAGCTAGCGATGCATGAAGCCGTCGAGGCTGGCGAGCCCCTTACCGGGCCCAAATTATCTGAAATGTATGGCGAGCTTCTGAAACGATATCACGGCCATGATCTCGGTGTCCTAACGATCGACGATGAATACGCCGCAGAGTGGGCCTTTATTCCACACTTCTATTATGACTTTTACGTTTTCCAGTACGCAACATCGATTACAGGTGCAGCGTGGTTTGCGGAGCAATTTTTGGCAGGTGACGAGCAGGTACGCGACGCGTTTATTCGGGTGCTGAGCGCAGGTGGTTCGGACTACGCGCACAATATTTTGAGGGACGAAGCGGGACTCGATATGACCTCGGCCGAGACTTATGGGCCGGTGCTAAGAAGAATGGAATCGCTGATGGATAGGATTGAGGCGCTGTTGTAAATCAGCCCGCATTAAAAAGAACGGGAAGCACTGACGCTTCCCGTTTTTTCTTGATAGAAATGCTCAGTCGGCGAAGCTTGGAATAGTCTTGGGATGAGCATAGAGCCACTCGACTACCTGCGCAGTAAAGGTCGGTGAAAACGCAGGCACGTGTGAACCATCAACGATTGTCCACAGTTCGGCAGAGCCACCCGATTTACACCCTTTCTTAAACACGACAGTCGACGATTCATGGCCATCCAGCGTGCTCACTAAATCGCGCAGCTCGCGCTCTTCACCTTCTGCTCTGCAGCCGTTGTACTCGGCCCACCGTTTAACAGTATCGAGCGCAGACGGGTAGTAATTTTGCAGTATATGCGAGCCTTCGTAGGCAATCGTGCCGTCGGCAGTGCCATGAATTTGGAGGACATGCACGGGGCTTTGGGGCGGCTCACGCTCTTCTATATGGCTCGCGCCGGCAAGGCTCGCAATGGCGGCGATCGTGTCGGAATGCTCATAGGCGGCACGGTAAGACATGAAGCCACCGTTGCTATGTCCTACAAGGTAGATGCGATTGTTGTCTACTGTGAATTTGGACTTCACTTCTTTGATGATGCCGGCGATATAGGCTGAATCGTCGACCTCAGTGGAGAAGAAGTCGCAACAGGCGTCCGAGGCATTCCAGAAGCGATTCTGATCGCCTCCTGGCTCTCGGTTGCCGTCGGGTGCTACCAGCAGAAAGCCATATTGATCAGCTAGCTTACTAAAGCCCATATAGTTGTCTTGCATCGCACCACTCGATGTATAGCCGTGCAGTAACACAATCAGAGGTGTTGGGTTTTCGCTTGAGTATCCTGCAGGCACGGTGACCGGCAGCTCGCCGCGTCCAAGGTCGATAGACTGTGCATTGAGTACAAACGAAGCTAGGGCGAAAGTGGCTGCCACACAGGCAGTGGATAGTCGATGTAACATGATTTCGATCCTCATTGATCTCATTATTTTAACTGGCCAAAGTTTACCCTAAATCTCCTTTACCGAAATAGGGGATCAGGGAAGGGGTTTTGGCCTTGTAATGTCTGAACTCGGGATCGTCGCCCCAGCGTGACTCGGCATTGTTCTCGAGCAACGGCACGCCGCTGACTTTTAATAGAAGAAAGCTGACAAAAATAGGTGAGATCAGTGTCACCCACTGCCAGCCTGAGAGAACCGGCAGAGCGATAACGGCAATGCCGATCCACAGAATGATTTCACCGAGGTAATTGGGATGGCGAGAAATCGACCAGAGTCCACTGCTGATGAATTTTTCGGCATTAGCAGGGTCTTTTCGGAATATCGTTTTCTGCCGGTCAGCGATGACCTCGATGACAAAGCCGAGAGCCCACATTGCGGCGCCAATTATTAAAAATGCGTCAATCGGCGATTGCGACTGCGAAGTCATTGCAGCGAGACCCGAGGCCATGGTGATAAAGACCCACGTTCCGCCTAGTGTCCACGTGAGCAAAAAGCGGAAAAATTTGGTTTTTATCTGTGTGAAGCGGCGGTCTTGGCCAGCTTTTTTGACTCTGATGAATAAAAAGCTGCCGAGCCGGACTGCCCACACGCAGATGAGCGAGGCAACCACGAGTCCTCGCGCATCGAAGGAGGGCACAAGTATGAAGGCGAGGGCAACTGTCGCGACGTAGGAAATAGAGCCAATCAGGTCGAAATAATGCTCTGTCTGAAACAAGTAGGCGGGAATAAAGCCGAGCCAGTGCAAGACGAAACCCACAGAGGCACAGAGCATGAAGATGGGCATGCCATCGAATGAGGTGCTGTTATTGCTGCCAGCGATTGCTATGAGCATGCTGAGGGTGACGGCTACTGCGATACCAATTATCGATCTGAGCATAGTCCATTCCTTTTTCTAGGGCGCATCTCTCTTGGTGTGCCTCTCGTTTTTATCAGTAACGCTATGCCGGGGCCTAGCGGTTCATTCGGTTTAACCTTGTTACAGATTTATCGCCTCTCTCCTCGTTTAGGCAACGGTATCTGACATCGTATGCTTTTTAGGCGGAAGTGACGCAAAATCGCCTTCGCGCTTTTCGCCCGCAGCTGTCATTGCTTCACGTACCTCGGCCGAGCTCAGCATGCTGGCATTCCAGATGCTTATATAGTCTAGGCTATCCGCTGTGCTGTGATCTCGGGAATAGGTGATCAGGCGTTTACTGCCATAGATTGCGATCGGCGCCTTTTTGGTAATTTCGCGGGCGACGTCCATTACGCCTGCCAGCAGTTCTTCGTGGCTATCGAAGACGGCATTTACCAGTCCGATCTCTTTCGCCTCCTGGGCACCCATGCGTCTCCCCGTGTAGGCGAGCTCCCGTGCAATACCCTCGGGAATAAGCTTGGTGATACGCGGGAAGGTGCCGACGTCGGCGGTCATGCCGATGTTGATTTCGAAAATGGTGAGGAAACCGTCTTTGCTCATGTAGCGCATGTCACAGGCGGTGATTAGATCTACACCCCCGCCAATAGCGCCGCCCTGTATCGCTGCAAGTACAGGCACACGGCACTCCTCTAGGCAATTGAACGTGTGCTGCATGCGTAGCACGTTATCGTAAAAGCGGGCACCATGCCGTCTTTTTTGATGCTCTAGCTCTCGCGGGTCATCAGTAGTGGCTTTGCTGCTCGCGAACACAGCGGTGTCGATACCCGCCGTAAAGTGCGGTCCCGTCGAGGAAATCACAATGACGCGAACGCTGTCGTCCTGTTCGAGCTCGCTAATGACAGCGGGCAGTTCGTCCCAGAATGCGGTAATCATACTGTTTCGTTTTTCAGGACGATTGAGCACGATGTGTGCAATGTGGTCGGCGATCGAGACATCAAAGCAGGTTGTTTTCACAGGGTTCCTCATTCTTGGTCGGTGCGCACATTTTGTGATTTTACGCAGACTACCCCATTAGATGACAGAGTCAATTGTACTCATGTCTTATTCTCAATGAGGTAGGCGAGCGCTAGATCGATGTTCGGGTATTGCAGCGCGATGCCTAGGTTTGACAGGCGCTTAGAGACGACCGACGAATGCCCCAGCAGCAGTGCGTCGCCCATTTCCCCGAACAAAAGCCGAATCAGGCTTTTTGGCAAGGGGAACGGTGTGGGCCGGCGGATTGCGCGTCCGAGAGCCTTGGTAAAATCAGCGTTGGTGATGGGCTCGCCAGCGACTAGATTAAGCGTGCAGGCGCCTTCTGGGTCGGTGTGAGCAGTAAGTAACGCAGGGTCCTCGATGAGTCGT
>JAGYKB010000028.1 GCA_018401885.1 Gammaproteobacteria bacterium
TAAACTCTAGGTCGAGCCCCTCCGTCGCTAGTAGTGCCTGATACTGCTCGGTAAGCGAGGCATTGGGTTCGGCGAGGATGCGTTCGAAATCGTTCGCAGAAAGCGCCTCCAGTTCGACGCGTATCGGCAGGCGACCCTGTAATTCAGGAATAAGGTCGGAGGGCTTGCTGAGGTGGAACGCGCCAGAGGCGATAAAGAGGATATGGTCTGTCTTTACGCTGCCGTATTTGGTGCTAACGGTAGACCCTTCGATAAGCGGAAGGAGATCGCGCTGGACACCCTCGCGAGATACGCCCGCGCCGCCTTGGTCATTGCGGTTCGCAACCTTGTCTATCTCGTCGATAAATACGATACCAGTTTGCTCAGCGAGTTCGACGGCGCTGGCTTTTATTTCTTCGTCATTAATTAATTTCGCCGCCTCTTCTTCTTTAAGTGCTTTGAGCGCGATCTTGATGGGCAATTTACGCGAGCGCTTCTTCGAATTTTGCATAGACGAGAACATGTCTTTTAGCTGACTTGTCATGTCCTCCAGGCCGGGGGGAGCCATGATATCGACTCCGACTGGTGTGTCGGCAATTGCTATTTCGATTTCTTTTTCGTCGAGCTCTCCTTGTCGGAGTTTTTTGCGGAAGACTTGGCGGGCACTTGAATCACTCACCGCTTCATCGCTGTCGCTTGCTCGAGGCACGAGGATGTCAAGTATGCGATCCTCTGCGCGGTCAGCTGCGAGGCTCTGGACTTTGCGCATTTCGCCTTCGCGCTGCATTTTTACCGCGCTATCGACGAGGTCGCGGATGATCGATTCGACGTCGCGTCCGACATAACCGACTTCTGTGAATTTAGTTGCTTCGACCTTTATGAAAGGCGCCTGGGCGAGTTTTGCCAAGCGGCGTGCGATCTCTGTTTTGCCGACGCCGGTCGGCCCTATCATAAGAATGTTTTTCGGCGTTACTTCATGACGAAGCTCTTCGCTCAAGTTCATACGACGCCAGCGGTTTCGCAGTGCTATGGCAACTGCGCGCTTTGCGCTTGCTTGGCCAACGATGTGTTTATCGAGTTCGGAGGTGATTTCTCGTGGGGTCATTACTGACGCGCCAAGGCTGCGTGAATTCTCTGATGTGTCAGAGTTTGTCGATATCGCTAAGTCGGTAGTCATGATTAAAACTCAAGTTCTTCTATTGTATGGTTGTGGTTGGTATACACGCAGATATCAGCGGCGATGGTGAGACTCTTGCGGACGATGTCTTCGGCATCGAGATCAGTGTTGTGGAGTAAGGCGCGCGCTGCAGCCATGGCGAAAGTGCCGCCCGAGCCTATGGCCATAATGCCTTCCTCTGGCTCAATTACGTCGCCGTTGCCGGTAATGATTAATGAGGCGTCTTTGTCGGCGACAATGAGTAGCGCTTCGAGGCGGCGGAGCGAGCGTTCAGTTCGCCACAGTTTAGCGAGTTCGACAGAGGCACGTACCAGCTTGCCATGATGCTTTTCGAGCTGTTCTTCGAAGCGCTCGAACAGTGTAAAGGCATCGGCTGTGCCGCCAGCGAAACCAGCGATGACTTGGTCTTTGTAGAGTCTTCGCACTTTGCGGGCATTGCCCTTCATAACTGTATTGCCTTGCGAGACTTGCCCATCCCCGCCGACTACAACCTTATTGCCTCGGCGGACCGAGACGATCGTGGTGCCATCATACTGTTCCAAGTTAACTCTCCTACTGCGGCGACGATTCGCCAGTTAACGCATCAGACTAGGTTTGAGTCTAATACCTGTAATGCCGATCTCAATTCTTGTAGCGAAGCCCTCAGGCTAAAAAACTTCGCTGAGAACCCTCCGCTCCGGCGAGAAGCGCGTTGATAGGCTTAGTTTAGATTAGAATGTCAGAGATGGGGCTGTGCGGGTGAAAATCAATCCTAAGGAGGGAATCTAGTGCAAAAACTTGAGCTGCCATGGTCGGTCTACTGAACCGAGATTAACGTCTCGTCTGGGCTTGCTCTACGCTCAATCGAAGACTCGAGATATTGTTATTGCGCAAAGCCGTTTCGGCAACGGCGAGGCTCGTGCTTGTCATATAGGGGCCCGATTGCACAAGAAACAGGGTGCGGCCAGGAAGGACCTCTTCTGTGATGAAGACATCAATACCAAGTGATTGCTGATGCGCTACCTCTGCCATGGCGAGTGCGCGTTGCTGAAATGCGCCAGACTGGAGTAGATACCCCGTCGCAAACTGTTGTTCTGGGGCAGCGGCGCGCGTGCGCTGCTGTTCTGTGAGTTCGACCTGAGTGTCGGGGACTACGACCTGATAGTCGGGCAGGGCGGTATAGAAATCCATCGTGAGCTCAGGTTTAGCCTCAATCGGCTCTATCTCGGCTGCGTCCGCAGCTATCGCCGCACGGCTTATTGAGGCGCCCTGTTCGGCTTGGATAGCAGGGCTTGCCGCGAGCGGGTTTGCAGTTGGCATGGGCGGAACGGCGCCCGAAAGGTAGAACAAGACACAGCCCAGAATACCGACGACGATACCAATGGCGACGCCTGAGACGAGCAGCGACCAGCTGGGTGGCGCTTGCACGGCCTTTCGCTCAAGCAAAGGCTCGGGTCTGATTTTGGCGAAGTCTTGGGTCATGCGTTTCAGGCTCTTGCAGTTATTGTCTCGTTATCGGTCCTTTAGCGTGCTCCTAGAGGGCGCGCTCCGTGAGTTACCGTGGGATCAAGGGTTCGTGGCCTAAATCATGTCTTGCGGGTCAACATCGACACTCCATCTCAAGCGTGGAGGTGTTTTGACCTGATCTAGATTAGCAATAAGATTTTTTAGGTGATCCTGCAGCTGACCGCGGCGTTCGCTCTTGAGCTGCAATTGTACGCGAAAACGGCCTGCGCGTTTTTCCATCGGCGCAGGCATTGGCCCAAGAATTTCCACGCTAAGGCGAGGATCTTCCGACAGCTGCAAACTCAGTTGTGCGGCGGTTTCAGCGAAACCCATTGCAGCGGCTGGATCAGTGGCATCGAAGCGTAAAAGAGCGAGATGCGCAAAGGGCGGAAGCGAGGCGAGCAAACGTTGATCGAGCTGGCGCTGAGAGAACTGCGCATAGCTTTCATTGCTCAGTGCTTGAAGCGTTTCATGGGCGGCGTGTTTGGTTTGCAGCAACACTTCTCCCGCGCGTTCGGCGCGACCGGCTCGACCCGCGACCTGAGTCACTAGCTGTGCCATTTGCTCTTGACCCCGGAAGTCCGCGCTAAATAGTCCTCCATCGGCTTCGAGGATGACAACGAGGGTAATGTTTGGGAAATGATGCCCCTTAGCGAGCATCTGAGTGCCGAGCAGAATGCATGGCTCACCGCTTTCGACCCTTTCGAGTGCCCTACTCAATCCTTCCCTGCCGCGAGTGGAGTCTCGATCGACGCGAATAATGGGCGTGTTGGGGAACTGACGCTGCAGGAAGCTTTCTGCCTTCTGGGTTCCCAAACCCATTGTATCTAGCGTCGCCGATTTGCAGTGGGGGCAGGTGCGTGGCAGCGCAACGCTTACGCCGCAGTGATGGCAGCGCAGACGCGGAGGAGTTCGATGGACCGTCATTTGTGAAATGCAATCGTCGCACTCGGAGCTCCAGCCGCAGGTCGTGCAGTTGAGCACGGGTGCATAGCCACGACGATTGATGAAGACGAGACATTGATTACCGTTGTCTAGATGTTGCCCAAGCCGTGCAAGTGCTGCTTCCGAAAACCCTTCCTGCAGGGGCCTTTCGGCTATGTCGATGAGTTCCATCGCCGCGCGCGGTACTGCCGCCGTCGAATTAGGCAGATGCAGATGGACGAATTTTCCTGCTTTCGCGTTCTGCAATGTCTCAAGACTCGGCGTTGCTGAACCAAGAACTATCGGCATGCCTTCGGCATGTGCACGCATGACTGCGAGGTCGCGAGCAGAGTAGCGAAAGCCGTCTTGCTGCTTGAAAGATGAGTCATGTTCTTCATCTAAGATGATGAGGCCCGGCACCGCAAGCGGCGTGAATAGCGCCGAACGTGTACCAATAATTACGCCGGCGCTGCCCTCTCGAGCGCGCGCCCAGGCACTTAAGCGCTCACTTTCATTCAGCCCCGAATGCAAAGCAACCACAGGGCAAGTAAAACGCTGAGTGAAACGGGCGATGGTTTGTGGCGTGAGCCCGATTTCAGGAATAAGCACCAGACACTGGCGCCCGAGCGCGAGCTGCTGCGCCATAGCGCGCATGTAGACTTCAGTTTTGCCGGAGCCGGTAACGCCGTCGAGCAGAAAACAGCCAAATTTTTGCGGGCGGGCGGTAATTTGAGCGACAGCCTCGGCTTGTTCTGCAGTGAGAATAAGTGCTGATGCGAGAGGATTGACTAATGGTTTTGAAGAGTCGAATTTTCCTCGTGCCGCGGGTGCTTCAGCGCGACACTCTGCGAGACCGCGCTCTTGCAGTTTACGCAGCATCGGCCGGCCAAAACCTGCGAGTAGAATGTTCTCGGTAAGTAGAGGGCCCTGCTCGAGGAGCAGGCGATAAAGGGCGAGCTGGCGTGGCGAGCGGGACAGCAGAGACTCCACCGCGCTCTTATCCTCTTTTCCAGCCTTCGCCAAGTGCGTATGCCAGCGCTCCTGCGCAGCCTCAATGCCTTCGCCTGCTCGTAGCCTCGCGGGAAGCGCTGCGGCGAACACCTCGCCAACAGGGCACTGATAGTAGTCAGCAGCCCAGCGCAAGAGGGCGAGCAGCTCCGGACTAAACAGGGGCTCTGCATCGAGCACCGAGTCTGCATGGCGAAGTTTTGCGCGAGGCACATCGGTCTCAGAGACAACCTCGAGTATGATCCCAGTCACTTTGCGGGCACCAAAGGGGATGCGAACCCTCGTCCCCGGTTGAGCCGATGCGGTGTTCACAGTTGTGATTAAGCTACGTGTTAGCTCAGGGGGCGATTTAGGAGGCAGATAGTCAAACACACGACGGAGCGGAGAGGGCACAGCAACGCGATAGAACACAGAAGCTGAGCCGCTTGTGTGTAGGTTGAGGCCGTTTGGTGCCGTCGCGTTGCTATCGTCTTGCTTCATTAGATTGCTCAATGGGCCGTTGGGTGAGTGCTCTTCTCGCGAGAAACGGCAAAGCTCACCAAGCTCGGCAAGGCTTTTCATTTTGCTGCTAAGGCAGGTGCCGAAGCCGCAGGAGTTTAGAGGCATTGTAGCAGGCTTGCTAGTGGCTCTTCTCAGCGCCGAGCGATCGTATATACTCTTACTCGTCGCCAGCTTTAATTGCGACCTTATTTTTGTGCACCGATCGAGAAATGCGCCCGGTCTCTCGTAGTTTTGCACGCGAGAATGGGTCAGCCTCGACCCTCGACTTAAGGAAATAGCTATGGGCTCAGCATCGGTTCCTGCCGAACTCTTAATACTACGCGATGCTATCGACTCGATCGATGCAGAGTTGCTGCAGGTATTGGCTAGGCGCTTTGCTAAGACTAAGCGCGTAGGTGAGCTAAAGGCGTCTATGGACCTCGAGCCCTTCGATGGTGCTCGCGAAGCTGAGAAGCTCGAGCGCCTTCGCGCTTTGGCTGATGATCTGGGGCTTAACGCAAGCCTCGTCGATGAGCTTTTTAGCCGTATCATGCGCGAGGCCGTGCAAAATCATAAGCAGCTAAGGGAGTCGCGCGAGTAGCCTTTAGACTATAAACTCTTGCGTCTTTAGCCTTGTCTGCTAGAATGCGCGACCCGATCAGTAAGGCTGATCCCAACCACGGCATCAAATAAGATGTGGTGCAGCGCCGCCGAAGACCTCGCCCCGCTGTCGCGACATCCATTAGAGGAACGACCCATGAAGCCAGAGATTCACCCAACATACGAAGCGATGAAGGCTACCTGCAGCTGCGGTAACGTCATCCAAACCCGCTCAACACTGGCGCAGGACATTCTTATCGATGTCTGCTCACAGTGTCACCCGTTCTACACGGGCAAGCAAAAGATACTCGACACTGGTGGTCGCGTGGATCGCTTCAAGAAGCGCTTTGGTTCACGTCGAGTCTAAGACTCGTAACCTACATTTCAGGTCAGAAAGGCGCCCTTGCGGAAAATACGCGAGGGCGTTTTTTTATGTCTAAAAAATAGTTTCCGTGGCAACAGCTTCTTCTTTGGTAGTCGAATCTGTCGTAGCGCGTGGCTGAGCGCTTGGCGCGTTTTCACTGCGGAAAAACTCAAATATTGCATTGGGGGAGCCAGGCAGTGCAGGTTCTCCGGTCTCCTTGTTGATTAGACGGTCTTCAATGCCATCGGGTCTTTCCATGCTGTTTTCAGGTGTGCCTTGGAGGGCTGCCTTCATATAGTCGATCCATATTGGAACAGCGATTGTGGCCCCTTGCTCGCGCTCGCCTAATGGCTCGGGCGTATCAAATCCTACAAAAACCGTCGTCGCAAGCTCTTTATTGAAGCCCGAGAACCAAAGCTCCCGTGGCCCGTTTGTTGTGCCTGTTTTTCCCATAAGGTCAGAGCGACCGATCTCTCGTTGTACACGCGCGCCACTGCCCTCGACAACCACTGACCGCAGCATCGTATTCAGTATGAAGACCACGCGTGGGTCGACTATGCGCGGCGCCGGCTGAGCGAGTAGCGCTTTTTCCTCACCTTCGGTGGTAGTCGCCGCCTCGATCAGCGAATTGCTCGATTGGTCGCAGTTCTCGCAAACGGCGATCGGCTGCGCGCGGAATTGCTCGCCATCTAAGTTTGAAATTTCACGTATAAACCAAGGCTCGACTTTGTAGCCTCCATTTGCGAGTGAGGCATAAGCGGTAACGATCTCAATGGGCTGCACGTCGCTGCTACCGAGACCCACGGTGAGATCATTGCGCGGAAAATTTTCGACCGGGAGGCCAAACTTTTTGGCAAAAGCGAACACTTTATCGGAGCCAAGCTGATCGTAGAGTCTGACGGCAGGCACGTTGCGTGATTCTTTGAGTGCAAACCGAAGAGTCACTGGCCCGAGAAAATTATTCTCGAAATTATTGGGCCTATAGTCCCCTCGGGTTAGCGGTGCATCATTGATTAGCGTTGCTGCCGTGTAGCCGTTTTCTAAGGCCGCACCGTAGACAAATGGCTTGAAATTGGAACCAGGCGGGCGCGGAGTTAGCACGCGGTTTACCTGGCTTCGGCGGAAATCATAGCCTCCGACGAGTGCGACGAGTTCGCCATTGGAAGGGCGCATCGAGACAAGTGCGCCCTGAATCTCGGGTACTTGGCCAAGCTCCCATCCGTCGCTGGATTGGCGGACGCGTATCAGGTCCCCTAGGCTTACGACATCACTCGCGGTTTGAGGCGGAGGCCAAGCCTCATTTCGGCTGCGAAACGCGTATGCCCAAGAGATTCCCTCCCATGGCACTGTGATTTCAGACCCGTCGCCCAATAACGCGTTAAAACTGCGGGCCTCAACCGCGGTAACAATCGCCGGCTGTTGATTGCCGTAATCAGGCACAGGCTCGAGCGTCTCGAGCCAGCGCGTGCGCAGCTCGGATTGGTCTTCGTTAGGGAGCGGTGCAAGATTTGTCGTGGTCCCGCGATAGCCATGCCGCTTGTCATAATAGTTCTCTAAGCCGTTAACAAGTGCGGCGTTGGCTTCGCGTTGGCGCTGAGAATCTATCGTAGTAATCACTTCGAAGCCCTGCGTGTAAGTTGCCTCGCCATACACTTCATAGAGTTGCTGGCGAACCATCTCGGCGACGTAGGGCGCGTTCACTTCGATATTACGATTATGGCGAGTAGCGCTTACTGGCTCCGCATCGGCGAGTGCAAATTCCTGTTCGGTAATCATGCCTTCCCGCACCATATTGCGTAGGCGCGTTCTTCTGCGCTCGACGGAGCGAGTTGGGTTGCTCAGCGGATTACATGTCGACGGGCAGGGTAGCAATGACACCATCATCGCGGCCTCGGCGAGGGTCAATTCTGATGGTCGCTTGCCGTAGTACACAAAGGCGGCGGCGCCGATGCCGTCTGCGCCAGCTCCGAAATAGATTGTATTTAAATAGAGGGTAAGAATTTCTTCTTTGCTCAATTCGCGTTGAATCTGCAGGGCGAAGGGGATTTCTTTGAATTTACGAAGATAGACATTGTCACTGTCGAAGGAGAGGTTGTTGGCGAGCTGCATCGTAATAGTGCTGCCACCACCCATATTTACGCCACGTATAAATCCGTAGAAACCGCGAATGAGGCTTTGAAAATCGACACCGGGGTGCGAATAAAAGCGAGCGTCTTCGGTCGCGATCAATGCGTCAATCATAACTTGAGGGATGTCCTCGAATTCGACGGGATCGCGGCGGTTGCCGATCTCATCGATGAGAAGCCCGTCGGCTGTATAAATGCGCAGTGGAGTCTCGAGCTGGACGTTGCGATAGGTTTCGGCTGCGGGCAACAGAGGCGCAAGATAGAGGTAGGCTGCCGTTGCAATCATCACCACGCCGGTCGCGGCCACTAAGCAGAGGAGTGCAAGCCAGCGCATGACCTTTAGGAGTCGTCTTTTTCGTTTCTCTGGCGTCATCGCGGTTGATTATCGCTCGCTGGTTGGCGTGACTCGGAATTAGCACCAATCTTCATGGTTTTCCCAAGTATACACCCGACACGGGGCAATGCCCGAGGGTGAAAATCGACGAAAGCAGGCGCCACAGGGAGCAGTCTACTAGACTACTAGAGTAGTACCAAGGCAGAGGGGTTGTCACGCCCCGTAGCTCCGCTAAAAGCGGTGGAATGCGGGCTAAAGCACTTGGACAGGCGGTCGTCTTTCCTGGGATTTCTCATTAAGCGCACGCGAAGAGAGATTTTAGGCCGATGTTAGCAAAGTGGCATTTCTGAAACATTTTGAAATAATACGGTAGAGCAAATAGGCAAAGGTCCAAAAAATGAGACGGATTCTGAGCGAGCTGTTTGGGACGCGCCGACGCCAATACCAAGTCGGAGTGGAGTTTACGGACACACAGGTGCGACTAGTGAGCCTGAGTAAACGAGACGGTCAACACCGAGTCGAGGCGGTTTGTATTGCCGAGCTAGGCTCACTTGGCGATACCCACAATGCTGCTCAATGCCTTGGGCGCATGGTAGAAAGCATGGGAGTTAAGGGGCAGCGGGTGTCCTTGGCCATAAAATCGAGCTCGGCTTTCATCAAGAGTGCGATGCTTGACGCCACCCTCTCTCGGCAAGAAATCGACGCCAGGATGCTTTCAGAGGCCGACAGCGCGCTGCCCTATGCGCTTGATGAGGTTTATCTCGACTATGCGGTTGTCGAATCAAACCCATTAAGCGTTGCCTCTCATCTAATTGCTCCCACGCTTGCGCCACAGGAGTTGAGGCCGCACGCCGCCGCTTATCAAAAAATGCTGTTAGTTGCCTGCAAGGCTGATGTGCTTGATCCCATTGTGAGGATCGCAGAGCAGGCAGGGATTCGACTTGATGCAGTTGATCTCGACTCGTTTGCGCTGGAGCGCGCGCTCATGCAAAGCACTCTTTTGCCCTTTCAAGCAGCGACGCGCCAACCACTCGGCGTCGTTGCTCTCATCCTGTTCGAGTCGGGCCACTCCTGCGTGCACCTTTTTCATAACGGCAGGCACAAACTCCATCGAGAATGGGGCCATGGGCAAATGGATTTTGACTCCTATCTTAAAGACCAATTCAAAGACCAATTCAAAGACCAATTCAAATACAAAGTCAAAGCCGAGGCCGAGATCAGAGAAGAAACCAGAGTTGAGGTAACAACCGCCATTGGCAGTGCGCGACTCGAACATTACAGAGAAGTCGCCAATGAAACAGCAGACCAAGTGCGCACCGCCCTGAGTCAGCTGCCAAGCGATGGGGTTGAGGACGAACTCTCTCTCGCCTTCTTAGGAGGCGAGGGCGCCCTCGTGAGTGGCGTAATAGCGACGGACTTAATTGACGAGATGGCTGAATCACTCTTGTGCGAGGTGAGGAGCGCAAACCCCTTTAGGCGAATGACATTGGGCGAGGGCGTGGATCCTATCGCGGTTAATCAGAACTCCCCGCTGTTAATGGTCGCCTGCGGTCTAGCGATGCGAGAAGCTTCGACATGATGCAAATAAATTTACTTCCTTGGCGCGAGCGTCGCCACGACGCGACAAAAAAGATTTTTGTAGGCCAAGTTTTACTCGCCACGCTGATCACAGCGATTGTCGTGTTTGCGACCAGTGAGTTCTTTGCTCGGCAATTGGCGCAGCAGATTTTGATCAATCGGATCCTGGAGCAACAGCTAGTCGACTTAGATGCACGCGTCTCCGAGGTTGGGTCGCTGCGCGAACGACAGGCCGCTGTCCGAGATCGAATGCGGATAATTGCAGATCTTCAGAAAGAACGCGCGACGGTTGTCAGGGTACTCGATGAACTAGCGAAAAGCCTGCCAAACGAGGTCTATTTTTTAACACTGGAACGCGCTGACGACGTGATCCTTGTAGAAGGGATGTCGGACTCCTATGCCGGAGTGACAGAGCTTATGCGGCGCCTAGAAAACTCTGAGGAATTTCGTTATGCCGACCTCAATGACATCGCGGCGCAGGTTTCTGAGGCTGCCGAAGACGCAAGTCGATTTGTGTTTAATCTGACAGTGGCGCTCGAGAAAGCGATGGAAAGCCATGCGTTCGCGATCTCGATTGAGGAGGGCGAGCACGATGGCTAAGAGGCCCAAGCCCGGGAGACCAATTCCCCCATCTCCCACCCGTATGCAGTCAATACTGCCTGACTTGTCGAATTTTGGCGTCGCCGATCTTGCAGATCTCGATGCGATTGCCGAATGGCCTCCGGCGGTTCGTCAATTTGTCCTCATTATGATTGCACTGCTTGTCGTCGCGACTGGGTACTTCTTTTTCCTTTCTGCGACACATCTGCAAGTTGTAAACGCGCAGGCTCGCGAGGGTCAGTTGCGCGGTGAGTTTAGTCTCAAAGCGATGGAAGCCTCTCAACTCAACGCTATGCAGGGTCAGACTCAGGCGCTTGATTCAGCTTTTAAGACACTTTTGCGGCAATTACCGTCGTCGGCCGAGGTGCCAAGTCTTGTCGACCATATTTCGGCGACGGGCCTTGGTAGCGGCCTCGAGTTCAGACGGATTCAACTGCAGGAGGAGACCGCGCGCGAATTCTTCTATGAGCTGCCAATCGAGATCGAGCTCATCGGCAGTTATCACGATTTTGGGATGTTCGTCAGCGGCGTTGCCAATCTAGGAAGAGTCGTGACCCTGCATGATTTCAGGATAGAGTCGGGTAGTGAAAGGTCGCAAGAAATGAGATTACTCGCGCGAACCTATCGCTATGACGAAGATTTTGTTTTCGCCTCGGAGCGGCAGCCAGAGAGAAAAACGGAGCCGAACAGTGGTCCTCTCTAAGTGGGTGGCTAGAGTAGTCGCACAGATATCATTCGCGGGGGCCATGTTGTCCGCGACTGCTTGCTCGCAGCAAACAAGTCGGGAAGAGTTAGAAATGTTTATCAAAGGAACCTTTGAACGCGCCCCTCAGCATTTAGACGAAGCGCCCGAGGCACCCGTCTTGAAACGATTCGTTTACAGTGCGGCAGGGCTGCGAAGTCCCTTCGAACGACCTCCTGCGCACGATGCGTCACTACCAATTGTCACCGGCGTTGCCCCCGACTTTTCACGCACAAAAGAAGCCCTAGAATCTTTGTCGTTTAGCGATTTGAGCATGGTTGGATTTCTATCACTAGGAGATGAACTCCTCGCGCTGATTGAAAACCCTGAAGGCGAAATTTTCCGAGTAGGTGTGGGCAGCTATATGGGTTTAAACCATGGCAGAGTCTGGCGGGTGCGGCGCGAAGGTATCGATCTTTTGGAGATTGTGCCGAGCGGCGATGATGGATGGATTGAACTGCCGCAGGGTTTAATGATGCGCCAGCGCGATGCTTACGCGCGATAGGATTGCCCTACTAATAGTGGTAGTGCAAAAAAGATTCACCGACACGGCAGATAAAATGTTGATGCAACGAAAAACCGCTGGGAGACGAATGACGGCGCAGGTCAGACTGTTTTGTTTCCTTGTGGCTCTTGCGCCTGCAATCGCATACTCACAGGTGGCCCAACAATCACTGCTTTCCGGGATAGAGGCTACCGTCTTCAGTGACGGTGTCGATTTTCAGTTGTTCTTCGCTGGTTCACCGCCACCGGTCGAAAGTTTTGCGCTGCGCGCGCCGGATCAACTTGTTGTCGATCTTTACGCTACCTCGAGCTTGCCGCTGACCGCTGATATCGCGAGGGCAAGTCATTCAGCCCAAGCGCGAGGAGTAAGCAGCATCGAGGTGATAAGCGGGGGGGAGCGCAGTCGTCTGATAGTAACTTTAAGCCAACAAATGAATCACCAGATTACAGTTGCGAATGACTCTGTGCTTATAACGCTAAAGACAGGCGCTTCCTTCGATGCAGCGGCACAGCAGCCGCGTGAGAACAATTTAATAGAGTCAATTGAGTTTGAGCGAGGCGCGAGCGGCGAGGCGCTTATCGTCATTACACTTGCCGAGGATATTGCTGCGCTGGGTGCTTCAACAACAATTAATCGGCTCGGTTCGGCGGGAGACATTGTGCTAGGTATAAGCGGTGTCGTGGTTCCTGAAGAATGGCAGCGACGCTTCGATGCTTCTTCTTTTGGAACCGTCGTGACTGGATTCGATTCGTCGGCAACCCCTGAGGGTCTGAATCTGCGCATAAGAGCGACTGGCGATTCTGAATTTCTCGCGTATCAGTCAGGCGCTCGTTATGTAGTGAGCGTGAGTGCACGCGAGCCAGAGACGACGAGGCAAAATCAGTCTCAAGAACTTTCTCAATACACTGAAAAAGTGACTGGGCTGTCTTTTCAGAGTGTGCCAGTGAGACGCGCCCTCTTTCAGCTTGCGAACTTCTATGGATTCAATCTTATCGCGAGTGATGCGATAGACGGCGAGATCACGATCGACATCGAGGATGTGCCATGGGATCAAGCTCTGGCTTTAGTGCTAAGGATGAAACGTTTGAGCGGACGCTTAGAGGGGAACGTGCTTTATGTGGCGCCAACCCAGGAGCTCGCAGAGCAAGACTTACTCGACGTTCAAGCGGCCGAACAGGCCGAAGCCTTGGCGCCACTGTTTACCGAGTATCTACAAATAAATTATGCCAACGCACGAGATATTATGCAGCTGCTCGTGGGAGTCGGCGCTGAAAGTGGTCGAGTTGCGGTTCCCACTCAGGGCGGCGTCGCTCCTCGGATCAATCAGGGGCTACTTTCGCCAAGAGGATCGGCCTCGGTTGATACGCGCACCAATATCGTCATCGTGCGAGATACCGACGAAAAGTTGGACGAAGTAAGGCAGATGCTGGCGACGCTAGATATCGCCGTGAGGCAGGTGCTAATCGAGGCGCGCATCGTGAATGTCGAGACCAGCTTTGGTCGTGAGCTCGGGATTAGGTGGGGTCTGGGCGGTCACCTAGGAAACGCGAGGGTAGGTGGATCGCAGGAAACAACAACCGATCTCCTTGCCGCCGATTATGCCGCGTCTGATGCGCGAGCGCAGGCAGCGATAGCAGGTGAGGCGGCGAGACTTGATGCGCTGCAGAGTGATACGGATCCTGAGCTGATTCCAGCGATTGCAGCGTTGGCACGAGCCTCGGTGCCAATCCCTCGCTCTGTTGTCTCCTTTCCGCAGGCACTTAACGTGGACTTTGGTGTTGCTTTGCCGGGCGCGTCGAGTTTTGCAATTGGTTATGCGCGCAATAGCGAACTGATCGAGCTTGAGCTTTCGGCACTCGAGAGTAGCGGTAACGGTGAGGTCATCGCTCGGCCTAAAGTTACGACACAAGATAAAATGTCTGCGCTCATTCAGTCGGGTGTTCGCATACCGTATCAGTCGCAAGCGGGAGGGACGGCTGGTGGCTCAACTACCGAGTTCGAAGAGGCAGTGCTGTCGCTAGAGGTCACCCCGCAAATCACCCCCGACGGGCGTATCAACATGCAGCTTGATATTCGGCAAGATTCGGTTGCATCAGGAACCGGCGCTATTCCGGCAATTAATACGAATCAGGTGACCACGAGAGCGCTGGTCAACGATGGGCAAACAATTGTGCTAGGCGGGGTTTTTCGTGAGGAGACTGCGACATCTGAATCGAAAACCCCAGTTCTGGGAGATATCCCCTATCTCGGGCGTTTATTCAAGCGCACTGAACACTCGAGTCGGCGGACCGAGCTGCTGATCTTTATTACCCCTCGGATATTAGAGGAGGAGTTTGACTAAGGGCAAAACAGCTCCTCAAAGGCGCCTGTTGGCAAATTGATAGTCACCCAGAAGTTTCATCATGGATGAACTGGCTCTATACTGTTGCGCATCATAAAGTCCTCGTAAAACGCAGATGAAATCCTTAACCTCACTTTTTCTAGTTGGCCCAATGGGCGTTGGCAAGACGACGATCGGCAAAGTTTTAGCGGAGTCGTTAGGCCTCGACTTTGTCGATTCCGATCGCGAGATAGAAAGCGCCACCGGAGCCGACATTCCCTGGATATTTGACGTTGAGGGCGAAGAGGGCTTCCGAGCTCGAGAGTCCAAGATGATCGAGAAACTGACCACTCGGCCTAATATAGTCCTCGCGACGGGCGGTGGAGCGATACTCTCCGAGGCAAATCGGCAATGGCTTAAGGCCCGGGGCTGCGTAATCTACCTCCGCGCGCCGATTAGCCAGCAAATCGAGCGCACTAAGCGCGACAAGTCGCGACCGCTGCTGCAGACAGCCAATCCCGCGCAAAAAATTCGCGAGCTGATGGCTTTTCGTGAGCCGCTCTATCGAGAGGTCGCGGATTTCTCAGTCGATACCTACCGTCGCGGCCCTAAGGCCGTCTGCAATGAAATTCAAAAGCAGCTCAATGGCAGCGAGTAAGGACTCTCAAAAAATGTTAACTGTAAATGTAGACTTAGGCGACCGCAGCTATCCCATCGCGATTGGTGCTGGACTTTTCGGTGACAAAGCGTTTGCCGAGCACGTCGATCAAGCGCTACTACGTCAAGGCAAGATTGTGATCGTCACCAATGACGTAGTCGCGCCACTCTATCTCGAGAAGGCCAAGTCGTTCTTCGCCGGCAGAGACTGCGCGGAGGTTGTTCTCGCTGACGGTGAGGCCAACAAAACGCTAGGGGCAGTAGACTCTATTTATGAGTTTTTGCTCAGCAATAAATATGACCGTCACACCACTCTGGTCGCCCTCGGTGGCGGAGTTGTTGGAGACATCACCGGATTTGCGGCGGCGACGTATTTGCGCGGTATTGACTTTGTGCAGATCCCTACCACACTCCTTGCTCAAGTCGATTCGTCGGTTGGCGGTAAGACTGGTGTTAATCACCCCCTCGGCAAGAACATGATCGGCGCATTTTATCAGCCGCGCTGCGTTATCGCCGACACCGATGTGCTATCGACACTGCCATCGCGCGAGATCAAAGCAGGTCTCGCTGAGGTTATAAAATATGGACTTATTCGTGACCCTAGATTCTTCCACTGGCTGGGCGAACACTCAGCACAGTTGGTGAACTGCGATCCAGCGCTTATGGCAGAAGTTATTCAAACCTGTTGTAGAGTCAAAGCTGAGATCGTCACCGAAGACGAGAGAGAGTCGGGCGTACGGGCATTGCTCAATCTCGGCCACACCTTTGGTCACGCGATTGAGACGGCTGCCGGCTACGGTACTTGGCTGCACGGTGAGACGGTGGCGATGGGCACTGTGATGGCGGCTGATCTTAGTGCGCGGATTGGTTGGATAGACGCGGATGATGCTCGATTAGTCAGGCGTATTCTCGAAGAAAATTTCGGTATGACTGTCGTCCCTCCTGCCGATATCACTATTGAGCGGTATCTTGATCTGATGGCTTCGGACAAGAAAACCGAACAAGGTAAGCTTCGTTTCATCCTGCTCAAGGCGATTGGGCAGGGAGCGATTGCGAGCGACATCGAACCAGGTCAGCTGGTCGCCACTCTCGAGGCCGGCGATCGCCTATGTGAGTAAACTTGTGAGTGAAGAACAGCCCCTGACAACAGACCCTCGAGTTGATCCTCTTGTTGACACTTCAGCTGATACACAGCCAGAGCCGGCGCGTGTTGAGCAGGATGGGGCGAACGAGTTATTCGACACCCACGATGCGCTTCTCTCGAAGCTCATCGATGACGCGTTTTATGGCAGGCCACTAATTGCTGTCACGGGTGTCAGAGGTGCGGGCAAGACCTTTCTCGCCAAGCGTTTCGCTCAACAATTTGCCAACGAGGCTGAGTGCATCCCGATGGCGCTCAGTGATTTTGATAATCGTGACGATTTCATTAAGCGTCTTGTCACCAAATTAAGTCCCGACTCGATCGAATACGCTGCAAACTCTCCCCTTAATACCGTGGTCGATTACGCGGGTTCGCTTGCAGACCAAGAGCGCCTACTGGTTCTCATCATTGACGACGCTGAGACATTGGATGGTGCCTTTCTCGAAACGCTTTATGAGCTGATCGACGAGGCTGATGAGGCGAGTCTCTGCTGCTTGCTCCTAGGCGAGCCTGAACTTAGAGACGCGATCGAGCGGGCGGATCCAGACGGAGGAGTCGAGGACTTTACCTGGTTCGAGCTTCCTGAACCTTCATCTCGGCGGCAACTGAATGATTCTGTAAAAACGATCGCTGAGCCAGCAGAGATCCAACCGGAGCCGGAGACATCAGAGCGCGAGACGGGCATTGTCGATCTCGAGCCGGCTAAGCAGACTGAACCGGGCGAGCCGATTGCTGCTGCCGAGTCGACTGCTCCAGCCGGGCTGACCGAGTCTATCGCGCCGGCCGAACCGATCGCGCCGGCGCCAATCGATATAGACGAGGAGTCCGAAGAAAGCTTTGACGAGCTCCTCGGCATAGTCGCCAGCAGCGCGGAAAGCGAAGATGCGGTAACGACAGAATCGGTAGGTTTCGATGACTCCGAGCAACGAGAAGAGGCCTTGACCGACGCGTCAGACGACGAATTTGATCGCGATATCGATGAGTGGCTAGAGCCAGATTTCCGACCAAGCATTGGAAGCGCAACCTTCCGTGTCGGTGAGGAGTTAGAGTTGGACTTCGGCGAGGATGAGCAGCTCGAGAGCGCGGCGCAGGCTCAGCGCGGGGACGAGTCAGCTATCACTCATGAGTTATTTGACGATGACGAGGACGATTTCGGCAGCGCTGTAAATAGGACCGACTCCCTCGCTGCTGCCACTGCATTTTTCCAGTCTCTGCCTGCCCGTCTGGCTGCAGCGCGCAATTATTGGCTAGCCGCAGGAGGACTTTCGATTCTTGTCCTTGCAGTAGTGGTTTTTTGGCGCATTCCGGATGAGCCGCGTTCGGGTGTGATCGAGCTCGCGGCTCCACTCGCGGACCCTTCTGCTGCATCTGTCGAAACTACTCCCGAAACTTTGGCCGTGCCGTCTTCGGCGAGCGGTCAGATTCGTCGACCGGTTATACCCGAGAGAGCGCCGCCCGCGCCTGCAAATGAGCCACTCGTGTCGGGTACGTCATCTTCGATTGCTTCGACGTCAGCACCCGAGATGACACTTCCGCCAGCCGATCCGCCAGCGCGAGCAATGCCAGCGCGCTCGGAAGTACGCTCGGAGCCAGCTCCTCCGGCGGTCCCCTCTAGCGCAGCGTCATCCACCACAGCACCAGCTTCGACGCCTGCCCCAATACCGCAGAGACGAGAAAGTATCCTGAGCGGCAGTCCCTTCGAAAGACAACTGCTCGCCGCGCCTGCTGAGGGCTTTAGTCTGCAGATACTAGGCGCGAGTTCGGAGGCTAATGTGAAGGCTTTTGTTGAGCGTAATGGCGGCGGGCTTAGACAGACCCTAGGTTATTATCGGGCTGAGCGCGCAGGTGCGCCTTGGTATGTTGTCGCCTACGGCGTGTTTGCGACTCGCGCGGAGGCCGAGGCGACGCTTAATCGCCTGCCGCAGGCGCTTGCTGCCTCTGGCCCATGGGTTCGATCACTCTCGGCTGTACAGACGGAAATACGCGCCTCGCAATAAATTGGCCGCGTCGCACATTGGTCAAGGCTGCCGCCTCGTGTAGAATTGTCGACCTTTTATGCCACCAGTGAGCGCGGCACGATGCCGCCCGCGACTCGAGGTCAACGCCCGTGACTGAACAAAATTCCAACTTCGCGCCTCTCAAAAACGATCGCTTCTTGCGTGCACTCCTCCGCCAGCCCGTCGACAGAACACCGGTTTGGATGATGCGCCAGGCTGGTCGCTATTTGCCTGAGTATCGCGCAACGCGTGCGCAAGCCGGCGACTTCATGAGTCTCTGTAAAAATACCGAGCTTGCCTGTGAGGTCACACTCCAGCCCCTGAGACGCTATGCTTTCGACGCGGCAATATTGTTCTCGGATATCCTCACAATTCCAGATGCAATGGGGCAGGGGCTTTATTTTGCCGAAGGCGAGGGGCCTAAATTTAAAAAGGTGATCCGCACACCAGCAGATGTTGAGAAACTCCCCGATGTCTCGATCCCAAGCGAGCTGTCCTATGTTACAGATGCAGTGGCTCTCATTCGGCGCGAGCTCAATGGTTCGGTTCCACTTATCGGCTTTTCGGGCAGCCCTTGGACGCTTGCGACGTATATGATCGAAGGCGGTGGCAGTAAGGATTTCCGATATGCAAAAGAATTCCTCTACAATCATCCTGAGGCGATGCACTTGCTGCTCGATAAGCTCGCAGACGCCGTCATCGACTACCTCAATGCACAAATAGCGGCGGGCGCGCAGGCTGTTCAGATCTTCGACACCTGGGGTGGCGTGCTCACACCTTCGGCTTATCGTGCTTTCTCACTTGCCTACATGCAGAAAATTATCGGCGGCCTGACACGCCACAACGATGGCCGTGAAGTTCCCGTCATCCTGTTTACTAAGAATGGTGGTCAGTGGCTAGAATCTATCGCCGCGAGTGGCTGTAATGCTGTCGGCCTGGATTGGACAACAGATATCGCAAACGCGCGCGAACGCATTGGCGCGCAAGTGGCGCTCCAAGGCAATATGGATCCCTCCATGCTCTATGCCTCACCGGAGGCGATTAGAGCTGAAGTTGGGTCAATCCTTGCTGGTTTCGGCAGCAATCCGGGTCACGTGTTTAATCTTGGACATGGCATCACGCCGGCGGTAAATCCCGATCACGTCGCTGTGTTCGTTGAGTCGGTTCATGAGCTGTCAGCTGCCTATCACGACGCATAGCAGTGCTGTTTGCGCGGTCGTTGCGCTGGGCTCTAATCTGGCGCATGGAGGCTACTCACCTGCGCAGCTCATTGGTGAGGCGGCGAGCCGGTTGCAGTCCCTTTCTCGCTGCACACTCCACCTGTCGAGTATTCATTCGACGGCGGCCGTGGGGCTTGGCGAAGAGGCGCCAGCTTTCTGCAACGCCGTCGCAATAATCGAGCCCGATCTGGGATTGAGCGCACAGGAATTGCTCGATAAATTGCTGGCGATCGAGCTTGATCTTGGTCGAGCGCGTCGCCGACCCGCGGCCGGCGCCAGCTACGCGTCTCGGACGATCGACCTCGATCTGATTTTTTGCCGCGATGAAATCATTGATTCGCCGACGCTTAAGCTGCCTCATCCTCGAGCAGCCGAGCGTGCTTTTGTGCTCGAGCCCCTCGCTGAACTTTGGCCCGATCTCGTGCTGCCGGGACAATCATTGACTGTTTGCGAGCTGCTGACAAAATTGACGCTTCTTGGTCAAGATTTATAACAAAATCGCGTGGTGTACGGGGTATCGATAGAGGCGAATTGAGTGCTATGCTTCTATTCGTACCAAACCAACTCAAGGCGGAAGGCGTGCGCAACGTTTACTTAACAGACAGTCATACTGCGAAATCAGCCTCTACGGCCGACGCTTCGCCGGTGTCGTGCCTGGAGAGCCTAACGCGCGGCACGGTTGCCCCTGTGGCAAATCCGCTGTGTGCACTCTCGCTTGGTCTGCTTGCTGTCATCGCCAGCTTCGCCCCAACGGGCGCTCAGGCACAGACGCTCGGTGGTGCCAAGCCTGCTAATGACCTTCAAGCAATGTCTACGCGTGTTTCCGCGCAGGGGGGCTTCGAAAGCGCGCTATCGTTGGCAAACGGCCAGTCGGTGAACTCGCTAGGCCAGACTCTATCAAGCACCCAGGACAGCGCGAGTTTTCGAATCGGACCTTCGTCTATTTTGAATGGTGCCGTGCCGGCTTTGAGCATCGCCCGCAATGTGGAAGAGACCGGTTTCGAGGGTGCTGTGGTCGAAGAGGCGCTTAATTTCAATCTTGGTGTTGCCGTAGAGCCGCTCGATGGGCTAAGCGTCAGCGCCGACGCCTGGCGCTTAGAGGTCAATGAGTCAACGGCACAGGCGAGCCTTGGTCGCGATTGGCGGCCGGGCGCATCGAACTTGTATATTCAAGATTCAACGATTAACGAATTTAATGTAGATAATCCGCTCGTCGGCTCGCAGCTCGAAACCAATGGTTTCGATTTGAGCGCGTCTTATGTTTGGGATACCAGCCGCTTCGGGCAATTCACTCTCAGCACGAAGTCGACCTATGTGCAGGATTTCCACAATGCCGGAGCCCTGCTCGAACTTGGCAGTGAGGAAATTGGCGCCCTCGATGACCGTCTTGTCAGTCCGGACCTGCAGAGCAGCATGATGCTGTCTTGGCAGTTCGGTAATCACACAGCGACTGCGATCACGAACTACTTCGATTCGTTTAAAGACATCAGCGAGCTCGATCTCGACGAGATTAATGATCTTGTCGACAACATTACGACTTTCGATTTGCAATACGGTTACAGTGTAAAAACTGGCGCGAAAGATCGAGCCATTATCTCGTTCGGCATTCGTAATCTATTCGACGAGAAAACAGCGCAGATTCTCAATTCATCAACTCGCCTCCTCGACCAAAACGGCCGCGTCGCCTACGGTTCGATCAAATACCAATTCTAAAGCGCCCCAGCACTTAACATTCAACCCTTCTTCGCGTTCAGCGCGCCGATCGTAACTCCGCTCTCGCGATGCCCCAAACGTCGACTTTTGCAATGCCCGCATCGCGCAGTACAGTCGTCAGTGACGACACAGTCGCGGTAGTTGTTATGACATCGTCAATCACTAGGACGTGCGAGTGGCCGCTTAGACGCTCGCGATTTTTGATCTCGAAAGCGCAGCGAAGATTCTGTTGCCGCTCGGCTTTGGTTTTCGTCTCGGTCTGGGGTGTGGTGTGTCGAATCCTCGCAACCCGTTTGCTGAGGTCAGGCAGTGCTAACCTGCGCGCAACTCGTCGCGCAATGAACTGAGCCTGATCGAAACCGCGCTGTCTGAGCCTCCGAGGATGCAGCGGTGTGGCGATGACTGCCGACGGTTTTCCGTTGACTCCGCTACTACCTTCGCTGACTGAGTAGTATGTTTCCATGACGCGCCCGAGTTCGTCACTCAGCCCCGCCCCGATATCTAAACGCTCGTTGAATTTATAGTCGGTGATTAGCTGATCAATTGGAGAGGAGTAGGCAAATGCGCTACGACAAAGCGAAAAAACGGGCGCCTGAGTAAGACAGCGAGCACAAACACTGGCGGGCCCTTGCTCATGTGGATCACTCGAGTCGCCTTCGCTAACACTTTCTTTGCTAAGACCGCACAAAGGGCACGCGCGCCGAACGCGCGGCAGGCCCGCAAGGCAGTGACTACAGAGTGTTGTCTGGGTGTCGGAGTCTAATCCGCAGCAGCAGCACAGGCCGGAGAGGGCGTGAGCTAATCGATCTGCAACGACGCGGCGTAGTGTTTCTGCAAATATCAAAATAAACCCCAGTGCGGACAGACAGCAGCGGATTTTTTGCTGCATCTATTGATGTAGTCGCTCGATGCGGCTATGTCCAGCTATCGCGATATTTGCCTGTTCTGACCGGCTGCATAGCTAGGGTTTGTAGGGTTCTTCCCCTATACTCCCCTTTCTAACACGCCGTCAAATGAACGATCTGCGTTGAACCACTGCGCTGAAAACACGAATTATCAGATTTGAATGCCCGAGGAGAGTACCAATGCCAGCCTATAAAGCTCCGATCCAGGATATCGGCTTTTTGCTTAACAATGTCTTCACCGCCGATACCTTGTTCTCGTCGATGCCTGGTACAGAAGAGGTTTCGACCGACCTCACCTCCGCTATCGTTGAAGAGGCGGGTAAGATCGCCGAGGGCCTGCTTGCGCCGATTAATCAAAGCGGTGACCAACAGTCCTGTCAATACAACGATGGGGTAGTAACCACACCAGACGGGTTTAAAGAAGCCTACAAAGCCTACGCCGAGGGAGGCTGGGCGGGACTGACCGGCGAAGTCGCGTATGGCGGTCAGGGTATGCCGAAGACGCTGTCGGCGCTAATCGAAGAAATGAGTTTCGCGGCAAATTCTTCTTTCGCACTGTTCACGATTCTCACCACCGGAGCGACGCTTACGCTTAGCCAGCACGGTAGTGAGGAATTGAAGCAGCGGTATTTGCCCAAAATGTACGAGGGTGTTTGGACGGGCACGATGTGTCTCACTGAGCCCCACGCGGGCACCGATCTCGGCATGATCAAGACGCGCGCGGTGCCTAATGCCGATGGCAGCTACAGTCTTTCGGGTACTAAAATTTTCATTACGGCTGGCGAGCATGACCTCGCTGAAAATATTATTCACCTAGTCCTCGCAAAATTACCCGATGCGCCAGCTGGTCCGCGTGGCATCTCGCTGTTCCTCGTGCCGAAAATGCTGGTCGACGAGCAGAGCGAACTCACTGGCGAGCGTAACGGTGTGCGCTGCGGGTCTATAGAGCACAAGATGGGAATCAAGGCATCGCCAACCTGTGTGATGAACTTTGACGAGGCGAAAGGGTATCTGGTCGGCGAGCTTAACAACGGCTTGTCGCATATGTTCACAATGATGAACTACGAGCGCCTTTCGATGGGGCTGCAGGCGAACGGTCTTGCTGACAGCGCCTATCAGGTCGCCGCTGCGTATGCCAAAGAGCGCGTGCAAGGCCGAGCTCCCACCGGGCCTCAGCAGCCAGAAGCTTCCGCTGATCCGCTGCTTGTCCATCCCGATGTTCGTCGCCTTCTGCTTACTATCCGGGCGAATGTGCTAGCAGGTCGATCATTATCAATTTTCGCTGCGATGCAGCTCGATATCTCGCGATTTCATCCGGAAGCTGATGCCAGAGCGCGCGCGGACAAACTGGTCTCGCTGTTGATTCCCGTGCAGAAAGCCTACTGCACCGATCGTGGTTTCGATGCCTGTGTTATGGCTCAGCAGGTATTGGGTGGACATGGATACGTCGCCGAGTGGGGCCTTGAGCAAAACGTCAGAGATGCGCGAATCGCTCAGATATACGAAGGGGCAAATGGGGTACAGGCGCTCGATCTTATGGGCAGAAAAACTGTGCGCGCCAATGGTGAGTTGCTCGCACTCCTTTCTGAAGAAATGGATGCTTTCGTAGCGGCGCAGGCGGATGTTGCTGCCATGCAGCCCTACCTGTCGTCGCTCGCAACTTGCCGCAGTGTGCTTGCAGAGGCGACTCGCTTTGTAATCGAGGGGGCTTCCAAAAATCCTGAGGAAATCGGTGCGGCGTCCTATGCCTATATGGAGCTTATGGGACTCACGCTTTACTGCTTCATGTGGCAGCGAATCCTAGCTGCGGCGCTCGCGGATAAAAATGGCAACAATGCCGAGTATCTTGATGGCCTCGTTAAAGTGGGGGAGTTTTTCCTCGCGCGCCAAGTGCCGCGAGTGCATTCGCTGCTTGCAGAAATTGAAGCGGGATCGGACTCTCTAATGGCGATGGCTGCAAATCAGTTCTGACGGCAGACCTGTAGCTCAAGGAGCAGGGCTGGGCAGAAAGATGGAAAGACTCGCGGCGATGGCGATGATAAGTACGATTAATATCGCGAGTCTGTATTGCTGAGCTGCGGCCCTGGCCTTCGCAAGAAATGAAGACGAATTGCTCATGAGAGTTTTGATGTCGCCATCCTTATCTGCCTCACCTTCTTCATTATCGTCGGGCAGCGTGACCAGTTTCCCGTAAAGCGAAGCAGG
>JAGYKB010000029.1 GCA_018401885.1 Gammaproteobacteria bacterium
CGCCTCAGCACTGCTCGCGAGGCCCAAGATGCTGGTGCTCGGAGACATTGTTGATTCCGTTGAACTCGATGTTATGGAGAAAGTGATCGCGCTACTGAGGCAGCAGGGGACCACAATTCTTTACTTTACTAAGCGGCAAGACTTAACGGATTTTTCACACACGCTCGAGATCGATGCTCAATCGCAGCGCCTGATAGAATGCGCTGGAAGGGCTGACGTATGAATAAAGCCCGAAGCAGATTAGCCGATCAGTCTTTCTCATTTGGTAAACCCTATCAAGAGGACCAACTTAGCAATCTCAATGCGCTCGCTGCTATCGATGTCCCGCGCGCGATTCGCGTGAGCTGCTGGATTATTATTGTGAGCCTCGTGATAGGCATCTCTGGTCTTTGGATTCCGTGGGTGCAGACTACGTCCGGAGCAGGGCAGGTGACGACGCTCAATCCAAGCGATAGGGTTCAGAGTATCAGTGCATTGGTTACTGGACGCATCGCTGAATGGTATGTCCAAGACGCAGATTATGTAGAGGCAGGCGATCCGATAGTTAGGATCCAGGACATCGACGATCAACTAGTCAATAGGCTGCAACTGCAGTTAGACGCAGCGCGGCGCAAAATCGATGCCTCGCAGGAAGCTGTTACTACGGCTCAGATTGATTATCAGCGCCAGAAAGACCTTTTCGCTGAGGGCCTTGCCTCTCAGCTCTCGTTCGAACAGGCACGGATTAAGGTTCAGCAAATGACCGTGTCTCTGGAGGAGGCGAGGTCCGAGTTCAATCAAGCGGAGACGGCTCTATCGAGGCAAGGCAGTCAGCTTGTCGTAGCGCCTAGAAATGGCACTATTATCCACGTTGAGGCCGGTGATACTGCGACGATTGTTAATGCTGGTCAGCCATTGGCGACATTTATGCCCGCTGACACCGAGCGCGCCGTCGAGATTATGATTGATGGGCGAGATATCGGTTTAGTTCATCCCGGAAGACAGGTGCGCCTGCAGTTTGAGGGCTGGCCTGCCTTTCAATTTAGCGGGCGACCGGATCTCGCAGTGGGCACGTTCCGGGGTGAAGTGGTTTTTGTTGAGCCCTCAGCGCGCCTCGATGGCAGGTTCCGCGTGTTGGTTAAGGAGCCATCGGGTTCAGAGGACTGCCTTAGGTCAAAGGTAGTCAATGGAATACCGAGAATGGGGGAATGCGGCTGGCCACCAGAGAGCTTCGTGCGATTAGGAGCAACTGTACGAGGTTGGATACTTTTAGAAACCGTCCCATTGGGCTTCGAATTATGGCGTCTTCTGAATAGTTTCCCCCCCATCAATGTCGCCAACACTGCCCCTAGCGAAGAGGCCTGACGAATGCTCGCTCGCTATTCGCTGCTTATCGCCTACTTTGTTTCGCTGCAGGTTTTGGCACAGGTCGACGATGAGTTTCGCGCGATAGCCGCAGAGCCTACAACCCTTAGTGCAGTCCTTCGGAGCTCTGCGCAGCACTTTCCCTCTATACAGGCTGCACAAGCGACGATCGCCGAACGCGAGGGAAACGCGCTGGCTGCTGAGGGTGTATTTGATCCGAGAGTGGACGGAGGGCTTTATTCTCGCTTAGGCGGCTTTTACGACGGCACCGCCGCCGATGTTGGGTTCTATCAGAGCATGCCTTTCATGGGTGCAGAAGTTTTCGCGGACTACTCAGTCTCTGGCGGTGATTTCCCTATTTACGAAGACCAACTGGTGACGACAGATTTTGGTCAAGCACGCGTTGGTGTCGCGCTGTCTCTCTTACGTGATCGCGAGATTGATGGCCGCCGATTTGCCGTATCCAAAGCCCAGCTTGAAACGCAGATAGCTGAATTTGGTTTGCTCGCCGAGCAAATAGATATTCTTCAGCAAGCCTATATCGCCTATGCGAGGTGGCTCATTTCTGCGCAGCTTTTATTGGCCTATGAAGAGTTGCTCAATATCGCTGTTGTGCGCGGCTCTGCATTAGAGCGACAGGTCGAAGCAGGTGATATTGCGGAGATTCTCTTAGTAGAGAACGAACAGGCAATATTGCAGCGCGATGGGCTTGTGATTGAGTCACGCCGTCAGGTACGGCTGTCTGCTGAGCGACTTGCGTTATTCCTTCGCGACGATGAGGGAGTCGTAGTCTTTCCGAACTATGACCAATCCCTGGTGATGCCGGTGCAAGATGAGAGGTTTTTGAATACGCCCGTAGAGGAGTTGATCGAGCAAGCTTTGCTAAACCGTCCAGATATAGCTGTGGCTAAAACGCTGCAGTCTCAGTTTAGACTCGAGAAGCGAATCGCGGAGAATCTTGCGAAACCGCGGTTAGACTTTCGTGTCTATTCAGCGCGAGATTTTGGCTCGGGAACACTTCGCCGACAGGGAACAGATACCATAGCCGACATTTCCTTTAGTATTCCGCTCGCCATTCGTACCGCGCGTGGCCGCGCTGCATCGGCTGATGCTCGCTTAACGGGCGTGGGTTACGAGTTAAGGTTGCTGATTGATGAGGCAAAAAGGGATTTGCGTTTGTCGCTTGTTAACTTGCGTGCAACGACAGAGCTCAAGGAAGTCGCTCTGCGTGAACTTGCTGTTGCACAGCGTCTCGCTGAGGCGGAACTGCGGCGGTTTGAAGCAGGAAATAGCGATTATTTCTTGCTTAATGTCCGCGAACGCAGCCTGGGAGAAGCTCAGCTGAGGCGATGGCAGGCGGAGCTCAACCATCATGTCGCGCTAGCCAACTACTACGGCATCAGTATGAATCGGGAGGTACTCTGGGGGGAGGCACCTGGGCCCACGGCACAGCAGTAAAATGTTTTCGTTTTAGAGCCAGGCGTGGTGTTCGTAATCGGCCTTCCAAAGCAGTAGAATTACGTCCTTTATCATCGTCTTTATTTGTGCGCAGCGAGCCCCCACTGATGTCGACCTCAATTAAACACCTGAGCGTTCACGATCTAGAAAAAGATCGCGAAACTTTTGTTGCTGATCTCTATGAGGGATTAACCGATTGCGGTTTTGTAGTGCTCCGCGACCATGGAATAGCTAAAGCAGACTTGGAAAAGGCCTATGCTCTCATAAAGGCTTTTTTTGCGTTGCCTGTGGAGACAAAGCTTAAATACGACAGCGGCAGCGGTGGTGCCCGTGGGTACACGGCCTTTGGCCGAGAAAATGCGGCGGGAAATCCTCATTCAGATCTCAAAGAGTTCTGGCATGTGGGTCAAGAACTTGCGCCCACGAGCCCTTATTTCGGCATCTATGAACCAAATCGTTGGCCTGAGGAACTCCCTGAATTTAGGGCACATATGCTAAGTATCTATGCGCAGCTCGAGGCGCTGGGTAAATCGATGCTAGCGGCATTGACGGGGCCTCTAGGATTAGCGCCCGAGTTTTTCGACAACATGGTTGAAGACGGGAATTCTGTCTATCGTCTCCTTCATTACCCTGCAGTCGAAGGAATGGACACCTCTAAATCGATGCGTGCTGCACCTCATGCCGATATAAATCTTATCACGCTCTTACTCGGCGCAACGGACTCGGGGTTGGAATTGCTGGGTAAAGAGGGAGAATGGATTCCAGTCGCTAGCACTAGCGACGAGATAGTTTTAGACACCGGCGACATGATGTCGCGACTAACAAATGGTGTATTTCCTTCGACAGTTCATCGCGTTGTGAATCCATCGGTGCAAGATAGCTCTCGATACTCGATGCCGTTCTTCCTGCATCCGCACAGCGCCGCACGTCTCGATTGCCTTTCCCAGTGTGTGGGTGAGGGCGGGCCGAAATACCCGCCGATTAGTGCCGGTGAGTTTTTGCAGCAGCGTCTGCGCGAAATTGGCCTCGTTTAGTTCTATATCTCTTTCACAGATAAATTGTGCGCCTGTCGGCGCTCTTTAGAATTTGCCGGCTGGATTTCTCAGGGTTCAGACGAGAGAGAGGAAAAAGCTGGCGATTGCGCCAGACATAAGGTTCGCTAAAAAGCCTGCAAATACTGCCCTGATACCGAGTTCTGCGACATCCGAGCGCCGAGTCGGTGCCATTGTACCCAGCCCGCCAAGCATAATTCCAATTGACGAGAAATTCGCGAAACCACAGAGCGCGAAGGTGACGACAGCTTGGGAGTGAGCGCTCAGCGAGTCCATTTGTTCGGTTAGTGCGACAAAGGCCACGAATTCGTTAAAGACGAGTTTCTGACCAATCAGGCTGCCGGCCAGGTTGGTTTCTTCCCAAGGGATGCCGAGTAAGAAGGCTAAAGGTTGGAATGCATACCCCATCAGCAGCTGCAGCGAGAGCGATTCAAAACCTACCAGACCTCCGAGCCAAGCGAGTATCGCATTGATCAAGGCAATGAGGCCGACGAATGCCAACACCATCGCCCCAACGTTGAGCGCGAGCCCCATGCCGCTGCTCGCACCGGCAGCCGCGGCGTCGATGACATTGACATGTTCATCGAATTCCAGTTCGATTTCTTCGCTGTCCTCAACGAAGTCCTCTGTCTCTGGGATCATCATTTTGGCCATGAGAAAGCCGCCCGGCGCTGCCATAAAGCTGGCCGCAAGCAAATACCGAAGCTCCACACCGAGCAGGACATAACCTGCTAAAACAGAACCTGCGACTGTGGCCATGCCGCCAACCATCACAGCGAATAGTTCAGAACGCGTCATATTAGGTATGTAAGGCTTTACCACGAGGGGCGCTTCGGTTTGCCCAACAAAGATGTTCGCGGTCGCTGACATCGATTCTGCTTTGCTTGTCCCGAGTAGCTTTTGAAGCGCGCCGCCGATGACACGAATGACCCAGCCCATTATCCCTAGATAATAGAGAACTGAGACTAGGGCTGAAAAGAAAACGATTACGGGCAGTACGTGAAAAGCAAAGATAAAACCCATCTCAAACGCACCGATGGGTCCGAATACAAAAGCGATACCGTCTTGCGCATTACCCAGAACGCTAGTGACTGCGTCCGATATAGCGCTCAAAAGCGAAACGCCTATTGGCAGGTAGAGAACGATGCCCCCGAGCGAGAATTGCAGGAGTAACGCAAGGCCAACTGTTCGCCAATTGATTTCTCTGCGATTCGTTGATGAGAGGAAGGCAACCGTAAACAGAACAGCAATGCCAACTAGGCTGATTAGTGCGCCCATAGTGTAGTCTCTTTGTCTCAGCCCGCCCAAGCTCAATCGCGGCTCTGTTATGTATCGTTATCGATTTACTCGCTCACCCAACTGCCCACTATCGCGTTTACGTGAGTTCTAAGTGAGCTCAATACCCTTAACGCTCGACCTTCAGGATAAGAGCAGTGTCATAATTCTGTTCTTTGCGGCAGAGACGGCAAGTGCCGGATCCTCCTCACCGCTAATAACTAAATCCGCGTGCGCCTTGGACGGCGCGAGGAACGCATGATACATGGGTCGGACCGTAGATTCGAACTGTGAATGCACAGATTCTTCGGTTCGCCCACGTTCTTGAGTGTCACGCACGACGCGTCTTTGTAGGCAGACGGCGAGATCTGCATCGACAAACAGGCTAAGATCCAAGGTAGCGCGAATACGTGCCTGACTGAGAAGAAGACAGCCCTCAACAAGTATCACATCTGCAGGTTTCAGTGCCTCTGAGCGCCGGGCGCGAGTGTGGCTCGCATAGTCGTAAATCGGAATATTGACGGCTTGGCGAGCTTTGAGCCTAAGCAGATCGCGTTCTAGCAGCGCGTGATCAAGCGCATCAGGATGGTCGAAGTTGAGCGTCGCGCGTTCGTCGAGCGAAAGATGCGCTTGGCTATGATAGTAGGCATCTTCCGGCACGACAGCGACACTTAATTCGCGTTCGGCAAGAGGCGTGTCGTTTACTAGCGCAGCGCGAAGTTTACGGGTCAGAAGGCTTTTGCCTGATCCAGAGGGACCTGCGATCGCTATGATTTTGGGTTGCACGTATCATCCCCTGGGGCTATTTCACGCTCTCGCTCGATCTTTTCTGGATAAACGCGGCGTTGGTTAAATCGTTCGACCACGAAGCGCATCGATTCGAGTCTGCAGCGGCGGATGACTCATGAACAGCGATCCCATGCCGCGCCCACCGCTTATCCCAAAAGCAGTAAGCTGACCGTCGAGTTCGCCCTTGATTTTATCCGCTGACTGATTCGATTGAAGCCTTTCCAGCGCAGCGATCATTTTTTGCTTTCCTGCAAGGCTAGCGCCACCCGCATCGGCGCGGAATTCGCGCTGTCGTGAAAACCACATAACAACGATGCTTGCGAGCATTCCAAAGACTACCTGAAAGGCCATCACTGTCATAAAGTAAACGAATTGATTGTTACTCCCACGATTAATTGCGCTTGCTACAATGCGCGCGAAGAAGAAGACGAACGTATTTAGGACGCCCTGTATCAGCGTCAGCGTTATCATATCGCCGTTAGCAACATGACTTACTTCGTGGCCGAGCACAGCTTCGGCTTCCTCTCGAGTCATACTTCGAAGTAATCCAGTGCTGACGGCAACTAGCGCGTTGTTTCTGCTAGCACCGGTTGCAAACGCGTTGATTTCTGGCGACTCATAAATGGCGACCTCCGGCGTTCCAATCCCTGCTTGGCGTGCTTGGCTCTCGACGGTGCTGAGAAGCCAACGCTCGTGCTCATTTACAGGCTGTTCGATGACTCTCGCACCGACGCTGCGCTTCGCTATCCACTTGGACATTAGGAGCGAAATGATAGAGCCGCCCATGCCAAACACGCCGCTTATGACCAGCAGGCCCATATTGCTGGAAGAATTTAGTCCGAGCGCAGGCATTAGAATGGCTAGCACAATGCTCAATACCAACATCACAGCGAGGTTGGTGAGAATAAACAGTATGATGCGCTGCATGAATAGCTCCTTGATTTGTGTGAATTTCTATAATTCGCTGATGCGCTTTGCTGCGGTATTCTGCTGCAAGTCAGCGTGCCACTACAATCATTCTATCATCGTGCTTCATTGAGGCAGATGCACAAAATTAAAGGCTTTCGCTATTTAAATTACAGAGTGGGAATTTCGCATAGGAAGCTTTGCTATTAATTCCTCTGGACAGGCGATTAGGTCGTCTTGGCTGTCTTCTCGCCAGTCAATAAATGGCTTGAGATTGAAGAGTCCGTTCCATTTCGCGCGGGCATTGCGTCTTCGTGCTTTGCGACCATCGCCGAGCCTTCTGTCGAAAGCGAAAAGGCGGTAATCACTCGGCAGGCACGCCAATAGATCGCGCCGTGAGGCAAAGCTAAATTCCCCGCCGTAGCTGACCTCTAGCACGATAACTGGTCTGCTGCAGGTGAGTGTTTCCTTAAGTCCTATCAAGACGCTTTTCTCAACGCCTTCGACGTCTATTTTGATTAGATTAGGTTTCTGGAGGGTGTCGAGGCCATCGCCTGCGCGTACTGTAATATCACCTGCTAGCTGATTACCTTTTGCTAGACTCGCTTTGTCGAAAGAACCGATGCCGCGGTTACTACCGCAGGGGGCGTAAAAGGGCAGTGATGTATCGCGATCACCTAAGCCAAAGCGATGAAGGGTTATATTCTTTAGCTGATTGCGACTGATATTGTCCTCAAACAAATTTGCTATTTCAGGGTAGGGCTCGAACGCATGAACGGTTTCTACATAGCGCGAGAGAAGTAACGAGTGCTGTCCGGAATTGGCGCCGACATCCCAGAAGGTTAGAGCATCATTGTTCTCCGCAAACGTGGTTCTAGCGCGCAAGGCTAGCGCTGTTTCTATGAGAAAATTTGCTAAGGGTTTCTCGAAAGCCCCGTAAAAATAAACGTCGAAGTCGATTGCATCGTGTAGAGTACCCCTATAGTCGATACCATTAATTAGCGTATTAAAAACGAATGTATTATTGATACTCTTTCTCGTATCAATCCCGTGCTCGTAGTCCTTCCTGATTAGCCGTTTTGCGAGTTTTCGGCGAATCCTACGCGGTAACCACGAACACCAGATTAGGCGATTTCTTACCAGTCTATAAATGATACGTAGGGTCATTGCTCTCTTTCTCATTTACCAACTTTTATCTTCGCAAAAACAGATTCGCTTGAACACCTCTGAAAGTAAGCGTAACTTGCGCCTTCGATCATGATGGAGAAAGTTAATGTTAGCGCTAATTGGCGGAACAGGTCTAAACACGCTCGAGGGAATAGAGGGTTTCCAGCTTTCCCGAAAAGAGGGGGTTGCAACCCGTTATTCAGAAACGGCGGTCGAGGTCTGTGTTTTTTCCTACTCAGGTGTTGAGCTGCTGTTCATTCCGCGTCACGGTGACGGGCATGTGGTGCCGCCGCACAGGATAAATTATCGGGCTAATATTGACGCGCTGCGTCTTGCGGGCGCTACCCAGGTGGTCGCGATGAATGCGGTGGGTGGTATTGACCCACAGCTTTGCCCTGGCAGCCTCGCTATTCCGGTGCAGATTATCGATTATAGCTATGGCCGCGTTAGCTCGTTCTATGAGGATAATCTGGACGGTGTTGTACATATCGATTTTGGTGAGCCGTATTCGCGAAAATTAAGGGCGGTATTACTCGATGCAGCCGCACGCGCTAATGCGCCCCTCCGAGAGCCAGTTCTAGTCATCGATGGCGGAGTTTACGGATGTACGCAGGGACCGAGGCTCGAGACCAATGCTGAAATCAAGAGGCTTCGGTCAGACGGATGTACGATGGTTGGCATGACAGGCATGCCCGAGGCGGCGCTTGCGCGTGAGGTAGGCCTGGATTACGCATCGATTGGATTGGTCGTTAACTGGGCGGCGGGTATCACGCAGGACATCATTACACTCGACGAGATTTATTCGGTTATCGATGCCGTCTCGCCTTTTGTGCATGCCCTAATTCGTGAGGTTATCAAGCCTAGCTGAGGCCTATTCTGAATCTAATGGGGGCACTTCGTAGGGCTGAGCCAGGATAATCACGCCGATTGCTGGGCTGTCCAGATAGTGGAACTCGCCGCTTCGTAGTTCGCGCGATTGTTTATGCTGAAAGGCGAGATCACCGGAAAGGTCGGCTTCGAGTATAAAATTGGTGTCTACGACTATACGATCTCGGCGGGCATTGAAATATAAATCGAGGGTCCCCTCTAACTCGAAGCTCCCGCCGCGCTGTCTGCCTCCAGAGAACTTGATCGGCACAGACTTCCCTTCGTCGGTTAGAGGCTGCCGCCACACGGCATGTGTCAGCAAGCGATAATCGGGGACCGCCTCGAGCGCGCGATTAGTTTGCTGAAAGTCGCTAGCACTCGAAGAGAGCGTGATAAATGGGTCGCGCGCAAGGTCTGTGAACTGATAACTTTTTTCTCCTTCAGCAAGCGGACGCAGCACGGGCGTGCGCGGTACTGCCGAATTCGCCGAGGCCTGATTGTCCCCAGAGGCCCCGGCAGGCCACTGCGCTAGATTTAATAGATCGAAAAACTGAATGAGTGATTTCGTAGGGCCGCCTTTGAGCGTGGCATCCGCTTTTGCGATGGGCAATTCCTGTCCTCGATCGCTCGCAAGTTCATTGCTGAAGACAGAGACCTCGAAAGTGAACCAGCGCTCATTCTGCGCACTGCCGGAGAACGAGGCGAGCGTGAGGCAGATCGCCGCCATTATTTTTACTGGATTGCCTCCTAGCGGCCACCTTAGCTTACTCATCTAGGCGAAGCCTCGCGAGTACGGCGTCGATAAAGTCCAGCTTGTCATCGGGCATTTCTGCATTGTGAGTGAAATTCAATTGATTAGGACCGCTAAATTTAAACAGCTGAGGCTGCTGTTGTACAAGCTCGATAAGGGAGAGACCGTCAACTTTGGTGTCTGCTCGAAATTCGAATCTCCCGGATGTCGCATTGGCGTCGATTTTACTGATACCGAAACCCTGAGCCGCTAGTTTAATCTGCGTCACTCTAAAGAGAAGCTGTAAGGGTTTAGGCAACATGCCAAAGCGATCAATCATCTCTACCTGCAGTTCACGTAGCTCTTCTGCGTCCTTACAAGCCGAGATGCGTTTGTACATAATCAGTCGGATATGCACATCAGGCAGATATTCGTCTGGAATGAGCGCGGGGATTCGCAGATTGATATCTACTGCCTTGCTAGTTTCAAGATCAATGCTCGGCGCCCGACCATCCTTGATCGCAGCGACCGCTTCTTCCAACATCTCAGTGAAGAGGGTGAAACCTATTTTTTGCAGGTGGCCGCTTTGCTCGTCGCCGAGAAGTTCACCAGCGCCGCGAATCTCGAGATCGTGACTAGCGAGGGTGAAGCCCGCACCCAGGTTTGAGGCTGCTTGAATCGCATCTATTCTCTTCTGCGCGTCTGGCGTGAGTTTGGTTTGGGTGGGCAGCAGTAAATAGGCATACGCTTGGTGATGCGAGCGCCCGACGCGACCCCGCAGTTGATGTAGCTGCGCAAGACCAAATTTATCGGCACGATCGATCACAATCGTGTTGGCACTCGGGATGTCGATGCCGGTCTCGATGATAGTCGTGCAGAGCAAGATGTTGAACTTCTTATGGTAGAAGTCTGCCATAACTTTCTCGAGTTCTCGCTCTGCCATTTGCCCGTGGGCAATCGCGATACGCGCCTGAGGAACGATTTCTTGCAGGTGTGCAGCAGTGCGTTCAATCGACTTCACTTCGTTGTGGAGGTAGAACACTTGGCCACCGCGCAGAAGCTCGCGCGAGACAGCTTCCTTTATTAGGCTATCTTGGGTTTCCCTCACAAACGTTTTCACAGAAAGACGCTTCGACGGCGGCGTTACGATTAATGAAAGATCGCGGATACCGGCGAGACTCATATTGAGAGTACGAGGGATTGGCGTGGCAGTGAGAGTGAGTATATCAACATTCGCGCGTAGCTCTTTGAGCTTTTCTTTCTGGCGGACGCCGAATCGGTGTTCCTCATCAATAATCAGCAGCCCGAGGTCGGCGTACTTTATTTGATTATTTAGGAGTCGGTGTGTGCCGACGAGAATATCAACTTTACCCGCTGCTACCCTCTCGAGAACCGCATTCTGCTCGGAGGTAGTCTTAAAGCGACTTATCACATCGACCTCAACGGGCCAGTCGGCGAACCGATCCCTAAGGCTCTCATAGTGTTGCTGCGCCAGAAGCGTAGTTGGGACGAGGAGGGCGACCTGTTTATTATTCTGGACTGCAATAAACGCGGCACGCATGGCTACTTCGGTTTTACCGAATCCGACGTCACCACAGACGAGTCTATCCATGGCGCGTGGTAGCGCCATATCGTTGATAACGGCATCGATAGCCGTTTCCTGGTCGGCGGTTTCTTCGAAAGGGAAGCTCGACGCGAATTTGTCGTAGTCAATGTCTGTAACTTTATAGGTGTAGCCTTTCTTCGCCTCGCGCTGAGCGTAAATGTCGAGCAGCTCGGCCGCCACGTCGCGAATTTTCTCCGCAGCTTTACGCTTGGCTTTTGCCCACTGGTCGGTGCCAAGTGTGTTCAGCGGCGCGCCGTCTTCGCCGCCGCTGTAACGGCTGATCAGATGCAGCGACGCGACAGGAACGTAGAGCTTTGCCTCGTTGGCATATTCGAGCATCAGAAATTCGGTTGCTTGGCCGTCAGTGACAATAGTCTCGAGACCGCGATATCGACCAACGCCGTGGTCTATATGGACGACCGCATCGTTGAGGCGAAGCTCGGTGAGGCTTTTAACAATAAAGTCTGTATTGCTCTGGGTCGCGCGCCTGCGCCTGCGCTGTGCTATTCGGTTGCCAAATAATTGCGCTTCGGTGACTAGGAGCAGCTGCTGGTCTTCTAGCCACAGGCCGTGATCGAGCGGTGCAATAGCGATACCGAGCAGCTCATCTGAGTCTACAAAGTCTTGCCAGTGGTCGAACTGCTTTGGCCTCAAGCTGATCTGTTTTAGCACCTCAATGAGCGTTTCACGTCGTCCGGCGCTCTCCGCACAAAACAATATTCGTTGGTCCGGGCGCTCGGCTAAGAATTGCAAGAGTGCGGCGAAGGGCATCTTTAACGAACTGTCGCTCGACAACGCAGGCAGCGGTGAGCTTCCGAGACTGTAGGCTGCGGGATCTTGCCTAAACTCAATTTGCCTGAAGCGCTTGAATTCACGCAGCAGTTCATCTATCTGAATAAAACCCTCAGTGGGGCTGAGAATAGGGCGTTGACGATCGAACTGGCGCTCATCAAAGCGGGATTCTATGTCGAGCCAAAAACTCTCACCGGCGTCTTTGAGTCTCCCGAGGCGACAAAGTGTTGTGGAGTCTGGTAGGTAATCGAAAACTGAATTCAATTCATCAAAAAAGAGCGCCAAATAGTATTCGAGTCCAGGCGACGCGATGCTTTCGCTCACATCTTGGTAAAGAGGCACCTGACGTACATCTACATCAAAGCGATCACGAAACGCGTTTCGAAATTTGGTGACACCCGGCTCGTCGAGTGGATACTCGCGCCCCGGTAACAGCCTGATTTCATCGATTTTGCCTTGCGAGAGCTGTGTCTCGGGATCGAAAAGGCGCAGCGTCTCAATTTCATCGTCCCACAAATCTATTCTGAAGGGCTGTTTGCTCCCCATCGGGAAGAGATCAATTATGGAGCCCCTCACTGCGAACTCTCCGTGTTCATAAACTGCGTCGACACTCTGGTAGCCGGCAGAGACGAGCTGTTCACGTAAGCGATTGATATCGAGTTTCTGACCAATCTTGAGTTTAAGTGTGTTCGCGAGCACGTAGTGCTTAGGCGGCAACTTGTGCATCAAGCTCGTTATCGAGACAACTAGTATGCCGCGCTCGAGCGCGGGGAGATGAAAAAGCGCACTCAACCGATCAGAAACGATGTCTTGATGGGGTGAAAAATTATCGTAGGGAAGCGTCTCCCAGTCGGGCAATGTGAAAAGTTTAAGTGCTGGGTAAACCGAGCTGAAATAACGCAATTCGCGCCTAAGCTCCTCGACACTCTCATTGTTTTCACAGATGACGACTACTGGCCCAAGAGCCTCTGACGCGGCTTGGGCAATAGCTAGACTGCGGGTGCTGCCATGTGCATCACTCCAGTACTGGGTTTGATACGCATCGCGGGGGAGTGGAGGATTGAATGGGTTCATGGCTGTGGCCGGGCGACTAGCAAACAGCAAGTATAGCTCAGTTTCGGGCGTGTTTCTTGCACTAGCGGGTCATAACTCTGATAATAGCGCCCCTCAAAACAGTCTCTTTGTGCGAGTAGTCGCGCGATTGACAGAGGTTTAATTCACCGTTAACGGTGACTTCATGCGCAGCATCGACGTGCTAATCGCTCGATCGAGGTGTTGTGCCACTTAGAGAGAGGGGATTTCGTGATCCGTCCTAGCGTAGACGACTATTTTGGCGACTGGAAACAGCGTGAAGCTTTAGTGCAGGAAATGATTCCTGTCATCGGTAGGCTCTTTAGCAAGCGCAACGTAGGTGTTTTTATCTACGGCCGCCCTCTGCATAACCGCTCGGTGACCTTCATCATGAAGTCGCATCGATTCGTGCGCCAAGTCGAGCGTAACGAAATGTCTGAATTCGAATCGCACCCGATGCTGATGGAACTTGCAAAGCTCGACCTTTGGAATGCTCAAATAGATCTCGGCAAACTCACTGTCCGCTATATGGCGCATGTCGTCGATAAGGGTACTGATGCTGTGTCAGTAACCGACTTCGTCAAAGCTGAGCTAGGCTATCTAGACGGTGTCAACGAAAAGCCAGTGCCGAAGTCGCAAGACGTTGTGCTCTATGGCTTCGGCCGTATTGGCCGCCTGATGGCGAGGCTGCTTATCGAGCGCACGAGCAACGGCGAGGTCATGCGTCTTAAGGCTATCGTGGTGAGGCCCGGAGGTGAGGGCGATCTCGACAAGCGCGCCAATCTGTTTACCAACGACTCCGTACATGGCACTTTCCAAGGAACCCTGCGGGTTGACCATGAGCGTAATATGCTTATCGCGAACGGCAACGAGATACGGGTAATTTACGCAAACTCCCCCGAGGAGATTAACTATAATGACTACGGCATCGATGACGCCTTAATTATCGACAACACTGGTATGTGGCGGGATGAAGCGGGCTTGTCTCGGCATCTCAATGCTAAGGGCGCGGCTAAGGTTATTCTGACGGCACCCGGTAAGGGCGATATTAAGAATATAGTCTATGGAATCAATGACGATCAGATCACGCCCGAGGACAAGATTATTACCGCAGCATCTTGCACGACTAACGCCATAGCGCCTGTGCTCAAGGTCGTGAACGACCGCTTCGGCATTGCACATGGTCACGTCGAAACCGTTCACGCTTACACCAATGATCAAAATCTGATCGATAACTACCATAAGGGTAGCCGCCGCGGGCGAAGCGCCGCATTAAATATGGTGTTGACCGAAACCGGCGCAGCGAAGGCGGTCGTCAAAGCCGTGCCTGAACTCGAGGGAAAGCTTACTGGCAATGCTATTCGTGTTCCAATCCCAAATGTCTCAATGGCGATACTGAATCTCACGCTCGACAATGCGACGACCAAAGAAGAGTTAAACGAGTTTCTCCGCGATATCGCCTTGCATTCTAAATTGCAGAACCAGATTAGTTACACTGAATCGCCCGACGCTGTGTCCAGCGATTTCGTGGGTACGCGCGAAGCAGGTGTGGTTGATTCGAATGCGACTATCGTTAGCGGTAACAACGTTGTGCTCTATCTTTGGTATGACAATGAATTTGGCTACTGCTGCCAGGTAGGGCGAATGGTCTATAAGATGGCCGGCGTTAAATATCAATACTATCCTATCGAAGAATAGCTTCATCTGAAGATCCCGTGGAAAACGCCGTGAATCGCAAATCACGGCGTTTAATCCAATTCCCTCCTGTCCTTGTTTTTACTAGAAATTCCCTCTGGTTAAGTCTATAATTTGCCCCGCCCAATTTCACTGAATTTCCGCAGCCTAAATGCTTCATAACGGTGCGTGATATTAGTGCGTGATAGCCGAAGTCTAAGACGTTAATGTCTCGATTTCGACATCCGAACCTGATTGTTTCGCGTAAAGTGCGATAACGCGCCCGAGGGCGCGAAAGCCGATTTGTGAGCGGCGCGAGACAGCAGGGTAGGCGGGCTGAACTGCGGGCGCGGAGCCCACTCTTGAAGAAAAGGCGATACTTAGGCGATGAATAGAATTAAACGCGGTATGCAATTGCCACTCGCGGGCGCTCCAGAGCAAGTTATAGCGGGTGTGCAAGCGCCAAGATCGCTCGCCCTCCTAGGCGAAGACTACATCGGAATGAAGCCAACCATGCTCGTCGCCGAGGGCGACAAGGTTAAGCTAGGCCAGCCACTATTTAGCGACAAAAAAAATCCAGAGGTTATATACACCTCACCCGGTTGCGGTGTGGTTAGTGCGATAAATCGAGGCTATCAGAGGCGTCTGCTCTCTCTTGTGATCGAACTCGAGGGCGATGAGCAGATAGAGTTGAAGTCGTACACCTCAGCGGAACTCACGTCGCTAAGTCGTGATCAAATATTAGAGGATCTTGTTCAGTCGGGTCTCTGGACAGCACTCCGTGTTCGTCCATTCAGTAAAGTGCCGAAGCCAAGCGAGCAACCGGTATCTCTGTTTATCAATGGTATGGATACCAACCCGCTCGCGGTGGATCCTTCCGTAGTCATAGCCGAAAGAATCGAAGATTTTGCACGCGGGGTAAATATTCTGTCGAAAATCCCCGCCGGCGAGACCTTCTTATGTCTCGATGCCTCGGTAAAAGCATTAATCGCAGGCTGCAAACTCAATGCGAGCGTACGAGTTGAAGAGTTCTCAGGACCGCATCCTGCAGGATTAAGTGGAACGCATATTCATACCCTGTCGCCGGCGGGGATGTCGAAGCAGGTTGCGTATATTAACTATCAAGACGTTATCGCCGTCGGTAAACTTTTCGCGACAGGTGTGCTTGATACGAGTCGCGTGATTTCGCTTGCCGGGCCTCAGGTGACCGCGCCGCGTCTCATTCGTTCGCGTTTGGGTGTTAACTTGGATGAGCTGTGCGCCGGTGAGCTGAAGGGCAATGATAATCGCGTTATCTCTGGATCCGTTTTAGGTGGTCGCAAAGTTCAGGGAAGCGAAGCGTTTCTCGGTCGCTATCATTCTCAGGTTACAGTGATAAGAGAAGGACGAGATCGGCCGTTTTTGGGCTACCTCTCACCCGGCAAGAATAGACACTCGGTTATGGGGATTTATATCAGCAGCTTCTTCAAATCGGGACCTCTGCCTTTAAGTAGTAGCACCCAAGGTAGCGACAGAGCGATGGTGCCAATTGGCGCTTATGAGAAGGTCATGCCGCTCGATATTCTGCCGACACAGCTGCTGCGTGCCCTAATTGTAGGTGATATTGAATCGGCGATAAGTCTCGGCGCGCTAGAACTAGATGAAGAAGATCTGGCGCTATGCAGTTATGTCTGTCCGGGTAAATACGAGTACGGAACTTTGCTGCGCGATAACCTTACGCGTATCGAGAAAGAAGCCTAGCCGCGCGGCTAGCGCATATGCAACGGCAGCCTCGCTGCTAATTACGGTTTGCTCTTAGTGGAATACTGATGGGATTAAGACGAGTACTAGACGACCTCGAGCCACACTTTCATGAAGGTGGGCGCTTTAGCAAGTTCTACGCATTGTATGAAGCCGTTGACACGATCTTCTACAGCCCGAGTAAGATAACCGTCTCGCAGCCTCACGTTCGGGATGGCATTGACCTAAAGCGAGTAATGATAACGGTCTGGATTGCTGCTTTTTTCCCTATGTTTTACGGCATGGCAAATCTTGGCTATCAAGCAAATAGCGCTATTCTCAATTTAGGACTCACAGGAACGGGCGATTGGCATGAGGCGATCATCTCGCTTGTCGCCGGACATAACCCGGAGAGTCTCTGGGACAATATGATCTATGGCGCGGCGCACTACCTGCCTATCTATTTCGTTGTTTTTGTAGTGGGTGGATTCTGGGAAGTGCTCTTTGCCATCAAGCGCAAGCATGAAATCAACGAAGGCTTTTTCGTCACCTCTATTCTATTTACTCTCATCTTACCGCCAGATATTCCTCTCTGGCAGGCAGCGCTCGGGATAAGCTTTGGTATCGTGATCGGTAAAGAAGTGTTTGGGGGCACCGGTAAAAATTTCTTGAATCCTGCTCTCACTGCTCGCGCCTTCCTTTATTTTGCCTACGCGCCGCAGATGTCAGGCGACTCTGTGTGGACTGCCGTAGACGGATTTAGCGGTGCGACCGCTCTCAGTCAAATGGCGTCAGATGGGCTGCCCGTGATCGCCGCTGCGACCGGAGAAGTGCTGACGTGGAGCGATGCATTCTTTGGGCAGATGCAGGGGTCCATTGGCGAGACCTCCACTTTCGCCATTCTGCTTGGCGGTGCGCTGCTGCTAATTACTCGAATTGCCTCGTGGCGCACAATGGTCGGTGTTTTTCTTGGCATGGCGGCCACGGCGACGTTATTTAACGTCATTGGCTCAGATACCAATCCACATTTCGCCACGCCTTGGTACTGGCACGCAGTTGTGGGCGGCTTTGCTTTTGGCATGGTTTACATGGCTACAGACCCGGTATCGTCATCGATGACAAATACCGGTAAGTGGTTCTACGGAGCGCTCATCGGCTTTATGACAATAATCATTCGAGTCGTAAATCCAGCTTATCCCGAGGGCATTATGCTCGCCATTTTGTTCGCCAACCTTTTTGCGCCACTGATCGATTTCAGTGTCGTTAGAGCCAACATCAACAGGAGGCGCTCGCGCGGTGTCATCTAAAGATACAGTCTCAAAAACTCTAGTTGTCGCTTTTTTCTTGTGCGTCGTTTGCTCGATTCTTGTGTCCGGCACGGCGGTGATCCTCAAGCCGATGCAGGACGAGAATAGGATACTCGACCGTAACAAGAACATTCTCAGCGCTGCAGGGCTTTATGACCCTTCAATTCATAGCGATAGCGATATTGCCGAGTTGTTTAGCCGTTTTACACCAAGACTTGTCGATATTAACGCCGGTCGTTTCCTCGATGCTGAAGAGGCAATCGGATTGGGAATAGACATTGTTAATTATGATCAGAGAACGGTCGTTACCGACCCTGCACTGTCTGAGGCACTGACAAGCGACGAAGATCTCGCCGACGTTAAACGGCGCGCGCTCTATCAGATGGTCTATCTGATGGAAGGCGATGGAGAGAATGAACTCGATACGATCGTGCTGCCTGTAAGCGGCTACGGGCTTTGGGGGATTCTTTATGGGTTTATGGCGCTTGAGGGTGACGCTAATACCGTTAAAGGACTCGCGTTTTATGAGTTGAAAGAAACGCCAGGTCTCGGAGCCGAAGTCCGTAACCCACGCTGGACAGCATTATGGCCGGGAAAAAAGGTCTATGCCGAAGATGGCTCTGTCGGTCTGACAGTCGTGAAGGGCGCAGGGATGGGTGATTACGAGATAGATGGCTTGTCTGGAGCAACTCTAACTAGTCGCGGTGTGGCTAATCTTGTCCAATATTGGCTTGGTGATGATGCGTTTGGGCCGCTTCTAAAACAGCTGGGTGGTAGACAGAGCCAATCGCTTGCTGCGTTAAATCAAGAGTAGCGAAAACAGCAAAGGCAAAAGCTGAAACCCAGATAGCCCAGATTGTCAGGCTAGATGATAAATTTGATGAGATATAGCAGCAATATGCTGAGGGAAATGGGAAACTAAATGACGAGCGCAAAAGAAGTCGTCTTTAAACCGTTGTTTGATAACAATCCGATCGCCTTGCAGATACTCGGTGTCTGTTCTGCGCTGGCGGTAACAACGCAGTTGAGCGTCACGTTAGTGATGTGTATTGCGCTGACTAGTGTGACCGCATTCTCGAATCTGTTCATTTCGATGATCCGTAACTACATGCCCTCGAGCATTCGTATCATCGTGCAGATGACAATTATTGCGTCGCTTGTGATCGCGGTAGACCAGTTCTTACAGGCTTTCGCTTACGAAATTAGCAAGAGCTTAAGCGTTTTCGTTGGCCTCATCATCACCAACTGCATAGTCATGGGACGTGCTGAGGCATTCGCCATGAAAAATCCGCCGATTCTCAGTTTTCTCGACGGTATAGGCAATGGCTTAGGTTATAGCTTTGTACTTATAGTCGTTGCGGTTTTTAGAGAGCTACTTGGCTCCGGCTCATTGCTCGGCTATGAAATTCTTCCGCTTGTCAGCAACGGCGGCTGGTATCAGGGCAATGGATTGATGCTACTCGCACCGAGTGCGTTCTTTATTATTGGTCTATTCGTCTGGGTGTTGAGAAGCGTGAAAACAGAGCAGGTCGAGAGCGCGGAGTTTCGCATTGCACCGCATGCAGCACATTCGAGCGAGGGAGCATTCTAAATGGAAGCGTTACTCAGTCTGTTTGTGAAAGCGGTCTTTATAGAGAACATGGCGCTACAGATGTTTCTCGGCATGTGCACGTTTCTCGCGGTATCTAAAAAAGTTGAGACAGCCATCGGCTTAGGCGTTGCTGTCGTTGTGGTTCAGGTCATCACAGTGCCCGTTAATAACTTAATTTTTAACCTTCTCCTGCGTGAAGGTGCGCTTAGTTGGATGGGGTTGCCAGACCTTTCATTAGCGTTTCTCGGTTTTCTCTGTTACATCGGTGTTATCGCCGCGATGGTGCAGATACTCGAAATGTTTCTCGATAAATTTGTACCAGCCCTCTACAGCGCGCTGGGAGTTTTCTTACCCTTGATCACCGTTAACTGCGCGATTTTGGGCGCGACTCTGTTCATGGTCGAACGCGATTATACATTTCCAGAAAGCGTCGCCTTTGGTCTAGGGTCTGGTTTTGGTTGGGCGCTGGCTATCGTAGCTCTCGCAGGTATCCGCGAAAAGCTGAAATATAGCGATGTGCCCGAAGGTCTCCGTGGGCTTGGTATAACCTTTATTACGGTTGGGCTCATGTCGCTAGGTTTTATGTCGTTGAGCGGCGTGTCGCTCTAGCCGATTTCGGGGCGAGCCAAAAGCTCCGTCGTTGCGTACTAGTCATTGATAAAGTAACTCATTAAGCGAAGCTAAAATGATCGATTTTGCAACTATTATAGGTGGGGTGGCGCTGTTCACCGTCGTGGTGATGCTACTTGTATCGCTTATTCTCGTCGCGCGCGCGCGTCTTGTCAGTAGTGGCGATGTTCAGATCGAAATAAATGGCGATCCAAATCGAACACTTACCGTGCCCGCTGGTGGCAAACTACTCAACACGCTCGCCGATGCAGGCATATTTCTCTCCTCGGCTTGCGGAGGCGGTGGGACCTGCGCTCAGTGCAAATGCCAAATCCTAGACGGCGGTGGCTCGATGCTTCCTACCGAGGAAGGGCATTTTACCCGTGGCCAGCGCAGAGATAATTGGCGTCTCTCATGCCAGGTAGCCGTTAAGCAAGATATGAAGATAGAGGTGGCTCCGGAATTCTTTGGCGTGAAGCAGTGGGAAACTACTGTACTATCGAATAATAACGTTGCCACGTTTATTAAAGAACTCGTTCTGGAAATTCCGTCGGGAGAAAGCGTGGATTTCCGCGCCGGCGGCTACGTGCAACTAGAGGTGCCCCCGCATGAGGTGCGCTACGCGGATTTTGATATTGAAGAACAATACCGTGGCGACTGGGAACATTTTGGCCTCTTTAGCAAAGTGTCTAAAGTAAACGACACAACGATACGCGCGTATTCAATGGCGAATTATCCAGAGGAAAAGGGCGTCATTAAATTTAACATTCGCATCGCGACTCCGCCTCCGGGCACTGATTTCCCGCCCGGTAAAATGTCCTCTTACGTCTTCGGCCTCAAGCCGGGTGACAAGGTTAAAGTATTCGGTCCCTATGGTGAGTTCTTTGCTAAGGACACAGATGCCGAGATGGTCTTCATCGGCGGTGGCGCAGGTATGGCACCTATGCGGTCACACATTTTTGATCAGCTACGTCGAATAAAGACAAAGAGGAAAATTAGTTTCTGGTATGGCGCTCGAAGCCTTCGCGAGATGTTTTACGAAGAAGATTACAACACGCTTGCGGCCGAGAATGAGAATTTTGAGTGGCATGTGGCGCTGTCGGATCCTCAGCCAGAGGATAATTGGACGGGTATGACAGGCTTTATTCATAATGTAGTGCTCGAGAACTATCTCAAAAATCATCCCGCGCCCGAAGATTGTGAATACTACATGTGCGGACCCCCGATGATGAATGCGGCGGTTGTTAAGATGCTGAAAGATCTAGGCGTCGAAGACGAGAATATCGCACTCGACGAGTTCTCGTGATCGGTAATTTCGGCCGAGTCTCTTTTGCCCTAACGTTTGTTTTACTCGCGCTCGGCTATCTCGCCTTGCGCGACGACCCCGAAGCCACCGTTTATTCTGATCCAATTCGCTTCGATGGCTATACGATGGGCACCACCTACAGCGTCCAATACGCCGCTGAATTGAATCCGGAAGCTGCATTAGCTTTAGAAAGCGCTGTTGCTCAACTCCTTGCTACTCTCGATAAGGAAATATTCTCAACCTACGCGCCGAGCTCAGAGATTTCTCGATTGAGCCAGGTGCCCATCGAAACGCCTGTCGAAGTCTCTGTGGAAATGGCGGTGGTATTACAAGAAGCGCTAAGGGTCTCTTCTGAAACCCAAGGGGCATTTGATGTCACTGTAGCGCCACTCGTTAATCTCTGGGGCTTTGGCCCTCAGCGTAAGATAGAAGACGCTGAGCCCTCGCCAGAAAATCTTGGGAACGCATTGTCGCGGGTGAATTACCGCGCGCTTGAGCTCGACATTGATAAACTTACCTTGATGCGAACGAGCGATGTTGCAATCGATCTCAGCGCGATTGCAAAGGGCTACGCAGTCGATAGAGTAGCTGAGCTGCTTGAGTCTGCCGAAATCTATAACTATTTTGTGGAGGTTGGTGGAGAGCTGCGAATTTCAGGTCATAAAGATGAGAGCATGCGCGGATGGGTGCCCGCAATTGAAGCGCCGCTCAGTGGAGTTTCTCAAGTTTACGAGATATTCCTTAGTAGAGGAGATTCGATAGCTGTTGCAGGATCAGGTGATTATCGAAATTATTTTGAAGTCGACGGTAAGCGCTACTCTCACGAAATAGACCCTAGAAGCGGTCGACCTATTAGTCATACGCTTGCGGCAGTAACGGTAATCGATGAGTCTGCAATGCGAGCTGACGCATTAGCAACCGCTTACATGATTATGGGCGTAGAGGAGGCTGAAGCGGCGGCCAACGCTGTGAGCCAAGCGGCTTACTTTATTGTCCGCGCTGGCGTCAAACCCAGCGGTGAACCACGTTTCGAAAGTCGACATACCCAGGCATTTTCACGGTACTTGACTCAATAGTGAGAAGAATCGTCTAGACTTATCTTCCGCCGGCCGGGTTAGGTAATTAGGGTTACAGGGAAAATACAATGACAGTTTTATTAGCGACCTTCGCTGCAATGGCCGCCTTTTTGATACTTATGTCTATCGGCGTGTTGTTTGGTCGTAAACCTATTCAAGGCTCCTGTGGTGGCCTTAACAAAATAAATGGCATAGATGAATGCGAGCTCTGCGGCGGTAGTGTACAAAAATGTGACGAGCTTAGCGCTCAAAAAGGTGCCGTAAAAACAGTTGATGCAACGCGGCGATAAAGCGAGAAATAGGCAACAGAATGAAGGGTAAGAATCACTACGAAATAATTGTTATCGGTGCTGGCCCCGCTGGTGAGGCGGCGGCGATGAATGCGAAGAAGAAGGGGCACTCTGTCGCTGTGATTAACGACCTTAAACATGTTGGCGGTAATTGCACACATTGGGCCACTATTCCGTCAAAGGCATTAAGGCACGCGGTCAATCAGGTGATGCAGTTTAATGCTAACCCTATGTTTCGCGATGTTGGCGAGGCGAAGAAATTAAGCTTCCAGCAAATACTCAAACAAGCGCAGCGTGCCGTGTCAGAGCAAGTGTCCATGCGAACTGATTTTTACGATCGCAACCACATTCCTGTGATCTCCGGCCGTGGAACCTTTCTCGACGAAAGCACACTTAAATTAGCGGGCAAGAGAACGAAGCTTACGGCCGATTATTTTATTATCGCGACGGGT
>JAGYKB010000003.1 GCA_018401885.1 Gammaproteobacteria bacterium
AGCGGAAACAGTCAGGACGCCGAAGGATTGGGCGTTGCCGTTGCTGAAGCTCTGCTCGCACAGGGCGCGGCCGAGCTTTTAGCGGAACTAGACGTGCGTTAACAATCGCATAAGAACGCCGCTCCTCGGCTGCAGGGTGAGTGATGACAATAGACAAAAGCTTCGCGCACAAACCTAGTTCAAAAGCGCTACAGAACGCTGTGCTCGCCAATCACTGTGTTCTAGTGACAAGGCCAGAGCAGCAACAAGCCGAGCTGATTGAAGCACTCGAAGCATGGGGCGCGCAAACGATTTCACTGCCTCTGCTGTCTATCTCTCCAGCGTCGGAAGGCGCGTCTGAGGCAACGCTGCGTCGCAGCCTGCTCGAACTCGATCTTTTTGACAGCTTGCTCTTTGTTAGCACCAACGCGGTTCGCGCAGGTGTCGCGTCGATCGAAGACTATTGGCCGCAGTTTCCGGTTGGTTTGCAGATTCTGGCGATAGGGCCTTCGACCGCGGCACTAGCTCGAGAACTGCTGCTCTGCGATGTGGCGGTCGCGGCAGGAGGTTCCACTAGCGAGGAGTTACTTGCGTCGGGTCTTCTCGGTGACTTGAAGGGGAAGCGCGTGGGTATTTTTCGAGGTGAAGGCGGCCGTGATGCGCTCGCCGAAGGCATTCGGCAGCGCGGTGGGCGAGTCGAATACTTTGAAGTTTATCGACGTAGTCCCTGCGACTACAGTGACACGCAGCTTGTCGAGGCGCTAGACGGGAAGAGTCCCACGGCGCTCACCATAACGAGCGGTGAATCGCTCGACGCGCTTCTATCCCTCGTTCCCAGACTAGAGAAGGCAATCGACATTGCTGTCGGCAAGTCGATTAGAGCCGACGTGTTGGCGATGCCATTAATAGTGCCTTCGGCTCGCGTTAAAAAATTAGCGCTAGCAAAGGGCTTCACCGCACCCATCGATGCGGGGGGTGCTGATGCACTCACCTTTGCACGCGCGCTCTCAGTGGTCGCTGGTAAAACTGACCCTAATAAATCTGACTAAAGCGAGTTACCATCCTCGCTAAGTGAGTTTTTTTGCGGCGCCCTGCGGGGCGCAGAATCGAGAAGAACAACATGGCAGATACAAGCGATACGTCGAATTCAAATCCACAGGAGTCTTCAGCGGCGCAAAGCGAAGCCGATGCGGAAATACGATCGGTAAAGCGGCCAGCTGAAAGACAGGACACGGCTAAAGTATTAGACGACATTGCTAGAGTACGCCCGCAGACAAAAACGCGGGCACAGCGTAAAGCACGGATACGAGTGATTGCACTCATTGTGCTCACACTTCCTCTTCTCGTTGGCATTGTGTGGCTAGCCTGGCAGCAATGGCAGCTCGGTTCTAACTTGCCGCAGCTTGAGGCACGACTCGCGCTTGTTGAAGGTGGAGAGCCGCGTTTAGCTCAGCTTGCACCTGAGCGGTCTGCAGAGCTCTCTCCCCAACAGGAAACCCAGGTTGCTGCACTTATAGAAGCGGCGCGTGCGCGTATCGAAAGCGATATGCAATCACTGATCGAGTCTATCGCCGCCGACGTCTCTGACTCAGCAGAACCTCAACTCAACAGCGAGGCGCGCGAGCGGCGAATTGTTGAGCTAGCCTCGCAGGCGGTACAGAGTGCGCTTTCCGAATTCGATGCGCAGCTTGTTCAACAACAGAGCGCGACTACCGCTGAGCTTACGCGATTAAGAAATCAGGTTGCAGAATTTGGTGCTCGCGTGCGTGCCGTCGATGCGACTCCAAGCCGGCAATGGAAATTGCTAGAGGCTGAATACTTATTGGCGATGGCGAGTCGTAAGCTCCGTTTCGAGCGCGATGTTATCGCAGCAATCGCGCTTTACGAATTAGCAGACACAGCGCTTGCTGAATCGGCGAGCGATGAGGCGTATCCGTTGCGGCAAGCGCTTGCTGGCGAGCTAGCAAGCTTGCGTGCTGTCGAATTGCCCGATACCGAGAGCCTTTTCCTCCGCCTCGACATTCTTCTCGCCCAAGCCGATTCCATCGCTCTAGAAGGCACAAGTATTGACAGTATGCGGACCGCGTTTCAGGCCGAGGAACTTTTTGCCTCAGTGCCTGAATCAGGGCGAACGCCTAAGGCAGAAACCTCACTCCCGCGGCAGCTGATAGACGAGTCGTTTGAATTCCTGCGCTCGGTGTTCGTTTGGCGCAGCTTAGACGAGCCGGCCCAAGCCTTGGTTGCAGCTCGGCTCGGGGGTGCACGCGAACTCAAACTCATTCTCGAACAGGCAAAACTTGCACTTCTTGCGGGCGATGAGATTCTCTTCGATCGACAATTGGACAGTGCGCGACTCTGGATTGAAAGAAACGGCAAACAAGACATGGCCTCGGTTGATGCAGTGCTGACGGAGCTGGATCAATTGAAGGGTATTGAGCTGCGGCCGCGTCTGCCCTTAATAGGCGGTGCGCTGCGAGGCGTTTCAGAGCTCAATGCGAGTACTCGATTATGATTCGATTATTCGCATGGAGTTTACTGGTCATCGTCGTCGCACTGGCGTTGAGTTTAACGCTTGGATTTCCCCAGGACCCAGGCTATCTCCTTATTGCTTTTGGCAACAGCGCCTTCGAAACCAGTATTTTCGCAATGCTGATTGCGGTGTGTGTTGTTTACGCTGTTCTTCGTTTGGGCTGGATACTACTAAGCGCGCTTAACCCATGGCGCCTTGTTTCTGCAGGACGTCGTCTGCGCGCTCGGCGCAAAGCGAATGCAAAGCGCTCGACAATTCAGGGTTTGCTTAGTTTAGTGCGCGGAGATAGGGTCGCGAGTTTGAAGCTTCTTGAGAGAGGGATTCGTGAGCCTGACGCCAGTTCGGTTAACTTTTTGGGACTCGCCTATGTCGCGAATCAAAATGGAGATGTTAACGGCGCACTTGAGTGGTTAGACAAAGGCGAGGAGGCTTACCCCGATGCTAAGTCGACACTCATGTCATTGCGCGCGGAAATACTATTGCAAGCAAACAGGCTCGAGGAGTGTGTTGCGGTTCTTCAACATTTGCGCAGTAACTCACCCGCTGATACTACCCTGCTACGACTGCTAAACCGAGTTTATGCGCAGCTTGAGGATTGGGATTCACTCGAAAAACTGCTGCCTGTTTTGATAAAATATAAAGCACTGTCAGCTGAAAAGTTGTCCGAACTCGCTGATAGAGTGCTCTTAGGACAACTTCGCAATTCAGCATCCAATGTTTCGGACTTACAACAGCTATGGAAAAAAGCCAAAGCCAGTCAGTGTGAGACACCTGCGTTAGTAATCGAATATTCAAATTTATTGCTGCAAGCGGGCGATGCGGAAGGTGCGCGGCGCGCGCTCGAAAAAGCGCTCAAAAAGCGCTGGGAAAGCGAGACTCTGCTCCACTATGGGAAACTAGAATCGGGACTCGCGCTAAAGCAATTGCTCGCCGCGGAACAATGGCAACGCTCTCGGCCGAGTGATGCAGCGCTTCTACTGACGCTGGCTCGGTTGTCGCTGCGATGTGAACTGTGGGGTAAGGCGCGGGAATACTATGAGGCGACGCTCGCGATACGAATGGACGCCAACTCATTGGTGGAATACGCAGAGCTCATGCGCGGATTGGGTTTTGATTCAGAAGCTGATGCGGCTATGCGCAGCGCGGTGGAGACAGCTGGGCTAACTAGTTCTCTACCAGTGCCTCCGCGGCAATAGACGGCCTGCCTAGAGCATCTGTGGGCGACGAAGGGCAGTCGCTTGCCCATATTACTGCTTATCGATACCGAGTTCGTCCCACAGCGCATCGATTCGCGATTTAACCTCGTCGCTCATCGTGATCGGCGTGCCCCATTCGCGCTGAGTCTCGCCTTGCATTTTATTCGTGGCATCCATGCCCATCTTTGAGCCTAGGCCGGAGACAGGTGACGCAAAATCCAAGTAGTCAATCGGCGTGTTTTCGATTAGCACGGTGTCGCGCGCCGGGTCCATTCGAGTAGTGATCGCCCATATAACATCGTCCCACTCACGTATGTTTACATCGTCATCGACGACGATCACAAACTTCGTGTACATGAACTGCCGCAGGAACGACCACACGCCCATCATCACGCGCTTAGCGTGGCCCGGATACTGTTTCTTCATGCTGACAATGGCGAGGCGGTATGAACAGCCCTCGGGTGGCAGATAGAAGTCTACAATTTCAGGAAATTGTTTTTGTAAAAGCGGAACGAAGACCTCGTTTAGAGCGACGCCGAGCATAGCCGGTTCATCGGGCGGCCTGCCTGTGTAGGTCGAGTGATAGATAGGATCGCGCCGGTGAGTCATACAAGTCACAGTGAAGACTGGGAAATTATCCACTTCGTTATAGTAGCCAGTATGATCACCAAACGGACCCTCGGGCGCCATTTCACCGGGTTCGATATAGCCTTCAAGGACAAACTCGGCGCTCGCTGGCACCTGCAGATCGTTGGTGCGCGACTTTACAACTTCGGTTTTGCTGCCACGTAGTAGCCCCGCGAAGGCATATTCGGAGAGCGTATCCGGCACGGGTGTAACGGTTGCAAGTATCGTGGCCGGATCTGCACCCAGCGCGATAGATACGGGGAAACGCTCGCCCGGATGTTGCTGCTGCCATTCGCGGAAATCGAGAGCGCCACCGCGATGAGAGAGCCAGCGCATAATAAGCTTGTTAGGGCCTATCAACTGCATGCGATAGATGCCGAGATTCTGTCGGGTTTTATCGGGGCCGCGCGTAATCACCAATGGCCAGGTAACTAACGGTGCCGCGTCGCCGGGCCAACAGGTTTGCACCGGCAGCATGCCTAGATCGATATCATTGCCCTCTAAAACGACCTCTTGGCATGGTGCTTTACGCAACACGCTCGCAGGGATATTCAACACACTCTTGTAACTAGGCAGGCTTTGCCAGAGATCTTTCCATCCCGTTGGCGGTGTCGGCTCTTTCAGAAACGCGAGCAACTTGCCCACGTCGCGTAGCCCAGAGATGTCTTCCTGACCCATGGCGAGGGCGATGCGGCGAGTATTGCCGAAAAGATTCGCAAGTAGAGGGATTTTAGATCCCTTAGGATTTTCGAACAAAAGGGCAGGGCCACCGGCGCGCAGCGTGCGATCGCTTATCTCAGTGATCTCCAAAACCGGATCAACCTCCATGCTGATTCGTTTGAGCTCGCCCTTGGCTTCTAATAAGTCGATAAAATCTCTGAGGTCTTTAAACGCCATAACGAATTACTACTTTCGCTTCATTGAATTAAAGAACTCTTCGTTTGTTTTCGTGTCTTTTAATTTGTCGAGGATAAACTCGGTTGCTTGGACATCTTCCATCGACGTGAGTAGCTTTCGCAGAATCCACATGCGCTGGAGTTCCTCTTCGGTTGTGATGAGCTCCTCACGGCGTGTACCAGAGCGGCGTACGTTGATGGCGGGATACACGCGCTTTTCCGCAATCTTACGGTCGAGCTGTAATTCCATGTTGCCCGTGCCTTTAAACTCTTCGTAAATCACTTCGTCCATTTTCGAGCCGGTATCGACAAGTGCGGTCGCGATGATCGTCAGGCTGCCGCCTTCTTCGAGATTTCGCGCGGCACCGAAGAATCGTTTAGGACGTTCGAGCGCGTGCGCGTCGACACCACCGGTGAGCACCTTGCCGGAACTCGGGATAATTGTATTGTAGGCGCGCGCAAGACGAGTGATCGAGTCGAGCAGGATAACGACGTCTTCTTTGTGCTCAACGAGTCTCTTGGCTTTTTCGATAACCATTTCGGCTACCTGGACATGGCGTGCCGGTGGCTCATCGAAGGTGCTCGCGACTACTTCGCCACGCACCGAACGCTGCATTTCGGTTACTTCTTCAGGACGTTCATCGATTAATAGAACGATGAGACGACATTCGGGATTGTTGCGCGTGATCGACTGCGCGATGTTCTGAAGAATAAGTGTTTTACCCGCTTTCGGAGGCGACACGATAAGCCCGCGCTGGCCCTTTCCGATCGGCGCGACGAGATCGATGATTCGTGCGCTTAGGTCTTCGGTGCTGCCGTTACCGACTTGCAGTGTGAGACGATCTTGAGGGAAAAGCGGCGTGAGGTTTTCGAAGAGGATTTTGTTCTTGGAATTTTCGGAGCTTGAGAAATTGATCTCGTGAACCTTGAGCAAAGCGAAATAACGCTCACCGTCTTTAGGTGGGCGAATCTTGCCGGCAACTGTATCGCCGGTTCGCAAATTAAAGCGGCGGATCTGACTAGGAGAGACATAGATGTCATCTGGGCCAGCAAGATAAGATGAGTCTGCCGAGCGCAGGAAACCGAAGCCGTCTTGCAGTATCTCGAGTACGCCGTCACCGGAGATATCTTCTCCGTTTTTCGCATGTTTCTTTAAGATTGCGAAGATGATGTCTTGCTTGCGTGTGCGTGATACGTTTTCTAAACCCATTTCATGGGCGGTCTGAACGAGTTCTGCGACAGGCTTTTGCTTGAGTTCGGTTAAGTTCATTGTTGATGGTCTTCTTTGTTGGTTGGGATTTCGCCGCTGCTGCGCCTCTTAAAGAGTGAGAGTAGGCGAATAGGTAATGTGATTGTTAAGGACGCGTCTTCAGCCGGATGACAGGGGGCTGGATATGGGGTCTGTTTATTTAAGGGCGCAATTTATAAAGGGGCGCGTTAAATTAGGTCGTGTTTAAATAGGTCGTTCTCAAATAGGTCGTTCTTAAATAGGTCGTTCTAAATTGGGTCGTGAGCCGTTCGCTTAAACTATCGCCAATCTATGAGTGCAGAGAGAGCGAGGAACCGAATATTCAGGAGGCTTTCGACCGGATCGGTCTGCCGCATACTGAAAACCTAACTTTGTTAAGCTTTCGTCCATGCGTATTAATTCTTCGCTGCTAGCATCATTGCCGACACGTTTTCTAATCATACTGCTGCAGCTAACATAGCCTACATCGGTCTAGCTAGATGGAACTTTAGGACACCTTCAACTCGCTTTTAAACTCTCTAGAACACTTCTAGTTCGAATCAGGGGCGACAAATTCCAAAGGGTAGCGCTAGGGGATGAAGACTGCGGCTAAGAGAGACTCGCGCCTGTCTTAAGCCGCATTAAACGCAATTTAGATAACGCTGTCAATAAATGCGGCGAGCTGTGATTTGGAGAGGGCACCTACCTTAGTTCCCACTACTTCACCGCCTTTAAAGATAAGCAGTGAGGGAATTCCGCGTACGCCGTATTTCGGCGCCGTCGCTGTGTTGGCATCGACATCCATTTTGGCGACGGTAAGCTTGCCTGCGTAGTCGCCGCTGATCTCTTCTAGAACGGGAGCGATCATTTTGCACGGGCCGCACCATTCAGCCCAAAAATCGACTAGTACGGGGCCTTCGGCTTGAAGAACGTCTTGCTCAAAAGAGCTGTCTGAAACGTGAACGATAGAGCCGCTCATAAACTAATCCTCTGGTAATGTTCTGGGGTTGTGTTCCGGGTGGAATACGGATCCGCATGCCTCTGTGCCAATATCATAAGGCCGAAACTCAAGTATTCAAGTATTTATGTATCCGCCTTTAACAAGCGCGCGGCTTTCTTCGCGAAATAGGTAAGAATCGCGTCGGCACCGGCGCGCTTGATACATAGCAGTGACTCCATTGCGACCGCGTCTTCGTCTAGCCAGCCATTTTGCGCCGCCGCCATGTGCATCGCATATTCACCGCTTACCTGATACACCATTGTTGGCACTTTGAACTCGGTTTTCACGCGATTCACAATATCCAAATACGGCATGCCTGGCTTGACCATCACCATGTCCGCCCCCTCTGCGAGGTCCTGTGCAATCTCCTGCAACGCTTCATCGCTATTCGCTACGTCCATTTGATAGCTGTATTTATTGCCACCGCCTAAATTGCCGCTCGAGCCGACCGCGTCGCGGAAAGGACCATAATAAGCAGAGGCATATTTTGCTGAATAGGCGAGGATGCGCGTATAGATTTGGCCATTCGCTTCGAGCGTGTCGCGAATCGCAGCGACGCGCCCATCCATCATGTCCGAAGGGGCAACGATGTCGGCGCCGGCCTCCGCATGTGAGAGCGCCTGCTTGGCTAGCACTTCGACAGTTTCATCATTGAGCACATAGCCTGACTCGTCGATGATGCCGTCTTGCCCATGGGTGGTATACGGGTCCAGCGCGACATCGGTGATGACGCCAAGCGCGGGAAATTCTGCCTTTAGCGCACGAATCGCGCGCTGTACGAGACCATCGGGATTGTAGGCTTCGGCACCGTTGAGCGATTTGGTCTCAGGCTTAGGCGCGGGGAAAAGTGCTATCGCAGGGATGTTCAGCTCCACCAGCTCGGCCGCTTCTTTTAGAAGCTCATCAATACTCAGACGCTCGATACCCGGCATAGATTCGATTGGCTGGCGTTGTCCATTGCCTTCGACGATAAAAAGCGGGTAGATCAGGTCATCTGTTGTTAGGCGACTCTCTCGCATGAGACGGCGACTGAACTCGTCGCGGCGCATGCGGCGCGGTCTTGAGGAGGGGAATCGGCGATTGGCTTCGATAATCGACACGGCGTAAGCCTCTTTGAATGCGTATTTGAATAGGAGTAGTTTGTAAGCAGTGAGCGCGATTTCGCGCTGCGCAGCGTTTAATTAGGTTGCAAGCTTAGCAGTCGCGCACTAGAAATAGAATCGACGATTCGCCCCGCTTATCAACCGCTATAGGGTAATATCTCCCTAGCTAACCACCCAGCAAGGAATTTAAGTGAATCGAATTAAACTCGTAATCGCCGCGTTCATCCTACTCGCCGTCGGCGCCTACGTCGCTTTCGACCTCGGCCAGTATCTAACCTTAGAGTTCATTCAGTCGCGCCTCGCTAGTTTGCAGGCATTTCGCGATGAAAATTTTGCCGTAACCGCTGCGATTTATTTCTTTTTCTATGTCGCCGCGACCGGCATCTCCATTCCCGGCGCGATATTACTCACCCTGTTAGGTGGTGCAATTTTTGGGCTCTGGTGGGGAACGCTGTTGGTCTCATTTGCGAGCAGCATCGGCGCGACTGGAGCTTTCCTCGCCTCGCGACTCCTGCTTCGCGACTGGGTGCAGCGCCGCTTCGGTGCGTATCTTGCGCCGATTAATAAGGGTATCGCGAAAGATGGGGCATTCTATCTTTTTAGTCTACGCATGGTGCCGCTGGTGCCGTTCTTTGTCGTTAATCTGCTCATGGGTCTTACCAGCATTAGCGTGCCGGCCTACTACATTGCCAGTCAAATTGGCATGTTTGTTTCGACCCTCGTCTACGTTAATGCCGGCGCCGAACTCGCACAGATCACGTCGCTTAGCGGCCTGGTCTCGCCTTCTGTTTTGTTATCGTTCACTCTCTTGGGGGTCGTTCCTCTCGCTGCTAAAGGAGTGATCGGCGTGATGCAAAAGCGTAAACGCCTAAGCTTGTTTAAAAAGCCGAAGCGTTTCGACGCAAATGTCGTTGTGGTGGGTGGCGGTTCGGCTGGACTCGTTACCTCTCTAATCGTGGCAGGGGCGAAGGCTAGGGTCGTCTTAGTCGAAAAACACCGAATGGGAGGTGACTGCCTGTATACCGGCTGTGTGCCGAGCAAATCGATTATTCGCAGTGGGCGCATCATGGAGTATATCCGCCGTGCAGAGGATTACGGCATTGTTGACGCAACGGGTAAAGTGGACTTTGCGGCCGTTATGCGGCGCGTGCAAACTGTAATCGAAACAATCGAGCCTCATGATTCTCCCGAACGCTTCACCTCCCTTGGCGTGGAGTGCGTAAGTGGTGCCGCGCGTCTCCTCTCGCCTTACGAGGTTGAGGTCGAGGGGAAGAGAATTACCACTGAGTCGATCGTGATTGCCTCGGGTGCGCGGCCCTTCATACCTCTCGTGCCGGGGCTCGATGGCATCGATTACCTCACCTCAGACAATGTCTGGTCGCTTACCGAGCTGCCGCCACGGCTGCTCGTTGTAGGGGGTGGCCCGATCGGCTGCGAACTCGCGCAGGCATTTAGCCGCCTTGGGTCTAAAGTGACGCAGGTGGACATGGCCGAGCGGATTATGCCCCGCGAAGATGCGGATGTTTCAGCAGCAGTAAGTGCTCGCTTCGAAGCGCAAGGCATTGAGGTGCTAACCAGCCACAGGCTGCAGAAGTTCGAGACGGTCGACGGCGAGCATTTCATGCAAGCCGAACATCAAGGTGAAACCGTCCGAGTGGCCTTCGACAGGGTGTTACTGGCAATAGGCCGCAAAGCGAATACCGAGGGATTCGGTCTCGAAGAAATCGGTGTTGCATTGACACCACAGGGTACTGTGGAGGTGAACGAATACCTGCAAACTAGTCTGCCGAACGTCTTTGCCTGTGGCGACGTAGCCGGGCCTTACCAATTTACCCATATGGCGTCTTATCAGGCGTGGTTTGCCGCGCTAAATGCCATTGCCGGCGGGATTTGGCGCTCACGCGTTAATTATTCAGTCGTACCTTGGGCAACATTCACCGACCCAGAGGTCGCCCGCGTGGGTTTAAGCGAAGACGAGGCCAAGCAGCGCGGCATCGCCTATGAGCTAACGCGCTATGAGATGAATCACCATGATCGCTCGCTGGCCGATGGCGAAGCGCATGGATTCGTGAAAATTCTGACGGTGCCGGGTAAGGACAAGATACTAGGAGTCACCATCGTCGGTTATCACGCAGGCGAACAGATTGCCGAGTTTGTTTTCGCGATGACTCATAATATGGGACTTAAGAGTATTTCCGCGGTCACTCATATATACCCCACGCTCGGTGAGGCAAATAAATTCGCCGCTAATGCCTGGCGCAGCGCCCGTCTGCCTACACAGTACTTCCCATGGCTCAAACGATTCTTTGATTGGCGCCGCGGCTAGGCTTCTGCCTTGCGGAAGGCCATAAAGAGACAGAGTGAGAACAAGCCCGTGAATGCGATAAGCGCCATTTGCGGAATCGAGAAAATGCCGAATAAGCGGAAAACCACCTCGGCGCAATTGCCGTCGCCCTTAAGGAGGAAGTTCAGCATCTCGATAAAAGGAAAGTTCTCCATTATGTAGGTGAGGCCGGGACCACAGGCTGGAACTTCCTCTTCTGGTAGATTCTGTAGCCAGATCTGACGAATCGAGAAATAGCTACCAAACACACACATTGACGCAGCGATAAGTGAGTAGAGTCGCTGAGTCGAAGCTTGGGGGTCATGCAGCGCTGAGATTAGGCATACGAGACCGCAAAGAATGAAAAACACGCGCTGTGTGATACAGAGACCGCACGGCGAAAGCAGCATCACGTGTTCCATATAAAGCGCTATCGCGATTGTTAGCATGGTCACGAAAAAGATGCCGAAGTTCATTATGCGATTACCAGGCATCGGTAAATTGTTCATCGAAAGACTCCCACTATTAGGTCGTTGAGTATTTGGTATTTGCGTAGTCTAACGTTTTAACTGGCGTTAGGCTTTATTCCACTGAGCCAAAAATTCCTCGAAATCCAACTGTGACTCTGCTTCGAGACTTGCCTGATCTGCTAGCGACTGCTTTGCTAACTTCTCGAACATTGCCTCGTCCGCTTCACTAAGCAACGGCTGTGCTGCGTTATTAGGGCTTTCTAGCAGAAATCCGTGCTGCCGCTGGGCGAGCGTTAACGCGAGCTGGAAAAATGAGAGGCCTTCCTCTTGCATCTGTGTGAGCATCCGGCCAGATGGCGTTAGGCCTGAATCATTCAGTTTATCGACCTGTGCCTGAAGGGCAGAGGCGTACTCACCGTTGGAGTAATCGGTCGCGTTATGAATAGAATCCAGAAGGGTGGCTGCGTGACTAAGCGAGCCAAGTACAGTAGCAGCCCACTGGCGCATTGCTCGTGGCTTACCTTCTTCGGACAGCATCAATGCGGGATCTCGCCCCTGTTCAACAACCCGCGTGAGATTCTCAGCAACCTCAAAAAATTCTGCTTGATGGCATTCAGGACTTGGGGCTAGGAGGCAGTGCACAAGGAAAGTGTCCAGAAACCTTATCTGCTCTGCGTCGATTCCCAAGGGTAAATAGGGATTGAGATCGAGTGCCCGCACTTCGATATACTCTATGCCGCCTTCCTTCAATGCAGCCAGCGGTCGCTGGCCGCTTTTCACATTCCGTTTGGGTCGAATAGTGCTGTAAAACTCATTCTCGAGTTGCAGCAGATTAGCGTTTATCTGACGCGGTTCGCCATTGGGACCGCGACCGATCGCTTCGTATTCGGGGTAGGGGGTGTGCATCGCCGTATCTAGACACTCAGCGTAGTTATTGAGGTCGTTGTAGCAAACGAAAAGCGATTTCTGTGCCTCGCTCTTGTAGCCTAAATTTCCCATCCGCAGACAGGTGGCATAAGGCAGGTAGAGAGAATTCGCATCGAGTTCTTGCAGGCTATGTTCGCGGCCTCGAACAAAGCTTTTACATGCCGCGGGCGAAGCGCCAAAAAGATAAACAAGAAGCCAAGAGTAGCGATGAAAATTACGAATGAGGTGTAAATACTTGTTGGTGCGGAAATCCTGAAGTGAACCGGTATCGCCACAATGTTGCTGATACTGCGGCCAAAAGCTTTCGGGCATAGAAAAATTATAGTGTATGCCCGCGATCGTCTGCATGATTTTTCCATAGCGATTGCTTAACCCCTCGCGATAGAGTGTTTTAAGCCTGCCAAGGTTAGAGGTGCCAAACAGCGCGATAGGGATTTCGTCTTCACCGCCTAGCGCGCAAGGCATACTGGAACCCCAGAGCATCTCCTGATTCTCGAGGCGAGCGAGGGTGAATCGGTGGATGCCCTCAAGCATGCCAAGGCAGTCTTCGATGCGCTCGTAGGCGGGCGTAATAAACTCGAGAAGAGACTCAGAAAAATCTGTTGTGATATAAGGGTTGGTGAGTGTCGAACCGAGCGCCTCCGGGTGAACCGACTGCGATAGCGCACCTGTTGGGCTCACCCTAAGGCTTTCTTTTTCGATGCCACGGACAACCCCGCCCCAGCTTAAATCGAATATGGCAAGCCCATAGTAGTCGAGCGAAGAGGCAAGTGAGGGGTGGGCAGACAAAGACCCGTGTTTAGCAGAGGTGCTACTCAAGGCAATACCATCCTTTGCATATCGGAGCCTTGCGTAAAGTCCTCCGAATCATAGGCGCTCGCTGTGCAAAATCGGGATTAGATCGGCACAGGCATCTTGCGCCGTTTCTCCTCGGGAGTTTGCCACGAGTGCGGGTGGGCAAGCCTCGGCTAGCCCAAGAGCGCGGTATTATGGCAAAGAACATTAAAATTCGCTAACAGCTTATTTCTTGTTTTCACGCTACTCGATTTGCTTAAAACGGTGGATCAGTCGTCGGTCTCTCTTGTTGGGTTTGGTAGTAGTCATCAGGTGTGGCTGGCTCTTGCGCTGCTCGCTTAGACTCTCTCTGAGCTTAATGCTTTCAGCTGTCTCAGCATACAAACGCTGCGCCTCTGGCGCGCCGCGTCGCTGCTCGGAAAGCGCAGACACTACGACCGTGCGTTCATCAAAACCCTGCCTAAGACGAATTTCTGCGCCGACCTCGATTTCCTTGCTGGGTTTGGCGCGAGTGCCATCGCACTGCACTTTGCCGCCTTCTATCGCCTGTTTGGCGAGGCTTCGTGTCTTGTAAAAGCGAGCAGCCCAAAGCCACTTGTCGAGCCTTAGCCTAGCCAAATCGCCCTTTGCCTTGGGATCTTGGGTCTTAGTCATGTCCTTAGAATAGTCCTTGTTCGACGGTATTCGCGAGTCTCGACGGCAAAATAGACGAGAAATCGTCAACCTGTGTGAACTCTCCAAGCGCCACTGCGGGGCGCTCGCTATCGGGCTGACGAATTGCCATTAGATGGGCTATGCCTTCGCGCTGCGCCTGCCTTAGGACCGGCAATGAGTCGTCGAAAAGCAGGGTGCGGGCAGGGTCATAGGCCTCGATGATCTGAAGTTTACCCCAGAAGCCATTGTTCTCCTTTGCTAGCGCGAGCTGGTGTGAGCTGATGCGTTGATGGAAATAGTCGGCAATAGAGGTATGCTGCATCTTCAGCGACAAGCTGTGCGGATGGGCATTGGTTACCAGAAGCACTCGCTTGCCGAGTGCGTTGAGTTGGTCTAAGAGTGCTTCAACATTGGGTCGAACGCGAATCTTATCGATGATCGTCTGTTTTAAGCCCGTGATGTCGACGCCTAGCTCATCGCGCCAGTAATCGAGACAATACCAATCCAGCGTGCCATAGACGCTTTCGGACTTGGCGGTGACGAACGCTATCGCCTCGTTGGGCGCGATCTGGTTTTGCTCGGCATAGGTTAACGGTAAGAGATGCTGCCAGAAATAATTGTCGAAATGCAGGTCGAGCAGCGTGCCGTCCATATCGAACATTACGGTGTCTATGTCATTCCATGGGGGCATTGTTTCTCCAACCGAAAGCGAAGCGTTAATGGTTTAAAAAAGCTTGCTAACTGAAATAGTTTACGAAGCTCATTACGAGCTTAGCGCTATTCCTACTGTTATTCTACGTTGGACGTTTTTACAATTAAAAGGACCTTTGTCGTGAGTCAGGCAGACATCAGTAAACACACTCTTGACGAGATGTGCCGGATAGCAGAGGCGGCTAGCTCAGAAATCCTCACGGTCTATAACAGCGCAGCTGACATTGAAATCGAGCACAAAGCCGACGACTCGCCTTTGACTCTCGCCGATCGTCGGGCACATGAATTGATCGAGCGAGAGCTGCTGTCCTTCGCACCGGGTATTCCTGTGCTGTCGGAAGAATCATTACAGCTGCCATTTGCCGAGCGACAGACTTGGTCGCGCTATTGGTTAGTCGATCCCTTAGACGGCACCAAAGAATTCATTGGGCGCAACGGCGAGTTTACGGTGAATATCGCGCTCATCGATAACGGCGTTGCAAGGCTAGGTGTTGTTAGCGTGCCAGTAACAGGCGTAACCTACAGCGGAATTAACGATGACCAGGCTCCTTGCGCTTGGAAAAAAGAGAGCAGCGGCGCGCGCCCGATAACGGTGGCAGCAATGGCCGGGCAGAAAATCAGAGTAGTCGCCAGCCGTCGCCATCGAGGCGAACGCCTTGAAGAAATGCTTGCCACTATCGACAAAGCGTTAGGCATCGGCGAAGTAGTCAGCATAGGCAGCTCGCTCAAAATGTGTCTGGTCGCTGAGGGTGCGGCAGACATCTACCCTAGGCTGGCGCCAACGAGCGAATGGGATACCGCAGCCGCGCAGGCGATTCTCGCCGCAGCGGGTGGTGAAATCGTCGATCTAGACTTTACGCCGCTGCGTTACAATCAAAAGGAAAGCCTCCTCAATCCTGAGTTTATAGCCTTGGGCGACCGCGCTTATGCCTGGCAGGCGTTGCTGCGCTGATACCAAAGGCCGCGAGGCTCGTACAATTAAAGTTTAAGAATCAAGTTTCCAGATAAGCAGAGTAAGCAGAAAGAAAGATAAAGAGCTCAGCACTAATAAATCAGATGCTACCTACGGAGTAGCTACCACTAACTTGCAAGGGGAATATTCATGTCAACAGCTTCACTACGCCTCCGACTGCTGCAGGCAATTGGGTTGCTCTTCGTGGGCACACTTGTCGCGTGCTCCGAACCAACGGCGATTCAGTCCGAAGAAGCAGTCTCCGCAGCCTCCCAGCAGACCGAGACTCAGCTATTGAATACTTGGCTTGATGAGCAATATGCCGAGCAGTTAGAAACACGCCCGATGACCAAAACATCGTTGGGCGACAAAACCGACTATGGACAGCTAGACGATTTTTCACTCGCGGCCGAGCAGAGAGATCTCGAATGGCTACGTGAAAGTGTGGCCACAATGCTAAGCGAGTTCGACTACGCACAGCTAACTGACGACGGGAAACTATCCTACGATATGTGGAAGTTTTCGTTAGAGCGCGCCGAAGCGGGAGTGCCGTATAGACAGCACGGGTACATTTTTGGACGCGGTGGCCCCCATGCCTACCTGCCTAACTTTCTGATCAATTTTCACCGCGTGGATACGATTGCTGATCTTGACGCCTATGTTTCAAGACTGCGAGAGCTTGACCGGGTATTTGCCGAGCTGTTGGAGCGCTCACGGGCCGCATCGGCCGCGGGTATACGGCAGCCCCGGTTCGGCTATGATTTTGCGCTGGCAGAAATCGAAAGGGTGACAGCAGGCGCGCCGTTCAGCAACAGTGATAGTTCGCCCAATTCGCCGCTCTGGACAGATCTGCAGTCAAAAACCACAGCATTAATCGATGAAGGATTACTCAGCGCCGAAGAGGCTCAGGTTTATTTTCAACAAATTCAGGAGTTACTTGCCGGCGAAGTGAAAACTGCCTACGAGGAGGTGGCGGCGTGGCTGCGCGAGGATCGAGAGCTCGCAAGCGAAGAGGCCCAGGGCGTCTGGGCGCTTCCCGACGGTGAGGCTTTCTACAACTACCGTCTCGCGCAAATGACGACAGTTGAACTCACTGCAGAGGAGATTCATCAAATAGGCTTAGATGAGGTTGCGCGAATTCAAGCCGAGATGGAAGCCATCAAGCAGCAGGTCGGTTTCGACGGCAGCCTGCAAGAGTTCTTCACATTCATGCGCGAGGATGAACAGTTCTATTTTCCCAACACCGATGAGGGAAGGCAGGCTTACCTCGATCTTAATAATAAATATTTAGATGCTATAGCGCTTAAGTTGCCTGATTACTTCGGTCGCCTGCCAAAGGCGGCACTCGAAGTGCGACGCGTTGAGGCGTTTAGGGAGCAGGCGGGTGCCGCTCAGCATTACAGTGCAGGCACGCCGGACGGTTCGCGGCCAGGTGTGTTCTATTCGCACATGAGCGACATGTCGACGTTGCCTATTTTCCAGCTCGAGGACGTTGCCTATCATGAGGGAAGCCCCGGGCATCATATGCAGATTTCGATACAACAAGAACTCGAAGATGTGCCGAGATTTAGGACTCAGTATCGCACTACTGCCTATACGGAAGGCTGGGGTCTCTACTCTGAGTGGTTAGCGAAAGAGATGGGTGGATTCGAAGACCCTTACTCAGATTTTGGTCGCCTAGGTGGAGAAATTTGGCGTGCGATTCGACTCGTTGTCGATACCGGGATTCACTCAAAGCGTTGGACTGAGGAAGAAGCGGTGCAGTATTTCCTCGCTAATTCGCCGCAGGCCGAAGGCGCTGTTCGATCAGAGATAAAACGCTATATCGCAACACCTGGTCAGGCTACCGCCTATAAAATCGGCATGTTGAAGATTCAAGAAGTGCGTCGAAACGCGGAGCAGGCGTTGGGAGAGGCATTCGATATTCGAGAATTTCATGACATCGTCTTGGGCGCAGGTGCGCTCCCGCTGCCCCTGTTGGAGGCGCGCGTTAACCGCTGGATTTCTGAATCATTGTAAACCCGTTTATTCTTTTTGTGAGGCTCATTTCTATGCCTAAGATCAATTGCCCCATGCGCAATAGACGTGCAGGCGTCACCTTGTTCGCAGCAATCTCATTTACCGCGCCGTTTATCTTTGCTAACGCTCACGCCGCAGAGGTCGAAAGCCCCGAGAGCGTTGGTATGTCGAGCGCAGCGCTTAATGTCGCTACTGAAAGACTACAAAGACATATCGATGAGGGTGACATCGCCGGTGTTGTCGCTGCGGTCGCTCGGGATGGCAAATTGGTGTACCAAGTTGCGCTCGGCAATCTCGATAAAGAGAACGGTATTGCTATGCGCGAAGATGCGTTATTCCGCATCTATTCGATGTCGCGCGAAATAACCAGTGTCGCGGCACTTCGTTTGTACGAACAAGGTGCGTTTGAATTCGACGACCCGGTTTCTAAATACCTTCCCGAATTTTCTTCTCAGCGCGTCCTTCTCGATTCAGAGTCGACTGACCTCGGCGCGACACGACCACGTGTCGGCGAGATGACGATTGCACATTTGCTGACACACACCTCAGGATTAGGTAGTCGCAGCTCGGCCCTCTACCGCGAGAATAATGTGCGCGATCGTGCACAGAGTCTTGACGCCATGGTGACTAAAGCGGCCCGAGTTCCTCTGTTTCAAGATCCAGGCAAAGAATTTCGCTATGGCATACACGCAACTATTGTCGGTAAGCTAATCGAGGTTTGGTCGGGCCAGAAATTCGAAGACTATCTTCAGCAAAACCTTCTCGGGCCATTGGGAATGAGTAGCACGTTGTTCTGGGCAGAGGGGGATGATGCGAATCGCCTAGCGCAGCTCTACCGGCCAGACAATGGCGAATTGCGTCCTTACGCTATAGAAAGCGTCCCGTGGACACAAAAGCCCGAGCTGATCGAAGGGGGAGTCGGACTACTCTCTTCGGTGCCTGACTTCTTGCGCTTTTCGCAAATGGTCTTGGACCGAGGAAAGATCCCGGGCTCCAACGAGAGAGTGCTGAGCAAAACGACAGCCGCGTTGATCTATGAAAATGCTGTTCCAGAGGCGGCTATGCCAATCGGGAACAGTCGCTACTGGCTTGGCTCGGGCTGGAGCCTCGGCGGCTTTAACGTCGTCCTAGACCCCGCGACCTACGACTACCCAGTGTCAAAGGGTACGATCTGGTGGGACGGTTCTGCGGGCACTCGCTTTTTTGTTGACCCCGTTGAGGGCATGGTGATCGTAATTATGGCTCAGGTCTCGCCCTCGAACGGCGGCGGTTTTAGAGAAAACTTCAGTCGTCTTGTCGATGCGGCTATTGTCGAGAGGCGCTAGCAATCGGCGTTTCCCGCAATGAGCTGTGTTAATCGATTAGTTAGGTAGGGCTCAGCGAGGTCGCTTGAGCGCTCATTTTCCGCGACGACGAGGTTGGCCCCCGTTCCTCGGCCTTTGCTTTTCGTCGTAGAGAAAGGCTCGAATATTTTTCCCCTCAACTCGGCAGGATACCCGAGCCGTTGTCGTTAATGCTAAGTTCAATACAAGGCTTACTTAGGTGACTTTTTCTGGCGGGATTCATTACCAAACATTGCGTGAGATTGCGCTAGGCCGCGCGTATCGGCGCGAATTGTAAGAGTCATCCCTATCGAATCCTGTGATAATGTCAGCACGTGCAGGTGTGGAGTTTTGCGGCGCGCATTGCGAGTGCTTTTTCAGATAAGAACGAAAACGGCAGAGGCCAATAACATTATGGATAGATCCAACCAGTCCGAGGCGCTTAGGTCTGCCCAGTCACTGATGCAGTCGCTGACGAGTATGGTTGATGCGGCGTTCTCAGAGGTTCGGCATCGATGTGTCGATCGAGAGAGCGGGCGCCTCAACGCTGCGTTGCTCGATGAGAATCAGCAAGTGAGTTATGAGCTGGCCTTTGTGGTGGCCGAACTCGCGGCAACTAGTGCGCTCGTATCAAAAGCAGATTTCGGCGGCGAACTTGAGACACTTGTTGCTTTGGCGCAGTGGTCTTGCGCCCTCAATGCTGCGCAGTCGAGATTACTGCCAATCGCCGACGAATGTGGACTCGAGAGGGATGGGCTATGCAGTTTCTTTAATCAGCAGTCGCTCGTAGCGCTTCAAACTAAATTTGGGTCGAGCAAAGCGCTCGCTCGGCTAGGTGAGAGGCTTTGCGCTGCGGAAATACAAAGACTGCCTTCCGTACTCGATACCGACAAAGAGATGATGCGCGCAACGTTCGAACGTTTCGCCAATGAAATTGTCGCTCCAAGAGCGGAGGCTATCCATCGCCAGGACTTGGATATTCCCGATGAAATATTGATCCCTGCTGCGGAACTCGGTTGCTTTGGGACCTGTATTCCAGAGCGATTTGGCGGGCTGCAACCAGACGATAAGCCCGATAGTCTAAGCATGATTGTTGTGACCGAAGAATTGTCGCGGGGCTCTCTAGGCGCTGCGGGAAGTCTTATTACGCGTCCAGAAATAGCGGCACGCGCGCTTCTTGCTGGGGGCACCGATGAACAACAGCAAAAATGGTTACCTAAACTTGCCGCAGGAAAAACGCTGTGTGCTATTTCGATCACAGAGCCCAATACAGGATCCGATGTCGCCTCGGTGGCCCTGCGAGCAACCCGCACCGAAACTGGCTGGAAGCTCAACGGAGCAAAAACCTGGTGCACTTTCGCAGGAAGATCCGAACTTCTGGTCGTATTGGCGCGCACCGAGGATGATAGGGATCTTGGCTATCGCGGTCTGAGCCTCTTTCTCGTTGAGAAACCAGCGTGTGTGGGACACGAGTTCACTGTCGAGCAAGACGGCGGTGGCATGCTGAGTGGACGCGCTATCGCGACTTTAGGCTATCGTGGTATGCATTCTTTCGAGCTAGCCTTCGATGAGTTTGTTGTGCCCGAATCGGCTCTGCTCGGAGGCGAGGCGGCGCGCGGTCGGGGCTTTTACTACACGATGGCAGGATTCGCTGGCGGACGCATCCAAACGGCCGCGCGCGCCACCGGACTCATGCAAGCCGCGCTCGAAAAAGCGATGAGCTATGCGCGTGAACGCAGCACGTTCGGCACACCGCTTGCTAGCTACCAATTAATCCAAATTAAAATAGCAAAAATGTTTGCGACAGTTTCAGCGTCGCGCCAATTTTCTTATGATGTTGCCGCTTTAATGGACGAGGGTGCGGGTCAGATGGAGGCGAGTTTGGTAAAGTTGTTCAGCTGCCGCGCCGCCGAAACCGTGACCCGCGAAGCAATGCAGATACACGGCGGCATGGGTTATGCCGAAGAAATGGCGGTCAGCCGTTATTTTGTTGATGCAAGAGTGCTCTCAATTTTCGAGGGCGCCGAAGAAGTGCTCGCGCTCAAGGTTATCGCGCGCGAATTAATTGAGAACGCGAAAGTAATTTGACGGCAACGTCGCGAGTCTTGCAGCAAAAATGCCATCAATTCGGGATCGCCACTAATGCAGAATTTACTGAAAGGACTTCGCATCGTAGAAGGAAGTGCTTTTATCGCAGCGCCCTCTGGAGGAATGACGTTAGGCCAGTTGGGCGCAGATGTCATTCGTTTTGATCAGATCGGCGGCGGCATCGACTATCGTCGCTGGCCGATAACAGAGAAGGGAAAGAGTCTTTATTGGCATAGTCTCAATAAAGGCAAGCGTTCGATAGCAGTTGATTTCCGCAAACCCGAAGGCCGCGAACTGCTGACGCGACTGATATGCGCACCCGGCGACGACGGGGGGCTTTTTCTCACGAATTTCCCCGCTCGCGGCTGGCTTGCCTATGATGCGTTAAAGCATGGGCGCGAGGATCTCATTTACCTGAATCTAACTGGCGATCGCCACGGCGGCAGTGCGCTGGATTACACCGTGAATGCACGCGTCGGCGTGCCATTTCTTAACGGCGACGGCGTCACTCCTCTAAATAGCGCACTGCCGGCCTGGGACGTGATCGCAGGGCAGCAGATCGCGCTCGGGCTTCTGGCTGCGGAGCGGCATCGTAGCCGAACTGGGGAAGGGCAAATGATCACTCTTGCGCTTGCCGATGTTGCGCTTGCAACCATGGGGCACCTTGGCTACCTCGCGGAGGCTCAGTTGAATGAAAACCAGAGGCCGGCCATGGGTAATCACATATTTGGAACTTTCGGTCACGATTTCGTGTGTGCCGACGGCGAACGAGTGATGATTGTTGGCGTCAGTCCAAATCAATGGCAGGCAATCGTGAAGGTTACCGATTGCGCTAGCAGTGTCGCAACACTTGCCTTCGAACTTGGTCTTAACTTCGATAAAGAAGGCGACCGATATGCTGCAAGAGAAAGACTGCGATCGCTTTTTGCTCCCTGGTTCGCAGCACGAAGCAGTAAACAGGTGCACGTCGCTCTCGAAGCCGCGGGCGTCTGCTGGGGACCCTATCAAACTGTTAAACAGTTAGTGGAAAACGACGCCGAATGTTCAACCGAAAATCCCCTTTTCTCATCGATAAATCAGCCTGATATCGGGCGCTTACTCACGCCCTCCCAACCGCTTAACTTTGCGGGGCTCGAGAGTATCGAGCCGAAGCCCGCGCCGCGCTTAGGTCAACATACCGATGAAATACTTAGCGAACTACTGGGGATGAGTTCGGGGGAGATCGCTGCTTTGCACGATGCAAAAATCGTGGCTGCGGCGAGTAGCTAAAGACAACATTTAAGAGTGAGAGAGATGTCTACAAACGAAGTAAACGAGCAGGTGTTAGAGGCAGGCAATAGAAGCGGCGAGGTCTTCGCTTTGCTTACCGAAGCGGCTAAGCACTGGCCGGAACGAGCGGCTGTTACTTATCAAGGTTCTACCCAGACATGGCGTGAAACGTTGCTGCGCTGTCGGGCACAGGCCAGCGTGTTCGCACAGTCAGGTATTGAGCGCGGTGATAGGGTTGCTTATCTCGGTTTCAATTCGAATGTGTGTTTCGAAGGTTATTTCGCCCCCTCAGCAATTGGCGCAATATTTGTTCCGCTCAATTTTCGTCTGGCCATCGGCGAGTTGATTGAATGCCTTGATGATTGTTCGCCACGAATTTTGCTTTGTGAGCCAGCGTTCTATAGCCAAGCTGTGGCATTATTTAAAGCCTGTGCGAGCGTCGAACATGTTTTCGTTACTGGCGATCCAGCTGAATTCGATGCAACGAGTGCGAACGGGGTCGAGATCGACGGAGCTGTCCAACCCTTACCAAGTGGAATGCGTTCGCTCGAGAGATGCATTGCCGAGACAGTGGCAGCTAATGCGTTTGTCGACCTACAGCCGAGCTCGTTTGACGAAACGCTAATCCTTTTTTACACCGGTGGTACAACCGGACGCTCGAAAGGAGTGATGCTCAGCAACAAGAATTTTCTGTGTAATACCACGGGCTCTGTGCCGCTTTATAAAATGCAGGACGGCTGGTGTTTCTTAATCGTAGGCCCGCTTTTTCATATCGCAGCAGGCGCACGTATTTTTAGCTGTGCGGTGCTTGGAGGTCATGCGATTGTTTTGCCAAAATTCGATGTTCCCGACGTTTTAGAAAGCATTGCAAACTATAGAATCAATTCGGCCACGCTTGTTCCGACCATGTTTCAGATGCTTATCGATCACCCGCTTTTTCCGAGCGCTGATCTTTCTTCGATGCAAATGGTAGCCTCCGGTGCTGCGCCAATGCCGATGGCATTGCAGCATCGCGTTATCGAGGCGTTTTCTGGTATCAATCTCTACCAGACCTACGGCATGACCGAGGCGGCGCCCATCGTCACAAGTCTCGACTCGCAGTATCACGTCGTCAGCGGTCCTGGTTCTGAGAAACTCGGTTCGGTTGGCAGGCCAGCGCCGCATGTGCAGTTGCGCATTATCGACGAACATGGTGCCGACCTTCCTACAGGGCAAACCGGCGAGGTACTTGCGCGCGGCGACAATATTATGACTGGCTATTGGAATTTGCCCGAGCAGACTGCGGTTGCCTTGAGAGACGGCTGGTACTACACAGGCGATGCTGGCTATCTCGACGACGATGGGTTTTTGTTTCTCGAGGGACGCGTCAAAGACATGATTGTTAGCGGCGGTGAAAATATCTACCCGATAGAAATAGAGAATGTGCTATCGAGTCATCCCGCGGTTCATCAGTGCGCAGTTATCGGCATTCCTCACGAAACCTGGGGAGAGGCGGTGCATGCGATTATTCTCCTCGAAGATTCGGAAAGTAAACCGCCGACAGAGCGTGAATTGATCACCTATTGCCGTGAAAGAATTGCTTCTTACAAGTGTCCGGTGAGTGTTAGTTTTCGGAGCGAGGCGATGCCACTCTCGCCCATAAATAAGATTTTAAAGACCGAGCTTCGCAAGCCCTTTTGGGAAGGGCGATCGAGCGCGCTTGTCTGACCTAGGTCGTCCATCCCCCCGCAAGCGGGATTAGCTGTCCGACCATGTGAGTGCAGTGTTCACTTGCGAGATAGGCGGCGAGTTCCGCGGTTTCGGAAGGCGCGCCGACTTTATTGGTCGGGACATTGCGTTTCACGTGCTCAATGAATTTAGGTTGATCGAGAACATCGTCGGGATAATAAGTGTCGTTGTTAACATAGTTTTGCGCAATCGCATTGACTTGTATGCCGCTTCTGGCCAGTTCGAGTCCAACCGCTTTAATGAAGCCATTCTGCGCGCCGCGCGCCGCGCAGTACGCCGCGTTATTCGCGATGCCTTTTAGGGGCGCTGCGCTCGTGACCGCGATTATTTTGCCGCTCTGGCGTTCGAGCATCTGTGGAGTTACCGCACGAACGAGATACATTAGCGGGTCTACTAAGCGTGCGAATAATCGCTGCCAATTGGCGTCATCTATCGCATGCACCGGACCGGTCATCGGTGGCTCAGCAAGATTCGCCACTAAGATATCGATGCGTCCGGCCTCTGCGATTACACGATCAACCTCGGCATTACTCGTGAGCGGAGAGTCGTCTTCGATAACGTCGATAGACAGTTGTTTGAACTTCGCCGCGATAGCGCGTCCCATATAGCGGTCTGCGCAGGTGATCAATGCCCGACGTTTGGGCCTAGTGGATGTCATCTTCTCTGCCTCTTCTAATTCTTTACTGTTTTCAACAGCAGTCCTTCTGGCTTGAGTGGTCGCTAGCTTGCCCTGTCATTGTCAGCAAGCAGGTGCTTTACAAATTTTTCAAGCGTCTCATACGGCTGGCAGCCCACAACAGCGAGGTCGTTGGCATAGAATGTAGGTACACCAGTCACACCAACCCCACGCGATCGCGCCCAATCATCATCGACCTTGGCCGAGAATCTGCGCTCGGTCAGAACGGCACGCGCTTCACCGCCGTCGAGTCCAACTGATTCGGCGATGACAATGAGCGCATCAATATCGCTGATGTTAACGGCGTCGACAAAATAGGCACGATAGAGCGCATCGTGAATGGCATCGCCACCGGCCTGCGTGTCAGCCCAGGCACCGAGTTCCTGTGCGAGCCGGCTATTATAAGTATGCGTGCGCTCGCCGTAGTCAAGACCAGCTTCCGCCATAAGGCTTTTGAGCCTCTGGCGGATAGGCTCGATGTCTCGCCCCGCGAACATTTCGGCTAACGAGCGCCCTTCGGCAGGGGTGTCTGGATGCAGCGGGAAGTGAACCCACTGAATTTTGACAGGGTAATTCGTCTTCAGTTTTTCAATACTCACGGTACTGAGGTAACACCAGGGTCAAACGTAATCGGTGAAGACGTCTAGTTGAATAACGTTGGACATTTAATGCTCCGACTGGGTTATTGGCGTTGCTATCGAAATAACGTTGACTCTATCAAACTCTTGTCTGCGTTGCCTTGATTAGATCCGTTTGATGTAGATCAAGTGGGGCGATAACCGACTTATTTTAGTGGCGATTATTACGCTTTTTTGCAAATTGCAGTGTGTTTGCACCATTTGCCTCTTGTGCCAATTGCGCTAGACTCAACGAGTTAACGGGACTACAGAAACCAGAAAATAAAAACGGAGAAAACGACCATGCGCAAACTCTTAACCGCCGGTGTCATACTCGGCGTCACCGCGATGCAACTCGCGGCGCTGCCGTCTACAGCTGTCGGTCAGTCTAGCAACGAGCCACTCGCCATACTCGTACCCGGTGGCGGTACGTATTCGCGGCCTATCACGACCGACTCTGATCTTGCTCAGCAGTTTTTTGATCAAGGACTGCGCATGGCATGGAGTTTTTACTTCCCCGAGTCGATTGCCTCGTATCAAGAAGCGAGCCGCCTAGACCCCGACAGCCCCATGCCCTATTTCGGTTTAGCGCATGCGGCGGGCCCCAATCCTAATAGCCGCTACGCGAATATGCCGGACGATCCGCAAGGAACTGGCCTTGCGGCAATCCGCGAAGCCATGCGGCGCATCGAGAACGCAACGCCGCGTGAGCAGGATATGATCCGTGCGCTTTTCGTTCTCTACAACAAAGACGCGATTTCCGATAACCGGGAGCGTGATTTTGCTTTCGTTGACGCGATGCGCAAACTCCATGCGAAATACCCTGAAGACCCCGATATCGGTGCAATGTTCGCAGCGGGCTTCATGAACACAACTCGCTGGGACTACTGGGAGAAGGATGGAACAGCGCGCCCAGGCACGGAGGAGGCGCAGTTAGCACTCGAGGCTGCGATGCGTGCGGAGCACGATCATCCCGGCGCTAACCACCTCTACATTCACCTAATGGAGGCTTCTTCTCAGCCCGAATTAGCGATGCCTGCAGCTCAAAAGCTAGAATCTACCGTGCCGATTTCGGGTCACATGGTTCACATGCCCGGACACATTTATCTTCGAGTAGGCGAGTATGAAAAAGCGATAGACATCAACGAGCGCTCGCAGATCGTCGATCTTCAGTTTGCCGAACTGTGGGGTAATACTAACTTTCCCAACATTGGTACTTATCCACTGTCTCACAAAATGCACGCACCACACGCGCTAGACTTCGTGCGATATGCCAGCATGCTGCAGGGTAGCTATGTTGAAGCATCCGAAGCGGCGCAGCGCGGAGCAGCGAGCGTTGGCACCGCACCCGAGGCGGTGAACCGTGGCGAGAAGCGCGTTGTGCACTCTTGGGTTGTCGACAAGGTGTTTGGCAAATGGGACAAGCTACTTAGCAGCGAGCAGAGCCATAAAGGCACGCCTTATCTCGACGGTATGTGGAGCTATGTGACCGGCAGCGCCAACATCGCGAAGGGCAACCTCGCTGCAGCGGATGCGGCGCTTTTGCACATTCGTGAAATGGCTGCTGATCCAAAGGTCGATACTACAGGCGTGAGCCCAACGTCCGCTTCGCAGATACTTACGCTTGCGGGTTTCGCTCTCGAGGGTGAAATTAAAGAAGCGCGCGGCGATCTGGACGGTGCGATTGCTGCCTTCGCGCGTGCGGTTGAGATTGAAGACACGAACAGCTATACCGAGCCACCCGATTGGTCTCAGTCGATGCGTCTTTACCTTGGTGCCGCTCAGCTAGATGCCGGACAGGCCGCCGAAGCTGAGGCGACATTCCGCCAAGATCTCGAGTGGAAGCAGCAGAGTGGCTGGTCGACTTTTGGTCTGTATCAGGCGATCGAGGCGCAGGGACGCAGTGCCGAGGCCGAGATTGTGAAGCGACAGTTCGAGTCCTTCTGGCGTAATGCCGATGCGACCCTGTCGCGGGCGCATCTCTAGTGTGAGCTTCGGCTCAATGCGTTACCCAATGGGCCTATCAGGAAACTGATAGGCCCTTTTTTCTGGCGCGAGAATTGCGATCGAAAGCCGAGAACTAGCGGTTCGATCGAAGATGCCGGCTCTCATCCCGAATTGACTTAAATTCCGAACTGGGCAGCAACTCTGGCCAGCGTGATGAGTTTGCCAGATCAGTGATAATAGAAAGAAATAGTTCGATATCCTGAACTGCCCCGCGCAGATCCCAGTCGGGGCTCCATGCGTCGCAGGTCTGGTGGTAGCAGTTGCCGGTGTAGTCGGCGATCCACTTGTCGCCTGCCGCGCGTCCGCCCTCAATCAGATCAGCGCCGCCGGCGATTCCCATTATCAGAAGTACAGGAACGCCACGCCTTGCTAGTGAGAAATGGTCGGCTCTAAAAAATAGGCCGTTCTCCGGCAAGTTCTCCGGCGTAACCGTGCGTTTCTGCAAGGCGGCGGCACGCGCCAAATCTTGTTCAAGCTCGCTCTGTCCCTCACCGACCTGGATAACATCCCGCGCGGGGCCAGCGGTTTGCAGTATGTCTAGGGTGAAGTTCGCAACGGTTGTTTCGAGTGGAAAAAGGGGTCGGGAGGCATAGGCTTCGGAGCCAAGGAGGCCACTCTCCTCTGCGGTCCACGCGGCGAAGACTACGCTGCGCTCGGGTTGCCCCTCCTTGCTGAGCACGCGGGCTAGTTCGATCACACCGGCAATGCCTAGCGCATCGTCGTTGGCGCCGGGTCGCACAGTGCGTCCTAGCGAATCGGGTTCGCCAACACCATACGCGTCCCAATGTCCCGAAACCATTATTGTTTCTTCTGGACGGCTCGACCCCTTTAGCCGCGCCAGTACGTTCTGGCTTTGCACGACTTCCAAGTCAACCTTGAGGGTTGTGGATAGCGTTACTCCTTCGAGCTCAAAGGCTTCGAATTCCTCAGTGCGCGCCAGTTGTCGCTGCTCTTCGAGAGTAAGCCCCGCGAGAGCAAACAGATCGCTAGCTGCATCGTTGTGAATCCACCCTTGAAGCAAAGGCGGCTCGAGGCTAGTGGTGGGGCGTTCAATTGAGTAGTTTTCGCCGGGAGAAGATGAGGCCACGTTCCAGCCATAGCCTGCGCCTGCATCGTCGTGGACTACGAGAGCAGCAAGTGCTCCGCGTCGCGCTGCTTCCTCAAATTTATAGGTCCAACGACCGTAATAAGTCATGCGTTTGCCGCCAAACCGACCTGCAATAGCCTCGTCTTCTTGTGCCGCGAAATCAGGATCGTTGACTAAGAAGATGGCAAGCTTGCCGCGCAGATCTATGTCACCAAAATCATCCCAGTTACGCTCCGGAGCGAAGGCGCCGTGACCGACGAAGACTATCGGGGCGTCTTCAATGATTGCTTGGGTAACCGGCCGAGTAGTGCTGAACTCTACATCCGTTCCCTGGACTAGATTGACAGTCGCCCCGTCTGCGTTGAGTTGGAGGCTCGGCGCGTTGTCTGCTTGGGCAGAAATTTGCGTATGAATCAGTGGCACAGACTGCGTCCATCCTCCTTCTTCGCCAGCCGGTTCGAGTCCTAATTCAGTAAAGCGTTCGATTAAATAGTTGACCGTCAGCGCCTCTCCCGGCCCGCCAGGGGCGCGGCCGTAAAACTCGTCCGATGCCAAGACCCGCACGGTTTCGGATAACCGCGTAGCGTCGATTTGAGCGCTTGTCGCGGCATCGGGTGTGCCTTCCTGGCAGCCGTTAAGAAAGACTGCGAGAGCCGTTATGAGCGGCAGGGTTAGGGGGCGCGAAAAATTGACTTTAAACATAATGAGGCCTTCGGGCTTTTAACTGTCGGAACGCGTGTAGAGTCGAACGGTGCAGGGCCAAGAGTCACGAGTTAGCTAATCTCATCTGGCGCGGCGGCAAGTCGTAAAGTAAGCTTGCCATGCTCTATTTATAATACAGGCACGCCGTGACCGACGCGATCAAAGATTTCCTCCTCGCCAATCCTAGAACGGTTGTCCTCACAGGTGCGGGTATTAGCCTTGCTTCGGGTATTCCTACTTATCGCGATAGCTCGGGTAAGTGGCAACGCAATGACCCTATCCAACACCGAGATTTCGTCGAAAAGCCGGTGTCTAGACAAAGGTACTGGGCGCGGAGCTATGCGGGATGGCCGGCCGTCGGGCAGGCTCAACCTAATGCCGCTCACCTCGCGCTCGCCCGACTCGAGGCGGCGGGATATGGTTCTTTGCTGGTTACGCAGAATGTAGACCGGTTGCATCAGCGCGCAGGATCGCAACGAGTTATCGATCTGCACGGTAGGCTTGATCGCGTTATCTGTTTAAGCTGCGGCGAGAGAACAGATCGAGCGCGCATGCAAGAGCGCCTTGTTGACTATAATCACTCGCTGCCAAGCCCCGGTGCCCTCGCCCCAGACGGTGATGCAGACGTACCCGACGACATAATAAATCAGGTAAATGTGCCACCCTGCGAGTCCTGCGGCGGCGTACTTAAACCCGACGTCGTGTTTTTCGGCGATTCCGTCTCCCGTGCCACAGTCGACGAAATTTTTGCGGCTATCGATGCGGCGGGCGCACTATTGGTTATCGGCAGCTCGCTAATGGTATATTCGGGCTTTAGATTTTGTCGTCATGCTCATCAGGCGGGCTTCCCCCTAGCGTGTATCAATCCCGGAGCCACACGCGCCGACGATCTGTTCACACATAAGAGCGAGCACGGATGCTCGGAGCAGCTGCAGGCATTAGCGACAGAATTAGCAGGGGGGTAAAGTTGCTTTTCCCCAAACAATAAAAACAAGCGCAGGTTTATCGCGCAGCGCAAATGGGGTGTTAAAATGAACAAAACAACTTTCTCCGCAGGCCCAGCAAACAAACGTTGCGGAAACGGCACTACGCGAGTACGACACTTTTCACTCCAAGCGGCAGCAGTAACACTTGCTGCGGTCAGCGTTGGACTTGCCGGATCGCTGTTTGCTCAGGATCACTTCAACGCGAAGGGTTCTCCGGCGTCAGTGCACACATCAGAACTGCAACAAGCACTGCGCGAATCACTCCCCTTTGAGGACGACCGAGACTTTGCCGAGTCACGCCGCGGCTTTATCGCAGAACCCGCCTCAAAGCAGATCCTGAATTCTCAAGGCGCTGTTGTCTGGGATATGGGGCAATACGAATTTTTGCTAAGCGGTGAAGAGTTCGACTCGATGCATCCATCGCTCCAGCGTCAAGCAACACTTAATATGAATTTCGGTCTTTACGAGGTTGTGCCAGATTTTATCTATCAGGTGCGTGGCTTCGACCTCTCGAATATGACGCTTGTGCGGGGCGATACGGGTTGGATACTTTTCGACGTATTGTTGTCTGCCGAAACCGCGGCGGCGGCACTTAAACTTGCCAATGAGCAGCTCGGCGAGTTGCCGGTTAAAGCGGTGGTTTACTCGCATTCGCATATCGATCATTTTGGTGGTGTGTTAGGCGTTACGAGCATCGACGCAGTAAATAACGGCGAGGTCGCTATCTATGCGCCCGTGGGCTTCATGGAGGAGGCTATTTCTGAGAATGTCTACGCCGGTAATTCGATGTCGCGTCGCGCGGGCTTTCAGTATGGCCGACTTATTCCCTCTAGCCCTTTTGGGCAGGTCGACTCGGCCATAGGCAAGGGACTGTCGGTGGGCGCCGCGGGTCTCATCCCGCCCACGGTTGTTGTCACCGAGCCGTTTGAAGAGCACATAATAGATGGTATACGCGTAAATTTTCAAAATACACCGGGTACCGAAGCGCCAGCAGAGATGAATGCGTGGTTCCCTGACTACAAGGTTTTCTGGGCGGCAGAAAACATCACGGCGACTATCCACAATGTGTATACACTTCGCGGCGCACTGGTGCGAGATGCCCTCGCATGGTCGAAACAGATCAACGCTGCGCTCTATGAGTTTGGTCTTGAGGCAGAGGTTATGGTCTCGTCACACAACTGGCCACGTTGGGGCAACGAGCGAATTCAGGAAGTACTGCGCACTCAGAGAGATGCCTACGCGAACCTCAATAACCAAGTGCTGCATCTTGCGAATCAAGGCGTAACGATCAACGAAATTCACAACGAGTATAAAGTACCTCAGAGCCTGCAGCAGAAGTGGAGCGCTCGTCAGTACCACGGGTCAGAATTCCATAACTCACGCGCGGTGATCAATCGCTATCTAGGCTACTGGGATGGCAATCCAGCAACGCTCGTGCCGCTTTCACCTGCTGATTCGGCCCCGCTCTACGTCGAGATGATGGGAGGCAGTGAGAAAATTATCGCGAGAAGCAGCGAGCTTGTTAACGAAGGAAGCTATCGCCATGCTATGGAGTTGCTGAATAAGCTTGTCTATGCAGAGCCTGCGAATACCGAAGCGAAAGACTTGTTGGCCGACGTATTCGAACAGCTTGGTTATCAATATGAAAGCGCAAGTGTGCGTCATGTGTTCCTTTCTTCTGCCGAGGAGTTACGCAACGGCGTCAGGCCATTCGAGAGCCCACGAAGTGGCAGTCCAACGGTTGCGCGCGCGATGACTACCGGGCAGTGGTGGGATGCGGTGGCTACGCGTGTCGATAGCCAAGCCGCAGATGAAATTAATTTTGTACTCAATTTCATTACGCCTGATACGGGCGAGACTTTTGTGGTCGAGATGAGTGGTGGAACGCTTTCTAATATCGAAGGCTATTTAGCGCCCAATCCCGATGTCACGATTACGATGAATCGCCGCGATGTCGAGACCATCATCATGGGGCAGGCCACACTTGGTTCGCAATTGCAAAGTGGTATCGGCACTGTAACTGGTAACGCGGGTTTACTCATGCAGCTGAATTCGGTTTTGGTTGAGTTTGATCCAAGCTTCGAAGTGATTCCTGGAACGCGTAATCCATAAACAACTCTTTAGTCTCTAGCGAATCGATGATTCCGCCAGAGCTCTGTGGTTGTGAGGGTAAAGAGAATGAAATTTAGATCTGTATCTAAAGTAAAAATCTTAGGCGCCATCGCTCTTAGCTTGTTTGTTTTCAGCACCACTGTGAATGCTGCGAGCGATAAACCAAATTTCGTCATTGTTATGGCCGACGACCTCGGCTATGGCGACCTCGGCGTCTATGGCTCTAAGCTGATAAAGACGCCGAATCTCGACCGCATGGCGTTGGATGGTGCTCGCTTCGATAGTTTCTATTCGAGTGCGAATATCTGCACGGCGGCGCGGGGTGGCTTATTAACCGGTCGGTATCCTATTCGCCTAGGGCTAGTGAATGACGTAGCTCGGCCGACAAACGAGATTCACCTCGCTGAGGAGGAAATTACGATCGCCGAAGCATTGCAGCCGCTAGGCTATCGCACCGGTCTCTTCGGAAAGTGGCACCTTGGCAGCCGCGTCGAATGGTCGCCGCTTCATGCCGGGTTCGATACCTACTTTGGCGTGCTGCACAGCAATGATATGCTGCCTCTCGAACTATATAGCCAAGAGACGATGATCGAAGACCCAGTTGTTCAGGAGACACTAACGCAGCGTTACACCGAACAGGCGCTGGCGTTCGTCGAAGACAGCGTCGCTAATGAAGATCCGTTCTTTCTCTATTTGCCCCACAGCTTCCCACACGTTCCCCTCTACACGACAGCGCCTTTTGAGGGGCAATCCGATGCTGGACTCTATGGCGATGTCGTCGAGACGATTGACTGGAGCATGGGAAAAATCCTCGCCAAGCTCGAGGAGCTAGGTGTGGCGGACAATACCTTAGTTATCTTCACCTCCGACAACGGTCCTTGGTGGGAAGGTAGCCCTGGTCCCTTTCGCGATCGCAAAGGTAGTTCATGGGAAGGCGGACAGCGCGTGCCGTTCATTGCGCAGTGGCCTGGCACAATTCCTAAAGGGTTGGTATCGAACGAGCCGGCGATGAACATCGATCTTTTGCCAACGCTCGTCGCGCTTGCGGGTGGTGACCTACCGAACGATCGCGACATAGATGGGGAAAACATTACGGCAATGCTGACAGAGAATGCGGCTTCGCCCCATGAGGCACTTTTTCTGTTTGACGCCGATAGGATTGCGGGTGTGCGTAGCGGCCAATGGAAACTCGTGCTTGAGTCTCGCTATCGCACGGCTACGAACAGCTTCGATAATCCTGATTCCTATTATGGCCCCGTCGGGCTCTTGTTTGACGTGGTAAAAGACCCGTCCGAAACGTACAGCTTCGCGCGTGAACAGCCGGAGATCGTCAACTCGCTGCGAGCGCATCTCGAACGCGGTCAGAAAACCTATAACAGCACCGTGCTGCCCAATATGTGGAATCGCTAATTCATGGTTCAGGCGGCGAATAGCGACGTGTCGAATACAGTGATGGCGGTAATGGCGCAGGAATCACAAGTTGATGCGCCGCCGCGCGATTCTCTTTTAGCAGTACAGAATTTGAAAAAATCCTATGGGGAAATCGAAGTGCTTCACGGAATTGACTTCGATCTTCGACGAGGAGAAGTTCATGCAATCCTAGGTGAGAACGGTGCAGGGAAGTCAACGTTGGTGAAATGTCTCTCTGGGTTCGAGGCAAGAAACGACGGCCACCTTTATGTAAATACTAAACAAGAGTTTTCTGGCGCTGACATCGGCGTGGCCCCGTCGCCAATGACCAACAACGAAGACTCGGCGCAAGCAATCGCAGCAAGAGACTGGACCCACGCCGCCGCCGAGGCAGCGGGGGTTGTTCTTATTCATCAAGAATTCAATCTTGCCGAGCAGCTTAGCGTGGCTGAGAATATTTTCCTTGGGAGCGAACTTCGCGGCACGGGGCTGGCTAGCTTGTTCATTGACAAGAAAAAAATGAATGAACTTAGTCGGGATTATCTCGCCACGCTTCACTGCACCATAGATCCAGCGACCTTAGTCTCGGATCTCTCTGTAGCAGACAAACAGATGGTTGAGATTGCGAAGACGCTCGCTAAAGACGCACGTGTGCTTATTCTAGATGAACCGACAGCAGTGCTAACTCAAAAAGAGAGCGCTGCATTATTCGAGTTAATTGATCGCCTCCGCGGACGCGGCGTGGGGATAATCTACATTTCCCACAAGCTCGAAGAAATAGAGCGCATCGCGGATCGCATTACTGTCATCCGCGATGGTGACCTCGTTGGTTGCTACCCAGCCGCGACACTGACTAAGGACGATATGGCGCGGTTAATGGTTGGCCGCGAACTTAGCTCGCTTTACCCGAAGGTGCCAGCCCCATACGAGTCGGCGAGCGTGGCGCTTTCGGTTCACGGTTTGCATGTCGCGGGGGCGAGCGAGCCAGAAAATTTTGAGCTTCGCAGCGGAGAAATACTGGCATTCTCTGGGCTCGTCGGCTCGGGACGGACGGCGCTTTTCGAAACCCTTGTGGGTCTGCGCTCAGCTCAGTTAGGCTCAGAGTCAAAAATTTTTGTAAAAGGAAAAGAGGTGCGTCTTAACAGTTTTGCTGACGCTCGTGCTCACGGTGTTGCCTACTTAACAAAAGATAGGAAAGGCAGTGGTCTGCTTCTGAACAAAGGGTTGAGAGAAAATTTCTCGCTTTATGCGCTGGCGCATTTTGCAGGCATCATTATAGATACGCGCGCTGAACAATCTGCCTTTGAAAAGGCCGTAGAGACATTCGACATCCGCATGCGTGATACAGGCGTGGTGGCCGGTAATCTGTCAGGGGGCAACCAGCAGAAACTGCTTCTTGCGAAAATGCTCGAAACCACACCAGACATAGTGATTGTCGACGAGCCTACGCGCGGCATCGACATCGGAACGAAAAGTCAGATCTATCATTTTCTTGCTGAACTAGCCGCAGCTGGGAAGGCTGTGATTATCATCTCTTCAGACATGAGCGAGGTGATTGGAATGGCTCATCGGGTGGCAGTGATGCATCAAGGAAACATTGTCGGTGTGCTTAGCGGCGACGAGATAACAGAACACGAGATTATGCGTTACGCGACAGGGCTTAAGGCTGCTGCGGCATAGGAAAACAGCATCAGGCCGCAGTTCGTGGCGATGCTAGAACGGGACAGTAGATGACAAAAATAGACTTCAAGACAGCGGGGCCTTTCATAGCCCTTATTGCTTTATTCATTCTCGGTATTTTCGTTAACGATGCGTTTCTGAGCGCGGGCAATGTCAGTAATATTCTTGCGCGCAGTTCGTTCATTGGCATTGTTGCAATCGGCGCTACGTTTGTTATCACCACCGGCGGAATTGATTTGTCGGTTGGTTCGATGGCTGCGTTTATTTCTGGCTGCATGATTCTGCTGATGAATGCGCTAATGGCCACGATAGACTCTCTAGTGACAATAATCTTTTTGGCTATAGTAGCCTCAGCGGCGATTGGTGGGCTCGCAGGAATGATAAACGGCCTGCTGACCACGAAGGCGAAGATCGAAGCGTTTATCGTGACTTTGGGCACGATGGGGATTTACCGCTCGCTCGTTACTTACATGGCGGACGGCGGCACGCTTTCGCTCAACTTCACCCTCGGGGATGTCTATAGCGAAGTTTATTACGGCACTCTGCTTGGCTTGCCCTATCCGGTCTGGGTTTTTTTGGTCGTGGCAGTAATCGGCTACGTGCTTCTTAATATGACAGTATTCGGCCGCCACTGCTTTGCAGTGGGGTCTAACGAAAGCGTTGCCCATTACTCGGCCATCAACGTAGATCGCATCAAAACTGCGACTTATATTTTACAAGGCCTTTGCGTGTCGATAGCGACGATTATTTATGTGCCACGACTCGGCTCCGCATCGGGACAGACTGGTATTCTCTGGGAGCTCGAAGCGATCGCTGCGGTGATTATTGGCGGCACGATGCTCAAAGGTGGTTATGGACGCATAGGGGGCACGGTTGTGGGTGCGTTGATACTCACGCTAATTGGCAACATACTGAACCTTACGGATGCGGTGAGCAATTATCTCAATGGCGCGGTGCAAGGTGTGATAGTGATCGTCGCTGTGTATCTCCAGCGAGGCGCGTGGCGCGCGAAGAACTAAGTCAAAATACAGGTGATAAGCATGACAAATAATGAGATGAAAGCGGTACGTGCACATTCTGCTAGAGGCAACCTCGGCGAGATTTTTCGTCTTAGCACTTTGTGTGCGGGCAGCTTCATGAACGCGGCATGCAAGCTTGCCAAGCATTCAATGCTCACTCTCGCTGCGTCGAGTCTGTTGTTGGCGGCGGTGGCACCGACTCTTCGCGCACAAACAATTGGCGTCTCTATTCCTGCGGCGACACATGGCTGGGCCGGTGGGTTGAATTTTCACGCCGAGCAGACAAAAGCGCGACTCGAAGCGGCGAACCCGGGGCTTAAAGTTGTTCTCGTGACTGCAAATAGCGCATCAGAGCAGGCGAACGATTTAGAAGACCTGGTGGCGATTCATCGAATGGATGCACTCGTTATATTGCCCTTCGAGTCCGCGCCGCTAACGGGCCCCGTGCGCAATACGAAGCGCCGAGGCGTGTTCGTCACCGTTGTCGATCGTGGTCTTAGCGAACCGGGTATCCACGATGTTTATGTCGCTGGCAATAATGCGGAAATGGGACGCGTGTCGGGCGAGTATATAAAAGAGCGTTTAGACGGTAACGGTAAAATCGTTGTTCTGCGCGGGATGCCGACGGTGATCGATGAGCAGCGCTTTGACGGTTTTATGTCGGCGCTCGAAGGAAGCAATGTCGAAGTGTTAGACGATCAGTACGCTAACTGGAATCGCGACGACGGCTTCACTGTAATGCAAGATTTTCTCTCGCGGTTTTCCGAAATAGATGCGGTATGGGCGCAAGACGATGACATCGCGATCGGCGTAATTCAGGCGGTTCGTCAGGCTCGGCGACAAGAGGAATTATTCATTGTTGGCGGTGGCGGCATGAAAGACATAGTGAAGCGTGTGATGGACGGTGACGAGTTGACACCGGTAGACGTTCTGTATCCTCCATCGATGATCTCTACCGCAATGGAGCTTACGGCGCTCAAGCTGATCTCCGATACGCCCATCGAAGGCGAATATATCCTTGGCTCGCCGCTCATCACTCGAGAGAATGCCGAAGACTACTATTTTCCAGACTCACCGTTCTAGTAACCGGCAGAAGAGGACAGAGATGAAGACGATCAAAGGGCCCGCAATTTTCCTAGCACAGTTTGTCGGTGAACACGCGCCGTTTAATTCGCTAGACAGTATTGCCGCGTGGGCGGCCGATCTAGGCTATAAAGGAATTCAAGTGCCCAGCGGCGAGCCTAGCCTGATTGATCTTGAGCTCGCCGCCGAAAGTCAGTCCTATTGCGATGATCTTCGCGATACTTTAGCGAATCACGGTATTGAGATAACCGAGCTGTCGACTCACTTACAAGGTCAGCTTGTCGCTGTGCATCCAGCCTATGATGAGATGTTCGACGGCTTCGCCCCGGCGAATGTTCGCGGCCGGCCCGATGCGCGCCAAGACTGGGCGGTGAACCAACTCATGCTTGCAGCAAAGGCTTCGCGCAGACTCGGACTTACCGCCCACGCGAGTTTCTCAGGGGCGCTAGCATGGCCCTACTTTTACCCTTGGCCCCAGCGCCCTGCCGGTCTGGTCGAGACGGCGTTTGATGAACTCGCGGCGCGCTGGCTTCCTATCCTCGACGCTTTCGACGATGCGGGTGTCGACATCGGATTCGAGCTGCACCCGGGCGAAGACCTGCACGATGGAGTGACCTTCGATATGTTTCTCGAGCGAGTCAACAACCATCCACGAGCCAATATTCTGTTCGACCCCAGCCACATGGTCTTGCAGCAACTAGACTACCTAGCCTTTATGGATGTCTATAAAGAGCGCATAAAGCTCGTACACATTAAAGACGCCGAGTTCAATCCAACGGCTAGACAGGGTGTTTATGGTGGCTATCAGCCTTGGGTCGATAGGGCAGGCCGATTCCGCTCGCTAGGCGATGGCCAAGTCGATTTTCGCTCGATGTTTTCTAAACTAGCCGCTAACGATTTCGAGGGCTGGGCGGTGCTCGAGTGGGAGTGCTGCCTCAAACACCCCGAAGACGGAGCGCGTGAAGGCGCCGCGTTTATTAAAGATCATATTATTCGCGTTACCGATCGTGCCTTCGACGATTTCGCTGATGCGGGTACCAACGACGCCGCCAATGCACGTATTCTGGGTTTAGACTAATGGTTGCACGAATTCGCTTAGGTATGGTGGGAGGCGGACAGGGCGCGTTCATAGGCGAAGTGCATCGCTTTGCTGCTCGCCTCGACGACCGTTTCGAGTTTTGTGCCGGCGCTCTGAGTGCCGACCCTGAGCGGGCACGCGAATCAGCCCGGGAATTGGGCATTTCCGCCGATCGCACTTATGTGTCTTTCGAGGAAATGGCGCGAGTAGAGCCACAGCGCGAAGACGGCGTGCAGGCAGTAGCAATCGTTACGCCGAATCATTTGCATTTCGAACCCGCCAAGGCGCTGCTCGCTGAAGGTATTCATGTCATTTGCGATAAGCCGCTCACTAACGACTATGCCCAGGCACAAGAACTCGCCGAAATCGTAAGCAAAAGTAATGCACAGTTTGCCGTGACCTATAACTACAGCGGTTATCCACTTGTCCGTGAGGCGCGCCACCTAGTTGCCTCCGGAGCGCTTGGTGCGATTCGATTAGTACAGGTCGAATATCCACAAGACTGGCTTGCAACGAATATCGAAGCCAGTGGGCAGAAGCAAGCGGCATGGCGAACCGACCCCGCTCGTGCGGGCGCAGGCGGCAGCATCGGCGACATAGGCACACACGCGTTCCATCTCGCGGGATTTGTTTGTGGCATGCAGCCGACAAGCCTGCTTGCCGATCTCTCTTCTTTCGTTCCCGGCCGCGTCCTCGACGACAACGCCCATATTCTGCTGCGATACGCTAGCGGCGCTCGCGGGATGCTCTGGGCGAGTCAGGTCGCGGCGGGACAGGAAAACGCGCTTCGGCTGCGAGTCTATGGCGAAACGGGGAGTCTGGAATGGTTTCAAGAGAACCCTAATCAACTCATTCATCGTCCCTTAGGTGAGCCGATGCGCACGCTCACCCGCGGCGGAGCGGGTCTCTCGGCAAGCGTTGTTACACGAATTCCTGCGGGTCATCCCGAAGGGTTTATCGAGGGCTTCGCCACGCTCTATAGCGACTTTGCCGATCTGATTGCATCTAGCGATGGAATTAAGCATGGCAATGAAGACGATCCTTCGCGGCTGCTCCCCACTGTCGCCGACGGTGTAAAGGGTGTACGTTTTGTGACAGCGGCGGTAGAGTCAATGACAAATGGCTCTAGCTGGGTGACGCTGTAGTAATTCAGAATCTAAAAAAGGACTAGGCACAATGGTGAACATTAGCCGAAGGAAATTTCTAAATCGCAGCGGGCTTTTCACTGCCGGCATCGCAAGCAGTGTGCTGCTTCCGTCATTCGCTTGCGCACAATCGCGCCGAGTCGAAAACATTGGGCTGCAACTCTACACATTGCGCAAGGAACTTGCCGAAGACTTCGATGGCACGCTCGCACGCGTAGCCGAGCTCGGTTATAAAGAGATGGAGTTTGCTGGCTATTATGGACGCAGCGCGGCTCAGATTAAAGCGGCGCTTGACGCGAACGGATTAGTGTCACCGGCGGCGCATATTCAATGGGCAGCAGTCCGCGATAATCTACAAATTGAAATTGAGCGGGCAGTAGGGATTGGGCAAGACTATATTGTCATTCCTTATTTGCAAGAAAACGAGAGAACACTCGATCACTACAAACGGCTTGTCGATACGCTCAACGGAGCGGGTGAGGCTTGTCGCGATGCGGGTCTCAAAATCGCTTACCACAACCATGATTTTGAGTTTGCCACCGTCGATGGCGTTGTTCCTTATGACTTGCTGCTTGCACAGACTGATCCGGCGCTTGTCGATATGGAGCTCGATTTGTTCTGGATAGCCTATGCTGGGGTCGATCCCCTCCGCTATGTCAAAGAACATTCGGGCCGCTTCAGTATGCTGCACGTGAAAGACCTTTCTGCTGACCGAAAGATGGCAGCGGTGGGCGAGGGCTCGATAGACTTCGAATCTATTTTCGCGCATACCGATACCGGTGGTTTTAAACATTATTTCGTCGAACACGACAATCCTGTTGACGCGTTTGAGTCTGTCACCACGAGCATCGAATCGGTTCGCCGAATGAGATTTTAATCTGCGAGCGCGCGAGTTTCGCAGCACTAAGCGGTAAGAAAACGAGGAAAGAAGAATGAAGACCAGAAGAGAGTTTATCCAAGGCTTAATCTTATCGGTTGGCGGCGCGGCGACCCTCAGCGCCTGCGGAGATAATGCGCCAGCGGTCACGGCGACAGCACCGCATAACCCAGGGCGATTCTACTCGGGCGACGAAATGGCGCTCGTTAGCCGCGTTTCCGATCTCATTATTCCTCGAACAGAAACACCTGGCGCGCTCGACGTGAATGTCGCCGGTTACCTCGATGGCCTCATGAGCGATTGGGCAAGTGCAGAAACTCAGCGCGCACACCGCGCAGCGCTCGCGCGACTGCGCGCAGATCTTGATTCTGCGGTTGGTGTTCCATTCGAGCGCGCGGCGCAAGACGCAGCCGAGGAAGCATTGGCGGAACTCGACGCACGTGCGTTCGAGATCGATCAGAGTATGGACGGCTATCGCCGTTTTAAGGGTTGGATAACGCAGGCCTATTTCGCGACCGAAGGTGGCGCTGTCCAAGAACTAAAATGGGTCGCCTTACCCGGCCGCTGGGATCCTAGCGTCGACATAACGCCTGCATAACTCTGCGCGCATAAATGCGTTGCGCTAAATAATGATAAGAGCGCCTTACGGCGGCTTCAAAAGAATTGAAAAGAGGATAACCACAGTGGCAGATTTCGATGCGATAGTAGTAGGGTCGGGAATGAGTGGCGGCATGTCGGCCAAAGAGCTTACCGAGCGTGGACTCAAGGTGTTGGTGTTAGAACGAGGTCCAGAAATAATTCCCGAGCGCGACTACACTGACAATTTAACTCCTTGGGAGAAACCCAATCTCGACAGTGTTGCGCAGGACGAGATAGCGGAACATTACCCGCGTCAATACGGTGGCGTCGCCTACGCGATCAAAGAATCGACAAAACACTTCTGGGTAAAAGATTCCGAGCATCCCTACGAAGAGGCCGAGGGCACGACTTACGACTGGCTACGCGGCTACCATACAGCAGGGCGGTCGATTATGTGGTCGCGCCAAACCTACCGTTTGAGCGATCTCGATTTCGGTGCAAACGCGCGCGAGGGCCACGCAATCGACTGGCCAATCCGCTATGCCGACATTGAGCCTTGGTATAACAAGGTCGAGACCTTTGTTGGTATTTCTGGCAGCGCCGAAGGGCTTCCACATCTACCTGACAGTGTTTTCCAGCCCGCGTTTGAACTTACCGATGCCGAGAAAGCATTGAAGGCTAGCGTTGAGTCGAGTTTCCCCGAACGCAATGTAATTCCCGCGCGCATCGCACATCTTACAGATGCGACTGAAGAGCAGAAATCGCTTGGGCGCAGCAACTGCCAAGTACGTAACCACTGCCACCAAGGCTGCAGCTTTAAGGCATATTTCTCGTCGCTTAATGCGACACTCCCCGCCGCAGAGCGCACTGGTAACCTAACCATGGTTCATAACGCGATAGTTGAGTCGATCGAATACGACGCAGCAAGCAATCGTGTTTCTGGTGTGCGCGTAATCGATGCGGAGACGAACGAGAAACGCACCTATACAGCAAAAGTTATTTTTCTAAATGCGTCCACGATAGCGTCTGCAATGATTTTGCTCCAGTCTAAGTCAGAGACGTTCCCTAATGGACTGGCGAATCATTCCGATCAAGTGGGCCGCAATTTAATGGACCACGTGAGCGGCGCAAATGCGACCGGTTACCTCAGCGGATTCGATAACAAAACGACGTTTGGTAGACGCCCAAGCGGTGGGATTTATATTCCGCGTTACGCCAATCTAAACGGACAGGACAAGCCCTATCGCCGGGGATTTGGTTTTCAAGGAGGCGCAACCTCTGTGGGTAATGCCGGCGGTCAAATCCCTGGCATCGGTCGAGCGTTTAAGGAAGCGCACAGATTACCGAGCGCTTGGCGAATCGGCATCGGCGCTTTTGGAGAGCAACTCTCTAATCCAGATAATCGCGTTACTCTTCATCCCAGCAAGCGCGATAAATGGGGCAACCCTCTCGCTTTATTTAACGTTAAGTATGGCGAAAATGAATATAAAATGTTGGAGGAGGCCAGCAAAGACGCTGTTGCTATGCTTGAGGCAGCGGGCTGTACACAAATCACCGCGACACCAGTTAATCTCACCAAACCTGGCAACCGCATTCACGAAATGGGCAGCGCGCGCATGGGACGAGATCGGGAGACTTCCGTGCTAAACGGTTGGTGTCAGGCGCATGATGTGCCAAACCTATTTATTACCGACGGCTCGTTTATGACATCGGCAGCGTGTCAGAACCCATCGCTTACTTATATGGCGTTCAGCGCACGCGCTGCGAACTACGCAGCTGACCTTATTGAGCAGGGTGTCATCTAACGTATTCTGTGTTGAGTGGGTCAATCAGGTCGCGATAGGAAGAATTTGATGAATACAGAAAGGGTTACACCGTTATGACGCTCAGAAGCACCTACCTTTTGCTCGCGATACTCGGCGCCGCAGTGCCTTATCTTTTCTTTCTGGATTTTTTCGGTGAGTACGGGGTAAGTGTTTCGGATTTCGTTGCCGCGCTTTTCGCAAATTCTGCGATCGGCGGATTTACCGCCGATCTCCTTATCAGCTCGTTTGTATTCTGGCTATTTATGTTTGCACGTCGTGCACAGACGAAAGGTGAAAGTCCAGCCCCTTGGTTTTTTATGCTTTTGAACCTTGGTATCGGTTTGTCCTGTGCGCTTCCTGCTTACCTTTATGCGCAGGCCAGTCGTGATGCAAAATAATAGTAATTCCTGAGACTAATGCGCGGCGTTAAGAAACAGGATCTCCCTCAGAAAACGTGTCCCGTCTGCGAGCTGCCTTTTGCGTGGCGGAAAAAATGGGAGAAAAACTGGAACGAGGTTAAATACTGCTCGGAAAGGTGTCGACGATCGGCGAAGGTCAGCCAAGCCCCAGCTTCCCCCGAACAGCGCTAAAGGCCTCAAACTGACTCAGATAAACCTCGCCGCTGAGATGCTCGAAGAAATCGGTGCGGTTGAGCATGTCCATCACGGGTCCCTTCACCTCCGACAGGTTCAGTGTAATTCCCTGCTGTTTCAAACGCAGATTGATCGCCTCTAGTGTCTCTAACGCCGTGTAGTCAATCTCATTAATCGCCGTACACATGAGTATTACGTGTGCGATGTCGCCGTTATCGAATGCGGCCGAATAAATGCGTTCCTCAAGATAAGAGGCGTTGGCAAAGAATAGGCTTTCGTCGACTCGAAGAGTAAGAATCTGTGGATAGCATTCGACCTGATAACGGCGCACGTTGCGGAAATGCTCGGTACCTTCGATAAGTCCCACTTCGGCGATATGAGGCTTAGAGGTGCGATAGAGGTGTAGACCAATCGATACCAAGATACCGCAGGAAACACCGGCCTCGACGCCGAACCCCAAGGTAATAAACATCGTTACCAACACGGCTGCCGTATCTCCCTTGGAGACGCGCCAGGTCTTTTTGATGACCGAGAAATCGACGAGGGCAATAACCGCTACAATAATCGTGGCGGCGAGGGTAGCTTTAGGTAGGCTGTAAAGTAATGGCGTGAGGAATAGAGAGACTACGCCGATAAAGGCCGCGGTCATGAGACTTGCCGCCTGAGTTACGGCGCCGGCGTCGAAGTTAACAACCGAGCGTGAAAAGCCGCCGGTTACTGGGAGCCCACCCGAAAAAGCCGAAGCAACGTTAGCCGCGCCGAGGCCAATGAGTTCTTGATCCGCATCGATGCGCTCTTGCCGCTTGCCACCTAAAGTGCGGCCGACTGACACCGATTCTACGTAACCGATAATCGAAATAAGAAGCGCAGGCAACCACAGCGCCTCAATGAGTGCGATTGAGAAATCCGGAAAAGCGAGCATTGGTAAACCAGTAGGAATAGCACCGACCACTGCAACGCCATCAGCATCAAGTCCCAAGGATGAAACCGCAACTATCGTCGCGATGACTGCCAGCACAGGTGCGACCTTGGTGAGCAGTTGCGCGCGGAAACGACTGATGCCGAGCTTTGTAAGAAACGAAACGCCGCTACTCTTTACAAGCATCAAAAAGACAATGACGCCCGCGCCTATCCAAAGCGTCGAAAAATTAAGCTGTGGGATATGCATCCAAATCGAGTGGAGAAGTTCACCGATCGTATCTCCGCCAGCCTGGATGCCAAAAATATGACGCAGCTGGCTGAGCGCGATAATGATAGCCGACGCAGTTATAAACGCCGACACGACGGTGTGCGAGAGAAAGTTGGCAAGAAACCCGAGTCTCAACAAGCCAAATGCGGCGAGCATACCTCCGGACAGCGCAGCAAGAGTGATCGCAGCAGCAGTTGCGCTGACGCCAGTACTCGCAGAAACCTCACCGACGGCGGCAGCCGTCATGAGGGAGGCGATTGCTACCGGCCCCACCGATAGCGTGCTACTGCTACCAAAAAGCGCGTACACCGCGAGCGGAAGAATGCTGGCGTAGAGGCCGACCTCCGCAGGCAGTCCAGCCAGCAGCGCATAGGCTAAGGACTGCGGGATCAACATGATTGTCACGATGACCGCGGCGATCAAGTCGCTGCTAAAAGTCTGGCCATCGTAACTGCGCATCCATCGCAGTGCCGGCAGTAGTTTGTCGCTCCTTCGCATTCAACTCTTTCCTTGGTTTACGGTACTCAATTTTGCTGCAGTGCAGGACGCATCTGCAGCGCAACAAAGACTAACTTCTGAGTGACTTCAGCTTCTTGGGTGCTGCGAGCCACTCGCGACCCTTCAACATTGCATGCCAATAGATCGCGGGGAGCATGTCCTTTTTAAGTATCCACGCTGCCCACGTTGGGCGCGTGCCATTAAGTAAAAAAGACGGGAATGAAGGAAGAAGCTTGCCACCATAGCCGAACTCCGCGAGCACAATTTTACCGCGTTCGACTGTAAGTGGGCACGAACCGTAGCCATCGTATCCTGCCTGGAGATCTCGACCGTCAATAGAGTTAACAATGTTAGCAGCCACAACCGGCACCTGCTTGCGCACAGCAGCCATGGTTTTGGCATTGGGGGTGTTCATCACGTCGCCCAATCCCCAAACATTTGCAAATTTCTTATGTTGTAGACTGAATTGATCGACGTCGAGCCAGCCACCGGCATCGGCAAGTACGCTGTTAGCGACAAAATCTGGCGCTTTCTGCGGTGGACACACGTGAATCATATCGAACTCTTCGCAGATTACGTCATTCTCTTTTCCTTCCTCAGAGGATTTAAAATAGGCGCGCTTATTTTCGCCGTCGACTTCGACAAGAGTATGATTGAAATGAGTCTTAGCGTGGTATCGCTCAATATATTTCTGCAGCGCTGGAACGTACGCTGCGACACCAAAAAGAACCCCGCCAGCATTGAAGAAATCGATGTTGATGTCTTTTAGCGCACCGGTGCGAAGCCAATGGTCGCCAGAGAGATACAACGCTTTCTGAGGAGCGCCTGCGCATTTGATCGGCATCGGTGGTTGGGTAAAAATTGCGCGCCCTTTCTTAAGTCCTTTTACAAGTTCCCAAGTGTAGGCTGAATATTCATAAGAATAGTTGGACGTGACGCCATTCTTACCGAGACTCTCTTTGAGTCCTTTGATGCCATCCCAGTTAAGCACAAGCCCCGGAGCGACGATGAGGTGCTGATAATGAAGCGACTGCTCGTTATCTAACTGAACCGTATTTTCGGTCGGTGTAAAGCCGACGGCAGCTTGTTTGATCCATGAGACGTTGCTAGGAATCAGGTCGCGCATGTTGCGCTTTGTTTGCGTGTTTTTGAACACGCCTCCGCCTACCATCGTCCATCCTGGCTGATAGTAATGCGACTCGGCTGGATCTACCAGAGCGATGCGTAAATCTCTTTTGCGTTTGAGTAGACTCGCTGCCGCCGCGATTCCGCCCGATCCTGCGCCAACTATGACTACGTCGAACGAAGGTTTTGCTGCGCCCTCATTCTGTGTAGACGCAGCGGCGATTTCTTTATCTGCGACATAGGGTTTCACTGCGTCGGTAACATCGAATCCGACTTCCTTCGCCTTTTCGAGCACTTCCTGTGCGCCGGCGCCTCGACTAACCGCTGAGGCTGACCACAGGCAAACCGATCGATTACCGGTGCGGCAGTAGGCGTGCACTTTCTCGGCTTTCGCTTGGGCCTGCTCTAGTAAGTCAGCGAAAGTCTGCACCTGCGCGTCTGTCTGCTCGCCTGACTTGAAAGGCAGATTAAAGACCGCAATCCCTAGAGGATCAGCTGCAGCCGAAATAGCGTCAAATGTCACTTGGTCTTGCGACTCGCCATCGGGGCGATTGCAAACGAGTGTTGTTACGCCATTGGCTTTCAGTTCTGCAAGATCTTCTATTTCAACTTGGGCCGAAACTGTGAGTGTGTCGTTTAGCGTCATGATGCGCATTGTTCTTCTCCTAGATTTTGCGGCTCAATGTTAGCCAGTAATTTTTCTTAGTTTCATTTAATGTTTCACTACCATTGTTTAAATACCAATGGCTAATAACTAGTAGCTAGTAGTGGTTACTTAAAAGCATTAATTGGCACTTTGAGATAGACGAGTCCATTGTCCTCGGCTGCAGGAAATTCTCCAGCGCGAACGTTTACCTGTAGCGACGGTAGTATTAAATGCGGCATGGCGAGTGTTTTATCTCGCGCGGTGCGCATCTTCACGAACTCATCTTCGCTTATCGAGTCGTTCACATGGATATTGCGCTCACGCTCTTCAGCTATGGTGGTTTCATACTCGAGCTCGCGGTCATTGGGGCCATAGTCGTGACACATAAACACACGGGTCTCACCTGGAAGCTCGAGCAATTTGTGAATCGAGCGGTAAAGCGTCGCAGCATCGCCCCCAGGAAAATCGGCACGCGCGGTGCCGGCGTCTGGCATAAACAGCGTATCGCCGACGAATAGCGCATCACCGATCAGATGCGACATACATGCAGGTGTGTGCCCCGGGGTATGCATTACATGTCCTTCGAGATTTCCGATCTTATAAGTTTCCCCGTCGGTGAATAGGTGATCGAACTGCGAGCCATCGTGAGCAAGTTCGCTATCGATGTTGTAGATACCGCCGAAAACTTTTTGCACCGTCTTTATCTGTTCGCCAATAGCGAGCTTTCCACCGATATTATCGCGTATGTAGTGGCCCGCAGAAATATGATCGGCATGCGCATGCGTCTCTACGATCCACTCGATCTTGAGCTCGTTATCGCGGATAAATTTGATGATAGCATCTGCGCCCTCGTGGCTTATGCCGCCCGAGGCGTAATCCAAGTCAAGCACGCTATCGATTACTGCGCACGCGGCAGAGCTAGGGTCTTTGACGACATAGGAGAACGTATTGCTCTCGGCATCAAAGAATGGCGTAACGACTGGAATCAAAGTACTGTTATCGATTGCTGCGTTCATGTTGACCTCCTTGGTCTCGTACTCTTTCTAATTCAAAAGTGATTGGTTTCAAATTTTTAAGATGTTTATTCGTAGCTCAATGGCCGTGATTTTCCGTAGAAAATTTTATAAATAAATGCTGTGTAGAACAGAATCATGGGGACTGCGATTACTGTTCCTATGAGTGCAAATTCGAGTGATGCGGTTGAGGCCGCGCTCTCCCAAATATCAAGTTTACCGATGACGATATCTGGAAAGATGCTATACGCGAGTCCTAGCGCCATCATCAGACACATCACGACCATGCACACGAAGACAATCCAGCCATAACCCGCTCTTAGGATTTCTTCCTTAGACAAAACCCAGAGCGCGGTGACGTAGGCAACGCCTGTCATTAGTGGGATAGGGAGTAAGCCGATTGCTGCGGGCAGTGTGAACCACTTCGCCGCAATCGTGCTGCTCGCAATGGGCGTCGCAATAGAGATTAGGAAGAGACCGACGCCCATCGGCAAAATGGCTGTGCGCGCCCATTTGGCAGCTTTCGTATAGATATCCCCAGAACTTTTTATGAATAACCATCCGCACCCAAGTACAACATAGAAGGCGGGAAGTGAGAGAGCGATTGCGATCGAGAATGCGATGCTAGTGAGGCCGCTTTCGAGTCCCATAACATAGCTGCCGAGCATCCAGCCCTGCGCCATAGCTGCTAGAAGCGAACCTATGAAGAACAGTTTGTTCCATAGGCTTTTGTATTCTGCAGTAACCTTAACACGGAAATCGAATGCTACACCCCTAAGAATCAAGCCAAATAACATGAGCGTAACTGGGATATAAAGGTGTGTCAGGATCAAGCCGTGTGCGCTAGGGAAGGCGATGAGCAGAATGCCAATGCCGAGCACTATCCAAGTCTCGTTTGCGTCCCAGAAAGGCCCAATGGTTTCAATCATGCGGTCTTTCTCATCGTCGGTTGCTAGCGGGAGCAAGATTCCAATACCGAGATCGTAGCCGTCTAGAATAATATAGAGCAGTAGGGCTAGCCCCATTAGGCTTACAAAAATTAGCGGTAGCCAATACTCCATTATAAAGCTCCTAGGGTGGCTGCTGATCCAGGCGTGCTTGTGCTAGGCGCAGCGAAATCCATGCTCTCTTTTAGCGAGCGTGCAGGCTTAGAAGACATGTGCATAAGCGTAAGGATGTAGAAAACAAGTAAGAATGCATACAGCAGCAGGTATCCGATTAAGGTGCTGAGCACCATGCCACCAGCGTGGTCGGCAACAACTTCACTCGCGCGGATATAACCTTGTACAACCCAAGGCTGACGGCCTATTTCGGTGACATACCAGCCTGCGAGGCTTGCGACCCATCCAGCGAAGGTCATCCAGCTAAGTGTGCGCAATAGCCAAGGGCCGACTTTGTCGCGAAAGAGCGCGTAGCTGCCCCACCAGGCGACTGCGAGCATCAGGAAGCCCATACCGACCATTACGCGGAAGCTCCAGAAAAGAGGAGCAACTGGTGGGTGCGCGTCTTCGAATTCATTCAATCCTTTAAGTTCGCCATCGACATGATGAGTCAGGATTATGCTCGCGAGTTTAGGGACTTCAACGGCGAAATGGGTTGTGCGTGCCTCTTCATCCGGGAAACCGAACAGGGTCAGGGGAGCGCCTTTCTCTGTTTCCCAAATGCCTTCAACCGCAGCGATTTTTGCTGGCTGGTTCTCGAGCGCCACAAGTCCGTGCAGGTCGCCAACAAAGATCTGAATAGGCGCGACTATCGCGGCGAGCACGACGCCCGTGCGAAGCACTTTCCACGTCGCAGGGCCGTCGACATTCTTACGGGCACGCCATGCACTGATACCTGCTACAAAGAAAGCTGAGGTAAGGAGTGATGCGGTCACCGTGTGAATAAATCGGTACTTGAACGAAGGATTGAATATTATCTCCATCCAGTCGTCGACCATAAACACACCATTCTCGATGGTGAAACCTGCAGGCGTATGCATCCATGAGTTGAGGCTGAGAATCCAGAACGCTGAGGTTGTGGTGCCAATCGCAACGAGGAAAGATGAAATTAGGTGCACGCGGTTAGACACAAGATTTTTTCCGTAAAGCATAATGCCAAGGAAAGAAGCTTCCAGGAAAAAGGCTGTAAGCACTTCGTAACCGAGTAGAGGACCTGCGATGTTGCCGACTCGCTCCATGAACCCTGGCCAATTGGTGCCAAACTGAAAACTCATGGTGATGCCAGAAACTACGCCTAATGCGAAGGTAAGGGCAAAAACTTTTACCCAAAAGAAATAGGCGTATTCCCAGTCTTTGTTACCGGTGAGCGTATAGCGTAGGCGGAAAAAAACGAGAAGCCAGCACAGCCCAATGGAGATGCTAGGAAACAAAATATGGAAACTGATATTGGCAGCAAACTGAATGCGCGAAAGTAGGAAGGGATCGAGTTCCATTGGTAGTGTCTCCGAGGGGCGTGAGGTCTTCTGGTCTAAGATGCTGGTTAGAGCAGGTAGGTCCAGATAGCCCAGCAGACGAGTGCAGTGGTTGGCGCTACGAACATCATGAGGACCATATTTTTAATGTGTATCATCGTTTTGTCTCTCTATCTGGCGTGGACGGTGAGTGAGGGCTGCGACCCTTTGCTCCCCTAAGCAATAAATTAGGATTTACGCTGAAGTGATTGCAGTGACCGTGCCAACTTTCACATGGTCCACTAAATGCTTGTTTTAAAAGATTAAATATCTCATATCCGCGTATTTCTGAGGTGGCGTGGTGTTCTAAGCGCTCAATGGGTGAACATGGGTGTCATAAATGTCTATAATTTTGACATAAACGACAAATATGCCAATATTGACATTCAAGGAGAGCCGCTATGCAGCTAATTGCCAGTAACAAGGCGCGTGATCTTGGCGCCATGCTCGAGGGCTATGAATGCCCTGCCATTCTCGTCTCTGCCGACTACGAAATACTTGCGACTAATCAACATTACCGTGACTCGTTCGGCGAAATTGAGTTCACCAAGACGCCACGCTGCTACGAGGTGTCGCACGGTTATTCCAAGCCCTGCGATCAGTCTGGGGAGGACTGTCCGCTTGGTGCCGCAGTGGCGTCGGGGCATAAAGAGCGAGTGCTGCACATTCACCAAACACCTCGCGGCCGGGAACATGTCGATGTCGAGATGCTGCCGATTCACAACGCCGAGGGTGATCTTGCCTATTTTGTCGAGCTTTTGCGGCCCGTTCCGCTTGCTAGCGGCGAGGTGTCGACTCAGGAGCTTGTCGGATCGAGCCCGCCTTTTGAGAAGATGCTGGAAAAGATCGCACGTGTTGGTGCAACCGATGCGTCCGTTTTGCTGCTAGGTGAATCGGGTACGGGCAAGGAACTTGCCGCCCGAGCGATTCATCTGGCGAGCAAGCGTAGCACAAAACCGATGGTCACCCTCGAGTGCGCTGGGCTATCGGATTCGCTGTTTGAGAGCGAGCTTTTTGGTCATGTTAAGGGTGCGTTTACTGGGGCACAGAACAACAAGAAAGGCTTAGTCGAGCTTGCCCACGGAGGTACTCTATTTCTTGATGAGTTGGGGGATATCCCTCTTGGTATGCAGGTCAAGCTGCTGCGATTACTCGAGACAGGGACTTTCCGCCCGGTTGGTAGCGGTGAAGTTAAAACCTCAAACTTTCGATTGATCTGCGCAACGCATAAAAACCTCTTGGCGATGGTGAATGCAGGTGAGTTTAGGAACGACCTATTTTATCGAATCAACGTGTTCCCGATCGCTATACCCTCACTCGCCGAACGCCTAAGCGACCTCCCTGTCTTGAGCAAAGCGATACTCTCGCGCTTTGCAGGAGGCGATAAGTATCATCTGACCAGTTCGGCAATTCGGACGCTTGCCGCCTACCGATTTCGCGGTAACATTCGAGAGTTGAGAAACTTGCTCTATCGCGCGATTGTGCTAGCCGACACTAATGTTATCGACAGCCGCGTCATCGAACTGTGCTTCGAAGAGGATAATCTCATCAAAGCGTCTAAAGGTGATCAGCCAATCCACAGTGATTCCGCACAGAGTGATCCGGCGGTAGCGAGGGCGCCCACGACGGGGTTGCTCGACGCGCTCATCCCAAATAAGGAAGAAACGCAGTGGCCGTCGCTAAAAGACCTCGAGCGGAGTTACATTGAGGCAATGCTCGCCGCGCAGGACGGCGACAAGGCAGCAGTTGCTGCAGCGTTAGGTGTCAGCGAGCGCTCTCTGTACAGAAAGCTCAGCGGCAAAAGATAATTAGGAGAGATTTAGATTTAGATCATTGCTAGGAAGTAAGTACTAACTTATTAAAAAGAGTAAGACGAAATTGATTACATTCATAAGCTACGGAGAGAGCGATGAAGACAATAAAAATAGAACAACAGTTTAGACAGGCGGCAGACGAGGTGTGGGCAATATTTTCTGATGTGACGCGCTGTGACTGGGTGCCGGCAATCGAAAAAATCACCTTAGTGGGCGACGTGCGTAGTTTCGAGATGGCAGGCCTGGGTGAGGTGCAGGAACGTATCGTCCTGCTCAATGACGAGCAAAGGAAACTTCAGTATTCGGTGATCAAAGCCCGCTCGGTGCTTGAGCACCATCTCGCCACAATACACGTCACCGAGGCGGAAGAAGGATGCCACTTTTATTGGGAGACCGAGATCGCGCCAGACGAATTCGCGCCGGCAATCGAGCAGGGCATGCACTCGGCGTTTGCTCAGCTGCAGAAAATCCTCGCCTAACCGCGCGCTATTTTGGTGCGCTGACGCTCGCGAGGTGAGCGTGGTGGTGCACTGACATCAGAGTGCCGCCTTTCATAAGAGGTGAGAACAGAGCTGCGTTATAAGCAGAGTCGAGCCCTAGAACAGCAAAAATAGCGTACATAGCTGGAAAAAGCAGAGAAATAGAAATATTTTTGCCTAAATAGTGAACTTGGTACGGCTGTTGCATCGTTTAAGGCACATACTTGAAAACGCATTCCGATGTGTGAGGAGATTCTCTCCCTCTCTCGCCACACCGATGTGCACCAACCTAGTTTTCGGTATTCTTGAACCCGCCAGCGTCTCGCTCGGCGGGTTTTTTTTAATCGGCTCTCTATAGCCTATAGCGCGTCACAGCTCTTCGCAGTTTTTCCGCTTTTTGCAGCTACACTCGCAATCGCTTTCTCTCTACTCTCGCGCGTTTTGCCCGGCCCATAACAAGTGTCTACTAGCCATCCGAAGATTTGGCTTGCAGGATTTGAGTACAGCGCGATAATCACCGCTTCGATCACTTGAGTTGCACCCATGGTCAGACAGGTAGCAAAGTCCTTCACCGGGTCTCACTTTGATGATGAGGCGTTATTCGCAAAAATCGCCAAGGAGATAACTGAGCAAGGGTTCAGCATCAATCCTGCCGCCATGCCGATGCCGCTGATTACGGCGCTGCACGATCACGTCTTGTCGATTAATGACGATAAGTTCTCCGCAGCCGGCATTGGCCGAGGTAACCGCTTTACCCGCAGCAAGTTCGTTCGCACAGACGAAATCTGCTGGATCGAGGGCAATTCAGAGGCAGGACGCGACTGGTTACAGTGGGCGCAATCGCTGCAAACCTATCTCAATAGGCATCTGTTGCTAGGTTTATTCTCCTTCGAAAGTCATTTCTCCCTCTATAGCCCAGGCGACTACTACAAACGCCACAAAGATGCCTTCAAAGGCGAGGCAAATCGGGTTCTCTCGCTGGTGCTCTACCTTAATCCCGGTTGGACCGCGCATGATGGCGGTGAGCTTGTGCTTTACCCATCGGACGCGGAAACAGAGTCGCAAAATTTGCCTGCTCTACTCGGAGCGGGTCTGCCTACTGAGACCAAGGTTACCCCGCTCATGGGGACTTTAGTGCTTTTTCTTAGCGAAGATTTCCCCCACGAAGTCCTGCCCGCCACTCGCGACCGCTACGCCATCGCCGGCTGGTATCGAGTAAACACCTCGGTTAGCGACAGAGTCGACCCGCCGCGGTAGACGCTAACTCGGCACCGGAATCTTCAAGGTTTCTTTAACCTGCTCCATCACCACGTAACTCGTCGACTCCTGCACGCCGGGCAGGGTGAGAAGGGTATCGCCAAGCAACTCGCGATACGCACCCATATTTGCGACCCGAGCCTTGATTAGGTAGTCGAAATTGCCCGACACAAGATGGCATTCTTGCACCGACTCGAGCGCCAGAGCTGCCTCTGTAAACTCTGCGAAGATGTCTGGAGACTTGCGAGCGAGGCGAATCTGCACAAACACCACAAGGCCTGCCTCTAGCTGCGCCGGATTGAGGATCGCACAATAGCCGCGGATCACGCCATCGCGCTCCATTCGCTTTACTCGCTCCATACACGGGGTAGTGGTAAGACCTACCCTGCGGGCAAGCTCGGCATAGCTTATGCGACCGTTAGCCTGCAGCTCTCTGAGGATTTTTCGATCGATTCTAGATAGAGATTTGGGCTGCTTCATTTAGTTTTGCCAGATGATTTAACTAACTTATAGATATAAATTCAGACTTTATCTCATTTTTAGGTGCAGATGTAAGGATATTTGCCAATTGTATTTTGAGCCCCTTGGCTATACTTCTTGGCGTATTAACTGCGTGCATTTTGCGCGTGGGTATCCAGGATGAGTCATGAGGAGAGCGACAATGCTGATAGGTGTCCCCAAGGAAATAAAGAACCACGAGTATCGCATCGGTCTAACCCCTGCGGGCGTTCGCGAACTTGTTAGCGCGGGGCATAACGTGCTTGTCGAGACACAGGGTGGCTCCGCTATCGGCCTGACCGATGCGCAGTATGCCGACGCTGGCGCTGAGGTTGTCGCAACTGCCGCCGAGATATTCGAGCGCGCCGAATTGGTCGTAAAGGTAAAAGAGCCGCAGCCGAGCGAGTGTAAGCAGCTTCGAGCAAACCAGACGCTGTTCACTTACTTGCACCTTGCGCCAGACCCCGAGCAGACCAAATTACTCCTCGCCTCGGGTGCAACCTGTATCGCTTACGAAACGGTAACCGGTATAAATAATTCGCTGCCCCTGCTCGCGCCAATGAGCGAGGTAGCTGGCAGGATGTCTATTCAGGAAGCGGCGCTTTGTCTGGAGAAATCGAAAGGCGGCAGCGGTGTGCTCCTCGGAGGCGTACCGGGTGTGGAGGCGGGTAAGGTTGTTGTACTCGGCGGTGGCGTGGTTGGTCTGAATGCCGCCCGCATGGCACTAGGCCTCGGCGCCGACGTCACGATATTGGATCGGTCGCTGCCACGGCTGCGACAAATAGATGAGCTGTTCGACGGGCGGATTAAAACGCTCTACTCTACCACCGAGGCGATCGAGACCCAGCTTAGAACGGCTGATGCAGTCATTGGCGCGGTGCTAGTCCCGGGCGCTTCTGCGCCTAAACTAGTGACCCGAGATATGCTGGGGGTTATGAAGCCCGGCTCGGTGCTCGTGGATGTGGCAATCGATCAAGGCGGCTGTTTCGAAACGAGCCGCGCCACAACGCATCAGGATCCCACCTATGTGGTCGATGGAATCATTCATTATTGTGTGGCGAATATGCCAGGTGGCGTAGCCCGCACGTCGACGTTCGCGCTAACCAATGCCACGCTGCCCTTTGTGATGAGTCTCGCGAACAAAGGCGCAGAGGAGGCTCTGCGCAGTGACGCACATCTGCTCAATGGCCTCAACGTTTACCGCGGCGTGCTCACCGTGCGGGCCGTCGCCGAAGCGCAGGAGCTCAGCTTCGTTGAGCCTGCAGAAGCGCTTCAGTACGGTGGATTGCAAGTTAGCGCGTAGCCTCGATCCATGCATCGATTTTGGCTTCGAGCATGCCCATGGGTAGCTGGCCAGAACCTAAGATTTGATCATGGAAATCGCGGATATCGAAGTTCTCCCCCAAGGCCGCCTCGGCCTTGGCGCGGAGTGTTTGTATGCGCAGCATGCCAATCTTATAGGCGGTAGCCTGCCCCGGATTATTAAAATAGCGGCGTATCTCTGATCGCACCGAGGGCTCAGGTCGCGGCGAATTGGTGAGTGCGTATTGAACCGCCTCATCTTGAGTCCAGCGCTTCGCGTGTATCCCCGTGTCTACGACTAAACGCACCGCGCGCCAAATCTCGCCTGACAGTCGGCCGAAATCTGCATAGGGGTCTGCATACCCCCCCATCTCCTTACCAAGTCCTTCGGCGTAAAGCCCCCAGCCCTCGCTAAACGCGGTATATCCTTTATTGGCTCGGAAGGCGGGAAGCTCTTCGAGCTCCTGCTGGATCGAGATCTGCATATGATGCCCCGGGACGCCTTCGTGATAGGCCAGATTCTCAAGGCGATGTTTAGACGCGGCGCGCATATCCGACAAATGGACATAAAACGTACCCGGGCGCGAGCCGTCCTTAGTTCCGCGTGCATAGTGTGCAGCGCCGCCGTCCTGTTCGCGGAAGGGTTCAACGCGCCGAACCTGCAAACCCGCCTTGGGTAGAATGCCGAAGAACTCGGGGAGCTTTTCGTAGGTGGCGGCCAGGATTGCATCGGCATCGGCGATGTAGGCGGCTCGGCCTTCGTCCGTATTAGGGTGATAGAAACGGTCGTCGTTACGGATGAAGGTAAAGAAGTCCTGTAGCGACCCTTCAAAACCTACGCGCGCTTTGATCGCTTCCATTTCTGATTGGATGCGAGCGACTTCGCTGATGCCTGTGTCAAAAATTTCGTCCGCAGTAAGAGGCAGTGTTGTCATGCGTTCGAGGCGCTGCTGATAATACGCCTCGCCATCGGGCAATGACCAAGAACCTTGGGCAACGTCTGAAACATTCGCAAGGTCGGCGGTGAGCCATGCGCTAATCTCTGCATATGCGGGCTGCATATTGTCCAAAATCGCGGTGCGTGCCTGTTCAAGGAGAGCGTCGGCGCGCGCTTGGTCTAGGGCCCCCGCAGCGACCAGTGCGCTGAATTTATCGGTGATGTCGTCCCAGAGTGCTGAACTGCCGCTGTCGTTAAAAGGCTCTCCGGTAGTTATCCGTTCGATCTCGCTCAGCGCCTGCTGATAATCGAAATACGGCGGACGTATGCCATCCTCCGCGGCGAGCTGTGCGCGTGAGAGGTATTGCAGCAGGTAGCGGCCGCTCTGCTCTAGTCGGGAAATATAGTCGAGCGCATCCTGCTCTGTGTCTACAACGTGATAGTTGATCAGGCTGTTAGGTAGAGAGGCTTGAGGGCCATTGCGGCCAAAGATAAAGCCATGGCGCCGAAACGGAACCGACTGCTCGGCTTGAGTGAGCTGATACACCCAGAGATCAAAAGAGCGTTTCGCCTCGTCTCCGAGCTGCGCGTAGTCGAATTCGCGTCGAAGCCGCGCAACAGAATCTCTACGCCACGCAAGCTGCGCATCGCTCGCGGCCTCGGAGACATCGTCCAGCTCTCCGTGGGCACTCTTATCGCCAAGGCGAGACTTCGCGAGCGGCGAGAAATCGAGCTCTCGAGCGTATTCGGCATCAAGCCATGCGGTAAGCCGCTGCGATTCGCTTGTCGCAAGCGTCGTCGCAGGCAACGCTGACGCAACCGTTGCTGAAGTGTCTGCGGGCCCGCAGCCCCCCAAGCCAAAGCAGCTAACAAGTGTAAGTAACGCAAGGGTAAAACGACAAAGCGGAGATGTCTCGACGATTGATGAGTTATGTAAAGGCATTGATTTCAGTCCTTATTCGCTTGTGTTGGTGCGCGCGTTCTCGCCTACGAACTGAAGCGAGTCTAAGGTGTGGAATAGAAAGACAGCAACCGCGCACGTTTGCAGGATAGAAGCAAACCAAGGACGTGTCCATGAGCCAAGTTTGGGCGTTGCTTTGTGGATTAACCCCTCCGCCTATTGCATAATCTCGGCCCCGCCGTTCAAATGGATTTCACCTTATGTGGTTTAAGAATCTTCGCTTTTATACCTTTGCGAAACCCCTCGCTCAATCGTTCGAAGAAATCGAAACGGCGCTCGCCGACAAACCATTCGAGCCCTGCGGATCCATGGAAAAGGCACGATTGGGCTGGGTAAGCCCGCTAGGGCGCGAAGGCGAAATGTTAAGCCACGTGCAAGGACCTTACCTGATGCTCTGCTCGCAAAAGCAAGAACGCTTGCTGCCTGCATCTGTAGTAAACGAGGCCACCGAGGAGAAGGTTGCCGAGCTCGAAGAGCGTCAGGGACGCAAGATCTACCGAAAGGAAAAGCGTCAGATTCGCGACGATATTTTCGTGACTCTCTTGCCCCGAGCATTCACTCGCAATCAGCAAACTTTTGCCTATTTGTCGCTCGCCGACAACATGCTCATCGTGAATTCGAGCAGTGCGCCTAAAGCCGAAGAGCTCATCACCCTCCTGCGCGATACGCTTGGGTCGCTTCCGGTCGAGATACCTTCGACCAATCGCGCGCCGGCAGATGTGATGACTCGTTGGCTTCGTGAGCAGCACGGCAGCGACAATTTTGTGATCGATGAAGAATGCGAACTGTTTAATCCCATCGACGGCGGCAACGTCGTGCGCTGCAAGGGCCAGGACTTATTTAGCGAAGAGATACAGGCACACCTCGGAGCAGGCAAACAGGTTAAAAATCTCGGCGTGACATGGAATAGCGTGGTTAGCTGCGTCTTGTCCGAAGACCTTTCGATAAAGCGCGTAAAGTTCGTTGGCATGAACGAAGAGCGCGATCAGGGTGACGCCGAAACGGCTGCCGAAAAATTCGATCAGGAATTTGCGGTGATGACGCTCCAGCTCACAGACTTCTTCAAAGACTATTTCGCTGCCTTTGGTGGACTAGAACAAAGCAACGGCGCGAGCAATTAGTCGGCGTGAGCAATTAAACAGCGTAAGCAGTAGGAATCCCCGCTTCAATGGATATCAATAACAAAATTGCCGAGGAACTCGGCGTGATGGTGCAGCAGGTTGCTGCAACGATAGCTCTCCTCGATGAGGGTTCGACGGTTCCCTTTATCTCGCGCTATCGCAAAGAAGCAACGGGTGGTCTCGATGACCTGCAGTTGCGAGACCTCGAAGTACGCCTGCGGTATTTGCGAGAACTTCAAGAGCGTAAGCAGGCGATTGTTGCGAGTATTACCGAGCAGGGCAAACTCACGCCTGAACTCGAGCAGAAAATCACTGCCGCTGAAACAAAATCGATTCTCGAAGATCTCTATCTCCCTTACAAAAAGAAGCGCCGCACTAAGGCAATGATTGCGATTGAGGCGGGCATCGAACCTCTAGCGGATAAACTCTTAGAGGATCCGACACTTGATCCCGAAAAAGAAGCGGCGGCGTTTGTCGATGCCGAAGCAGGATTTGCAACCCCAAAAGAAGTGCTGGACGGCGCGAAGCAAATCCTGATGGAACGTTTCGCCGAGCACCCGGAGCTTAGCGGAAGTCTCCGCAACTATCTCTGGGAGGAGGGCGTGTTGCAATCGCGTGTGGTCGAAGGTAAAGAAAGCGATGCGGCGAAATTCCGCGATTATTTTGACTACGATGAGCCGCTAAAACGCGTGCCCTCGCACCGCGCACTCGCCATCTTTCGCGGCCGCAAGGAAACCTTTCTGCAAGTGGCTATCGCCACCCCCGCGGCAGTAGCTAATGCCGATAAGACGCGTGCTGATATTGTACCCGAACGTGCAGAGCTCATGATTGCTAACACGTTCGGTATTGCCGACAAGGGCAGGGCGGCGGATCGCTGGCTCGCAGAAGTGGTGAAATGGACATGGAAAATAAAACTTCTCACGCGCTTAGAGTTAGACCTTTTAGGTCAGCTCCGCGACAGCGCCGAGGAAGAAGCCATTCGAGTATTTGCCGAGAACATGAAAGCCATTCTGCTGGCCTCCCCTGCAGGCAGCAAAGTGACTATGGGGCTCGATCCCGGTCTGCGTACCGGCGTTAAAGTGTCGCTTGTCGATGCGACAGGCAAGTATCTAGAGGACACGGCGATATACCCCCACGCACCGAAGAACCAATGGGATCAATCGATCGCAACACTCGCCGCGTTATGCGAGAAGCATAATGTAGAGTTGATCGCGATAGGTAACGGAACCGCGTCACGTGAAACAGACAAGCTCGCGAGTGAACTTCTAAAGAGGCATCCGGAGCTGCGCGCGCAGAAAGCAATGGTGAGCGAGGCGGGGGCATCGGTGTATTCCGCAAGCGATACAGCCCGCGAAGAATTTCCAGACTTAGATGTCACCGTGCGCGGTGCAATTTCGATTGCACGACGCCTGCAAGACCCGCTTGCTGAGTTGGTGAAGATTGAGCCCAAATCGATTGGCGTGGGTCAGTATCAGCATGACGTCAGCCAGATAAAGTTAGGACATTCATTAGACGCCGTCGTCGAAGACTGTGTGAACGCAGTGGGGGTGGATGTGAATATGGCCTCTGCAGCACTGCTAAGGCGTGTAGCGGGACTCAGCACCTCTATCGCAACTAACATTGTCGCCTACCGCAATAGCAACGGTGCGTTCAAAACGCGTGCCGATCTTAAGGCGGTACCACGGTTTGGCGAGAAAAGCTTCGAGCAGGCAGCAGGGTTTCTGCGAATTGTCGATGGTGAGAATCCACTGGACGCGTCGGCTGTGCATCCCGAATCGTATTCGGTTGTCGAAAAAATAGGCTCGGCAGGGAAAAAATCGGTCAATGATTTGATTGGTAATGTGAGCTATTTGAAGTCGCTGGATCCGAAAGTGTTTGTCGATGAGCGTTTCGGCTTGCCGACAGTGACCGACATTCTTGCCGAGCTTGAGAAGCCCGGTCGAGATCCGCGGCCAGTATTCAAAACCGCAGACTTCAAAGACGGCGTCGAAAAAGTGTCTGATCTCGAAGTGGGTATGACACTCGAAGGTGTCGTCACCAATGTGACTAACTTTGGTGCTTTTGTTGATATTGGCGTTCACCAAGATGGATTGGTGCATATCTCGGCGCTGTCCTATAGCTTTGTCAAAGATCCTCATACTGTTGTTAAGACCGGCGACGTAGTAAAGGTCAAGGTGATGGAGGTTGACGTGAAGCGGCAAAGGATCGGCTTGTCGATGCGCCTGGATGACGATCCAGCGACACGCCAGGCCGAGTCTGCAAGCCGAGGGCGTAGCGATGCTGCTCGGAATAGCAATCGACAGCAGCCACAGCAGCGCTCGAGTGCGCCAGTGAAGACCGGCACTTTAGGCGATCTGTTAAAAGGTGCGATGGAAAGGTAACACTAATGGCACTTAAACCAACGATCTATAAAATGAAGCTAGCTCTAACGGACCTTGACCGAGAGGTCTATGAGAACCTTAGCCTCACTGTGGCGTGTCATCCATCGGAGACGCTCGAGCGCATGATGGTTCGCGTGCTTGCTTACTGCCTCAACTCCTGCGAAGGGCTCGAGCTGTGTAAAGGACTGAGCGATACCGAGGAGGCCGACCTCTGGGCTCATTCACTCGATGGTTCTCTCGCGCTTTGGATCGACGTCGGAGAACCAACGATAGAGCGCATAAAAAAAGTATCCCGTCTCGCGCCAGATGTTCGTCTTTATAGCTTCAATTCCAAGTCGCCGACCTGGTGGGAACTGTCTTCTCCCGACATTACTAAACTACCCATCAGCGTTTTTCGCCTCGATTGGGCAGGTGTGCAAGCTCTCGCAAAGATGGTTGAGCGCACGATGGAGTTCTCGATTACCGTCAGCGAAAACAGTTTGTTCGTCTCGACGCCAGCCGGCGACTGTGAGCTTCATTTGGAGCAGCTGCAAGATGGCTCAACCTCAAGACGATAGGTTTGGCTGTTAGTCATTCGAACTCGAATTACTTCTTTAACCCTGCCACACCCCTAGCCAACAAGTTAGAACGTTGGCTGTCCCATAGGACTCTTAGACCACAAACCTTCCCGCTTTTTGCCTTAAAAAATACTTTCTGAATCGACTAAAAAATTCTTGTGGAAGATGCCACATAGGCAGTATAAAGCGCGCGTTGAAACACGTGGTCGTGCTAGCACGCACCGAACTCAGCGCGCTGTTCTTGGGATAAGTGTCTATGCAGTATCAGGCACTTGTTTTGGCAATGTGGAATAACCACATGATTTGGGTTCTCGGCAGTAGTCGCCTTATTAGAGAAACAGGCTTCGATTGTCCGCGACCGGTCGTTATTTGGAGAAAATTAACGATGCTCTATCCTGCTAGCTTTGGGGACAATCCCCTTTACCCAAAAGACACAGACTTCCGTGTGATCCGTAAGGACGACACAAATGGTTTCGGCGTAATCTCACTAAGGTCGTTTAAACGCGGAGAAATTGTTGCCGCTATGGCAGGTGAGAGAGTCTCTGATATTCGTCAACACACTCTGCAGATCGATGATAATACGCATCTGCACGATACCTATTTTTCGGGCTATTTCTTACATTCTTGTTCGCCAAATATTTCGTTAGATATGCGAAATATGCTGATCACAGCGGTAAAAGATATTGCTGCCAACAGTTACTTAACGATGGACTATGCGGAAACCGAGCAGGTTTTGTTTAGACAGTTTGCCTGCGCCTGCGGAAGTGAAAACTGCCGCGGTTGGATAACCGGCAACCAAGAAATCCACCCTGGTTTCATCCAGGAAGCTATTGCGTGCGGACCCGACGCTGCTTAGCGCAAAGAAAAACGAAACAGCAAAAAATACAGACACTGCAGCGCCGAGTCAGTCTCGAGCGCTGTTTTTTGCGTCTGTAGAGATTTTCAATACTATCCGAAAGGAATACCAAAGATGATGAATGCCGAAGAATCGCAGCGCTGGTGGCAACGAGACGACCTTGCCTATCGCGGTGAAGAGTTGTTTTTTGCTGGCTTCGCAGTGTCAATGCTTGCGAAACGTTTCGGTTCTCCTGCATTTGTCTATTCTTTCGCGCGCGTCCATGAAAACCTCGAGCGCATTCACGCCGCACTTCGCGATGCGGAGCTACCTGCCGGCTACACGTTGCTCTATGCGATGAAGGCGAATCGGTTTGCGCCATTGCTCACGAGTCTTCAGCATACAGGGCTGTGCGGAATTGACGCCTGTTCTCCGCGCGAGGTCGAGCATGCTGTGAGCTGCGGCTTCAGTCCGGATAAGATTTCGTTTACCGCAGGAAGTCTTTCGAGACGAGACGTCGACGCACTTGCGTGTTTCGATGGCCTTTTTGTGGACTGCGATTCGCTTCATGCGATTAAAACTTGGGGTGAGATTAAACCTGGTTCGTCGATCGGCATCCGTGTTAATCCTGGTATTGGCGTTAGCCGCGCCGACAACGACAAACTTCAGTATGCTGGTGTCGCAGCCACGAAATTTGGAATTTACGAAGAGCAACTAGAGGAGGCCCTGAGCCTAGCGGCCCACTACAGTCTCAAGATCACGAAGATTCACTTCCACACCGGCTGCGGATATCTAACTGCTGAGTTGCCACAGTGGGATAGAGTGTTGGGCGCTTGCTTAGAAAGATTCGTCGATCGGTGCCCGGACGTTACCACAGTTAATGTTGGTGGAGGCCTCGGCGTACCTCACGTTGCTAGCGACGGGGTTTTAGATCTTGCGGCATGGAGTCGTGTGCTTAACAAGCACTTTGGTCATCGTCAATTCAAAGTCGAACTCGAACCCGGTGAATACTTGCTTAAAGACGCCGGCATTTTGATCCTAGGAAAAACATTTGAAGAGACCAAACAGAAGTCACGGTTTGTTGGTGTTGACGCGGGATTCAACATTGCGCCGGAGCCTGCTTATTACAATCTTCCTTTTCAACCACTCGCACCGATCTGTAGAGGCGAGCTTAGGCAGGTGACAGTGGTAGGTAATATCAACGAAGCGTTAGATGTGTGGTACCGCGATGCCTGGCTGCCTGAACTGAGCGAGCAAGATTATTTGGTGCTGATAAATGCCGGCGCCTACTCAGCATCCATGGCGTCTAATCACTGTATGCGCGGTGACGGTAATTCGCTCGTCCGTGAATTTCTGATACCGGATTCGAATAAGCCGTCTCTCTGAGTGGCTTTTCGATCATAGAGATTCGTTTGTGCCAGAATCTGCTATTCTCGGGGAGATTAGTCGGAGGAATACAATGGACAACGAACTCTTTGTAAAGCGCATTACGCTTAAGGCGAATCTTGAGAAACTTGCGGGCAAGATAAATGCTGCGCAATGGGATGAAGGCAATGCGTTGCCTGACGGGGAGTATACCGCTGACTCTCTTGAGTGGTATTTGCGAGGGGACGGAAATTTCTTCTTTGCCTGTTTCATCGGATCAGACCTCGCTGGCATGGCCTCGGCGCAGCTGCTGCCTCGCGCCTATGGAAAACACAGCACGCTCTATGTGGATGAGCTCGATACGGCGGTCAACTTTCGGCGGCGTGGGGTTGCAACGGCATTGATGAGGGAAATTAAACAACTCGCCGAAGAAACCAACAGCTATGAACTCTGGCTTGGGACCGAAAAAATCAACACCAGCGCCCAGAGGCTCTACGAAAAATTAGCGCCGGACTGCGTTGAGGAGTTCGTCGGCTATACTTGGAATCTAGATGATTAATCAGCAGTCCAAAGCGCGTCTTAGCCTGGAGGACGCTCAAACAGGAGTCGGTATTTCCTCGTCTGATACGCTATCGCGATTCCGCCGATAACGCCGGGCGCTACCCAGAGTAAGATGCTATAGCCCCTAACTGTGTCGCCGAACACGTCGCTAAGAAAGTTTAGGCCGCCGAAAACAAAGAACGCAGTATAGGCAGCAATGCCTGAGGCGATTAAGCCATTAAGATGTTCTGTCCACCATTCCTTCGCACGCGTTGTAGGCTTCAAGGCAAAATACAGGCAGCTTGCCGAGGTATAGATTTCGAACACACCAAAAAGAACGAACAATATCGAGCCCGTTGCGAGTCCGTTTACGGAGAGACCGAGTCCTGCAACGATAAGCGCAGCGCAGAGGCCGAGGTGGATTGGTTCGCGCAGCGCTCTTCGGTCCTCTTTGCCCTGCACTGTGAGCCAGCCATGACGTGTTGACAGTAAGACAAGCAGGGATATCGAAAATAGAAATAAGGCGAAATCTCGAACCTCGCGACTGAATGCGGCAGCGCGGGCAGGCTCTAAATCAATGTCTGGAGCATGCATCGCAAGTGGGAAGAGCAAATCTAATGTGGTGACAGTGATGCCAGAAAATCCAACGGCATACATTACAATCGCAAAATAGCGACCAAATTTTTTGTGATTTAGATTTCCTTTACGTGTGACTACGGGAATCCAGAAGAGCAGCAGGCCGCAGCTGCCGACAGCCACGTGAAGACGTGTCACATTCTCATGCACCCAGTGAAGTATTTCCATCTCCGCTCTCCCTAGACTAGGTTTTTACGCGTCATTTATAGAGGCGCGAATTCAGAAGTGCTTATTCAAAAGTACTTATTCAGAGCCACTCAGCGTCACCTTTCCTAAAATCTTTACTCGTGTCAAGGCTGCGAGTTAAAGACAGATCTTCTCACTTAATTGACTGCTATACTGAATAGATCGGCGGCAATGCGAATCGCTAACTACGCGAGCCTAAAATCGAATAGAAGGAATGCAGCAATGAATAGTGACAAAACGGGCGAAAGCAGATTGAAACCGCGGTCAGTCGAGTTGCTGCGTGAGCCAGTTGAGCTATACAAAGTGCTTAAATTCGAAGGCTTGGTGGCGAGTGGTGGTGAAGCGAAAGCGGCGATCGACGCAGGTCTTGTGTTCGTGAATGATAAAGTAGAAAGACAAAAGCGAAAGAAATTAGTTAACGGCGACACGGTGCGCATGGGTGAAGAGTCCCTGATCCTCAAATTAGCCGAGGACTACGATCCAGCCTCTGAGCCGGTCAAAACGAAAGTTAACAAGATTGCACCCGCACCTCCCGCCAAGAAGGACTGGCGTCGAAAGAGGACGCCGGCTCAGATCGATGCCGACGCCGGCGTGGTGTCAGACCGAAAGCCTCAAGTCGCGTCGAAAAGAGACAATCAGAGAGCGGCGCGTCCAACGCTTGGCGCGCTGAGTAAAAAAACGCGGCAGCGAAGTTAATTTCATTCTATGCGCGCTTATTACCAGTCGAGATCATCGGGAATCGCAAAGTCAGCATAGGCCTGCTCCTCGAGTTCGAGCTTAGTGAGCTGCTTCGGATTCGCGATCGTCACAAAATGCTCAGCGCTACGTTCTTGAATCTTATGCGCCACATCCACAGGCACGACGACAAATTTCCCGTCGACTTTTGATTCGACAACGGCTAACGTGCCGCCGCTGAGTTGCTCGCGAGTGCGCGCGTCTACCCAAATTTGTTTGACTTTGTTTTCATGCTTGAAGTTGAATTTTAGATCGCCTCCAACCTTCATTGCATTCGCTTCGATTAGCTGTCTGATCTGCGCCATTTTCGCGCGCCACTCTCCGTCGCGGTTTCGTTCTTCATTGAGCTTACGATCGCGTTCGATCTGCTCTTGGCGCAACTTTTTGCGCGCTAGCTCTGCCTCCTGCTGGGCATTTTTCTTAACAGTTTTTTTCTGCTGAGGTTGCTTGCTCTCTTTGCGCTTGGCGCGCTCAAGCTGTTTCGCTTTTTTCTCATCGACGAGGCCAGACTTCTTAAGTTGATCTTGTAATGACAAACCCACGTGGGCTTCCTCGCTATTTTTCTTTGGGGTAGATGCGCTGTATGTGAAAGGTTAAATGTTAACGGCTTGCGAACTCTGTGGCCAGCGGTTAGGGGATAAAGTAGACGGGATTGCCTACTATTCGTGTGCTTTCGCGCTCGTTGATCAGGTTCATACGGATCCAGAGCGGTGCAGCGGTTGGCATCGAAAGCGTGGCGCTGTAAGCGGTAACGTTATCAGTGAAGCTCTCGCTCGTCTCCTCAGAGATCAGCGATCGCTCCAGATCTATCCCGTCGACCACCCACCTTACCGAAAGCTTTTCGTCGCTACGCCAACGCAAGGAGACGTCGAGAGTGCTCTCGATAAGCCCAAGAGAGAGCTCGCCGCCCATTTCCGCGCCATCAACGCTAAAATCCGAGAGAGTCACTTCCCCGCCCGTCGCGTCGATATAGACATTGCCTCTCCTAATGCCGGCAAGCAGCGCTTGCTCGCTCAGTTCGTCAGAGTAGATCCAGGTGCGGGGATTGCCTATGGCCGAGGGCTGCCACGGTGGTCGGCTGGGGTCATGATTGTCGCTGCCTGCGATGCCTGTAATGCGTAGGCCCCGGTTTAGTTTGTCATGCCAGAATGCTATATGCGCCCGTCCGCGGGGCGTATCGACAAATCCTGTATTGACGACCTCGATTGCGCCTATGCTCGAATAGTCGGTATCCCCTAAAACCCATCCACAGCCCATGCAGTCTTCGCCGGTCGGTGAGCCAGGATGATTAATGGACAGTAGCGCGCCGAGTTCGGCCACCCGGCTCTGAAGCTCTCGAATGCCATAACCGGTTGAGGGTTGAAGTCGAAAGTCGATGAACTCGGTCGTGCCGAACGCGTTGGCGTGACCGAAAAAAGTAGTGATCTCGCGTCCGGCAAGCAGAAGAGTCGATGGAAAGTATGCCTGCAGTTCGGCGAGCGCCGCATGACCCGATATCGCGTTGTGTTCGGTTAGCGCGATGAAATCGAGGCCGCGGTCGGCGGCGATCTGAGCGCTCATGAACGCCGGACAAGCGACCGAGTCGCCGTCGTAGTTATTGCAGCTACCGTCGCTGTGGCCGCTGTGGCTATGAAGGTCGCCGACATACCAGCCCGCGCCCCGGTCTTGGTTCGGCGGCACCGGTGTTGTGGCATTGCAACTGAGCGTGATAGTCGCTTTGTACGCCGCTGTAACCCCTTCACGTACATTGGGCACGCCTAAAAGGAGATTCCAAATTCCCGCTTCGATCACGCCGGTGTTGTAAGAGGGCGTAGCGGCATTCGCGCTCACAAAAAACGTGCGTTTATTGCCTCCGCTCCAGCCGCGAAAGCCCCGTGGATCGAGCAGTCCTATGTCGATTGTTGTGCGTTCGTCTCTGTCGTAGTCGAATTCAACTTCGATGCGTTTTACGCCATGGGGTACGTCGAAGGGTAGCTCGATATAGGACTCGAAGTCTTGGCGTGAAATAGTCCCTGCGAGCGCTATTTCATGATGCGGCGTGTCTATCGAACAATGAAACGAGGTGGACAGTGTCTGTTCTGTAGACTGCGTCACCTGCGCTGTAACGTCTGAACTACCGAGCGCCAAGGAAAGCGCGGTAAATGGCAAAAGCGAGACTAGGAGTCGCAATTTGTTCTGCATAGTATCCTGGGTGGCGGCCTGCCTTCTGCCGCGGCAATTGTTCGGAATTGGGAGGCTCAAATAATAGCGCGTAGAAAATAAATTAGCACCGAATGAGTCTTTGCCTAAACCCCTCATCTTGGTTAGTCTTGAAGAAAACGGGTTTAAGAGAGCAACGCCATGTTAGATGTCTTAATTGTAGGAGCCGGCATATCCGGCATCAGTGCCGCCTGTCATCTTGAGAAGCGCTGCGCCAATAAGCGCTATGCGGTACTCGAAGGGCGCAACAATGTGGGCGGAACTTGGGACTTATTCCGCTATCCAGGTATTCGATCCGACAGTGACATGCATACTTTTGGTTTTAGTTTTAAACCTTGGACAAACCCTAAATCTATTTCAGACGGTGAATCAATCCGCGATTACCTGAAAGAGGCGGTTGCCGAGTATGGAGTGAAAGATAAAATTCGCTTCGGCCACAAAGTCGTCTCCGCCAACTGGGATAGCACGCGCGATGTCTGGTCTGTCACTGCAACGAATGCTGCCGGTGAGATGGTCGAAATTGAGACGCGCGTACTTTTCATGTGCAGCGGTTACTACAACTATGCCGAAGGTTATACGCCGGACTATCCGGGGCTAGGTGATTTTAAGGGTCAGCTTATCCATCCGCAGAAATGGCCAGAGGATCTTGACTACTCGGGCAAGAAAGTTGCAGTAATCGGCAGCGGTGCGACGGCAGTGACAATTGTCCCAAACATGGTCGACAAAGCCGCACAAGTGACAATGATTCAACGTTCGCCAACCTATATGTTCTCGCGCCCAGCAAAAGACGCAGTCGCAAACTTCCTTGGCTCTGTATTGCCTAGCAAGTGGGCTTATGCGCTAACTCGCTGGAAAAATATTTATTTTCAGAATGCGACTTATAAGGGGGCGCGTAACAAGCCGGAAAAAACTAAAAAGCTTCTTTTAGACAGCGTGCGGAAATCGTTAGGCGACGATTACGACATCGATACGCATTTTACGCCACGCTATAATCCGTGGGAAGAACGACTCTGTCTTATTCCCGACGATGATTTCCTGTCAGCTGTGAAAAGCGGTGCAGCAGAGGTGGTAACCGATACGATTGATAAATTTGTCGAGAATGGCGTTTTAATGTCATCGGGTAGATTGATCGAAGCAGATATCGTGGTGAGCGCAACAGGTCTTAACATGCAGTTTATGGGGGGCGTAGAGTTTTTCCTCGACGAGGTGAAACTCGATCTTAGCAAGCGATTCTACTATCAGGGCATGATGTTTTCGGGCGTGCCTAATCTTATTCAGACTTTTGGCTACATTAATGCCTCATGGACACTGCGCGCCGACCTCAACTCGGTATTCGTCTGTGACTTGCTGCAAGAGATGGACAGAAAGGACGCAAGTCATTGCGTGCCGGAGTTGCGTCCCGAGGAGGCGTCGATGGTTCCGCGACCAACTATTTCGGGCTTTAATCCGGGATATATGCAGCGTGGGATTCATGAGTTTCCGAAACAGGGTGAACACGCCCCATGGCATAACACTCAAGACTATTTACTTGATCGAAAGATACTGAAGAGCAATATTTTCTCGGACGGCGTGCTTCATTTCGGGCAAGCGAATTGCGAAGAACTGGCTAACAAAGCGCAAGAAATTCAAGAAACAAAAGTCGCCTAAAGAGTTGCCGACGAGTCTTCGAGATTTATGAGCGCCTCCTGAAAAGAGGCGTTAATAAGCGGCTAGAAATTATCCGGGTTCAGTTCATCGTGATCAGAGTAGACGCGAGTCTCGCCCGCGAGACAAGGGAAGTCGCCTTCACAAGAGAAGGGCGGGACGAATCCTTCAGGCATCATCTCGAGGGAATACAGAGGCGTGTTCACGTCCTCTGTCTTTATGCACTGTCTAACTTTCCGCCGACTTCCGACTCTTGGCTTGTTTTCACAAACGATACGCTGCGTGGCCATGCCGTAGAGCTGAATATAGGTGTCCACCTTATTATCGATAAAGGCCTGCTGCGCAGAGTTTAAAGTCCCGTAAAGTTTTTTATAAAGCGATAGCCACTCCTTGTTTTCTACCTCGAGTGCTGTGCCTAGCCAGGCCATTCCTATGGGAATAGAACGTGGTGCATACTCACCTTGCAAATACATAAAGCCAAGTAGGTATTGCGCATCTTTTACGCCACGCTGTGCTGCGAGGCTAAGGTCGGCGTAGGCGGATTCGTAGTCGCCTTTCTCATAGGCAACGGCGCCCTGCTCGTACTGCCTTAGCACCTCATGATAAAAGAGCTGCGTGACTTCAACCTGGGCCGTAGAGGCAAAGGAAGCGACTAAGCTCAAAGTGCAGGTGAGTCTTTTAATCCAGACGGTGACCGCGCGATGGGTGTTAGGGTTAGCGTCACTGTGTCGGTTCTTCATAGCTGGAGTCCCTTTCTTATTAATCTACTGAAGAGAAAAGCATGGGCTTTGGGGTAAACTTATTTATCGCAGTAATTTACTGCGTTTATCAGTCTATTAAAACCGAGAGTTGAGCTATTTGTGAAGTCATTTCAATCGGGGCATAGCCGCGTTATGTGCCCTAACATCGATTGCGGAATAGACCTTGCGCTTGACGCGCTGTCCTGCCCCAAATGCGATGAACCTTTGCCGATTGGGCTGCGCGATGATTTGCTGGAGATAGATGTCGCCCATTCGGGTGAGACATGGACAGAGGCGTTGGACAAGCTCGAGGCTGCCATCAGCTTTGCCCGCGCGCAGCGCTTTAAGGGTCTGCGGGTAATTCATGGCAGTGGGCGGTCTCGCGATGACGATGCTTGGGAGGGTCCGGGGCGGATCCGCCGAGAGTCGCTAAATTATCTTCGTCAGGCGGCAGTCGATATCGACGCACGGCTGATGCCCGAAAAACACAATCGCGGCGCTCATCTACTTCTATTCTGAGAACGTTTTGACTTCACTGGTGTTCTTTCGAAACCAGTAGTCGCCCTAATGCGAAGCCCTATGCCCACGTCTCGTCTACATAGATATCAGAGTGCGCGACTAATCACCATTTTCTGCACCTCGCTCGTGCCCTCGTAAATCTGACAGGCTCGGACGTCGCGGTAGTAGCGCTCCACTGGGAAATCCTGCAAATAGCCGTAGCCTCCGTGTATCTGAATCGCATCGGAACAGACGCGTTCCGCTATTTCGGATGCAAAGAGTTTGGCCATCGATGCTTCGCTGAGGCAGGGCTCGCCTGCATCTTTTAGCGCGGCTGCGTGGAGCGTGAGCTGCCTCGCGGCCTCTATTTGAGTAGCCATGTCGGCAAGTTTGAAGGCGACTGCCTGATGTTCAGAAAGCGGTTTGGCAAACGCCTGGCGCTCGCGGCTATAAAGTGTTGCCGCTTCGAGCGCAGCGCGCGCGATACCGACACACTGGGCGGCGATGCCGATTCGACCGCCTTCGAGATTGCCGAGGGCTATTTTATACCCTTGGCCCTCTTCGCCTAAACGGTATTCCGCTGGAATAACGCAGTCTTCAAAAGCTATCTGACAGGTATCCGACGCGCGTTGACCCATCTTCGTCTCTACGCTGGCGACGCGGTAGCCGGGAGTATCCGTTGGTACGACGAACGCGGTAATCCCGCGTTTGCCGGCTGCAGGGTCGGTAACCGCAAAAACAATCGCGATATCTGCGTTTTTGCCCGAGGTAATGAACTGCTTGGTGCCATTCAAAACGTAGTCTCCGCCTCGCGCCTCAGCACGGGTCTTAAGTCCCGAAGCATCGCTGCCCGCCTGTGGCTCGGTGAGACAGAATGCAGCGAGCTTGTCCCCGCGAGCAAGCGGCGCAAGAAAATCTCGCTGCTGCTGAGCCGTGCCGTATTGGAGTAGAGGCATGCAACCAACCGAATTAGTCACACTGATTATTGTCGAGCATGCGGCGTCGGCAACGCCAATTTCCTCGAGCACGAGTGCTGCTGCAACATAGCCGATGTCGCAGCCGCCGTGTTGCTCGGGCACTAGCATGCCGTAGAAACCGAGCTTAGCGAGGCCGCTTAGCGCCTCCGCCGGGAAGGTTGCATCCCGGTCCCACTGCGCCGCGAAGGGTGCAATGTGTTCGCTCGCATAGCTGCGCGCGGTTTCGCGGATGAGGCGCTGTTCTTCGGTGAGAATCATAGGGTGCTATTTCCAGCTGCTCGCTGGCTCGTTTGCGTCCGAAGTTAGGAAGCGAATCAGGTCTTTATGAAACAGATCTGGTATTTCGATCTGCGGGGCATGACCAACGTCCGGATAGAGGATGATCGCGCTATTTTGGAGCTGATTGGCGACATTATGGGCAAGTGCTGGGAAATCATCGACTAATCCATCCTCTTCCCCGCCGATGACCAGCGCCTTTGTCGCGATATGCTGCCAGTCATAGACTACGGGATCGTCGTAAAGCATTTGCCCTTGCAGACGTCTCACCTGTGCGAGTCGGGGCCAGTCGCCGCCGAGGGTTTGACCATACTGGCGACGCACAAATTCAAGGTGTGCGGGGGGCCACTTTAGCGGGAAATAGCGCTGGTGTCCTCGGAGTATCGATTGATAGGTGGTTTCACCGCCGCCGACAAAAGGGTCGCTCCAGGGACGACTCTGACGCTGGTCTGTGAGGCCTATCTGATTAACCATGACCACATGGGTGGTTGTCTCGGGATACATCATGGCAAACCGAGAAACGGCCATGCCACCCATTGAATGCCCCACGATCGCGGTTTTCTCAATGCCGAGTTCGTCGAGAAGCGCCTTCATGTTGGCTGCGACCATATTAAAGCTGTAGGGGAGTATTGGCTTAGAGCTTTTGCCATAACCAATGCGATCCACAGCGATCACCCTAAATCCTGCGTCGGCAAGCGCATTGATCGTCGGAGTGTAGGCTTCAGAGTAAAAGTTCATCCCGTGTTGAATAAACACCGTCTGGCCGTTAGCGCGTCCGCTTGGCGCAACGTCCATGTACGCGTAGCGAAGATCCTGCTGGAAGCGGTTAATCTCTAGGAATTGAACCGGGTAGGGATAGGGGATCTCCTCGAAATTAGCTGAAACCGCGCCCCACTCGGCAGGCGGCTCGGCTGGGGCCACCTCGGGCCAAGATTCCTGAGCTTGGCCGAGGTTTCCGCCTAGCGCAAGGGTGAGCGCGAAGCTCAATGCGGCGCTTTGAATGAATCCAGTGTGTTTACGCTTTCTGACAATTGAGTAGAACATACAGCTAATCCTCTCTTTATTTATCGGTTTTATTCTTAAAGGTCAGTGGGGTGTTATATGAGTTCGACGGCCAAGGCGGTCGCTTCACCTCCGCCAATACACAGCGAGGCAATGCCGCGTTTCTTGCCATGATTCGCGAGTGCGGCAAGTAGCGTGACGACAATGCGCGTGCCAGAGCAACCAATGGGGTGGCCGAGCGCACAGGCACCGCCGTTGACATTAACCTTCGCCGCGTCGAGCCCTAGTGATTTGATAGCCGCCATTGGGACGACTGCGAAAGCCTCATTAATTTCGAAGAGGTCAACAGAGTCTTTATCCCAGCCGGTTTTTTTCATTAGGCTGCCAATTGCTCCAATGGGCGCCATAGTGAATTCACTGGGTTCCTGTGCATGCGATGTATGTGCCACGATGCGCGCAAGCGGAGTAAGTCCTCGCTTCGAAGCCTCGGACTGGCGCATCAAAACAACGGCAGCCGCACCATCGGAAATCGAGCTCGCATTCGCTGCGGTCACGGTCCCGTCCTTTTTGAAGGCGGGGCGTAGTTGAGGGATTTTATCGAAGCGCGCTTTCATAGGCTGTTCGTCGGTGTCGATTGTCACAGTGCCACCGCGCTGTGCGACCACAACAGGGGTTATCTCACTTAAAAAAGCGCCGCTTTCGATGGCCGCTTGCGCCTTCTTCAGCGAGTCAATAGCGTAGGCATCTTGGGCTTCGCGGTCAAAGCTATATTTGTCCGCGCAGGTCTCGGCGTAAACGCCCATTGCAGCTCCTTCGTAGGCGTCTTCGAGCCCATCGAAGGCCATGTGGTCGATAACTTTTGCATGGCCGAATCGATAACCCGAACGCGCACCGGGGAGCAGATGCGGCGCATTGCTCATGCTCTCCATGCCGCCGGCAACTGCCACAGTGGCGCTGTCTGCAAGCAGGAGGTCGTGGGCGAGCATTATCGCCTTCATGCCAGAGCCGCAAACCTTATTAATCGTAGTTGTGCCGGTTGACTTGGGTATACCTGCGCCCAAAGACGCCTGTCGGGCGGGCGCCTGACCCAAGCCGGCCGGCAGCACACAGCCCATAATGACTTCATCGATATCGCTCGCCTCGAGACCCGCACGCGCCACCGCCGCGCGGATCGCGGTAGAACCCAGTTCCGTGGCCTTTACCGAGGCTAATTCGCCCAAAAAGCCGCCCATTGGGGTGCGTGCTTGGCCGACGATGACAATGGGGTCTTGTTGCGCTGCGGTGGTCATAGGAATTCCTGCTAGGTTCGAGTTGCTTTGAGGGCAAATTAAGTGGTCTGTGAGTATAACCTAAGGTCATCGCTTGGCGAGCGTTGTAACCCCAAAACCAGCTCGCATCGTAACCCTTTCCAAGCCCAAAGCGATTTGGCACACTGCGTGCTGAAATCACGCATCACATCGAGCGGAATGCCCCTATAGGCATCCACATGCTCGGTTTAGCACTCGAGCAATAACTCGAACCCATCGTCGCTACACATCCGAACCAAAAGGACTCAGCATGGCAATCCCAGAAATTCTCAAAGGCCGACTCTCTATTCCTGTTGTCGCGTCCCCCCTCTTTATCATCTCGGGCCCCGAGCTCGTCATTGCGCAGTGTAAAGCCGGCGTCGTTGGTTCATTTCCTTCGCTTAATGCGCGTCCTGTCGAAGTGCTGGACGAATGGCTGACGCAGATTAACGCTGAGCTCGACGCGTACAATTTAGCTAATCCAGATAAGCCCGCCGCACCTTTTGCAGTGAATCAGATAGTTCACAATTCGAACGATCGTCTAATGCAAGATGTCGAGCTCTGCGTAAAGCACAAGGTACCGATTGTCATTACCTCGCTGGGTGCTCGCCCTGAAGTATTTGATGCAATTCACTCCTATGGCGGTATTGTGCTTCACGATGTGATTAACAACCGGTTCGCAAAAAAGGCGATCGAGAAGGGCGCCGACGGCCTTATCTGCGTGGCAGCCGGCGCCGGTGGTCACGCTGGCACTCTTTCACCTATGCCGTTCATTCAGGAAGTCCGCGAGTGGTTCGACGGGCCGGTCCTGCTTTCGGGCGCAATCTCGACGGGCGATGCCGTACTCGCAGCGCAAGCGATGGGTGCCGATATGGCGTATATCGGGTCCGCGTTTATCGCCACTAAAGAGGCGAACGCTGACGAAGCTTATAAACAGTCGTTAGTGGATTACGCGGCGAGCGATATTGTTTACACGAATCTTTTTACCGGCGTCCACGGCAATTATCTGCGTCCTTCTATCGAAGCGGCGGGCCTTGATCCCGATAATCTTCCCGAGAGTGACCCGTCGAAGATGAACTTCGGCTCAGGCGGAAGTTCTAAGGCTAAAGCATGGCGCGACATTTGGGGCTGTGGGCAGGGTATCAACGCGATCAAGTCTATTGATACTGCAGGAGAGCTTGTAGAACGGTTGAAACGTGAATATGCCGCAGCGCGCGCGCGCCTACTCGCTAGCTAGAGTCGCCGCAATATTTCGAATCGAGAAAACACCCAAAAAATTGAGGGAGAGAAAAATGACAAGGTTGGGAAATACCAAAGACCGAAGTGGAATTAACGAGCGGAGTGGATTAATGCCAGTAAAGCTCGCAATCGCTTTCAGCCTGGGTGCAATGATGGCCGCCTGCGCCCCCGACGAAGGCGTTTCGGACAACAACGCAAGTGAATTAACAAGAGAGACCGTCGACGTTCGATGGACCGAGCATGGTATCCCCCATATTACGGCCCAAACATGGGAAGGACTCGGTTTCGGTTTTGCGCACTCTGTGGCGCAAAATGGCGTCTGCGTTTTGGCTAAAGAACTGGTAACCGTCAATGGCGAATTAACCAAGTATTTTGGTGCAGAAAATGGCAACGTAAACAGCGACGCATTTCATCGCGCGCTACTTAACGACGCGAAAATCGACGAGTATTTAGCGGCGAGTTCCGCTGACAGCAATGCGATGGACAGCGGCTATGCACGTGGCTATAACCGCTATATCGATACTCATGCCGACCAGCTCCCTGCATCCTGCGCTGGCGCAGAGTGGGTCAAGCCCATCGACGAACGGGACCTTGCGCGGCTCGCAATTGGCGTAGGCATACGCTATGGCCTTGGACGTGTAACAGACCAAATCGCAACAGCGACACCTAACCAGGCGATCGCTTCGCTAAAGCCGATCGATCTGTCGCTCGATGTCGAGAAAATTGGCAGTAATGCGTACGCGTTCGGAAGTGAGTTAACCGACACGGGACGTGGCATTCTTCTCGGCAACCCACATTACCCTTGGCAAGGACCTTCGCGGTTTCATATGGCGCATCTCACGCTGCCGGGCGAAATCGATTTTATGGGAGTTGGCCTGATTGCGACACCACGACTTGCGATTGGGTTTAACGAGACAATTGCGTGGTCGCATACCGTCTCCACGGCATTGCGCTTTACCTTCTTCAGGCTGGATCTTGTGCCTGGTAATCCGATGGCCTACCTCGTAGGCGATCAAGAGCGCCCCATCGAAGCCATCGAGGTTGCGGTTGAGACTGCAACTGGAATAGAAAACCGAACGGTTTACTTAACGCATCTTGGTCCAGTCGTTGCGGGGCCCAGCACGCCATGGAACGATAAACACGTTTACGTTATGCGCGACGTAAACTATGAAAATTACCGCACGGGCGATCAGTATGCTGCGATGCAGCGCGCGACCGACGTCACACAGCTCAAGCAGGCACTCGCTGATCATCAGGGTGCGGCGTTTGTGAACACAATTGCGGCCGACAAAGCGGGAGGGGCGCTCTATGCTGACATGTCGGCTATACCGAATGTGTCGGTTGATTTGATCGCGCGTTGCGCGGTTGATCAATCTGCAGGTACTCGTATAACGACACTTAATGGCTCCGACCCCAGCTGCGATTGGCAGATAGATGAGAGCGCTGCGGCCCCGGGTCTTATGCCGCCATCGCAGCAACCTAGTCTGATTACAACGACGTATGCCGGTAATAGCAACGACTCGTATTGGCTTAGCAATCCTGCTATGCGTCTCGAAGGTTACTCGCCGATAATCGGCGACGAGAATGCGCAGCGTACGCTACGCACACGCTCTGGGCTCAAATTTGTCGAAGAGGTGCTAAACGCAGGCGAGAAATTCGATCAGGCAACTGTCGAAGATTTACTGTTTAGCCATCGTCACTACGGCGCCGAATTGTTCCTCGATGAAGTGCTCGAGGTCTGTGCTGATGATCCCGCTCTCGCCGAGGCCTGTTCAGTGCTCGCGAACTGGGATCGTCGACAAACAGTAGAGAGCCGAGGGGCGCATATTTTCAATGAGTTTTTCGCCGAGACCAATCAGCTCTCTGCTCACTACGCGGTGCCATTCGATAATGCCGATCCAGTCCACACGCCTCGCGGGTTAACAGTTAGTGAAACGGCAACCCGTGAAGCTATTGTTGCTGCACTGCATGTGGCGGTGGATCGGATAACCGACGCAGGTATTGCGCTGGATGCGCGGTGGGGTGATGTACAGTTTGAGGTTCGCAATGGTGAGAAAATTGGTATCCCAGGCGGCGATGGCCGTGCGGGAATGTTTAGCGTAATCACCGCGCGTTTCGATGGCGACAACGGCGGCTACACGCCAATCGTAACCGGCAACAGCTACATACAGTCGGTTACGTGGAACGAAGACGGAAGCCCGAGTGCGCGCGCGATACTCACCTATTCGCAATCACCTGAGCCGGACTCGCCATTTTACGCTGACCAAACCAAAATTTACTCGCAGAGCCAGTGGATAGAAATGCCCTTCACTGATGAACAGATTGCGACAAAGTTGGTTAGAGAAGAAACGCTAGAGATGTAATCTCTAGCGTGCTGCTGTTTCGCAGTAAGGGAAGCTTAGAAAAGCCTAATTTAAAAAGTACCGTTGACTCGCAGGCTTAGTTCGATGCCCGTGGTAGTGCAGCGGTACTCGATTTCTTCGAGAATGTTTGCCGTCGTGCGACCGACAAAACGAGTACGACGGCGACACTGCGCTCCGTTAGTCAAAGCTCCGGCATCGAATCTATACGTAGTGCCACGCTGGTTTCGGTATTCTGCAAAAAGGTTTACGCGAGGCTCGCCGACATTAAACTCAATGTCGTCGACGTCATAGCGAAACATGCCACCGTCAATTCGATCGAAATACTGCATTCCCCAGTTCACTCTTAAGTCCGGAATGTCATGTCTGAAGAACAGAGTGAAACGGCCGCGCTGGTAGTTCTGGAAGCGGCGCTTGATACCAAGATGGGGGTCGGTTACCTCGGAGTCTTGGACATTAAGCGAGGTCGTAATGAGCAAGTTCGGCATACCGAGGGGCGTCGCTCTAACACTCGCGCTGAGGTTCACGCCCATTTCAATGCCGTCTCCAATGTTGCCATTTACCGACTGCAGGCTGTCTTCTGATCTACTTGAGTCTAGCCTGTCGATCACGTCTTCGTGCTGAGCGTAAAACACTTCGGCATTAAGCACGCCGAGGTCATCGGGCAGGCGATACTCTCCGTTAAACACATAGCGCCACTGCCACTGTTGGCGCAGGTCGGTGTTGCCTTCCAACGTGTTCGTATCGTTATCGGTTTCGTCGTTAACCGCGACGAAATCGGCGAAGCTCAGCTGGTTTACGATTTTTTCGATACTGCCGCGTAATTGAAGATTTGTGCTCGGGTTATAGCGAAGATCGATTTTCGGTTTAACGAAACTAAAATCCCGCTGGTTGCTACTGTCGCCGGATTGCGTGATCTCTGATGACTCATATAGAAGCGTCGTTTCGAGAGAGAGGGTAGGTGTGAGCGTCCAGTTATGAATGGCAAAGGGCTCGTAGCGTATTTCTTCGACAGATGAATTCGCGTTGCTGACGGTTTGCGGAACAAGGCCGCCGACCGATGCCGACGGTGTGCCGTCCGCGACAATGCCGCCAAGTGTTAGTGCAGAATCAAGCATGGTTTGCGCGCGCTCGAGTCCAAATTCAATACTCTGTGCATCGAAAAGGCTTGTCGTAAACGAGCCTCGAACTATCTGTTCCTCTGTTACATTATTGATGCCTAGATAGAGATTTTTTTCTTCTGAGCCATCGTCACCTAGTTCGAATCTCTCGCGTGCTGAATCGCGATTGTCTTGATTAGCAATAGCGAGAAGTTTGAAGCGCTGCCCGTTCCCCAAGGTTAATTCATAATCGCCACCAATTTCCCAGTTGTCGCGCTGACTCGGAATCTCTTCTCGTTCGCTGAGTACCGTATTCGGGGTAACCCGCAGATTTGTTGTATAGCGTTCGACATCGGTGGGATCGTCTCGGTCGGCATAGAGCGCATTTACTCGGAGGCTGCTGTTCTCTGATATCTCGTATCCGAGATTCATGCTGATCTCATTCTGCATCTGGTCGCGCGTGCGTGTTTCGAGAACGAGGTCGTTCATCGAAAAGTCACCGAGTATGCTGTACTCATCGCCGATCGACACGTTGTAACGAGGTTGGCTACGGGCAGCAAAAAGATAATCTAGCCCGCCGCGTTGACCGCTTAAAGACAAGGTTCCCCCAGGGCGGAAATTCTGATCTTGATAGCGATCGATGCTCGCCTCGTAGGAGATGCTGTTGGACGCAATAGCCTCAGTGAGTATGACGTTCACGATCTGGCCACTGCCTCGCACATCTAGGTCGCCCGAGGTGCCACGGATGATTTGGAATTCGCGAACCTGCGTCGCAGGGATCCGATCTAGCTGCTGGCTCGTCGAATTGTTTTTCCCCGCGATGCGTTTGCCGTTAATGAGCACTTGATTGCCGCCACCGCCCCCCAATCCTCGACCGCCTGTTTCGGGGTTACCGGGGATACTCGATGGCCCGCTGCTAGGCCCGCCCGCGGCGCCTTGTCCAGGAATCCTGTCGAGCATGTCTTGAGCTGTGATGGGCTGCCACTGATCGAAATAGTCCGCCGTATAGATGACGGTTGAGGACTCGTCGCCGGCGTCTTGAGCCGACACAGTGCCAGTGAGTGAGCCAGCAAAAATGGCAGCGAGAGTGAATGATCGTAAAAGGGTAGGCATGAAGCGTCTCATTATTCGGTAAAACACAAATAGATATCGCCGCCAGTTCGATGCAGGCTATGGTGCGACGTCAGAAAAAATTCAAAAACAAAGGCGCGATTGTACAGACTATCTAGTGTGCTGCCTCGCTCGTGTTACAAACTGGCAACAAATGCCCGTAAGTGGGCCTAAAATGGACCTAATTAGAGGTCAGAATGCGGGAAATACCCCTAAGCGCGATATTAGCGTTCGAGGTTAACGCTCGACCTGGCTGCCGCGGAGCGAGACCCAGTAGAAGAAGAGTCCAGAGGCGATTATCGCCAGGCCAAAAAGCGCTTCGACTGGACGGTTAAGCATAACGAACCCAAGGGTCCATCCTGTGAGGCCTAAAAATATAAGCGGCGGCAAAGGGTAGAGAAAGGTTTTGTAGGGCCGCGGCAGGTTGGGCTGGCGCCAGCGGAGGACGAAAATGCTTGAAACTGTCGCGAAATTATTAATCGCGAGCGTAAAACCAGAAAACACCAATACGGATTCGAATGTCGACGAGAAGATAAAGGCCAAGGTGATTATTCCCTGCGCGTAAATTGCGATCGCGGGGACACCGTGAGCGTTGGTCTTGCCGAGAACGCTCAGCAGTGGAAAGTCTTCTCCTATCATCTGTATTACACGAGGGCCTGCCATCACCATGGCGCTGACCGTCGAGATCAATAGCATAGCAAGCACAATGCCGGTGAAGCGCCCGCCCGCAGTACCGAATGCTGCCTCTGCAGCGATATACCCCACCTCGACTTCTCCTGTCATGCTGTCCATAGGCGCCGCATACAAGAACGCGAAATTTAGCGCGACATACATTAGCGTTACGATGACGGTGCCCGCTAACAATATGCCCGGCAATGTCCGCTGTGGATTCTCCATTTCGCTGCTCAGATACGTGGCCGCATTCCAACCTGCAAACGCATAGCTCACATAGATTAGCGATACGGCAAACTCTCCAGAGGCGAGGACGCCGAAATCACCGCTTCGCGGAAAAAATTCAACGGGCTGAGGGGTGTCGACGAGCACGATCGCAGCGATAACGAACGCAAAAATGATTAGGACTTTGAGTAACGTGAAAACTAGCTGAAGGCCTCCGCTATTTCGTCGATTAGTAGCATGCACAACGCTCAGCGCGATAACGAGGCTGGCGGCGATAAGGCGTTCGCCCCAAGGGCCCGCGAAATCAGGAAAAATCGAGAGCATATAAGCGGCGAATGTCATCGCTGCAAGCGCGGTCGGCCCCGCGAAGCCTATTGTCGAGGATATCCATCCAGAGACGAACCCTGCGGCCGGATGGTAAATGCGACTCAAAAAGTTGTACTCGCCCCCAGACCTCGGCAGTGCCGCACCGAGTTCGGCATAGGTCATAGCGCCGCAGACGGCGATCAATCCCCCTACCGCCCAGAGCATTAACAGGGCAAAGCCCGATTGAATGTCGAGAAGCTGAAATCCGAGGCTGGTAAACACGCCTGTGCCGACCATGTTAGCGACGACGACGGCGGTAACGGTAGTGAAGCGAAACTTATCTGCAGCCATAGATGAGTGGATCTCGTCAACTAAATCGAGCTGCAGCAGGTGGGCATTGCAGCGCAGTGTGTGTCCTGTGGACTCGGCATTATGGCGTTCCCTAGAGGGCGAGTCCATCGCTCAGTTAATTAGAGTGAGGCGAGCAAAATGCTTTGATTTGATCTTAATAAATTGGATAATGATCTAAATAACTATATGAATAAAATAATTATTATTTTGTTAATTAGAATAAATCCGAAAAAATTAATTCGATATATAAACAGTTTAATACAAGAAACTAAGCAAGCACTCATTCTACAAGGGAAGAGATATGACCATTTTCACCAAACGTCCAATAGCGGCGAGTGTCGCGAGCGCGATGTTGTTAAGTGCAGCAAGCACTCAGATTTTCGCGCAGCAGGAAATAGACGAAATCGTCGTTGTTGGGTCTCAGATTCGCGGCGCACAGATAAGCGATGCACTGCCCGTCTCAGTGATGAACGAGCTCGATATAGAAGCCCTGGGTGTCAATTCCGGCGACGAACTTCTCGAGTTTATGGCAGAGCAGGGCCAGAACTTTTTCAGCGAGTCAGAAAATATCTCGGGCGGCGTTAACTCTGCCCGCGGTGATATCGGTGCGTTCAATCTTCGCAATTTGGGCACGGGAAACACGCTGGTACTTTTGAACGGACGCCGCGTGGTTAACTCCGCTGCTTACCAAACCGAATCGGTAGGCGGTAGCTTCGTGCCGGTTAACACAGTGAATGTTCAGTCCATCCCCGTCACCGGCCTGCGCCGAACCGAAGTGCTTCGCGAAGGCGCCTCGGCGATTTATGGCGCAGACGCGGTTGCCGGCGTTGTTAACTATGTCATGAAGAATGACTTTGATGGGCTCAATATCAGCCTCCGTGCGGATAGCTATGAGAGCATCGGGCGCGACGATGAGCGCCTTACAGTGGAGTGGGGTACTAATTTCAATCAGGAGCGCACGAACGTCGGTGCGAGTTTCAACTTCTTTCAGCGTGATCGTGTTAACTCACAGGATGACCCGCGCTGGGCCGATAGCGATTTTCGAGACCGAGTGGGGGATAACGAGTTCAATACAACTGTATTCCGCAATGACAGCGCAAACTCTGGGTATGGGCAATACGACGTGCGCCCCAGTGTATAGAGCAATGGTCTACGCAATGTGATTACCGACAGTGCCGGCGAGTTCGAAACCTACCCTGTAGGTGACAGCCGTTGTGAATACACCATCAATGATGAGGTCTGTGGCGCAGTCGACGGTCAGGGCACGTATCGCTATAACCTCAACGAGAACCGCGACCTCTACTCCGAGCTCGAACGCAGCAACCTCTACGCCTACTTGAATCATGATTTCGACAACGGCATGGAAGGATTCGGTGAGTTCAGCTGGTATAACTCAGACACCAATACGATTCGTCATCCCTCGTCGCGGTCGAGTGCCGTGGCTAAATTCCGAATGGCGGGCGATGCCTACTATAATCCGCTCGGACCTTGCACTTCGCCGAATCGTCTTCCAGAGAGCGTTATCGGCACTGGTGTATCTTGCGATGGGCTGCAACTCGAACTAGATAATTACCGCTTTACTCAAGTACCACGTATCGTCGATGTGTCCGGCGATACGTATCGCTTGCTCGCGGGCCTTCGCGGCGAAGTGGGGACTTGGTTTTGGGAAGGTGCGTACACCTGGTCTCGCGCCGACCGCGAGGACATCACGCGCAATCGTGTTAGTAACCAGCTTATGACCGAGGCGCTCAACGACACGACATCGGCAGGCTTCAATCCCTTTGCACCGACGACCGGCAGCAATATTGAACGAGCGCTTGTCGACGTTGTTCGCAAGAATGAGCAAGAGCTCTCGATGATCGACTTTAAAATGTCGAGTAGCGAAGTCTTCGATTTGCCAGCCGGCTCTGTCGGCATGGTTGTCGGCTTCGAGTACCGTGATGAGTCTTTTATTGACGACCGCGACCCACGCTTAGACGGGACTATTCAATTCACCGACGTGTCTGGCAATACGTTCCCGTACATTTCGGACGTCGCGAACTCAAGCCCGACAGCCGACAGTAGCGGCGATCGTCAAGTTACTTCGCTCTATACCGAGCTGCAAATTCCTGTTCTAAGCAATCTCGATGTTCAGCTTGCAGCCCGTTACGAAGATTTCTCTGATGTGGGAAGCACTACGGTGAGTAAGGTTGCGTTTGGTTATCGTCCATTCGAGCCTCTATTGATTCGCGGCTCTTGGTCCGAAGCCTTCCGCGCGCCAAACCTCGTGACTATAAACGAGGCGCAGGTCGCTCGTTCGAATACACGCAACGACTTCGGTTGCCTCGTGGTCGACCCTGACGAAACAGTGCTCGATTGCAGCTACGGCATGCAGCGTACAGCTGCGGGAAGTAAATCTCTCAGACCAGAAACGTCAGATAACTATTCTATCGGTCTCGTGTTTGAGCCAGTCGAAGGTCTCACTATCACTTACGACAAGTGGTCGATTGAAAAGTCAGACACGATAGGCTTATTCGGTGAGGAAAATCACATCGCACTCGACCTGCTGCGTCGTCTAAGCGCCGGCACGAGCAACTGCGCCGCCGTCGCCACTAACCCAGCGGTTGTTCGTGATACCGATATCCCTACCGATTCTTTGCCACTATTCGCAGCTGCAGGGCTTTGTCCTTTTGGCGAAGTCGCTCGAGTAGATGACAACTACACAAACCTCGACAAGCGCACCGTTGAAGGCACCGACATCGGGATCTACTACGACTTAGAAACCGAGCTCGGCGATTTCGGTTTCCGCTACGTCGGAACATTTATGGACAAGTATGAGCAAGAGGCAGATGGTCAAGCGGCTGAGCTCGTCGCAGCGCAGGCGGCGGGTACATTGCCCGCCTCTGTGCCGGTTGTCGGCTTTGCAAGTCTCATTGGCCAGAATGGCAACCCAGAGCGCAAAGACACCGTGCGTGCCAGCTGGAGCAAAGGCGATTGGGCGGTTCGTATGACCGGTCTTCGCTATGGCGATTTCGTTCAATTGCTCTCTAATGGACAGGTCTTCCCAATTCCAGAGATGACCACGTTCAATCTGTCGGACGATTACAATTTCAACATGATCGGCGATATTGATAGCCGTATTCGATTAGGTATGAATAACGTACAGGATGAACGCGCACCGCTTGCAGATGACTCATTCGGCTACTTTGCCGATCAGCACCGCGATCTTGGCCGGTACTACTATGTAGACCTGCGCTTCCGCCTGCTATAGTCTCGGGTGTGAAGTCAGTGCTAGATACGAAGGAGCCTGCGGGCTCCTTTTTTTATGCAAGTCTATTTGCCGCAGCTACCTGCTTAAATTGAAGGAGGTTGCTCAGGCTGCTCAGGTTGTGAAAGTTAGGAAAGTTAGCAAGACAAGAAAGGTTATTAAGGGGAAGCCAAATTATGTCCACCTCAAAGCGGATATCACTCGTGGGCATGTTACTAAACTCTCGCATTAGTTGGCGGTGGTTGAGGACGTTCCTGAAGACTGCCATGGCAACAATCGCGCTATCGAGTGGTTCGGTGATGGCTGATTTCTGCGAGTCTGATAGTGCGTTGATCGATGATAACTTTAGCGGTGGCAATCTTGGTGTCTGCGAGTTTACTTCATCCAACTCTGTTAGTTTTACAATCACCCCTGAGGACGCTCCTCCGATTAATCCGAGTGCGTGGTATTCATTCCGAGTCAGTCCTAAAAGAGAGGAGCCGATACAACTAATTCTTACTTTTGTTGACGGGCATGCTCGGTACTGGCCAAAGATAAGTTCGGATGGTGAAACGTGGCGAAGACTTGATGAGTCACAGGTCGATATAAGCGACGATCGAAGCAGGATGACCATTGCTCTGGCTAAAAGCCGCGCTCCCTTTTTCGTCTCAGCGCAAGAACTCCTCGTTAATGATGATTACGAGAGATGGATGCATAGCCTCGCGGAACATCCCGAGTTAATGAGCCGCACGTTGGGTCGTAGTATCCAAGGCCGTCCCATTCAGGCATTAATTACCGCACCGAAATCTGAAGTGGTGTATTTTTTTGGTCGTCAACACCCACCAGAAATCACCGGCGCTCTTGCGATGCAGAGTTTCATAGATGAGGTGTTTAGTGACAGTGATTTGGCTGACGAATTTCGTGCGCGGTTTATGCTGGTGCTAGTGCCGCTGATCAACCCTGACGGTGTTGCTGCGGGACACTGGCGTCATAATATGGGTGGACGTGATCTCAATCGAGACTGGGGACCTTTCACGCAGCCCGAAATACAGAGCGTTAAACGGTTAATCGACGAACTTGATGACGCCGGTATAGCGCCTAAGTTGATGCTCGACTTTCATTCTACGCAGCGGAGTCGCTTCTATACTCAGATGCCAGAAGACTTTGATGAAGAACTAGACTTTGCCCGCGATTGGTTAGCCCGCGCTCGCTTGCGTATGCCCGATTTTGATTTTCTTTATGACCCACGCAAACCTTCGGGGCAAGAAAATACAAAGAATTATTTCTATGCGACGTATCATATTCCGGCGATAACTTACGAGATCGGAGACGAGGTTGACCGCGCAGAGTTAGACCGGACCTCTCCTATCTTTGCCCAAGAAATGATGCGAGTAATGCTCGAGCGCGATTAGAGAATAGTGGAAAGCAACAAAGTGATGGGCCAGAAAAATACGAGGAACGGATTTATGCGTAGTTCGAAGCGATTGTTGGTTGTGGGCGTGTTTTTGTGTTCGGTAGTTCCCGCTCTTTTGGCCCAGACGGTAGAAATAAAAAGTCTCGATAACCCTCAGCCTGCGCAAGTGCTCTTCGTGGGTAACAGCTACTTTTACTACAACGACAGTCTGCATAATCATGTGAATAGGCTCGTGCAGGCACAGAATAGAGATCTTGCCGAACGTATAGCTTATAAATCTGCAACGATTGGCGGTGCGTCTTTAAGTCACCACGATGTGGCAGCCCATCTCGAACCCGGACGGTTGGGGTTGGATGCACCATTTGATCTCGTGATTCTTCAAGGAGGGAGCGGCGAGCCGCTGCGCGAATCACGCCGCCGTGTATTCGCAGAAACCGCAGGAGAACTCAGCGCAGTCATTCGCGAAACCGGTGCCGAAGTAGCTCTCTACATGACGCCGGCTTATTCGGAAGTGCACGCGCGTTATGATCCGGCTATGATCGACAAAATCTCGTCGCTGTACATCGATGTCGCCAACGAAATAGGAGCGCTGGTAATTCCTGTCGGCCTCGCCTTCGAAGAAGCTTATAAGCGTCGGCCAGAGATGGTTCTACATAAATTCTTTGACGGTAGTCATCCAGAGCTAGAGGGCACTTACCTTGCGGCCTGTGTCGTTTTTGCCTCGCTCTATGGCCAGTCTCCAGTCGGGAATAGTTATACTTATTTTGGAGAGATTGATGAGCAGGATGCACTCTTTTTACAGCAGGTTGCACAAGATGTGGTCGTCGATTTCTTCGGGCGCGAAAAGCAATAACATTTACACCTCTAAGGGCGAAACATGAAAACTAAAATAACAGAACTATTCAATATTGAGCACCCGATCATCCAGGGCGGCATGCATTATGTCGGTTTTGCAGAACTTGCAGCAGCAGTATCGGAGGCAGGTGGACTCGGCATTATTACCGGGCTTACGCAGAAAACTCCGGAGGCTCTCGCACAGGAAATTGCAAAAGCTCGCGCGCTTACAAGCAAGCCTATAGGTGTAAACTTAACCTTCCTACCTTCGATTAATACGCCCGACTACCCTGGTTATGTTAAGGCGATAATCGAAGGCGGTGTCACTGTCGTTGAAACGGCTGGCAGAAACCCTGTACAAGTCATGCCTGCGTTGAAAGAGGCAGGTATCAAAGTCATTCATAAATGCACGTCAGTAAGACACGCGCTAAAGGCACAGGAAATTGGTTGTGACGCAGTATCTGTAGATGGTTTTGAGTGCGGTGGCCATCCAGGCGAGGACGACATCCCTAACATGATTCTGCTTCCACGCGCCGCCGATGAGTTGGAGATCCCGTTTGTAGCCTCCGGTGGTCAAGCTGATGCTCGTTCGCTTGTCGCGTCACTTTCTATGGGAGCTGAAGGTATCAACATGGGCACGCGTTTTATCGCTACTAAGGAAGCGCCCGTGCACGAAAACGTCAAGCAGGCGATTGTGAATGCGACCGAACTTGATACGCGATTAATTATGCGTCCGTTACGCAACACTGAGCGTGTTCTAAATAATAAAGCAGTAGAGCGCCTCATAGCCAAGGAAAAGGCACTCGGTGATTCAATAAAGTTTGAAGACATTCATGGCGAAGTCGCTGGCGTTTACCCAAAAATAATGCTCGAAGGCGATATGGAGATCGGAGCGTGGTCCTGCGGAATGGTAGCAGGTCTCATCCATGATATACCCACCTGTAAAGAGCTAATCGATAGGATCATGTCAGAAGCTGATGAGATTATCAGTCAGCGCTTAGCAGGTATCCTTAGAGGCTAAAAAGTTCGAACTCTTGTAATTCGCGTCTTTTAAAGGGGGCCTGAATAGTTTAGGTCCTCGATCCACATTGGGTCTCAGAGACCCAATGTAAGAAGGTGCTGACGCGAATCAATACCCACTACTTTTCTTCATGGTAATTTAAGGCCGCCTTAAGGAAAGCCCTCTAAAGTTATTAGGCCTATTATTCAGGGTAGCTGATACGCATCAGCTCGAACAACGTGGGAACTTATTTTGTCTATTCTCCTGATCAGCCCGAAGAAACACTCGGTGCATTTACACTTGATTGAGAAGCGCCTGTCTCGCGTGTCGGTTCTTTTGATTTTACTAGCCATTTCGCCAGCGATAACTTTGGGGCAGACGGAGATACACGCCCATGAGGAACTCGCTCGAAGCGACGAGCTTACCTTCGATATTCTGGTGTCAGCTGCAATGGAGCAATCATCCGAGATGCTGTCACTAGCATCTATAAAGAATCAAGCGGAAGCCTATGCCGATGCGAGTGACGGTATTTTTCCAGGGCAATACACCTGGAGGGCCCTTGTGTTTGACGACGGCGCAACCGATAAGCGAGGCATTCGCGAAACAGAAATGGGAATCGATATAGGTCTTTGGAGGCGCGGTGAAAAAAACGCCACCAAATTGTTAAGCGCATCTTACGGTAACCGAGTAGACGTGTTTGATCGTTATCTGCGATGGTTGAGTTCCGGGCGCGTTCGCCAGGCGTTGGCGGAGCTCGGTGATGCCGACAACGCCTTTGCAGGAGAGCAAGAAATAGCAGAGAACTTGAATGCAATTGTAGACGTCGTATCAGCGCTGCTTTCTGAGGGGGCTGTGGCAGAAGCCGATTTTCTCCGTGTTCAGGCCGAAGTGCTTGATCAAGAAATAAGAGTTCTCGATGCTGAAGCCGCGCTCGTAGATGCCGAACGTAACTACCAACTAATTACCGGTCTTGCATTGAGACCATCCACTAATTTAGTCGAAGCTATGCCTTATTTGGAGCGTGAAGATTCGCACCTGGACGTCGCCCAAGACCACCCGCTATTACTAATGCTGAATCAAAAAGTTGAGATATCTAAAGGGGGTGCCGAGCGAATTCGATTTAATGCGCGTAACCGCACTACCGTCAGTGTTGGCGTTCGGCGCGAAGAAGCTGGTGCCATGGTGCCCAATACAGATACAGTATCTATTGGTATTTCGGTGCCTCTCGGCGGAAAGAGACAGTCTCGCCCTCTAGTAGAAGATGCATTAAGTGTTGCTGCCGATGCCGAGGTATCTCTTCATCAAGCGCAGCGCAGTTTACAGTTGAGTCTCCATGAAGCGGCTCATCAATTGAGCGTTATTACCGAAGCTTTGTCCTTGAATAGTCGTCGAAAGGCGCTGGCTGAACGACGTGTCGCGATGACTTTGGCTGCTTTTGAGGAAGGTGAAGTCGATTTGGAAGAAGTGTTAAGGGTGAGAAGAGCGCTTTCTTCCATTGATCGTGAGATAAATTCTTTGGAAGCCGAGAAAATTAGGCGGGTCGGTGAGTACAGGCAAGCTCAAGGAGACCCCCTATGAGTGTAATAGTGCAAACGTTGAGAAACAAAAGTATGCGAAATTTTGTCGCTGTGCGCGATCAGAAAAATTTAGTTCGATTAGGCGTTTTATTGCTTCTTAGCTCCCTGTTGGTCAACGAGGTTATTGCACAACAGGCAGCTGATGCAATCGAACTAACTCAAGATGACGCCATCAGACTGGGTATTCAATTCGAATCGGTTAAGCCTGTTAATGATGCTATGGGTATTGAGTTACCCGCGCAGGTTATCGCGCCACTCGATGAGGGTTCTCATGCTTATTCCCTCGTCGATGGTGTGTTATCCGACTGGAGAGCAAGCTCAGGCGATCGAGTTTTAGAAGGGGAAATTATTGCTCGGATTGCCAGCAACGTAGCTGGTGACTTGCAAGCTCAATGGCTCGACGCTGACGCTAGTCTCAGCGCTGCGCGTTTGGAAGCGAGTCGCAGCGAGAGACTTTTTGAAAATGGTGTCATTGCAGAAAGAAGGCTCCAGCAAGTACAGCTTGCACTTGCGCATGCAGAAAGCAGGGAAGCCTCAAGTAGAAGAGCGCTTGAACAGTTGGGATTTGACGCATCCTCTATCGACAGATTAGCGGAATCTAAGGCTAATTTAGGTTATGCATTGCTGCGCGCTCCAAGGGAGGGGTTGTTAGTTCATCGAGCTCGCAGCGTAGGTGAACCTGTTGCAGTGGGCGATAGGATCGCGGAATTTCAATCAAGCTCAGCGAAATGGATATCAGTAATACTGCCTGCGGCACTCGCTGATACTTTGGGGAGTAGCACTAAGCTTTCAATCATGCCAACTGGAGAGACACTGACTCTTCGCGAACGCGACTATTCGATCGATACACAGACGCAGACTATCCAACTGTATGCTGAGTTCGATACCGAAGTGAACTATCCACTCGGCTCTTTAATCGATGTCTTTATCTTACCTAGCGAGAGCGGCGTGCTAGTGCCAGCGTCGGCCATAGTGTACACAGAGGGTAATAACTATGTGTACATAAAGACAGCAAACGGAGTTATACCTCGACAACTAGAATTGATTCCTATCGGCCGCGATTACTTGGTGCATTCTGGCCTAAGAGCCGGTGAGCAAATCGCTGTGAGCGGAACCGCGCTGTTGAAAGGTATGCAGCTCGGGCTAGGTGGAGACTCCTAGTGCTTTCACACATAGTTCAATTGTCACTAAGCCAGCGCTTATTGGTAGCGCTGATTTCAATGCTCGTTATCGGATTCGGCGTTCGTGCGATGCTGAGTTTACCAATCGATGCTTTCCCCGACATCTCGCCAACACAGGTCAAGATAATCATAAAATCGCCAGGCATGACACCTGCCGAGGTTGAGTCGTTAATAACACAACCCATCGAAGTAGAATTACTGGGCATTCCTCGCAAGACTATATTGCGCTCATTATCGAAGTATGCACTTAGTTCAATTACTCTTGATTTTGAAGAAGGCACGGATATCTACTGGGCAAGGCAACAAGTGGCTGAACGGCTAAGTGCTGTGTGGGGAAATCTTCCAGCTGGTATAGGTGGCGGCCTTGCGCCAATGAGTACTCCACTTGGTGACATGTTTATGTTCACGGTCGAAAGCGAAGAGCTTTCTCTTGAACAAAAACGGTTTCTACTTGATTGGACTATTAGGCCTGCGCTGCGCACAGTACCTGGGGTCGCCGACGTTAATGCGCTTGGTGGTTTCGTAAAGACTTACGAGGTATCGCCCCAATTGGGAAAGATGCGAGCGCTTGGCGTGAGCAATGCCACACTGGTAAACACACTTGCAGCTAACAACAAGAACGATGGTGCCGGCCGTATAAGCCAGGGCGAAGAGTCAATGCTCGTTCGTATCGAAGGTGCACTTACAACAATAGCCGACATAGAATCTCTGCAAATTCCTACACAGACAGGGGAGAAAGTGCGTCTCGATCAAGTCGCAAGAGTGACCACTGGATCTCTAACGCGCTACGGTGCTGTAACAAGCGATGGAGAAAGTGAAGCGGTTCAGGGCTTAGTGATAGGACTTAGGGGCGTTAACGCACGGGAGCTGATTACCAACATCAACGCAAAGCTTGAAGAGATAAACGCAACTTTACCCGACGGAACATCGACACGGGTATTTCATGAACGCAGTGTACTAATCGAGGGCGCGATAGGCACCGTTGCTAAAGCGCTGCTTGAAGCGGTGGCATTAGTAGTAATTCTGTTGGGGCTATTCCTCGGGAGTTGGCGTGCTGCACTCACTGTCGCTGTTGTACTACCGATGTCAGCGCTTATCACGTTTATTATGATGGACCTATCATCGATGAGCGCTAACCTCATGAGTCTAGGAGGATTGGTTATTGCGATCGGTATGCTCGTCGATTCTTCTATCGTGATCGTCGAAAATATAGTCGCTTCACTCTCATCACATGCAGACGCGAAGGCAACGACTCAGAGTCGGGGCAATGGCGTTGCTAGGCTTCCCAGTCTCCACATTATCTACCGCGCGGTAAAGGAAGTGGCACTGCCTGTAACTGCAGGCGTCGCAATTATTGTTATCGTTTTCTTGCCTCTGCTCACGCTTCAGGGATTAGAGGGTAAGTTATTCGGGCCTGTAACACTGACTATTGTGTTTGCCTTATTCGGATCACTGCTTGTCGCTCTTACTGTGGTGCCGGTCGTGGCCTCTTTGACCATGAGGGGCACGAATCATCGTGATCCGTGGTTGTCGCGAACGCTAATGACTCTGTATAAACCCAGTCTTGCTTGGGCGTTAGGAAATCAAAAATTGGTCGGTAGTGCTGCGTTGATGCTGCTGCTCGTCACTGCGCTCGTTTTCCCTCGAGTGGGTAAAACGTTTATGCCGACGATGGATGAGGGAGATATCATCATTCAGCTCGAAATGGTGCCGTCAATTAACTTAGCGACCTCCGTCGACATCGTTCAGGCGGTTGAGCGTGCGCTACTGAATGAAGTATCAGATATCTTAAGGATTGTGTCGCGAAGTGGATCAGACGAAATAGGTATGGACCCGATGGGTCTCAACGAAACCGATATGTTTCTTCAGCTCAAACCACCATCCCAATGGCAAGCGGCAAGTAAAGAGGAACTAGAATCAAGATTACGCGCAGTATTAGAGCAGTTTCCCGGATTAAACTACGGCTTCACTCAGCCGATCGACATGCGCGTCTCGGAAATGTTGACCGGCTCGCGTGGCGACGTAGCGATTAAGCTTTTCGGCAATAATCTTGATGAACTTAACGCAGGTGCTCAGCGCATTGCAGACTTGGTATCAACCGTTTCAGGTGCAGTAGATACTATCGCTTCGCTTAACGAAGGTGCACAGTATCTTCAGATAAAAGTTGATCGTGTGCGCAGCGGAAGGTTTGGGATCGATTCAGATGAACTACAAGCTCAACTTCGAGCAGAAAGCGAGGGCTTGCAAGTTGGGGTCATACTCGAAGGCAGCGCACGCGTGCCCTTGCTCATTAGATATGATTCGCTTACAGGAGACGGTTTGACAGCGTTGGAAAACAGAGCTATTGCACTACCCGACGGTAGAACTATCGCATTGAGTGAGATTGCCAGCATAGAGCGAACCGAAGGTCCTGTTTCTATTTCGCGCGAATCAGGCCAACGATTCGCGGTGGTTAGGACTAACGTAGAGGGCCGTGATCTGGTTGGATTTGTTGAAGAAGCGAAAGCGCTCGTTTCGAGCGAGGGAGATTTGCCGTCCGGAAGTGTACTCGAATGGGGGGGAGAATTCGAAAATCAACAACGCGCATCGGCTAGACTTGCGTTAGTGGTCCCAGTCGCTTTGTTGTTAATTGCGTTTATTTTGTTCTTGACCTTTGAGTCATTAAAACAAACTGTTATTGTGCTGTCGAACATTCCTTTTGCAATGACAGGAGGGCTTTTAGCTCTATGGCTTACGGGCGAATTTTTGTCAGTACCTGCCTCCGTTGGTTTCATCGCATTGCTCGGAATTGCGGTGCTCAACGGCGTAGTATTAATGTCACATTTTAACTACTTGCATGCAAAAGGGTTTCAGGTTTTAGAAATAGTAACCGAGGGGGCTCAGCGAAGACTTCGTCCGGTCTTGATGACAGCGACTACCTGCGCGTTCGGCCTAGTCCCTTTGCTGCTTGCAACGGGTCCAGGCTCCGAGATTCAGAAGCCTCTCGCAATCGTAGTCATCGGTGGACTCATAAGCAGTACTGTGCTGACGCTTTATTTGTTTCCGCTGATCTATTTGCGTACTACCAAGGCATTAAGTATCAATCCGCGATAGGAAAGGAAGATCGATGAATAGTTTGCTTGTTTTCGAAATAGCATCGAGCATCGAAGAAGATTTCATTGATTGCCTCTTAGAGTTCCCGCTAATAGAGAGCTTCTCTTCTTTCGAAATACGGAGACATGGGAATCATGAATCGTTAAGTACTATCGAAAAAGTCACGGGTCGTTCTAAGGCAATTCGATTTGAAGTTTTAATTGACCAAGAACAAATCGATCAGCTCGTAACTCGCCTTAATCAAGCTGTTGCTCCCAATATTCGATTTAATATTATCCCTTTAATTGGCAGCGGCACGACTTGATAGTCAACAGGCGAGGAATGGCAGGCGAATGAAGCGGGGCAGACGCATAGAAAATTTAGCACAAGATTGAGCGTAGCGCTCCTGTAAGAAGCGGCTACGCGTCCTAATTAGCTACGCATCCAACTTAAAAATTCCACTGGGTGCGAAGTGTAAAGATATCCATGTCTTGCGCGAACATTCTCACGGTATTTGACTCATCGGTATCGAGCACGCGCGACCAATCCGCCATGATCCGTACACTACGATTTGGATACCAGTTGAGCGCGATCGATAGCGCGTCTTCAGTTCCGCCCATCACATTGCCATCGTTTAGGTCAATCGTGGCGTAACGCGCGGCAATTTCCCACGCGCCGATGCCACCGTTTGCCCAATCGAAGTTTCTCGCAGGTCGTAGGCCTTTGAATTCTCCTTCGTTCATTCTGTAGCTTGAGGCGCGAGTTTCGCCGGTCAGGCTCCACGCGGCGGCGGCATGCCAGCCTGAGAACTCAAGGTCCGGTGCTGCAGCGCGCTCGATCTGTGTTGTTGTATGCTCTGCAAATACATAGAGAGGCCCCCACACTGCCGCCATCTCTGGACCGAAAAGCGTTGCGGACTCTGCGTCGTTAAGCTTACCGGTGTTAACTATGTTGAGTTCTGAAAAATCGGTGGTTTTATCTTTTATCTCCACTGTCGGTGTGGCGATATCTAACTCGCGATAGGAGCTCCTAACGCCTAGGTGCAGAATACGGTTGTCTTCTATAATTGGCGAGTAGACAAACCGGCCCGACGTCCCCCAGCCTTCGTCTCCCGTTGTATCACTGTTGCTCATCGCGTCGCCGTAAATGCCTGCTGCGACAAACCAATTCACGCCGCTATTCTCGTAACGCGCACCGATAGCGCGATCTGTAAATGTCGCGACTAAGTAGTTGTCTGCGCTTCGCTCGACGAAGGGAATGTCGTTAGAGCTCATTTCGAGTGAAAGGCTGTAGGGCTGTTTCTGGTGTCCTACGTAGAGGGAGGCGCCACCATCTGTCTCGTACCCTAATTTAATATCTTTTATTGCGACCTGGTTTTTCGCATAGTCGAATTCGGCAGCGTAGCCCCAGTTATTGTTGAACACGCCATCTATTTCGATGCGCCCCCGTCGAACCTGGCTGCCGCTAATTGGGTCTTTGCCAATGCGCGAATCGAACGAGTGGTCGATGTAGTCGAGATGCAAGCGTCCGCCGATCTCCACCTCGTAGGCGCCGTCGGCAGATTTAACATTAAGCCCGCTGCCGTTAGCAAAGCCGATGTTTACGACGTCGGCCTCCTCTAACGCCTCTTTGCTCAACAGTTCGTCGTACTGCGCTTGGTCGATAGCGCCGTTGCTCAGCAGTATATCGAGAAGCGCTTGGTCTGCGGCTTGGGCAGTGGATGTTACAAGAGCAATCGCGGAGGCTAAAGTTATTGCCGAGGCTTTTACAAAACCGTTCGAGCCGGCAACTTGGTGCATTTTGTGCGTCACTAGGTTCTATCCCCGCGTCCTTATGGTTGGTTTAGTGCTTATAAACATGATCAGCTTCGTAAGCTTGATAACAACAATCTATTACCAAAATATTACAGGTTTATGACAATATGACAGTTAAGTCATTATTTTGACCAAAAAATGAAATATTTTAGATTGAGTAGCAGTGGAGGAAGTGCTAACGGCTAGGATCGTCAGTCGAGAGTGGGATGTATGTGCGGTACGCGGTTTAACATCGAAGAGCTAACAGAGTGACAAATGTGAGGGAGGAGCAGGGAAAGAAAATCAGCTATCAACGCATCTTCTGCGTGGCGCAGCGAAAGGTGCCTACGACAAACCCGCGAAGCTTCGCGTGTTTAGTCTTACGCGACGTTACGCGCTTGCGCCACATTCTAAACGAAGAGGGTTTCATCTCGAGTCGCATGAGCTTTATGACATCTGGCTCTTTGAGCCCGTAAGACGCCTCAATCGCTTCGAAGGGTGTGCGGTCTTCCCACGCCATTTCGATGATTCGGCTTATGTCACTGGGGTTCATTCTATTGCCTCACTTGCAAAACTTCGATTACGTCTATATTTCGACGGCTACTTTATAAGTCAGATCTTCGATGATGTTTACATCGATTATTACTACATCAGGATCAGCTGCGATATCGAACTTCTCGGCAAAAGCCTGCACCGAACCGAAGAACAACGGACCGTAGATTTCATAGTGCTTAGTGCCTTTTTCGTCGACGTATTTACGCGCGCGTATACGTTTGGCGTTCTCCCATGCAAATACCAGCGCTGAAATTATCACACCGATAAGCACCGCTAGGGCAAGGTTATGTAGGAGTACGGTGATGCCCGCAACAAGAAAACCCACGAGGTTGTCGCGTGTTGGCATCCTCCCGATCGCCCTGATACTCGCCCATTCGAAGGTCCCAATCGCGACCATAATCATTAGTCCTGTCAGGGCGGCGATCGGCATCTTCTCGATGTATTCTGCGCCAAACATGATAAACACAAGCAGCATAACCGAGGCGACAACCCCCGAGAGGCGCGCGCGGGCGCCGGATGAAATGTTGATAAGGCTTTGGCCAATCATCGCGCAGCCGCCCATGCCAGAGAAAAATCCGGTGACGAAGTTTGCAAGACCCTGTGCCATCGCTTCTTTATTACTTTTACCGCGAGTCTCGGTGATCTCATCGATGAGGTTCAATGTCAGTAGGCTTTCTATAAGACCAACTCCAGCAACGATAAAAGCATAGGGGAAAATAATGCTGAGTGTCGCGAGGGTAAGAGGCACGTCAGGGATATGGAAGGGTGGGAAGCCGCCCTTAATCGAACTTATATCACCAACGTTGCGCGTGTCGATATCTAGGCCGAGAACGATAGCGCTGACGACTAAAATCGCCGTTAGCGAAGCAGGCACTGCCTTGGTAAGCTTCGGTAGTGCCCAAATAATAAGCATTGTGAGGAAAACGAGGCCCAGCATAACGTTAAGCTGATCGCCGATCATCCAACCCATCTCGCCGCTTTCTCCAGCAACTTTAAACGATGCTAGCTGCGCCAAAAAGATGACAATCGCGAGCCCGTTAACAAAGCCGAACATCACCGAGTGCGGTACGAGGCGAATGAATTTACCTAATTTGAGTGCCCCCGCCAGCATTTGAATCATGCCTGCAAGCACAACTGTGGCGAAGATGTACTCGACGCCATGGCTCTGCGCGAGACTCACTATGACCACTGCCACCGCGCCAGTCGCGCCTGAAATCATGCCCGGCCGACCACCAAAAAGCGACGTAATAAGGCCAATACTGAATGCGGCATAGAGACCGGTGAGCGGAGAAAGCCCCGCGATAAGCGCGAAGGCAATTGCCTCAGGCACCAGCGCCAATGACACGGTGAGTCCGGAAAGGATTTCGGTCATGAAGTTGATGTGCTTAGAACGGTCGTAGAGGTTTAAGAGGTTTTTCACAGGTTTAAAGTAGTGTGTAGCCAAATGCAAAAGGCGGGCACTCTACAGGAAAGGACGCTCAATGAGAAGGAACGTGTGATTATGTGATAAGCGTGAAGAGGCTAAGAGGGTGCTAGAGCGGCAGTCTGAGCCCTTCTGTCGCGATATGGTAGCCGGAATCTAACACGGTAAGGCTCTCAGGACTTTCAGGCTCTAGTAGAGGATTCGTGTGGTTGAAGTGGATAAACCAGACCTTGTCGCGCTCCGTTGCTGGTAAATCTGCAAACAACGCCATCGACTCAACGACGAACGGATGAGGTATCTGAGACATATCCCTATTACCAAGCTCTCCGTCAGCGAAAAAAGTTGCGTCCAGTAGGGCGTAGTCGACTGTCTTGAGCAGTGCAGCGATGTCTGTGTCCCAGTCGGCCCATTTATTAATGTCGGGGATAAAGAGTGCGCTCTTGTTAGGACCCTCGATGCGATAACCGACCGTCTCGGAAAATTCATCGCGATGAGGAACTAGCATGGGTGTCACGAAGAGGGTCGATGTTAGTTTGACGGCGTGGTCGTCTCTAAGCGGCATAAGCGCTACGTTGCCTAGCGCAACAAGTTGACTCCATGGCCCATTGTTCCTTAGAAACGCCGACATCAATGGCATTGCATACACGTCGAGCCCCTGCGCATTCATCGCTTCACGCCCAAAATGCATTAAGCCTGCGTAGTGACCGATATGCGCATGAGTCAGAAAGACACCATCGAGGCCGTCGCGAGTATTCGGAGCCTCTTTTTGGAGGGCATAAAGCTGTTCGGGAAGATGTGGGGTCGCTTCGAATAAGAAACTTAGGTCCCGTTCAGGGTCTATTAACGCCAGCGATGTTGCGGTGCGTCGTTGGGAGGGGTTTTCCCAGCCTTTCATACAATGCGGTTGATAACAGCCAACTTGAGGATAGCCTGCATCTTGAGCGACCCCAAGTATAAAGAGGTACGGGGTCTCTTGCGCCGATACGAGCGAGCTTATAACGAGGGTATAAGCAAATAAAAATATTGAAATACTCAGTTTTCCCATCTAACTATTCCCTCCAAACCCCAGCTCATTCTGCTAGACTCAGCAGAGATGAGTCACATTATCTTGACCAATAAGTTCTGCCGGTACTGTGCAGCATTCTCTCATGCGCTGTTGTCGCTGTGCTAGTCATCTCTCTAATGAGGAAAATTTATGGATTCACCAATCCGATTGCTATCGAATTTGGTTTTTGGGGATCCTACATTTTGCCCGTTTTGATGCGATATGACGGCATCCCAGCCCGTTAGCTATTAATAGCCCCATTTGAGTTCTATACTGTAGACTGATGAGTGGGCGCTCGATTACATCCGTCTGACGTAAGTTAAAACGCGCTTTTTAATTGAGGACGGATGATGATTAGAATGGCATTTACAGCGAGCATTCTGCTTCGCGGATTTTGCGTCCTAATTGTCTCTCTCGCGGTTTTGCTCGCTGCGCCCGACGCAAGCGCGCAGTGCAGCGCTACTAGTGATACTTCAGACTCCAACGTTCGCTTTAGCAGCTGTACTTATGCAGAAGCCGCCACTGCAAACGCCAATCGACTCGATATAGCCTATCCAGCAAGCACTGCGTCCGGAGATGTGCTTGTGCTTGTAGTAGCGATAAGAGGACAAGTTGGAGTTTATAACCCCCCCCGGATATGTGCGCGTCATGACAGAAACTGGGGGAAGCGCCACGCTTGCTATTTTTCGTAGGATTGCAGACGGTAATGAGCTTGGTGATCTGAGGGTGAACTGGACCGGCAATAGGTTCGGTCAGGCCTTTATGTTGAGATTGGTTAACGCAACAGGACGATTCGAAACAGACTGGGTTTCCAGCGCGACTAATACGCTCGTTCAGTCGCCCCGTTTGACTTCAGGGTATACCAATCAATTCGTGCTCAGGGTAGCCGCAATGCCTGGCGACGAAGTGCAGGCCTCTGCCGAAATCGTCAAGAGTGGCGGCCACAATAATCTTATTTGGAATACTCATCCTAATCTGGGCACGTCTCCAACTAATGCGATAACCTTGTCAGCTGCTTATGCTTTGCAGGCAGCTGAAACCTCAACAGGTGAAGCGGCGTTTAATAATCTCACTGAGAGTTCTTCGCTTACCGCGACTGTTGCGTTCGAGTTTGGCGCCGATGGCGTGCCTACCGGAGACCCAAGTGATTTCATTTGTGCTCGTAATACCGATGCACTTACACAGCCTTCACAAATAGTTATCTTCCGCGGATGCCGTAGGCAGTCGACTCCAACGACAAGCGGTGCAAACAGTATTACCATCGAAAAGCCTTCCGACGCGCAGGTCGGTGATGTTCTTCTCGCGATGATTTCAGCGGGGACTGATGACCTAACCTCGACGCCTAGTGGTTGGACAAGTTTACTCTATAGCTCGCACAAGAACGATGTAGCACTCGGAGAAAAAGGAGCGAGCTATGCCATCTATAAGCGCACGGTGTCGGCAACCGAGCCGAGCAGTTACACGTTCACTTTTTCCGATGTGAGAGGCATTACAGGGCTAGTTAGTGCGTTTGGTAATGCAGATCCGACGATCTCCGTGTCTAGCCGAACTGAAACGGGAGAGTCTATGCTGAGTCCATCAGCCACTACGACGAACCCAAATAGTTTGGTAATCAGAACGATGGCATCTGATGATCAAGACATCGGAAACCTGCCTTCCGAAATAGTGCCTTACTACCGGAACATAGCTGCAATCGATTCGCAGGCGGTAGATAAGGGCGTTAGTTTGCAGGCGGCCTATCTTAACGTGCCAACAGCGGGTCCTGTGCGTGATGAAAGAATGTATCTGCTCCAAACTGAGGAATCGACGCTCGCGACTTTGGTTATAGCGCCCGTAGTCAATTATCAACTCGGTTTCACAATGCCGGACACAGCATCGGATTCGTGCGGTTCGCAGGTAGTCACGCTTACTGTGCGTGATGGTTCAGGAAGTGTGCTAACAAATTTTACTGGTACAGTGAATCTCGCAGTGCAAGCGGCATCAAGTGATTTGTATGCGGGTGCGAGTTGGCTTGACCTTGATGGCTCGCTCAATGGGACATTAACTAACGACGGTAATGGCGTCGCGAGTTACACCTTTAGCAGCGCTGATAATGGTGTTGCAGTATTCGATTTTCTTAACCCCAATGCTGGAACGGTGAATTTCGACGCAAGCTACACCGATCCTGCGACCGGTCAATTGATTACTGAGACCTCGTCTTTAGATCCTGAATTAATAATTTCGGCCTGCACCGTTAAAGTGACAGTGATCGATAATGCTATTGCAGCATGCAGCGCTGGAACCGACGTAACCTATGAGATTTTTAGGGGAGACGGCGCAAAATACACAGCGTATGACGGCCTACTAATCGTCACGGCCAACGGAACAGGTAATTACAGCTACTCAGGGTCATCATCCAGTGACTTTAATAATCTCGGCACTAACGACGGTGTTGCTCGTTACCAATTCAGCGCTTCGGATAACGGTGAGGTAACACTGACTTATTCAAGCGTTACACCAGCTACCGCGACTCTCGATGCTTATTCCTCCGTAGCAGGGGTAACGGGAGGCGTATCCACTGCTAATACAGTGGTGATATCTGACTGCACTTTTCGAATTACTTACACAGATGCAATAGCCGGTGGCACTACTTGCGCCGCAGAATCTGTTCGTATTGGAATCCATGACGATGCAAACGGTAGTCTGGTGACCGACTTTGTTGGCAGCATGAGCGTCGAAGCGAGTTCGAATAAAGGTGCTTGGAGCCTTATCAGTGGAGGCGGTGATTTTACCGAAGCTTCGTTGATCGATGGTGTTTTTACTTACAATTTTAGTAGTGCGGATGCAGGCGAGGCGACCTTCGCCTATTCGACTCTTGATACGGGCGAGATTAATTTCAACGTAACTAGCGGGACGTTTGAAGACGTAAGAGATAGTTCGAATGCTTACGATCCAAATCTCTCAGTTGGGAATTGTGTCATACGCGTTACAGTCGACACGCCATCTAACGAAGGAGATATGTGCAGCATCGAACCAATCACGTTTACCATTACGAATGCAGCAGGATCAAGGATAGCTCATTTCGTAGGCATTCTCTCGATAGCAACAACCAGTGCTAATGGCGACTGGCGAGGAGGTGAAACGAATACCGCGGTGAACGGCGTCGAAGACGATGGCGTTGCAACGTACACCTTCGCTGCTGCAGACGAAGGCAACATAACACTTGGGTTTACTCATCTCTATGAGGCGCCGAGCGTAGGGTTTGTTGTATCTGCGGTCAGCACTGCTGGAAAGTCAGTTTCACAATCGGGCTACATAAACGAATCGATCAAAATTTTGAGCTGCTCTGTTTTCGTCGATGTAAGCGACGGGCTTGCAAGTGCCTGTGGTAACGGCGAGGAGGTGACCTATACCATTCGAGATAGCGCCGGCAATATCGCTGACAATTTCGAAGGCTATTTGCTTTTAGATGCTGAAACCGGGAAAGGCGATTTTTCTTCGACAACGGCGAATGGTGAACTGAATAACTCGATACTCAATGATGGTGCTGCGCTTTATAAATTTGCGCTGGCAGACAACGGGGTTCTCGTTGCGAACTATTCGACGAAAATTTCTGGAACGGTCAATCTTTTTTCCTCAGCCCCGAGCATTGATCTTGATCCGGCATCCGATCGCACTATTGAGTTCAGTTCGTGCGAGCTGCGAATTACCTATACAGATTCGACGCCAGGCGTTGCGGAATCCTGCTCACAGGAACTCGTGCGCATAGGACTTTATGATGCGGGCGGCACGGCGATCGTTGGCTATGATGGCGCCATTACGGTTACCACTAGTACCGGCTATGGCGACTGGGTGGTAACTGACGGCGACGGCGATTTCGTCGATATTGCGGTTGGCGATGGGAGTTTTGTTTACGAATTTACGAGTACTGATCTAGGTGAAGCAACATTCGGCTATACTGCCGGAGTCGCGGGAAGTGTAAATTTTGATGTTGATGACGGAATTATTACTGATGCTCGAAATGCAGCGGATCCATACGATGCCAACTTAAACGTGTCAGCATGCGGTTTCCAAATCAGTTTCGATGGGGGAGGACCAAGTAGTTTCCATAACCCAGTTAGTACGACCGCGTGTAGCGTGCAAGAAGTAACAATCGAGGTTGTCGACTCTGCGGGAGCGGCTCTAACAAACTACCTAGGTCTCGTGACCATTACTAATTCGAGCAGGCGAGGAGCCTGGGCGATAAACGACGCTGACGGTGATTTGACTGCGCTAGGAACAGACAAAGGCTCGGCAACTTATCAATTTGTGAGTACTGATAATGGCAAGATCACCTTGGATTTTTCGAGTGAGGTGCTCGGCTCTTTGAGTATTGATGTTACTGACGGTGCGATGGTCGTCGATCCTGCTGCCGATCCGTTGCTTACTGTCACCGGCTGTGTGCCGACTATTGGCACGCCAAGCTGTTCAGGCCCGCCCAGTAAGTCTGCAGACCTTACAATAAATGCGCGTCAGACCGATCCCAATCAGCGTGGCAGACTCGTTATTATGCTTGTTGCGGATTCTTCCGACTCAGACGTGCTGAGTGCGACTTTTAATGGCGTTGCGATGACGCGAATACATCGCGCCCAAAAACCACCGACCGCAAGCGCAATGCTCGAAATGTGGGGCATATTAGACGCCGACCTGCCGGTTAATGCGGGAACCTACAGCGCTGCCTACAGCGGCGCGAGCAACGACGCGGCGATGTGCGTCATGTTTCTCGACAGCGTCGCTCAGACGTTCCCCAATTATGACTCTTCAACCCCGACAGCCGGCGCTGTAAACGGCTCAAGTGGAACAACGAATTTAGCGACGACAACTCTAACGACGCCTGCCAATAATAGCGTTATCGTCTCAGGAGTAGTTGGCGCACAGGCAGATGGCGCATCCACCGACTATGGCTCGGTCGCTCCGTCCTCGCTATCCCGAATTTTCCAGGGCCCTGATCCGATTAACGCAGATTTTGCTGGGAGTTCTGGCGACATAGCAAACGCAGGTGAGCTCACTGTGACCGATACACGCAACGGCAGTTCATCGGATCGCAATGTTCAACTCGTTGCTGCGTTCGCGCCGCTATTCGATTCACCCCCAGTGATTACAGATTATGTACCGCTGGCATTGCAGGCGAGCTATGCGGGAAATATCGATTTTGATTTTATCGGCAATACAATGAGGACCTCCGACCTTACTGGCGAACGTTGCAATATGGGCACCGGGGCAGTGACAGCTGCGCTCGCGCCGAGTGCGTCCCCTCTAACTTATAGCGATTCGAGCATCGTGGCTGCGTGGCTTTATTGGTTCGGGGCAGGGGACTATACGTCTCAACCTTCTGGGGCTGATTTCGACACCGTAACGTTTACAAATAGCGATGGCGTAAGCACATCGATAGACGCGAGTGGGATACACAACACGATTAACACGTTCGGTTCTGGGGGCCGGCACTATTACACTGCTTTCAAGGAAGTCACGAGTTTAATGACGGGCCGAGGAAACTATTCGGTCTCGAACATCAGCACTGACACAAGCACTACCTACAGCAACGAAGACCTTTGCGCAGCGGGTTGGGCAATGGTTGTCGTCCACAGTCATCCTCAAGTCCAGTATCGCGTCGTCAATATATACGATGGGTTACACCCTATCGGCGGCAGCGGTGGAACCGACATTGCCTACGTCGACATGGGTAATTTCGTCACGAGCACGCCAGACGCTGCCAATCTATTGCCCAACGGACACATAGGATTCGCACTAATGGAGGGCGATATCGGTATCTCAGACGGCAAAGAGTCTTATCTTATTCAAGCTACTCCTGGTAGCGACGACTTCAATATTCTCACGAATTATTACAACCTAAACTATGCTGCACTTAATTCAACAATATCGCGATTAGCGATGTACAACACATTTACCATTGCCGACGGGAGCAAGGTATTCTCGCTTAACGAGTCGGTAGGTGAGGGTGGGTACCTGACGGATTACCCTGGACCTTTTACCGGACCAAACCCAGGCTTGTTCGACGAAACGGGCAGCGCCTATGGTGTCGATATCGATAATTTTCATCTGTCTCCCACTGGTTCAAGTGAGATTGGCGATCTGTTCGGTTCTGCCTTTCCGGCGTCTACGAAGGGGCTTAATGCGTTTGGCAATGTCAACGCAACTAGCCTGCGCACGGGCGTCACGACCGGCAATGATAGTGCGCTACTGTTTGCACAGGCACTTAGCATGACGAGCGAGAAAGTTGCCGACCTCGAGATTACGCTGAGTGAGCGCGCACCATTTTCAGTTGGTGGTATGGGCATTTACGACCTTCAAGTGAATATCAATGGAACCAGTGGTAATGACTTTGGTAGTGCAACAGGCGTCGCAACTGTTACGGGGATACTACCCGATGGCCTAACTTTCGCGAGTGGCGCCTCGGTTGCAGGTGATGGTTGGCGTTGTCTGGTTACGCGCACTCCCTCCGCGTTCACTTGTAATTTTGACATCGTGACAGACTGGACCACAGCGCGCGGTGCGCAAGTCAATGGTGAGCTTGGCGAATCTGCGACACCGAGAGTTGGTGAGAGTCTCCCAACCCTGAGCGCCGAAGTCGAAATTGCTGATTCGGCAACGTTCCCGCTTCTAAACAATAGCGTGCTAACCGTGGCTAGACTGCTTCACTCGGATGGTACCTGCGCCGCAGCTTCGTTTGGCGTATCGCCTGACCCTGCCGGCTGTTCGCCACCGGAGTTCGATAACGTCAATTTTTTGAACGATGGTGCGATAGACATTAACGACCTTAGTGAGAAAACCGCGAAAAATAATAATGTCGCTGGCATCGAAACGACTATTGCCGGTGCCTCTGTCGATTTAAAGATCGAAGTGAATCTCGAAGAGGCGCTGAACAAATCGATTGGATCTTCCTATTATTCGATGTTGGTTACCAACCTCGGGTCGACCGATACGACAGCTCTCTTTGTCATCTCGATTGCTAAGCCGCCTGGTCTGTCTTTCTCGAGTCTTAGCGGTGCCGGATTCACTGATTGTGTGATTTCCACAATGACAGCGGCTTGCAATTATTCGGCTGAAGGTGGGCTTGCGGTGGGCGAATCTGCAACTCTCAATTTGGTTGTGGGCGTTACCGGAGATATTGCCGACGTGGTTGTGACCACTGCCTCCGTAACCGTTGGCGCCGGTGATTTCGATCCCGATCTTACTAACAATACTGCAAGTAATGTCTCGTCAATCGTTGGAACCGAGCCAATAACCCAAGATAGATTTTTATTATCAATCGGTACGCTAAGGCCGGAGTCAGTGGGTCTAGGTCAAACGAGTTTATCCAATCTAGCATCGTTTAACGATGATGATCTTGTAATTTACGACCCCTCAACGGACACGGCGACTTTGTTCTTCAACGATACTGTCGGCACAGATGAGATCGATCTCAACAATATTGTTTCGGCACATGTTCTACCCAACGGGCATATCATTATGGCTTCTAGTGGCACGAGTAGCGCCACAGAGGTCGGTGCTTTTACCTCAAATAAATTGGTGAAGTACGATCCAATTGCGCAAACCACCGAATTGTTTTTTGATGGCTCGACAAGGTTTAGTTCGGGCAACGGCTTCGCCTCAGTGTATGTGCTTAGCGGCGGTGACGTTCTGTTCACCACTACGAGTGCGAACTCGGTAACGGGATTTTTTTGGGATGCATTCGATATTGTCAGATACGACGCCTCTGAGGATACGGCGTCGGTCTATGTCGCAGCCGATCTGCCCGATCTTTTCGGAAGTGATGAGACGCCAAGTATCGAAGGTCTCTATTTTAGAGTGTCAGACACAGACCCCGATGCGATAAGCGACGTGCTTAATTTCACCACTTTCGAGTATTTTTCGCGAGTCGGCGTTGGGGGTGATCCACCACTGGGAACAGTTGTAACCCACGACGACATCGGACAGGTAGACTTAAAAACAGGGTCGGATACAAGCTACAGTACAAGGAATGTGTTTAGGGGAGATGCGAATCCAGGTATTTTTGAGAATGCGGCCGGCTCTATAGATAAAGACGGTGTGCGCTGGATTGATGCCTTGCATATTCTGGAAGACGGATACATCGGCCATTTCTCGATTGCGCAATCTGCCGCAGGGTCAATATGTGAAGTCGGCAAGATCATAATCAGTAAGCACGAAGGGCGAACTCACACCGTCGATGAGGACTACTATGGTTCTGTCATCATCACTACGAGTACAGGCACGGGCGATTGGGGTTTAGTCGATGGCGAAGGAATACTAGACAACGGCACGGCTGGTGATGGACGAGCGGTCTATACGTTTGTTGCAGCCGATGCGGGTGATGTTGAACTTAGCCTGCAGGTCACAACAGCAGCGCCTTCGGTCGATATTCATGTGACTAATGGCATCGCCGAAGAGAGCGCGACTGAAGATCCGATTTTCAGTTTCAATGCAACAACTTCTACGTTTATCTATTTAGATAATTTTACGGCGGCGTCGTTCTCTCATAATGCGGGCACGGCGGTGTACTCGGGTGCTTGGGTTGAGACTGACGATTCGAACGGAGTAAGCGGCAGCAATTCTGGCGCCGGTGTGTCGACAGGAAACGTGACTGTGGGCTCGGGGGTTCTTTCGCTAAAGAGCACTAGTCTAGCAGAGAGCGGGCGTGATCCAAGTGTCGCGCGCAGCGTGAATTTCAGCGCTTTCACCGTAACCGAGGCGATCAATTTGAATTTCGACTTTGGATACGTGTCCGCAAACTCCGTAGATTCTGTCGTGGTAGAGGCGAGCGACGACAATGGCGCGAACTGGCAGTTGTTGAGCACCATTACAGGCCGTAGCGGCAGCGCTTCGGGCCTTGCTGCCCCGACTATTCGTCTAGACACCTTTGGTGGAAGCCTCAATGACTTCGGCGGGTCGCTCACAATTCGGTTCCGCGTAGCTAACGGCTATACGTCTGGTGGAAGTTTCAACATCGATAATGTCGAAATCTCGGCCGGCACAACCGACTGTAATGTCGTGTCGATGGATCACTATGCAATCGCACACGATGGTACGGCTATTTCGTGTCTGGGTTCTGACGTAACAATCATGGGGCATGATGCGAGCCATAATTTGATCGCTGTGCCGCTCGGTGAGTCGATGGCGCTTTCGAATAACCGGCTGAAAGGCACATGGGCGAGTATTATCTCAGGTGCAGGCATGCTCACCGATCTGGGTGCTCCAGGGTCGGCAGCGAATACTGATGGACAAGGTAGTTACCTATGGAGTGGCTCAGAGCACACCGTAGTCCTTCGTTTCAATTACACCGATCCTTTAACCGATCCGGAAAGCGTTAATTTCGAACTCAGCGGAAGCTATTTTGAAGACAAGATCACGGCGTCTCACGATGACGATCTTTTGATCTCAAGAGCGGGACTTCGCTTCTATAACGTTACAGGGGCAACCGCAGGTATTCCGACGCAGCTCTCTGGCAAGGCTTCGAATACAGGGTTTGGTGCAGCACAAATTCAGCTACAAGCGATTCGATCCTCCGACGAGGACCCAAGCGCCTGCGTCGCGCTTTTCCCAGATGCAGAAGTGATAGACATTGATTTCGCCGTCGAGTGCGCGAATCCCTCTAGCTGTTCATCGACGGCTCCTGGGCAGACGTTCACTGTGAACGGCACGTCTCTCGGCTCGGCGTTACAAAACACCAACGGCCTTGCCGGCGCAGCTAACTATCAGACGATTGCTTCAACCTTTGCGGATGCGTCGGTCGGTACAGCAGTACCGATTGTTGTTGAATACTCCGATGCGGGACAGGTTCAGCTTCATGCGCGTTACAACATCCCCTTCGATGAGGATACGGAGGGCGTTGAATCAGGCGATTATCTTGTAGGAAGCGCAGCTTTCGTTGTGCGCCCCTTCGGATTCGATATCGATTTCGATGACGATCGCTCGTCAGACTCCGACGACTCGCGCGCGGAAGATGCGTCGGGGAACGTCTTCAGAAAGGCCGGAAGCGCATTCGAAACGACGCTTACGGCGCAGCGCTGGCAGGCGGGAGACGACACAAATAATGATGGTATCCCTGATGATGATGCAGACTTAAGTGATAATGGCACTACACCAAATTACGGCAATGAGATAGGCACCGAAGAGGACGACGCTGTAGTCTCGCACACACTCGATCTTCCCGTTGCCGCACGCGGCTCGCAAGAGGGAACGCTCAGCGGCGGAGCGCTATTTACAACCTTCACCGGCGCGGTGTCGACAGCTGATTTAAGCTATAGCGAAGTCGGTATTATCGATCTCTCGGCGACTCTTTCCGACAACGACTACCTAGGCTCGGGTGAAGATATTCAGGGCAATGTGCAGAACGTCGGGCGATTCATACCTGATCATTTCACACTTACCTCAGCCTCGGTATCGCCAATGTGTACGGATGCAACCGACTTTACCTATTTAGGCGAGCCTTTCCCTATAAGCTTTATGCTCGAAGCAAAAAATACGTCTGGTGCGATTACTGAGAATTACCACGGCGACTTTGTAAAACTCGCTGCAGAGCATTTTGCGCCAGACTCCGTTTTTCACGGCGTCCAAGACGTCGCCGCTGCGGCAGATGTTGATCTTTCATTACGGGCACAATCGATCGATTCGAGCTTCGGGGTAGTCTTTGATCGCTTTGCCGATTCTTCACCCGGTGTGGGCTCCGTAACGGGTGTGCTTGTAATAAATCGAGAGAACGACGGTCTAGGCATTGATGGCGCACCCGATGGACCTTACACGCTAAGGATAGGCACAAGCTTTTCCGACAGGGATGGCGTGGAGATCAAGCTTAGCAGCTTAGATATCGATGTTGATGATGGCGTGACCGAACCTGGCGTTCCTGTTTATGCGAATCTAACCTCATCTCCGATCAATTTTAGATACGGTCGACTCCTACTGGATAACGCGTTCGGGCCCGAAACAGAAGATCTTGAGATTCCCGTTCGCGTTCAGTATTTCGATGGCAGAGAGTTTTTACTCAACACAGACGACAGCTGCACGACACTGACTTTCAGTGTATCGATACCCCCATTGACGATTGTGGATGACAGCGTTATTGCGCAGGCGGGCACCGAGAATCCGCTAGAAGCGGGAGATACGTTAATCGAAGAAGGAGTGACTGAAAATTTTACCATCACACTGAGCGGCGGAAGAACTGGCGACACAAATATAATGGGTTCGGGCAGCGACACCGACAGGCCGTTTAGTGCATCGGCACCACTCGGTGGGACTGTGGGTAGTGCAATAGTTGAGCTGGATCTAGGCTATAGTTCATCAACCGACCCGGTGGACTTTCTAACCTATGATTGGCGCGGCGGTTCGACTTCCGCAGATCCTTATGAGCAAGAGATTCCGGATGGGATCAATTACACTGATAATCCGCGCTCGATTATTGAGTTCGGCAGTTACCGATCCCATGATCGCGTTCTTAGTTGGCGGGAGCTTTTTGTCATGCCGGAAGATTAGGCTTTACGGCAGCGGATGGTGCGTGTTGAGCGAACTAAAAAGTGTCTAATCCGCAACTTGCGGCGGGCGGTCCGCCAAACGTTACTCGGCCTATTCGAGTAACGAGAGAGTTGGCGAATAGGAAGTAATGAGTAACGCAAAAAAAAGCCACCACCGATTTCTAGGCGGTGGTAGCGAATGTTTTGAGTGCGGAGAGCTGCACACAAAAGGTAATTAAACTAAATCGAAAATTGTGCCTTAAACCAGAGTGTGCGCCCGGGTTCGTTCATTCTCGCGATCTGATCGAATCCTGGAATAGCTGCCCCTGCGCGACTGATATGCTCGGCGTAGGTCACATCGAATAAATTATCTACTCCTGCTGTTACGAGAAGTTTATCTGAGGCGCGCCAGCCACCATTGAATGAGAGAATATTAGCCGAGGCTGTCGGCCCAAAGTCCTGGCCAGCGATATTGCCACGACCGATATCAACTCGATTTTGCTCGGCGATATTCCGGTAGAGCAAGCCAGCTGACCATTTTTGATCGTCATAGTGTAGGCCGATGCGCGTTTCAAGAGGGGGAAGCTGTGCTAATGTGCGTTGGTCAGTGTCATTCGCTCCACGTACGGATGCGAGTGTAAGTGAAGTCCGCCAGTTGTCATTGATAGCAAATTGACCGTCAACCTCCATGCCCCAGGAGCGAGCATCGATGTTTCGAACGATCGAGGTGGTGCGGCTCATACCCATCATGCCCGGTTTCTTATAACCAGATTCAATCATAAGGAAATCATCGATTTCATTATAGAAGACCGATGCACTACCACTTAGGCGCCCGTCGCTATAGATCAGACCCACATCAATCTGCGTCGTCTTCTCAGATTCGATATCGAAGGCACTGACAGAATTTTCCGTTTCTTTGGCAACAAGTTCCCAGTAATCGGGGAATCGCTCGCTATGGCCTATGCCTGCAAAAAAATTGGCTCCCTTCCAGTCGAGGACTCTCTCATAGCGTAAGAATCCACTCGAAAGTGACTCATCTCGAGACTGGCCTGCGCTGGGGTTTGCAGCAGTGGCCATCATACTAAGCGACACACGATCGCGACTATCGGTAAAAGTCCACTCGTCTAGGCGAGCGCCGGCAATCAAGCTTTGTTTCTGATTGAGGTCATAGGTTAGTTCAGCGAACACGCCTCGCTGTTCAAATTCCGCATCCTTCACACGCGGTAACTGCTCGTATGGCATCATCGATTGATTCATCGTGTTGCGATTCGAATGGTCGTTGCCCTGCGCGTCGAGTCCAAGCAGCAGGTTGAGGGCTGGAGAAGGCTTAATTTTTACAGAAATTTTACCCCCGCTTGTTTCTCGGTCAGGGTTCATAGCAACGGGTCGTGCAGCTGGCATGAGCTCGCGTAAGCTATAGTTATCCATGACGTGATCAACGTAATTGTAGTAGATCTGAGCATCAAGGGATTCGATATGGTCAGTGAGGTTACGCTTATTGAACTTTAGATTGTAGTTCTCTCTTTTGAACTTTGAGCCATCGACGCCGCGGTCGGAATACGCTGCCTCACCGTCGCTGGCTGCGGTTGAGAACTCGAGTCGAGTGGTGTTGTCAGGAGTCCATGCGATGCTTGCCTGCGTAGTCCACCGATCGAAACGTGAATGAATCTCTGTGCCGTCGCCATCCTCGAAATTATCTTGACTCGCATTTGTCGCAATGCCGCGAATCGTAAGCTTGGGCGAGCTGTAGGTCGCATCTATCACTTCGTCATGTCGACCCCAACTGCCTCCGAGCGCACTGGCGTTACCAGTCCATCCGGACTTTTCAGGGCGACTCATGTCTCGTTCGAAGAGCACTACGCCTGCGGAGTTTCCCGGCCCATGCTGAACACTCTGCGGCCCTTTAACTACTTTTATCGAGTCGAAGGCCTCTGGAAGAATGTAGGCTGTTGGGGGATCCATGCGACCACTGCACCCGCCAAGGATCATCTCTCCATCGACGAGCATAGAAATACGTGACCCTGCCATGCCCCTTAGGACGGCGTCGCCATTCGACCCGCCTTTGCGCATAACTGAGAATCCGGGAATAGTCTTCAAGTAATCCGCGCCATCGGCTGCAGGCAGCGGCTGGCGCGGCGCCTTAGGATTAGTACTTAGCTCTAGCGGCGAGTCCATGCGCACGCCCGTAACAACAACCTCATCAATAGAATGAATTGTCGCGTCATCTTGCGCAGAAGCGAGCTGCGTGAGTGAGACTGCAATGGCTAGGGTAAGTGATTTCGATTTGAACATAGTTGCTCTCCTTGCTTGACTAGGCAGGAGTATCGCAAGCACGCCCGCCTTCTTTTTTGATTCTTGTCAAGTATGCTCTTTCTGTGCGCTTAAATGCGTGCGGCATAGTGTCGCAGTAGAATTTTCTTGTCGTCGTTTAATGCACGGGAACAGTGAGGTGAGCCGCATAGTGTTATTAGGTGCGACACTATGTCGCATCCAAAAAACCGGACTTTTTCAATGGGCGACTTCAATTGCGTGCCGGACGCTAAGCTAGTAGCGAAACTCTGAAAAGAAATAGAGGCGAGCAAACTAAATTCCAAAAATTTCTGTGCAGTCAGTTTGGGTCGGTCATGCTCTTTAAGGTTTAGTTAAGGTTGAGTAACTAGTATAGACACTGAATTCATGAACTAGTTTGGGGTAAATTCCTATGGAAGCATTAGTAAAGTTACTTGCACAATATTTTGACATTGATCCAGCAGTGTTATTCGCAGCCATCAGCGCTCAACAAACGGGCGGAGAGAGCCGTGTGGTTAATGGCAAGGTAGCTGACGATAGCAGTGGTGTTGATCATGACGAGTCAAACGAATATGTAAACGGCGTTTATGTTGGCGACAATGACAATGACCATGATGAGTCGAATGAGTATGTGAATGGTGTCTACGTTGGTGATAATGATCATGACGAGTCAAGTGAATATGTAAACGGCGTTTATGTTGGCGATAATGACAATGACCATGATGAGTCGAATGAGTATATGAATGGCGGTTACGTCAGTACAGGATATGCTAGTTCTAGCACCGGTTACTCTGAGATATCTGACGATCATCATGAGCAATATCGATTTGAACTCATTGACTCAGAACTAGCAGATGGAGACTTAGTTGATGCAGGTGAGCAGATTGTCGCTAAATACGAACTGGGTCGGAGAGGGTGGAAGTTAGACCGCCTCGACTCAGATGAGAGCCTAGCTGTTCAAGTATTTAACAATGAAGCATTTATCGTTAAGACTGAATACGAGCGTCCCGATAAGGTTGAGTTTGAGATATTTAGCGATCTCGATGGAGATCAGGTTTGGACAGAAGTTGTCGAAGGCGAGGTTTACTCGTCATCAACAGCTATTGATCTGGTAGGACTGGTTAACTCAGGTGTGATAGATCCGGCTATGTTGCTAGGCTAGTTATTGTAAAAAACGCAAAAGGCGGGGTGATGAATTTAATCACTCCGCCTTTTTTATGTGCAATGAAAATAGGAGGGGGCGTCTGACTATTGTGCTATTATGCAGGCTGTTCTTAAAGAAAAATTCTGGCCATAAACATAATATTTGAGAATAGTGTAGCCTAGTCTGGAATAGCAATAGCGCTTAATTGATTTACCTAACTTATTATTCATTAAGCTGGCTTTCTTAAAGCAGAGGGTAATCAATTATCGTGGCACTAAACTTTGGCGTTTTTTATGTTCTTCAGATCAAAAGATGGCACTGCGCAAGGAGTCGCAAATCAGCGATTGATAGAAACGCTAGCCACGTCCAGCAAGAGGATCATAAATGATCCCTTTGCTTGTAATTTTGTTTTCGGTGCCGGTCTTGTGGCAATGATGGGCCATAGATTTTCTTTCTGGCTTACTCAGAAATTTCTCCCAGGTTGGCTTGAGCATCTAATTGCACACACACGATTCATTGACGAATTGGTGCAAGAGAATGCAATTAATGGAATAGAGCAATATGTGATCCTCGGCGCTGGGTATGATACTCGTGTTTACCGGCTCGATCTCCCTCAATCTCTTAGAGTTTTCGAGATAGACCAACCAGAAGTTCAGTAAAGGAAGCGCAAAAAGTTAACAGCTTCATTATTAGATAATGAGAGTGTTGAATATGTCTCTGTCGATTTCAGCAATCAGACTGTGAGTGAACGACTGATTGAAAGAGTTTTAGCGGAAAATGGATTCTCGATAAAGGCTAATATCACCGTCGAAGATTTAAATTTTTCGTTATTTTGCGGCGGTGAAAAGGACAATACCAGAAGATCAATTATTTAATATTGAGAATTTCATTGTTGCAGAAATAAGCGAAGACTAAAAAGCCAGAATCCTACATGGTTTTGTCAGCTGCCTCCATCTTCCGCTCTTATATGAGCCTTTAATATGTTGAATTACTAGTAGTATTTGCTAATACAGGCAGTATACTAGTGTCTATTAAGAATATAAGCTCACTACAGCGGCCTTTATATTTAAGTTTTTTATTTTAGGAACGATAGTAGCTTACTGGTATCAATGCATGGTAACGATAAAGTGATTACGCAGAAAAAGTATTCAATATATTTTCATATAGCGTTGATCTTAATTACTTTGTTTGGGATTTTAGCTTTTTATGTTCTTTTTACTTCTTCATGGGATCAAGTCATCGTGCCTAATGATTCCTTTGGAGCCCTCTTGGGCCGGCGAGTTTTGATGGCAAGGATGCTTGCTATCATCCTAATGTTATTTGCCTTTGTATTCTCTTTATTCTATTCCGAACTTTTTGGTCGATTTTTACTATTTGCCGCTGTTTGGTCTTGGATATCATACATTGATGACGTTATCGTTTTCGAGCAAGGTGTGTTGCAAGCAAATGAAATTGCTGGTGGCTTTTTGATGATGTTTAGGCCTTTATATCTTCTGTTGATCACATTTTTAGGTATTGAGCACTGGGTTCGATATGGTGATAAATTTGAGTGATTTAAAGCCTGACATTTTATCAGATGAGGAACTTCTTGAACTCGGTAAAATAAATTCGGGAAGAAACGCTATTGTTGTTAGATTTTTAGAGCAGAACCTTAAATTTCGCTACGCAGGTCTTTTTGTTGCTTGTTATGCTTCTATATTATTTATCGCTTCTCCTTTTCTATTTGATTCTGAGATTAGTTCAACCGACATAATTGCTAATTCTTACCATGAACTTTTCATAGCTCGGTTACTCATAGTATTCATGTTGGGGGCTGGCACGCTGATTAGTTTCATTGATGGCCGTTTTTTCAAAGGATTTCTATTAAGCTTAATCATAGTGGTCGGTAACTACTCCATTGATATGTTCTATTTTTATCATGAGTATTTAACCCAGTCGGCCGTAGCGTTTGAGTTTTTTTACTATACGAGGCCGCTTGTTTTTGTAGCGCTACTTGTACTGTATTTCAATTACAATAAATCTTAATCACAGGTTTTTATTAGAGTTTTCTTGAATAGATGTGTCTATGGTCGCGAGATAGCTCAGGGAAGATTTGTGCTACGAGTGTGCTATGGGATTTTCGAGAGAGAGGGAAATAAAAATCCCTAACTATCAATGAGTTATGGTGCCCAGAGGCGGAATCGAACCACCGACACGAGGATTTTCAATCCTCTGCTCTACCAACTGAGCTATCTGGGCAATGAGTACCAAACTAAGTACCAAGCAGTACTAGGTATCACGCAAAGGCGACTGAGCATTGCGCCGCAGCCCCACGCGAGGCGCGTATTAAACCCTTCACGCGGGAATGAGTCAAGACCCAGCCGATTACTCCGAAGGGACGTAGCCTTCGGCGCGGTCGAAGTCGGCGTTTGAAAGGAATTTGTCCATTTGGTCTTGCAGGTATTTGCGGTGTTCGGCGTTGGCCATGCTTAGCTGTTTCTCGTTTATGAGCATAGTCTGATGGCTTTGCCATTCGCCCCAGGCCTTTTGAGAAACAGTCATAAACAGCTCCTGGCCTTTCTCTCCAGGGTAGGGCGGCGCCATGAGTCCGGGTAGGTCTTGCTGGAATTTGCGACAAAATACTGTGCGTGACATGAGTGACCTCTAAGAGAGCGTTTCGTGTTTAGACGTCGAGGGAGTATACGCGATTCCGTGTTCTAAGTGACTTTTAGGCTCCTGATAATTTTTTCGACCGGCGACGCGAGCCCGACTTCAACAGATCCATCGAGTGGATACCACAGCCAGCGTGAGGGCTCCGCAGCCGCGCCCACAGGCTCGCCGTGTGCGACCACAGGGGTGATGTCGAGATGAAAATGCGAGAAAGTGTGACGCAGTCGCTCGAGCATACGCAGTGACCCGGCGTTAATTCTGATAGCCGAACCGAGGTCCGGCGGGTTCGCGGGATTCGCTGCCTCGGGGAAGCTGTAGAGCGAACCCCAGATCCCACTCGGCGGGCGCTTCTCTAGCAATACCTCACCGGCAGGATTGACGATAATAAAGAGGGCAGTTTCCCTTACAGGGAGTGTTTTTTTTGGCTTTTTTCCGGGAATAGATTTAACGAGGTCCCGAATACGCGCCTGGCAGTCATCGGCTAGCGGGCAGGTTTCGCATAGAGGATTGGTGCGAGTGCATACAGTCGCTCCGAGATCCATCATCGCTTGGGTATAGTGGGCTACCCGCTTAGCAGGTGTTAGTCGGCTGGCGATTTCCCATAGCTGATTACGCACGAAAGTCTGCTCTGGCCAGCCTTCAATTGCGTTGTGACGCGCGAGCACGCGTTTCACGTTGCCGTCGAGAATTGGCGCATGCACATTCATGGACAAAGCAGCGATAGCGCCGGCGGTCGAACGGCCGATTCCTTTGAGAGACTCAAGCGCTTCGACTGTCTTGGGAAACAAGCCGCCATGTTTTTCAACTATAACCTTCGCGGCAGCGTGCAAATTGCGCGCGCGGGCATAGTAGCCAAGTCCCGTCCAATGATGTAGGACTGAATCCTCGCTTGCATTTGCGAGCGCTTCGACAGTTGGGAAGGACGCCATGAAACGGTCGAAGTAAGGGATAACTGTCGCTACTTGGGTCTGCTGAAGCATGATTTCTGAAACCCATACGCGATAGGGAGTCACGTTCTTTTGCCACGGGAGATCGTGGCGACCGTGATTGTCGAACCAGCGCAATACTCGGTTCTGGAAGTCTAATCTTCTGGGCATGCTAATCGAGTGTCTGTGAGCTTGTCTGTGAGCTAGTGGGAGAGGCGAAAAGTTCGCGGACACCGGCGAAATTCGGACTGCAGAACTGACTCACGGGGGCACTGAGATTAGCGGAGCAATTCACGGGCCATGGTTTTCCGCGATGCGCGTCGTTAATGAATAGTGGCTCGACGCGGGCATTTTGTAAAAGCGTAAAGGCAAGACGGTAGTCAAAGTCGCCGCTGACGATATCGATCGATCCACTGCCGTTTATCTCGAGATTATCCATGATGAGATTGACACGATGCGGCTCGTCCATTCCGTCCGTGAAAGTAATAAAGCCTCCCAGCTGATTAAAGCTTGTGCTATCAGTCCAGTTTTCTGTCGAACCACCAACCGGACTCAATGCGGATATCGAGCTGAAAACTTGCTTAATTAAACCGATGTTTACCGTATTGTCACGTAGGTCAAAGGTGATGTCTCCTGCGACTGAGTCGGCGATCATCGACGCCTCATCGCCCGAGGCACTAAGCGCTAGATCAGCGCTAAGTTTTCCTGAAAATGACGAGCCAAATGAAGACAAAGAGTGGGCATTTGAAAGGCTCTCAGGCGTTAAAAATTCTGAAAATGAATTGAAATCCACCCGACGTAGGCGCGCCTCGAGCTCAATTACTTGCTCACCGGCAGGTGGGTTCTCGACGCGAAGCAATCCCCCGATCTCGCCACCCCAAACCGCGAGTGGTTGGAGTTCGATATTCTGCACATTACCCTCTGTGCTAATGAACATCTGCAGCTCGCCCACGCTACTGCGCGCTCCTGTGACACCCTCAATATCGATGGATGCGGTAGTGTTTCCGTGCCTGCCCGCGATAAAACCCAAGGCGATTTGCTGCCAAAAAGCGAAGCGCTTAGTGTCGAGAAAGCTTAGGTCGAGTGTCTCAGCGCGAATCGAATAATTCAGATTTGGGCTGTTGGATGCTGTAGCCGAGAGGCGTTTGAAATCGGCATCGATTGAAGCAGTGCCAAGTGTCGCGTCGAAGTCGGGGATGGTAAAGCCGGTCTGGTCGAGATTAAAACCGAAATTAAATGACGCCGGCGCGGGACTAAGCAATGTCGAAATAGCGCTATCTGTGTATTTCGGATCAACGCCGTTTAACTCAATGCCAGGTAACCCAAAGCCCGATAGATCAGTGCCGGATAGTTCAAAGCCAGAAAGAAAGTCGCTTAAGTCGAAACGTGAGGCTTCAACAGTGCCTCGCATCTCCAAAGCGCCTTGTTGCCAATCCACCGTCGCGTTTGCCGCGGCGAGCATTGGGGCGATACCAAGTCTTAGCTCATGAATAGTCGCCTGCCGTGCTCGCGAGTCGACAGCAAGTTCGGCGCCAAAGTTAAATGGCACAAGAATTTCGCCTGCGTGTGCCGCGCTAAATAATGCGAGGGTAGCCAATCCCTCGGCAGCGAAGTCAGCGCCGTTGTTATTGGCCTCCAGAATCTCGAAGGTTACGTCACGCAGTGAGTAGTTGCTGCCTCTAGTCACGTCTTGAAAGTCGACTGAGCTGTCTTCGAGTAGGATGCGGCCGACCGAAATATAGCCCTCATCTGTGGTGCCTGTATCGAGTTGTTGAAGCTCTGTCGCATCAGATCCTGCCCCGAAGGAGTCAAGAAGTTGCGGCGAGTGCCAAATATTTCTGCCATCAGCCTCGGTGCGCTGGTTAATGTGCACTCCGCGGAGTAGTAATTCGTCGACACGTAAACGATTCTCCGCAAACTCCCAGATATCCACGCTGATTACCGCGGTTCGCGCGGAGGCAAGCTCTTGCGGGAACTCGGGGTTCTTCAGCCGGAGGTCTTCAACGAGAAACTCGAATCGAGGGAAAAAGCTGAGATCAATATCGCCTGCGACCACAAGCTCATAACCCAAGCTTTCGCTGATTAGCGTCTCGATCGACACTCTAAAGCGATTTTTGCCGACTAACGTAAGCGGTATGGTGAGTAGTGCAGCCACGATAGCAATCACCGCGAAGCAGGTACCGAGTATTTTAATCAGCCGATTTTTGTTCATTGCGGTGTGAGATTGTCTCAAATGTTCATTAGAGCGCGCGGGCGGAATTAAAGCTCGAGTCTACCGGATTCCCGATTGCGCTGCATACCATTCGGAAAGACAATCTAGTGGCACAAGCTGGGCGAGGGAATGCAGCTTTCAATAGTTAAGGGCGAGCCCTATAATACGATCCATGAACCTCTTCAATGCAGCAGCATGAGCACGACTATGAGCGACAATAAACAGCGCGAAGCGAGTATCGAGCGAAACACGAATGAAACGCAGATCAGTGTTTCCGTGAATCTCGATGGCACCGGTAAACTTAATTGTGATACCGGCCTCCCTTTTCTTGACCACATGCTCGATCAGATCGCACGACATGGCCTTATCGACATTGATGTTAAGGCTGTCGGAGACCTGCAAATAGATGCTCATCACACGGTTGAGGATATAGGCATTACCTTAGGTCAAGCGTTCTTCAAAGCGCTCGACAGAACGGGTATTCGTCGCTACGGACATGCGTATGTGCCCCTAGATGAAGCACTTTCGCGCGTGGTTGTCGATTTTTCCGGTCGACCTGGGCTTGAGTATAACGTCAAATTTGTGAAAGGAACCGTCGGCAATTTCGACGTCGATCTTTTCCACGAGTTCTTCCAGGGCTTTGTCAATCATGCTCTCATGACACTGCACATCGATAATTTACGCGGCATGAATGCGCACCATCAGATCGAGACAATTTTTAAGGCCTTTGGACGCGCAGTGCGCATGGCCGTTGAACTCGATCCAAGGTCGGTGGGTGTTGTGCCTTCGACTAAGGGTTCTCTCTAGCAGAGCGCTGATTTCGCGTGATCGTTGAGTTCACATTAGGTGACACGCATACTCTTAAGGCTGTTAGGAATTAGGCAATTAGGTGTTTTCTAGTTGGCCTCGAAACAAACTCTATGAACAAAATCGCCGTTATCGACTATGGCATGGGCAACCTCCACTCGGTTGCCAAAGCACTGGAACATGTAGGTGCGCAGCTCGGTCAGCAGACCGAGATTGTCGTTACACCAGATCCCCAGCTCATCGCCGCAGCCGACCGTGTAATTTTCCCCGGTGTCGGCGCCATCCGTGACTGTATGGCCGAGATTAATCGACTCGACGTCGGTCGTATTGTGCGTCAAGCAATCGAGACCAAACCTGTTTTCGCGATTTGTGTTGGGATGCAAGCGCTGATGAGCAGGAGCGAGGAAAACGGGGGTGTTGATTGCTTAGGAATTATCGACGGGCAAGTGCGCTATTTCGGTGACGCGCTCAAAGATGACACCGGGCAGCGTCTCAAGGTGCCTCACATGGGATGGAATGAAGTCGAACAATGCACTGCCCATCCTCTGTGGAAGGGGGTTCCTGATCGAAGTCGTTTTTACTTTGTACACAGCTACTATGTCCCTCACGATGAGGACAGTATTGAGCGCGGCGTAACCGGAATTGCACACTACGGCAAGGAAATTGCCGCGGTCATTTCACGCCCCAATTTATTCGCAACGCAGTTTCACCCAGAAAAAAGCCAAGAAGCAGGATTGACACTGCTGAGAAATTTTTTGCAATGGGATGGGAAGGGATAGCGCTCATCTAAGTTATTAGATAACAACTAATCTATTTATAAATGCTGCGCCTTTTCAATGCGGCGCTCGGAAGACAAAATGTTAGTTATACCGGCAATAGATTTAAAGGACGGACAGTGCGTACGGCTTAAGCAAGGACGCATGGAAGACTCTACCGTTTTTTCAGATGATCCTGTAAGCATGGCAGGCATCTGGGCTGCGAAAGGCGCGCGCCGATTGCATATCGTTGATCTGAACGGCGCGTTTGCTGGGACTCCGGTCAATGCAGAGATAGTGCAGGCAATTGCAGCGCGCTACCCTGACTTACCTATTCAGATTGGTGGCGGTATTCGCAGCCTCGAGAGTATTAAGTTCTATCTGGACGCAGGTGTAAGTTACGTCATTATAGGCACCGCCGCTGTTAAAGACCCTGAATTCGTTCGTGCCGCCTGTCTAAAATTCCCTGGAAAAATTATCGTTGGTATCGACGCCATCGACGGCATGGTGGCTACCGATGGTTGGGCCGATGTGTCTGAAATACTGGCGACAGATCTGGTGGCGAAATTTGCCGATTATGGCGTCGAGGCGATTGTCTATACCGATATCGCGCGCGACGGCATGATGAAAGGCGTCAATATTGAAGCGACACAGGAGCTTGCACAAGATTCAGCGATTCCTATTATTGCTTCGGGCGGCTTGAGCAAACTCGCCGATGTTGCAGCCATTCGTGAGGCGGCGGATACCGAAACTGGCGCAGGAATTATGGGCGTCATTACCGGGCGTGCTATTTACGAGGGCACAATCGATCTTGCGCTTGCTCAGCAGTTAGCCGACGGCTACCCCGATTTAACGTAAAGAGCGAAACGTAGCTTGTGATTCGAATCAGCAATTAAGGAAGAAACGTGGGTCTCGCTAAGCGCATTATCCCTTGTTTAGACTGTGAAAATGGTCGCGTCGTCAAAGGCGTGCAATTCGTCGACATTCGTGACGCCGGCGATCCTGTCGAAGTCGCCAAGCGTTACTGTGATGCGGGCGCCGACGAGATTACTTTTCTCGACATTACGGCGAGCCACGAAGGCCGCGAGACGACCGTCCATACTGTCGAGGCTATTGCTAGTCAGGTATTTATTCCGCTGACGGTGGGTGGTGGAATTAGAACACTCGAAGATATTCGCGCGATGTTGAACGCGGGAGCAGACAAGGTCGGCATCAATACTGCTGCAGTATCTAATCCCGATTTCGTTCGTGCGGCGGCGGAGCGATTTGGCTCGCAGTGTATTGTTGTGGCAATCGATGCCAAGCGCGTATCGGGTCCCGACGAGGAGCCTCGTTGGGAGATCTTCACCCATGGCGGTCGTAACCCAACTGGGCTAGATGCTATCGATTGGGCGCGCAAAATGGTCGAGTTCGGCGCGGGTGAGATATTGCTCACGAGTATGGATAAAGATGGTACAAAAAGCGGCTTTGATCTTGCGCTAAACCGTGCGGTAAGCCGAGCGGTGCAAGTGCCAATTATCGCGTCTGGAGGCGTTGGATCTCTCGAACATTTGGCCGACGGTATCCTAGAGGGCGAGGCCGACGCCGTGCTTGCTGCGAGCATATTCCATTTCCAAGAATACACGATCGGCGAGGCGAAGGACTTTATGGCGCAGCGCGGTATTGAAGTCAGGAAAATTTAAAACCGCACTGCATTATTTTTAAGGCACCAACACGGCTCTTTTTTCAGCAAGCGGTTTATAAGCGTTGATACCTTTTAGCACGTTTAGCGCCTCGTTTAACGGGTAATCGTTAACTAAAACTTCCTCTGCAGAAATTAGTACCTGCGCGAGTTCCGCAGCGCTCAGATCGGACTGACCTTCTTTGCTCTCTGCATCGGCGGCGTCGCTACCGTCAGCATTATCGCTCGCGCTGGTTGCGGCCCCTGTTTCGTTTCCGTTTTCCAAGTGACCCGCAAGGTCTGATTCTTTGTACTGCGTTACGCTGCGTGAGCGACGAGTGACAAATGCTTCTTCGACTTCGATGTCCGGGATAATTCCTTGTGCCTGAATCGAACGGCCGCTAGGGGTGTAGTAGAGCGAGGTTGTGAGTTTTATCGCCTTGTCGGCTGCGAGAGGGAGCACAGTTTGGACCGAGCCTTTGCCGAAGCTATCGGTACCCATAATAAGCGCACGGCCATGATCTTGAAGCGCTCCAGCAACAATTTCGCTTGCTGATGCCGAGCCATTGTTGATGAGAACGACGAGCGGAGTCTCGGGTGCAATCGTTTGCATCGAAGCCGAGTAACTGGAGCGAGAGTCCTCGAGGCGGCCCTTAGTCGAAACGATGTCGCCGCTATCGATGAAGGCATCGACGACGCTCACCGATGCTTGTAGAACCCCGCCGGGGTTATTGCGAAGATCGAGCACAAGGCCTTTCAACTCATCTTCTTCGCTAAGCAATTCCTGTAGCTCTTTGGCAAATTCTTCGCCCGTATTGCCACGGAATTGAGAAATGCGCAAATACGCATAGCCGGGCTCTAGCATTCTGCTGCGAACGCTCGAAATTTCGATGATCTCTCGTGTCAGCGTGATGTCAAAGGGCTCTTCCCCTTCGCGTGCGATGGTGATTGATACTTGCGACCCAGGCTCTCCGCGCATCATCCTCGCCGCGTCGTCGGGCTGCATCTCGCGAATGGGCTTATTGTCGATTTCGATAATGAGGTCGCCGGCTAACACGCCGGCTCGGTCTGCGGGCGAGCCATCTATCGGCGCAACGACCAAGATATAGCCATCGCGACGGCTCACCTCGACACCTAAACCGCCGAACTGACCGGTCGTAGTGTCTTGAAGGGACTCGAACTCGTTACCCGCCATGTACGCAGAATGTGGGTCGAGGCCGGACAGCATGCCTTGAATCGCATATTCGAGTAACGTTTCGTCATCTATCTCTTCAACATAGGCGCGGCGGATATGATCGAGCGCTTGGGTAAACATGCGTACCTCGTTGAGAGGCAGGGGCAGGGTGTCTGCGCTTTCTTGCGCTGCCGTAGGCAGGGCAAATAGGAGCGATGCAACGGATACGCTGACATAGCGAGCAGCAAACAAGAGAGAGCGGCGAATAGCTGGCCTGTAAAATGGATGGTTTATCATCTTTACGCTGATTCCATGGTTATCCTCTCAGGTGAAGAGGGTTGATCAAAAGGACTGGTCTGGTTCGATAATTCGTCGCTGGCGTTGCGAATGCTCCGTTTGTAGTGTTTCAGTTTACGTCTCAATAGGCAAATTCTGTTGCTACTTCGAGAGCCACTCCTCAGGGTCGAGAGCGACGCCACCCTTACGAATTTCGAAGTGCAGGCCAGCTTCTCGGGCGACGCTTCTGCCGGCACTCGCAACAACGTCGCCCGCCTCTACTGATACGCCAGCCGCGACTTCCAAAGATTCGTTATTGCCATAAAGCGTCATATAGCCATCACCGTGATCGACTATCACAAGCAAGCCTGCTCCGCGGAGCCAGTCGGCGAAAACCACCCTGCCTGAGTGTACGGCTAGTACAGGCTCGCCAAGAGTCACGTTGAATGTAATCCCCTGCCTGCTGAGGCCATTTGAGTCGACTCCAAAACGGGCAGCAATCGGTGCTTCGACAGGTGCGCTGAGCTTGCCTTTCATCGAGGTAAATCGAGTGCCGGCGGCGGTGGCAGGAATACGCCTCATCGCGAGTTCCAATTGCTCGATAAGTTGCTGCACTCCGGCTTTGTCCATCTCGAGCTGTTCGAGTTCGCCACGTTGAGTCTGAATTGTGCGAGTGAGCGCAGCGAGCGCCGCCTCTCTTTCCTGCGCTTCGGCGGCCCGTTCTTTCAGAGTCTCCGCCACGCGCGTTTCCACGCTGACGAGTGCCTGTTTTCGTGACTCTATTTGCTTTCGACCTTGGTTGAGCTCTTCGAGCGCGAACTCATAAGCGGCGAGCGTTTCTCGCTGCGAGGCCGTTAAGTGGTTGAGGTAAGTGAGCTGCCGAGCTGCGTTGGTAGGCCCTTGGCCAGAGAGGAAAGCGCGCGCGAGATTCCCCTCGCCTTGTCTGTGCAGAGCTCGCAGCACATCGTCGAGCTCTTGCTGGCGCGCGTTAAGTGCAGACGTCTGCGCAGCGATGAGGCGTTCGAGTTCGGCGAGCTCGCCTTCGAGGCGTTGGCGCTGCGTCGCCAACTCTTTAAGTTCACGACTCGAATTGCTAAGTGCGATCGCCGCGTCTTGAAGGCGCTTCTCCTCTGCGCTCTGTTGAGTGTTGGCGCGCTCAAGCCAGGCCTGCACCTCGTCGATTGCTCTCTGCGCTGCTGCCAACTGCTCTTTTGCTTGTTCCGGCGTTTGCGCCTCCTGTTCAGCGCCAAACAGTACTGCGCAGTGAAGCAATGAGATTATGACGAGCGCGAGTGTCCGCATCAGGCGAGAAGGTCTCTTCCTGTCATCTCTGCAGGGATAGTTAAGTCGAGCAGAGAGAGCAGAGTAGGCGCGAGGTCGCACAGGCTTCCCTCACCGGAGAACCGTTTGCCAGAACTGCCCACATAGACAAGCGGAACTGGCCCGTTGGTGTGCGAGGTAAGAGGTTGCTGTGTCTCCGCGTCGAGCATCTGCTCTACATTACCGTGGTCGGCCGTGATAAGGAGCTCTCCGTCAGCCTCTTCAATCGCGGCAACGATGCGGGCTAAACACAAATCGAGTGCCTCGACAGCTTTCACCGCGGCGTTAAAGTCGCCTGTGTGCCCAACCATATCGCCATTGGCATAGTTGCAGATGATGGCGTCATATTGGCGCGAAAGTATAGCGTCCACTAAATTGTCGGTGACCTCGAATGCCGACATTTCAGGCTTGAGATCATAGGTTTTCACATCCGGTGACGGGATAAGTTTGCGGTCCTCGCAGCTAAACGGCTCTTCGCGACCCCCGTTGAAGAAAAAAGTTACGTGCGCATATTTCTCCGTCTCGGCGATGCGTAACTGTGTTTTCCCCTGCGCAGCGAGGGTTTCGCCTAACACATTGACGAGCGCCTCGGGCGGATAGGCGCAGGGGGTGTCGATGTCGTCTGCATAGTGTGTAAGCGTGACGAAGCTTGCGAGAGAGGGGATTGTTTTGCGCGCGAAGCCATCGAAGTCACGCTCAACAAAGGCCCGGGTAAGCTCGCGAGCACGGTCCGAGCGGAAATTCATGAATACGACGACATCATCGTCCTTCACGGCCGCTGCGGTTTCGCCAATAATCGTAGGCTTAACAAACTCATCGTCCTCGCCGCGAGAGTAGGCCGCCGCCAAGGCGGTTTCGACATTAGCGAAGGTAAATTCGGCCTCGCCTCGCGTGAGCAGATCATAGGCGGGTTCGACTCTCTCCCAGCGATTATCGCGATCCATTGAGAAAAATCGCCCGCAGAGGGAGGCGATTCTGCCGCAGCCGCTTTGGGTGAGAAGAGTCTCAACGCGAAGCAGCGATGCGAGGGCGCTGCGTGGAGGTGTGTCGCGCCCATCGAGAAAGGCATGAAAGAAAACCTGATTTGCCCCCCGCGCGAGAGCGAGTTCGAGCATCGAGACTATTTGGTCTTCATGGCTATGGATACCACCAGGCGAAAGGAGGCCGAAAACGTGCAGCGCCGAGTTCCTTTCGATGCTCGTATCAACGGCTCGAGTTAAAACAGGGTTGTGCACAAACGAGCCATCTGCAATGTCTTTATCGATGCGAGTCAGGTTCTGGTAGACCACTCGACCCGCGCCAAGGTTCATATGTCCAACTTCCGAGTTACCCATTTGCCCCTCGGGCAGACCAACGGCGAGGCCCGATGTTCGGACTAGCGTGTGGGGTTTATCGCGCCATAGCGTATCCCAAGTGGGACTATTGGCAGCGGAGATTGCATTGCTGTCGGTCGCTTCGCGATGTCCCCAGCCATCTAAAATGAGTAATAACGCTGTTTTTCTCGCTGTCATCGGATACCCGTTTATCGTTGGATTGAGAGAGGACCTTATTATCCTCGAAACCGACAGGCATCTCTACATACCGATGTGCCGCTCGGCTTCTTATGAACCGCCACCGCGTGTATACTTGCTTTTCTTATTTGCCGCTACACATCGGATCCAGCATGGCGCAGTTCATAGAGTTTTTAGGTAACCACCCTATTTTAGTAGGCTGTTGGTTAGTAGCCTTCGCGGGCATATTGGTTTATCACCAACGCACCGGCAGCAAGGGGGCTACTGCCACTCAGGCTATAGCTTTGATCAATCGAAATGACGCTTTAGTGGTCGATATTCGAGATAAAAAGGACTTTGACGAAGGGCATATTGTCGATGCTCTGCATATTCCTGCTGCTAAGCTCGAGCAGCGAGTGGCTGAGCTTGCTAAGCATAAGGGGAAGCCGATTGTCGTGGTCTGCAAACACGGCCAGCAGGCGGGTGAATCGGTTAAAAAACTCGAGGCAGCTGGGCATGATCCAGTTTATAAACTAAACGGCGGCATGGCTGAGTGGAAGGGACAGTCCCTTCCCGTTGTGACGAAGTAAATACACTCAAATATCAGAAAACTTATTAAACGTGACCGTATAGGACCCAACATGGCAGATAACGAAGAGAACCAACAACCCAACGAACAGGTAGCAGCAGACCAGCAGAGCGCTGCCCCGCAGTTCGCCCTGCAACGGATCTATCTCAAGGATGCATCTTTCGAATCGCCGCGCAGCCCGCTTGTGTTCCAGAGCCAGTGGCAGCCTAAGATCAATTTCGACATCAAGACGAAAAGCGAAAAAGTGCAAGATGGCGTCTATGAGGTTGTACTAGTTCTCACAGTTGAAGCCGAGCTCGAAGAGAAGCCAGCTTTTGTCGTAGAAGTTCAACAAGCTGGCGTTTTCACTGCAAAAGACTTCGGAGAGGAGCAGCTTGCGCAGCTGCTTGCGACAGTCTGTCCGAACATCTTGTTCCCTTACGCGCGCGAAGCAGTAGACAATCTTGTGGTTAAGGGTAGTTTCCCGGCGCTTATGCTGTCTCCGATTAACTTTGATGCACTCTATGCCCAGCAAATGCAGGCTCAAGCGGAGAAGGCCTCATCTACTGAGCCCACGAACTAGGCTCATAAATTTTCCCGGTCGCCGCTACTTGCGATGACCGCGATCCAGTTTCTTGCGTCGTATTAGTGAGGGACGCAGAAAACTATGATCTACAGAAGGGCGGAGTGCTAAAGTGCTCCGCCCTCTTCTTTTCCCTAGTCGTGTTTGATTTTTTTATGGCGGCGCACCAGAGGTGCTGGCGTCGAGTCACGGGTCTTAATCGTTTGGATTCAGGTAGAAGCGCCGTCGAAATCTAGCTGTCGCCATGCCTCATAGGTCACCAGCGCCGCCGCATTGGATAGGTTAAGACTGCGGCTATCTGCGCGCATGGGTATCTTTAATAGCCGATCTACGCCTAACTCCGAGCGAATAGCCTCAGGCAACCCGCGTGTCTCAGGGCCAAAAACCAAGAAATCTCCCGAGGCAAAATTAACCTCGTGATAGTGGCGTGACCCTTTGGTGCTTAGCCCATATATCGTCGCTCCCCGTGCCGCAGAGACGAACGCGGGCCAGTTTTTGTGGGTATGGATCCCTGCAAACTCATGATAATCGAGGCCTGCGCGACGGAGTTTTTTATCGTCTAATGCGAATCCAAGGGGCTCGATTAGGTGAAGTTGGCAGCCGGTGTTGGCCGCTAAGCGAATAATATTTCCTGTATTAGGCGGTATTTCTGGCTCAAATAGTGCTATGTTAATCATAATTTTTGATCGAATCTCCAAATTTACCCGAATTCGCCCTGAATATGTTTCGCAATACGCGAATGAGTAGTTTACAAGTACTTACTAACAGTGGGTAAGTATTTTGCTAGTGACAAAGGTGTGATCTTGCATAGGCTAGTTTGAAAACTACTTCGCGCATAGTGCGACAAGCAAAAACATAATAATTAAAAAGCTAAGGGGCGGTATCGTAGATGTCTTGGTTTAGAAAAAGAGCAAAATTTTCTAGTTATGCCGGGGTAGTCGTCAATGCCGATCAAGTTGTCGTTGCTCATGTCGGAAACAGGAACGGCGCGCCTCATCTCATCAACTGCCGCAGTGCTGCGATAAAATCTGAAAAATCAGTTCCCCGAGTGCTCGCTCGTCTGGTAAAGGACTTGGCGCTTGAGGGGAAGCTCTGTAATTTCGTGCTCGCTCCGCAAGACTACCGCCTGCTCCTAATTGAAGCGCCAGAGGTTGAAGAATCTGAACTGCGCGCGGCCGCCCGTTGGAAGGTTAAAGACCTCCTAGATACAAAGCCGGAGGAAGTCGCGATCGATTATTTCCGCGTACCGCAGCAAGCCTATCGCGGCCGAGAGATGGTTTACGTGATCACTGTTGTAAAGACCCGTATCCGCGCCTTGGTGTCCATGATTGAAGAGTGCGGACTAGTTGTCGACAGCATCGATATTCCCGAGTTGGTTTTACGCGGTTTGGTTGCTCATTTTGTGGGTGATGCTTCCGGTGCCGCGTTCATGGATCTCAGGGGTAGCGGCAGCACAATGAATATCACGCGCGCTGGCGATCTCTATCTTAGCCGTAGAATTAATTCGAAGCTCGATTCCAACATCATGCAGTCTCCAGACTGGGAGGCGATTAAGTCACGACTCGTATTAGAGATACAGCGTTCGATTGATTATTACGAAAGTCAGATGGGGCAACCCTCTATTGATACCCTCGTGTTAGTCCAGAGGCGTCACGATGGCTCTGCGCTTGCCGCTGAGCTTAGTCGAGAACTCACGACCCGCGTGCGAGTGCTCGATCTTGAAGAGAAGCTTAGCAGTGATGTCAGATTGCCACCGCAGCTGCAGCAAATAGCGAGTATGGCAATTGGTGCCACGCTGCGAGACTTTACTCCGGCAATGCCAACAAACGTTCAGAAAGAGAATTCTGAGGCTGCAGCCTAATGCAGCAAATTAATTTCTATCAAGAAGAATTCCGCACGCCCAAAGACCCGATAAGCGCAGCGCTTATCGGGCACATTATCGCGGGCTCCTTAGCAGTGGTTATAGCAACAGCCGTAGTCGCTGCGCTGATTGGTTGGCGGACAGTGGTTGCGGCGCAGGGAGTTAAAAGCGAGGTTGCGGCCTTGACTGATCAAAGTCGTTCGCTTGCCGAGGAGCTAAGAGCGCGCGATCAGGGTGTTTTTTTTTCCGGAAGTGTTCAGCAGGCCGAACGCGAGCTTGCTTCGAGTGAAACGATACGTGCTTTTCTGGGGCAGCTCCAACGGAAGGAGAACGAAGGTTTTTCAATCATTTTGAAGGACCTTGCGCAAACCACGGTGAACGGACTTTGGCTTACTATGTTTGAATTCTCAGCCGGCGGTGAAGTTGTTGGCTTGACAGGAGAAGCCTTAAGTTCCGATCTGGTACCGAGATTTGTTAAAGGTTTAGAACAAAGCGAGAGTGGGTTGTCAGAGAGGGCATTTAGCTCTCGCATCTCACAGAATCAAAGTGAGATCTATCGCTTCGAGCTCTCGACTCTCGTGTCTGAACAATAGAGAACGTGCGGCCTTTGCAAAGCAAAAAAGAAAAGGATTAGGACTGTAAAGTGTTTGAAACGCTGAATACCGTGCTCAAAAATCTTGAGAAAAATATCACTGCGCGCGGCAAGGGTGAGCGCGCTGTAGTGTTGGCGTTGGCCCTTCTTATAGTGGTCGGCGGTGGCTACATCGCTGTTCTTGAACCGACGCTACTTCGCATCGATGTCGCGCGCGCGGAAAAGATGCAGGCCGAATCGCAGCTTGGCTCATTGCAAGCGAGTGTTGCGTCGATGCTCGAACTTCGCGAACAAGACCCCAATGAAACGTCTCGTACTCGATTTATGGCTCTCACGCGCGAGCAAGAACGTATAGACGCAGAGATCGCTGGTTTGACAAGCGACCTTATTTCACCGGTCGCTATGACTGAACTCTTGATCTCTATGCTTGATAAGCAAGAGGGTCTAAGTCTCGTCAGTTTTGAAAATTTCCCGGCCGTGCCCATACCCCTCAACCCTGAGGCAGGGGATTTAGTTGGTTCAGAAGATCAAGGGCCCATTGAGCTTGCCAGCATGCTCTATCAGCACAATTTGAAAATCGAATTTAGAGGAGATTTTTTTTCTACCTATCAGTATCTTCGATTTCTCGAGGAGATATCGGCAAGCTTTTTCTGGGACAGCCTACGCTTTGAGCAGGTCGAGTGGCCCAGCGCGAGTGTTGTGCTAGAAATACACACATTAAGCACAGAAAAGGGTTTCATAGGTGCTTAAGTTACTCTCAATACTCTTAACACGTTCAACTTTTTTAGCAGCCTGCGCAGCGATGCTCTCTGTGTCGCTGAATTCAGCGTATGGCCAGATCAGAATTTATGGCGAAATCCTCACTGACCCAACAAAACCCATTTTATCCTCTACCCCTGTTCGGAGAGAGCCAGCATCTAAACCAGAGACCATCCAACAGCTCTTCACCGTGGGCTTCGTTCGCGCGAGCGAAAAGGCGCCAATTGCAATCGTAAATGGTAAGCAGGTGACTATCGGCTCGGTTGTCGATGGTGCCGATATTGTTGCGATCAGCGCAGCCGGCGTTGAGCTAGAGATCGAAGGCGAAGCGCCAGAGTGTAGCTGCTTTCCGGATCCAGTGGTAAAAACTTTTGAACAATGATGATCGGCACTCGGTCATAGCTAACATGCGACGCGAGCTGCATTGCTGCCAAAATAAGCCAGGAGCAACCTGGTGTAAGTGGTCTCCATAAAACCTTGTTGCTGTAAGTGCATTTGTGCTCTCGAGCTGCGCAACGCAACCGGCTTCGGCGTAGCCTGACACCGACGTTATTGAAAAAATTCAGAGCGTGTTTGAAGATGCGGCGGCGCAGGGGTCGTCAGATCTGCCACAGGCACCGGTGATGAAATACTGAACGGAAGCTGCTGCCCTCTCTTTCTCTCGATGAAGCGCTCCTCACGCCGGTGGAGGGCGAGTTACGATCATTGCGCCGAACATGCCTGCACCAGAATTTTTAACAGCTTGGTCGCAGGAACCGATTATGGCGTCGCTATCAGCGAAGATATTGAAGTCATGATTAACCTTAGCCTTCCTGGTGTAACGATACAGGAGGCAATGGATACGGTGCCGATCTATACAACTTAGACATCACTCGACGAGGAACATCTATACCATGGGACCGGCGGCCTGCGCAACAGTTCACAATCGATTACCTCAATGTTCAACGCTTCCCGGTAATTCCAATATCCGTCGCTTAGCGGTAGCAATCAGGGCATCGGCGGCGGCGGCGTGGTGGTGGCCTCGGCGGCTTCCGGAGCAGGTGTTGGTGGCGGCTTCAATGGGTTAGACGGCAGCTTTGGTGGGGTAGTGCCGGCGGGCTGGATGGCGGCTTTCGAATCAAAATAATCGCGGCATATTAGCTTGGGTGGTGGTCTCGGCGGGGGAACAGGTTTAGGCGGCGGTGCGGGCGGTCAAATCTCGGCGTCGGCGTCTGACCGATTTTGGTCAGATCTCAGAGAGCTGCAATCACTAACCTTATCGGCGTCGAAGCAACGGCAGTAGTCAGGAGGTCAGTCTGGTGGTTTTGGAAAAGCTGGGCCAGAATCAATCAACAGTCACCGAAGGGGCGCAGCGTCACAGTGCAGCCGCTGACTGGAATCGTAATCGTTACCGCGTTTCCTAAGAGCTCGAACGTAGACGCGTTTATCAAGCGGCGCAGGAAAGTTTGCGCCGAGAGTCATTATTCAAGTTCAGTTTCTGAAGTAGTGCTGAACAAAGGCTTCCAGTACGCATTGGATTTTAATACGTTCGAGGCGTCAAGCAGATGATCGGTTGCGGGCTCTGGTGCCTTCGTGGCAACCCCGAAGAGATTTGTTAGGTAGCAATGGCACGAAGCAAGCAGCGCAGCTTCTATCAGGCGATGGAGGAAGTTGAAGGCATCTCGGAGCCTTCAGTTTTCCACCAGCTGGTACTTCGATGCCGTCTTCCAACTTCTCAGACCAGGAACAACACAGGTTATTTCAGGCCCTCAACACCGGAGTCCTCAACAACAATCAAGCGGTTTTCCAAGACGGCGCGCAAAATTTTCAGACTCAGGCCGACACCACGACGATCGCCTCGGTCAATAACACATTTAGCGAACGCCAGCCGCTGTCGGCAATTTTTCTCTGGAATCTCAATGGATATCACGCCGCAGATTTCGGCGAACGAGGGAGATAACGCGTTCATCCGATTATCGAAGTGCAGTCGACTCAAACTAAGAGCATCGCTGGACAAACCAGGTCCCGTTAGCACTTACCTCGACTCGTGAAATAGACAGCGTAATCAAGGCAACGAACGGCAGAATAGTGGTACTGGGTGGATTGGCGTTTGAGCGCAACGTTAATGAGACGGCAGGACTACCGGGCGTAAGCCGGATACCGTTGCTTGGAAACGCGTTAGAGCAGAAGCAGATTCAATCGGTTAAGAGCGAATTTATTATTCTTCTTAAGCCGATTATCGCGAGTGAGATTGGCGATCGAGCGGTGCTTGAGCAGAGTAATGAGCGCTTTCGCGAACTCAATAGAGCAATAGATCCGTTTGTGAATAATTAGATCGCGTTAGGGATAAAGTTAATGTACCTACAGCATTTTGGTCTTAAAGAACTGCCGTTAACGCTGACGCCGAATACGCATTTCTTTCTCAATATGGCTAGCCATCATGCGGCCTACAATATGCTTATGGTTTCGATCATGAACGGCGAAGGCTTCATGAAGGTCGTTGGTGAAGTGGGAACTGGCAAAACTATTCTCTGTCGCAAAGTCTTGAACACACTAAGCGAAGACGAAAGAAATTTTGAAACAGCTTACATTCCCAATCCGATACTTAGTCCGAAGGGGCTCTTTCTCGCTTTCGCAGAGGAAATCGGATTAGAAACCATTCCGGATATCGATCATCACTCGCTGCTCAAGGAAATCACTAATCGACTTGCCGAGAGGGCTGTGCAGGGTCGAAAAGTCGTTTTGTTTATAGATGAAGCCCATGCGATGCCCGAAGAGACACTAGAGGCTCTGCGACTGTTAACAAATATCGAAACCGAGAAGGCAAAACTCTTGCAAGTTATTCTATTTGCGCAGCCCGAAATAGATATGATTCTAAATAAAACTACATTACGGCAATTAAGACAACGAATCACATTCTCATTCACTCTGGTGGCGCTCGATAGAGAGGGTGTAGATCGTTACATAAACCACCGGTTAGCGATGGCGGGTCATAATGGACACGCGATCTTTACCAAGAAATCGATCGACCTACTAGCCATTGTGAGTCGCGGTATCCCGCGCCTCGTCAATATTATTGCGCACAAGGCGTTAATGGTTGCTTTTGGTAAAGGCGAGCGGAGCGTCGATGAATCGCACATCCGGACAGCCACATTGGATACCGACGGTGTCGAGTTACCTTCCAAGAACTATGCACCGAGGATCGCTGCGGTGCTTGTCGCGATTATAGGCAGCGCTGCTGCCTTTTTCTTTGTCGGATTTAAATTATGAGTTTGGTTAATGACATGTTGCGAGACTTGGACCAGCGGCGAGCGGGCGAGGCGCTCACTGCCAGCGGCGAGAGTCTTAAGCCAGCGCAGCAATCCACAGCAAGGCCTAGGTCTCGTTGGATTTCTATCATTGGAGGTTTGGCTGCGTCTGCAGCGATTTTGTCTGGTGTTTGGTTTTTCGGTTCGGGAACGAGAACGTCTGAAGTTGATATCGCGATTTCAGCAGAGGCGGCAGTGTCTCCCCCCGAATTAGTAGAAAAGTCAATAAGCGTCGCTGGGCTAGTAGAATCACATCTGGACGGGATACGCACTGTAAGTAATTCTTCCAGTGTTTCGACTGATGAACAAATTCAGTTAACAGCCCAAGAACTTTTGTCAGAGTCCTCGTTGCTAGATGCGCCAGCAGAGCCACTGATAAGCGAATTGGGCGAGTCTGAGATTTTCCTAGGCGAAGCCGAAGTAGACGCGCCTGCCCTAGTGGAAGAAAAGGCGCAGGAGAATGCTATAGCAATTAATACAACTGTGCAGCCGGCGACCGCGCTCGACGCTCCACAAACGATTCGTAGCAATGATGAGTTAAGTGCGAATGAGGTCGATATCATTCAAGTGCAAAGTGCACTCAAGCTTCTCGCTAATGGAAACGAAGAAGCGGCTTTTGAGGCGTTGAGTTCGCATGTTCGGGCTGCGCCTGCTGCGCACCAATCGCGAGAAACGCTCATTAAACTCCTCTTGAGCAGGGGGCAGACAGCACGCGCTGGGGCGTTGGCCGATGCGGGTCTCTCCATCGCGCCGAATCACAGTGGTTTTAAGAAAGCGAAGGCACGCTTTTTAATCGTCGACAAGAATTACGACAGTGCTGCGGCGTTGCTTTCAGCGCGGGCACCAGAGCCAAGCTCAGATCTTGAATACCATGAACTGCTCGCTAGTGCGCAACTCGGCGCAGGCGATTTTATTGGTGCAATGCAGAGCTATCGGCAGCTCATCCAGTTTGATGGAAGCCAGGCTCGATGGTGGTATGGGTATGCCGTTGCAAATGACCGTATGGGCAACGGCAGTGCTGCAAAACAGTCTTACGAGCAGGCTCTTAAAGGCGGAAGCTTGAGTGTCAGCTTACGTAGAAGCAGCGAAGAAAGGATCGCAGCGCTCCCTGCTCAGTAGATACCCGAACACAACACTGTCACTCGGTCTAAGTGCCGAATTAAATAGAAAGCGAATCGGCATAGATTATGGTTATCACACGGCTTAAAACATTCCTTGGCGACATGCTACTGCAAAAAGGCCTGATGACAGAAGTTCAGCTTGAGAGCGTGCTGCGTCAGCAGGCCGAGAGTGGAGCCCCCTTTGGTGAAATTGCTGTGAGCCTCGGGTATGTACAAGAAGAGGCAATGCTGATGACGCTTGCCGAACAACTACAGCTCGATTACGTTGATCTAAGCAGTTTTGAATTTAAATCTCAGCTCGTCCTCAGTCTGCGAGAGAGTTATGCGCGCCGCTACGGCGCAATCGTGCTTGAAGATCGAGGAACTGATTTTCTCGTAGGCATGAAAGACCCTATGGATATCTTTGCAAGCGATGAACTGGAACGCCTATTACAAAAACCGATTACACCTGCTTTAGTCAACGCCACGGAGTTGCTTAACACGCTCGACCTCGTCTACCGGCGTACAGATGAAATTGCGAGTTTTGCAGAAGAACTGGATGGAGAGCTAACGGACGGTCAGTTCGACCTCGCCGCGATGGCTCTTGGCGCTGATGACAGCGAGGCGCCGGTAGTAAAACTGCTGCAGTCTATTTTTGTTGATGCAGTGCAGGTTCGCGCATCAGACATCCATATCGAGCCTGATGAGAATGTGTTAAGAATACGCCAGCGTGTCGATGGCGTGCTGCAAGAGCAGGTCATGAAAGAGAAGCGAATAGCCTCTGCATTAGTGCTGAGATTAAAGCTGCTTTCAAGCCTCGATATCTCAGAGAAGCGATTACCTCAGGACGGACGCTTTAGCGTTCTAGTAAAAGGGCGAAAACTCGACGTGCGTCTGTCGACAATGCCTATCGCTAACGGTGAATCTGTGGTGATGAGACTCCTCGATCAAACTGCAGGCGTCACCGACTTGAATGACGTTGGAATGCCGGTAGAGATGCTTGCGCGTTTTAGGCGGCTCATTCGAATGCCGCACGGATTGATTCTCGTAACAGGCCCGACGGGAAGTGGCAAGACAACAACTCTCTACGGTGCTCTACAGGAGCTCAACGTAGTCGATAAGAAAATAATCTCTGTGGAAGACCCAGTCGAATACAAGCTTCAGCGAATTAATCAGGTTCAGGTTAACGATAAAATAGAACTAGATTTTGCGCGTGTACTTCGTTCTGCATTGCGTCAGGATCCCGATATTTTAATGGTGGGGGAAATCCGTGATAGCGAAACAGCTGACATCGCACTTCGTGCTGCAATGACCGGTCATCTTGTGCTTTCTACGCTCCATACAAACGATGCGCTTGCGAGTGCGATGCGTCTCGTCGATATGGGCGTAGAGGGTTTTCTGGCGGCAACTGCGCTACGCGCGTTGGTGGCACAGCGCCTAGTTAGAAAATTATGCGATACCTGCAAGCAAGAGCATTCGCTTGAAGGTGGGGACAGAATCTGGGTCCAGCGCCTGCTTAGAGATGATGCGAGTAGCATCCGGTTCCACCGTCCGGTTGGCTGTCATCGCTGCAATATGACAGGTTACCGAGGCCGAGTCGGCGTCTTCGAATTATTGGTGATGAATCAAGAATTAGGTGACGCGTTACGCAAAGGCGACAGTTCCGAATTTATCCGCGTAGCCCAGCGCACACCCGGCTACGTCCCCTTGATGAAGAGTGCATTCGATTTCGCCATTCGAGGCGTGACAAGTCTTGAGGAAGTGCAGCGTGTGTCGGAGCAGGTAGATGACTCGGTTGATTTCATTATTCCGACGCATGAATCGAGCTTGTAAAGGATAAGTAGCTAAAAGGGTATTACTTGACGAATTTTAGATACAGCGGTAGAGACAGCAGCGGCGCGCTAGTTACCGGGGCTATTGATGCTAACTCGGCGGACGAAGTAGTCGCTGCCCTCTATGGCGAAAAGGTTACGCCGATAGATATCGAGCAGGCTTCAGTGGTGCAGGGTGCCCGCGGGACCGAACGCAGGCAGCGCAGAGTCTTTGATAGCAAAGCGCAAAGCGGCGACACTCTATGGGAGCAATTTAGAAGCTTGATCGGCGCGGCACCGGTCAGTATTGACGAGCAAATCATTTTCAGTCGTCAGATGTTTAGTTTGATCAAAGCCGGATTGCCTCTCGACAAAGCGCTGAAAGGGCTCGAGGCGTCGGTCACCAATACAGCGTTTAAACGTGTGCTAGCTGACCTCATCGTGTCGCTCGAAAACGGTTTGGATCTCGCGACAAGTCTGGGCAGGCATTCAGATATCTTCTCTCAGCTATTCGTTAGTCTTATTCACGTAGGAGAGAACACAGGACGGCTCGATCAAGCATTTCGTGAGATAGCGAGATATCTTTCTCTTGAACAGAAAACTCGGAAGCAAGTTAAGAAAGCGACGCGATATCCGCTTTTTGTTCTTATGTCGATTGCGGCAGCAATCGCGCTAATCACGGTATTTGTTATTCCAGTGTTTTCGTCGACCTTCGATCGCTTGGGTGCGGAGTTGCCATGGCAGACTCAGGCGTTGATTGGCGTGTCGGATTTCGCCGTTGCCTATTGGCCTGGGATTTTACTGTTGGTCTTTGGTGCGATCTGGGGATTTAACTATTATGTGAATACCGTCGAGGGACGCCTTGTATGGGACAAGCATAAATTAAAAATGCCACTAGCAGGCGGAATATTTCTGCGTGTTGCGCTGGGTCGTTTTGCACGAACATTCTCGATGGTAATGAGTGCGGGTGTACCTATAGTGCAGGGACTGAATATTGTTTCGGGCGCAGTAGGCAACGCGTTTGTAGCGAGTCATGTGCAGAAAATGCGCGAGGGTGTTGAACGCGGCGAACCGATGCATCGCACTGCCGCGGTGAGCGGTATGTTTACGCCGCTCGTTTTGCAAATGATTTCGGTAGGCGAAGAGACGGGAACAATCGATGAACTTCTCGCCGAGGTGGCTGACTTTTATGATGCCGAGATCGAATACGACGTTGAGCGACTAAGCGACGCGATCGAGCCCATTTTAATTTCTATAATCGGTGGACTCGTTTTAGTAATGGCGCTCGGCGTCTTCCTTCCTATCTGGGATCTCAATACGGCGGTACAGGGATGAAAGCCATGTCTCGTCTGGCGCGCCGCCGCCTTAGGGGATTTTCACTTTTCGAGTTCGTTGTATTTGTTCTATCGGTGGCGATCATCTATTCGTATGCTGCCGAGCGTTTATCCGGCTATCCAGGAGAAGCCGAAAAAGCCAATTTTATTGCCGTTCGAACACAGCTGCAGAATAGTATGACGCTGATAACTTTTTCCGCACAGCTCAATGGAGGACGTGACGCGCTTATTACGACCCTCGAGGGTGGGAATCCGATGTCGCTTATGCTGAGGCCCCCGCGTAACTATCTCGGTGAATTCGAGGAGTACACTCTAAGAGATTTGCCAAGAAGGTCTTGGTTCTTTGATAAGACTCGCTCAGAACTTGTCTATCTGATCGGTAGTGGAGAGGGAGTAACACAACTTATGGGCGAGCGTTCAGTGCCGACGCAAGAAATAAGGCTTCATATTAAGGCAGAGTATGTACTCGTTGAGAAAAGTACTGGGCTTCCAGTAGAAGTGGTTGCTGATTTTGGTCGCTTAGTTGCGACCGATGCAACAGAGCTACAATTTGCTGGGCTGGTATTAACCGAAATCGTGCCGTATCGATGGGGGAGTGGTGTTAATGAGGAGAAATTCGAGTTTGTCGCTATGGCACCTCGTTGATAGGCTAAATGCGCAATAGTTGCTACGTGGTTGCTATTTGCGGTCTAAAGTGATCAAGTAGGGAACAAAGTGAGAAGAAAACGAAGTCTACTCAGAAACTATGTATACAGTTCGAAAATTTTGCTAGAGAATGCTTAATTAGATGAAACAAAATCTTATTACACTCGGAACAGTTAAAGTAAAAAGTAAAAAGTAAAAATAACAGTGTATAACAACCGAGAAATGGGTCTATGACAGACCAAATGCAACTAAGGACTATCACGATCATGACTAGAGCAAAAAGCTTAAATATCTCAGCAACACAAAGCGGTTTTACGATTATCGAATTGATAGTTGTAATCCTCCTGCTCGGCATTCTCACGGCCACGGCTCTACCTCGGTTTCTGGAAGTAACAGACGAAGCGCACGACGCAGTTGTAGATGCAGTATTCGGTGGGCTTACGACCGGTGTAGCGCTGTTTAGAGCGGGCTATGTCGCACAGGGCGAACCTGATGCGGATGTTGCGATTACCGCTTACGGCGATGGCACACTTCGAACGAACGAGTACGGTTATCCAATGGGTACGACGAGTGATGCTGATGGTGTTATCGATGAGGTGGCCGATTGCGTAGAGGCCTACAACGCATTGCTGCTGGCCGGGCGGCCAAGCATTGTTGCCGACACGAACAGGATAACAACCGCAGTGGACGCGGATGACATCGTGGGCGGCACCGTGGACTTTTTGGCAATTAGAACATCGTTCCCTGCCGACGACGAAAAATGCTACTACGCCTATACGGGGCAATACGCATCAGCGGCGCTCTCCGCAGCCGGTGCTGATTCGTCACCAATAATTGTCTACGACTCAACTAATGGCTCCGTTAATCTCACCAATAGCGGCGCACTCTAGATCGAGTAAGCTGGTGACCGCAAACAGCCACTAGTCCAGCTTATTTAGCAGGATCCTTGGCGTTCGGTCCGCATAAGCCTCATTGTAGGAAAGTGAAAGATGGGGGTTAAGCCGTTCAATTTACCGACCAGTAGCTACGGACGCCTGTCTGGTCGCAGTGGGGTGAGGAGAGCGGTAGATAGTCCGGTAAATATTTCGGTAAATAGTGCGTTAATTCGTGCGGTAGATGGCTCGGCTTCCCCAAAGACTCAGTCAGGGGTCACTCTGCTCGAACTAGTCATTGTTATTTTTCTTTTTGGCATCATCGGCATCGTGGCGCTCTCGCGGACGATGGGCGCTAATACATTCAACCAGCTCATTGCGCGCGATCAGATAATCTCGGTGGCGCGTATCGCGCAAAATGTACGTATGGGCCGAGCACCTGTCAGTTTTTCGATTACCCCGAATGTCAGCGGCGATCTACTCGCGATTTCTGCCTCGCATGATGGAGGCGTCTTTAGCGCCGTCACCGTAAACGCAGTCGATGTTGTGATTAGGGCCGATATCAATCAGTCGATGAGCTGCGCCGTGACAGATGGCGCCGCGCTCGTCACGAATGCCAACCCCCTCGTGTTCACCTACGAAGCCCTCGGCGAACTTGGCGTCAGCGGCGTATCAGGCAGCACCGGAGCCGTTAATAGCGCTGCGCGTATTTGCATAAATGGCGACTCGGCCATGTCTATCTGCGTTGCGTCCTCGGGTTATGCCTATGCGGGCGACTGCGATGGGTAACGTGGCCGAGTCTTGGGATCTGCGCTGTGTGCGTCAGCGAGGGATCACCCTTATCGAACTTGTGATTAGTATTGCGATTCTGGCCATCGCCCTTGTCGGCGTTACCCAATTACTATCAGGAGGACTCGGGCGCAGTGCGGATACGATGCTGGAGAGTCGCACGGTCGCCCTTGCGCAGGCGTACCTCGATGAGATCTTGGGCAAAAGGTTCGACGAAAACACGCGCGACAGTGGCGTGCCTCCCTGTCGTAATAGCCTCGGTTCAACCAGACTTTGTTCTGCGGTCCTCGGACCAGAGTCAGGAGAGACGCGCGCGACCTACGACGACGTCGATGATTTTAATGGTCTGGATGAAGGCGAGGGTGCCGAAGACGGCTCTCTTCGCGATGTGCTCGGTAATGCGCTGACGGGTTTCGATAATTTTAGAGTCTCGGTGAGCGTGCGGTATATCGCAGTGGCTGCTGGCGAATCCGAAGCGGGGTTAGGTGTAGCAAACGAGCTTGATGACGCGCAAGATGCAAAGCTAATAACAGTGAGCGTTTCTCACCGAAGTCTGCGAGACAGCGTCCAGTTCAGTGCCTATAAGTCCAATTTTTGAGAAAGCTATGCAGCGAAAAATTGATAGGGTAAAGCGAGCATCGGGCTTCACGCTAATAGAGATGATTGTCGCTATCGTAGTTAGCTCGATTCTCGCGATCGGTCTTATAAACTTTATTGACAACGCACTGACTGGCTATGATTCAGCGGAGAGCCGCAACAAACTCACGCAGTCTGCACGTATTGCGATAGATCGGCTAAGCGTTGAGCTCCACAATTCGCTACCTAACTCTCTGAGAGCGACCGCTGTGACTGCCAGCGGTGATCAATGTCTCGAGTTTGTGCCCGTAAGAGCGGCGACGACGTACGTTAATCCTCCCTTCGACGCTGCAGGCGCTACCTTCGATGTGATCCAGTTTTCGCCGAATCTAGAGTCTGTAACTGAGGGCTATGTCGCAATATATCCAACACGCGTTAATGAGATATACGATGCTGAACATGCGACGATATCTGGTTTTCCTGTGATTGGCGCGGTGGAGGCTGTGGCCAGTATTTTGGACACAGCACCAGCGTCGGTACAGTTGAGCAGAATCACACTCGTTTCTAGTCATCGCTTCAGTGAGCCGTCGCCGAGTAGTCGCTTATTTTTTATTGATCAACCAGTTAGTTATTGTATAAAGCAAGGTCGACTGATTAGATACGCAGGCTATGGCTTTTACGATGTGCAGACAGCCACTGAAGCTGCCGATGGCGTTTGCGTGGTGAGCGCCGGTGACCGTTGTCTGCCTTCATCCACTGTTGACGGAGGTAAAATGCTGATTGCGGAAGGGATAAGTAACGCAGGGGTAACTGCGTTCTCACTGAGCCCGCAATCCTTAGCGCGTAACGCGCTAGTCTCGATAGAGTTCAATATGAGTTCCCGGCAAGAAACGGTTCGACTGAATCATCAGATACTCACCCGGAGTGTGCCATGAGCATTCGACATGGCAACATTCGCGTTCGCTGTGGCACTGCAAAGAGCCCAGTGCGGTCGATAAGGCAGAGAGGCATAGGACTGCCTGCGGCAATTTTTGTTATTACCCTTCTCGCAGTGATTACCGCGGCGATATATCAACTCTTGGGTCAGAATGCGCAAATGTATCAAGAGCAGATTAATCTGACGCGCGCATTTTATGCAGCGGAGTCTGGTGCCGGTTTTGCGATGAACTCTCTGTTCGCGCCGGAGGATTATCCGGTATTCCCTGAACAGCCTGCGAGCTGCGTTGATTGGGATGCGGGTCAACGCTTCCCCCGACTTTACGAATTTACCGTCGATGGGCTCAACAGATGCTCAGCGACTGTTTCCTGCGAAGACGTGGCGGTAAGTAGCGTTATTTATTCAACGTTTACCAGTGTGGGGAAGTGCGACGGTGTTTCGAGGATCGTTCAGATTCGCACAAGCTACGACTGAGCGATGAACCATCTAGCTCCCACTCGGGTGTTCGAACTCCTTAAGCTTTCGCGTCAACGTGTTTCGCCCCCATCCGAGAAGATCTGCCGCATCGCGTTTGCGGCCTGCTGTATGTTTCAGCGCGATATTAATCATCGTGCGTTCGAACAAGGGAGTCGCATTATTTAAAATGCCCTTATTGCCCAGGCTTAATTGATGATCAGCCCAGCTCTGAAGTGCATCGGTCCACATGTCAGCGGGCGAATCGGCAACGGCCTGTGAGGCAAACTCGGCAGGCAGATCAGTAATGTAGACCTCGCGAGTTGATGCCATCACGGTGATCCATCGACAGAAGTTTTCGAGCTGGCGAACATTGCCCGGCCAACTCAGGCTCATAAGGTGCGCTTCGGTCTCGGGCCGCAAAATCTTAGCCTCGGTGCCAAGCTCCCGTGCCGCTGCACCGAGAAAATAGTGAGCAAGCTTCGGAATGTCTTCACGGCGCTCACTGAGTTTCGGGATATGAATTCGAATTACATTCAACCGATGGAACAGGTCTTCGCGAAACAAATGTTGCTCAACCAGACTTTCGAGATTTTGGTGTGTTGCGGCGATTATTCTTACGTCGACCTTGATCGATGTGGTGCCACCCACTCGGTAAAATTCGCCATCGGAAAGCACGCGAAGAAGTCGTGTTTGCGTCTCGGCTGGCATATCGCCTATTTCATCGAGAAACAGTGTTCCCCCGTTCGCCTGTTCGAAGCGACCGGTACGCTGCGTGGTTGCGCCGGTGAACGCGCCTTTCTCGTGACCAAAAAGTTCCGATTCGATGAGTTCTTTAGGTATCGCTGCGACGTTGAGTGGCACAAAAGCGTTGGCACTGCGGGGACTATGCTGGTGTAGCGCATGTGCGACAAGTTCCTTGCCTGTGCCCGATTCGCCGTTTATGAGAACGGAGATATTCGACTGCGAGAGTCGACCGATAGCGCGAAAGACTTCCTGCATAGCGGGTGCTTCGCCTATGATTTCCTGTGTCTTCTCGGTTATCTCGGGCGCGCGCGCATTCTGTTTCTCGCGTGAGTGCTCGAGAGCCCTGAGAGTCATCGCCACGGCTTCGTCGATGTCAAACGGTTTAGGGAGATATTCGAACGCGCCGCGGCTGTAAGAAGACACTGCGCTATCGAGGTCGGAGTGCGCGGTCATAATAATTACAGGTAGCTCAGGGAATCGCGCGTTAACGGTCGAAAGTAACTCAAGGCCGCTTATCCCAGGCATGCGAATGTCGCTTATGATTGCGTCCGGCTGCGCCTGTTCGAGCCGGTGCAACAGATCGTCACCATTGTCAAAGGACTCGGTCGCCAGACCGCTTTTGTCCAATGACTTTTCCAATACCCAGCGGATAGAGCGATCGTCGTCCAGAATCCACACCGAGTTATTTTTCTGTGTCACGTTATGTTCCTCATAAGCCAGCTAAACATTTTTACGCAAGTGGAAGTACAATCGAGAAACAAGTTGCGCCTGGCCTCGATTGACACTCTACCAAGCCATTGTGTCGGTTAATTATGTCTCGTGTAATCGATAAGCCCAGACCCGTCCCATCGGGGCGGCCACTTATCATTGGATAAAAAAGAGTGTGAATAATTTCTTCAGGAATACCGGGTCCGTTATCGATGATCTTGATCTTTGCCGCCAGTCGATGAAATTTCGAATTTAGAGTCGCGTTTCGTGTGATTCGCGTGCGCAGAATAATCTTCCCCAAGTCATGATCGACGCTCGGACTCGACAGCGCCTGCATCGCGTTTCGGACGATATTGAGAGTTGCCTGAATGAGTTGCTCGGCGTCGGCCGGAAGAGGTGGTATCGAGGGGTCGTAGTCGCGCACTAGCTTTATTGCATTACCTGCGATCTCCGCCTCAATCAGGCTGTGCACACGTTCGAGCACTTCGTGAATATTGGTCGGCGCAAGTTCTGGCTGCTTTCTGAGACCTACAAGCCTATCCACCAAATTCCGTAGACGGTCTGCCTCTTCAATTATGACGTTGGTGTAGTCGCTAAGTTCTCGGTTGGGCAGTTCGTCGGCCAGCAGTTGAGCAGCGCCTCTGATGCCTCCGAGGGGATTTTTTATCTCGTGAGCAAGCCCTCGCACGAGTTCGCGGGTTGTCGTGTGGGCTGAGTTGAGCGTTTCTTCGCGATTGATTCGATAGGCATGCTCAAGCGAATGGATTTCGACCAAAGCCTGCCGGCCCTGTGCATCGTCAAAGGTATTCACCGTATAGTCGATTTCAATTTTCTTTCCCTGGCTAAGCATCAGCGTTGCTTCGCGCTTGGTAAAGCTCGAATTGGCTTTCAGAGCCGAATCGATTTCGGCCAGATCGGTGTTGGCGGCGATGAAGAGTTGGTCTAGCGTGAGTCCAATTGCTTTGCGCCCGCTCACTTCGAGAAGCTGTTCCGCGGCAAGATTTAGAAATCGCAGCGTAAGATTGCGGTCGAGCAAAAGCACAGCCGTCTTCAGCTGATCGAGTAGTTTTTTGTGAATACTGTCTATCGTCATCAGTAGGTCTCGAGAGTCCCCATTGACTATGCAAGTTCTGAACCAGCTCTGGTCAGTTGGCTTGCGAGTTTAGCTGTCGGCCACGCGCCTTGTTTAGTGGCGTCAGGGTGGATCGGACGCTGTCGATCGGAAGCGCTTTTACAGAGCGCCAGAATAAAATGCACTAAAATAGTGCACATGACAATTCTAAAGGCAAAAAAAAGCCCAGTGAGTAACCGGGCTTTTCGTCACTCTAGGGGAAAGCAGACCTAAGCAAGCGCTTCCTTTGTGGTCTTAATGATTGCAGCTGCTACCTTATATGGATCTGCATTTGAGGCCGTGCGACGGTCCTCTAGGCGGCCCTTCCAGCCATCCTGAACCGTGCCGATCGGAATACGGATCGATGCGCCGCGGTCGGAAACGCCGTAGCTGAACTCGTCAATAGACTGAGTTTCGTGAAGACCAGTCAGGCGTTGATCGTTATTCGCGCCATAAACGCTCATGTGACGATCGATGTGCTTGCCGAACTCTTCGCATATTTTAGTAAAGATGGTCTCGTCTCCGAGGTCACGCATCGCGCCGTTCGAGAAGTTGGCATGCATACCCGAGCCGTTCCAATCGGCAAATTTTCCTAGTGGTTTGGGCTCGTAATCGATGGCCAATCCATAGCTTTCAGCTGTGCGCTCAAGCAGGTAGCGTGCAACCCAAATTTGATCTCCAGCGTTCTTCGCGCCTTTGGCGAAAATTTGGAATTCCCACTGGCCTGGCGCTACTTCGGCGTTTATGCCCTCTACGTTAAGGCCGGCTTCGAGACAGATGTCCATATGCTCTTCGATTAGCTCGCGGCCGAATGCGTTACGTGTGCCTACTGAGCAGTAGTAAGGGCCCTGAGGAGCAGGGTAGCCGCCTTTGGGGAACCCTGGTGGCAGATCAGTCTTTGGATCCCAGAGGAAATATTCTTGCTCAAATCCAAACCAGAAATCTTCATCTTCATCTTGAATCGTCGCACGGCCATTAGTTGGATGTGGCGTGCCGTCGGCATTGAGAACTTCACACATGACGAGGTAAGCGCTTGCACGATCCGGATCCGGGTAGATTGCAACTGGCTTAAGCAGGCAGTCTGAATCGTCGCCTGTGGCCTGATTCGTAGAACTGCCGTCGAATGACCAGACTGGGCATTCTTCTACCGTGCCGCCGAAGTCGTTGCGAACCATCGTTTTGCTGCGCAGGCATTGAGTTGGCTCTGTTCCGTCAAGCCAGATATATTCGAGTTTTGATTTCATACGGTTCGATTCTCCTAATCGCATTCGACTGCTTTAACTGTTGTTTGGTAAATCGTTTTACCCTTTTAGGTCTTTCTCTGAGGAGGGTTGGCGGTGTGTTGATCGCGCGGACCTTCGCTGCATAAGCAAGAGGGAGCAAAATATATGCCATTACCTCTTCGACTGCAAAGAGTTGGACCGAGATCGTCAATAAGAAGGCTCAAATACGCAATATAATGGGGCATTTTTAGGATATAGACATGAGTACCTTTTAGTTAACGTTGTCAGTCTACGGCATCATTGACTGGAATCGTGCCAATTCTGCACCAATAAAGAGCAAAAAATCCTGTAATGCACTTATATAGTGCAATTGCGTCCAGATAGTTGAGTTCATGGTCGTTTCAGTTAAGCATTTGTACTCCTATATGCTCGTGTTCTGCTCTTGGTAATCTCCTCGAAATTCGCGATTTTGTAGCTAATCTTTAACCCAAGTCTCGTGTATACTCGCCGCCTCGCGTTGCGGGCCTCAAGTAGTTTTCGGCCTTAGCGCGTATTCGTGTGCAGCAAGATTGATTAGGCCCTGTCGAAGACGGCTGGCTCTCTCGCTCCACCTTTTCATAGTAATTAGCCGCTTCAACCGTCCCTCGATCCGTGCGCGTTCCCCAGGCGCCGCGTGCGAGTAGTGATTTCGAGCTGCAAAAAGTGAGTGTCATTCATCGTGATTGAAAAGATTCGCAATATCGCCATTATCGCCCACGTCGACCATGGTAAGACCACCCTAGTTGACAAGATGCTTCAGCAATCGGGTACGCTTGAGTCGCGAGGCGGTAACGTCGAGAGAGTCATGGATTCGAACGACCAAGAGAAGGAACGTGGAATAACGATCCTCGCGAAAAACACTGCAATCAGCTGGAATGGCTATCGAATCAATATCGTCGATACTCCGGGACACGCTGACTTCGGAGGCGAGGTAGAGCGTGTGTTATCGATGGTCGACAGTGTTTTGCTTCTCGTGGACGCAGTCGACGGTCCGATGCCACAGACGCGTTTCGTTACGCAGAAGGCTTTTGACCAAGGCCTCAACCCGATCGTTGTAATCAACAAAGTCGATCGCGACGGCGCTCGCCCCGATTGGGTTGTAAATGAGGTTTTCGATCTTTTTGACAAGCTTGGCGCGACCGACGAGCAGCTAGACTTCCCGATCATCTACGCGTCGGCACTCGAGGGTATCGCGGGACTTGACGTCGAGGCGATGGCGCCTGACATGGAGCCGCTGTTCAAAGAAATCGTCGAAAAGGTGCCACACCCCGACGTCGAGATTGACGCGCCGCTGCAGATGCAAATTTCGGCACTCGACTACAACAGCTACGTTGGAGTAATCGGCATTGGCCGAGTCACGCGCGGGACTGCGCGAACCAATCAGCAGGTTATCATCGTCGATGTTGAAGGCAAGCAGCGCAAGGGCAAGATTCTGCAAGTAAAGAGTCACCTCGGCCTCGAGCGCATCGATGTAGAGGAGGCAACGGCCGGTGAGATTATTTGTATCTCTGGCATCGATAAGCTCAACATTTCCGACACAATTTGTGACCCTGAGAAAGTTGAGGCTATGACGCCTCTGTCGGTAGATGAGCCGACAATTAGCATGACTTTCCAAGTCAACGACTCTCCGTTTGCGGGTCTCGAAGGCAAATTCGTTACCACGCGAAATATCAAAGATCGCCTCGACCGCGAGTTGCTATTTAATGTTGCGCTGCGCGTCGAGCCCGGTGATACGCCCGACAAATATAAAGTGTCAGGACGCGGTGAGCTTCATTTGTCGGTGCTCATTGAGACAATGCGCCGCGAAGGGTTTGAACTTGCGGTCTCTCGCCCCGAAGTCATCATCCAAGAAATCGACGGTGTGCTCAGCGAGCCCTATGAGTCACTCGTAATCGATTGCGATGACCAGCATCAAGGGGCAGTGATGGAGGAATTGGGTAATCGTCGCGCCGAAATGCAGGATATGATGCCTGACGGCAAAGGGCGAGTTCGGCTTCAATTCCTCGTGCCTACCCGCGGTCTGATCGGATTCCGCTCTCAGTTTCTCTCACTCACGTCAGGTTCAGGCCTTATGACTCACGTGTTTAGCCATTACGATGAGTACAAAGATATCGAACTGGCTGCGCGGTCGCGCGGCGTGCTTGTGTCAATGGTTCGCGGCAAAACACTTGGCTTTAGCCTGTTTAATTTGCAGGAGCGCGGCAAACTTTTCGTACAGCCGAATGTCGAAGTTTACGAAGGCATGATTATTGGATTGCACAGCCGAGAAAATGATCTCGCCGTCAACCCGACAAAGGGCAAACAGCTAACCAACGTTCGCGCCTCGGGCACCGATGAAAACATCGTGCTAACGCCTCCGGTTCGACATACGCTTGAGCAGGCGATGGAATTTATCGCCGACGATGAATTGGTAGAAGTCACGCCCGAGAACATCCGTCTGCGCAAACGCTACCTCACCGAGAACGAGCGCAAGCGCCATAGTCGCGGCAGTGCAGCGCGAGGCTAGTCTGATTCACCGATAGCAAAGCGATTGTTTGCGAGCAGGCGCTTTGCGAGGAATGGCCTAGTGGCATAGACTAACAGAGTCTATGCTGGCCGGGTCGCGAGCATAGACTCGTTATTATTCCTATTCAAAGGTTATCGCATGCAAGTCCTCTTTCCCGAAATTAAGCCCTATGCTCGACACGAACTGGGTGTGTCCGACATTCATACACTTTATGTCGACGAAGCAGGAAATGCTGATGGCATCCCTGTGCTTTTTATTCACGGTGGGCCGGGCGGCGCGTGTGATGCGAGTTCGCGACGATTCTATGATCCGGAGCATTATCGAATAGTCACGTTTGATCAGCGAGGCTGCGGCCGCTCAACTCCGCATGGCGAGCTCGCCGACAACACAACGCAAGCATTGATCGCTGACATCGAGGCGATCCGAGAATTTCTGGGCGTCGAAAAATGGGTTCTCTTTGGCGGATCTTGGGGTTCTACACTGAGTCTGCTCTATGCCCAAGCCTATCCAATGCGCGTGCAGGCGATGATTTTACGCGGTATTTTTCTTTGTCGGCAGCGTGATTTGGATTGGCTTTATAAAGAGGGCGCCTCGCGAGTTTTTCCCGATGCATGGGATACCTTCGTAAACCACATTCCGCAAGACGAGCGCGATAATTTGCTCGAGGCTTACAATCGACGACTGCTCGGTGGCGATGAGCTCGCGCGCATGTCGGCAGCAAAACATTGGTCGGCTTGGGAGGCTAACTGCTCCAAGCTGCGGCCGAGTGCCGAAACTCTTTCCAAATTCACGAAGCCGCATAATGCAATCGCTCTGGCACGTATCGAAACACACTATTTTTTGAACAATGGATTTGTAAGCGAGAATCAAATTCTGCGGAATATGGTTCCTATACAAAATATCCCCGCGGTTCTCGTCCACGGGCGCTACGACATGGTCTGCCCGCTAGATAATGCAACAGAACTACACAAGCATTGGCCAACGTCGGAGCTTCAGATCGTCCGAGAATCAGGCCACTCTGCCTCAGAACCCGGCACTATTGATGCGCTCGTGCGCGCGACTCAGGCCATGGTTAAACGCCTCAACGATGCGAGTTAAGCCATGATTGCCAGAGGGGGTTGCCGGGAATGATCTGCTTGATCCAAAGAGTCCGTTCGAGTCAGCTTCATATCAAGGGGTCACTGCATACCGAAATCGGTCAAGGCTTACTTGCACTCGTTGGTATCGAAAAAGAGGACACTGAGGTTACCCTCGCCAGAATGCTCGATAAACTCTACGCCTATCGCGTATTCTCGGACAGTGAAGGCAAGATGAATTTGAGCGTTAAAGACATCGACGGGCAGGTGCTGTTGGTGTCGCAGTTCACTTTGGCAGCAGATACCCAAAAGGGTTTGAGGCCTGGCTTTTCAAGTGCCATGCCTCCCTGTCTAGCGCAGCCGCTATTTGAGACTATGGTGAGTCTTGCGCGTCAGCGTCATAGCAAAACCGAGAGCGGCCTATTTGGCGCCGACATGCAGATATCTCTGCTCAACGATGGGCCTGTCACGTTTATTCTTCGCGCTTAGGCCTTAACTTCGCGCTTGCGTGCCAATCGGCCCGCCAGAACTCCCACTTCGAAAAGTCCCCACATTGGGATCGCGAGCATCGACTGCGTGAAGGGGTCGGGTGGAGTGATTAGCATCGCCACAACAAAACAGCCAACGATGATATACGGACGTTTCGAAGCAAGATCTTCAGGATCCATTATGCCTGCCCAGATCAGCAAGAATACCGCGACAGGTATTTCAAAAGTTATACCGAATGCCAGAAAAATAGTCAGCGCGAAGCTCAGGAAACTATTGATGTCCGGTGCCACTTGGATTCCTTCCGGCGCCACAGCAACAAAAAACGCAAAGACAACGCCAAAGAGCAGGTAGCGCGCGAAGGCTATGCCGCCATAAAAAAGGACAACGCTAGAAATAAACAGGGGTATGGCAATTGCCTTCTCATTTTTATAGAGCCCTGGCGCGATGAACGACCAGAGCTGAAATAGGATGTAAGGGGCGGCTAGTAAGAATGCGACATAAAACGTAAGTTTAAACGGCGCGAAAAACGGCGAAGTCGGATCAATCGCGATCATGCTCGTGTTTTCGGGTAGTGCGCTAACGAGGGGCTCGGCGACATAGCTATAGATATCGGCCGAGAAGGCGAACAGCGCGATAAAGCAGATGACTACCGCAGCAAGGCATTTAAGCAGCCTGTCTCGGAGTTCGACCAAGTGATCGATTAAAGTAAGTTCCTGTGCCTGCTCTGCTGAAGACATCGGCTACTCCGCCTGTTCGCGAGCGGTTGGCGACTCTTGAGTTTGCGCGAGCTTAGGATTCACCCCCTTGCCATAGCTTGGTTTTTTGCGAGGGCTTGCAGTCGCCGACGGCGTTTCCTCGTTTTCCTCCTGGGTGTCGTCATCGCCACTCGATTGAACCTGGGCGGTAGAGGCCATGCCGGGCGCAGTCGATTTTTCGGGTGCTATCGAATTGCGTTCCAGATCATTGACCAACTGCGACTCGGTTGCGCTTGATGCGCCGGGATCGAAAGTGGTGCTAGTGACAAGCGAGTCGACAGATACTTTAGTCTCATCTGCGATCTTTTTGACATGGGCTTTCGCCTGTTCTATCTCCTCGAGCACCGCCTCGTTATGAAGCTGGCGCTTAATCTCATCGGTGTTGAGCTCGCGCTCGATTTCTGATTTCACCTTGTTGTAGCTTCGGCGGAAGCGCCCAAGCCAAAGGCTCCCCGTCCGCACGGCGCCCGGCAGTTTGTCTGGGCCGATGACAAGCAGCGCCACGACAAAGACAAGCATAAGTTCCATAGGTGAGATATTAAACATCGTTGAGTGCCAAGAAGCCTAGCATGCATGTAAAGATGCACGACGACCGTCGTGCAGCGGGGTAATGCTTCCAGCGTTGTGACTTATCACTTCGCCGGTCAGTAAATCGCTATTTGGTCTCTTCTTTGGTCTCGTCGGCAGAGACTTTCTCTTGGACGGCAGAGGGCTGTTCATCATCATCTTTGACTGCCTTCTTGAATCCCTTTAGCGCTCCGCCAAGATCGCTTCCTAGGCTCGCGATCCTCTTAGTGCCAAAAAGGAGTATTACGATGAGCAATACGATGAGTAATTGCATTGGTCCGATGGCCATGTTGTTCTCCTTAGGGGTGGTCGCTACTCAGCTCTTTAGCCATGGTTTAGTTGAGGCCAAGAACGATACAGCGAGTTACCCAGGTTTAGATGTCCGGGAGGCCTTTTCGGCCAGTCCCGATAGTGTAAAGCGTTTCCTCAACTCCTCCAACACCTCATCGTGGCCTAGGCCGAGATGACTTAGCATGACGAGCGAGTGAAACCACAGGTCAGCAGTTTCGCAGACGAGGTCTTTCTTTAGCGCTGTCGACTCGCGGTCTGCACCTAAATCCTTGGCTGCAAGAATTGTCTCTGTCGCTTCTTCACCGACCTTCTCCAAAATTTTGTTGAGGCCTTTATGGTGCAGGCTCGCCACGTAAGAGCTTTCTGGGCTGGCTTGCTTCCGCTGTTCGAGTGTTTCAGCCAACTGATCTAATACATCGCTCATACTCAATCCCAGCTATTTCTTGTACATCTGATGTGGGTCTTTCAGGATGGGCTCGACAGTTTGCCACTCGTCGCCCTCCAAACGGCGATAGAAACAGCTTCGGCGACCAGTGTGACAGGCAATGTCGCCAAGCTGCTCCACGCGATAACATACCACGTCTGCATCGCAGTCGAGACGCATTTCGATCAGGCGCTGAACATTTCCTGATTCTTCGCCTTTACGCCAGAGTTTGCTGCGCGATCGCGACCAATAGATCGCGCGACCTTCCGCTGCCGATGCCGCGACTGCCTCGGCATTAGCCCACGCGACCATCAGCAGTTCGCCAGTCTTGGCGTCCTGCGTAACGATGGGAACAAGCCCATCGGGGCCAAAGCGGATCTGATTGATAAACGAAGCCATGACGCTAGTATCCTCTGTCAGCGTCTAAAACACAAAAATGCGACGATAAGGACAGCGCCAAGTATCGGTAATGAAGGCGCGTTTGCAACTGCCTCGCGCGCGGAGGGACTAGTGCTTGCTAGTGCAGCCGCTGCGATGAGCGCGGCAAGTAATCGATCGCTACGACGAGATTGCGCACGTCGCAACGCATCTTTCTCCTGTTGCTCACGCAGGGTCGAGTTTATTGCCGCCAGTTGTTTCCCCTGAGAGCCAGCGCTGGCGAGAAACTGAGGTAAGTTGGGCAACTCCTCAAGTAGCTCTGGCAGATTGTCTTTTAACTTGCGAAGAAGTGTCATTGGGCTGAGACGCTTGGCGTTCCATCGCTCCAAAAACGGTAGTGCAGTCTGCCAGAGGTCTAGCTGTGGATACAACTGGCGGCCGAGCCCCTCGACATTGAGTAGCGTCTTCTGCAGCAATACCAGAGAGGGCTGCACCTGCATGTCGAAGCGGCCGGCGGTCGCAAAAAGCTGCACGAGGATCTGACCGAAGCTTATTTCACTCAGGGGCTTTTCAAAAATCGGTTCGCACACTGAGCGGATCGCCGATTCGAATTCGTGCACGCGGGTTGTCGGCGGCACCCAGCCACAGGCAACATGCAACTCGGCGACGCGGCGATAGTCTTGCTTAAAGATCGCGAGCAAGTTTTTGGCCAGATAATCTTGGTCACTGTCGGTGAGCGAGCCGATAATTGCGCAATCGATCGCAATGTACTTGGGCATTGAGGTGTCTGTTTTAGAAACAAAAATGTTGCCGGGGTGCATATCCGCATGGAAAAAATTGTGCTCGAAAACCTGAGTAAAAAAGATGTTTACACCCGTCTCGGCTAAATGCTTTAGATTAACTCCATGTGCATTCAGATCGTCGATGTTCGCAACAGGAATGCCGTCGATTCGCTCCATTACCAAGAGTTTAGAGCGCGTATATTCCCAATAGATTTTTGGCACGTAAAGCTCTGTCGAACCGTCGAAATTGCGCCTAAGCTGGGTTGTGTTAGCGGCTTCGGACTGGAGGTTCAGCTCGTCGAGAATAATTTTTTCATAGTCTGCAATGACCTCGATAGGACGCAGGCGGCGACCAAGCTGTGAGACGCCTTCGATAAGGCGTGCTAGACGTTTCAGCAGGCGAATATCTGCCTTAACTACGTCCTCGATGCCTGGTCTTACAACTTTTATGATCACGTCACTGCCGTCTAGCAGTGATGCACCGTATACCTGTGCAATTGAAGCGGACGCGAGCGGTTCGCTATCGATACTTTTGAAAAATTCGTCGGCTGGAGCGCCGAGAGCGGCTGCGACAACGGTCTCAATGGGGGGCATAGGGAACGGTGGCACATTGTCTTGCAGTGTTTGTAATTCGTCGGCGAGCTCGGGATCAAGAAAGTCTCGGCGAGTGGAGATCAGCTGTCCAAGCTTTATGTAAATGGGCCCCAGTTCCTCAAGTGCCAGTCGTAACCGCATGTTGCGGTCGCCGCCGCGCTGACTCGAAAAAAGGCCAAGCAGGCGGTAAGGAAGTAGCGCAAGTTTGCACATTACGAGCGAGCGACTCGCGGGCAGAAAGTCCTCTAGTCCGTATTTTGCGGAGACACTGAATATCTTATGTAGGCGAGTGATTGAGGACACGATGGCTTCGCGCCTTGGCGCTGTCTGTGTGATTTAAAAAGCAAAATCAGAGTGAATGGGTTGAAAGCGCGTAAAGATAGCACCGAAGTGAGGTGTGAACAATTGGAGTGATTGAGCGCGAGAGGTCGAGTAGGTGGGGCTATGCGCCTTCAGCCGAGCGAACCCGCGCCTCAAGTCTATCGATGCGTAGGCGAAGCGCGTCTATCCTATCCCTTAATTCGTGCACTTCAAATCGGGTGGGAACGAGCTTCGCCTCTTCGACGAGGTAGTCGTCGACCATGTCGGTTAGAGCGGTGCGAGTTTCTTGTCCCCATTCTTTCGCCTCTTTGTGAACCCGTTCAATTTCGTTACTCGCAACATTGCCGATAAAGGGAGCGAGGTAATCACCCCACCGCAGATCGAGGCTTGAGGCAAAATGGTAAATCGCCTGAATTAAATTAGCATCGCCACTTATAGTTAGAGCAGGGTTTGATAAAGCGCGTCGCTGCGCGGGCTGCAGGAGCAGGTCAATGAGTGCCGAGGCGCTACCCTTGAGCACCGCATCAGGGGTTTGCATCAGTGCACTGCTGCTAGCGAGATTGAGTTTTATGGTTTGGCCGCGAAACACGACACAAACGCTTACACTGCTGAAGGCACTGCCTAACGAGCGATCAGCGCTTAAAACGGACTTAGTACTTTCGGGAGAGCGCGAACCGAAATCGATCACGACTTCAATGCACTTGCCATCGAACTCTTCAACTCGTCGGGCAGTATGGAGGTCGTGCGCGATAAGCCTATTTAATACAAGCTCGAGGGGCGAAAGGGCGAGAATGCCGATGAGACTCATGGCGTTTGAAGCGGCTTACGCCGCTTTGAACCCGACGTGAATCGCACAAACGCCGTTCATCAAATTATGGTATTTGCAGTCGGAAAAGCCTGCTTCCTGCATCATCGCGAGCAGAGTCTCTTGATCGGGATGCATACGAATAGACTCAACAAGGTATTGATAGCTGGCAGAATCATTGGCGATGACTTTGCCCGCGAGCGGCCAAAGTTTCGAAAACGCATCATAGCCTTTGCGCACGATTTCATTCTGAGGTTTCGAAAATTCGAGTACTAGCACACGGCCGCCGGGTTTGAGCACCCTGAGCATTGAGCGCAGTGCGGCGTCTTTGTCTGTGACATTGCGAAGGCCATACGCAATGGTAATGCAGTCAAAGGTGTCGTCTGCAAATGGGAGAGCCTCGGCATTAACCTGCGCGACGTCGACATTATATTCGGCGCCTTTATCGATAATTCGGTCACGGCCTACGGCGAGCATGGCCTCATTGATATCGGCGAGAATCACCTGCCCCTCAGCCCCAACGATCGGCGAGAAACGCAGACTAAAATCACCTGTTCCGCCGGCGAGGTCTAACACCCTGTGCCCCTTACGAAGCCCACTGAGTTCGATCGTGAAACGCTTCATCAGGCGATGCGTGCCGAGCGACATCAAGTCATTCATGATGTCGTAGCGCTGAGCGACCGAGCGGAATACTTGCCCGACTCGCTGCTCTTTCTCGGCAACGGGAACGGTCTCGTAACCGAAGTGGGTGGTGTCAGATGCCGAGTTCTTCTCGTTCATGGGCGTCTCTTATCATGTGGCAAATAGTAGTTGTCTGCTCGATCAACGAGAGCATTCTAAACCTTTCGCGAGTGGTAATCATCCGCTAGTCCTCTGTTACGAGGAAGGGACGAACTTGATTACCTGAGTATCGGCGGGCAAAGGTTCACGACTTGCGCCTGCAGCATTGATGCGCGCGGTGTAGTCTTCCCAGCGGGCGGCTTGATTGGTAGCCAGATCGAAGAGCGTCTCCCAGCTGAAAATTCCAGAATTGTGCCCATCGTCGAAAGTGGGCCTGATCGCGTAATTCCCAACCGCCTCAATGGCGCTTATCCCAACATGGCGTTTGCCAACCTGCAAAATTTCTTGTCCGACGCCATGGCCACGCACTTCAGCGGAAGGTGAGTACACACGGAGAAGTTCAGCTTCGAGTTGATAAGTCGTGCCATCTTCGTAGCCGAGCTCGAGAACCTTAGATTTTCTGTGCAATTTTATCGTCGTTGGCGTCATCGTAAGTGGTCCTCGTTGTATCTTCTGGTAAGGGCATGCCAGCTTAACTTAGAGGATATAGCGGCTGAGGTCTTCGTCTTTGGCCAGCTCGTCTAGCTGCCCTAGCACGAATTCTCGGTCAATCACGACTCGTCCCTTGCCAACAGCTAGGTCAGACGCAGAGAAAGAGGTTTCCTCTAACAATCGCTCCATGACGGTGTGCAGGCGACGCGCGCCTATATTTTCTGTGCGCTCGTTTACCTGCCATGCGGTTTCGGCAATGGTACGGATACCGTCTTGGGTAAACTCTAGGTCGAGCCCCTC
>JAGYKB010000030.1 GCA_018401885.1 Gammaproteobacteria bacterium
GATTTTTGCTTCGGTTATGGCGATTGAATCAAGTCGACCAGCAACCAAGTCTCTTAAACTGAAAGTAATTTCAGTATCTATTAGCTCGAATGAATCGCCTTCGTAAGCGCCATTCGCTGTCTTGATTGAGAGCGTAAAGGCTCTTCTTCCATTATGTATTTTTGCGCGAACGGGGTCATTGATCACTAGCTTTTGGAGTACTATACCTTGTGACAAAGCAATGTTTTTCGCCAGTGGATTGATTATTATTTCAGGGACGGCAATCATTAGCGCAAAGCCGCCAATCACTGCGGCAAGAAGGCTTGCCGCAATAATGAGGAGCGGTTTCTTTAAAACTCGTCGCGTGATAGACATAGTATCGATTCGTTAGGAGGTTGCTGACTTAAAACCACTAGCGTAATCCTGTCTAAGTTATCGGCAAGAAAATTCTAGAAGTCGAACTTATCAGCATGGCCCAAAACACTAGTTTAACTTTTATTGAGATAGGATGAGGGTAAATTATGGAAAATTTCACTCCTGTGAGTGCGCTTATAGGTGGCGCTTTCATAGGCCTTTCTGCAGTAATTATGCTAGCAGGTAATGGAAGGATCGCCGGCATAAGCGGCATTTTAGGCGGGGCTATTTCCTCGCGCGGCGACGAGAGGCGCTGGCGGATTTTATTTCTCGCCGGTCTCTTGCTCGCAACGCTGCTTTACCAAATCGTCTCAAGCTCGCCGATTACAATCGAGGCTCAAGCCAGTCCCGAGCTACTCGTCATTGCAGGACTTTTGGTTGGTTTTGGTACGCGTCTAGGGAGCGGCTGTACCAGTGGTCATGGTATTTGCGGAATTGCGCGATTTTCAAAGCGCTCTTTCGCCGCTACTGTGATGTTTATGTTATTCGGTTTCATCACAGTTTATGTTACCCGCCACCTGTTGGAGTTAGGAGTATGAGTAGTGTGAAGGAGCAAAACAGCCATGAGAGCACGTTCGCTCATTCGGCAGTTACACTATTTTCAGGTGTTCTTTTTGGCTTAGGGCTTATCATTTCGGGCATGGTCAATCCCGGCAAAGTTATAGGCTTTCTAGATCTCGCAGGAGACTGGGATCCAAGTCTAATCTTCGTCATGGGCGGTGGTGTGACTGTCACTACGTCGACTTTTTGGTTGGTCTTACGCCGTGAGCGACCGCTCTTCGAGCAGAAGTTCTTTCTGCCTACTAAGGCAGACCTAGATGGTCGCTTGTTGATCGGTGCGGCTTTATTCGGTATTGGTTGGGGGATCGGAGGCCTTTGTCCTGGCCCTGCGATCACGGCACTAGCGACGCTCGACCCCTCGGTAGTGCTATTCGTCGGAGCGATGCTATTAGGAATGGTTTTGCAAAATCTAGTCGCGGAGTAACACTCTAGTAAAGGCCGGCAGAGTCGGTCTTTACTCTACTGTAAACTGACCCATCATGCCGTTATCTTCGTGCTCGAGTATGTGGCAATGATACATGTACGCTGTGTCCGGGTCAGCGTAGTTCTCGAAGCGCATTATAAAGCGTACGGTTTCGCCTGGACCTATTTTCACTGTATCTTTTAGGCCATGCTCATCGGCCTCAGGTGGCTTTCCATTGCGGTCCAGTATTTGGAATTGGGAATGATGAATGTGAAATGGATGCATCATCATCGAGTCGTTGGTTATTTCCCAAATCTCGACGGTATCCTTTTTAATACGGTAATTCACAACCTCCATGTCCATCGTTTGGCCGTTGATAAAAAAATTGCCGCCGCCTGATCCTCGTCTTCCCATCATGCCCATGCCCATTGCCATGGAGAGAGTGAGCTTGCGCGTTACTGCCGCGTCTGATGGATTAAGCCGTGGTATTTTTGCAAGCACAGTCGGAAGGTCAGGGCTGCTCTGAAGCGATGCAGCGGGCTCTATTCTCAAGAGATCGAAGCGTTCGTCATTACCGCTATGCATTCTCGCCATCATGCCGCGAGTTGCAAACTGAGAGCCCGCAGGTAGAGGGAGGCTTATCAGCGTACACGGCTCTGAGGCGTTAAATTCTACAACTATCTCTGCACGCTCCGACGGCGCGAGTATGAGACTCTTACGCTCTAGTGGCTTTTCCATTAGGCCACCGTCAGTGGCCACTTGAGAAAACGTTCGATTGTCGTCGAATGCGAAGGTAAATGTTCGAGCATTAGCCGCGTTGAGAAGTCTGAATCGGACGCGAGTCGTTGTCGGGCGGAAGACAGCGTCGACTGTGCCGTTAACTAAAATTCTATCCCCGAACAGACCAGTCATGACATCGCTATGTGCGCGGATATAGTCGAAGCTCCCGTCACTTTTGAAGCGTCTGTCTTGAACAATGAGAGGGATATCGTCTACACCGTAGTCATTGGGAAGGGGAAGCCGATCCGACAACTCGTCTTGTAGGATAATCATACCGGTGAGCCCGTGATAAACCTGCTCGCCAGTTTTATGCAATAGATGTGAGTGGTACCAGAATGTCCCAGCAGACTGATCGACCGTGAAGCGCGGCGACCATCTGTCGCCGGGCTCGATTATCTGAGCGGGTCCTCCATCGGCTTTGGCTGGAACGTGCAATCCATGCCAATGGAGTGTGGTTTTCTCGGAAAGCGCGTTATGTACATCAAGCTCAACATCGTCGCCTCGCTTTAGAATTAGCGTGGGACCTAGGTAACTGCGATTGATTCCGATTGTTGGTGTTTGTAATCCCGGAATGAACTCAGTCGAGCCTTTCTGCGCACGAAGCGAATAAGTCACGCGACTATTTGTTGTAATACCCTCATGTCTTTCTGGGATTTGCAGCGGATTGCGAGCCTGCACTGCTCTCATGGCGGGTGATAGCAACAGGCCGCCTGTGCTAAGGCCTACGCTTTTAAGAAAGTTCCTACGTGACACAGCTATTCCTTCTCTATGTGTACTTTTATCATTTGAGACCCGCAACAGATTTCGCTATGGGCCATAGCATCGCCGCAAGGACAGGGCTTTTCGTAGACGAGCTCGGCGCCGCAGGATTCGCAGCGGTATCGATCCAACACTTCTCTCGACATGATTTCCACTCCTAACATGAGTCAAAATTAACTAGGCAATATAGTATAGAAGGGCGCGCGGGAAGGAATGCTGATGTCGATCAACTGGGCGTGCTTGCTAATTAGATTCTTGTTATGCCCCGTGCGTACTCTCCATAGAGAGAGTCGCACAAAATAGCAGGGAATTATGAGGCTATGGCTGCAGACTCGATGTCACTGTCCATTCGACATAGTCATCGCGTGTTGCATGTTCATCGCCTCGCGTGAACGATTGCGCTCAGACTGAGAAAGCTCGCCTACTGCGGGGCCACCTTGATTGTAGATTCCACCGCGTAAAGCGAACAGTAGGTACTCTTCGGGCAACACATTATCTGTTTCGTTATCAGTGAATCGTGCAACTGCTGCATCGATTAGTTCTGCGCGATTATCAAGGTTTGGATATGACATGATATCGGCGACGAGCGTTTCGAGTACGTTGAGGTTATCCAGTATGATCGTAGCCTCGGGCGATTGACTATACAGATCAGGTGCAATCGCGGCAGCCATTGGTAGCTCGGTTGGTGCAGGATACATACTCATGCCGCCTGCCGAGCCTATCTTGTTTTCGAAGCGCTCCATAACCACGTCAATGCCGCCGCTGAATTGATCGTCGACATTGTCACGGATGATCGCTTCTAGCGAGGCAAGTTGTAGCCATTGTTGAGTCCAGAGAAAACCACTTAGGCGAGGAAATGCAGTCTTGAATGCATTCGCTTGGGGGTGGTTTACGATCAGAGTGGTGTCTTTGGGTGTCACTGCAACTGAATGGCGGGTATCAGACTTGTAGTCTGCAATTGCAGCTTCTACAGCGGCGCGCTTATCAGTAATCGAGGAGTCTGCGTAAATAGCAAAGAGCGCATTCTCGAACGCGCGTCCGTGTTTGAATACTTGCGAAGTGTGTCGATTTAGCACCCCACTGTCATCGAATGCACTTGCTGCCTGCTGATCAGAATAAGTCTCGCGCATAAGGTTGCGAAGAGTTATTCGCGCCTCAACCTCGAGATCTCCATAGGGGCTATCCATGCTCATGCCCATATGCATATTTTCGCCATGACCCATGCCCTGTGCCATCATCTCTTTCATGGTCATGTTAGCCATCATGGTGAGATGTTCTTCGAGCATGTCGCGGGCTTCCTTCGCGTAGGCGTTTTCATTGATCTTATTAATTTCGGCGAAGGTCTGTGCATGTGTCACGTCGAATGCGTTAAAAAGATCGGCCAGCTCTGGGTAAGCCTCACGCATGGCAGCGTCGGGCTGTGCGCTGGCTGTGCTCGCCGCCACCGCAAGCGCAAGTGCGCTGATGTGTTTTAGTGCTGAATGCTTAAAGGTGAATGTCGTCTTAGTCATGAGCCGCGTCTCCGCTGGTCTGAAGTTCGAATAATCAATTATGAAATCTTGCCAACTAGGGCGCTTTGCCCAACTGGCACGCTTCGCGTAATAAGCTCACAGTATAGACCTATCGCGCTTTCGCGCCAATGTAGGCGGCTGCGGCACAGTGCCGCAGATCGATTATGCGTGTAATAAATTGTTACTTGAGAAGAGTAGCCATCAGGATTCTAGAGCTGGTCACTACTTGATGGCTCACTGTTTTATCGCTGGAAGAGGTAGCTGAATTTAACAAAGAACTGCTCACCGTCTTTGCGCAGATCGTTTGCTATCACGAGTTCACGTTCACCTTCCATATCAACAATGTCGAAATTGCTCTGATTGGTGTTGTAACCGATGAAAAGCGCCGACCAAGGATTGATCACATAGCGCAGTAGCACGTCGAAATTGAGGTTTTCGTCGTCGATTAGACGCGTCGCAGGTCCGGCATCGGTTTCATCGTATTGTGCAATAAAACGCAGCGACCATTCCTTGGTAAATTGATAATTCCAGTTGCTGCGTGCTATTCGGTTGGTGAAAACCTGAGCGCCGCTTTTAGTCTCAAGCTCTGTATTGAGGAAAGTGTTGAGCACTCGCAAGCGATTGATAGGGCGCCAGAGAGTGTCGATGCTGACTCTTGAGCTATTTACGACGCTAGGCATTGTGCCGCGTGCTGGCACTACATTCAGACTTGTGCCTGACCGATAGCTCGCCTCAAATTCCAAACTATTGAGAGTGTTGTTTTCTATGCTGACGGTCCAATCTTCGTAGGTATAGCTGCGATTGCTGGCAAGTCCGGGGAAATCTTGCGGCCTAAGTATTTCGTCATACTCCGTATAGCCTGCGCTAAAACTCGTCGTGTCGTAATTGAATCCGAGACTCGGGCCTAACTGGGAGAAAAGTTTGGTGCCCTCGATGTCTTCTAGATAAACACCAAAGACTGTCGTGTTCCAAGAATTTAACGTTGTGCCCTCTGGGAAAAAATTAAATGCGACTCGCTGATGGAGACCGTCGGTGTCCGCTTTGAAGAAACGATTTTGGAAACCTAGCTCGGTGCGGAAATCTTTGGAGGTCGCAATGTAATGGGTATGGTTTTGTACTGTGCGGCCAACGCGGTTGACCTGAATATTGCGTTGATAGCCCGTCGTTTTCTCGCCGCCATTGACAGGTTCGCTTTCGGTTGCAACGACCTGCATCTGAGTAAGCCAGTTATTGTTGATGCGGAAGCGACCATCTAGGCTAGCAACGCGGTTGTAACCATCGCCTAGCTCACGATCTGTTACCAAGAAGCCCACTCGGTCTTGTGTCGAAATGTCTTTGAATCCGCGAAGAATTGCGATCGTTGCTTTCTCACCATTGAGAGGATCGTTCTCTTTTCTGTTGAGACCTGGCGCGATATCGTTGATTAAAATAGTACCAAAGCCATAGTCTCCTGACTTGCCCGTAAAACGGACACCGCCGTCAGGATCGACAATACGGCGCGTAAATACTAAGTTCGAGTCGGTAGCAAAGAAGTCGGCATTCTCTACGAAAAAAGGGCGACGTTCTGGAAATTGAACCTCGAAACGCTCGTTAACCGTGACCTGAGGCTGATCGGATTCGACCTGACTAAAGTCAGGATTTAGCGTGATGTCCAAGACCATCGAATCATTGAAAATAAACTTGGCATCGACTCCAACGTCTTGTTCGGAGGCGCGTCTAAAAGCTGGACCGCCAACTGCGTTAGGCTTGAGTGAGTCGACTTCCCGTGCAAACAAAAAGGGTATTATTTGAGAGTTGTTTCCCGGCGAAACATTGCTAATACCGTTAAGAAGCGCTGTCTGGTTTAGACGCCCTTCGATATCGATAAGGTAAGGAGGCCAGTAGGATTCCTCGCTCAGGCGAGGAATGATGCGGCCAAACTGAATGCGCCATAGCTGTTCGGGGCGATCAAGAAACCGCAGGCTTCGCAGCGGGATCGCCATTTTCACCATATAGCCTTGATCGGTTACCTTGCCATCGCTTTCCCAGACGGCTTCGAGGGTTGTATCAAAGCCAGCGCGGTTCGACGCGCCTTCTGTCCAGCGCGCATCCCACTGCATGCCGAGGGGGGTTGAGCGGAAAGCGAATGCAGCGCGTTGATCGTTAAAGGTATCGATTACCATCTCAACTATGTCATCGCCGACGATGTTTTCGCGTGAAGACAGGTTGGCACGAATCTGGTTTGGGTTCTCATCGAATGCGAGGAATATCGCATGGAGCTGTTCTTGGTCATAGCCAATATAGACTTCGGTGCGCTGTGAGGCCGGGTCGCCATCGTCCGGAAGGCGTTGGGTAAAGTCTTCAACTTTAGTCATCGAACGCGCGAGTGCCGTGCTCGGTGACATCGCTTCGAAATCGTCGAACGTTGGCTCTGCGCTAATGCGGTTTACATTAATTCCAACTTGAGCTGTCGTAGCTGCAGAGAACATTAAGCAAAAAGCTGCTAGGACATGAAGGAGCTTCGGGAAAAAGGGAGCTCGCGCAGGGGACAGCGCTACGGACTTAGGCATGGGTTTTTCTCTCAGAATTTTAACTTTGTTGTCTTTGTTTTAGGCGGGTCGCAAGTCTACTTGGTCCAGTTGACCCTGGGAAGCGAGCGAGATCAATGTTTTGCGCATCTCACTCGATAAGGTGTCAGTCTGATGCGCTCATATCGATGAACCCTCCTGCATTCGGCATCTTGAGCGTTAGCAACGTTTCGGCATTAATGACTTTATATTGATCAATAAGGCCATTCATATAGAGCACATAAGCGATGACCTGATAGACCTCTGTATTACTTAGGGATTTAGGCGCATTCGCCGGCATCGCGCGCCTGACATAATCGAATAGCGTCGAGGCGTGAGGCCAATAGCTTCCGACGGTACGTGTCGGCGCGTCCTGCGATCTCATGTTGCCGCCAACCAACGGCTGATTCGCGGCGCCTCCCGATCCCTCCGCGCCGTGGCAAGAAGCACACTTCGCCGCGTAGATTTCACGTCCTTGAAACGCGGTACCGCTGCCAGCAGGCAAAACACTTTCTTTGGAGGCGATGAGATCGAGGTCGCTCAGATCCATCTGAGTGACAGGTTTGCCGAGCTGCGGTGAGCCGAGGGTATCCTGAGCAACAGCCAAGGGAGCAGAGAGCGCGAAACTAAGTGTCCAAGCTAGAGCGGGTTTGAAAATGTTATTAGACATACGTGTTTTTCACCTCACCGTTACTGCTCACATCCCAACATTGCTGAGCGTTGAAATGATAGAAAGCGAGCGCGCCTTTTTCTGCAAGAAGTTGGTTACGCGTTGGCTGTATATTTCCATAGTTATCAGTTGCTCGGCTTATAAGCTGTGCCGAATTGCCTTGCCAGCGCCAAGGCAATCTAAACCGCGCAAGGGATTTGTCACCCGCCTGCGCATCTATCGCAGCTTCTGCCCACGTTGCACCGCCATCGGCGCTGATCTCGACTTTGGAAATAGACCCTGCACCCGACCAGGCGAGTCCCTCAATTTGATAAAGGCCATGAGTTTGTAACTGCATTTTCCCCGACGGCGAGGTAATAATGGATTTTACGCCCATCGGAAATGTGAACTGCAGACTGCTACGGTCGGCAAGGGTATCGGTGTATTTGCTTGTTTCGTCTCGAAATTGGCTAGGCTCTTTACTGAGCTTAATCTGGGTAAGCCATTTAACACTCACATTACCCTCCCAACCGGGAACGAAGAGTCTCACAGGGTAGCCCTGTTCGGGTCTCAGCGGTTCCCCATTTTGGAATAGGGCAACTAAAACATCATCCACGGCTTTGTTTAGAGGTATAGAGCGGCCCATACTGGCAGCGTCTGCGCCAACAGCGCTAACCCAGCGCGCCTCAGGCGAAACCCCCGCTTCGTCTAGCAAGACTGAAAGCGGAATGCCGGTCCATTCTGCGCATGAGACCAAGCCGTTGATGCTCTGCGCTGTCCCATCTACCGCCGCGTCACGAAACAGTGCGCCGCTATTCCCAGAGCATTCGAGGAACTGAGTGCGTGAAACCATTGGGTAGCGCAAAAGGCTTTCGTAGTCGAAAGCGAGAGGGCGCTCGACTAAGCCATTGATAAATACAGCGTGCGCTGCCGGATCGATTTCCGGAACACCGGCATGGTGACGCTCGAAGTGCAGACCGTTGGGAGTGATCGTGCCGCGGAGTTGATGCAGCGGCGTGCGCGACGCACCACCCCCAGGATAGAGGGGATTCGCGCGGCCAGGGTCACGTTGAATATCGGCCACAAAACGAGAAGGTTGCCCGTAGCCACTTGGTCCGGGACCGGGCTGTTTTGACCACACTGGCATCGAAAAATCCGCACCGAGCGCCCCTGAGGCAACAGTCAGGCCTGCACCACCTAGCCCAAGTCCCAGCAGGAGCCGTCGGCTCATCAGCCCATTACCGGCTACCATCAAGTCTGTAGTCGACGGTTCTAAGTTTGGCTCCACAGCACCTAACTCAGCTACATCGGTCTCTCTAATAGACATCGCGCGCTCCTCTATAATTCTCGTGTTTTTGTTAAATTATCGAGACACAAAATCTGTGACGTCGCGCGTGAGCCTTCACCAAAAATGCGCTCAGTGCTAACGAGCATCAGCGATAAAAGACTGTGCCTCTGCTAGCGCAGAGTGATCGCTGCCCGCCAGCACCTTTGCAAGCTCGGCGTAGTGCCGCGCTGCAGAACTCACGTTGCCAAGCGCTGCTTGACTCCGAGCGGCACCTAATAGCGACAGCGGGCGCCTAGGCATACGAAGCAGAGACTCTTCGAAAAGTTCAGCCGCCCACTCGGCTTGCCCACTCGCGAGCATAGCCTCACCGACGAGTTCATGTGCGGGTTTTAATGGGTTGGCCGCACCATTAGGTAAACGTTGCGTCGCTGTTATCTCTAATGCGTTTGTAAAATGCTCGACAGCCGATTGTTGCAAACTCACGTCGACTTTGGCACCCGTGCGCGCTTTGCCAAGCTCTGCGAGGCCGGCGACTTCGTGATACATGATCCTTAGATTCTGATCGCGCGGGCTCGCGTCGGCGAGCGCCAATAATCTATCGGCCACACTGGCGGTGAGTGAATGCTGCCCTAGCGCAGAGGCACTCATCCCAAGTGCGAGCAGCTCGGCGGCGTCAAGCTCGTCGTTTAGATCATGTGTCTGCCACTGCTGCGTCTCGATAATATGTCGAGCGCGCATGGTCTTGAGCGTAGTCGTAGAGCGGGCATCGCCAGGGTTATCACGAAGCACTTTTTCAGCGCGTTCGATCCACCAGGCTGACCGTGCAGCATTGCCCATCTGTAGATCACCATATTGCCCCCAGTCAGCGGCATGATTTTGATCGTTGGGTCTGTCTCCTGGCTTCCACAGTGCGGCTCCGGCATCGAATGCTGAGACATTCCACTTTGCGACCTCTGGCCACATACCGTGCTGAATAAAAATGTGAGTGGGCATGTGGCGCGCATGCGCTACCGCCGGTGCAATGTCAGCATATTTGTAGGCGGCTTCGAGCGCGATCGGTGCGTGAATAGGGTCGTCAAAAGCGTGGATCACATAATGCGCCGCGCCAGGGTGGTTCTCGTTTTTCTTGAACAGCTCGAGAGCAATAGCACCTGCCCGCATGTTAAGTCTCTCACTCGCGTCGCCCGCGACCGTCGCACCCGCGAGCATTGAGACTGCGGTAAAAGCTGCAACCTCATCGTCGTCGCCAAACTGAGCATAGACGTCCTGCATGGCGTTCATCCACGCTGTGCGACGCATGCCAACAGAGCCGGGTGTGAAGGCATAGGCCTCTGCTGCACGGATAAATCCTTTTTCACGCTCGGTAGGTGCCTTTGCGAGTCGCTCTTCACTTGTTGCTCCGAGTCGATTGAGTGCTTCCATCGGGGACTGATTATCCCACTCACCAATAAACGGATGGTTATAGGTAAACGTTTCGCCCCAGTAAGCCATTGCAAAGTCAGGGTCGATTTCTTGTGCGAGTTTGAATTCACGTTGGGCTTGGATAAAACCGAAACTGTGGAGATAGCCGACGCCAAGTTCAAAATGTACCTGTGCCTGCGGCGAACCTGATGTCGGAAAATCGAAAGTGCCGACCGATTCATGCTCGGCCGCCCAGATATTCGAACTCAACGCTATTAGCAGAGCCAACTTAATAGGGGCAAACATAGAGAGGGTACGCATCGTTTCTCGCTCCTGCAACGAGTAAGGTAACTTTAAAGGTTGCCAATTGCCGCTAAGTAAAGCAACGTCTGAATTGTGACCGAATGTTGCAAATCTACCTAGTTAACGAGGTGCTGATTAATCACACTGACGAAGGCTGGTCCATATTTTTCAAGCTTTCGCTCGCCTACTCCGCTGATTTCAGCTAACCGCTCAAGCGTCGAGGGAAGCAACACGCACATTTCCTGCAAGGTGCTGTCGTGAAAAATGACGTAGGGGGGGACGTTTTGCTCTTCTGCAAAACCGCGGCGACAGTCGCGAAGGGCTTCCCAGAGAGTCACATCGATATCGTTTGGCAAAGGCGTTCGGGTTTGGCGCTTGGTCGTTTTCTGCTTTAAATCTCGTCTCAGCTCGATTTTTTCCTCACCACGCAGCAGGGGGCGGCAGCGTTCCTCCAGCCTGAGGGCACCAAAACGTTCGAGATCGACGCTAAGAAATCCTCGAGCAACAAGTTGCCGAAAGACCGACCGCCACTGGTCGTTACTCAAGGCTTTGCCTATGCCATAGACGCTGATTTTGTGATGCTCAAACTGGAATATTTTCTCGCCCTCGGAGCCACGGAGAACATCAATTAAGTGATTTACCCCGAAGCGCTGGCCCGTGAGATAGGCAGTGCTAAGCGCCATACGTGCCGACTCCGTGCCGTCCCAAGTGTCCGCCGGCTCGAGGCAGGTATCGCAGTTGCCGCAGGGGTCGGGCAAATGGTCGTCGAAATAGGCGAGAAGCGCCTGACGTCGACAGGAGGTGATTTCACAGAAGCCTAGCATGGCATTAAGTCGATGCTGTTCGGCGCGCTTGTGCTCCTCACTACCCTCTGAGGTCGCCATCATCTGCCGCAGTTTAATCACGTCTTGTAGCCCGTACACCATCCACGCGTCTGCAGGCATGCCATCGCGCCCGGCACGGCCGGTTTCCTGATAGTAAGACTCGACAGTCTTTGGCAGGTCCAAATGCGCAACGAAGCGGACGTCTGGTTTATCAATACCCATGCCGAATGCAATTGTTGCCACAACGATAACACCTTCTTCGCGCAGAAAGCGTGCTTGATGAGTGGCACGGGTCTGTGTCGGAAGGCCTGCATGATAGGGCAGCGCATTAAAACCCTGGAGCGTCAGCCAGTGAGCAATCTCTTCAGTTTTTTTGCGCGACAGGCAATAGACGATTCCGGCGTCACGCGGGTGCTCTTCTTTTAGAAATTTAAGGAGCTGCGTTTTGGCATTGTGTTTTAGAGCGATTCTGTAGCGAATGTTTGGGCGGTCGAAGCCGGCAATAAAGTGTCCGCCGTGTTCTAAGCCTAGTCGGGAGATAATCTCGCCTCGCGTTCGCTCGTCGGCGGTCGCTGTAAGTGCAATGCGAGGCACCTCCGGAAAGAGTTCTGCGAGCATAGAAAGTTGTAAATAGTCGGCGCGGAAATCATGTCCCCACTGTGAAACGCAGTGGGCTTCGTCGATGGCAAACAGAGAAATAGTTGTACTTTGAAGAAGCGCGATGGTGCGAGTTTGGTTAAGGCGTTCGGGCGCGATATAGAGTAAGTCGAGAGCGCCGCCGCGCAGATCCGCTTCAATCTCGGCAGCCTCGGACGCGTCAAGAGTCGAATTTAGAAAAGCAGCCCGAACACCGAGGAGCTTGAGAGCGTTAACTTGGTCTTGCATAAGCGCTATTAGTGGCGATACCACGACGCCGCATCCCTCGCGCACGAGGGAGGGGATCTGATAGCAAAGCGACTTGCCGCCACCGGTGGGCATAATGACCATAGCGTCATCGCCGGCGATGACGGAGTCAATAATCTGGTCTTGGGGCGGACGGAAGGATTGGAATCCGAAGACTGATTGCAGGATGTCTTGAGCGTTATTCATTCCTTTCTAGTGTAGCGCATAGATAGAGCCTCTAAGGCGATTGCCCGAGAATTACTTTGCCGCCAGCTGCGTCGCCAAGAAGTCGTCGTAGCTGCCTTGGTAGTCGTTGAGCTTTTGATCTTTAATCTCGACGATGCGTTCCGCCAGTGAGGAGACGAACTCGCGGTCGTGGCTGACGAAAATGAGCGTGCCCTCATAGTATTCTAGCGCAAGGTTGAGCGCTTCAATTGCCTCCATATCCATGTGGTTGGTTGGCTCGTCCATGATTAGCACGTTGTGGTCTTGCATAATCATCTTGCCGAATAGCAGGCGATTCTTCTCGCCGCCCGAGCACACCTTCACTTTTTTCTTCGCGTCATCGGCAGGGAAAAGAAGGCGTCCCAGCGTCGCGCGGACAATTAGGTCATCGTGAGTGGGTTTGCGCCATTGGGTCATCCATTCGAAGATCGTCATGTCGTTATCGAAATCTTCCGTGCTGTCCTGGGGGCAGTAGCCAATACTTGCATTCTCTGCCCATGAGATCTTTCCGCCATTGGGCTTAATCGCGTCGACCAAACACCGGAGGAAAGTCGATTTGCCTGCACCATTTTCCCCAATAATCGCCATTTTCTGACCGGCGGGAATAATCAAATTTCCGTCTTTGAAGAGCGTCTCGCCGTCGAAGCCGTGTGTCAGGTTCTCTATGACGACCGCCTGTCGATGCAGCTTTTTCTCCTGCTCAAAACGGATATAGGGGCTTACGCGGCTCGAGGGCTTGATGTCTTCGAGCTGGATTTTCTCAATCTGTTTTGCCCGCGACGTTGCCTGCTTGGCTTTAGAAGCATTAGCGGAGAAGCGGCTCACGAACTGCTGAAGGTCGGCTATTTGCGCAGATTTCTTAGCATTGATTGACTGCAGGCGTTCCCGCGCGGCGGTCGATGCGATCATGAAGTCGTCGTAGTTGCCGGGGTACACGCGCAGCTCGCCGTAGTCGATATCCGCCATATGTGTACATACAGCGTTAAGGAAATGCCGGTCGTGCGAGATGATGATCATGGTCGAGCGGCGTTGGTTTAGTACGTCTTCGAGCCAGCGAATTGCGTTGATGTCGAGGTTGTTTGTCGGTTCGTCTAATAGGAGTAAGTCGGGGTCAGAGAACAGGGCCTGAGCGAGAAGGACGCGGAGTTTCCAGCCCGGTGCGACTTCAGACATTGGCCCGAAATGAAGCCCTTCAGCAATACCGGCTCCGCTCAAAAGTTCGCCTGCCCGACTCTCGGCGCTATAGCCATCAAGCTCGGCGAACTGGATTTCGAGATCGGCGACTTTCATCCCGTCTTCCTCTGTCATCTCCGGCAAAGAATAGATGCGGTCGCGTTCTTGCTTAACCTCCCATAGCTCCTTGTGCCCCATGATGACAGTATCGATTACTGAGAACTCTTCAAATGCGAACTGATCTTGATTGAGCTTGCCGACTCGTTCGTTTGGCGATGTAGATACGTTACCCGCCGTCGGTATTAGGCTGCCGTCTAGAATCTTCATAAACGTAGACTTTCCACAGCCATTCGCGCCAATCAGGCCGTAGCGGTTACCGTCGCCGAATTTTACCGAAATATTCTCGAATAGGGGTTTGGCGGCGAATTGCATGGTGACGTTGGCGGCAGAGATCACTGAGAGGGTTCCTTTTTTGACGGCTGAACGATGCTCTAGCAGGTGTTCGCCGTGGGTTCTTAATCGGGGATTTGCAGAAGGTGCGTACTATAAAGAGTTGCAGCCTCGAGGTCGAGGCTGCAGGGTGCTAAAACAGGGAATTTCACTGCCTTTAAGGCTGAATATCGACGCTCGTAGTAGAGACGGGACCGAAACCTCGAATCTCGACGACTACGGGGCCTCCACGAGATCCATCATAATGAACAGCTCCAGCTGGATGCAGCATAAAACCGCCAGCGGGAATCGGGGTTGTCGCCGCCATATCGTGGCTAGCATCGATACCGGCATTCCATACCCCTTCGATGACGGTGACGAATCTGTCCTGTGAATGAAAATGAGGACGGCTTGTGCCCCCTGCCGGGAAGCGAACTCGAATAATATATAGCCCTTCCTCGGCTGGGTTGCCATACAGTATTTTCTGTTGCACGCGGTCGCTCGATTCATCCCATGTCATATCAGCGAGCTGCACTATCTCGAAACCGCCCTCTAATTCAACGGCGAAGCTTGCGGGGGTAAGCAGGGCAATAACAGCGATTAACAGTGAGGGAAGCGCAATACCTAGTGCGGTTAGCTTCTTCGTAGATCTTTTTTGCATCGTCTGACTCTCTCTAGTTTTTGTGCGATTTAATCGACCGGTTGATACTGCACAATGGTTTTTTTGACGACTAATTTGTCTAACTGCGTTACCTTTTTACAAGGCAGAGTCAGTTTAGGCAAGAGTGGCTTCGAATTTCAACGAATCGCTAGCCATCGAATGGTTTATCTATCTCTTAGCTCTCTGACGAGGGCGCACGCGGAGCGAAAACATGCATGACAACACGCCTATTCTCGTTGGGGCAGGACAGTTTACCGGCCGTGAAGAAGACCCACTCAAGGCGCTCTCACCGATGGGCATCGCTGCTGAGGCCGCGCGCGCTGCGCTAGCCGATACAGGGCTTGATTCCGAGATTCTTGCTCAGCAAGTCGATACCCTCGCTGTTATTCGTATTTTTCCCGACTCGTTCAATCGCCCGCGCATGCCCAATCCCTTCGGTCGCGCCGAGAACCCACCACGCGCAGTCGCCCGCAGAATCAACGCGAATCCAGTCAGGGCTATTTATGGTCATGTGGGCGGCAACACACCGCAAACCATGATCAATGAGATGGCCCATCGCATTGCCGAGGGAGAGGTGGGCGTTGCGCTCATTACTGGCTCCGAAGCGATAAAAACAGCCCAGAGAGCGCTGCGCGCGGGTATCACATTGGATTGGCAAGAGGAGGATGAAGGCAGTTTGGAGGACCGCGGCATAGGCCCCGTGCTTGCCACTCCCCATGAGTTTAAGCATGGCATTGGCGTCCCCGTAAACACCTATCCTCTCTTCGAGAATGCGATTCGCGGCAGGCTTGGCAATTCCGTCACGCAGCACCTCCTCGCGATGGGGGAACTGTTGGCGCCGTTTACCGCCGTCGCTGCGGAAAATCCCTTCGCCTTGTATGGCACTCGACGCAGCCCGCAAGAGCTTTCGAGCGTTAGTGCGGAGAATCGATTCATTGGCTTCCCTTATCCCAAATGGATGAATGCGATGGACGGGGTCGATCAGGGTGCAGCGGTGGTAATGACCTCTGTCGGGCAGGCGAAGCGCTTGGGTATCGACCCCGCGCGCTGGGTGTTTCTCCACGGCTGTGCGGAAGCTAGCGAAAAGCTCTTGGTCACCGAACGCGTGAATTACTTCAGCTCTCCTGCTATGGCGATCAATTCGGCGAAAGCGCTCGCGATGGCAGGAATAGAAATGGCGGATATTGATCTGATCGATATCTATTCGTGTTTCCCCTCAGCGGTCGAGGTCGCCTGCGCAGCACTTGGCATTCAGACGAATGATTCAAGAGGACTAACGCTTACCGGTGGCCTGCCATTCTTCGGCGGACCCGGCAATAATTATTCGATGCATGCGATTGCAACGCTCGTTCCGCTACTTCGCAGTCGACGCATAGCAAGCTCGACGAGCGCACGCGCGACATTCGGCATGATCACGGCGAACGGCGGTTATCTGAGCAAACATGCTACAGGCATTTATTCGGCAACACCGGTCGAAGGTGAGTGGCGATGCGAAGCCCCAGCGAATTATCAAGCACAGATCGACGCTATGCTGAGTCCCCGGTTTACTGAAACGCCTGAGGGCGATGCCAGAGTCGAAACCTACACCGTTATACATGAGCGCGGTGTGCCGGTGCGCGGCATCGTTATTGGCAGGATTGTTGCGGATAGCACTCGTTTTATTGCGAACACAAAAAACGACTCAGAAACACTCACCCGAATGATGGCAGAGGAAATGTTGGAAAGGCCGGGCAGGGTAATTACTGGCGCTGGGGCACAAGGCACAAACCTATTTAGCTTTTGATAAGCTCATGGGAATTCAACAGTATAAAAACTCAACGGAGGGATCATGACTGAAAACGCGAGCAGCCGAGTGCAGGCTAAACTGGGGTCTGGCTTGGATCCTAAAAGCGAGCCGTCCGATATTTTGGCAGGTAAAGACCTGACGGGAAAAGTTGCGGTGGTTACAGGCGGCTACTCGGGTATCGGATTGGAAACAACTCGCGCTCTGGCAGCGGCAGGAGCGAAAGTTTACGTGCCCGTGCGAAATCTCGATAAAGCCGCAGAGACGCTAGCCACTATAAAACGTGGAGAGGTTATCCCGTTACCCATGGACCTCGGTGATTTCGCGAGCATACGTCGCTTTGTCGCCGAAATGCTCGAGAACGAGTCGCAGATTGATTTGCTGATTAATAACGCAGGTATCATGGCGTGTCCTGAGGCGAGCATCGAAGGCGGATGGGAGTCGCAGTTCGGAGTAAACCATTTGGGCCACTTTCTCCTCACTAAAGGCCTGCTATCCGCCTTGCTCGCGGCCGATGCTCCTCGGGTGGTCTGTCTCTCATCGATCGGTCATCGCCGCGGCGGCGTCAATTTCGATGACATCAATTTTGAAACGACACCCTATGAAAAATGGACGGCTTACGCGCAGGCGAAAACTGCCAACGCGTTATTTGCGCTCGGCCTCGATATGAAATATGCGGATCAAGGGCTACGCGCTTTTTCTGTGCACCCCGGCGGAATCATGACACCTCTGCAGCGTCATTTAGATAACGAAGAGATGATCGCACTGGGGTGGCTCGATGAGAGCGGTAATCTTTCTGAGCTAGCGGCCTCGCTGTTCAAATCGACTGCTCAGGGATGCACGACCACGCTTTGGGCAGCCACGAGTGAAATGCTTGATGGCAAAGGCGGCTTGTACTGCGAAGACTGCGATGTTGCCGACCTGGCAGATGAAGACACGCCTCGATACTTCGGCGTGGCGCGGTGGGCAGTCGATCCTGCTCTGGCAATCAAACTATGGGAGCTCAGCGAATCCGCTACTGCCTAGAAGAGTGAATTTTTATCACCTTAGCGACATTTGAATGAGAGCTATTCGTTAAAGTGAGGGTCATTGTTAGTAGGTAAAGTTCTTGGTCGCATCATCAACAAACGAGGCAATAAGATGAATACTGTCAGCACCAATTCTCGACTCCCACGCGTGGCCATTAACGGGTTTGGTCGGATCGGCCGCACGATTATGCGTATTGCCAAGCTGCGCGGCCACTATGATGTCGTCGCCGTGAACGATTTAGCCAGCCCTGAACAACTAGCTTACGCGTTTAAATACGACAGCACGCATGGGATCTTTCCCGGCGAGGTGAGTGTGAACAGCGAGGGTATGGAAATAAACGGTGATCCGTTTAGGGTGCTAAGCGAACGCGACCCCGAAAAACTTCCCTGGCGTGAACTCGGCGTTGACTATGTCATCGAAAGCTCAGGCGTGTTTCGCCATATTGCTGACCTTGAAAAGCACCTCGTAGCTGGGGCAGGGCGAGTGCTTTTGACAGTGCCTTCTAAAGACCCTCTTCCGGCGACACTGGTGACGGGGGTCAATGACGACGTAGTGAAAAAAGACACGCGCATAATAAGCAACGCAAGCTGCACCACTAATTGCGCCGCGCCACTGGCTAAAGTGTTAAACGATAGCTTTGGCCTGCGCAGAGGTCTACTTACGACTGTGCATGCCTACACTTCGGGGCAGCGACTAATTGATTCGCCTAACAGCGGCGATCCAAGGCGCTCGCGCAACGCCGCTACGAATATCGTGCCGACATCGACAGGCGCTGCCAAGGCGATAGGACTCGTCATACCTGCGCTTGCAGGCAAGCTTGACGGTCTTGCGATGCGAGTCCCAGTCGCCGATGGCAGTGTTGTTGACCTAGTCGCCGAACTCGACAGAAATGTCACCGTCGAGGAGATCAACGCGGCAATGCGAGCGGCGGCGGAAGGTACCATGCGCGGAATTCTAAGTTACTCCACGGCGCCGATAGTTAGCAGTGACATCATCGGCAATTCGCATTCGAGCATATTCGACAGCGAGCTTACTCAGGTCTTAGGCGGCAATCTAGTCAAAGTAGTGAGCTGGTATGACAACGAGTGGGGCTACAGCTCCCGGGTTGAAGAGCTCATCGGTCGCTTAGCGAAGATGGACGGCATCGGCTAGATTACCCTTTCTTTAAGTGCGCGCTTCGAAGAGTATAATCCCACGGCGATTTAGCGCGTTGATAAGGGGAACTGTGTGAATTTCGATGCAAAGAAGGTTTTGGTTACAGGGGGTTCGCGCGGGATTGGTCTAGCCATCTCCACGGCATTTGCCTCGGCGGGCGCGCGCGTCGCAATCATCTATCGAGCCAATGACGCAGCCGCGGCCGCAGCGTTAGCGCAGCTGCCCGGTGCGGGCCATAGTATTCACCGGGCTGATATCGCGGATCCTGAGCAGGTACGCCTCATTGTCGACGCGGCTGCGGAAAAACTCGGCGGCCTCGATATTGTTATCAACAATGCCGGTATCGGCAACTATCATCCGATTGACTCGACGACTTACCAAGAGTGGCAGGAGGCATGGCAGGAGACCTTAGCGGCTAATCTTATCGCGCCTGCAAACGTGTGCTACTGCGCCGTCCAGCACATGCTCAAAAGTGGCGGTGGGCGCATAGTGAATATCACATCCCGAGGGGCCTATCGCGGCGAACCCATTAAACCTGCCTACGGTGCAAGCAAAGCCGGACTTACTTCGCTGAGTCAGTCTCTCGCCGTGGCGCTTGCGCCGCACCGAATATTCGTCGGTGCGGTAGCGCCGGGATTCGTGAATACCGAGCTTACTGCTGCTAGGTTGGCGAGCGCTGAGGGTGATGAGATACGAGCACAGAGTGGTTTCAACCGCGTAGCGGAGCCCAAAGAGGTCGCACATGCAGTGCTCTTTCTCGCGTCAGACGGTGCAGAGTTCTCAACGGGCACCGTCATCGATGTTAATGGTGCTTCTTATCTGCGTTAGCGTCTTGAATTTGGCTTTAAGACGCGCGTAATTTGTCATCGAAATGTCACTCAGATTTCATATTGCTGTCATTCCTTCACTCTAACGTAACCTTAAGTTGCGAAATGGGAGGGTTTAACAGTGCGAGAGTACATCAGTGCAGTGGATCTCCGGTCTTACAAACTAATCAATCAACTGCAAGAAAGAGCAGTAGCATTGAGATTGTTCAGTCTGCTCTCTCGAACTGGTGACGGGCATCTCTACGCCTTGGCCCTAGCAGTTCTGTATCTCTTCGGGGACAGATATGAGGAGCGTGTGCTGGCCGTCGCCGTGCTCGCGTTCGCTCTCGAGCTGCCCGCCTTTTTTTTACTCAAAAATAGCATTCGTCGGGATCGTCCCTGCGATGTTCTCTCGACAAGCCGTAAGGCAGTTCAGCCTAGCGATAAGTTCAGTATGCCTTCCGGTCATACTTCAGCGGCTTTCTTGGTTGCAACGCTTGTTTTTATCTTCGCTGAGCCAATGGCCGAAGTCGCCTTTTTATGGGCGAGCTTAGTAGGGATGTCTAGAGTTGTGTTAGGTGTCCATTACCCAAGCGACGTGGTTGCCGGTGCATTACTCGGAATTATATGTGCGGTAACCTCTGTGGAGATTATCTTATGACTTTGACTGTGCTTTACGGTATTCAGGGAACCGGAAATGGGCATCTCGCAAGGGCGCGCTGCTTAATCCCGCCACTACGCGCGGCGGGCATCGAATTAAAATTTCTTCTCAGCGGGCGTGACCAAAATCAGTTCAAAGACAACGACCTATTCGAGCATTATGAATACCGGAAAGGCCTCACGATGGAAATCAAAAGCGGTAAGGTTCGTCCGTTAAAAACCCTCGTTAAAAACGATAACATCCAGTTCCTTAAAGACGTCGTCTCCCTTGACCTGGCAGATATCGACCTAGTAATAAGTGACTTCGAACCAGTAACGGCATGGGCTGCTAAACTGCGCGGCAAACCGAGCATTGCTATAAGTCATCAATCGGCATTTGAACACGATATACCTCGAGTGAAAGGGTTTCTTTTCTCAAGATTAATCATGAAATTATTTGCGCCTGCAAAGATAAGTCTCGGCGTTCACTGGCACCATTTTAATCAGAACATACTCCCACCGATTATTGAACAGCACGAGAACAAAGATGTTGATCCCAATCTAATCCTCGTCTATATGGGTTTTGAGAAGCTCGAGGACGTAATTAGCTTCCTGTCATCCTTTACGCAGTTTAGGTTCATGGTCTTCGCACGTGTGGAGCGAGGCTTTAGTCAGGGAAATATTGTCGTCAATCCGATTTCCCATGACGAATTTCATAAAAATCTTGAGCGGTGCTCTGG
>JAGYKB010000031.1 GCA_018401885.1 Gammaproteobacteria bacterium
GTCTCAGCAACTTTTTGAGCGGCCGCACCGCCCCACTCGAGCATATCTGTTGAGGAATGCCATCCCCCTTCATTAGAGCGCTTTATTCCGGCACTCGAAGCCTTCCTGTTACTTATCGAGGCAGCTAAATCATCAAGCAATGTTTCTGCATTGCTCAACTCGCCAAAACCGATTGGCGTTTCGAAAAGGGGCAAGGGTTGGGCTTTGACTTTTATCGCGTAGGTTTTGTTATCCATTACTTAACTTAGCGAATAAATATGACATTAAAATGACAGTCTCGTCATCTAATCTTGTACTTCGAAGGCTGGTTAGTGACCGTAATAAAAATGAAATAAAAAAGTCGCATTACTGAAATATTTGCTCCGTATAGTCGGTTGAGTAACAAATTTCTCGGCTAAAAAATCAGGAGCTACAATGAAAAAAGAACTACTCAAAACTAGCGCACTCGCAACCGGAGTAGCGATTGCTCTGGCATCAATTGGTGCTCACGCGGCAACGCAACCAAGCCTATCAACAGCTGGTGCTGCTACAACCGCTAAATTCTATGGCGGTGCAACAGTGAACGACGGCGCGAGCTATCTTGCAGAAGTGCCAGCCGAAGTAGCAGCTGATCTTGTTGCGACCATTACGCCAGCGTCTGCCGATGTCGGTAAGAAGGGCGGTATTGTTGTAATCGCCGAAGTCGGTAACCTCGGCTTTTTCACTAAGCTTTCAGGTGGCATTTGGGTGCCGTGGGACGGCGCATCTATCCTCCCTACAGTAACTAAGACACTGACAGCATCAGAGTCGGTTTCTGTGCTGGATGACTTGGTTGGAAACGATACCTCTCTCGCTGGCCTCACAATCAAAGCCTATGTGGGTTATTATACCGGCGATCCTTCCGTGTCGACTATTACGTACACTTCCGTGCCGATGGAAATGAAAATTGCCGGGAAGGCAGCAGATACATGTCCAACCAACACCACTGCGCTGTCCGGCGTGACTTTCGCGGGCAAGTCGGTTTGCCAGATTGCTTCCGGCGACCCCATCCTGACTGACACGCATCTAACTAACAACTTCTCTTACTTCTTCGACGGCAACGTTTTCGTTGGCGCTGACGCTGACACAGCTGTGGCAGACAAGGTGAAGCTTACTATCGATGCTGGCACGACTATCTTCGCAACCGAAGGTGCGGCGGCTCTCACAGTTAGACGTGGCGGCATGATCTTCGCAAATGGATCTAAAGACCATCCTGTCATTATGACGTCTGAGCTAGACGTTGCAGGCATCGACGCGCTCAACACTCGCGGTACTTGGGGCGGACTGGTTGTAAGCGGAAGCGCAACTCTAAACAGTGCCGACGGCTTCGGTGTTAATGAAGGCGTGGGTGACACCTACGGCGGCGGCACTAGCCCACGCGATGACGACAGCAGCGGCGCGCTCACCTACCTGCAGATCAAGTACGCAGGTTACGCGTTCTCGCCAACTAACGAGCTGAATAGCCTGGCGCTGTCAGGCGTGGGTAACGGTACAATCGTTGACTTCGTTCAAACACACAACGGCGCTGACGACGGCATCGAGTTCTATGGTGGTACTGTTAACGCTAAGCACCTACTTAGTACGGGCTCCGACGACGACGCGGTTGACTGGGTTTTGGGCTACAGCGGCAAGCTGCAGCACATTTTGGTTGATCAGACCAACTCGGGCGACAACTGCATCGAAGCCGATAACCTCAGCGCTAACCCTACAGCGACGCCTCGTTCTATGCCTACTATTTCAAACATGACATGCGTGGGTTCTTCAGGTATGAGCACCAAGGGTCACGCATTCGAGCTGAAAGCGGGCACAGGAATGAAGCTCTCTAACATCGTACTTGGTGGCGTATTCCCAGCAGGCAACGAAGGCTGCATTCGCATCGCGGGCACAGACACCTTTACTCAATCTGGTGCAACGATCGCCGAATTGAACGGCACGCTCGAGATGCGAGACAGCCGTATCACTACTCAGTGTTCCGATAATCTGGAAGGCGGCTCTGTGACACTTGAAAATCCAGCGGGCGGTCCTTGGAGTGCTTTCGATTGGTATGGCGCGCAGACTAACAGCACTGTGGGTGATGTCGACCTCGGAGGCAAGAATGGTTGGGCCAACGGTTCAACTCTGAACGCCATTCCAGCCAACATTCCTTCAGACTCGTTCTTCGATCAGGTCGACTACATCGGTGCGGTCAAAGATGACTCATCCGACTGGACTCAGGGTTGGAGCTTCACGGGCTACAAGGACTAGCTACAAGTACTAGTAGCACCTCACGAAGCTCGGGTTCGCGCCCGAAAGTAGAATCAGGAAAGGCGCTTTGGCGCCTTTTCTCGTTTATTAAGCGCTATTCTGACGCTGAAATACAATTGTCACATTATAGTCATATGATAGCGCCCTTGAATATCAATTACGGATGCCTTCATCCGTAGTACTCGGAGCAAGTCATGTTAAGTAAGAAGTTGTTTGTTGCAGCTATTGTTTTGGTTGGGAGTTCATTCGTCGTAGCTCAGCAGCAGCCTAATCTTATTGAAGAGATTTCGGTGATTGGACAGTTCGTGCCGGATGAGAAAAGAGGCACCGACCAGATATCCAATGTTGTCGGTGAAGAGCAGTTTACCCGGTCGGGCGACTCCAATATCGCAGAGAGCTTGAAAAGGGTTTCGGGCCTAAGCACGGTGGCCGGAAAGTATGTTTATGTTCGCGGTTTAGGCGAGAGATACGCAACCACGCTCCTCAACGGCGCTATTTTGCCAAGCCCCGAGCCTTTAAACCGCGTTGTGCCCATGGATCTGTTCCCCACGGGCATTTTAGAAAGCGTGCTCGTGCAAAAAACTTACTCTGCTGCCTACCCAGGCGAGTTTGGTGGCGGTGTTCTGCAGATGCGGACCAAGAAATCGACCGACGAATTTTTTTGGAACTTCGCTAGCACCGTGGGCGTCATCGATAACGCCACTTTCAAAGACGGCCCTATGATCTCGGGCGGTGACACTGACTGGCTCGGCATAGACGATGGCTATCGCGCCCCCTCACAGGCGCTGCTCAACGCCACGGCGGATGGCAATCAGTTGAAACTCAAGAGCCGCTTCACCGGCATAGGTGTACCGGCGGAGGAGCTGGAGGTTGTGGGTGAGAGCTTTAATAACCAGTACACTCCAGAGGAAGACGCTGCGCCGCCCAATGTGAATATCTCCACTTCGTTCGGCAATTTTTATGACCTCGGTTCGTCGAGCATGAAGCTCAACTATCTCGCGTCTCTCGACTACAGCAATAGCTGGGATATCAACCGAATCGAACGCAATACCTATGTGCCAGGCTCACAGGGCCTAGATATCCAGGAAGACTTAGATTTCGTCGGCACGGAAAACAGCATCGACCTGAGCGCTATTCTGTCTAGTGGCCTAGACATAAACGAGAACAACAATGTGCGCTTGACCTCCGTGATACTGAGGCAGACGGATGACCGCGTGTTCCAAATCGAAGGTGTGACTCTGGACGCTCCAGACCTTGAAACCACCGAGCTGCAGTGGGTGGAGAGAGAGATCTTATCTAATCAGCTGCAGGGTGATCACTACTTTCCTGCCCTAAACGAGCTCGTAGTCAATTGGCGCTACTCGGACATCACTGCAACCCGTGAGGCGCCCGATACGCGCTCCTATCGCTATGACGGCGGTGAGTTTTCTTCTCGCGTAGACGGCAATATGCGCAGTTTTGACGACCTCGAAGACAATGCAACGGAGTTAGGTCTAGACCTCACTATGGTTTTCTACGGTCCGATGAGCTCCATCATCACACCGAAGCTCGGCTATGTGTCCTCAGAGAAAGAGCGCGACTCAGAGATTAGGCGTTTTGGCTTCGCCTTTAGCGGGCCGATCGCCAACAATAACGAGCTACTGTTTAAGCCACTCGAAGAAATATTCGCGCCCGAGAACATCACCGAAGACGGCTTTGTCATTCGTGAACTAACGCGGCCAACTGACAGTTACAACGCGAGCAACTCACTAGAGGCTTTCTACGCGCAGATCGAGTTCAACTTCGATGACAGATTGCGACTGACTTTTGGCGGGCGGCAAGAAGATTTTGAGCAGGTGTCTACTACCTTCGATCTGTTTCGCCCGACCTCTTCTATTGTTGCGGATCTGAAGCAGAAAGAGTTGCTGCCAGCCTTTAGCGCAACCTATATTCATTATGATCACCAGTTCCGCTTCGCCTACAGTGAGACGGTATCGCGACCCGATTTCAGAGAGCTTTCAACGTCGCCGTTTATTAACCCTGAAACCGGGCGTGAGATATTCGGCAACCCTAACTTAGAGATCACAGCCATTACGAGTTACGACTTCCGCTGGGAGTGGTACTTCGGCTTCGCAGACTATGTTTCAGCCGGCTTCTTCTATAAGGAGTTCTTAGACCCCATTGAGGCCGTTATCTTTAGTCCGGTAGATCCCCGTGTAACCTACATCAATGCGCAGTCAGCCGAGAACCAAGGTATAGAGATAGAGGGCTATAAGCGGCTAGACTTTCTCGGCCCTCTTGGTGAGGACTTCTACGTGCAGGGCAATGTGTCGTTCATCGACTCGCTCGTGAACATCAGAGAGTCGGATCTTGGCTCCCTAACAAGCAGCAGCCGAGCGCTGCAGGGGCAGTCAGATGTGCTATTTAACGCTCAGATTGGCTACGAGCCCTACTCGGGTACCACGGCTACGCTGCTCTACCACTACTTCGGTGACCGTATCGATTCGGTCGGCATCGAGGGCGCACCTGATCTGATTCAGGAAGGTTACGGCGAGCTTAATTTCATTTTCATTAAAGAGCTCAATCGGAACTGGCAGATCACAGCTAAGGCCAAAAATATTCTCGACGCGCGCAGCGAAATCACTCAAGGCAGCTTGCTAACGAACGGATACAACCTCGGTCGCGAGGCCTCAATCCAGGTGCAGTATCGCTTCTAGTGCGTTGCAGTATTGCATTGTTATTGTCACGCAAATGTCATAGTTTGATGATTAAATCATCGGGTATTGAAGAGAAAGTCTCCAGATAAAATACTCTGACAGTAGGGGTGTTTGAAGTTCTTGCTGAGGGTTTGAGTGGAATGTCCGAATCAACTATTTTGATCGTCGACGACGAAGCAGCAATTCGCGATATGGTGAGCATCACTCTAGATCTTGCCGGCTTCTCTAGTATCAGCGCAGAGAACGCGCACGACGCGCACGTGGCGATTATCGACAAAAAGCCTGACTTAGTTCTTCTTGATTGGATGCTGCCCGGCGGCAGTGGCATCGAACTGGCCCGACGGCTTCGCCGCGATGAACTCACCGCGAACATCCCGATAATCATGCTTACGGCAAAAAGCAGTGAAGATAATAAAGTGCAGGGCTTGAGCGAAGGCGTAGACGATTACGTCACCAAGCCTTTCTCGCCGCGAGAGCTTGTCGCTCGCATTAAGACCGTTCTGCGTCGAATAGACGATAAACAGAAAAACAAAGCATTGCAGGTGTTCGACCTGCAGCTAGACCCTACTAGCCACCGCATTACCATCGAAGATAAGCCAGTCGAGATGGGCCCTACGGAATTTCGTCTACTTAAATTCTTCCTCATGAATCAAGAAAAAGTGTTTAGCCGCGACCATATTCAGGATTCGGTTTGGGGTGGCAATGTCTACCTCGAAGAGCGCACGATCGACGTGCACATTCGTCGGCTCCGCAAGGCTTTATCGTCGGTTGAGGGGGCGACTATCGATTACGCGCGCCTCGTGCAGACGGTTCGGGGCGCGGGGTATAGGTTCTCTGTTAGGCCGGCATAAACCCCTCTTCTACTTTTTAACTGATTCTTTATGTTTCAATTATTTGGATAAAAAATTCCCCGCAGTGCAGCTTAGCCTCTAAGTTCTGGCTTCAAATTCCCGTGATAATATAATCCTAATTGCCGCCGATTATGGCAGTCCATAGTTGAATCTCGGTATTTCCAGACGCATAGTGATCAAAATATGATCAAACCTTATGCAATTACTATAGAATTTGACTATCAGAGTGCATATCAAGCAGGAAAACATTGAAATATGAAATAGTGGTTTTTTGGGCCCAAAATACGGCAAAAGTTGTTCAAGTATTCCTTAAATCCGTGTAGTATGCGCGCCACGCGCTATCCCCTGAGAATCGGCGCTGTCGACTATTAATTAAAGTCGATAGGCGCTTTCTTTATTATCTAAAGAAGGGGAACAATAAATGTTCAAATTAAACCGCAAAGCACACGCGTTCAGCGTAGCTTTTGCTGCGATCGCTGGTACAGGTACTGTTGGTATCGCTCCTAGCGTCTTCGCGCAAGAGTCAATCGAAGAGGTGGTAATTACCGGTTCGCGTATTCAGCGAGCAGACCTCTCAGCCGTAAGCCCGTTTACTACTGTTTCTGGTGAAGAGTTCCAGATTTCAGGTATCGTAAACATCGAGCAGAAGTTGAACGAACTCCCGTCAACTATTCCTTCTTTCGGCGCCAGTTCAAACAACCCAGGTGACGGTACAGCGCGTGTTGACCTCCGTGGTCTTGGCACATCTCGTACGTTGGTGCTGGTAAACGGTCGCCGCTACATCCCTGCCACACAAACGGGTGTAGTCGACCTTAACTCAATCCCAGCTACACTGATTAAGCAAGTGGACGTGCTCACTGGTGGTGCTTCGGCTGTATACGGTTCCGATGCATTGGCAGGTGTTGTCAACTTCCAACTAGTTGATGATTTCGAAGGCATGGAAATTACTAGCCTTTACGACATCACAAGTGAAGGTGACGCCGAGCGTTATAACTTCGATATTACTATCGGGGGTAACTTCGACGAGGGACGTGGTAACGCAGTTCTTTACGCTTCATACCTCTCTCGTAAAGCGTTGTTCTCAGACGCACGTGAATTCTCTAGCGTTGCATTGCTCGATGGCTCTGCTGGTGGCAAGCCAGCACTTGTTCCTGGCGGCTCATCAGGCGTTCCAGGTACTCGTGTGTTCGGTGGACCGAAGTTGCCGAACGGCGACACTCTTGGCACATTCGATCCGAATGGCGAAGGTCGTGCGTGGCAGGAGCCTGGCGATCGTTTCAACTATGCGCCAGATAACTTCTTACAGCTTCCACAAGAGCGTTACTTGCTAACAGCTATGGGTCACTACGATGTCACAGACACCGTTGAGATCTACAGCGAAATGAACTTCTCGCACAACTTGGTCCCACAAGAATTGGCACCTACTCCTGCGTTTACGTCTGTATTTGTGAACCCTAACAGCCCATTCTTTGGTCCAAATGCACAGGCGGCTCTGAGAAGTGCTACACCTAATGCTGATGGCAACGTCCCTATTTACATCGGTCGTCGCATGGTTGAGAACGGCTCGCGTCAGTCTGTTGATACACGTGATGCGTTCCGCGTTTTGTTCGGGACCTCAGGTGAAATTACTGACACTTGGTCATTCGATGCGTCTTACAGCTTCTCGAATCTCGAGAACAGCAACGTATTGAACAACGATGTGTCTGCCTCTCGCTTCGTGCAAGCTGTTTCAGTGACTGACGACGGCTTGTCATGTCAGGACTCTTCGAACGGCTGTGTACCGCTCAATATCTTCGGTGCTGGTAACATCTCACAGGCAGCGATCGATTTCGTCAACATTGGCGCGACTAACCTGACTAGCATCGAGCAAGAAGTTATGCAGGCCAGCGTTTTTGGCGATGTATTTACTCTGCCAACATCTGAAGCGCCTGTTTCTGTCGTCTTCGGCTATGAACACCGATCGGATTCATCTAGCTTCCGTCCGGATAGTTTCCTGTCATCTGGCGACGTTCTCGGCTTTAATGCTGGAAAGCAAACTGTAGGTGCCTACAAGTCATCTGATTTCTTCGGTGAGATCTCGGTTCCTGTAATGCAGGGGCAGCCAATGGTCGAAGAACTGACATTATGGGCTGCCGCTCGTACGTCAGACTACTCGAACATCGGAAATGTTGGATCTTTCGCTGCGGCGATCAACTACTCACCTATCGAGATGCTCGGCTTCCGAGTCGGCTACCAAGAAGCGGTTCGCGCCCCTAACGTGTCTGAGCTGTTCCTCGGACAGAGCAATGGATTCCCCAGCGCGACTGACCCTTGTGCGTCAAATGGCTTCATTGCCGGTAAAACTGACGCGGCTCTCTGTCAGGCGACTGGTGTTGCTGCAGGCGATGTAGGTAACTTCGTCCAGGCTAACTCACAGATCCAAGGTAACTTTGGTGGTAACCCGAACCTGAAGGAAGAAACATCTAACACCTTCACTATCGGTGCAATCATCCAGCCTATGGATGGACTCGACATCACAGTTGACTACTACGACATTGAAATCGAAGACGCGATTAGCGTGCTTGGTGGCAGCGTGTCAAACGTACTCGACCTCTGCTACAACGTTGTTAAAGATGCGTCATCTCCGTTCTGTCAGGCGATCTCACGTCGTCCAGACGGTAACGTAGGCCTTGTAAATGTACTCAACTCAAACATCGGTCTTATCGAGACTAGCGGCGTTGACGTCAATGTTAACTACGCGACTGAGTTCGATTTCGGCATCAACGGTGCGGGTTCGCAGTTCAGCCTAACTTTCAACAGCACGTTCCTCGACAAGTTCGATACAACACCAGTCGCAGCTTTGGCTGACCGTGTCGACAACTGTGCAGGTAGCTTCGGTAACACTTGTGGCTCACCTTTCACAGAAGTTAGCTGGAACACACGCGCTACTCTGACGTCTGGAGATTGGACTATCTCTGGCCTCCTTCGCTACCTTGGTGAAGTTGACGATGACCGTATAGCGAATAGTTCTGTTGACCCGAGCACGTTGGCTGCGCCTCGTATCGGCGATATTTACTATCTCGACATCAGCGCTGCGTACCAGATCAACGAGAATGCTCGTGTAACTCTCGGTGTTCAGAACGCAACTGACGCACTCCCTGATCAAGTGGGTGATGCTTCAGAGCAAAGCAACACGTTCCCATCAACGTACTCGTTGCTTGGCCCACGCGTGTTCTTGAGCGCAAGCTACAAGCTATAACCCAAAGGTTTTAGTGAAGTAAAAAACGGTGGGCCTATGGGTCCGCCGTTTTTTTTGCATGGAGGAAAGAGCGTGGTCGGCGATAAAATTGCGCAGTTCCAACAGCTTTTAGGGCAGCTTTTTGCAGCGATAAATAACCACGATCCTGCTGTGTTGGCCAAGATCAAAGCGTTGCTCGAGAAAATCCCTGAGGAGCCTAATCTTCTGCATCTAGCAGGCCTTGCGTGCGCTAATCAGAATCAGCTAGGTGAAGCCGCTAAGTACCTACTGAGGTCGCTTGCGCGGCAACCGGAACAGCCTGAGGTGCACAATAATCTAGCCAATGTGTATGTTAAACAAGCAGAGAACACGCTTGCGGAGAAACATTACAGGTTAGCACTAAGCTTAAACCCAGAATTTCGTGATGCGAGAAAGAACCTCGGGCTGCTATTAATTTCAGTGAACCCATTGGCGGCGATCGATGAGCTTAGTATTGCCGCGGCGATGGAGCCAAAAGATAGTGGTACGCTCACAGGTTTAGGTGATGCGCATAAGGAATTAGAGAACTTTGAAACAGCCAAGGCTTTCTACCAGCGCGCACTTGAGATCAACCCCGATCATCTAACCGCAAGACATAATCTCGCTCTTTGCTTGAAACAAAATGAGCAACTTGATCTTGCCATTGACAGCTACAAGCTTGCTTTAAATCTTGCTCCTGATAACGCCGAGATTCACTATAATTTTGCTAACGCACTGTTTGAATGCGGCGAGCATGAGCAATCAGAGCATGAGTACCTCACCTGTCTTAGATTAAATCCGAATTTTGTTTTGGCTCACGAGACATTGCATGAATTTTATTGGCAAAAAGGCGAGCACGAAAAACTAGAACAGAGTTATAGGCGTGCCATTACACAATCTCCACGTGACACAGCATTGCGCCTATCGTACATCAATGCGCTTATTGCAATAGGGCGGGAAGAAGCCGCCATGCAGCAACTCGAAGAAGCATTATCGCTAGAGACGACTGCAGCACTGCTGCATGCGCAGGGCAGGTTATTAGCGAATAAGCAAGACTACACGAAGGCAAAGGCTGTTTTGTCGAAAGCACTCGGACACGCGTTCAATCTCGACGTTGCGCAAGATTTAGTTCGCTTGCATATTACCCAAGCGAATTATGAACTCGCTCAGGTGGAGTTAGATCGATTGCTGTCTTACGCCCCAGAGAATCAACTCACATGGGCGCTGCAAGGTCTCTGCTGGCGGTTGCTCGGTGATGAGCGCTATCGATGGCTCATAGACTATGAAAAATACATAGCGGTATTTTCGTTGCCTGTTCCAGCAGGCTATCGAGGTTTGGATGATTTTCTCGCTGAACTCAGGACTGTACTGTTGGGTATGCACAAAACTCAAATTGAACCGTCGAGGCAGACGCTCAAATTAGGGACACAGACCCCCGGAAGGTTGTTGCATAAACGCAATCCAGTTATCCAGAGCTATCGCGAATCGCTCGCTCAGGTTGTAGAAAATTACCTCGAGCGATTCTCGCCGGACGACAGTCATCCCTTCTTAAAAAGACTACCCGCAGCGGGCAATAAGCGATTCAAATTCTCGGGATCGTGGTCGGTAAAACTCAGACCTAAAGGTTTTCACGTTAATCATGTTCACCCTGAGGGATGGATCAGTTCAGCGAGCTATATTTCATTGCCGGACACAATGGTTGATGATTCGACTCACTCGGGGTGTATCAAGTTTGGCGAAAGTGCGCTGCTGCTAGGAGAGCGAGACGTAGTCGAAAGAATTATCCGGCCTAATGCGGGACAGCTCGTTCTATTTCCTTCATACACTTGGCATGGTACCTACAGCTTTGAAGGTGACGTTTCTCAATTCAGACTCACAGCGCCATTCGATGTAGTGCCTAGCTAATAAGCTATCAGCCGCCTCAGGCGTTTATGTGAAGACTAGCAGCCGGGATCCGCACCAGCACGGAGCCAGCCCGTAATTGAAAATCGCTTGCCGCCGGCAAAAGGTGGGACAAACGTTACCGCATGAGGTTGTGGCACCCTAAAAACATTGAGCGCGTTATAGCTAGGGTAGAGGGTATCGACACAATTATCCTCCGAGTCATAGAACTGTAGCGCTCCCCCCCCCAATTTGGATTCCAAGAGGGAGTTAGGTTCAATACATAGCCCGCGAGACGATTTTTTCCTTGCGCGCTGTCATCGTGTTTTGTGAGAAAGTCACCATTTGTGTAGCAGGTCGCCTGCGCGTCAGCGAATGCTATGTCAGGCATCTGTAATACGTTGCGTAAGAAGCTCAGAAAAGCTGGACTGTTGAGAAAAAGAAATATCTCATTGAGAAAATTTTCGGGTAGCATGCGTTTGTGATAGATGTCGTAGATAGGTATGGTTCTGTACAAGTACTGAAAGCTAGTGCGTGCTTGCTCATGCAGTTTAGCTGTAAATTTCGCCAATTGCGCCTCATTCCAGATAGCACCGACATTATCATTCAAGTCCTGATGTATGTCATCTTGTTGACACACTAGATTCCAGGTTTTCTGATTATTAAGGCATTCGAAAATAGTGTCAGCTGCATCATCAGTGAGAAAATTGGGTATATGAACTCGCCCTTTCTCGGCAAACAACTGGTCCCATGGGCCAACGTTTAGGTCTGGTGAGAGTGACAACAAATTATTGGTTTTCATATCGGTAGGCTACCATGCCTCAATCTTATTTAAGTTGAGTCTTCACTGATGAGTGGTACGATTTTCTAATTTGACCGGTCAGATTTTATGTAAAGGGTATGCCACAGTATAAGGCTATTCAATAGCCTTATTTAGGCTTTCGGGCTATTGATACTAAGGCATTAGAGCGTGATCAACTATGACTTCATTGATTCAGCAAGCTGAATTAGCTCATCGTCAGGGCGACCTCGACACAGCACAGCAGCTTTATCGGCAGCAATTAGCGATAGATGCTAAGCATGTAGATGCGCTTTACGGGTTAGGCACCTTGTTAATGCAAGTAGAAAAATCTGACGCTGCCGAATTATTTTTCTCTCAAGCCTTGTCGCTAGAACCTGATGCTGCGGACATCGCTTATAACTATGCCATTTGCATGCGCAACAAAGGCGACAATTTGGCTGCAGCCAAACTCGCTAAACACGCGGCGGACTGTTCTGGCCAAGATGAAGGTTTTTCTCTCAATGTGTGTAGCTTGTTAATTAGCCTGAATGAACCGCAACTAGTCTTGTCACAGTTAAATCGATTTCCTCATAACTCACAGGCGGGTTATCTAATCAAGGCAGAGGCATTTGGCTTATTGGGTGCTTGGGATAGAGCGGTCGCACTCTTGAGACAGTTGCAGCAAGCGGATACAAACAGCAGTCGGGTGGCGCAGGCGCTAGCCACCGCTGCGGGACGGCTTCGCGATTACGACTTAGCAATCACGGCTTACACTCACTATCTTAAACTGGTTACTCCCGGCATTACTGAGTATGTAAAATTTGCCGACTTGTTTTTGCTCGCACGCAAGATTGATCAATGCGAGATTTATTTGGGCTATGCGAGAGACGCGGGAGCAGAGTCAGCTGAGTACCATTTGCTACAAGCCAAACTATCGCGTCTTAAAGGCGATTACTCGCAAGCAGTTGGCTCCGCTGAGGCAGCCGTTGCACAGAACTCGAGTAATGCCGAAGCTTGGAGTGTTCTGCTAGAAATATCGCAGATCGATGAGTTACCTAATCTTATTAAGCGTATCGAGGCGAGTCTAGAAAGCGGAGTTTGGACTGTTTATGAAAAGCAGCTGATAGCCTATGTCTTAGCTGATGCGCATACCAGAATAGAAAACTATGAGGTTGCGTTTTCCTATTATTCAAGAGCAAATGCAGCTCAGAGTGTGCATATGAAGTCTCTCAATAACCGCTACGATTCAGCGGCGAGTGACTTAGCTTATGAAAACATCGTGCGTCATTTCACGCACTATGTGCCTACTGAATGTGATTCTTGCAATCACGCTACGCCGTTGTTTATCGTAGGTATGCCGCGCTCGGGAACAACCCTTGTTGAACGAATGCTAGCGCAACTTCCGAACGTCACAGCGGGCGGGGAGAATGAGGCATTGGGTTTTCTAGTCAGCCAATTTCACAAGGACGTCGCTGCTGGCAGATTAGCGTCTCCTGATAAATTGACACATCAAGACTGGCAAATCCTCGCAGCACGCTATTTTGACAATACACCGCTTTTCAAGGAGCAAGAGGGTACAGAAGCAATGGGGCAAATTATCACTGATAAAATGCCACATAACTTTCAGCATGTCGGAATGATTCTATCGCTATTTCCCAATGCGAAGGTGATTCAGATGCGCCGTGATCCGCGTGATGTCTGTTGGAGCATATTCACTCGAATGTTTTCCGAGAGCCACAATTACGCCTGTGATTTCGAGTCGCTTGCGCATGCTTATGCAAACGCTCGTAGACTCATGGAGCATTGGGCGTTGTTAGCCCCTGATCGAGTCATGGATGTTAACTACGAGCTACTTGTTGCAAACCCGGTAGAGATCGGACAACAAATTACTGCATTTTGTGGATTGCCTTGGAGCCACGATTGCTTGAATTTTCACAAAACTGTATCGAGCAGTTTTACCTTTAGCGAACTTCAAGTGCGAGAGACGATCAGCGACAAGCGAATTGGGCGCTGGCAGCCGTTTGAGGCATATTTATCAACTCTATTCGATGCGCTAGAGCGTGTCGGATGTATTGAATAAAATCGCCGCTACTTTTTCCTAAGGTATGCGGCGCTGCACAAGCCAATCTCGCCTTGATCGGAAAGAACGCTTCACTTGTTCTCGCTCGCGTCGTCAAAGCCTCGTGCATAAGTATCTAGAAGATAGAAACGCTGAGGCATCCGCTATGCATTCCTAAAGTAATAATCGCTGTTGTGAGTTCTAGTCTATATATCCGAGGCGACACTTTGGCAATCAACTTCAGGTTCAATCGATGACAAATGCAGCTCGCTAAGGCGTCTGCGAAGCAGTCGGCTCGCTGCAGCTGAGCGACGGCGATTTGTTCTTCTCCATGACGCCAAGTTTGTGGTGCGCTTCGGGGTCTTCTGGACAGAGCTGACAAAGAGTTCGCAGAAGGTCCAGCGCTTTGTTGATTGCACCCTGCTTAAATGCGAGATCAAACTGTTTGAGCACTGACTCTGGAGTTGAATGCATAGGAATCCATATTCTTCTAACGAAGTGTCGCAGTGGTTTAGATAATAATCGCTTCACACGCCACTGCAACCGTAAATTGAGCGAGTTGCGGATTCTTGATTTCTACTCAATATGTTATGGTAGCGATCAGATAATCGCAGCAAAATTAAGAGCGTATAACTATGCACAATTTTAGAGGCTTGCTACTTAACCCTTCAATAAACCGAGTTGCTTTGGGCGAAGAGTTAGCCGCGTCTGGCATCGTGCAGATTCCCAATTTTCTAGAGCAATTTGCTGCTGAAGAAACTTTCACCTGTTTAGATCAACAGGTAACTTGGGAGCTAGCTTTTCGTAATGGGGCAGAGGCCATGACGAGAACTGCTGCGCAATTATCATCGATGACACCGGAGGATCGACAGGCTTTTCACAGCGCTGTCATTGAACAGGCAAAAAAAGAGTATCAGTTTGCCTATTTTCGTTACCCCATGATCGATGCCTATACGAACAAATGGGAACCCAAGTTAATGCTCAATGCTATCTTAGAGGCTATTAATAGCCCAGATTCGATGGAGTTTTTCCAGGGACTAACGGGTGATGAGAATATTCGAAAAATTGAGCTTCAAGCTACACTCTTCGCGCCGGGACATTTTCTGATGCGACATAACGATAGTGCAAGCACAGCAGATGATAGACGGTTTGCCATTGTTATTAATCTAACCAAAGATTGGGAGTCTCATTGGGGCGGCATGCTGGAATTTGTTGAAGGGCAGCAAGTTACCAAAACCCACGTGCCTACATTTAATAGTTGCAGTTTGTTTAAAGTGCCGCGTGATCATCAAGTATCCTATGTGGCTCCTTTTGCAGTAAAACCACGGTATGCACTTACTGGGTGGTTGCGGGCGGATTAGGCAAAAAAGTACCTAGCATGAATTTTTGATTCACATTAAACAGAAAGCGGAGAAGTTAGCGTGGCAAACGAGCAGCAGGAAAATCCATTAGCGGCGATGGCGGGCAAGAAGTTCCTTTATAAACAGCCTGAAATATTGACATACGAATCCCATGGAAAGTTAGGAATCACGCCCTCTGAACATGCCTTCGAATTTGTAAAAAACGAACGAGCAATTCCGCTCACGATGGTTGAGATCAGTAGCGCTCAGCGACACTATCCTATCGTCTTCTCGAATATGGAAAACCCAGTTCCAATGGCGGTTGTGGGCTTGCCGGGCGACGGAAATCTTTTCGTAGATGATAACGGCCGATGGGATCCAGACTGTTATGTACCGTCTTATTTGCGCTGTTATCCCTTCGCTTTCGCATCGCAGGAAGATGGTAGCCGCGCTCTTGTGCTTGATCGCGCGGGAGAGACAATAACAGAAGATGCTAAGTTCCCGTTCTTCGTTGGTGAAGAGCCTTCGCAGGAAGTAAGGGCTGTTATGCAATTTGTTGGCGAATATGAGGAGGAACGCAAACGCACAGGCGAGTTTGTAAAATTACTTGTGAAACACAACGTGCTCGATCAGATGCAAGCAAATTACAATGTCGAAGGCTCTAATGAACAGAAAGTCTTAGCGACTTATGTAGGAATCAATGTAAATAAGCTTAACGCGCTAGACTCGAAGGTCATCGTTGAGCTGCATGAGTCTGGCTGGCTCGCCCCGATGTACTTAATGCATTACTCGATGCAGTGCTGGCGGCCACTGAGACTGCGCGCTGATGCTCGAAAGTCGTAGTTCTGCTTAATAGGAGTAGGACACGTTGCTCTTTGTTTGTCTGGAGTCGCGCGCATGAACGTTAGCCAATTATTGACTCATGCGACTCTCGCATTCAGAGCAGGGCGGCTGGATGAGTCTAGACGACTACTTGAAGACGTATTGACGATCGATCACGACAATCAATCTAGTCTTTGGGGGCTGTTTCGAATCTGCGAAGCACAGGGAGACGAAGCGGCCGCCATCGAATTTCTGCATCGGCTAGCTGCGGTCCTGCCGGATGACATATCTATACTCGAAGCAATTTCTGCTCGAAGCATTACGCCACAACAAATTGACCGCGTATTAACGCTCTACCGTTTGTATCTTCAGCGTAACTCAATTGCAAATGGGCATTTCAACTATGCTTATTTGCTCGCTCGAGCAGGTGAGTCAGAGGCCGCGATTGTGTCATATCTGCGGGCCATCGAATTGGGCGCCGAGCGGCCGGAGGAAATCGAGCTAAATATTGCTACCGTTTACTCGCAGCAGCTGAGAGACGATCAAAGCGCTGAAAGGCATCTCTATAATGCGCTTAGTATTAATGAAAAGTATGTGCCCGCCTATTTTAATCTTGGATGCATTGCCGAACAGCGCGGGGATCGACCGGTCGCACTTGCGCAATTCTCTAAGTGTCTCGATATCCAGCCCGATTATCTTCCAGCACTTGTTCGGCTAGCAGACGCGCAGCAATTTTCCGATGAGTCCTCTCCTTTGTTGGTTAGACTCAAAGAAATTGGGTGTGAGAACGAAGACCCCGATCTCCACTTTGCCCTCGGGCGAGCATTTGAGCAATGCGGAAATTATTCTGAAGCGCTAACCCATTTCGAACGTGCAAATTCGGTTGATCGAGCAAACTATGTTAAGTATGAAAACGCACTTACTGAGGCTTATTTCGAAGCGATTAAGCAAAATTTCGACGCGGCGTGGCTTGCCGAGCATGTTATAAACAATCAGAATGAACCTGTCTTCATTTGCGGAATGTTCCGCTCAGGTTCTACACTAGTTGAGCAGATCCTCGCTGCTCATTCTTCTTTCACGCCTGCGGGAGAGCGGGAATTTTTTCCCCGATTAGTCGCAAAACATTTACCAGAGTTTCCTAGCGGCTGCGCCTCGCTTTCAGAGAAGATGAGAAGGGAATGGGCGAATAGCTATCAAAAGGAATCTGAGCGAGTGTTTGGTTGCAATACTCGGCTGACCGATAAAAGGCCTGATAATTTCCTCTATCTCGGATTGATCAAGGCACTCTTCCCACGCGCTAAAATTATTCTTACTCAAAGGGCATGGAGAGACATCGCGTGGTCAATATTCACAACTCGGTTTGGTCCCGGTCAGCACTATGCGACAAGTATCGAATCAACGCGACACTATATTAATTTGGAAGCAGACTTGATGGCGCATTGGCAATCTCTGTTTGGAGACGATATTTTTGTTGTGGAATACGAGGAGTTGGTGCGGTCGCCGAAAAAGACAATTGTTAGATTACTGAATTTCCTCGGTGCGCCGTGGGAAGATAACTGCTTAAGGTTTGACTCATTGAAAAACACAGTGCGAACCGAAAGCGTTTGGCAGGTTCGGCAGCCTTTAT
>JAGYKB010000032.1 GCA_018401885.1 Gammaproteobacteria bacterium
GTGCCTATTCAACCGACGGCAGAGTCGCCGCTTACGACCTGGTGCTGCTGGAAGATCCGCGGCAGGCGCTTCTTTCATACGATGCGATGCTATTGGCTTCGAGCGCGGCCGCGCAGGATCCGCGCGTCGCCGCGGCGCTGGCGCCGGTGCTGGGTTCGATTGGTGACGAGGCGATGCGCGAAGCCAACAAAATGGTCGATGTTGAGGGTCGTCCTGTTTCGGAGGCGGTAGCCTACCTGCAGGCGATTATCGACACGCCAAACTAAAGGCGATGCTTTCGAGCACCGCCTTTATCCTCTCTTACTCTGCGTGCAGCCTCAGCCAAGCGCGCATCATGTTAGTCACGACATCGGGCTTGTCATGGTGAGGCCAATGACCGGCGTTCGGGACAGTCACCAGAGTCCAGTCTTGGTCGAGCTCGTCCCATGTGTCGTTTAACGAGTCAGGCAGCAGGGCCGTGTCGTTCATGCCATGAAATTGCAGCACCGGCATCTGAATTCGAGGTAAATCAACGAAGGCGCCGGAGGTGTAGGGCTCGCGCGGAAAATTAGCGCGGTAGTAGTTCATCATCGCGTCCGCGCTAGACCGCTCGAAGGCTTCGAGGTAAATCGGCTGTAATACCTCATCGCCCCGCGAAAGCGCCATGGCAAGCCCTTGGGCCGTAATCGACTCGTGGCTGTTTGGCCGTTGGAAATTGCGCGCATAGGTTGAGTTCTTATGCTGCTCTTCCATTTTCGCGAGTTCGCGGGCGAATCCTTTGAGATGGGGGAGGTTCATAATCACCAGGTGGCTGGTCATTTCTGGGCGCCATGCGGCAAAGCTCCAAGCAATACCGCCGCCCCAATCGTGACCGACGATAATCGCGCTTTCTTGACCTTCGTTGCGGACTACAGAGGCGACATCCTCGATAAGTATCTGCATGTCGTAGTTTTCGACGCCGGAAGGTTGATCGCTGAGGTTGTAGCCGCGAGTGTCCATCGCAGCAACGGTGAAGTCAGATGACAGGCCCTGCATTTGATGGCGCCAGGAATACCAAAAATCGGGAAATCCATGGATAAAAACGATGAGAGGTCCAGACCCCATCTTCGCGTAATGGATTTTTGTGCCGTCGTTTTCGGCGAAGACATGCTCCACTTCGTTGCGGATATCCTGCGCTGCCGCGAGGGGCGACAGAATGATTAGTGCGATAAAGAAAAGCACTGTGGCGCCTGTCACTCTGCGGCTGTTCGTGCGCTTGATTTTGTTGGCATTGCTATACATGGCTGCGTTCATAAACCCCTCGGATTGACTAATTAATGCCTGTGGCAACTTTAGCTATCGACTCATTAGTGCTGTGTTAATTTCGTTCAAAGCTCAAGCTGCGGAATCGAATACGGCGAATCGGTGTCTATCGCCTGCCGGAGTGAGAACACGTTGCCGTCAATGTCATGCGCGTAGACCTGCCAGAAATCACCAAGCTTGACCGGCGCGCTCACAAATTCGACGCCGAGTTTGGTCATGCGCGCCACCTCGGCATGTATATCACCGGCTTCGATAGAGAAACTATAGCCAAAGTCGGTTACCCCGCGTTTACCGCTATATTTCTCGGTCACAGGATTTCGGTATTGCCAGAGTTCGATCGTTTTGGAGCGCTCGTTCATGCGGAACCACGAGGCTAATAGTGACAAATTCTCGATGCCAGTGATCTCGCCCATGCGCACGTTATTGACGTAATCGCCATCACGGTAGGGCGAAAAAGCGAGTATCTTTTCATAAAAATCGGTCAGTGCGACGATGTCATGGGTGACGAGAGCGACTTGCGTCATCCATGAATTATAGCCTTTCTCCGCCCAGCGCTCGTTGTAGGCGCCTGACTGCAGCGGCTCTGGGTCTAGCTGTTCGAGTTCAATCATGTTGCCTTCGGCATCGTAGGCGTAAGCATAAGTGACGCCATAGCCGCCGAGATCGATTGGTTCGCCTCCGGTCGAGAGTATGTCTGCACCGGCCGCTTTGAATCGGTCAAAGGCCGAATCGTTCGATGGCGATTGGAAGCAGGTGTGGGTCATGCCCGGTCCCTGAGCAGGCATACGAGTCAGCGGTTTATCTGCGTTATGGCTGAACGCGTTTAGTTCGAACAGCATGTTCGGCGCCTCGAGCACGACGGTTTCGTAACGAATATTAGGCATGCCGAAGAGTGTGTCAGCCTCAGGGCCGCTTACGGTCTCGCGGCGAATAATTTCATAGCCGGTGACACCTTGATAAAAGGCTACGGCGGCATCGAGATCGCGCACCGATAACGCAATATGATTGATGCCGAGCAGCGTAGTTGGTGAATCAGCAATTGTCGAATTAGGGTCGATTTCATAGGCGAGGACGCTGCCGGCCTGAATCGCTAGCGCGACGCCTGCTGCGACTGCGAGCGAAAAGCGGATGTTCTTCACGCGTATAATCGGTGCATCTATCATCGGAGGTTCAACTTTTTAGTGTTTAATCGAATAAACGAGCAGCATATTACCGGGCTGCTCGCCCCATTTTTCATATCCCGAGGTGACATAGGACGGAGCCGCCGGCAATCCACCGGACCGTCTGCTTCGATGGCGCCGCCGAAGCCGCGAACGCCGTTAATGTCGCCAAATTCTTGTACCGTATTGGTCTCCCATAGAATCGCGCCAGACTCGGCGTCGAAAGCGCGCAGCATGCCATCGAGTCCGCCGGCGAAGACAAGCCCGGGCGAACTACTGACGGCTGCCGAAATGCCTTGGAAACAGAGGAATTTTGTCTCGGGGCAAACATTTGGCAGTAGGTTTCGCCACACGATCGCGCCGCTAGCGAGGTCCAGCCGGTGAATGCCCGGCTGGCCTTCGCCCACGTTATAGGGATTGTTGGTTGGTAGGTCAGAGACGCCGACGAACAGTCCTTCGCCGTCGCTGCTCATGCCGTAGTGAATGCCACCCATGGTGCCACCGCTGCCAGCGCGGGTCTCCCAGACAAGCGCGCCGTCTGCGTCAGGATCTAGCGCGTAGACCATACCTGATTTCTGCCCCACAACGAGTAAGTCTCGGCCCGATTTGCTTTCGATTAGCACTGCTGCTGCGCCGAAATCGAAATCAGGACCCTTCTCTTCTGGGCAATTAAATCCGCCCGTCGAGCAGGCGCCATTCCATGCATCGTTTGTAGTGACTTGCTGAACCCAGCGTCTTTCGCCCGAATGGAGATCTATCGCGATGACGGCATCGCTCGTATTGGTGGCAGGCGAGGAATAGTTCTCGCCAGTCGTCGCGTACACAAGGCTGCGTTTGATATCAATTGTAATTCCGGACCAAACCGGAGCGCCCGAGGGGCCCTGCATTTGAGTTCCGGCGCGGTTTTTGCTCGTAGGTTGCGGCGGGGGAGTGGTGAAGTGAGTCCAGAGAATTTCTCCGGTAGCGATACTCAGGCCTACCACCGCGCCGCGGAAGCTGCAGCAACTGTATTCGTTACGTGAGGCTGCGATGATTTCGGTAGACGAAACAGGGACGACTAAAATCCCATCTGCAACCGCGGTGGCCCCGGTGATTGTTGCAAGCCGATGCTCATGTACCGAGGTTTTCCAGCGAAGCTCACCGGTTTGCGCATCGACCGCATGAGCATTGGCAGCGAAGTCGCCAAACAGCAATGTTTCCGGCCTTCCCTGCGCGTCGAGATCCAGAATAACGGCGCTGCGCACTTCGGCCTCGGCATCGTAGGTCCAAATCGGGCAGCCGTTACTCGCGTCCAGCGCATACACCACACCTTCTTGACTGCCCACAAACACAACTTCTGGTGTCACGAGCGGCTGTGATCGGGCGCGCGTTGCACCGGGGAAGGCGAAGGCCCAGTCAAGGCTAAGCTCCCCGACATTGTCGGGCGTTAACAGGGTTTCGCTAAATTGATGTCGTGAATTATTGACTCCTGCGCCCCATCCATTCCACAGCGGTGGTTGGTCGAGGGTAGCGCCGACTGCCAACGATGCGGAGCAGTCGAAGGAAACCCGCTTAGTTGCACTCTCATTGAGCCGTTTTCCCGTTAGGAAGAAGGCGACATCGCGCTTTTTCGCGCGTGTTAGCGGCATACCTTGGGTCGCCATAATCCCCGATTCGAGAGACTCAACGATGTGCTCAGGTGAAAACAACGCCAGCGCGCTTCGCCGAGGGGCTTCTAGAAGAGCGCCGTCGTGGCAGCCGGCGCAGAGAAGCGCGTAGTCTGATGCTCCAGCGTTGCGAGCAGCGTCGTCGTCGGCAGTTTGTGCGTTAGCTGCTGCAAATGGCAGCATCGTGAAGCACGTGGCTACGGCTAACAGCTTTACCCTCGCGCTCTGACGAGCAAAGCGTGGCATCGCGGTTGGCGTATATGAGTGGCTTTTCAGCATTTCGAGCGACCCTATTGAATCGAGCGTTATAACTTACACAGGCTCAGAACACTATCGAACTAGGCAAAAATGTCAATCGTGGCGCGAGTCCTGATAGACTCCGCCTACCAGAGCATCAGCGAAGGCTTGGAAGGCTTCAAAAAGATTAAGAAAGATAAGAAGATGCGCGTATGACTAATCAAGAACTAGTGCTGACTCTGACGAGCTGTCTATTTTTCATGTCTCTTGTGGCGTGGATAGCCTATCGACAGACCCGCGGTGAGGTAGCTACCCGGGAGGGATATTTTCTCGCGGGCAGGGGGCTTGGCGCAGTCTTCATCGCAGGATCAATGTTGCTCACCAATCTATCGGCGGAGCAACTAATTGGCCTCAATGGTTCTGCGTACGGATTCAATCTCAGTAGCATGGGTTGGGAGGTGACAGCTGCGATATCCACAATCGCGATGGCGTTTTTGTTTTTGCCCCGATATCTCGCGGGCGCCTTTTCTACTTTGCCCGAATTTCTCAATGATCGGTTCGATAGCGATGTGCGCCGCGCATCGGTTGTACTGTTCATGGTTGGTTATGGATTTGTCACCATTCCCTCCGTGCTCTATTCAGGGTCGATTGCAGTCCTGCAGCTTTTTGATATTCCGACTATTACAGGGCTTGCCTATCCCCATGCCTTGGCGGTGACGATTATTGCGATCGGGAGTATCGGGGCTATTTATGCTGTTTTTGGCGGGCTACGAGCGGTCGCCGTGTCCGACACTCTCAATGGGGTTGGTCTGCTAATCGTTGGCATTGCAGTTCCACTGCTCGGACTTGCCGCGCTCGGCGACGGCAGTATCTTGGCGGGGCTAATAGTAGTCACTACAACCGACACTCATAAGCTCAACGCCATCGGCTCGGCGAGTGATCCAACACCCTTTGCTACACTGTTCACCGGCATGATTTTCGCTAACCTATTCTATTGGTGTACCAATCAATATGTGATCCAGCGAACACTCGGTGCGCGCAGCTTAGCAGAGGGGCAGAAGGGGGTGCTTTTTTCCGGATTTTTTAAGGTTCTGGTCCCCTTTTTGATGATGCTGCCAGGCGTTATTGCCTACCACCTCTATGGGCCTGAGCTCTCGTCGATCGACCTCGCCTATCCTGCGCTCATTCGTGATGTGCTACCGGTTTATGCGAGTGGCTTTTTCTTGGCCGTATTGCTGGGCGCGGTTTTCAGTTCATTTAATTCGCTCCTAAATAGCGCGGCAACCCTCTTCTGTCTCGATGTGTATTTGCCGTTCAAGGAGCGACTAAATCGCGGCGAGAAGGTGACGGATGCGGAACTCGTGCGCGTCGCAAAGTGGGCGAGCGTGGTAATTGCGCTCTTTTCTTTTGTGGTAGCGCCTTTGCTGCAATTCGCCCCCGATGGCCTCTGGCAGATCATTCGTATTTTTACGGGTTTCTACAACATACCGATAATTGCGATCGTAATTGTAGGGCTGTTCACGCGTCATGTGCCGGCTCTCGGCCCGAAGCTAGTTATCGGTTTTCATCTTATTGCCTACGGTCTTTTGCAGTTTGTGTTTAAGGAGCAAGTGGCGATCCATTTTCTGCATCTCTATGCTATTTTGTTTTTCATCGAAATCGGTATCATGCTCACGGTCGGACAATGGCTGCCGCGCGTTGAGTTATGGACGTACACAACCGCGAGTCGCGTCGATATGAGTCCATGGCCACTGGCACCCCCTTGTGCGGTGACTCTCTTCTCCTGTGTCGTTGCGCTTTATATTACCTTCTCGCCGCTTGGGTTTGTCGGTGCAGGTAGCGCAGCGTACGAACCGATTTTAGTTGTAGTGTTGGCGCTGAATGCGGCGATTTGGTGGCGTAGTCTTCGATCTGCTTAGCCACTTTGAATAAGTATGCCAATAGGGATTTTATGAGTATTGATACGATCAAACCGAGGTTGCGTTTCTTCGAGGGTGCGGCGGGACAGCAACATATTCCGGAGACTGATAAATATCTCTATGCGGTCGCTCCACCTGTTCATCGTCTTGCAATTATCGGTACTGGGACGATAGGTCAGGAACACATGCGCGTGGCGCGGCTGTTAGGGCGCGCTGCCGTGCATGGGATTTTCGATTGCGAGCAGCGCAGCATAGACATAGCTCTTGCTAATTACGCGGCGCAAGAAATGAGTCTCCCCGAAGAGCAGCGGCAACCGGCGCCAATCGTTTACACAAGCCTGGAGAATGCTTGCAACGATGCCGCCGTCGATGCGGTGATGATATGCACGCCTAATTACACGCATTTCGATGTGCTAAAAGTGGCGATGGCGTCGGGCAAAGCGATTTTTCTTGAAAAGCCCATGGCAACGACGCTTAGTGACGCCGCTGCTACTGTCGCTTTAGCACGCGATTATCAAAGTTTTGTTCAGATAGGGTTGCAGTATCGCTATAAAGCGCAGTATGTCGAATCGCTTCATGAAGCGCTCGTGCGCAGGAGTGTGGGCGAGATTAGGATGATTAGCATGAGTGAATACCGACCGCCGTTTCTCGATAAGGTTGGGCAATGGAATAAGTTTAACCACTTGAGCGGAGGTACGTTGGTAGAAAAATGCTGTCACTATTTCGATCTGATCAATCTATTTGCGGGCGTGCAGCCGACGCGAGTTTATGCAAGTGCGGGACAGTCGGGGGTTTTCGATGGCTTAACGCGAGACGGGCGCAAAAGTGATATCGATGACAATGCCTTCGTCATCATCGATTACGAAAACGGCTGTCGCGCAAACTTTACGCTCAACATGTGCAGCCCCGATTTTACTGAGGAGCTGTGTTTGGTCGGCACCCATGGGCGCTTGATCGCTACCGAACGCTTTGATGTGCATCATAGGCAGGAGGCGGCCACCAGCCTCAGACTTGAGTTGGGTGAACTCGGTTCATCGAAGGAGAGTGTGCTCGGTTATGCGTCGGTAATCGAGAGAAGTGGCCACCACGGTGCGACTTATTTTGAGCATGCGGCGTTCCTTGATCGCCTCGAAGGAAAAGAGCCCATCGAGGGCGGCGCCGCGACGCCATTACAAGGATTGTGGTCTATGCTTATCGCCAGTGCCGCGCAGGAATCGAGCAAGACTGGTAATGCGGTCGAGATGGCGGATTATATCGAGGCAAATGGTCTTGCTTCAGTGCTTGGCGAGAGCTTCGCTGCTAACTAGCCAGCGAGTGCCAAGCGACCTAATTAAGTTAGATAACAAATGAGAGAGTTAATGAGCATAAGTGAAACTGCAACGCTCGCTGTCGATGGCAAAGTTATGCCCGCAGTTGGGCTCGGACTTTGGAAAATTGAGCGCGAAGCTACCGCCGAGGCTGTGTATGCAGCTATCGGAGCGGGCTATCGACATCTCGACAGCGCCGCCGATTATGGTAATGAGCGCGAAGTGGGCGAGGGGATTGCAAGAGCGCTTGCTGCGGGATTGTGCTCGCGAGAAGAACTTTGGATTACCTCTAAGCTTTGGAACACATTCCATCGTCCCGAACATGTAGAAGCTGCGTGCGCGCGATCGTTGACAGACTTGGGTATCGACTATTTCGATCTCTATCTCGTTCATTTTCCGATTGCATTAAAGTACGTTGACTTCGATGACCGCTATCCGCCTGAATGGCTCTTCGACCCTGATGCCGAGGCCGGCTCGGCAGCTGCGGGGATGCAGCGCGATGCGGTGCCACTGCATGCTACTTGGCATGCGATGGAGGGTTTAGTAGATAAAGGGCTCGCGAGGCAAATAGGCGTCTGTAACTACTCGACTGCACTTCTTCATGACTTGATGAGCTATGCCCGTATTAAACCGGCCATGTTACAGGTCGAATCGCACCCCTATCTCACACAGGAAGCGCTGCTGAGAACGGCCAATGAGTATGGGATTGCCGTTACCGCGTTTTCGCCTCTCGGCGCGTTGTCTTATGTTTCACTCGATATGGCGACACCCGCGGAAAGCGTTCTCACACAGCCGGCTGTGATTGCTGCTGCCGAGCGCACGGGGGCGACGCCCGCACAGGTGGTGCTTCGATGGGGTATTCAACGCGGCACGGCGGTGATTCCAAAAACGAGTAAACCTGAGCGCTTGCGAGAGAATCTGGCACTGGTAGGCTTCTCTCTGACTGATGAGGAGATGCATGCGATCAGCGCGCTTAATCAGAATCGTCGCTTCAACGACCCTGGCGTTTTCTGTGAGGCTGCGTTCGGTACTTTCCATGCCATCTATGATTAGGTTGTGTGCCTCTTTAACAATGACTACACAGGAATAGCGCGATGCAGGTTAGGCAGATAACACTCGAGGGGCAGCAGAACTACGACAGCGCAGGCGGCGCGTTCCCACTTATTTACAGCGCGCTTGTAACACCAACCTCTGACCCATCGCACTCGGCGAATCAATTAGCAGACACGGTTGTGTCAGCGAAACGCTGGATTGCTGAGAACCGCGAATCACTTATTCAGGCCCTTGCGCAACATGGTGCGGTGCTGTTTCGCGGGTTCGGTATCCGAACAGACCTTGAGTTCGATGAATTAATCGGAACATTTGAATTGCCGAATTTCACCTATCAAGAGTCACTCTCCAACGCAGTTCGTCGCAACCGAACCGAGCGCGTGTTCACGGCCAATGAGGCTCCCCCGTCCGTCAGTATTTTCTTGCACCACGAAATGGCGCAGACGCCGGTTTATCCATCGAAACTTTTCTTCTTCTGCGAACATGCTGAGATGACTGGTGGTGCGACACCGCTCTGCCGATCGGACGTCCTGTTAGCTAAACTGTTAGAAGTTCGCCCGCATTTTGTCGCAGCCTGCGAGCGATTGGGCGTCCGTTATTCGAACACTATGCCCTACGAAGATGATCTCGCCTCTGGGCAGGGGCGAAGCTGGCGCAGCACGCTATCGGTGGCAGATGCGGCTGCGGCCGAAGAGAAACTCACTGGGCTTGGCTATAGTTGGCAATGGCAAGAAGATGGCCAAAGTCTAAGAGTGACCACGCCGTGCTTGCCTGCCGTGCGCGCGCTGGAAGATGGCCGGAAAGTGTTTTTCAATCAACTAATAGCTGCCTTTAGGGGTTGGAAGGATGCGCGCAATAGTGCAGAGAAATCGATAAGCTTTGGAGATGGGAGCGTGATTGACTCTGCCGACATGGCCGTGGCGATAGCCCTTGCTGACGAATTGAGTTTTGATATTCAGTGGCAGGCCGGTGATTTCGCTCTCGTCGATAACTTCTTAGTAATGCATGGGCGTCGCCCCTTCGAGGGCGAACGCCGAGTGCTTGCATCGCTGGTGGGCTAGTCTCTTAGTTCGCGCGCATCGCCGATGCCGCCAACATTCTTGGCATTGGTATAGCCCAGCTCTTGCAATGCTGCTAGAGCGATACCGGCGCGTTTGCCGGTTCTGCAGTAAACATTAATTTCTGCGTCTTTTTCTAATCCTAAATCCGCAATGCGCATTGCTATCTCCTCATGAGGGATATGCGCTGAACCTTCGATATGGTCCTCGGCATATTCTGCGTCGGTTCTGACGTCAAGCCAAACCACCTGTGACGGTGAACTTGCACAACTAGCCAAGGCGCTGAGGCTAAGTATTAGCAGGGCGGTGGCAAAACGGCGGTTATTAGTAAGCCTAGTTAGTATGGAATTTAGTAATTTCATTAGATTCTCGATTTGACATCGCAGTAGCCGAACTACTCCGAGTGATTTGTTATTTTTGGGAGATTCATTATACCTATTTTCAGACGCCATCTGTTGATCTGGATGGTATTTAGCTGTCGCCGCGCGCCGGCCGCTCTCGAGCATTTGTTATAGATTGTTACTTTGCAGCAGTTTTACCTCCTTCCTTCCTAGAAAGGCTTGTGTCCTATCACGGTTACGCTATAGTACGCGCCTAATTGGTAGGACCAAATTGGACAGACCAATGGCTTGTCCCGATAAGCCTGACAACGCCCAAGAAACTGGGTTGAGGGACTCGTTAAGGTCGCTCCTGATTGGACTGTCCAGATTGGCGGGTCCAGATTGGTACGACCAAAGTGGTCTAAAGCACGACCGCATCGCGTAATGAGCCGTATGAATTCGATAAGCCCGATAAAAGTGCCGCCCTTGATGACTCGCAGCCATGAAATTGCGAGTGTCCTGCGCGATGAAATTCTCCGTGGTCAGTTTCGGCCAAGCGAGCGCTTACCCTCCGAAAGAGACCTTGCAGCCCGCTTTGGCGCGAGTCGAGGCGCGGTTCGCGAAGCGCTGTCTCAGATCGAACAGCTAAGGCTCATCGATATCCAGCCTGGCGGTGCACGGATAAAGGAAGTTAACGACGCCAGTATCGCCGTTCTCGGTCCCCTCCTGGGAATGGGGTCAAAACCCAATGCGGACCTAGTCGATCAATTCCTCGATACCTTTTCAGCATTAGCGCGGTTTACGGCGACCAGAGCGATACCGAAACTCTCAGAGGCCCAACGAACCGACCTACTTGCGCAGCTGGATTCGATGGCGCACGACATGGATAGCGTAGAGTCCCTGCAGCCAAAAATGCGCGCCTTTCTGATGACACTAGGTGGTATCGCAGACAATTTAGTAGTGCGCTTAATAAGTAATGATTTGCAGGCACAGTTTGTTGAGCGGATGCTTCAGCTGCATCCGCGTCCTAGCCTTAAGCCGGAGTTACTCAGAGAGTTGGTCTCCGGCATGCGGTTGGGGGTTGAGAACAGAGATGGAGAAGCGGTTGCTTATGCGCTGGACGTTCATTTTTTGAGTATGCGCGCGTTAGTAGCTCAGGCCCTTGCGAGCGATTGAAACGAATTTACCAACTACGCTTGTGCGGCGCCTGTCTCCGCATTTGGCAGTGAGTTTTTAAGTCTAGGAGTTAGACATGAAGCGAGTACTGATGCCAATCGGCATTCTTTTGGGAAGCATTGTCATTACAGTTGTCTTGATTCGCAACCCAACGCGAGTTTCCGAATCGGCGCCGGAAATTATTCCGATTAGCGTGCGCGTCGCAGAAGTGCGATCTGAATCTGTGCAATTGTTTATCGAGTCGCAGGGCAAGGCGCAGGCCGCTCGGCAAGCAAGCCTCTCATCTAACGTGCAAGGGCCGGTCGCGTGGGTATCACCCTCTCTGGAAGCCGGAGCCTATGTGAAAGCGGGTGAGCCGCTGCTGAGACTCGAATTGGCTGATTTTGAAACGGCAGTGGCGAGAAGCCGCGCGACCTATGAGCAGGCATCGGCCGAAGCAGAATTCGCGGCTGCTGATCTTGCCCGCATCACCGAACTTGCAGCAAAGAGACTGGCCAGCGAGTCGGAACTTCAGAATGCTGAGCGCGCCGCGACCGTTACATCAGCACGTTTGGCCGACGCCGAAGCCGCGCTTGAACAGTCTGAACTCGATGCCGAGCGCTCAATACTCCGTGCGCCTTTCAACGCTGTTGTCGCTTCGCGAGATGTTGAACTAGGGCAATTCGTTAACCGAGCACAGAGCGTCGCGGTGCTATTCGACGCTGACAGTGTAGATGTACGTGTGCCATTGGCAATTAGGCAATTAGGCTATCTCGATGTCCCAATGGGTTTCCGTGGCGAGTTCGATTTGTCTCAGGCACCGCAGGTGGAATTGGTTGGTAGTTATGGCGGCAAGCAATACAAGTGGGAAGGAAAGCTCCTGAGAACAGAGGCTACGATCGATCCGAATAGCAACACAGTGCAATCGATAATACGCATTGAGCAGCCGACTGCTGATCTCGGCGGAGAAACTATTCCACTGCCGATTGGACTGTTCGTTGAGGCGCGAATTGCAGGCAAGCTCGTCGAAGATATTATTTCGCTCCCACGCTCTGCTATTCGCAACAACTCGCAAGTTCTCGTGGTGGATGCTGAAAACAAAATGTATTACCGCGATGTAGATATATTCCGCCTGGAGCAGGATCGCGTATTAATTAGCGGTGGCCTTGTTCCTGGCGAAAAAATCTGCACCTCGCCCATTCAAGCTGTGGTCGATGGCATGTCAGTGCGACCTGTCTTAGAGATGATCTAAGAACTAGGCAGAACCTTTAACACGCTAGCAGCATAAGCGCCCAAGGGCGCGTGGAGAATGTCAGTGCGAACTCCCATAACGTGGTTTGTAAAAAATCCCGTAGCAACGAACCTGTTGATGATGATTTTTCTTGCGGGAGGGTTTGTTTCCTATCTCAATCTCAATCAAGAAGAATTTCCTGATATCGATTTCGGTGTCGTTCAGGTGAGCGTCGCCTACCTAGGCGCGACGCCAGACGAGGCTGAGTCCGCGATTTGCCTGCGTATAGAGGAGGCGCTTGAAGGCGCAGAAGACATAGATCGCCTCACCAGCACAGCGCGAGAAGGGGGCTGCGACGCCACAGTTGAATTAACCAGCGGTGCGGATCTCAACCGGGTTCTGAATGATGTGAAGGGGAAAATTGATGCGGTTAGCACCTTCCCCATCGAGGCAGAGCAGCCGATTGTTAGAGCGTTTAGCGCGAGCGGCAACGTCATGACGCTCGCTCTTTCTTCTGATACCGACGACGCGGGTCTTAAACTTATTGCCGAGGAGATCCGAAATGACATCCTCGATCTTGATGGAATATCTACCGTTAATATCGCTTACCTTCGGCCTTTCGAGATTTCTGTTGAGGTTTCTGAAACTACGCTGCGCCAATACGGATTGACGCTTGGTCAAATTTCGAATGCTATTGATCGCGCCTCTCTAGATCTTCCCGGAGGCACGATCAAAACCGCTTCGGGTGAGATTCTGCTTAGAACGAAGGGGCAGGTTTACAACGGAGATGAATACGAAAACATAGTAGTGCAGTCTTACCCTGACGGAACGCAGCTGCGCCTCGGACAAATCGCAACGGTCAAAGACGGTTTCGAGGAAGGGTATCTCGACGCGCGACTCAATGGCGTGAACGCGGCAATCATAGATGTCCTTAGAGTCGGTAATGAGGATATCGTGAAATCTTCGCAGCTGGTAAAGCGCTGGATGGCGTCGAGCGAATTTGATCTTCCCGAAGGCATGGCCTTAAAAATCATATCCGACTCGGCGATTTCAACGCAGGACCGAATCGAAACGGTTGCGGGTAACGCCTATACGGGATTGATTCTCGTGCTCGTGATTCTCGCCTTGTTCTTAAGATTTAAGCTCGCGATCTGGGTCGCCGCGGGTATTCCCATCGCAATTGCTGGTGCGCTGTCTCTCTTCCCCTCGGTCGGGCTGACCATTAGCTCGCTCACTGTGATGGGCTTTATTTTGGTGCTGGGTATCATTGTCGACGATGCGATCGTTGTCGGCGAACGTATTCATGCCTTTGAGGTAAAAGGTTTTTCCAAAGAGGACGCGGCGATCGAGGGCACTATCGAGGTGTCAGTGCCGGTGATATTCGGTGTTTTGACGACTATCGCCGCCTTCTTGCCTATTCTTCTGCTAGGCGGGCAGCTGGGTGCGTTCTTCAACACGATCGGCGGAGTAGTAGTTTTCTGTCTTGTCGCAAGCCTCATCGAGTCTCAACTCATCCTCCCCGGCCATATCGCACATAGAAAAACAGTCGGCTATCTGGGTGACGGTTCGCGTTTGGTCCTTGCATGGCAATCCTTCCAAGGGCGCTTGGCGCAGGGCATGGAAGATTTCGCTGAATATCGATACAAGCGAGCGCTAAAGAAAATACTCAAACACCGCTATGCAGCATGGGCGACCGCGACCGGCGTCATCATGGTGACTTTCGCGCTTATGTTAAGTGGCCGAGTTGGGCTCCAATTCTTCCCTTCTATCGAGGGCGATACTGTCTGGGGCACGGTAGTCATGCCTGTAGGAGTACCGGGCTACATTACGGAGAATGCTATCGATGTAATTGAAGAGAAAGCCATGGAATTGGCGGCCGAACTCGAAGCGGAATTAATAGACCTGAAAGCCAGCGGTCAAGCGCCGGAAACAACCGAGCGGGTGGTTGATAGTGTTCTTACGATTATCGGCGGCCGTGCGCCTCGAGGCGGGCCTTCTTCGCCTGGTCGCGGGGGATCAGGTAGCAGCGAGGTTGCAGAAGTTGTCATGTATCTTTCTCCGTTCTTCGATCGCGGGGAGATAAGTTCGGCAGAGGTGCGCGATCGCTGGCGTGAAAAAGTAGGCAGTATTCCCGATGCGCTCGAGCTAACCTTCGTCTCTGATGCGTTCTCTGCTGGCGATGCCATAAGCTACCGGTTGGCCGGACGCAATGAAGACAATTTAAAAATGGCGGCAGCCGAACTACGCGCTGAACTCAATCGCTACCCCGGTGTTTTTGACGTGTCTGACTCGTTTCGAGCGGGTAAACAGGAAGTCCAGATACAGATTTTGGAACGAGGGAAAACCTTGGGTTTGACCTTGAATGATATTGCCAATCAGGTTCGGCAGGCATTTTTTGGTGCAGAATCACAGCGGATTCAACGCGGCTCCGATGACATTAGGGTGATGGTTCGATACCCAGAGGAAGAGCGGCAGTCGCTCGCTAATCTCGAAAATTTACTAATAAGAACGCCTTCAGGTGCAGAGGTGCCGTTTCTAAGTATTGCTGACTTCACACTGGGCAATAGCTACTCGAGTATTAATCGGCAAGACGGACGTCGGATAATCACAGTTCGAGGTGATGTCGATAGAACGGCCGTTGCACCCGACGAAATTCGGCGCGACATAATTCGTAAATTTCAGTCTACATGGCAGCGCGAACTTGATGTCGAGCTGGTAGTAGGCGGCGAGAGCGAACGTCAAGCTGAGTCGTTCGGCGATCTTCTGTCGACATTCCCTATCGCGATGATGGTGATTTTCGCGCTGCTCGCCATTCCGCTGAAATCCTATTTCCAGCCTTTGATTATTATGAGTGTGATTCCATTTGGTGCTATCGGTGCAATCTTTGGTCACTTCATCATGGGAGCTGATCTCGTGTTTTTCTCCGTGCTCGGAATCATTGCGCTGAGCGGTGTGGTGGTGAATGCAAGCCTGGTGCTTGTGGTTTCTGTCAATCGCTTGCGAGAAGAGGGTATGGGAATGGTCGATGCGGTCTCTACCGCGGGCGCGCTGCGTTTCCGGCCTATATTTCTGACATCGCTGACGACGTTTATTGGTCTGGTCCCGTTAATGATTACGGCAAACCCTGCGACGTTCTTTGTTGTGCCAATGGCGATCTCTCTCGCATGGGGCGTGTTATTTGCAACCGTAATCACTCTATTCCTTGTGCCCTGTCTCTATTTGATTCTGCATGATTTTGCCGGACATACAGATTCTGACGAGGAGCGCGCGAAAGCCTATGAGCACACACCAAAGGCGTTGGTCGAGAATTAGTTCTTGGTTATCGCCTGAGGGCATTGCATCCCAATGCCCTCAGGTAATAGTCTAAGCCCTTGGTATACTTTCAACTAACCATTCTCATTGGATTCGACTATGACGCGCCTCTATTCGCTTCTGCTAAAGCCCTTTCTACTTCTAAAACCCGCTTACCTTTCAAGGGCAGCGTTAGTCGCCAAAAATATCACAATCGCAGGTGTACTGATCATGAGCTCTGCACTAGTCAATGCACAGGTAAACCGCATAGATATTATCCGTCCCGATGCACCGAGCTTAGCGGCGTATGGTGAATTTGATATTGGCGTGCGCACACTTACGGTCACGGATCCCGGTCGAGTAGACGTGCTCAATACGCAGCGCGGCGCTGAGGCTGCGATCTACGACCGCTCATTAACGCTCGAGGTCTGGTATCCCGCTATACTTGCAAGCGGGCAATCACGAGGAGGAGAGTATCGCGCAATTACTCGTAACCCAGAGATTACCGCGGTGCTTTCGGGGCAGGCTGTAAGAGACGCGCAGCCAGACACGCGTTCTGGGGCCTTTCCCTTGGTCGTCATCTCTCACGGTTATCCGGGCAATCGATATCTGCTGAGTCATCTCGGCGAAAACCTTGCCAGCAAGGGCTACGTCGCTGTCTCCATCGATCATAAAGACAGCACTTACGATGATGCTCAGGCATTTTCGAGCACTCTTTATAACCGCCCGTTGGATCAACGTTTTGTGATCGAGTCCATGGCGCAACTCTCTTCCGATCCGGAGAGTTTTCTTGCTGGCATGCTCGATGCCGACAATACAGGGGTTGTGGGTTACTCGATGGGTGGTTATGGACTGGTGAACAACCTAGGGGGTGGTTATAGCGATGAGATCGTTCCGTCGTTTATGTCACCGCCTAACGAATTGCTCGCGCTACATGCAACGGGCAATCCGGAATACAGAGATAATCTCGACACGCGCATAAAAGCCGGCTTCGCAATCGCGCCTTGGGGTATGGAGCGAGGATTCTGGCGCAAAGAAGATTTAGCTGGAATTCAAGTCCCGACGTTTTATCTGGCCGGCGATAACGACACGGTTGCGGGCTATGAAAACGGCGTCCGCGCAATCTATGAAGCTGCGG
>JAGYKB010000033.1 GCA_018401885.1 Gammaproteobacteria bacterium
TTCGGCAAAATGCAGAACAGACTCAGGATCCTCGATAATACCCAGCGCATGCGGCCCCAGCACGATGCCCGCAAACAAATAGCCGAGTATTGAACCCAGTCCCAAGCGCTTAAACAGAGGCACCGTAATGACGGCAGCGAGTAGGTAATACAGCGCATTGATCAGCAGGCTGTCGGTGTGCATTTATGCTCCCTAAGAGTCGTTGGCCTGTAGTGGACATCTTTACCGGTGCGGCGAGCGTTATTTTTCAGCAAAAGCACCTGGTAGCTGGTTTCTGAGCCTGTCGATAACCGGTAGTGTTAACTTCTATGTCGGCTGAATGAAATTCGGTATCAGAATTATTTGTTACCAAAATGCTCACTTTTCAAAAAAAATGAAGTACACTCGAAATCAGTGTGTGTTTTCGGCTTGCGGAAAACAACCGCTTTTGAGCCCTAACCAGACATTTATTCTCTTCCATATGGGGAACAGTATTATGAGCAAGACTTCTTCATTCATTCTCGCGGCAGCTATTACCGCTGCATGCGGCTCTGCCGCTGCGGGGGAGCGCGTTGGCGACTTCGCACTTATCGATCATAAAGGTGCTTTCCAAAACATGGCATGGCATGACGATGCTGCCGCCATTGCGATTTTGCCGCAGGCAGTAGGCGCGACTGACGCCGCTTCACTCGCGGCGATGCAGGCATTGCAGACAAAATACGAAAATCAGGGAATCGAATTCTTCTTACTCAATCCAGGCTTACAGATTGACCGCGACGCAGTCGCTGCAGACATCGAGTCGGTTGATATGCCGGTGCTAATGGACGACGCACAGCTCGTCTCCGAAATGCTCGGCCTGACCCGCCTAGACGAAGCAGTGCTTTACAATCCGAGCACCTTCGAGCTTCTGTATCGTGGTCCAGCCGCGGGCATGGAAAGCGCAATAGAGCAGACGCTTGCAGGTCAAAAATTCGACTTAATCAGCGCCGCGACAATGGGTCAGCCTATCGATTACCGTAATACCGCTGAGCACTCCAACCTCTCTTACGCTAACGATATCGCGCCTATCATTGCCGAGAACTGCGCCGAGTGTCACCGCGAAGGCGGTATCGCGCCCTTCGCAATGGACTCTAGCCTCGCAGTGCAGGGCTGGTCACCCATGATCCGCGAAGTGGTTATGACTAAGCGTATGCCACCAGGCCAGATCGACAACAAAGTGGGCCACAAGATCAAAAACGAAATGAATCTCAGCGATGAGGAGATGCAAAAACTCGTTCATTGGATCAACAACGGCTCGGTTGTCGAGGGCGATAACGACCCTTTGACTGCCCTCACTTGGCCAAATACAAAGTGGACTCTTGGCGAGCCTGACCTAATCGTAAAGGTCCCCGCGCAGACTATTCCGGCTACAGGCGTTGTCGACTACATGGACATTCCAATCGATCTCGGTCTAACCGAAGACCGTTGGGTACGAGGCAGTGAAGTCGTGCCGGGTGCGCCAAGCGTACTTCATCACATTATAACGACCGTTGTACCCCCGGAAGGCGCACCTGATTTCCAGCAAATTCTGATGGATATTCTTGCCAAGCTGCCGCCAGAGAAGTCTCTCGCTATTCGCACGAAACTCTTTGCAGCGATCGCCGCGGGCGAGCGTCCGGATATCGACGCGATTTTCCGTGAGGCTCCAGAGATCGATGTCAGCGCCTTCATCGGCGGTGGCAGCAGCCCAGACAGCGCAAGTATCGCAGGCTTCGCGCCGGGTAACGCTGTCGATCTGAACCCAGAGGGCGTCGGCGGCCTATTGCGCGCTGGCTCTAAACTCAATCTCCAGATGCACTATACGACATCGGGCAAAGAGACAACCGACGAGACCGAAATCGGCATCTACTTCTACCCAGAGGGTTACATACCTGAGGAGCGCATGGGTGGCGGCGTAGGCAATGCCTTCACGATCAACATCCCTCCTCAAGCGAAAGACCACGAAATGCAGCTTGTGACCTATGTGCCGGAAGAGGCGGAAATTTTCAGCCTGATGCCGCACATGCACTTCCGCGGCAAGCGCATGAGCTTTACCGCCGAGTTCCCTGATGGCAGTGAAGAGCTGCTGCTGTCTGTTCCTGCCTACTCGTTTAATTGGCAGCTCAAACACGAACTCGCCGAGCCATTGAGAGTGCCGGCGGGTACGAAGATTGTCGCCAAGGGCGCCTTCGATAACTCAGCGCAAAACCCTTACAACCCCGACCCTTCGATCGAAGTGAATTGGGGCGAACAGAGCTGGGAAGAAATGTTTATGGGCTTCTACACTTGGAAGAACGTCGAGCAAGGCGGATCTGAGTAGCTAGCCGCTACGAAGGCATAAACAATAGTAGAAAAAATGGCGAACTCCCTAAGGAGTTCGCCATTTTTTTTGCTAATCGGTTATCCGCAGCATTCTTTGTTGCCGCTAGGAGAAATCACATCTGCGAAGGAGTCCAATCGCATTCGTCGCACTCGGGCGAAATGCCGTTCTCCGCAAGCACAGCGAAGATAAAATCACGCCAAGTCTCGTTAGGCTGCCAAACGGAATTCATATCCGCCTTCGCTTCAGCAATATCGACACCTTCGTAGATAACCCGGTAAAGGAAGCTGAAAGCAGTTGCGCGCGCGTTAACCTGGCAGTGCAAAAGTGTTTTCTTGTCGGTATCGCGACGCAGGGAGTCGGCGAACGCATAAAAATCCGCTGGCAGTGGATTATTCCACGTCACAGGAATATGCATATACTCCATGCCTAACTCTTTTACGACCTGATCTGCGTCGGGTAAGGCATTTGGGTTATTAGTGAACGCGATGTAAACGATTCGCTCAAACCCGTTTTGAGCAATAGCTGAAAATTGCTCCTTAGTCGGCTGACCCGAGCTCGCAAACGTCGCGCTGTATTGCCTAAAGTTTGTAATATCGGCAAGTGAAGGGTCGGTAGGCTCGATGGCTACCACGCTTGTGCTTAACGCGCTGAGCAAGGACGCAGCAGCGACCGATGAAGTCAGGTTTGAACGCAATCTTCTGAGCGAACGAATCATAGGTACAGCCTCTTAAAGGATTAGTAACAGGAATATATCAGTTTTTGACAACCTTCTGCACGCTCACGCATGGAGAGATTTTAGAATATCTAACGCTCTCGCCGCCTCTGCTGTTTGCACGAAAACGTGGTCGTGGAATGCGGCCGCAATGACATTAGCGCTAATGCCTGCCTCGCCAAGGCGAGAGGCAATTACTGCGGTCAATCCTACCGCATGCAAACTCGAATGGACGTCGAGGGTGATGCCTGTAAAACTTCCATCAAAGCTCAAACCTAGCTCTGTCGCGCGTTCGACTGGCAGCAAGACGCTAAGGCCCTCTTTTTCTCGAAACGTCGCGAGCGCTTCTGTGGCAAGAGTTGGTGTTCTCGCAAGCTCGCCGGCTGTGAGTGAACAAAAGGCCCACTCACCGGCGAGCCTACGCGGGGCGAGTGATCGTAACAGCTGTTCTAAATCGGTCAGTCCATTCATTACTCTTTCAGATCACTCGTGTCAGGTCTTAGCCAAGCCATTGGTATATCGCTTTCGAGACTTCCATCGGGATTGAGCACACGATTCCTCAGCTCTCCCTCTCGCAAAAAGCCCAGCGACTCATAAAACGCAAGCGCTCGCTCATTGGATTCGCGTGCAATCAGCTCGACTCGGCTGATGTGTGGCCGTTGAGTTGTAACCGATGACAAGAAGTGGGTAAAGATTGTCCGCCCTACGCCGCGACCCTGCACGCTCGGATGCACCGCGATCGTGAGGTCCTTAAGAACATGGCTGAAACAGAAAATTTCGGGGCTATAGCTATGAACTTCGGCAACAATTTTTCCGTGCTCGTTAATGGCAACAAACCCGAGGCCGCGCGCGAGGGTAGCGTGGAGAAAGGTCTCAACGTAGCTGCGGGTTATTTCAAAGGGGAGGCGCGCGAGACCGCCGGGGGTTGCGGCAACAGTACAATAGAGAGAATACACACCGGCTAGATCGTCGATCGTCGAGGGCCGGAGATCGATGTTATTAGCCCTTTGCATAGAACTGCTCCATTACCTGCCGTATTTCGTCACCATCAACGAGTTTTAATCCGCACGCGGTGAAGTCATCGAGCTCCCTCTGCGTTGGAAAAGTAAAATAGCTGCCGGTGTTCGCAAGTGTTGCTTGACAGATGCCCTTGATCGGCTCGCCACGATCAATGTTATTCACGGCGTCAATCATAAGTTTGCAGCCATTTTCATAGAGCCCCAGCACGTGCCAGAGGTAAGATTTTGTCTGATCTACTTGGAACGAAGACATCGAGAGGATGCGCCCGCTGTCGATGCCGCTATCATCAATCGTGTGCAGCGTCATATTCAGCTTGGTATCGCCGTTGAGCATTGCCCGAAACGACGCCATTACGCCTTTGTACTCGGGGAGCCGGCCAGAATGCAGGTTTAGAACACCATGAGTCGGAACGCTGATCGCTTCGTCGCGCAGAATTACCCCGTAACGAATCGACAGCACGAGGTCTGGCTTCGTCGCTGTAAATTCTGGCAAACCAGAGGTATTGATATCGTTTAATTCGAGAATCGGTGCGGCAAGAAAACCCTCTAACCCCCTAAACGTCCGCATGCGCCCCGTGTTCCCCTCGGCTTTGTCGCAAAGCGGAAAAACAATATCGTTTACCAATGTCTGTTCGAAGAATTTTAATGTGTCGAGCGCCTCTGGAGACCGTAACCCGCCTGCTGTCTTAGATGCTACTTTGCCAACCTGAGACGACAGAAAAACGGCCACGCGATGTGCCGATAGCTCAGGGAGCAAGTAATTAAGCGCAACGCAGCTCGCCAAGTCGCGATTGCTTAAAACTGTGATATTCATAGCAGGCGCGACCCGTTGGGCACCTCAGTGGTAGGCATTGTTAGCACTACTGCACCTTCGGCATTGTGAAAGCCTGTGACTAAACACTCGGACATAAACGGGCCGATTTGCTTGGGTGGGAAGTTGACCACGGCGAGCACTTGGCGCCCGATTAGAGACTCTCGATCGTAGAGATCGGTAATTTGAGCGCTTGATTTTTTTAGCCCTATTTCAGCACCAAAATCGACCTGCAGTTTATAAGCAGGCCTGCGCGCCTCTGGAAATTCTTCGGCAGACACTATGGTGCCAACGCGAAGATCCACGCGCATAAAGTCATCCCATTCGATTGTCTGTGAGTTGCCCGGAGCTGGCGTTAACTCTGGTTTATCGGCATTCAATTTGCTCAATGTCACTCTCCCTTTCTGTTTTTGCAGCCGTAGCTTAGTCCAAATACCGCCATGTCGAAATCTTCGCCGCCTGCCCTCGATACAACCCGCTCTCGTCGATCACATTCCAGACGACTGCGTCGCTAATTTCAAATCGACGGCCGCTTGCACTCACACGGATGCCGCTATAATTCTCGATAAACCCATTGCGGGTTACTTCTTCGAGTAATCGAATGCGGTCCTCATCTCTGGTTTGACCAGAGGATTTACGCGAGGGCAGCCGGACAAAGTCCTCGAAGCTTCGCTCGAATAAGGTGAGTGCTAGGTCGTTGCCAAAATTGAAAAGCGGATCTGTCTCAGTGCCGTGAGAGAGCAGCGCGAAATCTGCTTTCAGGATTGCATCAACACTGGGCACCAAAACCCCAGAGATGAGAGGTCGACCGAGAGCTGCGCGGTAGCTGCTCGCCAACAGTTTTGCCTGCTGTCGAATAGTCACTGAGGCCTATTCTCTCGGAGTTTGAGGGACTTCACGCGGTTTTTATGCCAAGACTGCGAGCGATACGTCGGAGGATCGAAAGTCGACCGATATCAGGCAGTTCGAAGTCTTGCGTCGCAGGAATCCAAAACGGATTTCTAAAATGAGGTTTATCCGCTCGACTATTCATTGGGGTGTAATACGTGCAGTTTTCAAAGTAGTAATGAGTGACTTGAGAATGACGGCTGCGGCTCAAATCTGTTTGAGCCGCACCGCCATGAGTAAATTAGCATGCCAAATAAGCGCCTGTCCCTGCCTTATAGCGCCAAATTCAGGCGTCAGAGCTTTGGCTTCGATTAGCGCTTGAATATGGGTTTCGTAGTGACGGTAATTTTCATAACCGGGTTCAAGACCGAAGTCTTGCATGGTGTATTCTTTTAGTTTGTGGCTCCCAGGATAGTATTGCAGAGGACCATTGCTTGCATCGATATCTTCAAGCGCCACCCAGACTCCCGCCATGAATCCTTTGGGAATAGAGTTAAAATGAATGGTATCCGAATGGGTCAGCTGGCGCGTACCAATGGGGAAATTCAGAGTCTGGAAAGGCAGTGCCGCTCGGCCGAAAAGCTGCTCTAGCGCCGCAAGTGCGACTGGTAAAACTGCTAATTGGCGCACTTCATCCACTGTTTTCCACGCGTCTTGCACCCGCGCAGGGGCAGTGGGATTTTGCAGTCGATCAGCAGGGTATAGAGACTCTACTTTCATGAGCAATGCTGTAATAAAGTCCTCATCGAGACCGAGGTCGATTACCAGATATCCTTGAGTGTCAAAGCGTGCGATCTGCTCTTCAGTCAGTGGTGGCGCTGACTTTTTGTAAGTCACAGTCGATCTCTGGTTGCCTCTTGCTTTCATGATTTAGCGCTCTCCTCGCTAGAGCCATACTTTAAGCTAGGTACAGCTAAAGCCACTAGCCTTGCGCACTAAAATATAACATAGTGACGAGCCACGCCCCTACGCTGCTAAAGCAATAAAAAGAGCATTCGGACTCATTCGTATTTAACTGAGGACCTGTTTATGCAAAGTTTCACGAGCGCAGCCTGTCTATTTGGTATAGGCCTGCTCACTTCAATGTCAGTCACTGCGACAGTTACGGAGAACGACAGTGTTCGCTCAGAGGCTTCTGAAAGGGGTCGTGCGCTATTCCTCGACAACTGCGCAGAATGTCATCAACGCAATGGACGCGGCCTTAAAGGTATCTATCCTTCACTCGTAAGCAGCGAGATCGTTCGCGGCAGCGGCACAGACGTCGCGCTCCAGCTGATTATCGGGCGAGGGGAAATGCCCTCATTTTCTGGCGCCATGAGTCCGCAAGACATGGCAGATGTCATTAACTATGTCCGCAACGCCTGGGGTAATAAAGGCGACGCAATTGACGCTATATCGATTGAGCGTCTCTTAGACTAGCGCGCGCAACCTTACGGAGAGTGTCATAAATAAAAAAACGCCGGCGAAAAAGGACCGACGTTCAACTACAAGGAGAGTGTTTAAGTTATCACATGGGCAGCAAAGGGATACGCTGTTTAGCCTATATTCGTGACAAACAAGACATATCAGCGACCTAAAAGAACCAGTAAATAGTGCAATTAGGGCGTGTTACTGCTTATTCCTCTGCACCATGCGCCTTGCAGGAGACGCTTGACTGGATTGCAGCGCGCGGCAGCCCCTCCGGGCAGCCTGACGGAGTAGTCACTAAACTCTCTCCTAGGCACATAGTAGTCTGTTGAAATGTACTGAGCACCCGACCGAAATGCCGCTTCTCGCGGTTCGGTATTGTTCTCTCGAGCCTCGAACGTGTTGGCATCCGCCCGAGTCCGAACCATAAATCCCGCCGCTACTGTATCCTGTATCCGCGCTTGATCCCTCACCGGTGAATTCAGCGTGAAATAAGCCGCGTGATCGGCTGTCTCAGAGACACTGTTGGGGAAGATTAATTTGCCCTGCGCGGAGTGATTCTCGCCAAGATATATCTCAATTTTTTCTTTACCTTCATCCAGTGCGAAGAATACCCTGCCTAGACTTTCTTCTAGACTCGGCCAGCCGTGCTCAAGAACCGCCTCGCGCAGAGTGGCGCGACCGCGCCTAACCTCGTCTGGCGTTATAATTCGACTTATAGGAAAAACGCTTAGTATCTCGGCCTCCAGTTGCTCATAGGCAAGAGGCGTAAACCTGAGTGCTTCAATAGTCCCTGGGTAGGAAGAGCCGCCTTCCTTGGCATTGAACATAATAAGTAAAGGCACATGGGAAGGATTCGCATCAGACCAATTGCGAATCTGAGTTAAGCATTTCACCCATGTCGCGCAACTCGAGCGAACGTCTATATCTTGAGCGTGCAACACTTTGAAGCCTGGCTTGTATAGCTCGCTAGAGTCGAAATCCACCTCGTTATCGCCCGCAGCCAATCGGGGCAATAATGGCGTGGCGTAGCGCCCACCGTCGGGGTCGTAGAGAATATCAAGCTCCAACTGCCTCAATCCCAGATTCAATTGTTCATCTAGACTCAGATGGGAATAATCGAGCGTCAAGGCACTGCGCGGATTAAACTGACGAATCAACTCAAGTTCTGCCTCGGGAATGGCGAGTTTGTAACTGTTGTGTGAACCAACAGACTGTATATCACTCATTAGTAGCCCTTCGAGATCGCAGTCAACAGTAGTTCCTAAATCCGCGGGACAGCGTGAGCTGTCCCGCGCGTCAGCAGCAGTTGCCTGTAAAAAAATTTGGCTAAAGCAAATCAATAGCAGCAGGCATGAGGACTGCAGACGACATGTGGATCTCTGCTGAAAGCGATCAGGCATAGGGCTTCCTAACTAAAAGTTGATTCGAATGCCGGCACCAAACGTCGTGCCATATTCATCATACTGAGACAGTCTCGAGCGATTGCCAAAGTAGTAATATTCCGGACGATCATTCAGATTAATTGCCTCGGCGCTAATCATTATATTCTCACTCCACTCATAGCGAGCTGTGAGATCAAGTTGCATATGATTATCGGTATAGCGATCGTCTAACGCATTACCACCGACAGAGTCTAGGTAGTTGCTACGAAAGTTAGTCGCCAGTCGAATATCCCAAGGTCCACGGTTATATCCTAACGATAGGTTAGCCGAGTTCTTGGCTTGCTTAAAGAACGGAATCGTTCTGGCACCGTTCGCTGAATTTTGTGGCAGCTCAGTTTCCCCATCCGTATAGGTGTAGTTAATTACAAAGAGAAAGCCATTATCAAAGACGGTTTGATATGATGCTTCGAAGCCCTTTATCGTGCTGCTGTCAGTATTCGAGTACGTCTCGGCAATATCATAAACGCTCCCTCTGAAAAGCGAATCGTTAGCAACCACCTCAACTATCGAGTCATCTATTCGTTTATAGAATACGCCTGCTCCGAAGAATGATTCTTCCGAAAGATAATATTCATAGGAGACATCGAAGTTCCATGCGGTTGTTGGATCTAGGTTCGGATTACCGCCAGCAATCTCGTTATCCTCGGTATTAACAAAGGCGCCTGCCCGCGATTGGCTGAATCCTGGTCGAACCAAAGATCGAAAAAGTCCGACACGTAGCAGCTGATCGTCAGCGAGAGCATATTTAAGGTTAAGCGACGGGGCCAAGAAACTGTAGTCATTGTTGTAAGCGACATTGCCGGCAAAACCATTGCCATCGAAATTTTTGCCTCGATACGTCGTTTTAGTATCTTCATAGCGAAGGCCATAAATCCATGTTGCGTCACCTACGAGCGACGTTGCCATAACATACGCCGAGGTCACATCTTCATTCGTTGCCCAGTCCGCTGGGATGGATTCTTCCTCTTCATCGCCGGACATTTCGAAGAATGTTCCAGGATTTCTACATGTGGTGCCATCTGAAAGCGCATAGCTTCCCGCACCTAGATTATCGCGAAAGGCTTTAACCTGATCGAATGTAGGAGTAGGACCTACCCTGCTCGATAGAAAAGGTGAAATCGTAAGGTTTTGAACATTCGCTAGATTAACGTCATTAACCGGTTCGTAAGCACAGAAATTAAATTCGTTTATTTTCTCGCGAGCACTGTATTTCACGCCGGCTTGAAGCTCAGTAGTATCACTGTACGAGTATCGATAGTCGATGGTTGCACCGGTATTTTCATCGGTGTTTAGGGAATAGTCAGATTCCCATGCCTTCAGCTTGAAGCTGTTAGGATCATAAAAATCTGCTGGGAAGGTAACAACGGGCCTTCTTGGATCTGCTCCGTTATAGGTAATCGGCTTATTGACCTTCCCACTTCTAAAAATTGAGTTATAACTTTGCGTGTCGTCTTGCTCGGCTCTAGAGGTAAATACCTCGAGCTCAAGACTAGATCTATCGTCGAACTCAAATTTAGCACCTATCTGAGCAGAATCTATTTTTCTTATTTCAGTTCTATTCTTACCTTCTGTATCAACCTTAGTGTTCGCATAGCTAAAGACACCTCCGTCGATAGTCGCGTCATTGTCTTCCAGACCATCTCGTGTCTCCCACTTTGCACGCCATTCTGTATCCGTATATTCGTTATGGAACATATGAGCATAGTAGGTGTTACCCGCATCGGATACGAAGTCGAGGTTGAGCACCACCCCGTTTCGCTCGCGCTCGAGATCATAGTACCGCATTTCATAATCATCATTAGGTGCATTCTGGCTCCAACCACCAGACTCGTTGTTTTCCGCAACAATCCTTCGGGTCTGATCACTCAAGACCAAGGCAACGCCAAGTTCCCCTCCGCTCACGTCCCATCTGTCAGCAAAGGTTGCAGCAAGCTTGGGATTACTACCGTCTTTCGTCAGTTCGTTGTAAGAGGTTTCGGTTTTTATTCGAATGAATCTATCTTCGTAAGAAAACGCAGTAATCGTCTCGAGATCGATCGCGCCACCTATTGTGTCGGCATCGAGATCAGGCGTTAAGGTTTTGTATACAGTCATTGTCTGCAAAAGATCAGAAGGCACGCCGTCAAGAATCACACCGCGGCGGTCTTCTGGAGAGGCTGTCGTAACCCCATTGATCGTCATGCTATTCAGGTCTGTGTTCATTCCTCTCACAGACACATAGCGACCCTCGCCTTGATCGTTCTCAACCATAATGCCAGAGATACGACGTAGTGACTCTGCAACATTGATATCGGCAAAGTTACCAATTGCATCGGAATCGACGACACCTGACACCTTATTTGAGTCACGCTGTTTCTGGATCGCGCTGCTCAAGCTTGCACGACTACCCACTACCAAGATCTCGTCTATATTTTCGGATTGGGCCATTGTCTGCGCACTGAAAAACATCGAGGACGAAAGAGCGAGAGTAATGGCGTGTGAGAGGCGAGATCGTGCAAACAGTGTATATTTCATTCTTAGCTTCCCTTGAATTTTATTGATGTGCAAAACCGAAAATCTTAAAAGAGGTTCGTCTAAACACAGGAAAGATAAACTTCTACTATTACTGTTTGATTAAAATCGTATGACCGTTCTATGACAAAAGGCTCGAAGTTTGTTTCGAAGCTTTGCAAGATTATAGATTTAGGGCGTCAGCAATAAGTTGCCAAGAAACCAGTTTAAAATTTTGTGCCTCTAAAGGCATCGTGTTAGCTCCGTCTTGGACGACGATCAGGCCCTCAGGAAACTGAGGCGTCTTAATCTGCGAGGATGCTGCTAGGCCGTCTGTATCAGATACGCCGTCTATTTTTTGGACAGGATCATCGGTTAAGGCAAAACTACCAACATATGAATAAGGTGCGTGTCTATTAAACAGCGCAAAAGTATTGTTCCCCTGACTCGAGACTACGAGATAACCAGCCTCTCCGACTGTAAAGATATCCATCCCTTCAACATCTGCAGCCAAGCTTTCGCCATCGACCGCGGCAATTAATGACAGCACCGCAGGCACGTTTGCATTTGCGTCGAGTGTGTATACCCCTTCGGCTTCAACACCAACGAAAAGTCGTCCGTTCTCGTCATCGGCCGCACAGCCCTCAGGCTGACTCGTAACTTCAAACTCCCTGAGAAGGGTGCCTCGGACCTGCAGTGCAGAGATAGCCTGATCGAATTCCAAATCGGCACCAGAACTACTAGCTAGAACAATACCCCATTGCTGGTACCGCCCATCTTTATCATTGATAAATACTTGTATTCCGTCTGCATTCTTAAAGAGACAGAGACCATAAACTTCGTCTAAACCGGTCTGTATCTCACTCTCGCTTAGCCAGTTTAGTTCGCCCGTGGGAGACATCATGAATAGGCTTATTGTGTTAGCCGTTCTGTTGCTGGCGGCGAGAAGCGCACTACCCTCTTCCCATGGGCTGGGTAGTGTTCTGATATCGATATTATTGGTAAGCCCTGCCGCTATGCGCTGGCGTAGCTTGCCATCAAGACCGTATACCTCAATACCGAATTGCTTATCAGTTGCAATGATAAGGCTTGCTTGAAAATCGATGGGGTGAACCCACACGGCTGGATCATCTGCTGCATCATTAATACTGGTCACGGGATCGGTTTCAATCGAGGCTGAGACTATAGCAACATCGTCGATTAAAAGTGGCTGAGGCGCACATCGCGTGGTGATTGCAGTGATTATCAGCCCTATTAGCGCTACAGATCTTACGCTCGCAGTAATCATAGACTTCTTGCTGTCTGAAAGGTTTAGGTTGAATAATTTAGATATAAAATTGAGCGACTAACGTAGCCTTTCTTCGTTACAACTTGATGACATCTTCGACGAAAATGCTTACTGCCAATGCTTGACCCATGCACAGTCAGACCCCTACACTCGCAATGAGCAACTTGTGACATTCGCTCTCATTCAAGCCTTTTGCTAATGAAATTAATTTATGCGCTTTTCTCTCGGACCGAATCCAAAAGAACCCTTCAACCCGGGCTCAGAAGCAGAATCCGACAGGGTGATGACTATTGATCCTCAATTTCACTCTTATCTACGCGATCCTCCTCGCATCAGTTATACACATCCTGAAGACCCTTGGTTCCGTCGCCACTTAGTTTCGACGTTGGAGGCAATGTTAGGTCGGAATAAGATCGAGGAGACTTACTACCGGCTCAAGGAAGAACCGTTTAGCATAACTGACTTTTTTAATTCGGCTCTGCGTGAAGCGAAGATCACGGTAGAACTTGATCGAAGTAAACTTTCCACCATTCCACGCAAAGGCCCTCTTCTGTTTGTCGCGAATCATCCCTTCGGTGTCGTAGACGGCATGGTGCTTTGTGATATTGCAGCACAGGTACGTGGCGATCTACGAATAATGTTGCATTCTCTTCTGTGCCAGGACAAACAGCTTGCGCCTTATTTTCTGCCAATTGACTTCACGCAAGACAAGCGTGCAACAAAAACCAACATTAGATCTAAACAACTCGCGCTTGAGTATTTATCGCAGGATATTCCAGTATTGATATTTCCTTCGGGCACTGTTTCAACTGCAAACAAATTTGGCTTTGGCCACGTTGAGGATGCGCCTTGGACGACGTTCGCGGCAAAGATTATTCGCGAAGCGAAGGCAACCGTTGTGCCTATACATTTCCACGGCCGTAATAGCCGGCTATTTCATGTAGCTTCGCATATTGCAGAGCCTTTGCGCATGGCGCTTCTAGTGAGCGAAGCGCTCAAGAAATTTGGCAAAACCATACAGGTCGACATCGGAAATCCGATAACGTTTGATGAATTAAGCGCACACGAGTCTAGAAAGGCCCTTACAGATTTTCTGTACGGGACCGTTCGCGACTTGGGTAGAGAGAGCCTTAGAAAACGGCTGGAATAAGATTACACTCTTTTCGCGCCAGCTTCACCCGCCTCGACTACGAAACTCGCCTGAGTTCTGATAGGCGCGCCCCTCACAGTGACTTTATCAACAATCCTAAAGTCATTTTGCCAACTTTTTTCATTTACTGTCGCAACCATATAACCTCGCTGACCATTGTAGTGCTTAACATGCGGATTATTTGCCAGCAATGTTTCGCCATACGTTGTCATATCACTTCCGTCACCGCCCGAGGTGATTGACGTTCCGACAAACTCGGTGCCTACGATCTTTGATCTTGGATCGTCAAAGTCTAATTTCAGATCAGCAACCCAGTTGGAATGTATATCGCCTGTAAGCACTATGGGATTCAGGGTTTTTCGATCATGGATGTGATTCAGGAGCTCATCGCGCTCAAACGGGTACCCATCCCAGATGTCCATAGGCCAAAGTGTCTCTCCCTGCTCATCTCTGGAGGTCAGACTCGCCATCATGATTTGCTGCGCAAGGACATTCCACACGGCGTCAGATGACGCGAGGCTGTCGAAAAGCCATTTTTTCTGCGCATCACCCAGCAACGTACGCGCTGGATTCATGTGATCATTGCAGCTACGTTTACGCCCATCACCACAGGCCTGATCACTACGGTATTGCCGTGTGTCCAACACGTTCATCTCAAGCAAATTGCCGAAACGTAGACGCCGATAGATAGGCATATCTGGCCCCTGACGACCAACCGGAAGACGAATCGGTGTGAACTCATAGAAAGCTTGATAGGCAGCAGCGCGTCTAGCAAGAAGTTGTTCCGGCGTCTGATCATCCTGTGAAATGTCTGACGCGTAGTTATTATCTACCTCATGATCATCCCAAGTTATCGCCCACGGCGCACTGGCATGAGCGGCCTGCAAGTCGGCATCGCTTTTATAGGTTGTATAGCGCGCGCGGTAGTCGCCCAATGAGACGATCTCTGGACCTTCGTGTCTACGCACTAAGACATCGCCCCAACTGCTCTCGTAAATGTAGTCCCCAAGATGCACGATGAGATCCAAGTCCTCATTACTCATATGCTCGTAGGCAGTGTAGAAACCTTGCTCGTATTGTTGGCAAGACGCCACGGCAAACTTGAAAGATTGGACGCTCGAGTTAGCAAGAGGCGCAGTCTTAGTTCTTCCTACTGGACTAATCTCTCCCCCTAGTCTCCACCTGTAGAAATAAACCGTTTGGGGAGACAGGCCTCGCAATTCAAGATGAGCAGAATAGCCAAGCTGTGGAGGCGCAACAATATTGCCCGTTCTTATAATGTTCGAAAAGCCTGAATCAGTAGCGATCTCATAGTCGACATCGATAGCGTCATCGTCGACGCCTAATCCACTCAACGCTGCAGGGTCAATTCTTGTCCAAAGAATAACTGAATCGGACGTTGGATCACCTGAAGCAACCCCAAGAGTGAATGGATAAGCAGCGACACGCGAAAGGCGCTTACTCGCACCAAACACATTGCTCGGTAGCCCACTTAACGCAAGCATGCCAAGAAGCGAACCTCCTAGTCGAAGAAACTGTCGACGACTCGCAACGAGCTTATTGGGAACGCAGAAGGGTTTCCGAACAGAGTTTCGTGAGTACGGCTTACTCATTTATTTCTCCTAGAAGACTTCATAGTTAGATTACAGGTATTCAAAATGAAGTTGAAGGGTACCAAATCACTATAATAGGAGGTGATTGTGATAATTCGATGACAA
>JAGYKB010000034.1 GCA_018401885.1 Gammaproteobacteria bacterium
ATATCGAAAAGGCAAAGCAGATTGCACAGGGTGCTTTCGAAGTGCGGCAAGCAGATACCCACGATGCAGCTGCGCTCACGGCGCTCTTCGACGAGGTGGGTACGATTGATCATTTGGTGTCGGCAGCCGTAGGCGGTGAACGGACACTCAAGCCTTTCCTAGAGCAAACTGAGGAGCAATTTAAGGCCGCCTATGACAAGCTTTGGGGGTATGCGAAGGTCGTTCGCACCGGCGCACCGTATCTGGCTGCAGATGGCGCAGTGACTTTAGTCAGTGGCTCTCCCGCTCGAAAAATACGACCGGCTCAGTCGCCATTAAGCTGTGTGGGCGCCTCAGTTGAGAATCTGGTGCGCTGCCTCGCGGTGGAGATGGCGCCGATTCGTGTCAATGTAGTCTCACCTGGCACCGTAGATACTGCCATGTTTGATGCGATGGGTGAAGCCAAAGAAGCAAACCTAGCTGCCATGACAGCCAGTCACCTCATTCCGCGCGCAGGTACGTCAGAGGAGGTCGCTGACGGGATCCTCTTCGTTATGCAGAACCGATTCGTCACTGGTACAACTGTCGATGTCGACGGTGGCAGGATTTTAAGTTAGGAGCGGTGCTATGAGTATTGTCCAGAATCAGAGTTCGAGCGCGACTGTTGACGCAATAGACTCAATGAAAGCGCTCGAGAATGCGGATCCAACGAGTCAGCGTCACAGTCAGATAGACCCTGACATGAGTGTCATTGAGGCAATCTATTCGCGTCGTTCTGTGCGCGGTTACCTTGATAAAGAAGTGCCAGCCGACGTGCTCAATCGGATTTTCGAGGTTGCACAAATGGCGCCATCTAACTGTAATGTCCAGCCTTGGAAAGTGTTTGTTGCCTCCGGCGCGCTCAAAGACAGGTTAAAGAAACAAATGGTGGAGAACACCATTAATCGCGTCGAGCCCAACCCAGACTACCCGTATCGAGGCACGTTCGAGGGAGAGTATCGCAAGCGCCAGGTGGATTGCGCCGTGGCTCTCTATAACAATATGGGTATCGAGAGAGACGATAAAGAAGGTCGGCTAAGGGCGATCGTCCGTAATTTTGAGTTCTTCGACGCGCCGTATATCGCGTTTTTAGGGATGAATCCGGCATTCGGCACGACAGTCGCCCTCGATGTGGGCATGTATGCGCAGAGCCTTATGCTCACGATGGTCGCATTTGGTCTGCATAGTTGCCCCATGGGAACTATGCGCAATTATCCGGACATGGTGCGCGAGGCCTTCGATATTCAGGATGACACAAAAATCTTATTCGGCTTAAGTTTCGGCTACGAAGATACTGCTGTCGCTGCGAATAAAACTCGGACCGCACGCGAGCCAATCTCCGCGAGCGTGGTCTTTCGCTCTTAGTACTCACTCGATTCACTCGCAGCATAGGTGATAACTTAATTGAAACCAGTCATTCTGCTCTATGATCTCGATAACACCCTTGTCGACGAATGTGCTGCGTTAATAGGCAGAACAGGGCTCTATACCTCGATAAATACCTATAACGAAGCAAATGCCACCGAGGCGTTGAGACAATATAATCGGTTCTGGGGACTTGGAACCAACAAACTCGCCTGTGTGATCACCGGTTGGAATAGTTACAAAAAACCCCGCGATCAGTTTTTATTTCGTCTGCGAAACGAGGAGAGGCGCAGTCCGTTCCGTTATCCAACACCCGTCTTGCTTATCACCGAAGACCACCGTCGCGATCTGCGGCAGATTGCCCTAGATCCAACGGATGGTGATGTCGCAGCTTACTTGCATAAAGACACGTTTCAAGACTTTCTCGAGGATACCTTGCATAAAATAGTTTTTGGCGAGCGCGCACACGAACTCAATTCGATTGCCTATGCCAAGCTACAGCGCGAAGACGACGAATAATCCCTTGGGAGAAACGTGAGCGAAGGTGACGTAGCAAGTCTTCGAGCGAGCGAACTAGGAAGTCTAGGAAGTCTAGGAAGTTTAGGATGTTGAGCAAGCAGCCTTGCCCATGCTGTTAGCCTTGCGCTGCTCGCTGTAGCGAAAGCAGTCGACCGTGTGATCATTAACAAACCCACCAGCCTGCAGAAAGGCATAGCAGATAGTGCTGCCGATAAACTTAAAGCCTCTTTTCTTTAAATCCTTATAAAGCAGATCGCTCAACGCTGTTCGCGCAGGAATGGCGCTGGCGTGACGACCACCTCCATCAATCGGATGATTGTTCACAAACCGCCAAAAATAGGATTCAAGGCTACCGAATTCTTTCTGCAGTGCAAGTGCGGCACGTGCATTGGTACGAATGGAAAACAGTTTGAGTCTGTTTCGAATGAGTCCGGTATCAGACACTAAGGCTTCGAGGGTTTTGTCTTTCATGCGCGAGACTGGGCCAATCTCGAAGTTCTTAAACACTTTGCGGTAGTGCGCTCGTTTGCGCAGCACGACGAGCCAGCTTAGGCCGGCTTGCTGTCCCTCGAGGCAAAGTAGTTCGAATAGATGTCTATCATCCCTAACAGGAATGCCCCACTCGGTGTCGTGGTAGGCGATGTATTCGGGGTCTTCGCTACACCAAAAGCAGCGGTTAGTCATACTGGGCATTCCTTGTCGTCCTCTCTAGTGCAGAGGATAGACTAGTGAGCCAGCACTGCCGAATTTTTCGAAAAATTAGTTTTTACTCAGGCAGTGCCAATGCCACCAGCCTAGCTGGGTTGCGGAAGTCACTCACCGTCATGACGATAAATTGACGTCCTTCGTGCATATAGGTAATCGGTAAACCTGTGACGCTCGCGGGTAATTCAATTTCTGCAACGGTTTCCCCTGTTGCCTTGTCTACGGCGTGCAGTAAGGGCGAGCCACCTGGGCCTTCCCCAAAAAACAGCAGGGACTTAGTCAATACCATGCCAGAACGAGTAGGCTTGCCCGTTGGAGGCAAATCGACGTCCTTCAGCAACGGATGATTCTTTATCTCCTCAGGCGTATCGCCGTTTACTCTTTGCCAGGCATGTTCACCAGACACGAGGTCGATGGCGGTTATGCGCCCATAAGGTGGTTTCACCAACGGCAACCCATCGATTGTTGGCGTGCGCGCTCCGCCCTGAATATACTTAATGGACGAAGCTTCGGGCTCGTTGACCAGTGACAAGACGCTGGTGGCCGTTCGCGACGCCACATAGAGTAGCCCCGTCTCTGGGTCATAGGCGGCACCTTCCCAGTTCGAGCCACCTGTTGACGACGGCAGATGCAGTGTTCCGAGGCTTCCGTCGGCGGGGTGCTGGTACAGTGACGGCGGCGTGTATAGTTCGCTGAAGCGGTAATTCGACGCAATCTCTTTTGCCTTCGCAAGTATAGTAGGCGTCATATCGTTCAGATCCTCTTCCTGAAAGCCCTGACGATCGTAAGGAGCCGGCAGCACAGGGAATGGCTGAGTGGGGAACGTGACTTCATCAGGCGTGTCTGACGCAGGGACGGGTCGTTCCTCTACAGCAAAAATCGGTCTCCCCGTGTTGGGATCGAACATGAAGAGGTGTGACTGCTTGAGAGTCTGTACAACTGCTTCCTCGCCGTTTGGCAGGTCGACAACTAGCGGCGCTGCAGGTGTATCCCAATCCCAAATATCGTGATGCGTGCTCTGGAAGTGCCATTTTTTCTCGCCAGTTCGGTAATCTACGGCGACTGTCGAGCTCGCATAGAGGTTTGAGCCTAGGCGGTCGGCACCATAGCGGTCGCCCGTTGCGGATTCGACGGGCAAATAAACGACCCCGCGAGTTGTATCTGCTGACATCGACGTCCACACACCTGCGTTACCTGTATATTCAGCGGAGCCGTTGAGCCAAGTTTCATAGCCCGGCTCGCCTTTTTCGGGAATACTCTTAAAAGTCCAGAGTAATTTGCCTGAGCGCGCATCGAAGCCTCGAATGTCTCCCTTCACATTGCTCGCCGCAACGGGTCGCATGCCGACAAGATGCGCCGCACCGGCGATCACAACACCATCGACGACAAGGGGAGGGAACGAGATACCTATGTCGAGATCGTCGCGGCCCGGGCCTAATCTCAAGCCCTCTTGGAGATCAACAACCCCATTCTTACCGAAGGACTCGACGGGTTTGCCGGTCGCTGCATGAAGCGCCACAAGAGAATAGCCGGGGGTCATAGTAAAGATTACGCCTTCGCCGGCATTATCAAAGTAGCTCAAGCCTTTTCCTGAGCCTTTTCGCGGGGCATCATCGAAGCGTTTGCCTTCATCCGGGCGCCACATCCATAAAAGCTGGCCCGTCGCTGCGTCCAAGGCAATCACATTGCGCGTGGCGCCTGCAGTTGCAAACAGCTTGCCATCGACCATCAGCGGCGATGTAACACTGTAAGTTTCGGGCCTTGGCCCAAAAATACCAGTGTCGACACTCCATGCGATCTTGAGGTCGGCTGCATTGCTCGCATCGATCTGGTCGAGGGGCGCGTAGCGGTTGGCACGTTCGTCCCCGTTTAAGTGAGTCCATGTGGTGCTGCTAGCAGCGCCGGCGGCGGGTGCTGCCTCGCCTGGCTTGATTGAAAGCGCGTTAATGGCGGCATGGCTAATCATGCCGCCCTCTATGGGCATGTTCGCAGAGGCAAGGATAAACGCAGTCACATCATAGTATTCATCGTCGCTGAGCGATCCCGGTGTCTCGGCAGGCATCGTCGCGCGAATTTGAGTGAATAACTCTTCGCCGCTTTTGTTTATCCATCTATTATTCAGAACGCCAACCCATTGTGAAGGCACGTGGCATCGTGAGCACTCTGCGGAAAACAAGTCGCCTCCGCGCGTCACGCTTGCAGTCTGCGCTGAGGCCTTGGTAGAAAAGCCACCGGTGAGCGACAGTGAAACGAGGCTGGTGACGAGGAATAGACTGGGTGTGATCTTCATAATACGGTTGAAACTCTTCAGGTGGCCAAAGTGCGACGTATATCCGGTGACTTGATGGGTCGCTTACCTAGTAAAACGATGGCGGGTATGATTTCGATGCCAATTATGTTCGCAACGTTTAATTTCCTCACTGGCTGTAGCGCTAAAAATAGTACTGAATCAGCGAAAGATGGCATTTGACGGCGGGCGCTAGTTTGCCCAACTGGCCCTTTATTAGCAATGCGCCGTAACAAACCGTTGAATTTTCAACAGTTAAAATCAATGGACTTTTACGGGAAGGGAGAGAGATTGACGCGGCGAGAAGGAGGGGCAAAGCCCCCGAAAGTCGGGGGCTTTACGCTATTTAAGAGGCTTCTTGGAATTCGACGTGGATCTCTAGCTCGATGTCGTCTCCGACGCCGAAGGGAACTAGATTGTCGAGGCCAAACACAGACCGCTGGAATTCAACTTTGGCTGAAAAACCTAGCGTATTTTTTCGTGTAAGAAAATTCCTGCCGCCACCATTGAAGTTGATTTCAATCTGAATGGGCGCAGTCGTACCCAGCAATGTAAGATCTCCTTCGAACGTGAAGTTGTTATCATTCTCTTCGATCAGAGAGGTAGTCCTAAACACGGCTTGGGGGAACGCTTCGGTATTGAACCAACTGGCTCCGCGGAGCTCTTCGGCAAACTCAGGGTTGTTAATGTCAATTGACGCAGTATCGACTATAACCTCTAACGAAGAATTGCCAATGTTCTCAGGGTCAAAATTGAGCGAGGCGTCAAAGTCATTAAAACGCCCTATAAAGTTTGAAAACCCTAGATGATTGATTTTGAAAAGGAGTGACGCATGGTCAGGGTCGAGCGTGTAGTTACCTGACCCTAGTTCCTGGATATCGGTCTCGAAATCGGGCGTGAGAATACGATCACACGCGGAGAGCAGGCCGGTGAAGGCAAGCAGTATTACGAGACGTTGAGCTGTCGAGTTGAATAATTTGTTCACGGTATTTGATGCCTTTGTCTGAAAACTCCTCTTCCTAGTTTAGGCCTAAGTAGAGGAGAGAATATAGAAAGTTTAGAGAAAGCGAGTATTAATTACTGCCTGACCGCATAAACGTCGACTTCGACCACAACCTCATTAGGGATCGCAGCTGTGCTGGCCCAGTAGCCCTGTCCAACGCCGTATTCGAGTCGGTTGATCGTCACTTCGCTCGTTAAATGGAAACGCACACTGCCGTCCTCCATGCCGACGCTAAGGTTAAAGGGGAATGAGATTGGATTCGTCTGGTCACGAATCGTAAGGGTGCCAGCGGATGTGAACGCGTCTACGCCTTCTATGCTGCATTTCTCAGCTTTAAATGTTGCTTCTGGAAACTGATCGACGTCGAATAATTCTAAGTCGAGAAGATAGTCCATCGTCTCGGCATCATCTATCACCATGTCAATGATAGGGATGGTGACGTCGAATTTGCACTCGGTAGGATTGAGTGGATCGATATCGAAAGTCGCCGAAATATTTCTGAACTCGCCTTGATAAGGTGTTCCCGAATAAGTCCACTTAAAAACAACCTTCGAATCGGCTTTGTCGATGACCCAGTCGGCTGCCTGCGCGCTCATACCGGTGAGAAGAATGGCTGGTGCCAGTAGGGCGCGAGTTAAAAAGCTTTTCATTATCCTGTGTACTCCTGGTTAAAACTAAAGTCGGTAGATCTTTTGTGGTCGTCGTTGTGACAACCGTTAGGGCAATGCGTAGGCAACGATTTCCGCTGCAGTGCCGCCGCCGCTTACAACCATGACCAGATACTGTTTGCCATTATGCTCGTAGGTCATCGGCACGCCTGTTTGCGCGTTAGGCAGTTCAATTTCAGTGATTATCTCACCTGTCATCTTGTCGTGGGCGCGAAGAGTAGGACCCCCGCCAACGCCTTCGCCTGCGAACAGCAGTGTCTTCGTCAGGAGAATGCCGGACTTGGTCTCTATGCCTGTGCGCGGAAGATCAATGCCTGCAAGCGCTGGGTTATTGGCGATGCGCTCAGGAGTGTCGGCATTGGCAATCATCCACGCGTGGTCGCCCGAATTCATATCAATTGCCGTGATTCGGCCATACGGTGGCTTCACAATGGGTAAGCCATTAACGCGCGGGACGCGCACGCCGTAGGACTGGCTGAACGCCACGTCCGAATCCTCGTCTTTCTCTACAGAGAGAACGGAGATTGTGGTGCGAGAGGGGATGTAGAGCATGCCCGTTTCTGGGTCAATCGCGCTGCCCTCCCAGTTGGCCCCACCGGTTGACGAAGGAAGGCTCAGTGTTCCCTTTGTCCCGTCGGCCGCATCTTTGAGAGAGGGCGGAGAGTAGAGGCTTGGGCTTAGGCGGAAATCAGCCACAGCTAGGAGTGCCTTTTCGCGCAGCTCAGGTGTGAAGTCGATAAGGTCGTCTTCGGTAAAGCCCTGGCGATCAAACCCAGCGGGTTTAGTTGGGAAAGGCTGAGTAGGCGAATACCACTCCCCCGGGACGTCTCCCGCAGGCACGGGAAGCTCTTCGATAGGCCAAATTGGCTCACCAGTTTCGCGGTCGAAGGTATACACGTAAGACTGTTTAGTCACCTGCATTATTACCTTCTTGCCGTTGGGAAGATCGGCAAGAATAGGCGCTGAGGGGTTGTCCCAGTCCCAAATATCGTGATGAATGATCTGGAAATGCCATTTGCGTTCGCCGGTGGCGATATCTAGCGCAACGAGGCTATTAGTAAAGAGGTTGTTACCTGGACGATCGGCGCCATAGCGGTCACCCGTGGCGGATTCGACCGGTAAATAAACTAGACCCAGTTCGGCGTCGCCTGATAGCGGCGCCCAAACGCCGGCGTTGCCGCTAATTTCGGCGCCGTCGTTCATCCAGGTTTCGTAGCCGACATCGCCGCGCTGTGGAATTGTGCGGAAGGTCCACAGATGCTCGCCTGTTTTCGCAGAATAGCCTCTGACATCGCCTTTCACGTTTTCCTTTGAAGGAGGTCGCATGCTGACACGGTGAGCTGGACCTACAACGACGACGTCGTTCATCACCAGCGGGGGCATTGATGAGCCGATATCAATATCGTCTCGGTTTTCGGCCAGGCGGAGGCCTTCGAACATGTCTACTCGGCCATTGTCACCAAACGAGGGGTCAGGGATGCCGGTTTCCGCATCGAGCGAGACTAGGAAGAAACCAGGCGTTACCACGATGATTCTGCGCTCGTCGCCATTGCGATAATAAGACAGTCCTCGGCCCGAGCCTTTGCGTGGCGCTTTGTCGAAGCGTGCGCCTTCTTGCGGGCGCCAGAGCCATAGCACTTGGCCTGTGGTTGCATCGAGTGCGACAACGTTTCGCGTTGCGCCGACTGTCGCATAGAGCACACCATCTATTTCCAGCGGAGTTGAGGTGCTGTTTGATTCAGGACTCGGTCCGTAATTTGCCGTAGAAAAGCGCCAAGCGATCTCTAACGAGCCTACATTGTCGGCGTTGATTTGATCTAGGGGAGAGTAGCGCTGCGACTCTTTATTACCATGGTAATCAGGCCAGTCTCCTGCGTAGATGTCGGTTCCTGACTGCGCTACTGCGCCAGCACTGCCGACTAGTAGACCTGCGCTTACCATGAATGAAGTAATTAACCGCTTACTGGTCATCATTTCTGACTCTCCCATTTCTTAATTTTGGTCTTTCTAAGTAGTCTGAATTAGCTGCATGCGCTTCAGTGTGTTTATGTGTGAGCATGCCGTGCTAAAAGGCCTTTATCCGTGAGGGACCCTTGAACGAACCTAACGTGCTCGGTGCGCAGAAGCTCGAGTAAACAAAATAGAGCCTCGCTTGAGGGCAGCTTTAACCCAATGAGAATAAGCAATCTGATTTTCACACGCAAGTCCCTAATTGGTACGAATAGTGACGGCGAATCGCCGCAATTGGCGACAGGATAGCTCGCTAACCTAGTAATAATCCAACGGGTGGTTATACTTCGCTCTCCCGAAGGAGTGACATCAATTAGTTCCCCGACCGACAACCAACAAGACCTGACAGAGCCTCATATGGCGCCTGTGGACGCTGAATCAAGCAATAGCTCGTTTGCCGTTTTCTCTATCGCGCAGTTCCGCTGGCTTTTCTTAGGTAATGCGACCTTTTTTCTCGCAATGAACGGGCAGATGCTAACGCGGACATTGCTCGCCTGGGATCTGACTGGGTCGGCAACCTCGCTCGCTTATATAAATCTCGTCGTGGCGATTCCTATGGTGTTTGCCTCAATTGTCGGCGGAGCGATAACCGATCGTGTTGAGCGCCGGCAGCTGGTTTTGGTCGGTCAGTCGCTCATCGTGAGTAATGAAATCTTTATTCTTACGCTGATGCTAACTGGCTACTTGGAATTCTGGCATCTGTTGTGCACCGCATTTGTCGCTGGCTGCGCGTTTCCGTTCATCATGCCCGCCCGCATGGCAATAACTGCGACAGTCGTTGGTCCCGATAAACTTCAGAGCGCGATGGCCTATGCTGGCGGCGTAATGAATTTGAGCCGAGTATTCGGTCCAGCACTCATGGGCGTTATCGTTGCGCAGTTCGATTATAAGGGCGCCTACATGCTCTCAATCGTGCTTTATTCCTTTGCAGTGCTATGTATGTTCGGTGTCGGGCGAAGTCGTTCGAGCAGTGAGACCGACGTTACGAAAGGCTTGTTCGACGACATCAAACAAGGTTTTAGCTATATCAGAACGAACCGTCCCGTTCTACTCTGCCTGCTGTTCGGGTTAGTTCCCATGTTTCTTGCTATGCCGTTTCAAAGCATTCTCGTCATGCTCGCTGAGCAGGCCTGGGGCGTTGGTGAGAGCGGCATGGGTACGCTTATGGCGGTGGGAGGCGTCGGAGGCCTTCTCGGCTCGGTGTGGATTATTAAGCGAGGCGATTCACCACGACGGGTAAAGCTCATGCTCTGGAGCACCGTCGCGTTTGGCGTGTTCCTCGCGATCTTCGTCGTGACGAGTAACTTCTATATGGCGCTGGTGCCTTTGTTGCTGGCTAATATGTGTATGAGTGCAAGCCAGACAGTGAACAACGCAGCCATTCAGCTACTCGTCGACGATAACGTCCGTGGTCGTATGAGTAGTTTTATGATGCTGTCGTATGCACTCACCCCGATTGGTGTCTTCCCTATGGCGCTTGCAGCGGATCGCATGGGCGCGGCAAACTCTATTCTCGGCGCCTGTGTGCTGCTCGTGATCGTGGTTGGGCTATTCTATAGTCTGAGTAAAACGCTCCGCGGCCTCGACGCGAGTGTTACCGCCAAAGCCGCGGCGACTGCTGCAGCCCGCGCTGCCTAAATCACTCATCGACCGATTCCATTTTAAGATCGAGTTCCTCCTTTATCATGGAGTCGATCCCTTCGCGGATGCTGCTGGTCGAGATGCTCACCTCAAATAAGAACAGCAACAACCCTACAATTACCAACACCATCGCGCAGACGAATAAAAAGGCGATGGCTGCTGAGAGGTTGAAATGCGATAACTCGCTCAGAAACAGCGCGACTATTACTAGACAGACAATTAATGCCCCCGCGACAAACGTGCGAATCGACCAGTCAACCAAGCGGATACGATTCCATAGAGAATTCGTCTCAGACTGTAGCATGGCACGGTGTTCGTCGTGCTTCTCTTTGAAAAGTCGCGTTTCAACCACCCGCACTCGATCGACAACGCGCCCAAGACGAATAGACAGCACATTAAGAAGCCCGGCGATACCTGCAAGTAAAAAGACAGGCGCGACAGCGAGTTGAATTACTGTGGCAATCGTTTCAACAGTCGAGAGTTGTTCCATTATTATTTCCTATGCAGTCTTTGCTCGCCGATCTAGGTCTTTCCAATGAGCAGCCCCATTACCGGGCGTACGGGTTAGCGTTATCCAACTCTCTGCTATGGCAAGGTTGAGAATCGCGGCCATCCAGAATGTGGTACCAAAGAGAATACCTATATCGACATCGAGCGTTGCTCGAATAGCGGTTAGCATCAGCCTTTCCGTTGCGATAGCTGTCATCAAGGCAAAGCCCCTGATCATCCACTCCCTATGCGGGCCGATACGTCTTTTTCTTATTTGATAGATCGCCATCATTAAGCAAAAGAAAACGTAAGCGGAAAGAAAAGCGGTGGCCATTGCTTCGTTGAAGCCCTGTCCTGTGAATCCCATAAAGGGGTTTAAAGTCCCGATAATGAATCCACTGACAGCGCCTATGAATCCAGATATCACATAAATTCGTCCGCTGATTCGATGCCATTTGAGATTTCGCTTGCGCAGACTCGGTATGAATTGAAGCGGCCCTAAAATAAATATGAGAAGACCTGGGACAAGATGGAGGACTGTTGCTGTGCCATTTGTGTAATAGCGGCTATCAAAAGGGCCAAATTCGAGTAGGGGATCTACTGGTGCCAACGCAATAGCGGAATTAAGAAAAAGAGCACGGCTAATCACTGAAGAGAGGCCGGTAAAGATTAATAAAGTTAAGACTATCCATCCCAAGAATTCGATTGTTCGTCGAAGGTGGGGCCGATAGCCTGCGCTAAAGTTGGGATTTACGGGGTTAGCCGTCGACGAGGTTTCTAGCATTGGTCTTGGGTCCTATTTTTCAATAGCTTCGGGTATGAGTAAATCATAGAGACACGCGTATTAGATAGGGCGTTTGTCGGCATGAACCCCAAAGAAGTAAATAGCGCAAACGGACGGTGACCGGTGAAGAGATCTTGGCTATACTTAGCGCCACGCGCCCATAGCTCAGCTGGATAGAGTAACTGGCTTCGAACCAGTTGGTCGGGAGTTCGAATCTCTCTGGGCGC
>JAGYKB010000035.1 GCA_018401885.1 Gammaproteobacteria bacterium
CGAACTCTCTAAGAGGCGAGATAAATTCTTCGTCGTTGGATTTTGGTTCAACAGGAAAAACGTCGATTGCGGCGCCGGCGAGACGGTTCTCGCGCAGGGCGGCGGCGAGTGCGTCGATATCGACAACGGTGCCGCGTGAGGCATTGATGAATATGGCGCTGGGCTGCATCCAGCTGAGTTCTTTAGCGCCGATCATGTTTTTGGTGTCGGGCGTCTCGGGCACGTGCAGGGTGACAATGTCGCAGGTGCTCATGAGTTCCTGCAGCGAGTTTACCTGTGTGGCGTTGCCGAGGGGCAGCTTGGTGACGACGTCGTACAAATACACCTTCATGCCCATAGACTCGGCGAGCACGCTAAGCTGCGAACCGATATTGCCATAGCCCACAATGCCGAGCTTTTTGCCACGTGTCTCGAATGAACCGGTGGCGGTTTTCTGCCAGACGCCGCGGTGCAAAAGCGCACTCTTTTCGGGCACGCGGCGCAGCAGCAAAATACTCTGGCCAATGACGAGCTCGGCAACGCTGCGGGTGTTGGAGTAAGGGGCGTTGAACACGGGAATGCCGCGCACAAGTGCTGCGTCCAGGTCGACCTGATTGGTGCCGATGCAGAAACAGCCCACTGCCTGCAATTTTTTGGCTGCAGCAAATACGCGTTCTGTAAGCTGGGTGCGCGAGCGCAGACCAACGAAATGCACGTCTTTGATTTTCTCGACTAACTCGTCTTCGCTCAGTGAAGTTTTAAGGTATTCGATGTTCTCGTAGCCTTCATTTTTCAGCGCTTCTACGGCACTTTCGTGCACGGCCTCGAGGAGGAGAAATTTGATTTTGCGCTTATCGAGCGAAGTTGATTGCATGAGGTTTGAGTTCCTGTGTCTCGGTGCCAGCGTACTTGAGGCGATGCTCAAAAAGCGGACGCATGGTACCATATTAGGCGTCGCAGTACTCTCACTAGCTTATCACTGGCGGCAATCTGATGTGGAAGCAAGGTGAGTTTAGCCACTAAGTGGGCTCGGCTGCAGCAATACGCAGCCTAGCCTTCAGGAAACTATCATGAAATGCACTAAAGCGGAGCTTCTCGAAGCCCTCCACGACCTCGTCGGCGAAGCCGGTTTAAAAACGGAGCCGGCTGACCTCGAGAGCTATGGCAAAGACTGGACCAAGGTCTATAAGCCAGCACCTGTTGCAATTGTGCTGCCTGCCAATACCGACGAGGTTATCGCGCTCGTTAAATTTGCCAAGCGCATGGAGGTGCCACTGGTGCCGTCCGGCGGCCGCACAGGTCTTAGCGGTGGCGCGGTCGCTCCCTCGGGTGAGCTTGTTGTTGCCTTCGATCGCATGAACAAGATTCTAGACTTCGACCCGTCTGACCGTCTCGTTGTGTGTGAACCCGGTGTGATTACCGAGCAGCTGCAGCAGTTCGCCGAAAACGAAGGCTTTTTTTATCCTGTGGACTTCGCGTCGTCGGGCTCTAGCCAGATAGGCGGCAATGTGGCGACTAACGCCGGTGGCATTAAGGTTATTCGCTATGGCATGACCCGCAGCTGGGTCGCTGGGATGAAGGTCGTAACCGGCAACGGCGAGTTGCTAAGCTTTAATCAGGGACTCGCGAAGAACAATACGGGCTACGACTTCAGACATCTGTTTATTGGCTCCGAAGGAACGCTCGGCTTTATTGTCGAACTTACAATGAGCCTCACAAGCCCGCCCAAAGACCCCACAGTTATGCTGCTGGGCGTCGAAAACATGGCAGCGACTATGCCTGTGCTGCAGGCCTGCCAGGCGAAATTACTGCTCACCGCGTTTGAGTTTTTCTCCGAAAAAGCGCTTAAGCATGTAATGGCAGAGAAAGGATTGCAGCGACCATTCGACAGCGCCACTAATTTTTATGCGTTGGTTGAGTTTGAGAATCAATCCGAAACCGACCTCGACACGGCGATGGAAGTCTTCGAACACTGTCTTGAGTCGGGCTGGGTGATTGACGGAACGGTTAGTCAAAATCTAACGCAGGCCAAAAACCTATGGCGCCTGCGCGAAGATATCTCCGAGACTATTTCACAATTTACGCCCTACAAAAATGACATCTCTGTGCGCGTCTCAAAAGTGCCCGAGTTTCTAGCCGAGGTAGATGAGTTAATCGGCAAAGCCTATCCAGATTTCGAGATTATCTGGTTCGGCCATATTGGCGATGGCAATGTGCACTTAAATATTCTTAAGCCTTCGGACCTTGCGCCCGAGTCTTTTTTCGAAAAGTGCGCCGAGGTGTCCGATTGGGTTTTCGAGATCGTGCAGCGGCACGGCGGCAGCATTTCGGCAGAGCATGGCGTTGGTTTGCTTAAGAAGCCCTATTTGCACTATTCGAGGTCTAAGGCCGAGATCGCCGCGATGCGTTCCATCAAGGCGATATTTGATCCGGCGAATATTCTCAACCCCGGTAAAGTTTTTTAGTACTGCAAAAATTTTGTGGTAATAAAAACGTAATCGCCACGGTCTACTCTATTGCAGAATGAGTGAATAGGTTACACAACGATAACGTATTGCGAGCTAAAGCTTAGCGGTAGAACCTTAAACTACCAATAGGGATGTCTTAGAACGTAGTCCACAACATGTTGTAGTGCGCTTAGGGGTGATTCAAAAAAGGTTTCAGAGGTGGTTGTAAACCAAAAAGTTTGCTAATCCCCTTCGTCTATTAAGGTCAATAACTCGCTACAATTTGCGACAGAATTTGTTTCCATCTATTCTTCAGAATGCGTAGTATGCAAATACGATCATTTTTTTGATCGGTGAATTTGGGCTTGTCCAAATTCGATAACATTAAATTTTAAGCACGAGAGAATTATGTCAGAGACAGTTGAGGGTACAGTAAAGTGGTTTAACGATGAGAAAGGCTTCGGTTTTATCGAGCAAGAAGGTGGCAAAGATGTCTTCGTACATTTCAGCGCCATTAACGGCTCGGGTCGACGCTCTCTTCAGGAAGGCCAAAAAGTGACCATGGAAGTTACCCAAGGGCAGAAAGGCCCTCAGGCGGAAAACGTCACTCCACTCTAGTCTCTGATACTTTACCTGTGCAAGCGATAGAGCGATAAACAGCTAAGTAAGAGACACCGAGTTACAGAAGATACCTTAGTTTTAAAAGGCTAGAGAGTTTTAAAAAGCTCGAAAGTCCTAAAACTACAGAGCCAGTGCCGTCATGGTCTTTGGCTTGAAGGTTCGAATTAAGGAACCACCTACTTATAGCGCAAGCTATGGGGCAGGTGGTTTTTTTCGTTTATTTGGTACGAAATTGTTTTCAATTACCCTTTAGCGGTAAGCGTTTTTACGCCGTTGTGGGTACTGAGAAGCAAGAGATCGGCGGCGCGCGCGGCGAACAAACCGTTGGCGACCACGCCGACGATTTGGTTGATCGCGGCCTCGAGTTTTCGCGGTTCGTCGATCTTGAGATTATGCACGTCGAGGATTACGTTACCGTTGTCGGTAATAACACCTTCGCGGTAAACGGGATCTCCGCCTAATTTAACGAGTTGGCGCGCAACGTGGCTGCGTGCCATGGGAATCACTTCGACTGGCAGAGGGAAAGTGCCGAGGTAAGGCACAAGCTTGCTTTCGTCAGCAATGCATACAAATTCCTCGGACGCCGCCGCGATAATTTTCTCGCGGGTGAGCGCGGCGCCGCCGCCTTTAATCAATTGCAGATACTCATTCGACTCGTCGGCGCCGTCGACATAAACACGCAGCACGCCTGCGGCGTTTAGATCGATAACCGGAATGCCCAACTCTTTTAGTCGCCTGGCACTTTCTTCGGAACTCGCAACCGTCGCCGAGATGCTGTGCTTTATTTTTTCGAGCTCGGCAATAAAGAGATTAGCAGTCGAACCGGTGCCAACGCCGAGAATAAATTCGCCGCTGTGGTCGTCGATGATGCGCGCAACATAATCGAATGCCGCTTTGGCAACGGCTGCCTTCAATTCGTCTTGTGTCATGCTGGCTTCCTAGTTTTTAAACTGGTCGGTAGAAGAAAGACGCGCGAGGCCCAATAGCTGGCCCATTCGCACCGGTGATTCGGCAGCGAGTTTTCCGTTTAGCTCGACCGCTGCGTGACCGAAAAGCACAATGGCGGTCGACCCCAAATAGAAGCGCCCAATCTCGGCGCCGGCGGCGAGTTCGATCGCGGGCACGGTCGAGGTGTAGTCTGTTACCTGAACCTCATGCCTGTCTCGTCCAGGGCAAACTCGCCCCGCCCACACGGTCTCGATGCCTGCAACAATCATCGCGCCCACAAGAACTACCGCCATGGGGCCCAGTTCGGTGTCGAACAAACACACGAGGCGCTCGTTACGTGCGAACAGATTAGGCACGCCTTCGGCTGTCTGCTGATTAACCGAATACAAATCGCCTGGTACATAGCTCATTTTGGTTAGCTTGCCGGCAACCGGCATATGCACGCGGTGATAGTCTTTGGGCGATAGATAGACTGTGGCGAAACTCCCGCCGTCGAAGTCTGCCGCATCGTGATCGCTCGCAAGTAGATCGGCGACAGTATAGTAACGTCCCTTTGCCTGAAGTAGCCCGTGCTCGGTAATCTCGCCGAGCTGGCTTATCGCGCCATCGGCAGGGCATAAAATTGGCAGCGCATCATTGATGCCTTCGGCAAGGGGCCTTGCACCGACTTTGAGTGCGCGAGTAAAAAACGCATTAAAATTTTCGTAAGCGAGCGGGTCTTGTTCCTGCGTCTCGCTCATGTCGACGTCGTAGCGTTTTGCAAACCAGCGTATAAAAGGTTTTTTGAGACTGCCGCTTTCTGCAACCCTGCCCACTACGCGCGAGAGCAAATGCTGTGGGACAAGTTTTTGAAGTATGACGAATAAATTTGGCATGCGGCATTATAGTTCAACTCGCCAGAGATAGGGTTAAAGCGAGTCGAGTATCTGAAAGTAACTTGAGAGGCGATCTTCGTGAATTGTGCCCGCCTCGACCGCTGCCTGCAGCGCGCAGTCCGGTTCGCCCTGATGCGCACAGTCCCGAAATTTACACTGTCCGGCGAGCGCCCGCAGCTCGACAAAGCCATCAAACACCTGCTGCGCGCTGATGTGCCCGAGCCCGAATTCGCGGATGCCTGGGGAGTCGATCAGATCGAAGCCGGCAAGATGGAACAGCCGCGAGGTGGTTGTGGTGTGCATCCCCTTGTCGTGCACTGTCGACAGCCCGCCAACCGGCGCCAGCGCCTCGTCGACACCGAGTGCATTTACAAGTGAAGACTTACCCACGCCCGACTGCCCAACGAGCACCGTTGTAATGCCCTGTAACGCCTCGGCAAGCGCCGTGAGACCGTCACCGGTCGTCGCGGACACCTCAAGCACGGCGTAGTCTAGGCTGCGGTAAATCTCGAGCATCGCCTCGAGTCGGCCGAGGTCTTCGCACTGACTTTTAAGGTCGCTTTTGTTGAGGATCAGCAGTGGCTGCAGGCCGAGGGTCTCGATAGCTACAAGATAGCGGTCGATAAGATTCGCCATCGGCATCGGCGTGGGCGCCAGCACCACAAGCACAACGTCGATATTTGCCGCCATGGGCTTTACCACACCGCCGAAGACCGGACGCGCAAATACACTGCGGCGGTCGCCGAGCGCGAGCACGACGCCGACGCCGTCGTCTCCCGCCTCCCACACTACGCGGTCGCCGGTAACGAGTGCGGGCAAATTAGCGCGCTGATGGCAGCGCACAATTTCAGCGCCGTCTAGAGGCTCGATATCAAGCTGTTTTCCGTAGTGGCTTATCACCACACCGTTGACTCGGGCGTCTGAGAGCGTCGCGGCATCCTGCACCGCATTGCCGAGCTCGCGCCCCTGATTTTTTGCGATGCGGCCGAGCTGCTGCTTACTGAGTCGTCGTTTGGTCAAGTGTGGTTCTCGAGGTCTTTGCGTGCGGTAACCGCAGCGCAATTAGAGCGATGGATTATTGCATATTCCCCCGGTTAAGGCTTTGTTACACTTACGGCCTAATAAGGGTGAACTAATGAACAAAGCCAAAAATTTAGTCTGGATCGATCTCGAGATGACCGGGCTGCTGCCCGCGAGCGATCGCATCATTGAGATCGCGACAATCGTCACAGACGAAAATCTCAATCTCATTGCCGAGGGCCCGGTGCTCGCTATAAAGCAGAGCGATGCGGCACTCGACGCGATGGACGAGTGGAACCAGACCCATCACGGGCGCTCTGGGCTTATCGAACGCGTGAAGGCAAGCACCATCGACGAAGCCGAGGCCACGCGTCAAACCCTCGCCTTTCTCACCGAATACTCCGAGCCTAAGGCCTCGCCCCTGTGCGGTAACAGCATCTGCCAAGATCGCCGATTTATGGCTAATTACATGCCCGAACTCGAGGCCTTTTTTCATTACCGCAACCTCGATGTGAGCACGCTCAAGGAGCTTGCCAATCGCTGGAAACCGGAAATTATGCAAGGGCTGACCAAGAAATCCACGCATCAGGCGCTGGATGACATTCGCGAATCGATCGAAGAGCTTAGGTATTACCGCGAGCACTTTATCGCCTTATAGCGTGCAACGCCGCGCTTCTTTTTTAATCTCTTGAGCTGTAAGTAAACGTTAACTAACTTGCTTATGCCTGTCTAACGCCCACTCAACGTGCTCTCTCACGAGCGCCGACGGATGCTCAGCTCGGGCGGCGAGCGCGGCGAGCGTCGGCTCACTAGTCGGCGCATTGCCCAGGCCCACTGCGATATTGCGCAGCCAGCACTCGTAGCCGATGCGCCGAATGGGTGAGCCTTCGGTGTTAGCCAAAAATTCCTCTTCGGTCCAGGCAAATAGCGCGACCAGCGATTCGGCGTCGAGCCTGTTGCGTGGCGAAAAGTCTTGCTCCTGTGACACCTCGGTAAATTTATTCCACGGGCACACTAGCTGACAGTCGTCGCAGCCGAATACGCGGTTGCCCATCGCCGCCCGAAACTCCTCGGGAATCGAGGTGCGCAGCTCGATGGTGAGATAAGAAATGCATCTGCGGGCGTCGAGCTGATTCGGCGCGACAAATGCGTTGGTGGGGCATACATCCAAACAGGCGTGGCAGGTGCCACAATGCGGCTGGTCGGGCGTGTCGATGGGCAGCGGCAGGTCGGTGAACAGCTCGCCGAGGAAAAACCACGAGCCTGCGTTCTTGTTAATCAGCATCGTATTTTTGCCGATCCACCCTAGCCCGGATTTTTCCGACAGCGCACGCTCTAGCACGGGCGCACTGTCCACAAACGCCCGATACCCTATCGGCCCCGCCTTCTCCTGAATTTTATCGGCGAGCTTTTGCAGGCGTTTCCGCAGCACCTTGTGGTAATCGCGTCCACGCGCATAGCGGGCAATATACGCCGTGTCGCTGTTCTCAAGCGGCGCAAGCGAGTTGTCCGTCTGCTTGGCATAGTCCATCCGCACGCAGATGACCCGAATGGTGCCGGGGTGCAGCAGTTCTGGATGCACGCGCATTTCATGGTTGTTGGCCATATAGGCCATTTCGCCGTGGAAGTTGCGCGCGATCCACTCCTCCAGGTGCCCTTCGTAGGCGCTCAGATCCACATCGGTAATCGCCACTTCCTGAAAACCTAGGTCTTTGCCCCATCCCTTTATATAGGCGGCGAGCGCGTCAAAATCGACCGCCGACTCCGGTTTGGTTGTCTGTTGGTTGACTGTTACAGCGCACATAGTCTTTCCGTCGCCGCCGCGAGGGTTGCGTCTTCTTTACAGAAACAGAAGCGAATGATGCGCGACTCTGGCTGGGGAGATGCGAAAAAGGGCGACAGCGGAATCGCCGCGACGCCGTGCTCGCGCGTGAGACGGGTTACAAAGCTCATGTCATCCTCGTCGCTCAACTCACTGTAATCGGCAAGTTGAAAATACGTTCCCGCCGAGGGCGTAAAGCGAAAGCGCGAAGGGGCGAGCAGTTCGCAGAAGCGGTCACGTTTCGCCTGATAGAAACTTGAAAGCTCAGTCGCATGCTGCGGGCACTCGCGCATATAGTCGGCCAGCGCATACTGCAAAAAGCTCACGCTGGTGAACGTGACGAACTGATGTACCTTACGGAATTCCGCCGTAAATCCCGCTGGCGCAACGCAGTAAGCGAGCTTCCAGCCGGTCGCGTGGTAGGTTTTGCCAAACGAGAACACCGCGAAGCTTTTGTCACGCAGCTCGTCGTGTCCGAGCACACTCGCATGCCCCCGACCGTCGAACACCATGTGCTCGTAGACCTCGTCCGAGAGCACAACAATGTCGTGGCCTCTAATTGTCGCGGCGAGCTTGTCCAGCGCATCACGGCTTAAAATACTGCCGCAGGGATTATGCGGCGAGTTGATCATCACCATGCGTGTGCGCGGTGTAATGGCGCTAGCCAGCGCCTCGAAGTCGATTTCATAGGCGGGCGAGGTAAGCGGGAGTCGCACGGGTGTCGCACCGGCGAGCCGAATCGCGGGGTCGTAGCAGTCATAGGCTGGGTCGAAAAGAATAACCTCGTCGCCGCGACCGACCGTCGCCTGAATCGCGTCGAAAATAGCCTCCGTCGCACCCGAGGTGACAGTCACCTCGTTCTCGGGGCACACCTGCGCGCCGTAAAGCGTATGCACCTTCGCCGCGATCTGCTCCCGAAGCGGCAAAATGCCCGCCATGGGCGGATACTGGTTCTTGCGGCCGTTGAGGTGTTCGGTCACCAGCTCCCGCAGCCTGTCGGGGCAGTCGAAGTCGGGAAAGCCCTGCGACAGGTTAATAGCGCCGCAGTCGGCCGCCATTTTAGACATCACCGTAAAAATTGTCGTGCCTATGTCTGGGAGTTTCGATTTCATTAAGGTTACCGGCGATTAGTAATGCGTTATTCTAGCGTCAAAAGACGCCCAAGGCGTTACCTAGCGCAGTGGCAAGCTGCGTAAGATAAGATGGTTTACCTTTGTTTTTGCAACAAGAGTAGACTAAAGTTATCACCTGAACAGAAAATATAGTGGCTCGCGAATAAGACGAGACTGTTTGCCGCTTGCATGAAGACGCCTATGCTCAACCGATTGTATGTAAACATTCGCTATGTATTGTTTGTCGCGGCTCTTTGGACACTGCTGTTCTATGCTAACGGGTACTTCTTTAAGGCCGCCGAAATAACCCCTCTTGTAAGTCTCATTTTTCTGCCCGCTGCTTTACGGCCAGTCGCGGTTTTACTCTTTGGTGTTCCTGGTGCGGTTGGATTGATACTCGGTGCAGCACTCACAATCCCCTCGGTCACGATGGTAAGCCCTTATACTGCATTGATTGTTCTTCATAATGGAGTCATTGCTTGGGGAGTGCTCTCGCTGATGCGGTTAAGTTCTGCTTATCGATCTGAGCTTACCGCGGACATGACTGGTCTATCACTTCGCACCATACTTGTGCTTGCCGCATCAACCGCATTCGTCAGTTCAACCCTTAATTCATATATTATTTCTCTCACACCCGAGTTATCCACCTCCGCAGGTTTGTTTATACCTATGATGATCGGAGACGCGATCGGTGCGCTGCTTATGCTGTATTTGTTGTCGATATTTTCACCGGCCATGACCAAATACCTGAATTCGCGCGACTGACTTGTCCTACTTTCTTGTGCAGCCCCACAACTATAGCGGCGTAGCAATTATTACGCGATTTGGTAGAATGTGTGGACTTCACGGAGCAAGGTTCAAATGAAAAAAGATCTTCCTTATCTTCGCTTTCTTAACTTGGCGAAAGCGCTCGAAGAAATGCCTAAATTCCCCGCGTTGGACGCCGTCGAAAGCGGTCTTCTCAATGCCTGTTCTATCTCGTGGTATCAAGGACGAAAGCTCGCCACGATGGAAGCCCTCGAAGCGATGCCAGAGATTTCTCAGCGCACAAAGCATAGCCGCCTGAAAATTTTGGCCGACAAAGGCATGATTAAAGTCGAAACAGACGAGTTCGACGCACGCGTGAAATATGTAGTCCCCACCGCGTTAGCGCTTAAGTACTACGAGACGTTGGGTAAGTATCTGGTCAAGTCCCAGGCTGACTAGCCTGGGTTGGGTTTTTGGTTG
>JAGYKB010000036.1 GCA_018401885.1 Gammaproteobacteria bacterium
ACGATGACTCAGCGCCGAGGATGAGTCTGTTGCGCGCTTGGTCTCCCTATTTTGTCATTGCGGTGCTGCTAGTAATTACTCGTCTGCGGGTTCTAGATCTCGAGTCAGTGCTGCGTAGCGCACATCCATTCATAACGTGGGCATGGCCGCAAATTTTCGGCAGCTCGATCTCGGCATCGTTTCAGCCACTGTGGTCGCCTGGAAGCATTTTTATTCTCGCCTCGTTCATCACGATAGGGCTTCATAAACTCCCCTTCGCGCAATTTTCACGCGGCGTAGGTGACTCACTTAAAACTCTCGCGCCTGCGTCTATGGCGCTTATCTTCACCGTACCCATGGTTCAGGTTTTCATTAATTCCAGCGATGGCGCCGCTGGCTTTGAGCAGATGCCTCTCGCCCTCGCCGAAGGCGTAGCAGTGCTGACTGGGGCAGCATGGCCTCTATTTTCACCCTTTATTGGTGGCCTCGGTGCCTTCGTTGCGGGCAGTAATACCGTGAGCAATATGATGTTCTCTCTTTTCCAATTTGGGGTTGGAGAACGCATCGGCTACGACCCACTCTGGATTGTCGCCTTGCAAGCGGTAGGTGGCGCCGCAGGCAACATCATCTGTGTACACAACGTGGTTGCAGCCTCGGCGGTGGTGGGACTTGTAGGCAAGGAAGGCGCGGTTATACGCAAGACTCTGCTCGCGTTTGTTTACTACGCCCTTTTTACCGGCGCCATCGGCTTAGGGATTGTGAACCTTGCTAACGGCTTTTTGAACACGGGCTTCTTTCTTGCCGCCGCAATAGCCGCATGTTTTGTCTTCGCCATCGCCCGCGCGCGACCTGCAACACTGCCTTAGACTCGGCAAGGACACAGCATTAAGTACAATGAACGCAGTCAACTCACCTCGCCAGTTTCTTGTTATTGCCACCGCAGGCCATGTCGATCATGGCAAAACGTCGCTAGTCAAACAGCTTACCGGAACAGATACTGATACTCTCGCCGAAGAGAAAGCGCGAGGATTAACAATAAATGCGGGCTTTGCCTATCGTCATTCCATTGACGAAGCACAAAGCGCAACAACACTCGGCCTCGTCGATGTGCCCGGACACAGCGATTTCATCAACAATATGTTGGCTGGGGTTAGCGCGGTGAACGCTGCGCTGCTAGTCGTTGCAGCAGACGATGGCATCATGCCCCAGACGCGCGAGCATTTAGCGATATTGGATTTGCTAGGGATTAACAAGGGCGCGGTCGCCCTGACGAAAATTGATCAGTGCACGCAGGAGCGACTTCTTGCTGTTGAAAGCGAGATTAGTGCCCTTCTCACACGCACAAGCTTGTGCAGTGCTCCCCTCTTCAGAATTAACAATGTCACTGGTGCTGGGGTTGCCGAACTCGCGACGCATCTAAACACACTGGCGCTGCAGCAGAAAGCAAATAACTCTAGCCTAGACCAGCACCCTCGTTTTTCCATCGACCGCTGTTTCACAGCGAAAGGTATCGGCACCATTGTGACGGGAACCCTCGCGGCTGGCACGATCAATCAGGGCGAGCAATTAGTTCACTGCGGCACTGGAGATTCGGTGCGAATACGCGGCATACGTATTGACCAATCCGAATGCCAATCACTCCATGCAGGCCAGCGCGCGGCACTTAGCATTAGCCTTGGTCTGGATGAGATCAAACGCGGAGATTTTATCGGTGTCGCTCAACGCCGCGTCATGCGATTTGATACGCATCTTACGCTTATCGATCCGACAACTTCGCTAAAATCTGGTGTCGACTACCATCTTCACATTGGCGCTGCGCATCGCCTCGCACGCCTGCGTAAACTCGACGAAACTACGGGCCTCTATCAATTCAGCCTCGATGAACCTATCACCTGCCACTGGGGGGACCGCTTTATCCTCCGAGACCCTGCCGCCAAGAGATCGCTGGGTGGAGGCACAGTCATCGATACGGAACTGCCAAAGCGGGGCAGAGCCAGTTTAGAGAGACTCGCTCTGCTGAAGGCGTATCGGGGCGAAATCGACGCTGCGATCGATTCCGCTCTTGCTGTTGCACCATTTGGCATCGACCTCGAACAATTCGCGCTCGCACGCAATCTGACTTCTGACTTAATAGAGACTCACCTTGAACGCGTGAGACAACAATCGCCTGCGCCTCTTGAAGTGTTTATCGAGGACAGACGCCTACCCCGCTTAGTCGGTGCGTCTGCCGCTGCGACATTGACAAACCGCCTCACAGATTTGTTAGGGCATTTTCATGCTGAGAAGCCCAGCGAAGCAGGCTTACTCGAATCGGCAATCGCGCGTACCTTGCGGCCAAGCGTTCCTCGGCCAGTGCTCAAAGGATTTATAACAGCATTGGCCGCGAAAGGCGTCCTGCGCCGCGAGGGAAGCCATATTGCGCTCGTCACACACCACGCTGAAGTCAGCAGAGAGCGTCAAGAATTTGACGCGAAGATTGCTCCCCTGCTCAAGCATGGAGACCTAACACCGCCGCGAACCAGAGAGATCGTCGACGCGACAGGAATACCCTTAAGAGCGGTCGAGCGGATTTTGCAACACTGCGCGCGCGCTGGCGTCGTAGTGAAGGTCGCCGACAATAGATTTTACCCGCCTGCCACCCTCGCTAAACTCGCAGAGACTGCGAATCAGCTTATGGCTGCGAGTAACGGCGCTGGATTTAGCGTTATTGAGTTTAGAGACAGGACAGGGATAGGCCGCAATCTATGTATCGAGGTACTCGAACATTTCGACGGTTGCGGTTACACCCTAAGGAAGGAAAACGTCCGCGTAATCCGAAAGCCCTGGACGGAGGTGACCTCTTAGCTGCCACCTACCAAATCCGTACTCCGGATAGAAAGACGTACCGACTCATGATTTACAACAGCCGAAATCACAACGCTTTTGGGTGCAAAACTACCGGCATCTTAGAGTAACCCTTCACGAAGCTAGAATAGATTCGCTCGGGCTCTCCGACCACTTCGATTTTTTCGAAACGATCCATGATCTCTTCCCAGACGATACGCAACTGCATTTCTGCAAGGCGATTGCCCATGCAACGGTGCAGCCCGAACCCGAATGAAAGGTGCTGCCGCGCATTAGGGCGATCGATAATCAGACGTTCCGGGCTCTCAATGACTTCGTCATCTTGATTACCCGACGCGTACCACATGATGACTTTTTCGCCCTTTTTAATTTTCTGTCCATTAAGCTCTGTATCAACTTTCGCCGTGCGCCGCATATATGCGAGCGGGGTTTGCCACCGAATTATTTCCGATACCATATTCGGAATCAATGAGTGGTCTGCGCGAAGCTTGTCGTACTCTTCGGGAAACTGATTCAATGCCAGCACGCCGCCGGTAATCGAATTACGCGTGGTGTCGTTGCCGCCAACGATTAGCAGCAGGATATTGCCCAGATATTCCATCGGCGGCATATTTTTGGTGGCGTCACCGTGCGAGAGCATCGAAATTAGGTCGTTACCTGGCTCCGCATTCACGCGCTCGTTCCAGAGGCGCGTAAACGTCGCGAGGCAGTCCTGCATTGCTTCCCAGCGCTCTTCATTGCTGTTAATAATGCCGCCTCCAGGAATCGCGGTTGCCGCATCTGACCAGAAAGTCAGTTTATGACGGTCTTCGAATGGGAAGTCAAAAAGCGTGGCAAGCATCTGCGTCGTCAGTTCGATTGAGACTCGCTCTACCCAGTCGAACTTCTCGCCAATTGGCAGTCCGTCGAGAATCGCCGCGGCACGGCTACGGATCAATCCTTCGAGATTTTTTAGGTTTGAAGGCGCAACAACACCTTGCACCACCCGACGCTGCTCATCATGCTTGGGGGGATCCATCGAAATAAACGAGGGAACTGTAAATTCTTCATAGGCGTCAACAATGCCGATCGTAGGCTCGGACGAGTAAATATGAGGTGACGTATCCACCTCCATAATATCTTTGTATTTCATCACAGACCAATAAGGGCCGGTCGCCGATTCCGCGCAGTAATGCACAGGAGCTTCCTCGCGCAAACGTTTGAGAAAAGGCAGAAACTCGTTTTCTTTCCAGATACCGGGATGTGCCAGATCTATGTGCTCTAAAGGCATAGAATAAGGGTCTTTACCCACCATGCTCCACTTACTTTCAGGGCGGCGGTCCAACTCTGGGGATGCAGGGGTATCGCTCATAATGATTTCTCTAAACTCTCTCTAAACTCTCTTAAAATCTCTTGAAACTCTCTTTAAACTCTCGCTTGAGACGCTGATTTAAAATTGAAATTCCGGCGTGGCAACCATCAGCCCATCGAGTTCCTCGCTAAGGGTAATTTGACAGCAAAGGCGCGAGTTTTCTCGACGATCGCTGCTAAGGCCTAGCATGGCATCTTCGTTGGCGTCCATTGCTGTCAACTTGCCGACCCATGCCTCGTCGACGTAGACATGGCAAGTCGCACACGAACAAGACCCGCCGCAGTCTGCATCGATTCCTGGCACACCATTGGAGACCGCGGCCTGCATAACCGAGATCCCGGCGGCAGCCTCAACAGATCGTTCGCTTCCTGTATGATCTTTGAATAAAATCTTTACCATCTAAACAGTTCCTACTGATACAAAGTTGACCACTCTTGTTCTTACCATTACCTATGCGTCATAAGCCTGCTATCGACGCCGGCCCAACAGCCTATGACTAATCACGATTAGGCAGCAAGACATTAAGAAATTTTACTTTACCAAGATTTGCAGACGTAATGAAACTTTACATTAAGCATTCGAAAAAAGTTCGTCGTTTTCGAGAAAACAGTTACTCTTCTTTACGCGTTTCACACCCTCAATTAAGAAACTAGGCAGTCAGCAGATGAATCAGAGCACCCAGTATCCAAACCGCTATATGCCCGTGCTGATTAGTGCCTGCCTACTCCTCATGCTTTCCTTTGGCCTGCGCTCGGGTTTTGGTCTCTTTCTTCAACCCATGAGCGAGGCAAATGGCTGGGGACGCGATGTCTTAGCGCTGGCACTCGCGATTCAGAATTTATCGTGGGGTTTAAGTGCAGTCATTGCTGGAGGCTTCGTCAACCGTTTCGGCACCACCAAGGTATTGCTTGGCGGTATTGCCCTCTACGGACTCGGCACACTGGGGATGGCAAGCAGCACCACTGCACTGAGTGCAAATCTAACGGCAGGTGTGATTGTAGGCGCTGGTATTGCCGGCACTTCCTTTGGTATTGTTTTGCCGGCTATCGCTCGCGCTGTTCCTGCTGAGAAACAAGGTTGGGCATTAGGAATTGGCACGGCTGCAGGCAGCGTGGGACAGTTTTTGATCGTACCAGCGGCGCAGGTATTCATCGATTGGCTTGGATGGCTAGGCGCGCTTCAGTTGATGAGCATGCTCGGCTTTGGCATGGCGGTGTTTGTCATCCCCCTCGCCCGCTATGGAAACGAAGCCAGCGAAAGCCCGGGAGACTCTCCCGCGATAAGCCTCTGGCAGCTTACGCGCAAGGCCTTGGCGGTTCGTTCCTATGTTCTATTACTCATTGGATTCTACGTGTGTGGCTACCATCTCGCCTTCATCACAGTTCACATGCCTGGCTATGTCGTAGACCTTGGCTTTAGCCCGCAGGTCGGCGCCTGGAGCATCGGCACTATAGGCTTATGCAATATTTTTGGCGCTTATTATTCGGGGGTAGCAAGTGGAAAACGCCCCAAACACAGAATGCTTTCTGCAATTTATCTTACCCGCGCGCTCGCGATTCTCCTTTTCCTATTGCTACCGCCTTCGCTATTCAGTGTCTTAGGCTTCAGTGCCGCGATGGGCTTTTTATGGCTTTCCACAATCCCACCAACTTCCGGATTGGTCGCGCAGTTTTTCGGCGTACAAAACATGCCCTACCTCTATGGACTCGTGTTTCTTAGCCATCAACTGGGCAGCTTCAGCGGGGTCTGGTTGGGTGGCTATCTCTATGAGACCACTGGTCATTACGATGGCATCTGGCTTTCAGGCGTAGCGCTCGGGCTTCTCGCCGCTTTATTGCATTGGCCCATTAAAGAGCAGAGCTACGAGACGAATTTGCGCGCGGCCTCAGCCACCTAATCCGGCTTCAAAACCAAGACATCGCACACGAGTTCATCGAGAAGTCGTTCGGCTGTGCTACCCACAAAGACTCTGTCGATGGCAGAGCGAGAAATAGCACCCATGACCACGACCGCGGCGTCGATCTTCTCTACCAGCGCAGGCAGGGAGTCATTAATGATGACATCGGTCCAATGACACTGTGTGGCGGGTATACCGTTCTCCTCACCCATAGCGATGAGTTTCGCTGATTCGCTCGCAGCATCGATTCGCAGGGGGTAGAGGCCAGATAGAGGCGGAACCCAATCGTAGTGGTACAGGTGAGCTGAGCCGTTGAATCGATCGCGCAGCTCTAAAGTGTGTGCCACCAGTTTTTTATCGAAACTCTCTGGTTTATCCCGCAGATGGTCGGGGTCAACAGCCGCGATAAAACTTGGCGGCTCGGACCAAGGCAGCCCCTTGACCAACAGTAACGGCACTGGGCAATGCCTGACAAGCTCCCAGTCTTCATTCGCGAGAAAAATGCGCGCGAGACGATTGTGATGTGACGTGCTCTTAATAACGAGCGATGGCTGTCTGGCGGTGATGTTTTCGACAATCGAGCGATACGCGGGGCTACCCCAAAGTGCGACCACGTTAACACTCAGGCCCGCATCGCGTGCGAGCTGAGCTAATTCGTCGGCTTTTCTCGCATTAACTTCGCTATGCTCTTCACGCAGGGTTTTGGCGACAACTGGGTCGTAAAAATACCCATCTTCTAGATAGTGAACATATTCCGAATAAACAAATTCGAGCTTCGCACGGCTCACGAGCGCTACTGCGATGGCTTTACTAACAACTGCCTTGTTGCAGACTTCAGGATCAATAACAACTGTGATCATGTTGGATTCGAACATGCGAGCCTCCTTAACAGCGTCTGATTTGTTTTAACTAGAGTATGGAGGGATGGGAGACAACCAAATTGATCGGTATCAAGCATGCCTTCGATAAACAATCGAGCTGCGTTGCAATCTAGTCAGAGTCGTTGGGCGTTTTTCAGAGGAAACCCCAACAGCAAAGACACTATGCCCGAAGGTCCCGAAATACGCCGCGCAGCGGACAAAATAGCGAAAGTGCTCGAAGGCAAGGCAGTCGATCGCATTGAATTCGCGTTTGCGCATCTAAAGCCCTTCGAAGCTCAACTGCAATCTAGGGAGGTGATCGGCCTCGAAACGCGTGGCAAAGCGCTTCTAACCCATTTTGATAACGGCCTGAGCATCTACTCGCACAATCAGCTCTATGGACGTTGGTATGTCGTAAAGCAAGGCAATATCCCCTCAACGAATCGCTCTCTCAGGCTCGCTCTTCACACAGCTACGCACAGCGCACTGCTCTACTCTGCTTCAGAAATTGATGTATTGGATGCCGATGGCATTGCTCAGCATCCCTTCCTCGCCAAAATAGGTCCAGACATTCTGTCTCCCAACCTTACGTGGCGAGAAATCGCGACACGGCTTGCATCGGCTAAGTTTAGGAAACGGTCGGTCGGAATTCTCTATTTAGATCAAGCATTTCTTGCAGGGGTGGGAAACTACCTGCGCTCGGAGATACTTTTTGCTGCCAACATAAATCCGCGTGCACGCCCCTGCGATCTTGAAACAAAGCAAATAAACGACCTGGCTCGTAGCACGCTCAAGATCAGCCAGCAGGCTTACGCTACTGGTGGTATTACCAACGCGCCTTCACTAGTCGAAAAACTTAAACGGCAGGGACTTCGACGGGGACAATATCGCCACACTGTTTTCGCGCGAGAGAATCAAGCCTGCTTCACCTGCGGAGAAACAATTGTTAAAGAGTCGATTTCGTCGCGCCGACTTTATTGGTGCCCGCTTTGTCAGTATTAACCAAGAGGCTTATCACAGGACTCTAACAGCATGAAGGACACAGTCGCTGGCAAACTTGATAGCAACGAAATACCCGCTTGGCTACTCGGCGAATTACGCTCAGATCAAGCTGGTGAGACTGGCGCGGTCGCGATCTATCAGGGCATTCTCTGGGTTAGCAGGGATGCAAAAATCAGGCACTTTGCTAAACATCATCTGCGTACAGAGAAAAGCCACCTTAGCAAGATAAACTCGGTCATACCGGAAAATTCACGAAGCCGCCTGCTGCCTCTCTGGCGAGCAGCAGGCTTCGTGACCGGCGCACTCCCGAGCCTGTTCGGTGCGAGCGCCATTTACGCCACGATCGCCGCAGTCGAATCGTTTGTTGACGAGCACTATCTGCAGCAGATTGAACGTCTAGACCGAGA
>JAGYKB010000037.1 GCA_018401885.1 Gammaproteobacteria bacterium
ATTTACGCCACGATCGCTGCAGTCGAATCGTTTGTTGACGAGCACTATTTGCAGCAGATTGAACGTCTAGACCGAGATCAGATTTTTCCCACTCTGAGAGAACTACTCGCTGATTGCCGAGAAGACGAGATTCATCATAAACAAGAAGCTGAGCAGGCATTGGGCGCCAGACCTCAACTTGCTCTGCGGGCATGGTGCAGGATCGTTGATTTCGGCTCACGCATCGCGGTCGCAATCGAGCGGCGATAGGCGATAGGCGATAGGCGGAAATTGATGCTCTCTCCGGCCACTCTGCAAACTTCACATCCCACAGTATTCATGGAATCATCAGGGTTTTCCTTCATTCGAACGGAGACCCGCTAATGACTCACGCACAAAAATTTCGTTGCATGCGGGGTATAGCCTCGCCGCTTTTTACACTGCTACTCATGTTCATCGCCCTGCCCTCCCTCGGGGCGGCCGCGGGTTTAACTCTCACCGCACTTGACCGTTATGTGCAGACACCCGATGACAATTACCGCTACGAGGTCATCGATGTCGTCTCCGGCGAGTTTAAGGGCGAAGCGTATAAGACCTACCTAGTCGAAATGATCAGCCAGCAATGGCTTACTGAGGCCGAGGTGAATCTGCCTTTATGGGTGCATGAACTGGTGATTACCGTGCCCGCAGAAGTCACTAGCGACATCGGTTTTCTCTATTTAACCGGTGGCAACAACGAGGGGAATCGCCGCGGTGCGGCGCCCGAAAGCGATATTAAGCGCGCGTTGCAAACAGGCACAGTGGTATCGACACTCTATGGCGTGCCGAGCCAGCCCCTCGTGTTCGCCGACGATGATGGGCGCAGGCGTAGCGAAGACGGAATTATCGCCTACACCTGGGACAAGTATCTGCGCACCGGCGATGAGAAGTGGCCCCTGCGCCTCCCCATGACCAAGGCCGCCGTCCGCGCGATGGACACCATTACCGACCTGATGCAGAGACAAGCGAGCCCGGCAGCCAGTGTCGATCAGTTTGTTGTAGCTGGCGGTTCTAAGCGTGGTTGGACGACATGGACTACCGCCGCAGTCGACCCCCGTGTCATCGCGATCATGCCGATTGTTATCGACGTGCTAAATCTTGAAGAGAGCTTCAAACATCATTTCAACGTCTACGGCGCATACTCCCTCGCGGTGAGTGACTACGTGCTAAACGGTAACATCGCCTGGATGGGCACGCCTGAATTCGCCGAACTCATGAAAATCGTCGAGCCTTTCGAATACCGCGATCGCCTCACGCTGCCAAAGTTTTTGCTCAACTCCACCGGTGATGAATTCTTCATCCCCGACTCCTGGCGTTTCTATTGGGATGAACTCGTTGGCGAGAAACACCTGCGCTACGTCCCCAATTCTAACCACAGCATGGCGGACACCGACGTCATGGAAAGCGTCGATGCGTGGTACCACGCTGTAGTGAATAACGTGCAGATGCCGCGCTATAACTGGGAGGTCGCCGGCGACGGAACAATTACCGTATTCACCCTCGATGAGCCCCTTGAGGTGCTTTTATGGCAAGCGAGTAATCCAAACGAACGCAACTTTATGCAAGCGCAAATCGGTCGCGCCTACACCTCGACCGCCCTGACCGAGAGCGAGCCAGGCGTTTATCAGATCAAGCTCGATCCGCCCGAGGCCGGTTATACCGCTTATTATGTCGAGCTAGCATTCCCTAGCGGTACTGTCGAGCCGCTGAAGTTCAGCACTGGCGTCAAGGTAGTCCCGGATGTTGTTGAGCACGAGTGGAAGATGGCGCCGGCGAGTGCAAGGGACTAACTCGGAATATCTTGGGAATTGACGAGTGTCGATTAACGTCGTAGTCCTCTCAATTCCCGTACCCCTTCACCCAATACTTAATAGCCCATCTTCAAAACAAACTTACTTCCACGATTATCGAACAGACGATCGATCCGGAAACTGTAACAAAATTGTCTAAATTTTGCCGTGGTTCTGTCATTAATACTCAGTACCCTCTTCTAATCCTAAAAGCCTACACAGAGAGGCGGCGTTGGCTGTTGTAAAATTTTATAACAGCGATTAGCACGCAGGATTAACACTCTATCATCAAGTTAATTTTATTCAGCATTCCAATCATCGCGTGCCTCCACAATGCACCCTTTGGTTTGCTACGGAGAGTAACATGAGCATTAATTTTTCTACCAAATCAAAAATTAAATATGGCATTCTGCCACTATTCGCAATCTCAGCATTGCCTTATGCAAACGGGCAGCAAAGTGAAGATTTGGAGCGCATAGAAGAAATTGTCATTACAGGCGCGGCTAGATCGTACTCGGCGCTGTCGACTACGCAGTCGATGAATGATCAGCAGAGCCCCATCACATCGATTCTATCCACAATCGATAACCTCCCAGGCGTGAACATAACCGAAGGCGACACATTCGGTTTCGACGACTGGTCGACAACTATTAATCTCCGCGGCTATCAAACGAGCCTAAGCGACCAACAGGTTGGAACTACTATCGACGGTTTTCCAAATGGTGATTCAAACTACGGCGGCGGTGCGAAGGCAAATCGCTACATCGATACGATGAACTCAGGTGGCGTCGAGGTTAACCAAGGCATCGCCTCTATCGACACACGCACAACAGAATCTCTCGGCGGCACACTCAATTTCACGACAAACGCGCCCGAGGAAGAGCAGCGTATGCGAGTCCAACTGGTGCAGGGTGATTTCGACTCCCAGCGCTATTATGGCCGATACGATACGGGACGTATGCTCAACGACACTACTCGCGCTTGGGTTTCGTTTAACCACAACGAAGCGACCGACTGGATGGAAGGTTCGGCGCAGAACGAACGCGACCATATGGCCGCGAAATTCGTCACTGAAATGGAGTCATACACACTCACTGGTTATTACGCCTACGATGACATTCAAGAAGACAACTACCAGCGCGTCACCAAAGGTGAGTTCCTCGAAGACCCCGACAGCGATAGGCTCAACGGCAACTGGACCAACACGCCTTATATCAACCAAGTCTATAGACAAGGGTGGTCAACACTGCGAGAGAACCGTTTCGGCTACCTCAAATTAGACATCGAGCCGAGCGACAACTTTAATGCCACCTTGGGTCTCTACGACCACCAGATGGAAGGCCGCGGAGACTGGATTCCGCCTAGCATTGTTGATCTTGTAGACGACAACGGAGGCTCAGAGTACGAGGTTGCCGGCAACCTCCCTGTACTCGGTGGCAGTGGCATCGGCGCTATATATTTCATTAACGCAGCGGGCGAGGCATTGTCGCCGACGCCGGGTTGCGAATCCTCAATCACCTTCCCTTACGGCGGCGCGGGCCCTGACAGCGACCCTCTATGTTACGGCCAAGGTGCAATACCGGTGCAATCGTACCGCCACACTCACTACCAGCGCGATCGTACAGGTTACACAGCCGATTTCGATTTCACGAGTTCGCTCGCCGGCGCTGAAAACGTCGTGAGCGGCGGCCTCTGGATAGAGGATTCAACGCGCCTAGAATATCGCGATTGGCACAAGCTAACCGACGCACGCGTGGGTATCGAGTTTGATGAGACTCCTTACTGGATTCAGTACAACCGAGACTTCAATCGCGAAACAACCATGTGGTATATTCAAGACGAATTCAGCGTCGGTCAATTCACTCTCTCAGCTGGCATGCGTAGATTCGATGTTCAGAATAAAGAAGTGGACGTCTTTGGTGTAGCGGCTCCTGAGAGCCTCAACTCAAAGTCCGATACGCTCCTAAGCGGCGGTGCAACATACCAAACCCCGGTGGACGGACTTGAAGTTTTCATTGGTTACTCAGAGAACGTAAAGCCACTGCTCGACATAGTGTTGGAGCGCGAGGGCACTTCGTCAGCGGATCTTGAAGCTGAAGTAGCGGAAAACATGGAGCTTGGTCTACGCTTCGTTAGCCCTCGTTTCAACGCGAGCGCCGTGTATTTTGACAACGAGTTCAATAATCGTCTCGAGTTCTTTGGGCCTCAGATAGCGGGCAACATCCCAAATTATACGATCGGATTGGCGGGACGTTTCGATAACGTAGGCGGTATCGGCTCAAACGGTTTTGAGCTTGCAGGCACAATTAAACTGAACGACAACTGGTCACTGTATACTTCTTACACTAATACGGATGCAACCTACATCGGCACCGGACTCGGCGCAGACGCTGATGCAGCGATTGGAGTTGTTGCTGGCAACAAGGTCGTAGCAACCCCTGAAACCATGTGGGTCGCCTCGCTTGATTGGACAAGAGATCAGTACTTCGCTGGGCTCTCCACGAAGTTCGTCGGCGATCGTTTCATGGATCGAGCTAATGCCGTTGTCGCTGAAGAATACACCGTGTCTGATCTCTACGTTGGCATAGACGGAGATTCAATTAGCGAAGCGCTCAAGTCCTTCGAGTTCCGTTTCGTCGTTAACAACGTCTTCGACGAATCCTACCTTGGTGGAATCGCTGCATGGGGGGCCTGGATAGGCGCACCAAGAACAGCTTCTTTCGCGATGACGGTTGATTTCTAATCAGTCATCATCTCTAGATCTCCCAGCTGAAAGATAGTTAACTCAGTTGGGCTTGCGAAACTTTGTTTTTCTGAAATGGGCGCGGCAATCAACCGCGCCCATTTTTTATACGGAGAATTAATCAATGATTTTAAGATTGAGTTTATTCCTTTTCATGCTTTTTTCTGCTGCAGGATCAATTGCTGCTGATAAAGTCGTACTTGTAACACTCGATGGACTTCGCTGGCAGGAACTTTTCACCGGCATCGATGAAACGCTCCTCAATAGTTTGGAATTCACCAAATCAGCAGAAACGCTTAACAGGGATTTCTGGGACGACGCGCCAGAAAAAAGAGCACAGAAACTCATGCCCTTCATGCACGGTACAGTGTTCAAACAGGGGGCTTTCGTTGGCGATCTCCGACATGGTTCATGCGCAGAGGTCAGCAATAGAAAGAATTTTTCTTACCCCGGTTACTCCGAGATTTTGACAGGACTTGTAGATCACTCGATTACTTCTAATGACAAAGTGCCAAACGCAAATAAGAATTTTATGGAGCTGTTGGTGGATAACGCTGAAAAAGACAAGCGTTTCCACGCTGCTGCATTTACTTCTTGGGATGTGTTTCCTGCGATACTTAACGTTGACAGAAGTGGACTTTATGTAAATGCTTTCGGCCCCCTTGAAGTCATTGCAAGCGACAGCGAACGGCGCATTCAAGAGTTTTATTTCGATACCCCACGGCCGTGGACTAACGTCCGGAATGACGTTTTTACGCACAGGTACGCGCTCGAATATCTAGAGCGTGAGCAACCCGATGTGCTCTTCATAAGCTACGGCGAGACAGACGACTTCGCACACGATGGAAAATATCATGAATATATCTGGGCTGCGAATAGGACTGATCGCTTCATCGGAGAGGTCTGGGCGACTCTGCAAAGGCTAGACGCATATCGTGACAACACGACGCTGTTTATAACAACAGATCACGGACGAGGCCAGCTTCCGCTGGAGTCCTGGCAGCATCACTCTCCCACGGCTCCTGAGCACGTTGAGCAAGACTCTTTGCTTCGCTATGCGCAAGGCATCGCTGGCGAAGAGGCAGTATGGATGGCTGCTATAGGCCCAGACATCAACACTCGAGGAGAAATTATTACCCCTAACGGTTGCCTTACCTCGAATCGTATTGCTGCTACTCTATTGCATACCCTCGGCATAGACTTTCGTACTTTAAATCCGAACATGGGAGCGCCACTGCGCGAATTTCTACGATGACAGCGTCATTAAACCTTTTCCTCCGAGTTGCGTATCAATCAATAGCACTAGTGACTATTTTACTCCTCGGTTCCTCAGTTGCATCGGCACAACACGTTACGCGTATTGGCTTTGGCTCCTGTAGCCATCAGGATAAGCCGCAACCCATTTGGACGACGGTCCTTGAGGACAAACCCGACGCATTCATTTTTCTCGGCGACAATATTTATGGTGATTCGGACGACATCGCTGTGCTTAAGGACAAGTACGCGCGTCTGGCTGCTATTCCTGGCTTCGCAGAACTGCGCAAACAAGCAGCCACCTTTGCAATATGGGACGATCATGACTACGGGCGCAATGATGCCGGAAAGGACTACCCGAGCAAAGAAGCCTCACGACAATTGCTATTGGATTTTTGGGAGGAACCAGAATCAAGTCCGCGCAGAACACAGGATGGCGGTATTTATACAAGCATTTTATTCACCGAACCCGCCGCCTCCGCACACCTTCGCGGCAAAGAACCGCGGGTAATTCAGTTGCTACTTCTTGACCTTCGTTGGAACCGCACTGCGCTCAACGAGGTTACGAACAAAAACTTGCGCGCACAGCGCTTAGATTCGAATCGAGGTCCCTATGAAGTTATATTAGATCCCGGCGCTGAGCTTCTCGGTGCTTCACAATGGACTTGGCTTGAGAATGAATTTGCGAAGGATGTAGATCTTAGACTTGTAGGTTCTAGCATTCAGGTACTAGCTGAGTTTACCGGCTGGGAATCGTGGGCCAATTTCCCCAGAGAGAGACTTGCGCTACTAGATCTCGTTAATCGATATTCGCAGGTACCCACTGTATTTATGTCTGGAGATACACATTGGTCAGAGCTAAGCCGTATTCCGCAGCTCGAAAAACCGACCTTAATCGAACTAACATCCTCCGGCTTGACTGAAGAATGGAAGGCGATCAGCCCCAATCGACATAGAGTGGGGCCGGCATTCGCGGAGGCAAATTACGGCCTGATCTCAGTAGAATGGAATGAGGTGCTCGATATAACCCTGGAAATTAAAAATGTTAATGGTGAAGTGTTGATCAGGGACATTCTGTGATCAGAAGATCACTGCCGTTAGTTAGTTTTTTTTTGAGCATGTCATAGCAGTGTAAAACACATCGAGTAATATTTTTTCCGACGTAACGATTTGCGTCTCTCCCCTTGTAGTTGAGCGCCGAC
>JAGYKB010000038.1 GCA_018401885.1 Gammaproteobacteria bacterium
CAGCAGAGCCGCATCGCGAATTATCCCGAGGAAACGCTGCGACTGCTCAATAACTACTACCCCACCGGCAAACCTACGCCCGGCACGTGGATTAAGCTCGTCGAATAGCCCTCTCCTATGCTGTCCCTCACCGTCCAGCGAGAGTAAACTGTGGAGATGGCAAAAAACGAAGACAACCAAGATCAGGTATCCGATAGCGTTCTTGATGAAGCCGAGACCGGCGCCCACGAACAGACGCTCGAAGAGCTGATGGAACTGACCTATGCAGAAGATCGGCGCGAACAAGAACTCGCCGACTTAGCTGCGCAGTCAGCGGTCACCACCCCGCAAAAGATACTCATTATTGGTGCCTCATGGGTCGGCGACATGATAATGGCGCAGAGCCTGTTTATCCTGCTCAAGCGCTCCCGCCGCGATTGCCACATTACCGTATTAGCCCCGGCGTGGACCGAGCCACTTCTCGCACGCATGCCCGAGGTCGACGAAAGCCTCGTGCTGCCCTTCGATCACGGCGACCTTAAACTCGGCGAGCGTCTCCGTTTCGGCAAAAGCCTCGCCGACAAAGGGTTTACCCATGCCATCGTGCTGCCCAATTCCTTCAAGTCTGCATTGATCCCGCGTTTTGCCGGCATTAAAGAGCGCATCGGTTGGCGAGGCGAGGCCCGCGGCCTCCTACTTACCGACTGCCGACGACTCGACAAGACCCAATACCCGCGTATGGTTGAGCGTTTCGCCGCGCTGGGTTTACCCGCGAAGGCACGTCTGCCCGAACGAGTGCCAGACCCGAATCTGCTGGTTACGCGACCGATGGTGGACAAAGCACTCGCTACGTTTGGGATAGAGACCGCCGGCGACTGGCCTAAGCGGCTGCTCGCCGTGTGCCCCGGCGCAGAGTTTGGCTCTTCAAAGCAGTGGCCCGCTAGCCATTTCGTGAAGCTTGGCGCAAAACTGATCGCCGATGGGTGGCGTGTTGTCATTATGGGCTCGGCAGGGGATGCGGCGATAGCACAGGAAATTTACGAAGGCATCGACCAGAAAGTAGGGTTTCCGCTGACTGATTGCTGCTTTAATTTGGCAGGCAAGACGACGCTCGCCGAGGCAATCGACATAATGGCGGCGTGTACCATGGCGCTTTCGAACGACTCAGGGCTCATGCACGTTGCAGCGGCGCTTAATTTACCGGTCGTTGCGCTTTACGGCTCAACTTCGCCGGAGTTTACGCCACCGCTCGCGCCGATATCGAGAATCCTAACGACACCAATCGAATGCCGACCGTGTTTCGATAGAGAGTGTCGATTTGGTCACAAGCGTTGTATGACCGATATCGAACCGTCGCGAGTACTGACTGCGGTACTCGAATTATATGCTAAATAGCAAAATAGGATTAGCCGCCTAGCGCAGGCGAGACAAACATAACAAGAGAATTGCAGTGCGAGTTTTAATCGTTAAGGTTTCGTCGCTAGGCGACATTATTCACACGCTCCCCGCCGTGACTGATGCACGCCGTGCGCGTCCTGATATTGTTTTTGACTGGGTGGTTGAGGAAAATTTTGTTGAGGTGCCGAAATGGCATCCAGCAGTCGATCGTGTCATTCCCGTTGCCTTTCGACGCTGGCGAAAGACGCCGTTGCGCTCGTTAGGTGGTATCGAATTCAAAAAATTTAAGGATGAGATTAATCGCGAACATTACGACCTCGTCATAGACGCACAGGGACTCATAAAAAGCGGCGTGATAAGTCGTATGTCACGCGGCTTAACCGTCGGCTTAAGCGACAGCACCGTGCGTGAACCTCTGGCCACGCTGTTCTACAACAAAGTGTATTCGGTGCCTAAAACAGAACACGCGGTTGACCGAGTGCGTCAGCTTTTCGCGCGGGCGCTGCAGTACGAATACAATCCTCGCACAATAGACTACGGTGTAAGCCACGAGGCGATAGCAAAACAAAGCAGGCACGGCGCGGTAGCGAGACAGAAAAGCAGCGCTAAGCAGGTCGTGTTCTTACACGGCACGACCTGGGCAACCAAACACTGGCCGGTTGACTATTGGTGCGCCCTTGCGCGGCACGCTGCCGAGGCGGGCTTCGACGTATTACTCCCGTGGGGCGACGAGGCCGAACGCCTCCGTGCCGAGAACATTTCGAGCGCCACCGGCGCAACAGTTCTGCCCAAGCTTACGTTGAGCGGGCTCGCCGCCGAACTTGCAGCTGCCAGCGGCGTCGTTGCAGTGGACACTGGCCTTGGCCATTTAGCCGCCGCACTCGCGCGCCCCACACTGTCGATTTATGGGCCAACCGATCCCGCGCTCTCGGGTACCTATGGCGTTACGCAAAAGCATCTGCGTTCTACTTTTGCTTGTTCGCCTTGCCTCAAAAAAACCTGCACCTACAAAGGCCCTGCCGTGCTCGAGAACGATAAAGCCGTTACGCCGCCATGTTTTACTGCAAATCCGCCGGCGGCAGTGTGGCAGCAGTTCGAAGCGTTACTTGCCGAGGCTGCGTTGGGTCGACCTAAAAGCTATTACGACACCAGCGACTATGGCGGCGTAGGAAAATGAGCGCAGACATGAACCTCGTGTTTATCATTTATTCCTACTTTCCGCACGGCGGGCAGCAGCGCGACTTTATGCGCATTTTAAACGAGTGCCGCGCGCGGGGTCACAACATTACCGTGTACACCTTAAAGTGGACCGGCGACAAACCCGATGGCGTAACAATTCATCTTGCGCCTGTAAAAGCATTAACTCGCACGCGGCTTTACAAAAAGTTTACACGCTGGTTTGAGAAAGAGATAACAAATCAGAGCGAAGGTCAGCACGAGAGCCAGAACGGAGTCGATAATCGGACTATAGTAGGCTTTAACAAAATGCCCGGGCTTGACGTGTACTACGCCGCCGACCCGTGTTTTGCCGAGATGGCAGCCACGCAGCGCCGCAGCTATTACCAATACACCAGCCGGTTTATACACTTTAGCGCCTATGAGGAGGCAGTATTCGGCGGCGACAGCTCTACCGAGATTCTGTACCTTTCGCCACAGCAAAGAGCGGCGTTTAAAACCTACTATCCCGAATGCGAGAGTCGCTTGCATGCACTCCCCGCTGGGCTTGCCGAGGACCGCAGACTCGATGACCGTTCGCTCGAGAGGCGCGAAGCTCGCAAGAAAGCCGCGCGGGAAAAGCTCAACAGCGAATTAAACATCAGCGAAACCGCGACACTCGTTATGCAGATTGGCTCGGGTTTTAAAGTCAAGGGCGTCGACCGCGCTCTGCGCACTATCGCCTCGCTTCCACTAGAAACACACAGCAATGTCCATTACCTTTTGGTTGGCTCAGGTAAACCTGCCCCTTATTTGAGACGCGCCAAAAAATTAGGCATAGCCAATAAGGTAACCATTGTAGGCGGACGCGATGACGTGCCCGACCTGCTCGCCGCCGCGGATCTTATGCTGCACCCTGCCTACCGCGAGAGTGCAGGTTATACCTTGCTCGAGGCGGTAGTCGCTGGCCTGCCCGTGCTGGCCACCGAGACCTGCGGCTATGCGTACCATATAGTGCAGGCCAACGCGGGCGCTGTCTGCCCTGAGCCGTTCTCGCAAGCGTCGCTGAATAAGATGCTTTTGGACATGCTCGAGCAATTGCCGACAGCAAAGTGGTCAGCAAATGGACTAGCCTACGGCGCCGAAGATAGTCTCTACACTATGCCGCAGGCCGCAGCAGATTTGATCGAGCGCTTCGAAAGCGGAACCCCCCGCGGGTAAATGGGTATGCGCTACGCGAACAACGAGTTAAAAGAATTTTTTGCAAGCGGCGATCCTTTCGATATTCTCCAGGCCGTGCAGGGCGAGGTGTTTCGCGCCGTCGATGGACGCAAAACTTTTCGCTTTGATTTAAATGGCAGCCGCTATTTTGCAAAGCTGCACTTTGGAGTCGGTTGGCGCGAGATTGCAAAAAATCTTTTTCATTTGCGCTGGCCAATAGTCGATGCCGAGAACGAATGGCGCGCCGTGCAGCGCTTACAGACCCTTGGTGTGTCGACTTTACATCCTGTTGCCTATGGCGTGGTGGGCCACAATCCCGCGACGCGGCGCTCCTACCTTGTGACGCAGGATCTTGCCGACACAATTAGCCTCGAAGACCTTGGTAAACAATGGTTAACACAGCCGCCATCGCCTGCATTAAAGCGCGGGCTGATCAAGCGCGTTGCGAATATCGCTCGGACGCTTCACCGTCACGGCATGTGTCACCGTGACCTGTATTTATGCCATTTCTTACTCCACCAGAATGAGTCTGACCTGCGCGTCTCGCTCATCGATTTACACCGAGCGTTCTCGAGCCCGCGATTGCGCAGACGCTGGCTTGTAAAAGATATCGGAAGCCTCTATTACTCTTGCCTGCATCTCAACCTCACCCAGCGCGATCTTCTGCGATTCGTTAGCATCTACGAGCCGCGCGGACTTCGCCATGCACTCGACAGAAACGCCGATTTTTGGAATGCTGTGAATACAAAAGCGAATTCACTCTACAAACGTCACGGCGATGCTGCATGACAGCGCGTTTTGATACTATTGCTCTCACCGCCGCCCTTGGTGCCTTTGATGAATCGCTTGCTCGCAGTGCGGAACTGGGGACGAGAGCCGACAGCTATCGACAGGCGGATAGGAGCGCCTATTTCGCGGTAGACCTCGCCGCGCTCGCCGAGCTAGGCGCGCGCGCCCCCGAGCAGGAGTTCTCGCAGCGCTTTGCCGTTGCACTTGCCGGCGTCTTGCAGAATCCCGATGCGGCGATAGAGGCAGGCGAAATACTCAAACACGATCGCACTACTACTGTTACAAAAATTCAGGTGATGGGCATAGCCCTCGTTATAAAGCGTTACAACCGCAAATCACTTTTGCATGGCTTTACTCGTCTGTGGCGCACCACCCGCGCCCGTCGCAGCTTTGATGCTGCGCGCTGGTTACTGCAAAACGGCATTCTCACCGCCATGCCTCTCGCCTTTATCGAGAACCGCTCTTTTGGTGCCCTTAATCACGGGGCTTACTATCTCAGCCTTTGTCACCCAGGTGACAACCTGCTCCGTCAACTTAACAGCGGTGATATCAAGGACCACGACTTTGATGCCCTTCTCAGTGAGTTCGGGCGACTCTTCACCCTGTTCCGCCGCGCGAACGCAGCCCATGGCGATATGAAAATCAGTAACTTTATCTTTCACAGCAATCGCTTATGTGTTTTGGACTTAGACGCCACCCAGCCCTACAAGCGCGCATGGCAGGCACGGCGTGCCTTTCGCAAAGATTTAGCGCGGTTTAAGCGCAATTGGGTTGGGTCGGATTTTGAGGCGGTTGTGGCGGAGTTTTTGGAAAAACGCTAGAAATTGTTGAAGAAATTTGAAATTTCTAACTTATTGAAATTCTTATTAAAAGTTAATATTTTGCGGAAAATTTTGCTCCTCGCTGTGCAAAATATGGCAAAAATGATCAATAAAAAAGCGATTTATTAGCATATTTTTTTAATAAAAACAGAGGGTTAATTGGTTTATATACTAGTTCGCTCACTACAGGTATTGACGAGTTTACTGGCAACGGTAACGACGAAACGTTCACTGCTGGCGTTGTAGACGCGAAAACTGGCGCTGACATCACTTCTATCAACGACGGTGACGAGATCGACGGCGGTGCAGGTGACGATACGCTAAACATCACTGCAACTGCAGATGACAACACTAGCCTCACCGGTTTGACTGTTAAGAACGTTGAAGTTGTTAATATAACTGGCGCGAATAATCTTGGTGTTAGCTCTACTGATACTGACGCAGCGGTTACGGTAGCTGAAGCACAAGTCAACACTATTGTTGCTGCGGCTCCAACGGTTGTTGGTCAAGTCCAAAAAATTGATTTCGGTGATCTAAGCACCACTGCTACGGGATCGGGTTCTATCGACGTTGGTATTGCTGGTACAACTTATGCGGTTGCGATTGCAGCAAGCAAATCAGCTAGTGATATAGCGTCTCTCGTGGCGGGCAGGCTCGATAACTCTGCGGCTGCACCAAGCGACCCAGGCTTACTTGGAGCCACTGGCATCGCTGACAGTGTTTCCGTGTCCGGCTCAGTTGTAACAATAAACTTCAAACCCACTACTGGAACGATATCTGCCGCCACTCTCGGCAATACGAGCGGTTCAGCACCCGGCTATACGACTACTGGTACTTACGACGAAATCGGGGACGTTACGGCAGTGGTTGACTCGGCTGCGACTCTCTCGAACGCTCCTGTGGCCGCAAAAAATACTCTTACTTTGACCGCATCAACGATTGCCGCCGGCGACGTCACCATTGGCAACTTATCTGGCACATCTGCTGTTAAAGCTACAATAGCAGCTACAGATACAACTACCACAGCTGCGACAAAGATCGCCGATGCTATTAACGGTAAAGTCATAAGTGCAGAAAGTCAGAGTATCGCATTTGGTGATGCTGCTGCTAGCACGGGAGCTGGAAATCTTGTTATAGGCGGCATAGAGGTAGCTGTTGCTAACAGCGCAACTGCAGCTGCTCAGGCGAGTTCTACGGTAGCGGCGCTGAATGGACAGTTGGTAAAAACAGCTGACGGCGGGTTAACTAAAGTAAAAGCAGCAATATCCGGTACTAGCACATCTACGGTTATATTAACCTATGATGCAGCGGCAGGAAATGTAGGAGATATCTCAGTCGATGCTACGGGCGTAACTATGGCTACCGCCAACGGTATTTCAGTTACTGAGCTCGAGCGCGGCTCAGGTGTGGTAACCGCAACAGCTGCAACAAACGTTGTGACAATTACCTACGGTCTGGGCTTTGGAGCAGGAGCTGGAACGGGCACTAGCACAATTGCAAACACAGCT
>JAGYKB010000039.1 GCA_018401885.1 Gammaproteobacteria bacterium
ACAACACCGTAAATACTGGCATTGATTCCTATGGTTTACTCAATGCTCGCATCGATTGGGCGGGGAAAATAGCGTCACAAGACATCAGAATCGGTCTGTGGAGCAAAAATTTAACCAATGAAGAGTATCGACTCAACGGCATCGAATGGGGACTGCTAACAACGATGCAATACGGTAACACAGAGCTTTGGGGTATCGACCTGACTGTCTCTTTCTAGCGCCGCAACGGCACTGACGCCTGCGCGCGGTATCGTGTGTGGGCAGTAAAGGGGGACTTCAAGTCCCCTGTTCAATCTCCTTTGAAAGTAATTCACGCCCGAGCCCGAGCGCGACACCGCGCGCGAAGCATCAGCTAGAGCCGGTTAGCACAGTGCCGAGTCGAGACTCTTTCTGCAATAAATTTTTCTTTGTCATTTAACCAGCCATCAGTGCCAAATGTTCTGACGATTCAACCCTTAAATCACTCTTTCATCTGCTTAAGATTAGTGCCGAACATTTCCACCAGCAAGCCAAAGATACAGTAGTTGACTTAGTCCGAGTGATATCAGGGCTGAAAATATCACAGCGAAATGCAGTATGACTCCGGTTTGCAAGGCAAGCTCAAAATCTATACCCAATATTATTCCGGATGCCGCTACACCCCCAGCGTAGGTACCAATCCCACCTGGGGCGTGAATCGGTAGAATTGAGCTGAGTTCACCACCAAGTGCGCTCGCTACACTAACGAGCAGAGAAGCATCAACTATTAACTGCACTAATACCCCTAAGGAGAGAATTTTTACACCCCAGTTTACTAAACTGAGACCCCAAAACCGATATTGCATTTCCAAGTCGACAGCAGCACCAACCATTAGTCTCTCCCAAGTCTGATTATCGATAATAGAGGCAATATGTTTGGGGCGGTGCGCGTAAACATCTGCAGCTGCATACAATAATCTTGGTAACATCGTGATCGCCAAGCTTAGTATTAATAGCCCAATCCATCGGCCTGACAGTATTAAGTAACACCACGCACCGAGTGCTAACAACGTCAAGACATCTAATAATCTGAACCACAATAAAAGCCCCATTCCAGTACTCAACGGTAGCTTAAATCCATTACGTAATAGCAGCGGCATGCTGAGTTCACCGACCCTGAATGGCAATATTGTATTGATTACATTGTGCATTTGAGTAATTCGATAGCAGACGCTAAATGGCGCTATGCGACCGATTTTTTGATACGAAAGTGCCTCTTTCAAACGCCAGGTTCTGACCCATTGCGTAGCAATAAGCGACAACATCAAGGCCGAAAATTTGAATACGCCTACCTGAGCTAGAGCATTGTTAAGCGCATCGAAGCCAATATAGTGATCGACAAGGAGGCCATAAAGTACCAGCAATAATGCCATCAGGCTGTTTTGTTGCTTGGACGTCATGAATGCCTCTTATCCGCGTTAGTAAACAGTATCCTAAAAATGCAACATTCATATTGCAAAATTGTAATTTTTATTCGGTACGCTCTTTTCTTTTTCAGTGTGGGTGGTGAGCGTGTCTACAAAAGTCGAACTCAGTGTGGTCGTCCCGGTCTTTAATGAGCAAGAGAATATCGCGCTTTTAATAGAGCGGACGTTGGCCGCTTTAAGCCGTGAGCACCTGCAGTGGGAGCTCATTATCGTCGATGACGGGAGCACCGATGACACAGCAGTGGTCGCTAGAGACTGCATAGCGAAATGCAAGGACCCCATCTGTCTTGTTGAATTCCAACGAAACTTCGGCCAAACAGCGGCCATGCAAGCAGGCATTGACGAAGCCAAAGGCGAGTTCATCGCCACGCTTGATGGCGATCTGCAGAACGACCCCAATGATATAGTTCCGATGCTTAACGAGCTTAAATCTAAAGACCTAGACCTTTTAGTCGGTTGGCGCAAGAATCGCAAAGACGCATGGATTATGCGTAAGGTACCTTCGTTGATCGCCAATCGCTTGATTGGGCGTGTAACTGGCGTGAAACTGCACGACTACGGCTGCAGCCTCAAAGTTTACCGAGCCTCGATTATAAAACAGATCACCTTGTTCGGCGAAATGCACCGATACATACCGGCCTGGGTTGCTGCGATCGCGCCCACGAGCCGAATTGGCGAGATTGAAGTTACTCATCACCCCAGAGCACATGGTAAATCTAAGTACGGTATCAGCCGCTCGGTTCGGGTCATACTCGATCTATTAGCTGTGTCATTTTTTATGCGCTACCGCGCTCGACCCGGACATTTCTTTGGCGGTATCGGGTTACTGCTTGGTTTTCTTGCTGCATTGGTTTTAGGGTATTTAGGATGGGACAAGTTCGTGCTTGGCAATGATATCGGTACCCGACCTATGCTGATTGCAGGCTTTATGATGATGCTGTCGTCGCTCCAATTTTTGACCACTGGTATTTTGGCTGAAATGACATCTCGAACCTATTACGAGTCATCTCATCGCTCTCACTACATCGTACGTAACAAAACGAGTACAGAGTGAATATTTTCGTCAAATATCAAACAGGGCTGTGGCTCACACTGCTGTGTGTCCTATCGTTCGCCGTAGGCAATGGTAACGCCCCCCTATTCGATTTGGACGAAGGCGCTTTTAGCGCTGCAACCATGGAAATGCTTCAGCGAGGCGACTTCATTACCACCTATCTGAACGGTGAACTTCGCTTCGACAAGCCCATCCTGATTTATTGGTTACAGGCGCTTAGCGTTAGTCATTTCGGTTTGAATGAGTTCGCATTCCGACTTCCATCTGTACTCATGGCGAGTATTTGGATCACGAGTTTTTTCTATTTTAGCAGGGTTCGCATGTCACCTCATGAAGCCCTCACAGGCACGGTAATGCTCGCCAGCGCAATGGGGGTAGTGGTGATAGGACGAGCAGCAACCGCCGATGCCCTGCTGAATGCGCTACTGTGCTTGACGCTGCTCGATGCGTATCGGGCATTTGAACGTCCTGATGCATCTAAGCGAACCATTCAAAGGGCCTACTTATGGATTGGGCTCGGCTTGCTCGCCAAAGGCCCCATTGCTATTTTGGTTCCCTTAGCTACCGTCACCCTATTTGCGCTAGTCACCGGGCGCTGGCTCGCTTGGACACGAATACTATTCAACCCTATTGGCTGGCTGATCACTCTTATCGTTGCCGCACCGTGGTACGTAGCCGAATACATCGCTCAAGGCCAAGCGTTTATCAACGGGTTTATTTTTCAGCACAACCTCTCGCGATTTAACTCAACATTTGAAGGGCACGGTGGTCACTGGTACTACTACCTTGCGATTCTCCCAGTGGTGATGGCGCCTCACGTTGCAATTCTCGGCCGAAGTGTCCTGCAGCTTAGGATAAGGAATCTCACTACCTTACAAACATTCGGGTTATGTTGGTTTGGATTCGTTTTTGTTTTCTTCAGCCTCTCCAATACGCAGCTACCCCATTACATTCTTTACGGTCTAGGTGGGTTAATCCTTCTGGTCACTCCCTATGCAAAAAGACTGGGTAATATCTGGTTTCTTGCGCCCACAATACTGCTGCTTGGGGTCTACATGCTACTTCCAGTGATCTTAGAGAATGTTGCTAATGAGAATCCGAATGACTTTCTGAGCCTTTTAATTAAAGAGGGTTTGGGGGTATTCAACGCTCAATATTATCTGACCATCGCTTTTGCTCTTGCTGCTTTGCTCGTAACCCTTTTTATCCGGCCACGTAATAGCTTAACTCTCACCATCGCTGCCCTCATCCACACCATGATACTCACTCTCGTGATCATCCCTGCAGTGGGTCAAATTCAGCAAGGGCCAACCAAAGAGGCCGCACTCATTGCCAAAAGCGCCGCACTTCCTGTTTACAGCTTACAGCTAAATCACCCTTCATTTAGCGTCTATTACGGTCAACCCGTACCCAGAAAAAATCTCAAAACTTTGCCTGACCACGAGCACCTACTTTTTACAAAAACTGGCCATCAAACTCTCGATCGCAAGTATCAAATCCTGTACCAAAGAGGCGGCATCTTACTTCTGCAGATCGATCGGCGTAGCCGCGCCGCGGCCGAAAGTTAAGCCTTCTTTAAACTGTAACCCAATAGACCCGAAAACGTCAGAATAATGACCGAGAACGTTAATTTACTGAAGCTATAATCCAATTTTAAGGTTGTCGGGCGGCTACATGAGAATCTACATTATTGCAAGCGCGATCGCGGCACTGACGTCGTCGCTCTTAACACTTGCCGACGGCAACTCTCAGTTATTTATCTTTCTCAATAGCGGTGCTCGATACTCCGAGACATTTTGGGCTTCTGTCACTTTTATGGGCGACACCCTCCCGCTATTAATCTGCATTGGCCTCTTAGCGTGGAATCGGCCGCAGGTATTATGGACAGGTTTTCTGGCGACATTAACGGTGGGCTTGGGTATTCAGTTTGCCAAGTACCTAGTCGATTTGCCTCGTCCAGCGGCCGTGCTGGCACCGGATTTAATTCACATTATTGGACCCACTCTAAAAGCGCATGCCTTTCCTTCGGGGCATACAGCTGCAGCGTTTGCGATCGCTGCGCTACTCGGCAATGAGATAAAATTTTGGCAACCAAAGGCTATTCTTCTGTCGCTCGCGGCACTCGTTGGCATATCGAGAATCATGGTGGGCGCGCATTGGCCCATTGATGTCATCATGGGAGCGTGGAGCGGTTGGAGCCTCGGTGTGATAGCCGTTTATCTCAGCAAGCACTGGGACTGGGGATACCGTGCTCGGTCAGGTCGAATATTCAGTGCAGGTTTTTATTCTCTTGCCTTGATATTATGTGTCGGGCATACGGGGGGATATGATTCAGCGACCTGGCTTTCTCGTACACTAACTGCGCTAGGAAGCTTAGTAATCGTCCCTTATTTTATCCACACACTCGGTATTCGACTCCCCGATTTTTACTACGGCATAGGCCGACACGTCCAGTCAAGGATCAAGTCGCATGATACATTGAGTAAGGCATGAAACCACTCAATCGTACACGAGTTTGGTTTTGCTCGTCTCACCCACGCACAGTCGCGGCCTTCCTCATATCCGTTGCGCTGTTTTTAGTTTTCCCAAGGCTTGATTCCACTTTAGCGCATTGGTTTTACGCCAATGGTACTTTCATACTGGCTGATAATGTCTTGGTTCAACTAAGCTATAAAGTCTTCGCTAACTTGCATTTTTTCCTATTACCCATTTTATTGGCGGTGGTGTGTTTTTCTGGGCTCACACAAAAACACCCAAAATTACGTAAGCAATGTTCTTTTTTGCTCCTAGTATTGGTGCTTGGGCCAGGGCTATTGGTTAATGTGGGGCTAAAAGATAATTCTTTTGGTCGCCCGCGACCCAATCAAACCACTGAATTCACGGGCGTAGCGGAGTACGCAGCACCCTTTGAATATTCAGGTGTATGCAGAAAGAACTGCTCCTTTGTTAGCGGGCATGCGTCGCTGGCCTTTTCTCTCATGGCGATTGCTTGGGCCTTCAGGCGCAAAGAGTGGGTCTGGATCGGCTTCTGTATAGGATGCCTCGCGGGCTTAGGGCGCATTATGCAAGGTGCTCACTACCTGAGCGATGTGGTCTTTTCTTTTTGGGCAACCTACCTTGTTATCCGTGTGCTCGCAAATAAATATAATCTAAACCCCGTAACGCGTTCGAAATTTGACGATCACGTGATCACAGCTTCAGCCAACTAAATACGATAGTAATCTCGATACCAACTAACAAACTCATTGAGACCTGTAGCGAGAGGTGTGTCAGGCGCAAAACCTGTGAGTGCTGAAAAATCACTCACATCAGCATAGGTTGCTGGCACATCTCCCGCTTGCATAGGTTCGTATATTTTGTTTGCCTTCACACCGAGGGCTTGCTCTAGGGTCTCAACAAAAGTCTCTAAACGTACAGGGTTCTGATTTCCCACATTTAATAGGCGATATGGCGCTGTACTCGTGGCACCACTCGCCTCGGAGATTGAACCCGCAGCAGGGACTCGATCCAGTAAAACTTCGATCGATCGTGTGACGTCGTCGATATAGGTAAAGTCTCTCAGCATGTCGCCATGATTGAACATCCGAATCGGCTGACCTTGCAATATGGCCTTTGTAAACGAGAAGTAAGCCATGTCGGGCCGTCCCCAAGGCCCATAAACGGTAAAAAAACGCAGTCCCGTTGATGGCAATGAATACAAATGAGAATACGAATGAGCCATAAGCTCGTTCGCTTTTTTGGTGGCCGCATACAGAGACACCGGATGGTCTACTCGGTGATCTACTGAGAATGGCATAAGACTATTGGCGCCATACACTGAAGAACTCGACGCATAAATCAGATGCCTCACTTGGGTTTGCCGGCAAAACTCCAACACGTTTCCGAATCCAACTAAATTGCTAGCAAAATACGCCTTAGGGTTCTCAATAGAATATCGGACTCCTGCCTGGGCTGCCAGATGAATAACCGTATCAACGCCACTTTGCGCGACAGTATCCATTAGGGTATCAAAATCTGCTATATCGGCTTTTAGAAAACGGAACTGCGGTCCTACTAACAAGTTAAGCCGCGCCCGCTTTAAACGCACCTCGTAATAGTCATTCAGGTTATCAACACCTATCACTCGGTGGCCTATCGCAAGTAACTGTCGAGCGACATGAAAGCCAATAAAACCTGCCACCCCTGTGACGAGAATGATCATAAGGACATCCCAATAGCCTAAACGTCATCGCACGAGAATAACCATGTAATCTTACAATTTTAAAACTTTTGTGGTGGCCATAGGTGAGGTAGGACTCCTCTCCACCAACCATCTTATCGTGAAATTTGCTCCTTGATTTAATTGG
>JAGYKB010000004.1 GCA_018401885.1 Gammaproteobacteria bacterium
GCGTCTACACGGTCATTGTTGCCGGTGGTAAGTTCTTCAAGCTCACAGAAGACGGCTCTTACGCACCCTGGAACGGCACCATAGAAGACCTCACGCCCTTTACAACAAATCAAACGCTAAAGAGCACCAATCGCTTTACCCTGTTAGATGGCAAGATGGCCGAGGCAGGCAGCTACCTCTACTTTGTCGCCTACGGAGTCGAGGGTGAGTCGCGCCTATTGTTTACTCCCGACCCAGCGCAGATAGTCGTGACTGAGTCTGATGTCTTGCCAGACGCCACGACGTCAGTTGCGGCAGAGACCTTCGAGGCAGAACTCGAGTCAGCCGTAGTTCAGGCAAAATGTATTCTTTGCCATGTTGAGGGCGGTCTTGCACGGAATTCGTCGCTGCAGTTTCAGCGCACGAACACGGCGTCGGCCCTAAACAACTTTGCGTCGCTCTCGGCGTATGTCGACGAGAAAGGGGCTGAGCTGCTGCTCTCTAAAATCACCGGCGGCGATGGTCACGCAGGCGGGATGCAGCTGAGCCAAGACAGTGAGGGGTATGAGGCGTTTGAGCGGGTGATTGCCGCGATCAACGAGCTGGATAATCCTACGTATTATGCCTTTAGCGGATCGAGTGCGGGTCCTAGCGCAAGACAGGCAAGCTTCTTGACTGAAGTAACGCTTGAACCACGCGAGTCTACGTTGCGCCGCGCGACGCTTCTTTTGCAGGGTAGGCTTCCTACCGAGCAAGAAAGCAAGGCGGTGGCATCGGACGCGGCGCTAAGGGTTGCACTACGCAATCTCATGCAGGGGCCTGCGTTTCGGGAGTTTGTGGTTACCAGTGTAAATGACCGCTTGCTTACAGAGGGAACGCCGAGCGCCCTCAATACCGCGTACAGCCACTATTTAAAGCTGCATAACCTCAAAGCATCAGAGTCGATTAACGATACAGGGTCTACAGTCGAGGGTGAGATACAAGACGACTTGCGGCGCACAAGTGGAGAGCTCGTCGCCTACGTTATCGAGAACGAGTTGCCATATTCGGAAATCTTAACCGCCGACTACATGATGATGAATCGCACAATGAACACGTGGCTAGAGGGAACCGCTACGTTTTCGCCAGACGAAGGAAACGACATTTTTAAGCCGTCGGTGGTTCAGGGTTATTATTACAACAGCGCGCTCGAGGAAGTGGAGTTTCGCGAAAACTCCAACAGTACCTATCGCGCGATTGGCGAGCCACTGCAAGATTTTCCTCATGCAGGGTTGCTCACCGATTTCGGATTTTTATCGCGTTATCCAACTACTGCGACCAACCGTAACCGCGCGCGTGCGCGCTGGACCTTCTATCATTTTCTCGGCATCGACATCGAAAAATCGTCGCAGCGGCCAACCGACGAAGCCTCGCTGAGCGATCGTAACAACCCTACGATGAATAACCCCAACTGTACTGTGTGTCATGCACTGCTCGACCCAGTCGCAGGCGCATTTCAAAACTGGGACGACGAAAATTTCTATCGTGGCAGTGGCGATGGCCAAGATGCGTTAGATGGTTTTTATAAATATCCTCCCGATGGCACGCCCTCTCCGTACCGTCAGGGTGATCTTTGGTATCGCGATATGCGCGAGCCTGGTTTGTTCGACAGCAAAATTACTGAACGTCACGCGACGCTTCGATCGCTTGCAGAACTCATTGTTGAAGAGCCGCTTTTTATGACCGCGTCCGCCGCGTTCTGGTGGTCTCCGGTATTCGGCAAGCCGCTGCTCGATAAGCCAACCGTCGAGGCAGACAACGGCTATGCCGCAAAGCTCGCTGCCTACCGTGCACAGCAAGAAGCGATCGAAGGATTTGCCGAGACCCTTTCTTCAGGCCTAAATGCGAAAGACATGCTGGTCGAGATGTTTATGTCACCGTGGTTTAGCGGTGAAACAGTAACAAGTTACGCGTTTGACAGTGCGCATTTTGAAGCAAAATTTGGCGGTGATCAGTTGCTTACACCTCAGCAGTTAGCCCGTAAAACCCGTGCGCTAACAGGAGTTGCCTGGCGCACAAATCCCAGACCTAGCGGTGAAGTCGGTTCGAACTACGAAGAGATCGCTGTTTTATTGGGCGGAATCGACTCAGAGGCAGTCACTTCGCGCGCCATTGAACTGACACCGACCATGACATCCATTCTGATGACTCATGCTACCGAAAGCGCCTGTATTGCTGTCGCGAGGCAGTTTGCAAGGCCTGCAGCGGAAAGATCGCTTTTCTCTCTGATCGAAGAATCTACTCAGCCTCAGGTAGACGCCTTCTCTAAACTGACTCTGCCCTCAAAAAATGAGAAAGATTGGCAAACGGTGGCAATAGAGGCGGAACTTACCCCGGGCCTTAGGGAAGTGGCGCTTACCTTAAGTAATCCAGAATGCGACTGGAATGGCTCGCAGTGCGTCGAGCAGCGCGTGCTCTGGATCTCTTCGTTGACAGTTATCTCGCCTTCGGGTCAGCGATTGACCTACCAAGGAAACGACAGCCGACTCTATCCTCCTAATGCGTGGCAAAATGGTGGGAATCAAAACTGTCACACGGGTGGAGATGGGCTAGGTCACTGCTACGGCGGCGGGATTAACTTTGACTATAACGCGCGCGAAACAGGGAAATATCGCATAGAAGCAGTCTTAGCTGGCCGGCTGATGCCGAGCAAACCGGATTCTCTGGAACTAGCATTTGCGGTGAAAACACTGGGGTCCATCCTAAGTTTAGACACGCCGAATGCTGCGCTTATAAAGAAACAGATTAGTAAGCTTTACGAGAAACTCCATGGGACGCGCCGGGCACTCGATTCTGACGAAGTTACACAGGTGTACGAAATATTCGCTGCGGCGCTAATAGCCGAACAAGAAAGCGATGGCTCTGACTGGGAATTTGAAAACTGTAACACATGGAAAGACGGTTTTTTCGACTGGGATTTACTTAGCAAAGAAGAAGTCGAATCTTATAAATCGGTGGTACCCGGAGGCGATTGGTACCAAGACGATTGGAGCATTAAGGGGTCGCTTTTACGTGAATTCACGCAGGACCCCCTCGGAACTAAATATGCGTGGACAGCGGTAATGATGTATATGCTGAGCCATTACGATTACTTGCACGAATAGAGCAGCGTGAGATTAGAAACAGGTAAAGTATGAAAACAAGACGTGATTTTCTAAAGCTAGCTTCTCTTGCTCCCTTCGCAACGGCATTTCCATTGCTCGGCGAGGCGGCAACGCCTTTTGGTGGCAAGTTTGTGGTTACGGTGCAGGCGCGTGGTGCATGGGACGTGACCTGCTTTTGCGATCCAAAAGAGAATCAACGCGGTGAGCCAGCGATCACGGCGTGGTCTACTAACAACGAAACACAAACCAGCGGAAATATTAAGTACGCGCCGTTTGCAAACAACGAGGCTTTCTTTAAGAAATACGCAGATCGCATGCTCGTCATAAACGGCGTCGATTCCCTCACCAACTCACACTCAATTGGTGAAACTGTCAATTGGAGTGGGCGAACAGCATTGGGCTATCCCACGCTAACGGCTATGTACTCGGCAGCTTATGCACCCAATCTGCCAATGTCGTATGTCACCTTTGGCGGTTTCAACCGCACTGAAAACTTAGTGCGAGCAACGCAACTTGGTTGGTCTGTAAACAGCATCGGCGAGCTTCTGCGTCCGAATTACGCCAACGACAGGCCAATGATTAAGTCGGAGCTTTGGTCGTTGGTAAAGCAGCTGCACAAGAACGACACGCAGGCGCTAATCGAATCGGCTCCATTAACGGCCGGTAATCGCAGCGCGCGTGAGGCCTACTTAAGCTCACTCAAAAACATGGATCCCCTTAGCGAGTTTGCAGAGATGCTGCCAGCAGACGATGAGTGGGAGCCGAATGGCATGAACGGCAACTTTAAGCAGCAGGCCCAATTCACCATTGCCGCATTTAAAGCGGGTGTCAGTGCCACCGCTGATCTCAGCCAGGGCGGTTTTGATAGTCATGAAGACAACGATTTAGAGCAAACGACTAACCTGAATGAGCTTACGGAAGGAATCGATTATCTCTGGGAAGCGGCCGAGGAGGCCGGTATCGCGGACCGTCTGCTCGTAATTGTTGGCAGTGATTTCTCACGGACGCCGTATTACAACTCTGCTCAAGGAAAGGATCATTGGTCGGTTGGCAGCTATATCATTATGGAGAAAGGTAAGCGTTATACCAATCGCTATGTCGATGGCTCTGACGAAGGGCAGAATGCGGTAAAAATAGATCCTGCAACACTTAAACGTTCAACTTTTGGCACCAAACTTGTAACCAGCCACGTGCATACCGCACTGCGTGAGTACCTCGGGCTGGACAACAAAGCGCTTGTGAGCTCATTTCCATTTAACGATGACCAAAGGTTCAGTTTTTTTATCTAGTCTAAAAAAGCGCCTGATGTCCATCCTTCCTGTTAGAATCAGCGCCGAGGTACGCCTCTCCCTTTACTGATTCACAGGATGCCGCCCCATGCCCAACATCATCCTAGGCCTCGCCGGCGCTATTGGCCACGACCCTGCGGCTGCGTTGTATATCGACGGCGAGTTGGTTGCGGCCTGCGAAGAGGAGCGCTTCATTCGGCGGAAACACGCGCGCGAAGCAGCGCCCTATCTGGCCGCTCGCGCCTGTATGCGGATTGGCGGCGTGCGCGGACAAGATGTCACTCAGGTCGCTATTCCTTTCGCGCCCATAAGTCTGTTTACCAAAGCGCGGTGGCATTATGCCTACCGCCATTGGTATGCTCCCGACCGCGCGATCGACAGCGTGCTCAATGGCAATCGTCGCTATCGCCGCTATCGCCGCGATCTGTCGAGTCTTCTCGACAAGCTACACATTCCTGCCGCATCCTCACAGGTCATTCCTGTTCAGCATCAGCTTGCCCACGCTGCAAGCGCGACACTGATCAATCCTTATGAAGGTCGCACACCAATATTCTGTAGCGACGCGAAAGGTGAGTATTCGGCGATCTTCTTAGGCTATGCCGAGGCTGGAAAAATTGTCCGCGTGAAGGAATTCTATAATCCCGATTCGCTTGCAGGTATGTATGCGGCGCTAACCGATTATCTCGGCTTCGAGGCTCTCGACGGTGAGTTTAAAGTGATGGGCATCGCTCCATTTGGTGATCCTAATAAATACGATCTTACCTCGCTCGCGAAATTCAACGGCCGTCGCCTTAAGATCAATAATCACTTGGTAGGCACAGTGGGGATCCGTCGATATAAGGCCCAGTCGAAGGGGCATTACTTCAGCAGGCAGCTGGTAGAAATGCTCGGCCCACGCCGAGTGGGAAACTTAATCGACGACCCTTACGTACATTACGCGGCTGCTATTCAGGCACTGTACGAGGACCTCGCCGTTAGAATAGTGAAGAGCTATTTGGGTGACATGATTCACGAAACCGGTCGTCTTGCAGTGGCCGGAACAAGTTCGCTGAATATTCGACTCAACCAAAAACTAGGCGAGATCGACGGCGTCAAAGAATTGCTCATTAATCCCGCAAGCGGCGATGCGGGGACCGCGATCGGCGCGGCGGCGTTTGCCGCATCAAAGCAGGAAACGCAGCTCAAGCCAGCGACGCATTTTTTTACTGGGCCAAAATTTACGCGCAATCAATGCGTCGAGGCTTGCAAAGGGCATCGAGAAAAACCGGTATGGGAAATCCTAGATGACCCACATGCAAAAGCAGTGGAACTTCTACAGCAAGGCGAGGTGATTGGCTGGTTCCGTGGGCGCATGGAATTTGGCGCTCGCGCGCTCGGCAATCGCAGCATTCTCGCAGATCCCTCACAGCCCGATATCGCGAAGCGCATTAACAAACTCGTTAAATTTCGTGAGAGCTGGCGGCCTTTTTCGGCGAGCCTCCTCGAAAGTGCAGCCGATGACTATATCGATCGCGGCAACTTACAGTCCTACGACGAGGCGATGGCGTTGAGCGTGAAAACAACTGCTAAGTTTCGCGAAACGTATCCCGACATTGTGCACGTAGACGGCACTGCACGCCTGCAAGTAGTACGCGATGAGAACAACGCAGATCTTCACAATCTGCTCAGTCTATTTGCCGACGCAACTGGCCAACGACTGCTCATCAATACCGCGCTTAACCGTCCTGGTGAGGCGCTGGTTTGCACGCCCGAAGACGCGCTGAACGCATTTCACGGTACCGATCTAAATTATCTCATTTTGGGCGATCTGTTGGTGAGTAAGCGGGAAGAGGTTGATGACTGGTAGGCGCTCTTCTATGCGTTTTACACGCGTTAAAGCCGGCGATAGATGCCAATGCGAGGTGACTGCGCCGGAAAACTAATCACACCTTCGGCCTCACCATTTTCAACAAGCTGCTCCAAAGTCTCGCGCATCTGCGTGTTAAGCTCGATGACCAGAAGCGTATTTCTGCTGGTCTCTCTCAACGTTTGTAGTGAAAAATACCGTGGCGTTTTGTCGTAGGCCTCAACGCGTTCGCTCGCGTAGGCCAGCGTGTGATTATTGGTCAGCAAAGGCGCGGTTGTGTCGTTGCTCTTAACCCAATCGATAGAATCGTCAAGAAAGGTTTTGCGCTCGCCAAAGCTTACAAACGAATCTATTAAACAGTAGACAAAAAGCAGTACGACCGCGACGCCGATGCGGCGACCACGCATCGCCTCGAGCGCGCGATAGAGCAGTAGCGGGATAAGCAAAGCGACCAATAGACTTAGCAACATGCCGTAGCGTGCAGAAACAAAGCGCGTCACCAACACAAAGCCAATGAGAATACCGAGATTAATCAGCGCAAACCCTGTGACTAAAATCAGGGCATTCTTCTCGACGCCGAGCGTGCTCGCTAACCCACCAGACCTTTTCTGATGGCGATCTCGCCATGCCTTTGCCAAGGCGAGACCGATAACGGTGAGATACGGTAACCCAACCGCCGAGGTCATACTCACAGCGAGAATACTGAGCAGCCCGACAATAAGAAAAACAGGTAAATAGTCGCCAGAATAAACCTCAGCATGTTCGCCAAATAAGACACCGCTTAATGCGGCGCGCTGGGTTTCGTCAGGTGAAAATGTCGCTTCTATAAACGGCGCGTAGGTCGCAACGAATCTGCCTAACAGGGCGAGCATATCGACGCCCGCTGCGAGACAGGCGGCGAGCGCAAGGATTCCAAGCGCACCTAGCGCAAGGCTCACGCGAAGCGCATCGCCAACTCGCCGCTTGTCCCTGTGATCGCGAACGAAGCAAAACAGCAGCGGCGTGACAATTAGATAACCGAGCGCCTCGGCGCGAAACGCAAAGGCGAAGAGCAGCGCGACAAAAAAAACCAGTAGCCTAAACCAGAACTGAGATGAGCGCGCCGGCATGCGTACGGCGACTATAAGCTGCTGAAGTCCTAATAGCATAAACGCCCAATACCCGACGTCGCGGATGAGCATCGAACGGTATTCATTAAGCTGTGGGTAGAGCAGCACGGTGACTGCTGCGAGAAAGAGTATCGCGCTTCGACGCTTGGGTTCGGCACTGCGAACGAGTTCGCCTGCGACCGAGACGAAGCTCACCGCGAGCAGCGAATAAAGCAGCGCATTGAGCACTCGGCCTGCGGTGAATAAATCGAGGTCTATATAAATGAAATGCGCGAATAGAACCGAGTAGGTTGCCCACGGATAATACGCGTAGGCGGCGGCGAGGCCCTCATGCAGCATGATATCGGCGACACGCACATAGGTGTAGGCGTCGTCGTTGGGACGCTCGCCGAGCGACAGCACGTAGCCTGCGATCAGCAGCGACCCGATCAGTGCAAAAATGCGCGGATGCTGGCGAAGCCAGTTGAGTGCGGGTTGATCGAGCATGGTCGCGCGCGTCCTCGAGGGTTTGATAAGCGATGGTCAGGCTGTGTCTTACTAACTGATTACGCGCAAGCATAAGGCCCTGCGTAGGCAAGTTGAGCGTGAACCATGGCATTACGAGTCATGATTGTAGCAGAGCGCAGGGGCGCGACCACCCATTGCGGCTATGCTAGACTCTGAAAAAATTTCCCAGCGCGCGGTGATGCCGCCCTAAGGAAATAAAATAGACGAGACAAAGCAGAAACCGTGGAGAAGGCAGCCATGCCGCAATCGATGCCCCCTTTTCAAACCGCTCGCGTGCTTGTTGTAGGCGATGTGATGCTCGACCGCTATTACCATGGCTCGGCGACGCGCATTTCGCCCGAGGCGCCGGTGCCCGTGGTGCGCGTCAATAATCAAGAAGACCGCCCGGGTGGCGCGGGTAACGTGGCGCTAAATATCGCGGCTCTCGGCGGAGCGGCGACGCTCGTTGGCGTGGTCGGCGCCGATGCGACGGCCAAAGACCTAGGCTCGCGCCTCGCTGCGGCAGGCGTGCGCTGTGAGTTTTTAGAATCGGCCGACAAGCCGACCATCACCAAGCTGCGCGTGATTAGCCAGCATCAGCAGTTGCTGCGCATGGATTTCGAGCAGCAGTTTGACGCAGCCGATGTAGCAGACCTCGGCGCGCGTTTCGAAGCGATGCTCGACAACGCGCAGGTCGTGATCGTCTCTGACTATGCGAAGGGCGCGCTGCAGGACGTTCCGAGTTTAATCAACGCGGCGAAGGCAAAGGGCAAGCCGGTGATCGTCGATCCTAAAGGTAGCGACTTCGAGAAATACCGCGGCGCGACGCTGATTACACCCAACCTGCTCGAATTCGAGACAGTCGTCGGGGCGTGTGCCAACGAGAAGGAGCTGGTCGAAAAGGGCCTCGCGCTCATGCTAAAGCTCGACTTAGAGGCGATCCTCATTACCCGCGGCGAAAACGGCATGACGCTGCTTCGCCCAGATTCCCCCGAACTGCATCTGCCTGCACGCGCACAAGAAGTCTTTGATGTTACCGGTGCCGGCGACACTGTGATCTCGGTGCTCGCGGCAAGTCTCGCAGCAGGCGAAGGGTTTGCCGAGGCGACGGCGCTCGCTAATCTTGCGGCGAGCCTCGCGGTCGGTAAGCTCGGCACTGCTGCTATCAGTGGCCCCGAACTGCGCCGCGCGTTGCATCAGCTGCAGGCATCTGGCCGAGGCGTAATGAGCGCAGAGCAGCTGCGCATCGCCGTCGAAGACGCGCGAGCCCACGGCGAGCGCATGGTGTTTACCAACGGGTGTTTCGACATCATTCACGCCGGCCACGTCGGCTATCTTGCCGAGGCGAAGAAGCTCGGCGATCGCCTGATCGTCGCGATAAACGACGACGCCTCGGTGCATCGTTTGAAGGGTGCGGGTCGGCCTATAAATCCTGTCGAACGACGTCTGGCTGTGCTCGCTGGACTCGAGGCAGTCGATTGGGTCGTAAGTTTTTCCGAAGACACGCCCGAGAACTTACTTCGCCAACTTAACCCCGATGTGCTCGTCAAAGGCGGCGACTATTCGATAGATCAAGTCGTGGGCGGCGAGTACGTCCTGTCCTACGGCGGCGAGGTAAAGTCACTTGAATTTCTTGACGACTGCTCAACCTCGGCGATCGTGGAAAAAATGCGGGAGGGATAGGTCTACCTAGGCATTCACCCCAGCAACAAACCCTGAACTCCACGCCCATTGAAAATTAAACCCGCCGAGGTGACCCGTAACATCAACCACCTCGCCGATAAAATACAGCCCCGGATGTTCATTCGCCTCCATCGTTTTTGAGCTGATCGCCGATGTCGCCACCCCGCCGAGAGTCACCTCGGCAGTACGATAACCTTCGGTTGCCGATGGTTTTAGCTGCCAGTCATTTAAGCGTTGCCCGAGGCTGCGCAGGGCCGCGTCGTTGCATTCGGCGAGGGGGCGCTCCGCAAATTCTGGCCACCAACGTTTCTCGAGCTCTGTCACTAGCGCCTTTGGTAGATGCTGAGTGAGCACGCTACGAACTTTCTGTTTCGGACTCTCGCTTTTGCGCTCGATAAGATAGTCCTCGGCATCGAGCGCGGGCAGTAGATCGATAGTCAGCGTCTCGCCCGGATGCCAATAGTTCGAAATCTGAAGTATGGCTGGGCCGCTAAGACCGCGGTGAGTAAACAGCATGTCTTCACTAAAGACCGTCGATCCGCAGCGTGCTTCGACGCTCACCGAGCAACCCGATAGCGCGTTGCACAGCGCGAGTGTCGTATCGCTAAACATGAAAGGCACGAGGCCGGCGCTGCGGTCTACCAAGGGAAGCCCAAAGGCCTGCGCGAGGTGATAGCCGCGATCACTGCCGCCAAGCGTTGGCACGGAAAGCGCGCCGGTTGCGATAATCACCGACTCGCACTGATAGCGTTTCCCGATCTCGTTCTCAATGCAGTGAACAGAATAGCGGGCGCGTTTAGCATCAGAGATAGATGACTTAGAATCAGGCGAGGAATGGAAGGCGTAATCCGATGAGACGACTTCGCCGCGCTGGTCGCGGTCGAAGCTTTCGACATCCTGTACATCGCACCGAGTACGAACAGTCACCCCGGCAAGCGCGCATTCCTCTTCGAGTATCGCGAGTAGATCCTTTGCCGAGTGTAAACAGAATAATTGTCCGTGTTTGCGTTCCTCGTATTCGAGCCCATGCCGCTGCATGAGGTCGATAAAATCCCACTGCGTATACTGACTCAGCGCTGATTTGCAAAAATGTTGATTCGCAGAGAGAAAATTTTGCGCCTCGATATAAAGGTTGGTGAAATTGCAGCGGCCTCCACCGCTCATCAAAATTTTTTTGCCAATTTTATTCGCACGCTCAAGAACTACTACGCTGCGGCCTCGCTGAGCGGCGGTAAACGCAGCAAAAAGTCCCGCTGCACCTCCGCCCAGTACGACGACATCGAAAACAGCGTGTTGCGTGAGTCTTTTTGTTTTGTGTTGCTCTATTGTCACCGGTACGCCTGGTTCATTTTCTGGAGAGGTTCCAATTTTTAAAGAAGCGCCGAGTATAGCTGAAAACGGATAGCAAACTCTTAAGCTTAAATTAGCGTTCCCTCTCTCTTAGACTTAGACTCAGCCTTATACTCAAAAAACGCCGCTTGAATATCTCAAAGTGTCACAGGGGCAAAGCGAATCGGTTTGCCGGCCGTTGTCTGGAGAAGCACCTTGTCTTCCTCTAGAACAAGATTCCCACTGACCAGCACCGCTTTAAACCCGGTCGAGGGCAGGGTGCCCTTACGGTAAGTGGAATTATCGGTGACGGTTTCAGGGTCAAACACGACGAGGTCAGCGATTGCGTTCTCTTGTACTTTGCCGCGCTCACTCATCGACTCAAGACCCATGGCTGCAAGGTGCAACGCAGAGTTTGTGCTAGCCAGCTTTAAAATAGCCATTAGAGACAATCTATTCTCACGAGCAAGACGAAGCGCTTTGGCGTAGGTCCCCGCTGTTCGAGGATGCGCGTTTGGCAATTGTGTCAGATCAGAGTCGAGCGGAAGCGGGACTAGATCGGGTAATCCATCACTTGCGATACTGATCCCATCCAAGCCTAGCCACTGAACAACCTCCTCTTCTGGATTTTTAAAGACAACGACTATTCGTGTCGGATCGCTTTCTCGAAGGCTTAAATACTGGCGCTCTGTAAGGAACTCATTGGTGCTAGGATCGAACATAGTTTCTTCGTAACGACGACCAAGGCGATCGCGCCAATTACTTGGGTCGAAAAATACCGCGTTGATTGTTGTTGCACCGGCGGCATAGGGATAAATCTCGCCCCAGACATTATGGCCATTTGATTGCATACGAGTGATTAATTCATGAACGCGTTGCCAGCCGGGATTATTAAAGTGGTTGATGATGGCTGGGGCATTAAGCGCGGCGGCGTTGGCAAGAATTTCCTGTGCGCCATTAATCTCATCAGTTTCGGTGCCAGGGGTATGGCGCAGATGCACTGCGATTTGACGACCATAACTCGCGCTCAATGCCTGAACATCGAATAGTTCATTGGCAGTTGCGCCAGGCATATAGCCAAGTGTTGAGCCTACGCCAATGCCGCCGGCGTTGAGACCAGCCTCGATAACGGCAAGAATTTTTTCTGACTCATCGGGTGTTGGCACAAGTCCGGCCCAGTTTGGATGCACACGGGTTAACGAAGCCTCTGACGTATCGATCGCGTCCACGCCGTCAAGCACGCTCGCTCTGGCGAGTTCGTGACTTACGCTCGTTCCATAATTTATAAGGCTGGTCCCTTCGCGATCTGAATACCAGTCGTTGATGCGTGTGCCTAAGGCGCCAAATTCTAAATCCATGGCGGTAGTGACACCCATTCGCAAGGCTATCCGGTAGTGCAGAGGCTGAGTGCCATGGAAGTGAGTATCTATGAAACCGGGTGCGATGACATGGCCCGACGCGTCGATGGTCTTGTCACCAGTAATCGCCTCTTTGGTTATCACTGCGATTCGATCACCTGTTATGCCAACGTTCGCAATCTCATCGAAATCGCTCGCAGGATCCATTACCCTGCCGCCAAGAATAGCGAGGTCGTAATTCTCCGCACCGAAAACAGGAAACATCAGAAGACAAAGAATAAAACCCGTCAGCTTTGTTAAGCCCCGCGACGGAGCGACCCGGGTACTTTTATAGTGGATGTAATCAAGTGGGTTCATTTTAAGGTTCCTGTATAGGCTATAACTTCGATTTCAACGAGTGCGCCCGGCAACGGTAATTGGCTTCTAACGGTTTATTGCGCTGGATAGCCATCGCCGAAGAATTCAGCCCAACCCTCATTGAATCGGCCGAAATCCGCATTAGCCGTTAACCAAACGCTCGCTCTGAAGATCTGATTACGATCGACGCAAGCTTTGGCGAGTACTGCGCAGGCGTTAGATAAACACTGCAGAGTTTGCTCCCCTGTCTTATATTTTTTCGATTTCGAAAATAATCGAAAGACCGAGAAAGAGCAAAGGATGAATTGAGAGGCAGCGCTGAGGCGCCGAGTTAAATGCTCGAAAGGTAACAAGCCTCAGCGCAATCTTTTCGTCGTTAGGCTAGGACCTGGCGAAATACAGCGACCGCCTGCTCCATCTCCTCGCGACTACCGAGTGAAATGCGGCAGTGTGTTTTCTCGAGAGGAGGGAAATCTCGGCCCACGAGAATATTATGCGCAAGGCACGCGTCACGGAACTTACTCGCAGGCATGCCAAGGTTTACGAAGAGATGATTGGTATGGCTATAGGGGACTTCATAACCCATCTCTTTGAATGCCTTAATCACAAAGGTCTTGATGGCGAAGTTCTCTTGGCGTTCCCACTCGATGTGTTCGTTGTCGTTGAGCGCCGTGAGTGCGGCAAGCGCGCCCAGCATATTGACGTCGCCCATACCCCATGACGAGCTGATCTTAGTAAGGGTATCGGCATGCCCCAGCGCATAACCAATACGCATGCCGGCCAGACCATGTGCTTTGGAGAACGAGCGCGTGATAAAGACGTTTTTAAACTCTTTAACGAGCGGCAACGCGGTTTCCATCGCACCGGGATCGGTGTAGTCGATATAGGCTTCGTCTAGGTGAATAATTGTATCGGGAGAGGCTCGCATGACCCCGCGCACAAAATTGTCGATTACCTCGGGACCATGCACCGTGCCCGAGGGATTGTTTGGGTTGCAGACATAAACCAAACCGGCACTAGGTGCGAGTTTGGCAAGCGCGGGCAGGTCGACAGTGAGATCGGCATCGAGCGGAACAGCGTGAACGCTAACGCCCATTTTGCGTGCGGTCTGCTCGCTCGTCGAATAGGTTGGCACTGCAGTCACTAAAGCCTTCTCAGCTGAGCAGAACGCATGTACTGAGCCTTCGAGAATCGGGGTCGAACCCGTACCGAGCAAAACGTTATTCTCTGCGAGGTCATACTTCGACGCGATCGCTGCGCGCAGCTCATTGACGTGGTCTGGCGCATAACCGCGACCGACACGTTTGCTGGTGTGTTTCCGAATCGCTTCCAGTGTTTTGGGTCCGGGGCCACGCGCACTTTCGTTCTGATTGAGCTGCATAATCCCGTTGTCGAAATTGCCGCTAGCGATGTGCGCGAGCGTCTGGGCCTGTGCGCGTTGACCCGAAAGCGTGTGACCTAACGCTAACCCAGTGGCAGCGCCGAGCCCAATGCGTTTAACAAATTCTCGCCTAGTTGTAGCCATATCACCCTCCAAAGGAAGCGTTATAGAGCAATTTTTTTAGGTTAAACTTTGTTAACCGCCATCGCTATCGAATCAAACACCTCTTTGAGCACAAGTCGCGATGACGCAATATTCAATCGCATATGCCCCGCACCCCCGGTGCCATACATAGAGCCAGGATTTAGGTAGGCACCCGACTTGTAGACAAGCCAGTCTTGAAAGTTCTCTTCAGGCGTAGACCTGTTGTAGGTCGCTTGAAGTTCCTCCGGACCAATGGCCGCGATTACCTTACTAAAATCGAGAAACGTCATGTAGGTACCTTCGTTGCGGGTGTAGCCCACGCTAGGCATGTTGGCTTTCACATAGTTCTCGATGAAGGTGTGGTTGTCGTCCATATAGGCATTAGCTTGATCGAACCACTCGCCGCCGTATTTATACGCAGCCTCGGTTGCCACAACGCCGAGCGTACTCACGTCGGGCCAATGGTATTGATTCACTCTGCCGAGCAGCGCGGGGTTGGATGAATAGTAATAGGCGTTCTTCAGACCGGCCATGTTAAAAGTCTTACTAATGGCACAGAACGAGAGGCTGTTGTTTACCACTGCTTTATTTTTAAGCGCAGCGAAAGGTGTGTATTTATGCCCTTTGCGCACGATGTCGGCGTGGATTTCGTCTGCGATCACGATAATATTATGTGCTAGCGCTAACTCGCCCATGCGCTCTAACTCGTCTGCGCGCCAGACATTGCCGGTGGGATTTTGCGGGTTGCACACAATAAGCGTGCGCACATCCGGAGTCATCTTGGCTTCGAGGTCAGCCCAGTCGACCTCGTAGCGACCGTTTACTCGCTTCATCTGACTGTCGACGGTGCCAATGTTTGCCTCGCGCGCCATCGTGTAAAAACCGGAGTAGGCAGGAGTTATGACGAGCGATTTGCCACCGGGCGGCGTGAACGCGCGCATAGCGGCGATCATACCCGGGTAGACGCCGTCGGAGACGGTAATAGTTTTAGGATCAAGGTCGAGCTGGTTACGATTGCCATTCCATTTTACAATTTCGGCAATCAGGCCATCGCGATCGGAAAGATAGCCCCAGTTATGATGCTTAATTCGCTCTTCTAGCGCCTCGGTAATGCAGGGCGCGCACTCGAAGTCTTGCGATGCGACGCCCATACCGTATTTGAAGACACCCTCTGGATACTCGCGCGCGGCGCCGTCCCAGCGAGCGCAGCTAGAGCCGACCCGATTGTAAGGCGTATCGAAATCGTATTTCACGCCTGTGCGTGCCATTGTTCGCGCAGTGGTCTGTGCATGGCTATCGCTGAGCAGCGAGGTGGTTGCTGTGCCACCTGCGAGCGCGGCGACTGAGGCGGTTCTTAAGAAAGCGCGGCGCCCGAGAGTAGGTGCGTTTTTAGTGAAGTTTGTTGACATGCTTATACCTCGTAATTTTTATAGTTTTGGAATAAGACGTGTATAAGAGTGAAGAAAAAATCGATAAGAGTAAAGCAGTTTTGCACAAGATAACTCGGAATACAGGTCAAACAAATTTGGTGTAAAACGGTAACAATAGAAAAACGGCGGTTAGAGAGGGTCAAGTCTAAAGACTCATGTTCTGCCGGAGCCTACTCTTATAATTGATAACCGCTTGGGAGTAAAACAGAGTTAGTGAGTTGACACCGTGTGATGAAGCGGCGTTTTGTTATACAATTTGCCACTAGATAACACCGCCTATCCAAAAGGACGCAGGCAAACTGCGGTTAGGAGAGTAAAGTGATTAAGTTGATTGGACTGAGAAAGTTACTAACGGTAAGGCGTTTTCTGGCGCTACTTCTGCTCTCGCCTGTTAGCCTCGCTCAAGACGCGACCTTCGTCGACAACGTGTTGACACTACCTAAAGCGACTGTAGGTGAGGCCGCCTACTCACTCGAACTCGGCCTGAGTGTAAATCAGGGCAACTATGATTTCGGTGTGCTCGCCGCTGCGGAGATTCCGTTTACTGGCACCGAAGGCGCGTCGGTATTCGATGGGGCCGTGTTAAGGGTACCGACAGTCGACGTCGGTGGAACCAACTATTCACTCGATCTTGCGCTCATTAGCGGCGACCCCATTATCTTTCGACTGAGCGGTTACGCAGAGGTTGCAGCGCCGACGCCGACGGCGCTCGCTCAAGCGACGACGCTGTTTGACGAATCGATCGAAACGCAAATAGTGCAAAGCAAGTGTGTTGTGTGCCATAAAGCAGGCTTGATCGCGAATGGTTCGGGGCTGTTGTTTGTGAACACCAGTGAAGGGTCGGCGGCGGCCAATCTCGGCGCATTCGCCAACTACTTGAACGGTTCAGCGGCAGCGAGAACGCGTATACTGTCGATGGTCACCGGGGTAGGCCACACAGGCGGAAAGCAGATGGACGCAGGAGATAAGCTGCACCAAAATCTTGGCGAGATGCTGCGACTCTTGCTCGAACATCAGGCTGGGATTTAAGAGAACAAGTCGGAGTGATGTCAAAGTGAATAACGCGTTTAGAACAGTCTCGCTTCTCGTCCTACTCTGCGGACTTGCCGCTTGCGAAGCGGTGCCGGCTTATCAGCGCGGCGACCTTGCGCGCACCGAAATGGCATTTGATCCTGATCCGCTAGAGTCTCGACTCAATCAGCACATCTACTTTAGTAAAGAGGCCTCTACCGGCGGCAACGGAGTAGCGGCCGGCGGCTGTGGCTGTAACTAACGCCTATGCATTCTAAAACACTTCTCGCGCTTACTTCTTCGGCACTCGCTTTACCGGGCGTTATTGCCACGTCTTCAGCCAAGGCGGATACGCCGCCAGCTGAAAGCGTACTGTCATATCGCGCCTCATCGTATAAAGAAGACGATCTCGACGCGAGCCTCTTGCTTGCCGGCAGCGCCGAGCGCTACGACATCAAAATCCATCAGCTACGTTACGCAGCGCCCGTCGGAGATAAATACAGTTTTTCTCTAGACTCGTCTTACGAAAGCATGAGCGGCGCATCTCCTTGGTATACCGTCGAGAGCGTAAATGGAGATGCGAAAGTGGCGATGAGCGGCGCGACGATTTACGAAAAACGCCGCGATATAACCGCGGCAGGTCGACGCTATTTCGATAATGGAAATCTCGGAATTAGCCTTACTATCTCCGATGAAAATGATTACCGATCCAATAGTCTAGCTATCGACGGCAGCGTCACGCTCGCTAACAACTCGACGACAATTATCGGCGGCGCATCCTATTCCGACGATGAGCTTAGCCCAACCGATGCGCTTCTGTTTAATCGCATCCCAAGCGCAACTAAAGCCAACAGCTCCGCGTTCGTCTCTGTGACGCAGATTCTAAATCAGTTCTCGATAATACAGAGCGGTATTAGCACTGCGCGAGCTTCGGGATTTTTAAGCGATCCTTACAAACTCGTCGACCGCCGGCCCGAAGAGCGCAACCAGTTTACCTGGACGACGTCATGGCGTCGTTATTTCCGACCTCAGACAAGTGCGCTGCATGCAAATTACCGTTACTACGACGACGATTTTGGTGTGAGTTCGCACACGCTCGATCTGTCGCTGCACAAAACTTTTAAACGCACGATCACCGTCGTGCCGAGTCTGCGGTATTACCAGCAAGACGCAGCCAGTTTCTTTACGCCGGCAAGCGATTTTCTGCAGGCAACCGATTTCAACTCCGCCGACTTTAGGTTGAGTAGTTACGGTGCGCTGAGCGCCGGACTCAAGCTGAATGCGCGCGTTGGCAAATACACGTTTGTGCTGAGCGGCGAGCGGTATCGCGCCGATGCGAGTCTCGGTGGAGCAGGGGAAAGTAGTCCGGGATTGATCAATTTTACGCGATTGAGCGCGGGCATCGATTTTACTTTCTAGTAGGCTCTATGCAGTTTCATTACGACTATTCGCGCACACTTTCTCTCGCTCTCGCTCTCGCTCTAACTCTTACTCTACTTTCACACTTCCATTAACCTGCAGGCAAAGAATCGATGAGTGAAACCCACGCCGCCCTGACACTATTCGATGTCGATTTTCAGGCTATGGGTACCCGCTGCACGATAAGTCTTTATGCGCAGTCTTCTGAGCACGCACGCAGTTTGAGCGAGGCAGTCATTACCGATGTTGCAAGACTCGAAAGCAAATACTCGCGCTACTTACCCGATAGCTTGCTTAACGAAATAAACAGTGTCGCTAACGCAGGCGGTGCTATTACAGTTGATGAAGAAACTGCCGCCTTACTCGACTATGCTCAATCTTGTTATGTCGAGAGCGACGGTCTTTTTGATATCACGTCGGGGCTGCTCAGGCGTGCGTGGAACTTTCAGCCCGAAGGCCAAACTGAATTGCCCGACCCAGACGTGCTGGCCGCACTGCTTCAGCGGGTGGGGTGGGATAAGCTCGATTGGGAGGCCCCGCTGCTTATTTTCGATACCCCCGGCATGGAGCTAGACTTCGGCGGTGTCGTAAAAGAGTATGCGGCGGATCGCGCGGCGGCCCTGTTAAAAGGCGCAGGCGTAGACCACGCGCTGATAAACTTAGGTGGTGATATCTGCGTGACTGGCCCACGCATAGGCGGCGACCCGTGGCGTGTCGCTATTAGCGATCCAAGCAATCCAGAGTCCCCGCTACGCCTCGTCGACCTGTCGCATGGCGCGCTTGCGTCGAGCGGGAGCTACGCAAGATGTATCGAAATTGAAGGAATAAAATACGGTCATTTACTTAATCCCCGAACGGGTTTTCCGTTTGTCGGTACCGCTGCCGCGACGGTGCTCGCCGACCAGTGCGTCGTCGCGGGAAGCCTGGCTACGATCGCCATGCTTAAAGCGCCAGATGCGCTGCAATTTTTAGAGCAAATGGCGCTCCCATTTTTGGTTGTCGATCAAAATGGCGCGATTGTAGATCGCTTAATACATTGATTTTCGAGGCTAAATAGTTACCCTGCATTCTTGCGATTATTTTTAGTGATCGCCAAAAAGTTTCCCTGTCTAATAATTCCAACGCAGTTTTTTGCGCAATCACGACTCCATCGATGACGACGTTCCAACGCGCAAGCTGAGGAAAATTGTTTCGTTAGAAGTCGAATTATTAGAAACAGAAAGACAAGGGGAAGTAATTTGAAATCTAACTATAAAAGAAAGCTACTTGCGCAAGCAATAAGCCTCGCCACGGCATTAACACCGGTGGCACTGCTCGCGCAGGACGACACAATAGATGAGATAGTCGTTGTTGGCTCGCAGATTCGCGGCGCACAGATAAGCGAAGTGCTACCGGTGTCTGTTCTAAGCGAGCAAGACATCGAAGCGCTGGGCGTAAACTCAGGCGACGAGCTTCTCGAGTTTATGGCTGAGCAGGGACAAAACTTTTTTAGCGAGTCTGAGAATATTTCCGGCGGCGTTAACTCGGCGCGTGGCGACATTGGTGCTTTCAACCTTCGCAACCTCGGCACAGGCAATACACTCGTACTGCTTAACGGACGCCGCATGGTGAACTCGGCGGCTTATCAAACCGAAGAGGTTGGTGGCAGCTTTGTGCCAGTAAATACAGTTAACGTGCAGTCGTTGCCGGTAACAGGTCTACGTCGGGCAGAAGTCCTGCGTGAGGGCGCGTCGGCTATTTACGGTGCCGATGCTGTTGCGGGCGTCGTTAACTACGTTCTTAAAAATGATTTCGAAGGCTTCCGTGTCAATCTGCGCAGCGATGCGTATGAGAGCATTGGGCGTCAAGACGAGCGCTTTACTCTTCAATGGGGTACTGCTCTAAACGATGGCGCGACGCAAGTTGGCGCATTTTTTAACTATTACCAACGCGACCGGGTGAATTCGCAAGACGACCCTCGGTGGGCTGACAGCGATTACTCTTCACGCGTTGCCGGTACTGAATTCGCGGGAACTATTTTCCGCAACGACAGCGCGAATTCGGCCTACGGGCAGTACGATATTCGCCCAAGCGTTTCAAAGTTTGGTATCAGCGGCAAAGTCACTGACAGCGCTGGAGAGTTTGAGACCTACCCTGCAGGTAGTCCACAGTGCCAATACAGCATCAACGATCAAGTGTGCGGCGCGGTCGACGGTCAGGGTACTTATCGCTACAACTTAAATGAGAACCGAGATCTTTACTCAGAGCTCGCACGCTCTAATTTCTATGCTTATGCCAACCATAATTTCGACAACGGCATTGAAGCGTTTTCTGAACTGACATGGTATTACTCAGACACCAACACTATTCGCCACGCGTCTACACCAAGCTCTGCAGTGGGCAAACTTCGTATAGCCGCCGATGCGTACTACAACCCCTTCGGTGCCTGCGGCTCGCCAAATCGACTGCCCGATAGCGTCATTGGCACAGGCGTGCCATGTTCAGGCCTGCAGCTAGAACTCGACAATTACCGTGTCGCACAGGTTCCACGCATCGTTGACGTTGATGGTGACACCTACCGTTTCGTCGGCGGGCTGCGTGGCTCAGTAGGCGAATGGGATTGGGAAGGCGCCTACACGTGGTCGCGGTCTGATCGTAATGATACGACCCATAACCGCGTGAGTAATTCCCTTTTACAAGAAGCGCTAAACGATACGACATCCGCTGGCTTTAATCCGTTCGCACCAACGAGTGGAAGCAATATCGAAAGGGCGCTGGTTGATGTGGTTCGCCTAAACGAGCAAGAACTCACGATGGTCGACTTCAAAGTGTCGAATCCTAGTGTGTACGAGCTACCTGCCGGTGGTGTCGGCTTCTTGGCAGGCGTCGAATACCGCGACGAGTCCTTCTCAGATATCCGCGACCCACGCCTTAATGGCACGATTGCGTTTGTCGATTCGGCGGGCGTTACTTTCCCGTATGTGTCGGACATTATGAATTCGAGTCCGAGTGCCAGTAGTTTTGGCGATCGCCAGGTAACCTCGGTGTTCACGGAACTTGCTGTACCTGTGCTCGATAATCTGGACGTTCAGATGGCGGTTCGTTACGAAGACTTTTCCGACGTAGGCTCGACTACCGTTGGTAAGGTTGCGTTCGGCTATCGCGTGATAGAGCCTGTGCTGATTCGTGGCTCTTGGTCGGAAGCATTCCGTGCGCCAAACCTTGTGACGATAAATGAAGCGTTGGTGGCACGGTCGAATACGACAAACGATCCTAGCTGTTTATATGTCGATCCAACCGAAAGTGTCCTCGACTGTTCTTACGGCGTTCAGCGTACTGCCCAAGGCAGCACTCTGCTGCAACCAGAAACCTCTGACAATACGTCAATCGGTTTAGTCATAGAGCCAATCGAAGGACTCACGCTCACATACGATCGCTGGCGTATCGAGAAAGACAATACGATCGGGCTGTTCGGTGAAGAGAATCACGTCGCGCTGGACCTACTGCGACGTCTGAGTTCAGGCGCGAGCAACTGCTCGGCTGTTACCACCAACCCATCTGTAATACGTGACACAGCCATTAACCAGGATGCGCTCCCGCTGTTTGCGGCAGCAGGCCTTTGCCCGTTCGGTGACGTAGCAAGAGTCGAAGACAATTATGCGAACCTCGATACTCGTACTGTCGAAGGCTATGACATCGGAATTTACTACGAAGTCGATTCGTCACTTGGCTCGTTTAGCGTCCGCTATGTCGGCTCGTTCCTCGATACCTACGATCAAGAGGCCGGCGGGCTAGCCTCGGAGTTAGTAAATGCTAAAGCAGCGGGCACGCTTCCTGAGTCTCTGCCAGTCGTAGGCTTCTCGAGCCTCGTACGTCAGAACGGCAACGCAGACCGAAAAGACACGGTACGCGCAAGTTGGGATAAAGGTGACTGGGGCGCAAACGCAACGGCGCTGCGCAACGGCGACTTCTTCCAAGTGCTCTCCGACGGACGCGAATGGGCAATCCCTTCGATGACGACCGTCAACGTATCGGTTGACTACGACTTCGAGCTTCTCGGCAGCATCGACAGCCGCATCCGTTTCGGTGCAAACAACGTCACCGACGAGCGCGCACCGCTTGCCGACGACAGCTTTGGCTACTTTGGCGATCAGCACTCAGATCTCGGTCGTTTCTACTACGTTGATTTGAGATTCGATCTCTAAGGCACTCCCCCTGCTCCATTCGGTTTGTCGATTAAGACTCGATTAGCCGAATGGGGCAATCTGCTATTGCCTCCTAAGCGCTTTACGGTAAAGTTAAGCTCTGAGCTTACTTCGAGGTAATCATGAGCATAAACAATCGATTTTTTTCCCGCGCTGTCCTGGTCTCGGCTATCACATTGAGCCTAGCTTCACAGGCTGTCGCCCAGCAAGACTGGGACGCAATCAACGAAGAAACCCTGCGCCATTTCCGCGCGCTTCTCCAGTTCGACACATCTGATCCCCCCGGCCGCGAACTCCCTGCTGCGGAGTACCTTCGCGACGTACTCGAAGCCGAAGGCTTTGAGGTAGAGATGCTGGCCAACAACGACGAGCGCCCCAACGTGGTAACACGCTTAAAGGGTAACGGTAGCAAAGAACCGCTGCTTATCATGGCGCATACCGACACGGTGAATGTGGATCCCGCTAAGTGGACTTTCCCGCCGTTTAGCGCAACCGTCGACGGCGGCTATGTTTACGGGCGCGGCGCGGTAGACGACAAAGACAATCTCGCCGCCGGCCTTATGGTGATGCTCGAGCTAAAGCGTCAGGGCATCAAACTCGACCGCGACGTTATCTTCCTCGCCGAATCGGGTGAAGAGGGCGCGACCGAGTTCGGCATCGAATTCATGATTAACGAGCATTTCGACAAAATCGAGTCGGAGTTTTGTTTAGCCGAAGGCGGCTCGGTGGCACGCGTTAATCGCGAGGTGCAGTATGCGGGCATCCAGAGTGTTGAGAAAATCCCTTACCAGATAAACCTGACCGCCACCGGCGTTGCCGGTCATGGTTCAGTGCCGCTGCAGACAAACCCAGTGGTGAGACTCGCCAAGGCGATGGCCGCGGTCGCCGACTGGCCATCGCCCATTAGACTTAACGAAACTACGGCGGCGTATTTCGAGCGCCTCGCGGGTATTTCTCCGCCCGATGCCGCGGCGCGTTATCTAGCCGTCCTCGACCCCGCAACGCAGGCTGAGGCAGACGAGTACTTCCGCGAATTCGAGCCGCGTCACGCGTCGATGCTACGCTCGTCTTTGTCGCCGAACATTATCGATGCGGGCTACCGAATCAACGTAATACCCTCGGAGGCCAGAGGCTTTGTTGATTTCCGCGCGCTACCCGATGAGGATATAGAAGCATTCCTAGATCAAGTCCGCGAGGTGATTAATGACCCAGCTGTCGAAGTCGCACTGGGTGCGAGAAACACGCGGCCGCGCGGCGAGGCGCGATTAAACACGCCGGCATTCTCGGCGATCGAGGCGGGCATCACTAAGCATTATGGGGTAGTGACTCTGCCAACGATGAGCACAGGCGCAACTGATATGGCGTATCTACGTAATAAGGGCATTGAGTGCTACGGCATTGGTCCAGCTATTGATCGTGAGGACGCCGCGCTCGGTTTCGGCGCGCACAGCGACCAAGAGCGAATCCTTATTTCGGAACTTAATCGCTTCGTACGCTTTCATTGGGATATTGTTCTACAGATTGCCGCAGAGCAGTAATTTGGGAAGTAGGTATTTGACAAAAAGCCGCGCACTAAGCGCGGCTTTTTAATGGCCTGAATTTTTACCGAGAACTTGTGCTGCTAGCTAACTTGCAGCGTTCACATTGTCACGCAAATGTTCGAGATTGATCGTTCCAACAATGGCAGAGCTCACGCCAGGAATGGCAAGCACGGTGCGCAGATTATTGGCTGTTTCGTTGGGCGTGCCGAGAGCATCGTGGCCGCTGTTGAGTGCTTTCTTAATCAGCACGCCTTTGTTAGCGGCATGAGCGGCGGCTATTACCGGTGCGTCGTCGGTATAAGAGGGATTGTAAGTTGCCATCACGAGGTCGAGCGACTCGACTGCGCGAAGGCCACCTTCTACCGTTTTTGTTGACATACCAATTGCGCGTATCTGGCCCTTTTCCTGCATTTTGAGCAGCGTGGGAAGGCAGTCAGTCTGGTCGAGAATTTTAAGATCTTCGCCGTCGGAATGTATTAGCACGATGTCGAGATAGTCTGTTTTCATATCTCGAAGGCTGCGTTCGATACTGCGTCGGGTGTGTTCGGCGCCAAAATCAAAAAATGATTTTCCCGTAGTAAATTCTTCGCCGACTTTAGTACAGATAACCCATTGATCGCGATCGCGTAAAAGACGGCCTATGCGCTGCTCGCTACTGCCATAGGCGGGCGCGGTGTCGAGAAGGTTAATACCACTCTCGCGTGCGGCATCTAACAGCGACTCGATCGCGCGGTCTACGGGCAATGAGAAACCGGTAGGATATTTTACTTCTTGGTTGCGGCCGAATTTTACCGTGCCTAGGCCAAGACACGAGACCTCGATGCCAGTGCTGCCGAGTGGTCGTTTTGCTAATGTCATCGAACTTTTCCTAATTGATAGCAGCGAAGCGAGAGGCGCGACTGCTTAATTCTTTTAACGATCCCAGTGGGCTTTCGCAAGCGTTGCCTTTGGCAGAAGTTGCGCCAGTGCGTCGAGCGTGTGTGTTCCATCGCCGCGCTTTTTTGTCACATTGCCCTCGAGCTCTGAAAGAACGCCATCGGCGAGGGCAGGGGTTAGCGTGAGTTTGGTTGGCCAAGCGGCAATGTAGCCGTCTTCGGCAATAAAAAGCGCGCCATCGGGGCGCGAGCCGTCAGCCATCTTCGCCTCTGCGCGGTCTATCGCGAAACAGCCCCACTGTGCTCCGCTTAAGTCTACCCACGGAAATAAGTCAGCAAGAAGTCGCTTGGCACGTTCGATTAATTCGTCGTCGGGCACGCCAACACCGGACTCCGCAATTTCACCGCCTAAATACCAAACCGGCACTCCGTCATCTGCGATATGAGTGGTGACGGTGAGTTTCGGCGTGAGGCTAAAGTCCTCGCCTATGCAATGCGCGAAGACAGAGCCGAGTCCCGTTTTCTTCACCCAGACCATATTAAGCGGTCGCAGCTGCGCCGCGGGCTTGGTCAAGCCTGCTGCGTCTATTAATGCCTGATTGCCTTTGCCCGCGCAGAAGATCATGCGCTGGGCTTGGATGCTGACAGTACTGTTCTCGGATCCGCTTGTATCGTTAGGTAATCCAGTGTCTATGCGAAGCGTGACAGAGTTAGCGTTTCCACTTGCGTCCCGCGAAAAGCCGATGCCGTTAGGATCAATCTTAAAAATCGACTCGTCATAGCGCGCGTGCAGAAGCGAAAGAAGACTGGGCGTATCGACGGCGAAATCGGGCAGGGCATAGAGTGAGCCATCGACCGTTGCTTGGGCAAAAAACGGAGGAAAGTCCTTCCGCGGCACCGATTCCACGCGCCCCTGCAAACTCTTGCTTCCGAAGAAAGCCTTTATTTTGGAGCGGTAGCTCGCGCTGGACCACATGTAATAACGCTCGCTGCGCACCTCACAGCCGCTCAGGTCTATCTCCCCCGTGCCGTCGAAACACGCGCGCCAGCGTGCGGGGAGGGCGGCTATAGTATTCGCCGCGTCGGTGACCGAGCCGCCGAGTGCGTATTTGAGCCCCCCGTGGATAATACCCTGAGACGCGAGGGTCTGCGCGGCGCCAAGACCCTCGGCTTCGAGCAAGACAGCGTCGTAGCCCTCGTCACGCAGGCGATTAAGCAGCCAGAGGCCGGCGATGCCGCCGCCGAATACGACGATGTCTGTGCTGTAAGGCGCGTTCATTTTGGGCCTATCTAGGTCGTGAATCGGAGGGTGAATTAATCTGCATTTACGGTAGCGAGCAACAGGCTTTTTTCTGTAGGATGCGGGCATAAAGTATATCGACCGCTATGCGGATTTCACAACAGCGCCGACAAGAGCCGAAACGCATGCCACGAGTCCTTTACTCCATCCTATTTACGTTGCTTACGCCGCTTATTCTTATCCGGCTACTCGTGCGCTCATTTAAGGCGCCAGCCTATCGTCGACGCATTGCCGAGCGTTTTGCGTTGCAGTGGCGTCCTGCCGCGAGGGATCTTTCTAAACCGCTGCTGTGGATTCATGCAGTATCGGTGGGCGAAACCGTCGCCGCTGCGCCTTTGGTGCGCGAGCTTCGCCGCGACTATCCAGACCATCAGATTCTCATCACCTGCATGACGCCCACGGGTTCTGAACGCGTAAAGGCGCTTTTCGGTGACACGGTTTTGCACGCCTATTTGCCCTACGATACGGCGTGGGCGATGAAGCGATTCGTGAAGAAATACGAACCGGCCTTGCTTATTCTGATGGAAACTGAACTTTGGCCGAACCTCATTCATTACTGTTGTAAAGCTGATGTGCCCGTCGTACTCGCCAACGCGCGCCTGTCTGCTCGGTCAGCCCGCGGTTACAGTCGATTTGGCTCGCTCACTCGGCCCATGCTGCAGCAATTGGAGCTCGTTGCGGCGCAGTCTCAGGAGGACGCCGAGCGGTTAATTTGCGCGGGCGCTAACCCAGACGACGTTCGCGTCACCGGCAGCCTAAAATTTATCGTCGATGTCGATAAGAGCGCGCAGTTGCCGGCGGGCGTATTCGACGCGATTGACGCTTCCGACCGCGTGGTCATCATCGCATCAAGCACTCGCGAGGGCGAAGAAGAGAAAGTATTGACCGCGTTTAAGCAGGTGTTAGAGAGCCATCCACAAACTGTGCTGCTGCTTGTGCCGCGTCATCCCGAGCGCTTCGATGCGGTTGCGACACTGGTTGACCGCATGGGGCTTAGATTGGGCAGGCGCAGCAAGAACGACCTGCTTACCGCCGAGATGAACGTCTATCTTGGCGACTCGATGGGCGAAATGATGAGTTATTACCGACTCGCGAGTATCGCGTTTGTAGGCGGTAGTTTGGTGAATACAGGCTGTCAGAATGTGCTCGAGCCGGCGGCTTTCGGTATTCCGGTGGTGACGGGGCCGTCGCAGTTTAATTTTGCGACGATTTGTCGCCAGCTCGAAGCCGAGTCTGCGCTTCGCACCGTCGCCGACGAAAAAGAGCTCGCCGATTTTCTCATCGATCTCATTCCCGATTGGGCGCGTCAGGCTGAGATGGGCCGCCGCGGCAAGGCCCTGGTCGAAGACAATCAGGATTCCCTTCCCGCCTTGCTTAGTTTGTTAGAGCCGCTTCTGGTCGCGCGCTAGCCACGCGTAAGATTTTCTGCACCGGTCGCAGTAACCCGAATATTGTCTTCGATGCGTATGCCGCCACTTGGAATTAGCTCATCTATTAAGGGCCAATTTAAGACCTCGCGCGCGTCACCCGCACGCAGCGGATCGAGCAGCATAGGAATAAAATAGAGCCCAGGCTCGACGGTAAAGACCATGTCTTCGGACAGCATGCGCGTTGTACGCAGGGCAGGCGAGTGAGCCGGCGGCTCGATGCGTCCACCGCTTGCGCTGCGCTGATGTCCGCCCACATCGTGCACCTGAATGCCTAAAAGATGACCTACGCCGTGAGGCATAAAGGCATGGGCAATGCGGCGTTCGACGAGTTCAGTTTTGGCGACTTTCGCGATGCCGTGTTCGACTAACAGACTCGCCACCCCGGCAATCGCCTGATCATGGAGAGTTGGATAGGGGACACCGGGCTTAACGCTCTCGACGATAGCGAGTTCGAGCGCCTCCATACCCGTGATAAGCGAGTCCATAACAGGGTGGCAATGCTGAGAAGGCGTCGTCCGAGTAATGTCCGACCCGTAGCCGTTAACACGGCTACCGGCGTCGATTAGCAGAAGCTGTGCATTGGAGACGCGCACACGCGATTTGTGTTGGTAATGCAGCACCGCGGCATTGGCGTCGAGCCCGACGATGTTGGTATACGGGGTCTCGTATTCGAGCAGACTGCAGGCCTGAAGAAAGGCGTTATGTATCTCATATTCACTGCCGCCTGCGAGAAAGCATTCCGCCGCCGCCGCATGACCTACTAAGCCCTGTTGGTTGGCATAGCGTAGCTGCTCTATCTCATATTCGGTTTTGACCGCTCGGGCAAAATCTAACGGAGCGAGCAGCGCTGGCGCATTGAGTTTTGCCGGCGAGATGCCTTGCGCTGCTGCCCACGCGGTATTCGGGCCAAGGTAGTCGCACACTGTTAGGTCTGCCTGCTCGGCAACCTCTTCGATACTCGACAGTTGGACAACATCGAACACTTCGTGGATTACTGGCTCGAGCTCCGCGTCGATCTGCAGACTCTGGTCGTACCAAAAGTCCTGCGGGACAACCTGAAAATAGCGCGGCGTGTCGCCCGCTTTCACGAGTACAAACTGATCGGGGCGATTCACTGGCAGCCAGTGCGCAAAATGGCCATAGGCTTGAAACACAATCCCGCGGTCGTCGCCAAAATAGTGCTGTTCGCTGCCGCTGTGAATCAAGACACTCTGACCCTCTGCGAGGAGTTGCGCATACTTACTCACAAGTGTTGCAACATGTTGCGCGTAGCTGCTGGCTTTATTGGGGTTTGCTTTGCTTGCGGGAATTTGTGTCACGAGCATTTCGCCTTTTCTTGAGGGTAGAGCGGCTACGCCGCCGGCATGCGCTTAGTATACTGCGCAGGCGCTAATTTGAGCGATAGTTGGCGCAGCGATGCATCCCTTTCCTATACTCAATTTAAACAATGCCCATACAGGGCGACGGGCGAGGAGAGTACATCGTGGCAATAGATCCAATTCATGAGCCTTTGTTTAAAAAGTACACGCTGCTGAAGCAGCCGGAAAACGACCTGCAGCGACGCGTTGCTAGTTCTGCCGGAAGGAGACCGCGAAGACTTACCGCGAAACTCCGCACCGTGCCAGCGTCGACTTACTTCGTCGAAATCGACACAGCGAGTTGTAGGGTAGAACTGTTCGATGCTGCCTGTCGCTTGTTTTTTCGGGCGCGACTGCAAGAAACCCTAGCGCGCCACTCTGCAAAGCTCCATGCTTACTCACTCCTTGCCGATCGGGCTGTTTTATTACTTAGTGCGCCATCGAGATGGCCGGTCGAAAGGCTTATCAAACAGGTGCAACAAACTTATCTGCACTACTTTAATCAGCGCTTTCGGCGTCGACTTCGCAGCACGCAAAGCTATTCCGCACTCTGCTGCGTGCAGGGTATTGAACTTACGCGTGAATGTTACCGCTTTATCGAAAGATCTCCGCTGATCGCCGGAGAAAGCATCTGTTTGGGAGACACCGAATGGTCAAGCTATCCAGCAAATGCGTTTGGGCAGGCGGGCAGCGGGTTGGTACGGCACGCGTGTTTCGATTCGATCGTGCCGGATAAGCGAGGGTCGCTCGCGCTTTACCGCGACTTTATTTCGCGTCCACTCGATCCGCTCTATGCGCGCTGTCTTTCCGAAGCGCTGCATACGCAGCAGCGAGTCGATGCGCACGCCATGCCGGCCGGCTTGCGCGCCACCAACGAGTAGGCTCGTCGGTGGCTATGGCAGGTGGTCGCTACTCGTAGTTCTCGAGACTTGGGCACGAGCAGAACAGGTTTCGGTCGCCATACACGTTGTCGATACGATTGACGCTCGGCCAGTATTTATTGGGCGCGTGCTCGCCGACAACGCCGGGATAGGCACCTTGGCGCTTGCTGTAACCGCGGGTCCATTCGTCGTCCATGATGTCGGCAAGGGTGTGCGGTGCATTTTTTAGCGGGTTATCCTCGGCATCGAGTTCACCTGATTCGACCTGCGCGATTTCGCGGCGGATCTCGATCATCGCGTCGATAAAGCGGTCGAGTTCGACCTTCGATTCGCTTTCGGTGGGCTCGATCATGAGCGTGCCGGCAACAGGAAACGACATCGTCGGGGCGTGGAATCCGAAATCCATCAGCCGCTTCGCTACGTCTTCCTCGCTAATGCCAGAGGATGCCTTGAGTGGACGCAGATCGATAATACATTCGTGTGCAACGCGGCCATTGCGTCCCGTATACAGCACGGGGTAATGACCTTCGAGTCGCTGTGCGATGTAGTTGGCGCCAAGAATTGCCACTTGTGTCGCCTTGAGAAGGCCTTCGCCCCCCATCATGGAGATATACATCCAAGAGATAGGCAAAATGCTCGCGCTGCCCCAAGGTGCGGCCGAGACCGCGCCGTTGGTCGCATCGGGGCCGCTTAGCTTGATCAGCGAATGATTGGACACATGCGGCGCCAAGTGGGCTTTGACACCGATCGGTCCCATACCCGGACCGCCCCCACCGTGCGGGATGCAGAAGGTTTTGTGCAGGTTCATGTGCGACACGTCCGCGCCGATTTCTGCGGGCTTGGCAACGCCCACCTGAGCGTTGAGATTCGCGCCGTCCATGTAAACCTGACCGCCGTTGTCGTGAACGATTTGACAGGCCTGCTTCACGCCTTCTTCATACACACCGTGAGTCGACGGGTAGGTAATCATCAATGCAGCTAGATTATCGCTGTGCGCCTCGGCCTTTGCCTGTAGGTCTGCGATGTCGATGTTGCCGTCGTCGTCGCAGGCTACAAGTACAACTTTCATGCCGATCATCTGCGCGCTTGCCGGATTAGTGCCGTGAGCCGATGTTGGAATGAGGCAAATGTTGCGCTGCTTGTCACCGCGGCTCAGGTGATATTTGCGGATCGCAAGGAGGCCGGCGTATTCGCCCTGTGCACCCGAGTTTGGCTGCATGCTAACTGCATCGAAACCCGTCACTGCCTCGAGCATAGTTTCGAGCTGGGTAATCATTTCGAGGTAGCCGGTCATCTGCTCGACAGGAGTGAACGGATGCGGCTTCGAGAATTCTGGCCAGCTAATAGGCATCATCTCGGCTGCCGCATTGAGTTTCATGGTGCACGAGCCGAGCGGAATCATCGAATGCGTAAGCGAAATGTCCTTGTCCTCGAGGCGCTTTAAGTAGCGCATCATCTCGGTTTCGCTGTGATAGTTATTGAAGTTCGGGTGAGTCAGGTAGGCGCTCGTGCGCGTGAGTTCGGCGGGAATCACAGAACCCAGTTTGCCGGCCACGATCGCAGCGTCGATCGCCTCGACCGAAAGTTCTTGCGCCATGTCGCCAAATAACACCTGCCAAAGTGTCGCGATGTCGTCCGGTGTCGTGCATTCGTCTAGGCTGATACCCAACTCGCCTACACTGGCAAGGCGATCGGTGCGCAAATTCACCGCCGCTGCATCGGCGCGGGCCAAGATAGCGCTCGCCTGTGCGGCGTCGACTTTGAAGGTGATCGTATCAAAGAAGTGAGTGTTAACTATCTCCATTCTCTCTGATTTCAATCCCTGAGCTAGGATCTGCGTGAGCCGATTGATACGCTGCGCGATGTTTCGTATGCCCTCGGGACCATGGTACATCGCAAACATCGCCGAGATATTCGCAAGCAAAACCTGCGCGGTGCAGATGTTGCTGTTGGCCTTCTCGCGGCGGATATGCTGCTCGCGAGTTTGCAGCGCCATACGGAAAGCCTGACGCCCGCGCTTGTCGACAGAGACGCCAATGATGCGTCCCGGAACGGCGCGCTTGTAGTCATCCTTTGTTGCAAAGTAAGCCGCATGCGGTCCGCCGAAACCCATTGGCACGCCGAAACGCTGGGTGGTACCGATAACGACATCGGCGCCCATTTCACCCGGTGGCTTAAGCAGAGCAAGGCTCATGATGTCGGCTGCGGTGATGGCAATCGCCTCGTGCTGATGTAGAACGCTGATGAAATGACTCAGGTCGCGCAGTTCGCCATTCATGGCGGGGTATTGGAAAATGCCGCCGAACAGGGACGCGGCGTCGATACTTCCTCCAATGTCTTCCGGGTTGCCAATAATCAGCTCAAACTCGAAGCACTCGGCGCGGGTTTTAATTACATCAACAGTTTGTGGAAAGCACTGGGCGTCGACGAAAAAGGCGTTGGCCTTGCGATTCTTGCTCACGCGTTTTGCGAGCGCCATCGCCTCGGCGGCGGCAGTCGCCTCATCGAGAAGCGAGGCGTTAGCCAGGTCCATGCCGGTAAAGTCGAGAACCATTTGCTGGTAGTTGAGCAGACTCTCGAGTCTGCCCTGCGAAATCTCAGGCTGATAGGGTGTATATGCCGTATACCAGCTTGGATTCTCTAACACGTTGCGCAGGATGACGTTCGGCGTGTGTGTGTCGTAGTAGCCAAGCCCTATGAACGATTTTCGAAGCTCATTTTTATCAGCCAGACTGCGCAGCGCCGCCAAGGCTTCGGGTTCTGTCATCGCCCCGTCGAGCGCCATCGGATGTTGCAAGGCAATTGCACTAGGCACCGTTTGCTCCACGAGACTGTCGAGCGATTTAAGTCCGAGTGCGTTTAGCATCGCCTCGATTTGCTCGGCATCGGGACCGATGTGGCGATCGATAAATTCGCCTCGATTCTGCAGCGTGCTGAGGGGAGTTACGGCGTCGTTATGGGTCGAAGCTTGGTCCAGCTTCACGGCGGCTTGAGTTTGCATTGCCATCCTTACACTATCAGAAATGAGCGAGGCCGAGCGGTTGCCCCGCTTCGGCCTCAGTTGACTATGATCTGTGTTGCACTGTTAACGCAGCGTGACTAACGCCAGTGACCGCGGCACTAGGGGTGTTATTTCGTGCCGTTCCTGCGTTACTCGCCTTCGCAGTGCTCTGCGTACGCCTCAGCGTCGAGCAGCTCGTCTAGCTCTGCTGTATCTTCGAGGCGGATCTTGAAGAACCAGCCGCCGTCGTAGGGTACTGAGTTGACCGTTTCGGGCGCATCGAGGAGTTCTTCATTAATCTCTACAATCTCGCCGGACACAGGGCTATATACGTCTGAGGCGGCTTTAACAGATTCGACTACGGCGACTTCATCTTTTGCATGAATAGTCGCGCCGACTTCTGGCAAATCGACAAACACGATGTCACCGAGCGCGTCCTGTGCGTGGTCGCTAATACCGACGGTGGCTATGCCATCTTCATCGATGCGAACCCATTCGTGGGAGGTAGCGAACTTACAATTGTCTGGAATAGTGCTCACGTTGTGTTCCTCGCGTTTCGCCCGTTGCGGCATCGCCGGCTCAGGCTGTTCTTAATTGTCGGAAGCGGAAAAGTTGCGCGCATTTTAACGGAAGCTGCCCATTATTCGAAAACCTTTTTGCCAAAGCGAACGAAATTAGGTTTCACCATGCGCACGGCTGTGGCTTTGCCGCGCAAATCCACATCGCAGCTCGCCGTGAAAGTGGGTACTCGCGCGAGGGCGATCGAATGCTTGAGCGTTGGCGAAAAAGTGCCGCTTGTGACAACTCCCTGTCCTATCTCGTTGCCGTCTGCGTCTCTGCAGGTCAGGGTCTGACCTTCGCGCAGCACGCCGCGTTCCTCGAGTACTATGCCGGTCAGAATCGGCAGCCTGCCTGCTTCGAGCTCTGCGCGCTGTGCAATCAGTGCGGCACGACCGACAAAATCGCGCTTGCTTGGCTCCCATGCGATCGAAAAGCCCATGTTTGCCGAAAGCGGTGAAACGGTCTCGTCCATGTCGTGTCCGTAGAGATTCATGCCAGCCTCGAGGCGCAGCGTGTCGCGGGCGCCGAGACCGATCGGTTTCACACCACCGGAGAGCAGAGCCTCCCAGAGCTGCGGCGACTGCTCGGCGGGCAAAATAACCTCGAGGCCTTTTTCACCCGTATAGCCTGTGCGCGCCACAAACCAATCGCCCAGTTCGACACCGCGGAAATTGCCGAGCGCCCGAATTGCAGCTGCCTCAGATTCGCTCTCGCGGCCGCAGTCGCTCAAAATCGCACAGACGCGCTCGATAGACTCGGGGCCGTGAATGGCAAGAATGCCAAGCCCCGGGCGCTCCTCGACGCTAACCGCGTAGCCGGTTGTCTGCAGCGCCATCCAGCGTAGGTCTTTGACGCGCGTGGCGCAGTTAACCACCAAACGGTAGCCAAAAGTCATGCGGTAAACGATGAGGTCGTCAATCACGCCGCCGTCGTCGTTCAGCATGCCGCTGTAAAGCGCGCGACCAATCTCGTCGAGGCGTGCGACGTCGTTTGCGAGCAGACGCTGCAAATAGGCCTCGGCGTCCACGCCCGACACATCTACCACGGTCATGTGAGAGACATCGAAAACACCGGCCGCGGTGCGTACCTGAGTATGTTCCTCGATCTGCGAGCCATAATTAATCGGCATCTCCCAGCCGGAAAAATCGACCATTTTGGCGCCGGCGTCGAGATGGTTTTGGTAGAGGGAGGTGCGGTTAGTCATGAGAGGCTCGAGTTTTGCTGATTTTCATTCTCGCGCCGAGAGGTAATTTTTCTTGGCACGCGCGTACTTTCACGCATTATCGCTCACTCTCGTTGCTCTGTCGCTAAAAGCAGCAAAGTCATAGAAAAATTCTAAGGCTGCCATGCATAGGTGAACTTGGCGAAGAAACTGCGGTTAATAGGCTCAATCGAATCGAAGCGATCGTCTTGGAAACTTGCATCCGAATAACCAACAAAGAAGCGCGTTGCTGCGGTGAAGCGATAGCTGTAGAGCAGCTGCGCGGTGAGGTCTTTGCTGCGGCGCTGAACGGTGCTGAGGTAAAGCAACTGATCGCGTTCGCGATCGTTGTATTGGAGTGTGAAGCGAAGAAAGCTTTTCGCGGTGAACTGATAGGTGGTTCGAAGATCGGAAAGATTCGCGGTAAACAGTCGTCCGCCCTCAACATCGAACTGCTGGAGGGTGTGACTTAGGTTAAATTGTAGATGTCGACCGAACTGTAGTCGGATAAACGGGCTCAAGCGGTTGGAGCGGCCCAGCCGAGTGTTAGCAAAGTCGACTACATCTTCTATGCGCAGTGTCGCCCCGATGCCGAGATTCGCCGTGGGCGAAAATCCTATCGAGAGCTGGTTAAACTGCTCATCAAAGGTTTGGCCATTCCAATAGGTCTTGCTGCCACCGACGAGCGCGTTCAGATAGGACTGTGCGGGTCCGTTCATGTTTAGGAAAAACTCAAGTTCCTCTTCGAGCTGCTTGCCTGATTGATCTTCGGTACGGTCATAGTCTGCAGCAAAGCGTATGCGGCTAAAGAAGCTGTCGCCGTCGGCGCGCCATGTGCGGCCAACGGTGGTCACAAAGTAGTTGTAGTCCACACGGTTAACGAAGCCCAAGTCTGCACGAAAATCTTTTCCGATGTCGTCATAGCCGATGCGCCAATCCCATTCGGCGTCGATATGATTGTATTGCACCCGCAGGCTATTGCCCGAAGTCTCGCTCGCCTGACCGAAGCGTTCGCGCAGCTGGAGAGGATTTTTCGAACGCGAGTAAACCCCCTGAATGCTCACGGTATCGCTGTTGGTCGGACGCAGCACCGCGTCGATGCTGGCAACGCTGTTGCTGTAGCCTAGCGTATCGGCGCGGCGGTCGGTCAGGACCGCGCCGATGGTCGAGTTATCAAAGAGGTCGAGACGATAGCGGGCAATGCTGATGTCGCTCTCGACGGCCTGATTGCTAGCGCCTTGCTCCCCTGCAGGCGCGGTCAGCGTTGTGACACTCGACCCGAGGCTGCGCGGCATGATGAAACTGGTTGACTGATCGTTCGCGGTGAGCACGCCATAGGTGTGGCGGCCAGACTTACCCGTTAGTTTGAGGCCGTAGTCGGGATCGGCGATGTTGCGTGTGTAGACAAGGTTTTGGAACGTGTCGAAGTAATCTGCACCGTCGAGGAAAAAGGTTCTGCGTTCGGGGAAAAATAGGCTGAAGGTATTGTTGATGTCGAGCTGCGGGGCATCGGCCTCAACTTGCGAAAAGTCTGGGTTAACAGTTGCGTTGAGGTAGAGATCCTGCGTGATGCCCCACCGCATGTCGACACCTGCATCAGGATCTAGCCCCGGTTTTTCCCAAGCGCCCAAACTGCGAGGTCGACTCTGCACTGAGGTGGTTGTGAGCGTCGGGATTACTTCGAGATTACGACTCGTCTGAAGATCGTCGAGACCCTCGAGTTTTCGAATCTGGCAGAGGTAGCACAAGGTATCGCGATCAAGCGGATTGTTCGAAATGCGGTTTTGCCGATCGCGCGGAAATTGTCTAACAAAATCGACGCCCCATACCTGTTTAGACTCCGAGGGTGAAAACCTCAGTTGCTTAAGCGGGATCGCCATCTCGACTTCATAGCCTTCTAAGGTTATTCGTCCCGCGCTATCCCATATTCCGTTCCAGGATCTGTCGCCGCGACGATTTACATCGTCATAGATACTGTCGGCTTGCACGCCAAGAGGATTGACCCAGAACTCATAGGCACGACGCTCGTCATTGAACGTGTCGAGTACGATACCGATATGGTCGTCGTCCCACAGCAAGTCTCTGTCGCTGTAAAATGCGCGTATCTGCGAGACATCGGGATCTGCAGCGATAAAAGCCACATAGAGCGTCTCGCCGTCCTCCATGATGAACGCATCGGCGCTAACTGTGGTGCGGACGTTCTCGGCCGGATCGGTCTCAATATCGATTACAACCCGCTTAGCTTCGCGCCACTCTGTCGCATCGACTGTGCCATCGATTCTCGGCGCAGAACTAATCCGCGGAATTTCGTAGCTCGGCAGAGCTGCTCTATCAGCAGAGAAGGCGTGAGCACTGATGCAGAGAAAAGCTAATGCGCTAGCACAGCGCACCCAGGGAAGATAAATCGTGCGATAAAAAGGGAGTACCAAAGCGGTTGCGATGCCTCTAGCGGTTCGTTTTAGTTATTATTTTTTGGCAAAGTGCTCATTCGAGCTCGGTGAGAAAGCGGTCACCGCGAAAAAGATATTTATTGTCGCTATCGAGAGAAAATACGACTGAGTTTGAGCGACCGACGAGCTCCATGCGGGGGATGAAACTGTAGGCGCGGCTGTCTGCGCTGTTGTCGCGATTGTCTCCAAGCACGAAGTACTGATCTTCGGGCACTACCGCCGGCCCGTAGCTGCGGCGGCTGCGACTTACATAACCGCTCGCGAGTCGCGCGCGGTGGCTAACCTCGGGCAGCTCTTCGATAATGATTACTGAACTTTCGTCGCGGGAAATAACCTCATAGTTAACAGGTTCGCCATTGATAACCAGCGCGTTATTCTGCATCGCGACCGTATCGCCAGGAAGCCCGACAATACGCTTTATTAGCCTTTTGCCGGCGCGTTTCGAATCGATTATGACGATGTCGCCGCGCTGCGGGTCGCCTACTTCGGCGAGATTGATTTCGGTGAACGGCACTTTAATATCGTAGGCTAGTTTATTGACCCACACTTTATCGCCGTCGAGAAGCGTGGGTTGCATGGACGCGCCTGAGATCGAGCTAAGATCAGCAACTGCGCTTTTAAAGAAGACGATACAAGTAAGCAGCAAAAAGAACTGGCGATTCTCCGCCCACGCGACTTTTAGCGCGTGAGTGATGCGCTCGCCAAATCCTGCGTTTGGAGGCTGAGGTGTGGGCAGTTTATAGGTCGCCTCCTGCTCAGGCGCACGGGCAGCAGACTGGTCGCCGTCCGGCATCGGAGGCTGGTCTTCGGAGTCATGCTTGTCGCTGTCTGCCATGGGGCGCACCTGCGTTCTCGTATCCGGTATAAATGAGGCGTCGTGCCTTTGACGCCGAACCACTCAAGTTGGGCCCTTGATTTAGACAAGGACCTCATCGCTGAGAGTAGATTACCTAGGAGCAGGGCGCAAGAAAGCGCGCGTACAAAGGATCGCCTTCGGCTAATTTCGCGTAACTCTTTGACGAAAGCAAAAAGCCGAGTATGCTGTATGCATACACAGTAAAAACTGGCGCGGCCGTTCCGATCTCCAAGGAGTCCTCGGTGTAGGGTAAGCGTAGATGTAAATGTAGATGCGGGTATAGGTGCAGGTTTAGATGTAGGTTTAGATGCAGGTTTAGATGCAGGTTTAGACAGTGTGTCCCCGCATTCTATTGCAAAGCCAATTTTTCCAGATTTATTAGCTTATAGAGAGTGCCACCCATGAACAGCGAGTCGCCCCCTGACAGCACAGGCCTTGCGGATTTTCACCCCGCCTGCCGTGCGTGGTTCGAGGCGCGTTTCGGGCAGGCCACGCAGGCGCAAATCGAGGCCTGGCCGCAGATCAGGGCAGGGCGGCATACCCTAATCGCCGCGCCGACCGGCAGCGGTAAGACGCTCGCCGCATTCTATGCCGCCATCGATAGTCTTCTTCAGCGCGGTCTACAAGGCGAGCTGACCGACGGGGTGCAGATTCTCTACGTCTCACCGCTCAAAGCATTGAGCAACGATATCCAAAAAAATCTCGAGCAGCCGCTTAACGGCATCGCAGAGCAGCTGCACTTGCAAGGCTATGCGCCGGTCGATATCCGAATCGCTGTTCGCACCGGTGATACACCGCCGAGCGAACGCGCGCGCATGGCTAAAAAGCCGCCGCATATTCTTGTCACGACACCCGAGTCTTTCTATTTATTGCTCACCAGTGCGAGCGGCCGCGCGATGTTGTCCTCGGTACGCAGCTTGGTTGTCGACGAAATTCATGCGCTTCTCGGCGACAAGCGCGGCTCGCATTTAGCGCTGTCGATAGAGCGCTTGCAGCACCTCATCAATGCGCAGTCGACTGAGCGAACTCGCGACCAAAGCGGTCGAACGCTGCAGCGTATTGGGCTTTCGGCAACGCAAAAACCCCTCGACCTTGTCGCCAATTATCTAGTCGGTAATACGATGGGAAGCGCAACGGAAAGCGCAACGGAAAGCACAACGGAAATCGCAACGGAAATCGCAACGGAAAGCACGCCGGAAAGCGCGGCAAAAGTTGTGGCAAAAGCTGGGGCAAAAGCTGGGGCAGAGAGTGTGTCAGAGAGTGGGTCAGAGAGTAGGTCAGAGAGTAGGTCAGAGAGTAGGACAGAGAGTGCGGAAGCGCGCGCGCGCTGGCCTAAGGCAGACTGCGCCATTGTCGACTCGGGCTTCAGACGCGAGCTGGATATTCGCATCGAGGTGCCCAAGTCGCCGCTCTCCGCGTTAATGAGTAATGACGTCTGGGACGAACTCTATGGTCGACTGGTTGAGCTGATCGAGAGCCATGAGACAACGCTCGTATTCGTCAACACGCGAAGGCTTTCGGAGCGACTGGCTCTGGCGCTTGCCGAACGCCTCGGCGACGATGTCGTCTGCTCTCACCACGGCAGCATGAGCAAGGATCATCGACATAACGCCGAGCAGCGGCTAAAGGCGGGTAGCCTTAAGGTACTGGTCGCAACAGCATCGATGGAGCTGGGTATCGACGTCGGGTCGGTCGATCTCGTGGTGCAGTTCTCCTCGCCAAAAAGTATTGCGACGTTCTTGCAGCGAGTGGGTCGTAGTGGCCACTCGATCAATGGCACACCCAAAGGCATTCTCTTTCCACTCACTCGTGACGATCTCATCGAGGCGAGTGCGCTAGTGCACAGTATTCGTTGCGGTCAGCTCGATGCGATCGTGATGCCCGAAAAGCCGCTCGATATTTTGGCACAGCAGATAGTCGCCGAGGTGTCTGCGCAGGTTCACGATCGTGGACGTGATGATGGCGCGTTGGTGAAACGGCCAAAGTTATCCGCGCCCGTTGAGGTAACAAACAGCCTCTGGGACTCCGGCGCTGGCGTGCCTGACGAGGCATCTGAAGAGGTGCCCGCGGATGCAGCGGCTGCCGACGCCCCGGCAACAAAGGAGATCTTCCAGCCCCTTGCAACCGCGCTTGCTGCGATGCGCACAGGCGCGGCAACGAAACTGAGTCCACCGGCAAAACCTGCTTCGCCAGAGGTGCGCAAGGCCGCACTCGCCGCGGCACGTGCGGGATTGGGTGGCACCAAGGTGGAGACGGTCCCCGTCTGCGCCAAAGACCAAGCCAAAGACCAAGCCGAAGAAGTCGCGTCTCGGAGCGAGTCCGACGAGACAGATTCCCTTCAGACTGCGCCTGAGGAGGCTATTGCCGTCTATTCCGAGCCTGAAGACACAGAGGCTTTCGAACCGATGACGCCTCTAGACAGCTGGTGTGTTGACGAGCTCTATGCGCTTGTTACCAAGGCCTTCCCGTATAGGGATTTAACTAAAGAAGAGTTCGAAGAGACGCTGCGGATGGTAGCCGATGGCTATACCAGTCGGCGCGGACGACGTGGCGCGCACTTACATTTTGATGCGATTAACCGCCGGCTCCGGCCGCGGCGTGGGGCAAATCTCATCGCGCTGACCAACGGTGGCGCGATTCCCGATATGTTTGATTATCAGGTTGTGCTCGACCCCGAGGACACGGTGGTCGGCAGTCTGAATGAGGACTTCGCGCTCGACTCGATGGCAGGTGATGTATTTACGTTGGGAACACATGCTTGGCAGATACTGCGGGTAGATGGGCTTAAGGTGCGTGTTAGAGACGCGCAAGGAATGAATCCCACAGTCCCGTTTTGGTTCGGTGAGGGGCCTGGTCGCACAGTCGAATTATCGCAGTCGGTGTCGAATTTTAGACAGCGCATCGGTGACCTTATACTCGACGACTCAGTAGATGCTGCGATGCAGTGGTGCGTTAACGCAGTCGGGTTGCCGCCGTCGGCAGCGTCGCAAGTGGTGGAATACCTGCAGGCAGGCATGACAGCACTGGGTGCCATGCCGACCCGCGACACGATAATCATGGAGCGTTTCTTCGACGAAGTGGGGGACATGCACGTCGTCATACACTCGCCCTTCGGAAGTCGCATCAATCGCGGTTGGGGTCTCGCGCTGCGCAAGCGTTTCTGTAAGTCGTTCAACTTTGAACTCCAGGCGGCGGCGAACGAAGACAGCATTGTCATCTCGCTTGGCTCGGTACACAGTTTTCCACTCGACGAAGTTTTCCGTTACCTGCAGACCACCACGGTGCGCGATGTACTCATTCAGGCTCTACTTGATTCGCCTATGTTTGAGGTGCGCTGGCGCTGGAATGCGACGCGGTCGCTGGCTATTCAACGCAATCGCAGCGGCAAGCGCGTGCCGCCACAGTTCCAGCGCATGGACGCCGAGGATTTAATCGCGCACGTGTTCCCCGATCAGATTGCCTGCGCCGAAAACCTCACTGGTCGCCGCGATGTACCGACGCACCCGCTCGTTGACCAGACCATCCACGATTGCCTCACCGAGGCGATGGATATCGACGCGCTGATTGCGCTTATCGGACAGATAGAGCGGGAGGAGCTCACGCTAATTGCTAAAGACCTGCGCGAGCCATCGCCGTTTGCGCAGGAGATAATCAATGCTCGCCCTTATGCTTTTTTAGACGATGCCCCAGCCGAAGAACGTCGAACGAATGCGATCCGAAATCGCAGCTGGGCAGATCCGGCCGAGGCGCGAGACTATTCACTGCTCGACGCTTCTGCGATCGCGCGCGTGCGCGAGGAGGCTTGGCCGCTCGTGCACAATGCCGAGGAGCTCCACGATGCCCTGCAGACACTAGGCTATATCACCGCGGCTGAATTTGCCGACAGCGGTTTCGAGAAATGGCGCGAGAGGCTCGTGCTCGAGGGTAGGCTACTGCAGCTCGCTCCGCATCCTCAGGGGCTTATCTTCGCAACCGAGGAGTTACCAAAATTTAAGGCGCTTTTCCCTGACGAATGTGCCCAGTTCACCGCGCCCGCTTTCCTCGAAGGGATATGCTGCGAGCCCGAAGACGCGCTGCGTGATCTTGTCCGCTCACGGTTGGAGGGGCTGGGGCCAGTTACGGCGCAGCGGTTCGCCGACGAGATCGCAATACCCTGCGCCAAAATAGACGCGGCGCTGCTTTCGCTCGAGGTCGAAGGCTTCGTGTTTCAGGGCAATTTCACTCCGGGTTCTGAGCAGGCAGGTGGAGCCATCGAATGGTGTGAGCGTCGGCTGCTGCAGCGTATCCACCGCTACACGATTGATTCGCATCGCAAGGCGATAAAGCCTGTGTCGCTGCAGGTCTACACGCAGTATCTATTCGATGAGCATGGTCTACAGCCGGTCCGTGATGGCAATGAGGTGTCGCAAGCTTCGACCGAGCCGAGTCTCGATGGCCAGACTCAGCTTCAGCGCTCGCTGGCGATGCTGGACGGCATTTCCGCGCCGGCAGCAAGCTGGGAAGCCGACCTCTACCCGTCGCGCGTTACTGATTATGACCCCAACTGGTTAGATGTCCTGTGCATTAGTGGCCGAGTGACCTGGGGGCGTTTTGTGCAGCCAAGCGCGTCGCAGCGCGCACTTCACAAGGGCAGTTCGGGCCCAGTAAAAACAACGCCGATCGCAATCATGAGTCGTGCTAACGTCGATATCTGGCAGGCTCTAGCAAGGGCGCAGGTAAAAGAGGCGAACGAAGATTTGCGCAAAACACGTCCGAATAAGGATGGCGTGACCGCAAAAACCTTCTCAAGCCTTGCGCAGCGCATCGAGGCCGATCTACGGTGCAACGGGGCGAGTTTTTTCGATCAGATTCAGTCTCGTACCGGACTGTTAAAAGCGCAGCTTGAAGAAGGGCTCGCCGAATTGGTTGGGGCGGGGCGGCTGAACAGCGATAGCTTCACCGGATTACGGGCACTGCTCACGCCGGCGTCGAAGAAGCAGAGTGCACATCGTCGGCGCGGGCGTTCGCCAATGTTTGGCGTCGAAGAGGCGGGTCGCTGGAGTCTCCTCGACACCTTCGCGTCCCACGCAGTCGACACGCCAGAGTCGGCTGAGCTAAACACAGATCGAAGCGAAGTCGATACGCAGAACGCGTCGAGTATTTCCGCGTCGCCGGCAATTATCCGTCAGCTGCGAGCGGGGCGGCCTAACTCGGTTCGCAGCGGCTGGGACGTACTCGACGATGAACAACTCGAGCGACTTATCTCGATCTATCTGAATCGTTGGGGTGTGTTGTTTCGCTCGATCATCGAGCGTGAACTGCTCGCGCCACCGTGGCGGGTATTGCTGCGAGCACTGAGACGCATGGAGTTAAGAGGCACGGTGCGCGGCGGTCGATTTATAGCTGGTGTCGGTGGCGAGCAATTTGCCTTCCAAGAAGCGGTCGATGGTCTGCGCCTGAAGGCAAAGGACGTCGCGGCGGCCGAAAACCGAGAGACAGCGCGAACCGCTAAACCGCGCTATCACAGTCTCGCTGCGAGCGACCCGCTCAATCTGCTTAACCTGATACTGCCTAGACGTAAGCTGGCAAAGCTGCTCAACAATAGGGTGTTGTTTGAAGACGGAATTCCCATCGCCGTGGTTGAAGGTGGCGAAGTCAAATTCCTGCGCGAAGTCCCGCCAGAAAGGCAATGGGCGTTGCAACAGGCGCTGGTGCAGAAAAACTTCCCGCCGAGGCTGCGCAGTTATCTTGGTGTGGGTAAAGCAACGCTTAAGTAGGGTCTGATTCGGCAGCTGCGATTCGCGCAAGTCGCTCTTGCTCTTCTTTGATTGCCTCTGCGATCTCGCGCATCACTCCATCGACGTCGGCAGCCTCACCATCCTCTTCAAACACGCCGGTGAGCGGTGTGTCCGGCATAAGATCACCGGTTTCGTAAAGCGCCCACATTTCTTTTCCGTACTCTGTGTCGAAGAGGGCTGGTGCAAATTCGGCGTAGTAGTCGCGAAGTTTGTTTACATCGCGAAGCAGCATCGACTCGGCATTGTTGTTTGCGGCGGCATCGACGGCCTGCGGTAAATCGATAATAACTGGGCCGTAATCGTCGACCAAAATATTAAACTCGGAAAGATCGCCGTGCACGATGCCGGCGCAGAGCATTTTCACAACATAGCCGATTAACGTGTTGTGGTCTTCGATAGCTTGTTCCGCTGTAAGAATGACTTCACTGAGGCGTGGCGCGACATTGCCCTCGCCATCGGTGACGAGTTCCATTAGCAGAACCCCATCGACGCAGGCGTAGGGAGTGGGCACACGGACTCCGGCGGCAGCGAGTTTTCTCAGAGCGTCGACTTCGGCGTTATGCCACGTTTCTTCCTGCTGGGCGCGTCCAAACTTAGAGCCTTTTTCCATCGCGCGTGCACGGCGGCTGCTGCGAGATTTACGTCCCTCTTGATAGAGGACTGCTTGCTTAAAGCTGCGTTTGGCCGCTTCTTTATAGACTTTTGCGCACCGCACTTCGCCTCCGCAGCGCACAACGAAAACATCGGCCTCCTTGCCGCTCATCAGGCGGCTTAGCACCTCATCGATGAGCCCTTCTTCAAGAAGGGGGAGCAAGCGGGCAGGGATCTTCATTCTTACTTAAATTCCTTTTCTCAATTCGCGTAAAGCGCTGCATTGATCTCTGAGTCGATCTGTTCCTTGTCGAGCAGCGCATTATAAAGGTTATCGACACTCACCGCGTTAGCAACACCCAACAAAACGCCGAGAACTGCGCCACGGTGGCAATTATCTCCGCCAAGGTTGGTGTTTGCGATGAGTGCGGTTTCTGGCTGGTCGGCGTATTTGTAGGCCAAGTAAAGCAGTCCAGGCCAGGCGCCGTCGATATAGCATGCCGATGAGAAAAGGCCGCCGATTACCTCGCGATCGTCCTTTGATTTTGCAGCAAGTTCGGCTACGCGAAAGTTCGTGCTAAGCCTACTTGTGGTTACTAGGAGTTCGCGAACCGAAGTCGAGTCGTCTCGAGTGAGCAGCGCCTCAAGCAGCGAGGTGTAGTGGACACACACACCCGCCAGAACCTCGTCGGGGTGGGTAAGGTAAAGATGGTCGACACACTGCTGCTGAAGCGAATCAACAGATTGCCCCGCAAGGCGTCCAGCAAGGTAGATTGCGGCGGTCGAAACAAGACCGCCGATAGAGGGAGTGTCATGGGTCACTGCCGCGCAACGATGCGGCGCGTTGCCCGCGTCGAGATTAGCAAAAAAACCTCTGTGATAGGACTCGGCATAGGTGTCTGGATGCTGCGCAGGATCGGCTGTCATGAGTTCAATATAGGCATCAAGGAAAGCGTCGCGGTCATAGACTCCACGACTAATTGCGAGAGTCCTGAGAAGCGCCCTAACGCAGTGTGCATTAAGTGTGTTCGAACCCGCCTGCATGCCATGATGGTAGTGAGTATTCGCTACGCCCCAGAATTTCTCCCGGCCTTTGAGAATGACTTCACCCACGATCTGGCGCGGTTTGCCGTGACGATTGCCGCGTGCTACAGCGCTGCGGCCGCCCGAACTAGTCGAGTGCAGCGACATAATCGACGAAGGATGAAATTCGGGTGCCGACTCGAATTTTCGGATGCCACCCGGAAACTGCCGCTCGATATCCATCGGGTTGTAGTACCAATGCACGGGCATCGCGAGCGCATCAGCGACGAAGAGGTTGCGCAGTCCCGCTTGCGCCCGCTGACGAGCGAGAGGAGCAAGAGGGCCCAGGTCATCGCGAGTGTTGGCGTGGTTGGAGTCGAGAGGGTGTTCCATAGAATGATCTTCTCTAATAACTAAGAAAGTCTGTAATGTTAGTACAACGGCAGTCGCTGCTCGATAGACTAGAAAAGCGCAAACTTAAAAAAGAGGGGGAAAAAGCAAACAAAGAACCAGAACTAGAACTAGAGCTATAGCTAGAACAAGAACTAGAAAGAGCGTGCATAAAAAATCCCGCTACCGCGCGAGGCGATAGCGAGATTCGTTTTAATGCGGGAGCAAAGACTCTTCTTTCTCAGGGAAGACTCTCTTCAACCGGTTGTCTGGCCTTCGCCAAACGCACATCAACTCGCTACAGAGTAACTTGCCGATGTTCGTGAAGCTAAGCTAGCAAGCCTGATTAAAGGCTCCCTTCTGTGATTGACTATTGATGGGATCACCTCCTTTTTTCTCGTTCCAGGGTAGAAACGAAAGCCAGTAAGCTCCCCCCGAAAGAGTCACTGACTAAGAACCTGAATAATTTATAACGCAGCTCTGCCAAGCTGTAAAGCTAAAGTCCAGGAAAGAGGCGGAGAGAAAGATAGGCGAGTAGCGCGATGGCGACAAGCTGAATGCTAACGACCAGAGGCTTGGCTCGCAGCTGCTGCCAGAGTGTCGGAGCGTTCCCCGTCGCGCGCAGCGCATCGAAGCGAGCGCGCTCGCGCTGCGTCCGCGCTGTCTGATAGTCGTCGAGTAAGGCACGGGCACGAGGAAAGTCGTCGGCGTTCGAAAGCCAGAGACCGGGCATCGAGATTCCCCAATTGCCAGGAGTCGTCTCAAAGTAGTCAATTTCATTGGCATCGAGGAGTTCTCGTACCTCAATTGCCTCGTCGTCGGGCACGTTGCGCAGCTTAAAGAGGAGCTTGGACATTGGCATGCACCAGTCTGTCGGGCCCGCGTGTGCTGCACCTATGAGCAGGGGTTTGAACGAGCAGCGGGGTAAGCGAGTTTTGCCGGTAAGACGCTACTTTAGCTGGTCTTGTGGCTCAATACGATTTGGCGTGGGCCGCTCGTTGTAGTTTGGCCGCTGACACCTGAAGGGATCTGCTGAACCTTGCCGCCGCCTTTTAGGAATGCGTCGATGTGAGACGTCAGATCTTCGCGGTTGCTCGTTGCTGCTTCTTTTTTAGATTTAGTTGCCATCGTACTTCCGTTATTGGTTGTCATTAAATTTTCTGAGTGGGCAGAAAATTATACACCAAGAGCCGATTTGCGGCTAATTCCGAGGCAGTGCGCTGTGTTAAAGTGTTGGCTCGCCTTTTAATGAGTGAATTCTGCCCATGACCCCCGAGACCCTGAGCGACCCCGGTGTCATCAGTTTGTTCCCAGTGGCCCTAGCCCTCGTACTATCGATTGCCTCGCGAAATGTCATTCTTGGTCTGTTTATTGGGCTGTTTACTGGCGTTCTTCTTGTTGAGGGTTTTTCACCGATCGCTGGGCTGACACTCATGGTGCGCGATTATTTGGTGCCGCAGGTTACCGACAGCTACAACGCCGGCGTTTTGGTTCTGCTCGCCTTCATCGGCGGTTTTGTCGCGCTAATGGAAAAATCCGGCGGTGGTGCCGCATTTGCGGCGCGCGTGATGCGTCTGATTACTACGCGAGTGCGGTTGCAGGTATCGGCTTGGCTCGGAGGCATACTCATTTTCTTTTCAGACCTCGGCACGCCACTCATCATTGGTCCAACCTTTCGCCCGCTCGCCGACAGCCTGCGCGTCTCGCGCGCAAAGCTCGCCTACATAATCGATTCGACTGCGTCACCGGTTGCGATTCTTGTCCCATTTATTGGTTGGGGCGTTTACATCATGGGGCTGTTAAATCAGCAAATCGAATCGCTTGGCCTTACTGTAAACGACTACGCGCTGCTCATCTCGGCACTGCCATTTCAGCTTTATGCCTGGCTCGCATTAGTCGCGGTGCCGCTGCTCGCGATTGTTGGGGTCGAGTTCGGTCCGATGCGTCGCGCTGAAGACGCCGCGCGTGCCGGCGGTAGCGAGCAACCGGTAGATGATTCTGCGCTCGAACAGATGACGTTAGCCAACGCCAAGCCTTCATTTGTCTGGCTGCCGTTGGTGGTGTTAGGCGCTACGCTCTTTTGGGTGCTCGGCCCGCTCGGTTTTCCCTTTGGACGAGTGAGTGGATCAGATTTTCGTGCAGGGCTGGCAACGGCCTATCTGCTCGCTGCGCTGACACTTGTTGCATTGATGGCATTTAACAGAGCGCAGTCGCCGCTGCGTAGTCTGCAGGTCTATTTAGACGGTATGAGCCGAATGATGCAAATTGCCATTATGCTCCTGCTAGCGTGGGCGATGGGCGACATGATGACGACACTCGGCGCAGATGAGTTCGTCGCTACACTCGTGCGCGACAACGTTGCTGCCTGGAGTCTGCCGTTGCTGATTTTTGTCGTTTCATGCGCCATCTCGTTCGCTACCGGTTCGTCATGGGGCACTTTTGCCATCATGTTACCGCTTGCCATGCCCGCGGCCTTTGCAATCGATGCGCCGCTTGCGGTGTGCGTAGGCGCTGTGCTCTCGGGCGGGCTATTCGGCGACCACTGCTCGCCGATCTCCGAAACAACGATCCTCTCATCTGCAGGAGCGGGATCGGGAGTCTTCGATCACTTTCAAACACAGCTTCCCTATGCGCTAGTCAACGGTGTGCTCTGTGTCTTGGGATTTATTGTCGCGGGTTTAAGCGGCAGTGTTATCGTATTGCCTGCGCTGCTGCTGGTTCAGATTATCGGCCTTCTTACGTTTAAACATCTGTCGACTACCAAGTAATAAACGGCTGCCAAGTGTCGATTGGCGACCGGATGAGCCACGCAATAATTTATTTTTGAAAAAGACGCGAAGAGCACATGGCAACGTTACTCGGCACCCCAGGCGATGATGACCTAAATGGCACCCCAACCGGTGATCTGATTTATGGCTATGCGGGCGATGATATTCTGCGCGGCAATGCCGGTAATGACAGCCTGTACGGTGGCGCTGGCAATAATATTCTCTACGGTGGCGAAGGCAGCGACTACCTCTGGGTCGCAGACGAGGCGGGCAACAATCTACTGTTCGGTGAAGCAGGCAACGACCTTATTACCGGCGGTTTAGGCGATGATCAACTTGAAGGCGGGACTGGAAACGACCGCCTAACTGCCGGTTCGGGTAATGACTCTCTCGCAGGTCAGTCAGGTGATGACGTGCTTTTTGCCGGCGCGGGCAATGACACAATCACTACTGGCACCGGGGTAGATCTAGTCTATGCAGGCGAGGGAGATGACACGGTCAATGCGGTGTTTGCCGACACAACTGACCCTCGCTTGGTACTGATCATTGACCCTAATTCTTTAATTACTACTAGCTCTGACGCCGTGACTGCCTACGGAGAGGCAGGGGCAGACCTGCTCTACGGGAGTCAAGGCAATGATTTGCTTGACGGAGGCTTGGGTAACGACTGGCTCTTCGGAGGAGCCGGAAATGACATGCTTCTCTCGGGTGGCGGACGCGACGTGCTGCACGGGGGAGACGGCGATGACAAGTATACAGTTAGCAACGCGTCGGTTTGGATTGAAGATAGCGGAGGCGATGACACTGTTGTTGTGCAGACAAGTTGGGTAAAAATCCCGAGCAGCATCGAAACAAAAGAGTACGCTGCGACCGCAAAGCCATTGCCCTATTGGCTTGATGCAATGCTTGCTGATGATGCAGCGTGGATAAGCCACCTCGTCGGCGAGAGCAACACCTACCGTTATGGCTTTCCGTCTGCCGCACCGAGGTATTACACCGACGTCGATTCAATCGAACGCGATTTAAGTAAGGCTGCCGGCTGGCAGGAATTTAACGCACAGCAAAAGGCGTTTACTGAACAAGCGCTCGCCGTAGTTAGTGCGGTCGCGGACGTGATTTTTGTCGCAACTAACACATTTGATCAGCTCAACACGCTAGCGTTTGCGACTAACAGTCAATGGTCTACTCGGGCGCAATTCACTGCGCCCACAGCCTCCTTCGCTGCGAGTGATGTGTTGATAAACCGCTTCAAACTCGGCTCCGAGACCTTGTTGGAGCCGGCGGTTGCCGCGCCACAAACACAGTCGTTTGAGGCATCCCTTTGGCTTCGCGCCATAGGCGGTGCACTAGGGCTTAAAACGCCGACGAGCGAGGCTTCGACGTTTGCCTCGGAGACGCCTGTCGCACCGTTTATCTCAGTCGAAAAAGATATAGAACAAGCGTTCCGTCAGCAGCTCGCTTTGTACTCGCCTGCCGCGGGAGAACAAGAAACTCTTGTTTTGTCACGCATGATCGATGGTGCCAACGGCAGCGAAGCCTTTGAACATAGTCTCGCACTCGGTGTGCTCGATATTGCTGCGCTTCATTATTTGTATGGGCCTAATCCTGCCACGCGCGCAGGCGATGACGTTTATGTGCTCAACACCACGCGAGCCAATTTTATCTGGGACGGAGGAGGATTTGATACGTTAGATGCCTCGGGAAGTCTGCTGCCAGTCACACTTTATCTAAGCCCAGGGTATTGGGGCTTTGTTGGCGGCGCGGCAGGCGCTTCGATTCTCGATGCCGGCCAGCAGACGATTAATTTTGGTACTCGTATCGAGAAAGTGATTGGTACCGCTCTGGGCGACACCTTAGTCGGCGACGAATTCAATAACTGGTTAGTCGGCGGCGCAGGCAACGATAATTTGACTGGCGGCGCGGGTGTCGACACCGCGCTCATTCTAGCTAAGCGAGCAACGACAACGCTATCACGACTCGAGGGCAATGCGACTGACGCGCAGTGGCAGCTAAAGCGCGGCACCGAAATCGATCGCTTAACGGGGATTGAACGAGTTGAATTTAGCGACTATGGTCTTGCGCTTGATCTCGATGGCAATGCGGGTGAGACGGCAAAATTGCTCGGTGCTCTGCTTGGTGCGGACTCTCTATCAGACAGAGAGCTAGTCGCAGCAGTGTTAGATTATGCCGATTCTGGTTTTAGTCTTGAGACCATGCTTGCTATCGGACTCAATCACTTACTCGGCGTATCACCGTCCGGAGCCGCAGTGGTCAATCTGTTGCATCGTGCACTTACTGGAGTCGAAGCACGCCCAGCTTTGCTCGAAGATTACGGTGGACGAATCGACAGAGGAGAAATGACTGCAGTCGAGTTAGCCCTACTAGCGGCCGAAACCGACCTTAACTCGATGAACCTAGATCTCGTTGGGGTAAGCAGCACAGGTCTAGCCTATTCGCTAGGGCTTTCTTAATTCCTCGTCCTTTCTTCCTCGCCTCACTTTAGGTCTAACTCCGTGGGCTGCACTGCTCACTCTCTCCAATCTAGGCGTAGTCTTTAACGCTAAAATTAAACCTCTTGTGCCAAGTGTCGATTGGCTAAGCGATTGGCTTAGTAACAGGCAGGGTGATGTTTGAATGACTACGATCTATGGCAGCGATGGCGCGAGTGTTGGGCGCAGCAGGGGCAAGGTTGCTGAGCGTGTAAATCAACCGTCGCCCACGGGGCTACGCGAACCTAATAGCGTGCGAGCAGGGCTCGTAAACACGGCTGAAATATCTGACGCCGCAACTGGGGTTAGCAATGTGCGTGGCTCGGTTGGTCTCGTTACAAAAAGCACACGACTACGAAAGCTCCGAGCAAAACCAATCGATGTGGGACGGCTTAAGGCCGATACCCAGCGCGTAAAAGAACTGCGCGAGCGCATGCGTCGACTGCGTGAGAACGCAGAAGATTAAGGAATAAGGGAAAACCAATGGCTGATGAGAAAAACACCGAGAAAGATCCTGAGAAAGGCACAGACTTAGAGGGCACGACTCCTTCTGAGCAAGACGCAACTGCGCCTGACGTAGGCGAGAACGCCGAGGCGGAAAACCCTACTCAAGAGGCAATAGTTAACGATGTGCAACCGGGAAATGGCGAAGAGATACTCGACTCTAGTACTTCGCATGCTGCCGCGGAAGAATTTGATGAAGACGACTATATCGATGTGTCGGCTATTGAATCGGAGCTGCAACTACTCCTGCCAAACTTAACGAACATTTCTGAGACACTTGTCGATGCTGTCGAGCTATCAACGCAAAATGCCAAAAAGCTTAAGAGCCAAGAGAGCACGCTAGTAGCGGCGTTTAAGTCCCTAAACGATTTCAAAAAAGAGCAGGTCAAGTTCGGCACAATAATGCTAGTTACTACCGGTGGTATTATTGCTGTTGCGTTAGGACTTTTTCTCGCTGCGATACTGAGTCTTTCGGGCAAAGGTGAAGAGCTAAGTGCACTTAATCTCGCACTGGGCAAACGCATTGTCGAGCTGAATGTCGGCCTTACTAGTTTCGAAGAGGCCAAAGCAGAGGTCGCAACGCTACGTGGCGTCATTGAGACTCTAGCGGTTGGCGTTGAGCAGACTCAGGCGAGCTACTCCGAATCTGAGCAAGAGATTCAAGGACAGCTTAGCGTTTATTCCGAGTCACTTGTTAGCGAATTAACAAATCAAAACACGACGCTTGGCGAGAGCTTTGACGCGCTTGGCAGCAAAGTAACCGCATTTGAGGCGAAAATTAACAGCTTCGACTCGCGGCTTCAGCAAACCGACCGAACGCTTGCCGACATTCAAGATAATGCGAAAGCGCTTCTTGAGGTAAGAGATGTCGTAGAGGCATTGTTGGTGCTTGAACGCGAGCGCTACCTTGATGCGCTAGAGCTAAAGTCTCCAGAACCTGCTGAGACTATGGATGCGCGTCGGGAGGGTGAAATCTACTTTGGCGGCGGGATTATAGATGGGCAACGATAGAACTACGACTGGCTCTTAGCTCTTGCTCGAATCATCATCCACGTTGTTCGTATTCTCGGCCGCGGGCTCTCGGGTGATCGGTTCTGGGAAGATTTCCGCACGAATATCACCAAACGCTTCAGGGTCTCGCTCAAGTCCTGCCTCTGAATAAAGCTTACCGAGTATTTCATGAAGTAGCTGCGCTCCCGCCTCTGCTTCGAGTTGTGGTGGCAAAGACTTGATTTTTGATCCTAGCTCTACAAGCGCTGCCGCATGCTGCGCCGGAAGCCAGACAGTTACGCGCCCTCGAATAGTAAATACGTCGATGCTATTTTTTGCGGTGCTAAGAGAAATATCCGAGGCAGACGGCGCTTCTTTGACAAGACGTACAACCGCTTTGCCTAGCGCCATGGCAAATCGAGGTTTTATCTCATCGAGTTCTAATTCACTGAGACCAGATTGATAATCGCCCGTAAGCGCTCGCCAAAGCGCCTCATCATTCAAGCCATAAAAATAGGGGTCCGCATCGCTAGCGCCGACTGTGCCATGGGGTTTCGGGTCGCGATTGAGTAGAGATTTTGTCGCTTTTTCGAGCCACACGAGCTTTCCTAGCACGAAGAGAAGAAGTATTGAGAGAACAAGAACAGTCGAGAGCGTAAGAAGCGATAGAAGAAAATTCATGTTCAGCTCCTGTGCTTGAGTAATCAGCTAATACTTTTTATAGACTAACTAATATAAAAAATAGAATGGTTAGGTGTCGAAAATATTGCTTAAACCACGTGGAAATATTACCTAGCTCTCCTGAGGCTCTTCGCCTTCTTCGGGCTCTGGGCGAAGGAATTCGAGAACTGCAATTTCCTCGGTTATACCAAGGTCATTACAAATCCTATCCATAATGGCTTGGCCTCCATTCATTGCTTGCTCTGGTTGAATAGCTTCTTTTTGAAAAGCGCCGGCAATATCGAACACCTGTTGCGCGATTTCGAGAGGGATGTAGCTGACGATCGTGCCTTTCTCGGATTTAATCAACTTAAATGGATCTGTAAGCTCAGGCTCTTGCAAGTCAGCTGTGCCTTTTCCGTCTAACAGCGCGGCGAGTTTTGTCTTTTCAAAAGACTCCATCTTCTTGGCGCCTTCGATAAAGGTCATCTCAATATGCGTTTTGGCTCTAAACGCAAGACGTGCGCGTAGCGCGCGAGGCGCGTCTTGTATATTGTCCAACGCAACAGTCGACTCGTAGTCTTTTTTTGCCTGATTCTTGGCGTCTTCTACCTTGTTCCTTCCAAACATAGTCTTTAAATTTCCAGTGCGAGTTCGGCTTTTATGTCTTTTACGATACCGCTAAGTATCTGACTTACGCGCGCTTCTTTTACGCCGATGATCTCGCCAATCTCTTTCATATTCATCTCGTCGACGTAGTATAGAGACATTACAAGGCGTTTTCTATCGTCAAGCTGGGAGATCTTCTCAGCGACTAAGACCTTCAGCTCTTCGTCTTCTAACTGCTCGAGCGGGTTAACTTCGGCGCCGACCTGTCTTTCCTCGAAGCTATTTTCTTCAGAATCAAGGTCTTCCATGCGGAAACGATCGGCATGAGTGCGCTGATCTTCGTATTCCGAGATAGTTAGCCCCAAGTACTCAGCGATCTGCTTACTGGTTGGTTTGGTGCCCAGATCGTTTGCAAGTTTGTGTTCAGCCTGGCTGTGAAGTTGAGAATTTTTGATAGCAAGTCGAGACATGCTGCTCATGCGGCGTACTTCATCGAGTATCGCACCCTTGATGCGGGTCTTGGCGTAGTCCTTGAATTCGACGCCAAGATCCGTCTTGTAGGATTCGGCGGCAGACATAAGACCCAAAGTGCCGATCTGAACCATGTCGTCATATTCGATAAATTTCGGTACGCGCGCTTTTAGGTAGCCCGCGATGCGAGACACAAGCGGGAGGTGATCGGTGATGAGCTGATTAAGCTCGGCACGCGCCGCCTTCTGATACTCGTTTGGTCTTATCACTTGATTGGCCCTTTTAAGTCTGCGCGTTGATTCGAGCGGAAGACAGATTAGTTATTGAAAAAAAGCAACTCGGTTTGGAGCTAACTGAACTTCAATCGTGTCGAGCGCGTCTATAAGTTCGTCATAGTCGCGCTCGATAATAGCTGATTGACCCATTAAAACTGCGGGGACACCGCGTGACCATGCTTGGTTATAGTCTGAACTAAAGCTAATTGAGCCAATAAATTGAAGCGCCTCGCCAAGAAATTTTTTGGCGATTTGGTTCATGCTGTCGAATAACTTCTGACCGTTTCTTGAATTTCGTACTTTGTTAGGGACGTAAATTAGTCCTGTAATCTGCTCCTTTTTGGTGAGCATTTTAATTAGCGCATAGGCGTCGGCTATCGATGACGGTTCTTCGGTACCAAGAACTATTTTGTAATCGCAGCCTGCCATAAATGTCATGACGTTATCATCAATACCTGCTGAAACATCGACGATGAGATAGTCATATTCGCCATCGAGTTCGCTGAAGCTCTGAATAATCTGAGTCGCACTTTGTTTATTGATTGATAATACTTCGTCGAGCCCATTACCGCCGCTAACGATATGAATGCCTTGCTCTGTTTCTATCACTATTTCTTTTAACGTTTTGCGGCCTTCAAGCACGTCGACCATAGTGCCTTCAATACGATTTTTGAACGCAATGTGTATATTTGCGAGCCCGAGATCGGCATCGAAAATCAACACCCTTTTATCACGGGCGTTGAGTACGGTAGCAAGGTTGACTGCGAAAGTAGTTTTGCCTACGCCGCCTTTCCCACTGCCAATTCCGATAACCTGAGTCTTATTCTGACGGGTCTTTTCCAGCATCAAGCGTATACCTGTTTAGTTACTACCTACGAAGGCGTGTTTGTAGAAAGTGTTACTGTAGCACTAGTGCATAGCCGCTGCTTGCTGCGCTGCACCCAGTCGCTCCATCGTCGACCGAGGCTTAGCGCTGCTTGGGTTAGCGGCAGGTTCTCGTCCAGACGCAATGATGGCGCTTAGAACCTTGTCGAGCAAGCCTCTTAGCTGCACGGCGCTAACGACCACCACGCCAGCATTTAACGAGGGGTCCCGTGAACCAATAGAGAGAGGAATCTGGCTCTCAACTAGCACTTGATAAATGCTCCAGCTAAATGACGCCGAATCGAGTCGGGTTATCATCAGCGAGTCCCAAGCGTGGGCTCGACTCAGTCGCTGCAAGTTGTTAAGGCACGCGTCACTCGGGGCAACCAAATGAAAAGCAGCTGTCTTGAAGTGCGACTGTAATGAAGCGATATCGCCCTCATTATAGGTTGATATGTCTACAAGTAATAGTTTGGTGGATTCATTGTCTCTGACTAACTCGGCGAGGTCGGCAACCGAGCTAGCGGGAAGTACCTCAACGCCTAGGCGCGCGCCAATGATAGCGGCGTTAGTCCAACTTGATTCTTGATCACTAGAAAAGTTGACCACAATTGCGCGACCAGGCTCGTAAGAGTTGATCTGCAGTGCCATCTTAAACGCGAGCGATGTTTTGCCTACGCCATAGCCGCCAGCGAGAAAATGAAGAGTCTGAGAAAGATCTATTTCATGCGTTGATGGGAGCTTGCTTGCAATAAAGTCAGCCGTTTTTTCCTGCAGCGACTCTTCGGGACCTGAGCCAGCCAAACCCGCGAGCAGTGATTGCCGAAATAGACTGGAAATACCACTCGTGTCGAATACAGTGTTGAGTGCTTCAAACTCTGGATGGCTTCTTAGTCGCCTAATTTGTCGCGCCGCGCGCTTGTCGTTAAGGAGAGCCTGATCAAGTTTGTCGAACTTACTCGCACGCCGTGCCGTCATCGACTCCTCTCGCACGATTGTCTTAAGTGTCTGCGCCGACGCAGAGTTAAGCGGTGTTGGGCTAATCGCAACGCGTCGTTCGCCCGTTACCAGATCTATTTCTGCCAGCGTAAGAGGCTTGTCATCGAGTGCAGATTTCACGTGGTCGTAATGCCTACTTGGATTGACCGCCGCCTGCTGATCACCTGCTTTGGTGTCTTTGTGTGCGATAAGCAGACGATACTTTGTGCCTTCTTTTACCGTTTTGAGAAGGACAGCGTCGGCGCCGAAGCGTGTTACGACTTCTTTCATGCCATTCTTAATCGATTCGACGGTTAGGTATTCTAGTTTCATTGTTCTGCCCTACTTATTAATTGAGAGACCTAGCGAGGCTTGGTGCTAAGCGGCTTCTTCGTCCTGTTCGAGACCCACGCGCGCGAACACCTTAATGTTTTGATCTTCGGGAATTTCGGTATAAGCGAGCACCGAGATTTCGGCGAAGCGCTGTTTAAGCAGGCGCGCAAGCCACGGACGAATCGGCGGCGCAACAACAAGCACGGCGGGGTAGCCATTCTCTTCGGCTTGAAGGCGCTGTTGGTTCACTGACGAAATGAGGCCTTCGACTAATTTTGGTTCGATAATGAGTTCGCCAGCCTGTTTACTTTGCTGTAGCGAACCAATGAGCATCTGTTCGAGCGCAGGATCGAGTGTGATTACGTTTAGCTCCTCGCCCGGCGGGACGAGATTCTGCAGCATCAGCCGGCCCAGACGTGGTCTTACTAGCGCGGTGAGTTCGTCAGGATTTTGCGTACGCGAGCTTTCCAATAACAGGGTATCGATGATGGTATTCATATCGCGAATCGGGATGGACTCGAACAGGATGTTTTTAAGGATTTGCATGACTGTCGAGACTGAGAGTTTGTCCGGTACGAGATCATCGATGAGCTTCGGCGAACGCTGTGCGATTTTATCGAGAATTTCACGTGTTTCGTCGTGGCCGAGTAGGTCACTGGCATTGTCGCGTAAGATCGCGTTGATGTGGGTAGCGATAACCGTTGCGCCATCGACGATCGTGTAACCCGCTGTTTTTGCAAAGTCTGCTTGGCTTGGGTTAATCCAGTAGGCATCGAGACCAAACGCAGGTTCTTTCGTGGGAATACCTTCGAGCTGAGTACGCACATCGCCTGGGTTGATCGCGAGTTCGTTGCCCATGCGAATAGTGCCGCTGCCGCGCACGGCACCTTTGATCACGATGTTATAAGTCATTGGATCTATGTCTAGGTTGTCGCGAATGCGAATTGCCTGAATGAGGAAACCTAGTTCGGCCGAGAGTTTTTTGCGTACGCCGCGTATGCGCGCGAGTAGAACACCACCGTCGCTTTCGTTCACCAAAGGAATCAAGCCGTAACCAATTTCGAGACCAATAGGGTCGACGTGTTCGATGTCTTCCCAATCGAGATCGGTATCGTCAGGCTTCTCTTGGATATTCGAATCAGCCACTTCCGCGTCTGCAGCACGCTCAGCTGCACGATCGTTTGAGTAGGCGTAAACGCCGAGTGCAATTCCCGATGCCAAGAACATAAGGTGAGGCATGCCGGGTACGAGGCCGATTAGCACGAGAATTCCCGCGGTAATCTTGAGCGCAGCAGGATTGGTGAGCTGGCTTCCTGCTGAGTTGGCCGTAGTTTCGGAGGTGGTAACGCGCGTTACGATGATTGCTGTAGATAGCGATAACAGTAGCGACGGCACCTGAGCAACAAGACCGTCGCCAATGGTAAGGAGCACATAGATTTCTGCCGCCTCGCTAAATTCAAGTCCGTTCTGTGTTACACCGACGAGCAGGCCGCCCACAATATTGATCAATAGAATAAGCACGCCGGCGATCGCATCACCGCGGACAAACTTAGAGGCACCGTCCATTGAACCGAAAAAATCGGACTCCTGCGAGACCTCTTCGCGGCGCTTAAGGGCGGTTTCCTGATCGATCACGCCGGCATTTAGATCGGCATCGATTGCCATTTGCTTGCCTGGCAATGCGTCGAGAGTGAAACGCGCAATTACCTCTGAGGTTCGGCCCGCACCTTTGGTCACAACGATGAAATTGATAATCATCAGGATAATAAAGATGATGAAGCCGACGATGTAATTTCCGGCGATGACGAACTCGCCAAACGAGGCGATGACATTGCCTGCCGCGTCTGGACCTTCGTGACCACGTAGGAGCACTACGCGAGTCGAGGCTACATTAAGGCTCAGGCGTAGCATTGTGGCTAAGAGCAGTATGAGCGGGAATGATGAAAATTCGAGAGGCTTATGCACGTTAATGCAGATCATCACGATGATGAGGCCGGTCATAATATTAAAAGTAAACAGAATATCGAGCGCTATCGAAGGTAATGGCACAACCAGCATGCCCATGATCGCGAGGATAACTAAGGGAATACCTAGGTTTTTCGCTTCACCTGCAAAAAGCGATTGTCGTAAACCTGACACTAAGGTCGCGCTCATAATTACTTCTTCTTTATCAATAGGTTGCTCGATTATCTCGGCGATTTATCGTTCTAGTTATAGCCGTTTTCGCCCCGGCGTTTTGCTGCTTTCCTTAGCGGTTGCAAAGCCTGTGCCAATAAATTGTGACAGTGATAATTAAGTCTGCGCGTCCTGTGGAAACTAGCCTGAAGCAATTAAGCGACACCAACGAGTAAAGCGTGGCGAACAAGTGTCGATTGGCTCTTCGTAGAGGCGCCACGAAAGAACCTAAAGAGGAGCAGGAAATGAAGTTGTCGCAGAGCTATTTAATGGGCCGAATTGGATTATTCGCCTTAATAGTCGCCGTGTTTACTAGCTGCTCGAGCAGTGGGCGAGTAGGTGTTGCAGGCATCAATGCAGGCTTCTCCCTAGACGGCCCCGTCGTGAACTCGTCCGGTGGCTTGGGTTATCTTGCAAGTGATCGAATTGAGGCAACAGGATATGCGGTGATCCAGAGTCAGGCTGGAGAACCCGCGCAGCAGCGACTTATGGCTATTAAAGCAGCTCGTTTTGATGCCTATCGTCAGCTCACCGAAATCGTTTTTGGTGTCTACATTGACTCGTCGACCACGATCGCCGACCTCACGATTGCCAGCGACGATTTTCGCTCGCGCATCGAAGGCGTGATCTACGGTGCCGAGCTCGTGAAGATCGAACCAGTCTCGGGCGACACCTATGCGGTCACGCTGGCGTTGCCAAACTCGACAATTAGCGATCTCCGTGCGTTGTACCTAGACCAACTTGCGCTGGGTGCTGGGTAAGTCGATGCGAGCTGATTTCATCCATTCATCCGCGTCCGCTTTACGCGCCATGGTATTGGGCCGAATCCTCCTTGTGGGAATGTTCGTCGCGGCGAGTCTGCCGAGTGTTGCGCAAGATGCAGCCAGTCAGCTCGAAACGATTAAGGCCGAGGTGCTCAACGCAGCGGTGGCCGGCGGCGTCTCTGTTGTCTCTTCTGCTTATATAAATGGCGATGGCCAACTCGTTGAGTCTTCTTTTTATCGCACCGGCGGCGGAATTCGTGGTGTCCGAATGCAGGCTTTGCTCAATGACGAAGACGCGGGTGTTCACGCAGGTTACATTGAAACCAGTGCGCTTAATCCAACCTTGAGCTGCGACCAACTTCCACCACCGCGCTATGCGCGTGCTTTGACGATGTCTTTTGTTCTGCTCGATCAAGTGCAAGAGCAAGGAAAACGCCATGTCCGAGAGCTCGACGAAATTTCTGCGCTCGTCCAGGAAGCGGTGAGTACCGAAATAAATAAAAGCAGTGGGTGGTCGCTTCTGTCAGTTCGCGAGTCTGATCGGGAGGCAGAAGCGCCCGTCTCTCTTTATACGCGTTTTACCGACGGTAGTTTTATCGACCCGCGAAACAGCAACACAGCGCTGCGGGTAACGGTTGTCGATGTTTCGCCGCAGGAGCTCAATCCGGCGCAGACCCTGCGTGCGGGTACACGAGGGCTCAGGCGACTGGGGTCTCAATTGGGCGCCGAGTTTGGCCTCGGCGTTGACCGCAGTGTGCTTTCGGAGTCTAGATTGCGTGAGGGGATGCTCGACGTGACGATCATGACGAGTCTAGTTGAGCTCGACAGCGTAGAAAAGGAAATAGCGCGGCAGCGAATGACGCTAAAAGTTGCGCTACGCGATGGTCAGATTGCGAATGCAGACCGGCTGCAAGGGCAGTTAGCGTCAGCAACCGAGTCGCTTTTAGCACGAGCACATGCGACGCTGCGATGCCAACCCGAATCGCTTGTTGTCTACAGCCAACTCGAATTTTCTGACGCAACTCCTACACTTAATCAGGGTGCGAGCGTGGGTGTTCGCCGCGGCGATCGGTTTTTGCTTAGCACGCGCAAATTCACTGACGCCGAACAACTGCTGGATTCCGAGATGCTCGAGTCATTGGCGATCGCGGAGGTTGTGCGGGTAAATCCACACAATGCCGAGCTTCGAATACTTGAGGGGCCGAGCACTGTGGGACTCCATAAAAGCGCGCTGCCGTTCTAGTGGTGAAACGAGACGTCACGACTATGTCAGTACGATTGAGCGTGATGCTATTACGAACACTGAGCTAAAGATGAGAGTGAAGAGCTAAGAGGGGAACAAGATGACAGCAACAATTCGACTGGTCGCAGCAGCGCTCATAACGCTTCTCACCGGTCAAGCGATAGCCGCCGACACCGCGTCTCGCACTGAGATTGACCGCGCGCTCAGGGTCTTGCTTGCAGACTATGACGTACAAGATCATCTCGACATTCGCTACGCCGAAGAAGTCGCAACGGGCTTTTACGAAGTTCGCACCGGCGACACGCTTGACGGCATCATTAATCGCGCGATTCAGGGCAGCTCGATCCGCAAAGAAATGCTGCGCAGCGCATTTATCAAAGCGAACCCGCGCGCATTTCCCTCGGGTAATCCCAATCGAATGCTTGCCGGTGTGAAACTTCGCATTCCCACAGCCGACGATGTACTCCGCCTCGTGTTTACGGTCGATCCGGCGGAGCTCGAAATTGAGCGTAGGGCTCGCGAAAGCTGGGTTCACTTTCCCTAGTCACGCTTTTGTCAGCATAACTTTCGCCTAACTAATTAGGGCGTCAGCGAGCGACGTTAACAAGGACTGCACGTGAATGGCCCTGAGAATATCAGCCAATTCCTTAGAGTTCCGATAGCCGATCAACCGGCCCTCGGAATTTTGCGCTTAAACAGCACCGAAGTGCGCGAGTACGGGCTCTCTCCTGGGCAGACTGTGCGTGGCATTGTTGCGGACGATGGACGTTCGGTCACCTTGTTTTTTCCTAATCAGCCGCGACGATTTCGCGGTGACTATCAAGACCTCAAGAATCAATCGCTCGACTTTAGCGTGTCACGCAGCGCCTATGGTGTGACAATAAAACCGATCGAGGAGCGTATGACGCTAACCACGGCGGCGATGGCGCGAGCGGCAGCACTGCAGGCACAGACTCCCAAACAGCCAGTTAACCTTCAGGTGCTCGCGGCATTGGCGTCGAATCCCGAACTCACCGATGTGCCGGTGCTCGCGAGCGCGGCAGGCAATACAGGGTTTGTTGATCTTATTCGTAAGCTTGTCCCCGACTCCCCGCGCGGACTCATTCCACAGCTCATCGCTTCATCGAGCACACTAGATGCGGGCAAAATCCGTCAGTTTATGCTGGCTAACGGCTTTATTCCGCCCAGCATAGGCAAGGCCGAATTCGGCGATCCGCGCGAGCTTGATATTCGGCGCTTGTTGCAGCGCCTGCTCGATAAACTCATTGGCGTCGACCCAAAAGTCTTCGCCGATGAAATCGCAGCGCTAGACTCGGTAATTGATTATTTAGATATCGCCAAAATCGAATTTTTGCTGCGCCAAGAACAGCGCGATCTTGCCATGCGCTTCATGCTGCTATTTACCGATCGCCCGCCCGCCGAGGTGACTATCGAGCGCAAGGAACAGCAGCGTGACGGCAAACAGCGCAGCGTATGGTCGGTTGAAGTGAAGCTGAGCTTTAGCGAAGAAGACAATGTGTGGGGCAGGGTAGAACTGCTCGCCCCACGATTGCTGGCAGTGACTGTCTGGCTATCGAATAAAGAGCAAGCGCTGCTTGCGAGTCAGCATGTGCGTGAGTTGAGGGGTAATCTCGAAGCGTTTGGCCTCGATGTCGCACGCTGTCAGGTTATCCACGGAGCCAAGCCCGAGCGCGAGAAACCCGACACATTAAAAAGCGTTGGTAATTTGGAACTGCGCGCATGACGACGCTAAGTGAGAAACGCCGTAAAGCCGCCGCGCTGGAATATAGCGGTAAGGGCGCACCTAAGGTCGTCGCAAAAGCACAAGACGACTACGCCGAAGTGTTGGTCGACGCCGCTCGCGCGTCGAATATACCCGTGCTGTACGATGCTCGGCTGCTCGATTATTTGGACGGTGTAGAGGTTGGGCAAGAAGTGCCAGAAATGCTCTTCGAATCGGTTGCAGTGATTTTATCTTGGGCTTACTGGCTACGGAATAAAACCCTGAGGATGCCCGCCGCGATTAACGGCGGCCTTTGCCAAGATGTTCGTAGGTGTTAGGTCGCGAATCGCCGCCGGCCTTAAGCGTCTGCAAGGCCTCGCGAATAGAAGAAAGTTTTTGTCTCACAAGAATTTCGTTGCGCTGCTGCATATCGCGGCAATGCTTTAGCCGAGTAGACAGCTCGTCGCTCTGCAAGATTGTCTCGGCATCTACATCAATAGTATCGGGGTCTTCGCTGTTGGCGAGAAAGCCTAGAAGCTCATTCTTACGCTGCTGAAGTGCCTCGAACTGGCTGAAATCCTTTTCTTTGAGCAGCATAAATTCGCGCTCCAGGATTTCCTCGAGCGCGCCGATTTTGAAAAGTGCCTCACTTAGGTTGGGCATAGTGTCTCGCGGATGCTTCTGCTTGAGCTGCTACGTTACAGGAGTTTCTCTAGCGGAACAAAGCTCTCAGCGATCTTCTTGTTATCGAGTGGGTAATTACCTTGCTCGAGCGCAGTTTTGATCTCTTGCACCTTCGCGGCGTCGAAATCGGCTTCAACGAGTGCGTTCTTTAACGCCGGTGTTAGCTCTACTGTGCTCGGCTCGACCTTCGCAGGGGCTGGTGCGGCCTCGGCCGTGCTCTCAGCGTCGACTCTTGCTTTCGTCGTGGCCTCGGCTGCACGCGCCGTAGCTTTGAGGGCGTTGGCTGCGTTATTTGAAATTGCATCTGTCATGAGTTTTTTCCTTTGATCTGCACTATTGCTAAGATCTAACGTTCTCTAATGGGCCAATCGACAGCTTAAGGCCGGACTTTAATCCTAATTGCTATCAATTTCTGAGGCAGCAATCGAGGGTAAAGCTAATCGCGGCGTGCCTCGCCTACTCCAGTGACCGTTGCCATGACGATTTCACCGGATTCTGGGTTGCTTAACTCTACTTTATCGCCGATATACCCGTCGCCGCGGGCCTCCATCTCGACGGTAAGAACGACGGAGCCACGATTGACCGTCAGTAAAACACTTTCGCCGACACCAACGTGTGGCTGCATGCGCACATCTGAGTAGCGTATCACGTCACCCGGAGTCAACCGACGTTTAGTCGTTGCGCGCATTAGTTGGCGGGGGTCGAGCACCGCATCTTGAGGCAAGCGTTCAAATATTGCCTGCACTTCGAAATTAGACACATCGAACATCGAGCCCTGCTCCACCACCGTGGTTGCGACCAATGCATTGCTGGCGAATTGTAGGTCGCTAAGTGTAAGAGTCGTTCCTTCCCGAAGATCTCGCCTAGCTACCGAGGCGCTAATTTGATCGGGAGTAAGCCTCTGTTGGACGCTGGCCTGTGCAAAATCGACAGACGTTCTGCGGTACGAGCCTTGCTGGATAGGTTCGCCACGAAGCACGGTCGACGTGGTGATATAAACATCGACCATCTGTGTGAGCGATTCTTGTTGTACTCGCTCCCCGCGCTTAACAGAGCGAGTAAGTGACCTACCAACAATCTCGTTGAGCCTTGCTTGCGAAGGCGAATCGGTCGAATTGCCCAAAGCAACATCGCGCGCTACAACGATTTCTCCAGCGGCCAAGTCGTTTGCAAAAACCAACGTTTGCGGCTGAGCAGAAATATTTACGCGAAGAACGGCGGACCACTGGGTCGCATCGCAGCTTACCCGTACGGTGGCATTGGCGCGTTGTGCGTTCGAAATGGACGGCTGTGTCACATAGTCGACACCATAGCCTCCTTCGCATTCCGGCACTCGGAAGCGCCGGTCGCTTGCAAGCACATCGATGCGCGATGCCTCTAGCTTCTCTTTATCAGCGATCCATTTGGTAATCGTTTCGACGGCGCGCTGCTTGGGATCTGCTGTGTCCTCTGCCGCCGCCACTAAGAGAGGCTTTAAAGCGAATAGCGTGACGAAAATGCTGAAGACGGACAGGAACCAAACTCGCCGTCTGCGCTTCAACAGCTGGGTCGTTGAAGAAAATTTTTCTACTGTAAACGCTGATGTCATGGCAACGAGTCTAGAGAAAATTAGCGCGCCTGGCTATAACACCTTCCCACTGTCACGTTTATGTCTGGTTCTGCCGCTTTGCTTTGCCACTTGCCGCTTTGCTGCCGCTTTGGCTTGGATGGTCGCGAGAAGCATTGTTCAAGCTGTCTGTTTTTTTACAGGTTTGCTTCCCATTATTGCGCGCGGTGTCTGCTAAGTAACTGATTGTAGTGCCTAATAGAATTAATTTACTGCGCGCAGAACAAGTTGGCATCGATTCTGCAATACCGAAGCGAAGAGAAAACTTTTGGGAAGGCTAGGCACATGCCATCACTCGACAGCTATTTTGGATTTAACAGCGCAGCAGCGGACGTGAAGAGTCGTCGCCTCGAAATCATCTCGGGCAATATTACTAACGCATCCACGCCGGGTTATAAGGCAAAAGATCTCGATTTCGCCAAAGTTCTAAAGCAGTACAGCAGCGCGAGTAGTAATACAGCAACGATGCGAGCGACACAGGCGAAACACATCGGAGCGGCTGGAGCGTTACGGCAAAATATGGATTCGGCAGTCACGTATTACACGCCGCTGAATCCAAGCCTCGATAACAACACCGTTGAGATGGGGGTTGAGCAAGCACGCTTCGGGCGAGCGGTGGCTGATTACCAGGCGTCAATTCAGTTTCTAGAGAACAAAATTTCAGGCATGCGCAAAGCGCTGCGCGGCGAATAACACTCGCACTACTAAGCAGTAAGGAGAAAGGCAATGTCATTCGAAAGACTCATGAGTATCGCAGGCACGGGCATGAACGCTCAGCTTATTCGCATGAATACAACGGCGAGTAATCTGGCAAACGCGGGCGTTGTTGCCGGTACCGATGCAGGCGCGTTCCGTGCAAAGCGCCCAGTTTTTGAGAGCCTGTTAAACAATGCCATGAGCGGTAAAGAATCATTTGAAGGTGGCGTACGCGTCAACGAGATCATCGATGACCCAAAGCCGGTTAAGCAGGTGTTCGAGCCGAACAATCCTCTCGCAGATGAGAACGGTTATGTTTTCGCCTCAAACGTCAATGAGATCGAAGAACTCATCGAGATGATGGATGCCTCGCGTGCGTACCAAAACAATATCGAAGTGATTTCAACGGCAAAACAGTTAATGAGCCGAACGCTCGATGTGATCAAGGTCTAGGAGTTAATCCATGTCGATTCAAAATGCTGGTCTGCTACCGGCAAATATACTGACCACAAATCAGTACGAAAACCAGCAGATGAAGGCAAACACAGAAGAAGATGCTCTGGGCCGCAACGCGTTTCTCGAGCTCTTTACGACCCAGCTCAAGAACCAGAATCCACTCAGCCCGATGGACAACGAAGCATTCGTTGCACAACTCGCACAGTTCTCGTCACTCGAGGCGATGCAAGGTGTTCGCGCTTCAATTGAAGAGATGGCAGCCGAATCAAAAACAGAAAAGTTTCTAATTGGCTCAAATTTATTAGGCAAGACGCTTAACCTCGACGGCAGGTCAGTGCGAGGGGGCGCAGGTCGCGTAGTCGAAGCCACAGCGCTGATGCCCATGTCGGCAGACGAAGCAGTCTTCAGTGTCTACGACGCAGAATCAGGCCAGCTCATTTATCGTGAAGATTTCGAAAAAATTAAAGCGGGCAATCTCCCACTGACATGGGATGGTAAAGACGCCCACGGCGATGAAATGCCCGACGGCACTTACAATTTCTCAATGTCGGCCAGCAAGGGCGACTCCCGTTTTGCAGTACCACTCACGACGGAGCAGAACATCACCGCAGTAAGCTGGGATGCCGAGTCACAAACACTGAAATTCGAAATCGAAGACGGACGCATCTTGGACATGGCCGCGATCGACCGTATCCAAATTTAAACTAGGGGAAAACACACATGTCATTCTATACCTCGCTAACGGGCCTCAACGCAGCAACTACTGAGCTTGCAGTAACCTCGAACAATATTGCGAACGCCGGCACCTCGGGCTTTAAACGCTCGACCGCTGACTTCGGCGATATTTTCGCGACGTCGCCACTCCAGAAAGCCTCATCGGTTGTGGGTGCGGGTGTATCACTTAAAGAAGTGGTACAGGAATTCAGCCAGGGCAACATCGAATTTTCTGCGAACTCGCTTGACCTTGCGATTACAGGTGACGGTTTCTTCGCATTGAAAACATCGGATGGCACCAATGTCTATACGCGTAACGGCGGTTTCATGCTCAATGAGCAGAACCAGATGGTCAACGCGGCAGGTCAGGCTTTAATGTCTCTACCGGTCGACTCAACTAATAAGGCAGACTTCAGTGAGCCGCTAACTGCAATGTCGATTCCAAGGTCTACCGTCTCGGAATTCAAGGCGACTACAACAGTAGAACTCGGATTGAACCTACCCTCGGAGAGCGAGCCTATTACCGCTGCGTTTAACCCAAGTAAGCCAGAAACATATCATAAGACAACTTCGTTTACCGTCTATGGTGCTTCGGGTTCATCGCATCTCTCTACGGTTTACTATGTAAAAACTGCTGGCGCGACTGCAGATGACCCATTCAATAAATGGCAAACGCATGTTTTTATCGATGACCAAGCGGTAGATCCAGCTCTCGTTCAGGCGTCAGATACTGGCGGTGACGAATACTTTGTTAACAAATACGGCGAGATAAAGACAGCTAGTGAGTTGCAAGCGCTTCAGCGCACGAGTGCCGACAGTGCACAATTTCTAATCACAACAGGTACCGTCTATAAGAAGTATTCCTACGATCAACTTTCTTCGCCAATTAAGTCAGAGCCAGCAACAATTGCTGTATCTGTCGCCGAGACTTCTAAGTACTTCGATAATCTGAATCTAACCAACAATCAAGACGGTGTGAACTTCGCTGCTAGAATAGATAGCGCCGGTAACATAGAGGGCGAGGACGAAGCATTCGACGACCAAAAAGCCCCTGCTCCATATTTTCCTAGGTCAAAACTGACCGACATGTTCAAGATTTCAATTGACGGCTCAACGCCGATCAATATTGGTCTTCCTCATCTCGCAGGATCTTTGCAAAAGCTCTCAGGGCAGCAAATCGCGTTTGAGTTGACTAATGTGTTAAACGAAACGTTCGGTGACGGAAAGAATTTTTCTTTTGCTGGCACTGATTCCGGAAAACTGACACTAACACGAGGGGCGGAGACTTTTGATCTCGATGTGGCGGCGTTGCTTGCTTCTCAGGGGACTGCTGATGGAGTCTCGCTAATTAGTGACGATAAAGCGGCCACACCGGAGGCGATATCTTACGCAATTAATAAAGCGCTCGCAGCAACGAAAGACGAGACGCCTGATTTTTCTGACATGGTTTTTGAATACGACGCTGTAAATAAGGGATTCAAGATTACACAGTCTGCTACTCCTACTACGGCAATTAGTGTTCTCGCAGGCAGTGCAGCAGCAGCGGATATTTTCAAGGTTGCGCAGACCTCTACAGAGAGCCCAGCGGGCACTCAGTTACAGCCGCTCGATACTGAGGCCGATATTCTGCTGATGCGAGGAGTTGTACCCAACGGCGCGGCGCTATCGCCCTCTGATCAAAGATTCGGAATTTCGGTAGAGTATAGCGATGGTCAGTTTCTATTCAAAAGCGGCGAGACCGGTGATCAATCTAGTATCGAAATCACGCTGAATACTAAGCCGACATCAGCAGATGATCCTACCGAGATTCTCACGGAAGCTTCCCAATTCGCTTCTGACTTGCTTGGTTTGTCGACAACACAAGCAGTAGCAGCGCAATACTCGCAGGTAAATAATCTGCCCACTTTGAGAGGTCAGGGCTCACAGCCAGCCTTTGTTACTGGCAACGCAATGGGCGTTGATGCGACAGAGTCGTTTTCTGTTACCGCGGCTAACCGAAATCTGACAGTAATTGTTGATGGCATTTCTTCACAAATTAATCTTACAGAGGGCCAGTACTCAATTGGTACCTTTACTAAACACCTGCAAGACCAGATCAACCTCATGGCTGATAGCCTTGGTCGTACGGTAAGCGGAGTTAAGGTTAACTACGATGAAGCAAAAGGTGCTATTACAGTTAGAGGCGCGACTACTGGTGCGGATTCATTCATACAAATTACTGGACATGGCGACTGGGGGTTAGAAAATGTTGATGCCGCTTTCGGCAGCACATCGACTTACGTCGAACTTGCACCTGACACAGAGGGCGCATCGGACGTCTATGTTGTTCAGAACCAAGATGGAAGCTGGAGCGAAACAACTGATAAGGGTGAATTCGAAGAGAATGATATCCCTTACTGGTCACCCATCTTTTTAGATAAGGGCGAGCTGACGTTTGATACGAGTGGAACACTGGTTTCACCTCTATCTTCCTATGCTCTGCAGAGCGACGCTATCACAGGTACCACTGTAAACATCGCCTACACAGCGAGCACGCAGTTCAACTCCCCCTTCGCTGTACTGAGCCAATCTCAGAACGGTGCTCCGGAGGGTGATTTGGTAGGCGTAAACATCGGCGACGACGGTCTTGTTGTTGCGAGTTACTCAAACGGATCACAGAAGTCTCTCGGCAAAATTATCATCGCGAACTTCTCCTCGCCACAGGGCCTTCGCCAGATCGGTGACTCTAGCTTCTTCTCGACATCGGATTCAGGTGCGCCGAGTTACGGCGAGCCTGGTTCAGCTGGCTTCGGTACGCTTCGTGCTGGTTCGCGAGAGCGCTCTAACGTGGATCTAACCTCCGAACTGGTTGACTTGATCACAGCGCAACGAAACTTCCAAGCCAATGCCAAGGCGATCGAAACTACGAGCACAATGACGTCGGCAATTATTAACATCAGAGGCTAATAGGGCTTATAGGGCTAAAAAGCCGAATAGCCTGGCATTCAGGCCGAGGAACTAAAATGGACAAGCTGATATTTACTGCATTGGGAGCCGCTTCTAACCAGAGCTTTCAGCGCGTACAGCTAACGAATGATCTGGCTAACATTTCGACCGTTGGCTACAAGAGATCGCAGTCTTCTCGACCCGAATCCGCTTATTTAAACGGACCAGGATTTCCTACCCGCTTTCAGCCAATCGTTCCCTCGCGTGTTGAGCGTATTTTGCTCGACACCGGTACCCGAATGGAGACTGGTAATCCGCTCGATATTGCGATGAACGACGCGACAGTATTGGGTGTGCAAGCCGAAGGCGGCGAAGTAGCTTTTACACGCCGCGGTGACTTGCATGTCTCGAGCGATGGCTTCTTAGAAACAGGCACGGGTAAATTAGTGCTAGGAGAAGGCGGTGGCGCAATTGCTGTGCCTCAAGGTGGAATCGTAAACATAGCGCCGGATGGTACGGTTTTTTTTCAAGACCCAACAGCCGAAGCCGAAGCCTCACAACCGATAGGCCAGTTGCTTATTCGGGATGCGTCAGCGGCAACGCTTGTACGCAGATCCGACGGACTCTTCGAAGCAGAAGGGGCGAACGGGGCAGGTGGCGACATTCCCGTCGGCCCGAATACCGCGTCGGTAGACTCGGGCTCGTTGGAAGGCAGCAACGTCAGCGCAGTCGAAGTTATGGTGAACTTATTAGATTTTTATCGCTCGTTCGAGACACAGATGAAAGTGATTAAAAGTTCAGAAGAAATGGATAAAGACGGTTCGCGCCTAATGCGCGCCGGATAAGCTAAGAACTAAGGGGAATCATCGATGGATGCTTCAATGTGGGTAGCAAAGACTGGTCTTTCGGCGCAGTCAACTCGAATGACGGTTATTGCGAATAACCTTGCTAACGTAAACACGACCGGTTTTAAGAAAGACCGTGCGATGTTCGAAGACCTTCTCTATCAGCGAATAGTTCAGGCGGGCGCACAGGCCGACATCAATTCCGAAACCCCGACAGGGTTAATGCTTGGAACGGGTACGCGTGTTGTTGCGACCGAAAAAGTGCATCGCCAGGGCAACATGATTTCGACCGAGAACTCGCTCGATGTTGCAATCGCAGGCGCTGGATTCTTTGCGGTGCAGCAAGCTGACGGTACGACAGCCTATACTCGTGACGGGTCGTTAAAACTCTCGAACACAGGCGAAATAGTGACTGCTTCGGGCGAATCACTCATTCCGGCGATTACTATCCCTCAGGACGCGTCTAGCGTCACGATCGGACGCGATGGCACGGTAACAGTAGAACTCGCAGCTGGAGGTGGCGCCGCCAACGTTGGACAGTTCCAGCTTACTCGTTTCGTTAACCCAGCGGGTCTCACGCCTCTAGGACGAAACTTGTTCGCCCGAACTAATTCAAGCGGTGATCCTGTTATTGGCATACCTGGCGCACAGGGCGCAGGAATGATTACACAGGGCGCGCTCGAGGCATCGAACGTAAATGTTGTAGAAGAAATGGTAAACATGATCGAGACGCAACGCGCCTACGAGATTAACTCGAAGGCGATAGCTGCAACTGACGGCATGCTCCGATTCCTCAACAACAATCTCTAGTAAATAGCGTTTGATTCCAAAAACGGTATCAAGGAAAAAATTATGCATAGCTTAAGTAAACTCGTTTCAGTCATGTCGATTGCTGGCGTGTTAATTGGATGCTCGAGCACTGGCCCCTCTTCGTTAGTAGCCAACGACAGCTTCGAGTTAACTTACCCAGTTGAGATTACTGATGTTAAGCATACTACGGGATCTATTTTCGATAAGGGTGCAAGACTCTATCCTGCTGGGCGCTCTTACGCCGCAGGTACCGTCGAGGTAGGCGATATCATTACGATTATCCTAAACGAGAGCGCGCAGGCATCGCGAGTCACTGGTCTGTCGACCGAGCGAACTACTTCAAACGATGTCATCGGAGATGCGCAACGCAACGCCCTTTTCCCAGCTGGTGAATTCTTCTCAACCATCAATGGCGCGGGCTCTTCATTGAGCAGTAATGGCACCGGGACAGCGGGCCAGTCTGCGTCGCTTAACGGAAGCATTTCGGCAATAGTCGTTGATGTCATGGCAAACGGAAATCTCGTGGTTTTTGGTGAGAAGCAACTCGAGTTGAACGAAGGCAGCGAGTACATCCGCGTACGCGGCGTTATTCGTCCGGAAGATATCCAGCCAAATAACACTGTGCTATCTCGCCGCCTTGCCAATGCGCAATTCTCCTACAGCGGCGCCGGAGAACTTGCGCGTGCGACAAAGGGTCCTTGGGGCGTTAAAGCGCTCTACGGACTCTGGCCTTTTTAACTAATTGTTCGCTAACAACGTCTCACTTGGCAGAAATTACATGAAAAAGTTCTTACTCATTCTCTTACTCACTTTGCTTTCGCCTAGCGTCAGTTTTGCCGATCGAATCAAGGATCTCGTTGACGTTGCGGGTGTGCGAACCAATCAGCTCGTAGGCTTTGGTTTAGTAGCAGGCTTGTCAGGTACAGGCGACGGCAACACGTTCCGCGTAACAGGGCAGAGTCTTTCGTCGTTGCTTTCGGGCTTAGGCGTGAGTGTAGACGGTCCCGTGTCGGAATTCGATTTGGGTGACAGTTTGATTAGCCTTGCCACTCAATTTGCACAGCAACCATGGCAGACGGACAACGTTGCGGCGGTGTTGGTCACTGCAGAAGTTCCCGCATTCGCGAAGCCGGGACAGCGGATAGACGTCAATATCTCAACTGTTGGAACAGCGGAAAGCCTTCGCGGTGGCAACTTAGTGATGACCGAGCTTCGCGGCATAGACGGTCAGGTCTATGCGCTCGCTCAGGGTTCTCTGACGGTTACTGGGGTATCTGTTGATGCCGCCGGCAGCAGCGTTGAAATTGGTGTGCCAACTTCGGGTCGGATACCCAATGGGGCAATTCTCGAACGCCTGATTGAAACGCCTTTTGAAAGTGCTGACCACTTTGTTCTTAATGTTCGCGACGCCGATTTCTCGACCGCTAACGCAATTTCTACTGCGATCAACGATCGATACGGCGAGGGTATGGCGACTGCGATAGACGCCGTGTCGATCGCCGTTCGAGCGCCATCAGAGATGAGCGAGAAGGTTGGCTTTCTAAGTGATATCGAACTAATGGAAGTCGACCCAGGCGAACCAATGGCTCGCGTGGTGATTAATTCACGTACCGGTACAGCGGTTATTAATCGGTCGGTGCGTGTTGGCGCCGCGGCAGTTTCTCACGGCACTCTCATGGTTCGGATCGATGCATTCAACGATGTAAGCCAACCTGGCGCGCTTGCCGATGGCGAGACGGTGGAAATTACTAATGCCGAAATAACAATCGACGAGCCGCGCAATGAAATGGTTGTTCTCGAACCTGGCGTCGAGCTTCAAGATATTGTCGATGCGGTTAACCAAGTGGGCGCGTCTCCGTCAGCGCTTATCGCAATTCTCGAAGCGCTAAAGCGTGCGGGAAGTCTCAAAGCACAATTGGTGGTGATCTAAATGGCTAGTTTAGGAATGCCTGTTGCAAGCGCCTATGACTTCGCAGGACTTGCGGCGCTAAAAGGCTCGGCAAACAAAGCCGATGTTGATCAAAGTGCGGTTAATTCAAAAGTGGCAGCCGAATTTGAGTCGCTCTTTCTAAAAATGATGACCGACTCTATGAAAGAGTCCATTAAGCCGATGCAAAGCGATCTGCTTCGCAGTGATTCGATGGATTTTTTTGACGACATGTTTTACGACGAAGTCTCAAAGGTGATGGCTAGTCGACAGAGCTTAGGTATTGCCGACGGCTGAACTCGGTAACAGCAAGCCAGGCGGTGCTGCCGCCAATACGCGTGACGTGCCTACAGCGCTGCCTCCAGCGGGGGCATCTAACTATAGACCTAAAAGGTTTGAGTAAAAGCTAGCGACCATAAAAAGACTTCGCGTTCTGAGACCACGAAATGACTGACTTACTTACCATAGGTGCGACCGCTACCCAGCTCTATAGGCAGGCGTTGTCGACTGTGAGTAACAATATCGCCAACATCAATTCTGACGGCTATTCGCGTCAAGAAGTCAGTATGTCGGAGAATGCGCCAGCGCAGCAAGGCGTAAGCTATGTTGGCACAGGCGCGCGTCTCGTTGGCGTGCAGCGTGCGTATGATGAATTTGCCGAGAGTAGTATTCGCACCTCACAAAGTGCGTTGAGTTCTCAAGAACCAATGATCAAATATACCGACAGAGTTATCAATCTGTTGGGCTCGGAGAACGGGGGTCTGTCCTCGGCAATCGACAAATTCTTCTCGTCCGCAACAACGTTAAGTACTAATCCTTCTGAACAAACTTATCGTCAAGAATTTCTTGGTTCTGCCAACTTCTTCGCCGCACGGGTGCAAAGTGTAACGAGTGACCTAAGTGCATTAGAAACCGAAATGATCGGCGAAATTAACGCAGGTATAGATAGCCTTAACCAACTAGGCGCAAGTCTTGCGCTCGTTAATAGACAGCTCGGTAAGAACACAAAGCAGTCGCTTCAGCCAGCGGCCCTTCTTGATCAGCGCGATCACTTGATGCATGAAATGGCGAAGCTAGCGAAACTTGATTTCGAATTCGATCTTGCGGGACGCGTCAATGTAAAACTCGCGGGTGCAAGCGATAATACGAAATTAGTCGAGGTGAACAACGCAAAGTCACTGAGTGCAGTTTTTCCGTCGGTGCCAGGATCACCTGTCGCCATTATGTTTGATCCTTACGGAAGCAACGTCAATGTAGGAGCCCTGAAAGGCGGTTCATTAGGCGGTTTGCTTAGTTTTCGCGATGACGTTTTTGAGCCGTTACGTGGCGACATCGATTCGTTAGTTTTGTCCCTTGCTAACTCGGTAAACACAATACATGCAGGCGGCATGGATCAAAATAATGAAACTGGCCAAGATCTGTTCAATCTCGCAACAACCTATAAGGCCAAGAATAGTGGAGGCACGCCAGACGCAGGAATAACGGCGATAGCCAATGATAATGCAGCGATTGCAGTTGGCCCTTTTAGCGCTCAGTGGAGTGCTAACGAGGCGACATGGTTAGTCACTGATTTGGCTACAGGTACTTCTGTTGGGGTAAAGCCTACAGTGAGTAACGGAAGCGTTTTCGAGTATACTGGAATCACCGTCTCCCTCGGTGAGGCACCCGTGAGTGGTCGGCAATTTACGATCGAGCCGTCGCTACGGGTTTCTGAAAATATTTCAGTCGCAATATCTGATACCAGCCAAATCGCGAGTGCAGGCAGGCTTGTTGTCCAACAAAGCGTGAGTAATTCAAAGCTTGTCGACGTCTCTATTGAATACGGGTATGCTGAGCCGCTTAAACTCGCAACTAAAACACTCGACGCTGGCGTTCGTTCAAATTTCCTCGAGAAGGCAACGGTGACGACCAATACGGCAGAACCGTCACTGCGTATACCCAAGGGAAGCGAGGGATTCTCGATCACGATTCATCCGTCACTCGCTGAATCAGAATCGCTGCAACTTTTTACAGCACAACGTAATCATCTTGCTGGAACTGAGCTTGAAGCCGGTTTTGCGGCAAGTCTTGCGAATGCGACTACACTCGAGGCCAATGCCGAATACATTTCGGCTTATACAAATAAGACCGGTGCTGGGGCTTATCTAGACTCAGCGTTAAAACTCGGCGCTTCGGCAGAGGGCTCACTACTCTCTTTCAGTATCCCTAAGCAAACTAATACATCGGGCGCTCTTGTCACATTAATTCCAAGCGGTGATCTGACGCTTAACGGTACTGCTCTCGGCGCGTTAGAACTTTCGAATGGTTCGACTCTTAGTGCTAAGGACGTGGCAGCGTGGGCTAATACAATAAGTGCAGCGCCTACCGTTACAGCGACCGCCAGTAACGTTATCACCATAGATCCTGCCAACTTCGATTCGACTCGCGGCTTGAGTATAGACAACGTCGAAATAAATTTTAACCCGACACCAACCTCGGCGCAGGATTTAGCGACGCTAGTGAACGATGCGCCCATCCCCAATGTTGAAGCATTCGTCGACAATAATGGTAACTTTGTTCTGAGAAATACAGAAGGCGCCAACATTATTCTTGGAAGCCCCTACCCGTCAGACACAAGCAACTTTTTAGGTCGAACAAACAGCTTGGTCACAGGGCGAGTTTACTATGAAGGTGACTCTATTGAATTCGGCTTTAAAGATTATTGGGCTGGTAACGGTACGGCGCAAGATCTTTCACGCCTCGGCCTTGCAACCACACTCAGTAGCGACGCGACCGTCAGCGAAGACTATCTAGTTTACGCAACGGGCGAGGCGAGATCTGCAGAGCTACAGTACAGAATAGGTGATGTAAAAGCAGCGTCTACAACCGCTGCCGAGCCGCCTTTGCTCTTTACTTTCACTGGGTCTAAAACAGTTGAAATACGAGACAAGACTACTGATACGCTTCTCGCGAAACGAACCTACGATTCAGCCAAGGACATAGTCTTTGGCGATGTCCGAATACGACTCAGCGGCGCACCGGCAATTGGCGACAGTTTCACTCTGCAATCCAACACAGGCGGCCTCGGCGATAATAGCAACATCGTTGCGCTTGCCGCCGTGCAGAATATAAGACTCGAGGGGGGAGAACTGCCGGTACAAACTTATATCACATTGGTAAATGGTATCGGTAATGTGAATTCGCTCTCCAAAATGTCGGCCGAAGCCTTAGAGGTGGTCTACGAAGATGCAGTGGCACTGGGCGATGCAGCAACAGGCGTTAGTCTCGATGACGAAGCAGCCAACCTTATTCGATTTCAGCAGTCTTACCAAGCAGCGGCGCAGATTATAAAAGTATCGGGCGATCTTTTCGACGCGATCTTATCAGCTTCACGCTAGAAGAACGCGCAATAAAATTAGTGCGATAACCTATCACTAGAGTCGCTAATAGCAACGAGATGAGCAATGAAGATTTCGACTAACCAATACTTCACAAGCTTGAATAAGCAAATGACTGCGCAGCAATCTAAGATTGCCGAATCGCAGGCGCAGCTTGCGACAGGTAAAAAAGCCGTGACGCCTAGTAGCGACCTCGAAGCGACGACATCGACGCTAAGATTGCAGTCGGTCATCTCAAAACAGAATGACTATGTAGCGAACCTTAACTCGCTCGAAGATCGCCTCGTTAACGAAGAGGGCGCTATTAGCGCGATGCAAGACATGGTCTACCGCATGCAAGAGCTTGCGATCGCGGCCAGGAGTAATACCTACTCAGCGCAAGACGTAAGCTATATGGCTACCGAGGCCGAGGGCTACTTAATAGACATCAAAGCGCTTGCGAACAGTGTCGATATGAACGGTCGCTACATTTTTGCGGGCACCGCAACAACGACTCAGCCTTTTGTAACTCTTGATTCGGGAGAAACCGAATACCGCGGCAATCAAGCAGAAGTCGCCCTTGAGGTAGACGGCGGCTATAAGCTAAATCTAAATACGTCGGGTTTTAACCTGGCGGGCCGCTTCGACCGCGATGGTTCAACCTCGAAAGTAGATATGTTTACGGTTATGACCGATTTCGTGAATGCCTTAAAGGCAAACGATTCGGATGCTATTGGCGCAACCATGGATGAGCTCGATAAGGTATCCAACCATTTAGGCTCGCAGGTGGTTGATCTGGGTGTTCGTCAAAATCTCATCACGCAGAGAAAAGACATCGCGGCAGACAAGCAGATCATTTACGAAAACTTGCTTTCAGAGGCGCAGGATATTGATTTCTCGAAGGCGATAACTCAGCTGTCCTCGGATATGCTCGCGCTTGAGGCAGCGCAAAGTACTTTTGCTAAAGTAACGCAGCTGTCGCTATTCAATTTTATCTAAGTCAGTCGGCAACCCGTGACGTCGGGCACTAGGTTTTTGACAAAGCAGAAACAGAACAGAAACAAAACAGAAACAAAGCAAATACAGAGCAGTAACATAGCTGTAACGCAGCGTTAAAGAGATGAATCATGGCAGAGACAACGACGACTCCAGCCGCTGGAACTTCGGGTACCGCGCTCGTTCAAGCGATGCAAATGGGCTCTGGTGTTGATATTCAGGCACTCGCGACCGCGCTTGCCCAGGCCGAAACTCAGCCCAAGATCGATTCGTATACGAGCAAGAAAGAAGCGAGCACCGTTAGCGTTTCAGGTTATGGACAGCTGAAGGGTAGCATCTCGCTCGTAAAGCTCGCCTTTGACAATCTTAAGGATGTCAGCGATATAACGAACAAAGCGGTCACAAATTCGAAGCCCGCGACGCTTAGTGCAAGCATGTCTAATAGTACTGATCTACAAACGGGAAGCTACGATATCGTCGTTGATCAACTGGCGCAGGGCACGATTACTGCGAGTAACGGATTTACGAGCAAAACACAGGTGCTAAACTCGGCGAGCGCTTTTTCTATTGATTTCACAATCGGGACAACATCGCCAACGGTGTCTTCGGTTAGTGTTACTACAGACACGCCTGCGGGTATCGTAAGCGCGGTTAATGCAGCAGATATAGGCATTACCGCACGTCTGGTTAACCGCAGTGCAACTGGCAATGATTGGGTTGTTCTTTTCGAAGGTACAACCGGTATTGAGAACGCCTTCACGGCAACCTCTACCCCAGATATTGGACTAGGCGAGGCGGACAACAGGCTGCAAACAGCACAGAACTCCAGTATCACCGTGAATGGTCTCGACAGTATCGAGCGTGCGAGTAATAAGCTAACTGATGTGATTCCCGGTCTTGAGCTTAACGTGACGGCTGTAGACAGCAATCCCGTTCGGCTATCGATTGCGGAGGACACGTCTGTACTGCGAACTGCTATCGATGACCTCGTAGCGACTTATAACGCATTTAGGCAAACTGCGACAGAGCTTACCAATAAGAATGCTGAGACAGGTGAAGCCGGCGCGCTTGCTAAAGACAAAACATTCGTCTCGATGCTGCAGAATCAGATCAAGGGTCTGTTAGACTTAGAGTCTTCAACCGCCTCGGGGGGGATATCAACCCTCCGCGATCTTGGGTTAAGTGTTCAGCTTTCGGGTGATCTGACACTTGATGAAGACACTTTCGCTTCTGTGATCAGTAGCAACTTGAGTGACGTAGTAACTATGCTGACTGCGAATACTGATAACCAGTCGGATTTTGATGGCGGCAGTAAGGGGCTTGCCTTGGACTCGAGCTTAGTTCTCAAAGGCATGTTAGACACTTCAGGCCCGATAAGCAGCCGACAGGCTACCGCTGAAAGTAGGGTTGAAGACTACGAAGCGCAACTCGCCGACCTTGAAAAGCGGTTGGCCGCAACGCAGCAGCGCTATATTGCACAGTTCGCGGCGATGGAGAGTTTGGTGCAGCGTAGCAAGAGCACCGGTGACTACCTCAAAGGGCAGTTCACGGCGATGGAAAACATGTATAAGAGCTAAGGCCTCCACTCAACGCTCGCGCTCGACAGATAAAGGAGCGGCTCAATAATGAGTTCCCGCAACACGCAAGACTGCGAAGTCTGCAAATATATTCGCTGGTATCTGATGATAGGGGTGCCAATTATCGCGTTGATGTGGACGCAACCGGAGCTCACTTTCCTGCGCGGCCTGCACGTGACTAATATGGTAGGGTGGATTTTCTTTTGCGGTCTAGTCGCAGTTATTGGCTGGAAGTATTACGATGAATTCGGACGAAAATAGCATTGCTCCGGCATCGGACCCTCAGCGAGTTACTTGCTATGGCTGCAGACATTTCTTTATCACTTGGGATAAAAAATTTCCCTATGGCTGCCGAAAGATGGAGTTTCGATCTAAGCGACTGCCTAGTGACGATGTCATCGAGGCAGACGGTCAGCGCTGTCTGGCCCGCGAAGAGGCACCGCGCGATAAGGTAGTTCGAGCGCAGACTAGTGCATCAAATGAGACAGTAGACGCAACGTCAAAATCGAGAAAAGCGAAGCCTCGGCTTGGCGGCAGCCTTAATCTAACCGTTTGAATTTTAGAAAATGCAGATTAATCGCGCTCGATTACCAGCATAAAAGGGTAAGGAGTGGATTTCGACTCGCGACACGACGAGTTACCTTGATAAGTATAGACTGCGCAGGCAAGCAGTCCGCTGGTGCGACTCGCCTCCGAAGTCCAGTGATTTTCGACAACGGCCGAGGCGAAAGTCCGAACATCGAGCGCGGGGTTTATGCAGGCGTCTTCGTTGAGCGCTCGCATCTCGCTCACGCTCGGCAGCCGTATGTTCTGCCCTGACTTCTCAGAGGCTTCGGCGGCATACGCGGCTGCCTCGTCGAAACTGAGGTAAAGCGGTTCGCCACGGCAATCACCAGCCGAGGTTAACGACATGCCAGCTGGGCATTTGAGCCATGTAGTGTTGGTTGGGTTGTGCAAAACCAGTCCGCGGCCCAGTTCTTCATAGTGAGAGACCCGAGAGACGTTTTCTGTAAAGTAGTCGGCACAGTAGGGAGTTGTTTCGAACGGGTTGCAACTCGAAAGCAGGCCGGCAGCGATTAAGACGCAGGCAGTGCGTAACCTAACTGAATTGAGAGAAGTGTGTGACTGATGAGTTTTAGTTCCGTTCATGCAGCACCTTCGAAAGTGATAGTAGTTAATTCGACTCTAAGGCAAATTGTTACGGATTTAGAGTAACAAAGCGAGAGAAAGAGTCGATTGGTAAGTTTAAGAGTTGAATAGGCGCAATGCGCGTCGCAGCCGCTAGCGAACGCGGGCGCTGTAATCGCAGTTTTGGAGATTAAAGATGGATATAGCAACGATTATTGGCCTTCTGGGCGCATTCGGTCTCATCATTAGTGCGATTGGATTAGATCAGATTGGAGCCTTTATCGACATTCCCTCAGTGAATATCGTATTCGCCGGCTCGCTAATGGTTACTCTATTTCGCTCGTCACTCGGCGAATTCCTCGGCGCCATTAAGGTCGCCGGAAAAACGTTTAAGAACAAGCTCGAAAAGCCGGAGGACTTAATCACGCAATTGGTTGAGTTTGCGACTATAGCTCGCAAAGACGGCATGATCGCACTCGAAGGCCAGGACATCAGCAATCCCTTCATGGCGAAGGCAGTCTCGATGCTGGTAGACGGCTCCGACGAGGACATGATCAAAAAGACTCTCGGCCGCGATATCGAAATAATGAAACTCAGACACAAAATGGGTGCCTCGTTCTTCGCCGCGTGGGGTGAGATTGCGCCTGCAATGGGTATGATCGGCACGCTCGTAGGCCTCGTGCTCATGCTTGGCAACATGTCGGATCCAAAATCGATCGGCCCCGCGATGGCTGTTGCACTCCTCACAACGATGTACGGAGCGATTCTTGCTAACGTGATCTGTCTGCCTATCGCGATGAAACTCACTAATCAGTCAGACATCGAGGCTGCAAACTGCGAATTGATCATCGAGGGGACTCTGTTTATTCAGTCTGGTGGCAATCCGCGCGTGCTCTCTGATCTACTGTCGTCGTTTGTCGCACCGAAGGCACGCGCAAAGCTTGCCGAAGCCAACGCCTAATCGAGAACTAAGGTTTTATGACCGAAGAAGCGTTAGACGCAAGTCAGATTACTGACGATGAGCCAGATGGCGCAGGCATCGAGGCGGCTATTGCCGCTGTCGAGGCCGCGACAGCAGGCGGCGGTGGCGACGACGAAAAGCCCGAGGGCTGCCCCGAGTGTAAAAGCGGCGCGCCGGGCTGGATGGCGACCTTTGCCGACATGGCGACGCTGCTCATGGCGTTTTTCGTTCTATTGCTTTCTTTCTCGGATACCGAACTGCCTAAGTTCGAGCAAATCAATGGTTCCCTGCAGAACGCGTTTGGTGTTAAGAAAATAGTTCCGAAGATTCAGATTCCCTCGGCGCGAAGTCTCGTGGTCGAGACGTTTACGCCTGCCGAAGCTGAGCGCACGTTAATCGATAATCCGCGACAGCGCGCCGTCGATCCCGAGAAAGAAAATCTCATACGCAAAACACGCGATAACCCAGAACAGTTTCAAGAAGAACTCGAAACCGTTAAAGCCGCGCTCGCCGAACAGATCGAAAGAGGCGAGGTTGAGGTATCTGCCGAGGGCCAAAAAATTGTCGTCAGCGTGACCTCTGCGCAGGGCGGAGGCGCGGAGTTTGGCGCCGGCGAATCACGCGATGGCATTGCAAGCCAAACAATTGTCGACGTTGCTGCGATCGTTGCCGATGTGCAGACACAGGTGAGTAGCGAGGTGGGCATTGCTATTAGTGCGAGCGACATCGCCGATGCGGGTGCCGGTGGCGCCGACTCCACAGAGATTGCGAACGCCGATGGTGACAGCTCAAACCGCTTGGAGGAAATCCGCGCCGACCTCAACAGTGAGATTGCGCGTGGACTGCTCGAGGTGGAGCGCGAAGGCGATATGATTGTGATTCGGCTAGCAAGCCAAGGCTCTTTCGAGTCGGGCAGCGCGCTGCTGCAATCCGGCTTTCGCAACACGCTCGCACAGGTGAGCGAAAGTATCGGTATAGGCGTCAGCATGGTCAGAGTCGAGGGTCATACCGATAACGTGCCGATGGCCTTTAGCGAAACCTTTAATTCGAACTGGGATCTATCGGCGGCGCGCGCCGCGTCGGTCGCCGCCTTTCTCAGTGTCGAAACAGCGCTTAGTTCGGATCGTTTAGAGGTCGTTGGGTTTGCAGATACAGTGCCAATCGACGATAACTCCACGGCGGCGGGACGTTCGCGTAACCGGCGCATAGAAATAAAAATTCCTAATAGCTAATTATTAATTAAAGAGAAAAGCGTTGAGCGAAGCAGCAACCAACGAATCGGTAGAAGAATTACCGATCATAGAGCAGCCTCCAAAGGATCCTCCTAAGCCGGAAGACTGTCCACCGTGCAAGAGTGGTTCGCCTGCATGGATGGCGACGTTTGCCGACATGGCGACGCTGCTGATGGCGTTCTTCGTTCTCATTTTGTCATTCGCGCACGTCAACGTGCCTAAGTACAAAGAAGTCAGCGGCTCGATGAAATCGAAGTTTGGCGTGCAAACAATGATTCCTGTTATCGAATCGCCTACCGCGAAAAGCATAATCGCGCAGCAGTATCGCTCGGCGGTAACCGAACCTACGGCGATGAATACAATCGAAGAACAGAAAACCGACGACGAGCCGTTAGACGAAGAACTGAGGCGTGATGTAGGCGCAGGACAGTCTGCGACTAATGCGACGCTTGCCGAGGTGCAGACCGAGTTCTCGCGAGAGATTGCCGAGGGCAAGGTGACGGTGGCGATTGAAAACGGTGCAGTAACCGTGCGCGTTCAAGACAGGCTTCAGTCGCAGGGTGCACCGGGGCAGTTAGACCAGGAACTTGTGGAGGTGTTAGCGAAAGTTGCGTCGGTGCAGACTCAAGTCGACGGCCTTGTGCGCGTTGCAGGCTCAGCGTTTCAGGCAGCTGATGCAACAAGCAACGGAGCGAGCACGAGTGGCGGCCGCAGCGCCGACCAAGACAAAGAGGATCGGATCGAAGATCAGTTCCGCCAAATTCGCGCTAATCTGTCTTCTGAAATCAATCAGGGTCTAGCTGAGGTTGAGCGCGACGGTGATTCGATAATTATCAGGCTTGCGGAACAAGGCAGCTTCTCGAGTGGTCTCGCACTATTGCAAGCGAGCTTTATGGACCTGCTAGACAACGTGGGTGCGTCGCTGACTGGCGCGACAGGGTTAATTCAAATTGAAGGGCACACCGACAACGTGCCGATGGGATTTGGTAGCCGCTATCGTGACAACTGGGATTTGTCGTCGGCGCGTTCGGCGAGCGTTGCCGACTACCTTCTCGAAGGCGGCTATGTGTCGCCGGGCAATATGGTTGTGATGGGATTAGCCGATACGCGCCCGCTGCAGTCGAACGACACGGCGCTGGGCCGCGCTGCCAATCGGCGTATCGAGATTATTGTTAAGAACAATTAGATAAGAACAATTAGACAGGAACAATTAGATAAGAGCGACTAAGTAGGAACGATTGGTTGCCGGTTTCGAACAGCCGCCTATTCAGGGCAGTTGTCTAAGCCCTCTGCCAAACACTGAGCGATAGTCGACTCGGCACGCGCCATTTCTCTGTCGCTTAACAGTATCGACGAAAGCGACGTTACATCGATCGCCGCCTCAACCCCATTCGCCTCGGCGATTTTTCCCCACACGTACGCGCTCAATGGCATCGAGTCTGCGCCTTCGCCCGCCTGTAGCATGTACGCATACATCAGCTGTGCGTCGCCGTAGTTTTTGCGTGCGCTGCTTAAGAATAGGCGCCGCGCTTTGGCGTAATCCAGACTCGTGCCCTTGCCCTGTTGGCTCGCCAGCGCGAGCATGTACTCGCCGGCGGCTAATGACTGATCGGCAGCCATCTGAAACCAGCGCACTGCCTCTCGCGCGTTTTCGGCCACGCCATAGCCATAGTAGTAAAGCAGGCCGACATTCTGCTGCGCTTCGGCAAGGCCGCCGTCGGCCGCCTTGCGGTACCACTCCATCGCTGCCGTGTAATTTTGCGCAACGCCCAGGCCTTCCTCATACATGTGACCCATGTTGTTCTGCGCCTCTAAGACCCTGAGTTAGCGAGAGGAAGCCACGCGCGCATGGCAGTCGCATAGTGACCTCGGTCTTTTGCCGCGAGGCCTGCGGCAAACTGCGTTTCGGAATCAGTTTGCGCGAATGCGAATGTCGAGGCGCCCAGCAGAATAGCTAAAGAGAGTAGGCGGATGCGCATTGTGTGAATCCTTAGCACGAAAGTAAGTACGCAGAGGATAGCGCAAACCGGCGCTATCCTCCATCGACTTGAGCTAAGACTACGCCCGTTCGATGCGCCTTACGTTGGTTTGCATATCGAGAACCGCGTGAAAGAGATCGCCCTCGGTCACGACGCCCACGAGGCGTTGTTTCGACTCGTCGACAATGGGAATGCTTTCCCCGACGAAGTTGGCGGCGATGCCCATCGCTTTCTGGAGCGAATCTGTTTCGATTAAGACAATCGGCTCGACGTCGAGTTTGTCCGCAATCGGGTTGTCTCCGGCCTCCTGCGCGCCGAACAGGTCGAGCTTTCCAGAGAATCTGCCTTGGCTGTCGAACGCGTAGGCCTCCATCTGTCTGGCTGCGCTCATCTGGGCATAGGCGTCGCGGCCCGTGGTTGAGTCCGTGACGCTGACATACTCGGCCATCTTGCACTGAGTGACCGGAGTCTGGCCGAGGAGTATCGCCTCGCGCCCTTGAGTCATGTCGATTCCGCGGTCGAGCAATTGTCTGTCAAAGAATGAGAGACCGAATAGACGGTGGGTAACCAGGCTACTAATAATAACCGCGATCATTGCCGCCACCGCGTATTCATAGGAGCCCGTGAGTTCTAGTACGATCATCACAGTAGAGATTGGTGCGCCGATAACAGACGCTGCCACCGCTGCCATCGCAGAAATCATGAGTACCTGATCGACGTCGGTTATGCCTGCCATATGTAAAGCGGCAGCGGCCACAGAACCGGTCGCCACGCCGATAAACAACGCGGGAGAAAATACGCCGCCAAACAAACCAAAGCCAATGCAGAGCGCTGTCATAGTCAGCTTTGCAACGAGCAGCACAATCACCATGCCGAGCGCATAGTTACCTGCGATTAATTCATTCACCGTGCCGACACCAATCCCGAGTATCTCGGGTACAAAAATACCCACTACGCCGCAGATGAAAGCCGCAATAAAAGGCAGATTAGTTTTCGAGTAGGGATAGGCCGCTGCAAGTTTTGCGGTGAAACGTAGCGAGCGCATAAAAAGAATGGCGACTAGCGACAGCAGCGGCCCAAGAATTATGAAAATCGGTACGATGCTGGCCATCTCGGGCACGGCTTGGGTTAGGACAAAAGTAGCATCCGTGCTTGGAAAAAGAAGTTGATCGAACGTGTCGGCGCTAATCGATGCGACGAATATCGGTGCAATCGCGCGTAGCGAAAAGTGTCTAAGAATCGCCTCGTGCGCAAAAATCACACCAGCGATCGGCGCGTTAAAGCCTGCCGAAATAGAGGCCGCGACGCCGCAGCCAATGAAAATATCTTGCGCGAAACGGTTGTCTAAAAAGCGGCGAAATAACACGCCAACGCTTGCGCCAAAATGAACAAGCGGCCCATATTGCCCAACCGAACCACCGCCGCTTGCGGTAACAAAGGCGGCAAGCGTTGAGGCCATGCCCTTCTTCACATCAAGATTCTGCGCGCTGCTGTGCGCGGCATAAATAGTGTCGGCGGGACCAGCCCAACCGGGGAGCTTGAGGTAGTTTTTTAGGCCGACTACTAAACCGGCTGCCGCAAGTAAGAAGATCACGCTCGCAAACGAGTAGGTGTTGCCAAGATGTCGCCCACTGAGTCCTGGTGATTGAATCTGACGCGCTGCGCGCACAACTCTGACGGTGGTTTACGCGTGAACGCCATGATTGGCCGAGAAGAATAGTTCACGAATGACCTGTTGAGTCGAATGGCGGCTAATGGATAGGTACCTTCAGTTGATCTCTTTGAACAACCGCCACACAGAGCGCTGGACAGGTGACGCTGCCCAGAAATCTTCTTAAAGAGTATTGGCTGGAGAACTGGCGTTTACGACACAGATACTTGAAGATAGAACATTAGCGCACCAGCACCATGGAACAATGTCGAGTTAGTTAGATGTTCCGACCAAAAACACCGTGAAAGGCAGCATTATGGAGCTACTTGGAGCATGGCCTCCGGAGGTTCCGTCGACAATCTCGGGCCCAGATACCTTTATCTGTTACTGTTAATATCATCTGATTTGAGAGACTTCGTCACGGAAAATTGAGACTGGTCCCAAAACTGGCTTTTACGTTTGAGTGATATCGATCTCTGTTTATTTTGCCTGAACTGTTTAATCCCTTTCGCTTCATGAGCTTTGAGCTTTGCTTTCATGGGACATAGCACAACTGGTTCCTGAAAGACGTTTTTAATATATTATGATCTTCTGGCTGCAAGAAACCGCTTCCGATCCCACTGCTGCAAATTAAAAGAGCACGCTGACAGATGGGCCGCACGCGAAGAGCACATGCACGACACGGCCCATCTGTTGGTCCTCCCTTCGTTAGTGGCCTTCCCAACACCAGAAGTTTGTCAGCAGCGCCAGGTACCATCATTTCTCACCTGGATTACCGGCGCGATGACGCCGTGCGTCGCCGCGCTGACAACTGCGGCGCGCAGAGCGCTGTTTCGAACGCACCGAGATCTTTGACGGCTGTTGATTAATTGATATTAGCGCCGATACGCTGATGTTATCAGCACTGGGGCGCCTGGCTGGCGCGTCACTTAGTCTGTCGGCTTACGGGATCAGATGGCTTAACGAGATGCGGATGAATGTAGTTATGAAAGAGCGCGCGGCATCGGATACTGATATACAATTAGGCGCCAGCGCTAATCAACAGGTAGGGAGCTACGAATTTAACCCACTGGCAGCCTGAAACTGCGGCGGACATTGGCTGTTACGTCCCAGTGAACTGTAAGCTGGTGAATACCAGCAAAACACCATCACCAGAGAAGTTTTCAGCCCAAAGTTCCGTCTGAAGTCCCGTTGTTGGTGCATTTCCGGTATCGCCCATCCGCCAAGCCTTTGGTTGTTGCTGTATCGGCGAGAGATGACCGCCAGCGCTCGCCACAAATAGCCACCACTTGTCATCAGGTCGCCATTACGGCAGGTGGACTCGCGCCGCACCTTCGCTGGTCTCTTTTGATATCGCCAGCGAGATTTTCGTCAATGATCAACTGGCGAAGGTCGGGGATCCGATAGTTTGTCCAGGTGATGCGCTGGCTGAATGCTGAATCACTTCCGCCATCCATGGCGTTTGGTTGTTCACGGTATTTTTCCTGGATCCAGGATTTGCGCGCAGCTGATCTGAACCCGGAAGACTGAGGCGGCGTGGTCAGATCTGGAGTAGGTGCCCATGGGACTGTCGAGAGCTTCGGCGGACAGCGGTGAATCGCGTCACCATGCGCCATTCCTTGGTAGCGCCTTCGATTGTTTGAATCATGGAGATGCCGTCGTTGGCGTTTCGCTTTGCCATATTCAGGCCAGAGATTTGACCGGCCATACGGTTAGCGATGGCAAGACCAGCCGCATCGTCCTTCGCAGAGTTAATGCGCAGGCCAGTGGACAATCTTTCCATTGAGGTAGCCATCGCTCGATCGTTTCGGCCGATGGCGTCGCGTGCGATGTTCGCACTGATATTGGTGTTTATAACTGTCATCAGAGTTTCCTTAATTGGATTGAGAGTAATTTCTTACGGGTTTCTGACCTCCCTGACCTCTCTGACCTCTGACTATCTCGTAATTCTTAGTGCTTGCGTTCCTCCAAGTTCTTGTGGTCTGGCAGATATTGCGCTGCGCTTTAGTGGTGCGTTCTTGGTTAAGCCCTGTTCCACTGTGCTCTTACAACACCGGGATGAGACTCGCTCAAGGCACCTATCGACACTTCGATGAGCGACTTTACTCAGAAAGTGAAAATTAAATTGATTTACTATTTTAGGCGAAATTTAATATTTGAATTCATTTGAAACAAAGTTGGCGATTCTTAAACGGTGACTTTACCGCCTGCTACCGTACAATCCTAAGTCTTCTGGTTATCCGAGCAACGATACGTGGCGGTCAATAAAAGCTTTACGAGCGAGGGGAATCCGATCGACTCTGAGATTCTGGGCAGCAGCAAGGCAATTAAGTCGTTAAGAGCCCTAATACGGCAATGCGCTGATTCCAATGCGCCGGTGCTCATTAGAGGTGAGTCTGGCGTTGGTAAAGAACTTGTCTGCCGCGAGCTTCACAACCATTCGCCGCGCTATTCCCAGCGCCTGGTCGCTATTAACTGTGGTGCGATTCCTGCGCAGCTTCTCGAGAGCGAGCTTTTTGGTCATAAAAAAGGCGCATTCACCGGAGCATCTTGCGACCGCAAAGGTCGTTTCGAGCTGGCTAATAACGGCACGCTGTTTCTCGATGAAATCGGCGATATGCCCTTAGACCTTCAGGTAAAGTTTTTACGCGTGCTCGAAGAGCGGCAGATCGAGCCGGTTGGCGCGAATAGTGCGATCGATATCGACGTGAGGGTCGTGGCTGCGACGCACCGCGACCTAACGCAGATGATAGAGGAGGGAAGTTTTCGCGAAGACCTCTACTACCGGCTCAATGTTATTCCCCTTAAAGTGCCGCGCCTTGCCGACCGGCGAGACGATGTTGCCGAGCTTGTCGATTTTTTCGCCGCTAAGTTCGCCGCGGGACGAAAGCCGGTAAGGCTTGGCCATATCAGCAGACACATAATGGAGGCCTATACTTGGCCGGGCAATGTGCGCGAGCTTTCCAACTTTGTGCAGCGACTTTCTGTGCTGTTCCCAGGCCAGCTTATCGACCTTGCTAAAATCCCCGAGGAGTTCATTCCGGGTGAGATGCTCGCCATTCTAGATGGCCTGAGCGAACAGCTTGGAGAATTTGAGCAAACTTCAGCAGAACCCGAAGCGGTAAGTGAAGAACTAGACGAGGCGGATGCACTAGCCTCGATCGGGCTGTCTGGATTCGATGACCTTGCTACAGTTTTAGAGAGTGCTCTTGGGGGTGAGTTTGAAAGTGCGCAAGACGGCGACACAGAGAGCGGGGAGGAGGATGGGCTCCAAGACGAAGACGCGGTAGGCACGACAAACTTTGAAAGCATAGTCAGGCTCTCGGAAAAAATGGATACGCTGCCAGCCGGCGGCGTGCCGACCAAAGACCTTCTCAATCGCTTGGAGGCTAACCTAATCCGCACGGCGCTGGCGCAGACCAGGGGCAATGTCTCGCATGCTGCCGGGCTTCTGCAGCTTGGCCGCACCACCGTAATTCAAAAAATGGCGAAATACGAAATCAGCGCCGAGGAACTCGCCTAGCCGCATTGACGCGTTGACGCCAAGGTTAGAAGACCAGACTCGAAGATTAGAAGGCAAGAAGATTAAAACGCCAGAAGGCAGGAAGATTAAAAGGCTAGAAGGCTAGAAGAAGAATAGACTAGAGCACTGATAAACGAGCAGGGGAGTAAAATGGCGTTAGAAAGCACCGCGCAGCCATCGCTTCGTGACAGAGCACTCAGGCTCTTAGAAAAAGGCCAGCCCGGTGACAAGGCAAGCCTCTACTTCGACTATTTTCTTTCTGGGCTTATCGTTGTCAACGTCCTTTGCATTTGCATCGAGTCTGTCCCCGAATTAGCCGTTAGCTATGGTGAGACCCTTTCGGCAATCGAAGTTTTTTCGATGGTAATCTTCTCTACCGAATACTGGGCGCGAGTTTGGGTAGCAGCTTCTAAGGTCGAGGACGGCGCAAGCGAATTCGCCAGGCGTCTACGTTATATCCTAAGCCCCAATGGCCTTGTCGACCTAATCGCCATTCTACCCAATTTACTCGAGTATGCGGGACTCGGCTTGGACCTTCGTTGGGTTCGCATACTCAGGCTATTGCGTCTGCTCAAAATCAGCCATTACACACCCGCCTTCACGACACTGTTTGACGTGCTGCGAGAAGAACGCTACCCCTTGAGCGCAACACTGTATTTGCTGCTGGTCGCTATGTTCTTCTCAAGCGCCGCCCTCTATGTCTTAGAGGGCGAGCTACAAGAGGGCTTTAGGTCGATTCCTGATGCGATGTGGTGGTCAATCATTACACTTACCACGGTCGGCTATGGCGACGTATCGCCTGTAAGCGCACTTGGCAAAGTGGTCGGGGCGTTAACCGCCATCATGGGTGTGATGACTGTTGCGATGATGACCGGTATCGTCGCCTCGTCGTTCGCGAATAAAATGAATCTGAGAAAAGAAACCCTTCAGAATCAGATTATCGAGTCGTTGGAGGACGGGATTATCAGCGATAACGAACTAGATGAGATTAATCGCCTCGCTGGCGCCCTGGAGCTCTCAAAGGAAGAAGTAGACACACTCATTCGCTATGAGAAGCTCCGGCTCGGTAAGCAGCGCTTAAAATAGTCTACTGGACTAGTGACGGCCCTTTAACCGGCATCACATTCCACGCGTCACGAATCTGCACCATAAGTTCGTGCACTTCTTGAAAGACAGCATCGTCTTCCCGAGCATGCCCTTCGGTTAACCTTCGTGTGCAGTAGTCATAGAGCGAATCAAGATTACGAGCAAGCTCACCGCCTTGTTCAAAGTCTAGTGTTTGACGAAGGCCGAACAAAATCTTCTGCGCACGGGTAACGCAATTGGCGCGCTCCATTCGGTCTTCGCGCTCTAGTGCGTTGCGTGCCGCTGCAACGCGGTCTGTAAGACCTTGAAAGAGCAACTTGACGAGCTCGTGAGAGTCGGCAGTGTCGGCTTTGGTCTGCGACACGCTTCCGTAGCTAAATAGTGCTCTCTTCGCAAATGCATTCATGGATCTGACCTCCTTAATGATTTGCTTCTCCAATCGGATGAGGCGCGGCGGACTTTAATAAGAAAGGTTAATTAGTTTTATTAATCCATCCGACGCCGGCTTTTTTTAGACCGACCTTCTTCTTAGTTATCCGTAACGCTGCGGTAACGTCTCCATTAATTTTTCTATTACCAAAACTACTTAGCCGTTCTCGTTCTTACCTCTTTATAGCAATGCAAAGAAACGGCAACACCGATTCAATGAGATTGAGCTTAGCTAAGTTCTAACGCTCTCTGGCTGCTAGCCAGGACGCTCTTTTTTAGCCGGAATTATTAGTGCAATAAATTTTTTTTCATTTTTTTTTAAAGTCAAGACACGCACTGTCGATTGGCCCTTCGTGTTTGAGTGAAAGCAAAAACCGGTTATCAAAACCACACTTTAAGAGTGAGACAACCGGAAACTCACAAGCGATTTAGAGAACGGTTTTAAACCGCAAACTAAATCAAAACTAATAACTCAATGAGGTCAGAATCATGAGCGTTATAAATACCAACATCTCGGCGACAATTGCGACAAACGCAATGGCTCGCAACGAACGTCAAATGTCGACAGCCATGGAGAGACTCTCTACTGGCCTACGAATCAACTCAGCGAAAGACGACGCAGCCGGCCTGGCAATTTCATCTCGCATGAAAGCAGTCGTAAGCGGTTTAACGATGGCATCGAAGAACGCGAACGACGCAATCTCGATGTTGGAAGTAGCCGAGGGCGCGACACTCGAAATCAGCAACATGCTAATTCGTATGCGTGAGCTTGCCGTGCAGTCAGCGTCGGGCACTTACTCCGATTCAGACCGCGATGCACTTGACCTAGAGTTTGGTGCGCTTATGACTGAGATGGATCGTATCGCCAGGAATACAACATGGAACACCATGTCGTGGTCTGCCAAAAACATAAATAATGCAACTATGACCAAATCAGTTCTGACATTCAGCTTGCGCCGATGCCTGGCAGAAGATAACCCGAACAAGGCGTGGGTTCCTTCGGTTGCGGCTGATATGCAGGTCGGAATGCTGGATGGGCATGACATGAGGTGCCGCGCGCTGAAGCAAAGTCCACGCGCAGCTGAAGCAGATGCTTTGATTCGCGGAATGCTACTGAAAAGACGGCGATAACTTTCGCTGCATTAGCCAATACCCAACCGTAATCATTGATGGACTTACGTTGACTGCGGCGGCTGATGGTATGACTGCCCAAGAAGTAGCAGAGGCGTTTTCGGGCATAGATAAAACTACCACTTCATCCGCGATTTGCAATAACCAGCTGCTTGATTTTTGCACTTTGCATCGCACACAGCGTATCTTCACGACGACGCACTTCCTTACCAACGAATTTCAGCTACGAGCGTTTTTTCTTCTCCTGTACATATCGTCTGGTCACAGTAACATTTACAAGCTCGAGACTTTTAATGACGTAGGTAACCTCAGGAAGTACCACTACTGTTACAGGGCCTAACGCGATAACTCCAGATACCGCTGGATCTGCCGGAACAGCGCCTGTGGCAAACGAATCAGCCTTCGGTGACGCAGTTCTCTACTGGAACAAAAACGGTACCCCAACGGCGATCAATATCGACACGGTAGCTAACTCAGAGTTCGCCATCGACCAGCTCGACAAGGCAATCCTCGGTGTTGCAACTGAGCGTGCTAAATACGGTGCATTTATGAGTCGTCTCGAGCACAGCTCTGATAACTTGTTGAATGTTGCGCAGAACACCGACCAGTCACGTAGTCGCATCGAAGACGCTGACTATGCAGTCGAAACGTCTGAGCTCGCACGCACGCAGATTATCTCGCAGGCGAGTACTGCAATGCTTGCACAGGCGAACCAGTCTAAGCAGTCGGTTCTCACATTGCTCCAAGGCTAATAAAAGTTAGAACGTAAAATCAGGCGGCTTAAATACCCGGCCGTCTGATTCAGGCCCCCTTGGGCCCTGATTTTAGAGAAAAGCAACAGGTAGCTGGTTGAAATAATGAAAACCGGAAACCAATCGAAGCACTGTAATCGCAAAAGGAACGTTAAAGTGAGCAGCAATAACTCTAACAACTCTGTCATCACTTGCGCGAGCGCAATAGCACTCAATTTGCGCCAGAGAATGCAATTAGTGACAAGAATTTCCTTTGCGACTTCAAACAACTCAACAAGCAATTCTGCAGCCCGACTATCCGTATTAAAGAATCGGCTGCACAAATCCATCCTACTCTTCGGTCGCGATAACAAGACTGACACAGTTTTGGCGACTAAGTGCTCTCGTAAGTCCAACTCTGACTCAGAGCTAACCAAGGCGAAGGGAGAGCGGACGCGCGCTAAATTCAAACTACATGAGTATGTCAATAAGGCATTTCAGCTTGCGCGCGTAGGAATAATTTCACTAACAAGGAGCGCTACGTTGGCAACTGCCAATCAGGTGAGACAGGGTGTCATTTAATCGCGTGAAAAGAGAAGCGACAAGATACCAAAAGCCAAAGTTGTAGCGAAACTATCAAGTGAGACCACTGGCAGTGAAGACGCCTGACAGTGAAAGAATTTGGCCCGAGGCAGAAGGGGCAAGACCCCTGACCTCCTTACCCCGGTTGCCTCGGGCCAAATATTTGCCGGGGTGTTTTTTTAGAAAGGCTGAGTACTACGATGCCTGAAAAAAGAGGTTGGGGAAGAGTGAGTGACGGAAGTTGCCACATAAATTAAACGACTAATGCGAGTTGGGCACACAGGCTGCCGACCAAGAATTTCGCTAGGCGGGATGATCCGCTCAGCAACCGAATTTGGCCCGAGGCACAGGGGTAAGACCCCTGACCTCCTTACCCTTAAGTCTCGGGCCAAATACTTACTGATCGTTATGCGATAAGTAGGCAAAAAATTGGGTAGAGGACAGGACAGGGGGGATGAACGGGGCGACGAAATAATAGGTGCGTCTACCCATTCACAATTTTTACTAAATAAAGAGGTCTTTCCTATGAGTGTTATTAATACAAATATTTCTGCGACTATCGCGACCAATGCATTAATAAGAAACGAACGATCAATGAGTACCGCCATGGAGCGGCTGTCGACTGGCATGAGAATTAACTCGGCCAAAGACGATGCTGCAGGCCTAGCGATCGCTTCCCGGATGGGCGCGATGGTGAGCGGGCTAGAAATGGCATCTAAAAATGCAAACGACGCTATCTCGATGCTGGAGGTTGCTGAAGGTGCGACGCTTGAAATTAGCAATATGCTAATTCGTATGCGCGAGCTAGCCGTGCAGTCGGCGTCTGGTACTTATTCAGACACAGATCGCGATGCGCTTGATCTAGAATTCGGTGCGCTGATGAGCGAAATTGATCGTATAGCCAAGAATACGACCTGGAACACTATGTCGATTCTAAATGGCGGTAACGATGCCAATAATGCTACAACGACTAAGACCGAGCTTAATATCCAGCTTGGACCAAACGCGTCGCAAACGATGGCGCTCGAGTTTAAGGCCTGGGTTCCTTCGATTGCCGTTGATATGCAGGCGCTAAATGCTGATGGCTACAACCACGTCGATGGTAAGTCTGCCTTTAGTCAAAAGGCAGATGGAATTGATGCGCGCATCTCCGGAGTATCGGGGGCTACTACTGAAAGCTCAACTGTGACTTTTGGTGCCCTGAGTGCAAATGAACAAGTAACGGTTGGTGGACTGACGCTTACGGTGAACGCCGGATATTCTCTAACTGGTACAGAGGTTGCGGGAGCATTTAAAAATTTAGATGCGGGGGATGGAGGAGCGGCAGATAGTGTTAGTCCTGCACGCTATACATTTGGAGGCACACTGGACGCTAATTTCGACTCTGCTACCACTAATACTGCAAATACGCTTGTATTCACAGCAATAACAGCGAAAGCAAATACAAATATCGACGATTTGCAAATCACTGGCAAAGCTTCCCAAGTCATCACCCAAGGCTCTGCTGCTGCAGTGACCGAGGCTAAGAATGAATCCGCCTTCGGCGACGCAGTCCTCTATTGGAACAATGGAGGGACACCCGAGGCTATCAATATCGCAACGGTAGGCAATTCCGAATTCGCCATCGATCAGCTGGATAAGGCAATCCTAGGCATGGCAACTGAGCGCGCAAAATACGGCGCCTACATGAGCCGCTTAGAACACAGCTCCGACAACCTACTGAACGTTGCACAAAACACCGATCAATCACGTAGCCGCATCGAAGACGCTGACTACGCGATAGAAACATCGGAACTGGCTCGCACGCAGATTATCTCGCAGGCGGCGACGGCGATGCTTGCCCAAGCCAACCAGGCGAAGCAGGGCGTGCTGCAACTGCTCCAATAGAGTAGTTAGTTGAAGGCGCGCGAGTCGCGCCTACTGAATTCGCTTGTGCCCGATCTCTGGCGAAGAGGCACAAGCAATCCTGATTTGACCCAAGGCGGGCGGGGTGGGACCCCTGACCTCCTCATTCCGAGCGCCTTGGGTCAAATATTTTTCTTCAAAAAAAGCGGCAAAAGTGTCGCTGTCACGAATCCAACACCCCCTGCCGCTTTACTCATGCGCTCGCATAGAATCGTCTAAAAACCTTGTCATAATCCTTACACTCCACCCTAACTCTCTATTTTTATTACTTTTATATTTCTGGCACGGTGATTGCTAAAGCTTAACGGTACTGAACGTAAATCCGGCAAAGTGGCAACCACATCATGAATCAGATTACCGACGACTACCCCTTCGTCTTCGTAGACCCCAAGAGCGTTGAATTGTTTGAGTTGGCTTGTAAGGTCGCTCGCACCGACATACCCGTCTTGGTAAGAGGCCCTTCGGGCACTGGCAAAGAAGTTCTGGCGCGTGTGCTGCACGAATCTTCTGCGCGCGCCGATCAGCCCTTTGTCGCGCTTAACTGCGCAGCGATACCCGAACACTTAGTAGAAGACACTCTGTTCGGTCACGAGAAGGGAGCATTCACCGGCGCGCATAAACACTCGATGGGATTCTTCGAGCAGGCATCGGGCGGTACGTTGTTTCTTGATGAGATCGGTGAGATGCCACTCGAACTGCAGGCCAAGCTCTTGCGGGTATTACAAGAGAAGCAGATTTACCGTGTTGGAGCGACAACACCCGTCTCGGTTAACGTGCGCATCATTGCCGCGACAAACGTCGATCTTAAATACAATATTCAGAATCGCCTCTTTCGCGAGGATCTCTATTTTCGCTTAAGCGGATTCAATCTTGCGATTGGTCGGCTAGCCGATCGCCCGGCCGACATCGAACCGCTTGCGCGCATTTTTGTGCAAAAACATTCGGGCGAGCAGCGTTCTTCTTTAAGCCAGCCGGCGTTGCAAAAACTTCTTACGCACAGCTGGCCGGGCAATGTTCGCGAGCTCGAAAACGTCATCGCGCGAGCGATGGTGCTGCATGAGAACTACACCATCGAAGCAAGCGATATCGCCTTCGACGATTTAGGGCTTGGGGAGCCAACGCAAGCAGTAGAGTCTGCGAATGCAAACACTGGCGCTAAAGACCATGAGGCGACTATTCATACACCGTCAGCGCAATACTCAACGCGTGAGAGCAGTGAGCTGCACGCTATTTTGCGCGCCCTGCAGGCGAGCACTAACCGCGAGCAAGCGGCAGAGCAGCTAGGTATAAGTCCGCGCACGCTGAGGCAGAAGCTTTTTGAATTTCGCAGAGCGGGGCACGAAGTGCCACGTGCCTACGCGCGCAGCTAAAACAATTTTTTAAAAAGATCGCAAAGTAAGAGGTCATTATGGAAATTTCATCAGCAGAATCCTTGCTTTCGCAGGTTCGTGACTATCAGGCAAAGATCGCTTCGGCGCGCCGTGATAACGGTGATCTTGGCTCGATTCCTTCGATCGGTGACGCCGGTCGCGGGCAGGGTGTTGACAGCGCCTCGGGCAACTTTTCAAGCCGCCTAAGTACTGCGATGGTCAATTCACTAAACGAAGTTAACTCGCTACAAGAGACGTCGCGAGTTTCACAAGAGACCTTTCAGATGGGCGGCGATATTCCATTGACCGAGGTTGTGATGAACATGCAGAAAGCCTCGCTTGCTTTTGAAGCTACCGTACAGGTTCGCAACAAGGTCATGCAGGCATACCAAGACATTATGAACATGCCAGTGTAATAGCCTGAGTCATTTTTAATTCTAATTAAAGATTAATTAAAGATTAATCAAAGACAGACAACACAACTTTAGGGAGCGAATACCATGGCCGAGCAACAAATACTGGCCGCACCTCAAGGATTCGGCGACAGCCAACCGGCGATGCAACCTGCTGGCCAGATGCCAGCAAATGCAGCGGCGCAGCCACTTCAGCAGAATGGCGCGCAGCAGGGACAATTGCCGGCGGCACAATCGGCACAGCCAGCAGGACTGCCGAGCCTTCGTGAAGTGTTGGCGCAGCCCTTGGTACGCCGTTCTATCCCGCCAATCCTTGCGCTATTCACGCTTTTCTTCTTTGTGATGGTTTACTTTTGGGTAAACGAAGGCAATTTGCGTGCGCTTTATCCAAACATGTCCGAGGCCGACCGCAGCGAAGCCTACGAGCAGCTTTTGGCTTCGGATATTGCCGTTTCGCTAGATAGCCGTTCGGGCAGCTTAATGGTGCCAACCGAGCGCTACTACGAAGCGCGTATGTTGCTTGCCTCGGCTGGTCTTCCGGCTAACGCTAACTCGCAGGCAATGGACTCATTGAGTGCCTCTTCGTCGATGACGACCAGTCAATTTATGGAGCAAGCGCAATACTCTGCGGCCATAGAAAATGAACTATCCAAAAGTATCGTTCAGATATCCTCTGTGCAGTCGGCTCGCGTACACTTAGCCGCACCGCGACAGAGTTCCTATGTTCGTAATCGTGAGCCGGCCAAAGCCTCGGTCATCGTCATTGCACATCCAGGCCGCACGGTTTCGGCAGCACAGGTGCAGGCAATTACGAGTCTTGTTGCCTCGAGCGTGCCTTATCTATCGATCGATGACGTATCGGTAGTCGATCAGCAGGGCAGTTTGCTCACAAGTGGTGTGTCAGCAGGTCTTGCCATCGCAGACGAGCAGGCCGCATTCAAGCGCTCTATCGAGATGGAATACAAAAACAAAATTGTTGATCTACTGACGCCAATTTATGGACGCGACAACATCCAGTCCGACGTTGACGTAGCGATGGACTTCTCAGAGTTCGAGGCTACTAACGAAATTTTCGATGGTAACGGCACTGGCCCCAAGGCGGTATCCGAAGTCTTAGTGCTTGATACCAGTTCGAATGCAGCGGCCGGAGGCGTACCGGGTGCGCAGTCAAATATTGCACCAAATGATACTATTCTCACAGCAGCCAATGAGGAGAACGCTGCGAATCCTGACAATAACGCAAACGGTATTCGCAGCAGTCAAACTACACGAAATTATGAGATCGATCGATCGATTCAATACGAAAAGAAGCAGACAGGAGTCGTGACCAAAATGTCTGTCGCGGTAGTCATTAATCAAGCAGCCTTCGCCCCCGCTGGTGAAGACGCGGCGGCGCTCGATACGATTGATACCTCGCGTATCCAAAGTTTAGTCGCTAACGCGGTTGGATTTGACCTTACCCGCGGAGATTCTGTAGAGGTGCTTGTTTCGCCTTTCCGCGACCAGACTCTTATAGCCGATCCGATGGCGTGGTATGAGAACCCTACGCTGTTCGGATTCGCAAAGATGCTGCTCGTGGCTCTCACGTTTGCACTCGTAGTTGTGTTTGTTATACGTCCACTAATTAATGCATTCCTTTCACCAGCCCCGTTAGCTGGGATCGAGGGAGGCTTAGCAAACGATGCGCTTTCTCCAGAGGAAGCGGCGTCTATCGATTTTGAAAGTGGTGAAACACTCGAACAAATAAAGGCGAAACTCAAGCCTAAGAAGTCCTCGATCTCGGCAGACATGCTAGATACAGCAAATACCTATGACGATAAAGTAACGCTTGTGCGTATGCTGGTATCCGAAGATTCGGGTCGAGTTGCCAATGTACTCAAGAAAATGGTGACGTCTTAGTCGATTTCTTTAGAACCCCGGCGACCCAATTGAGATGGCAATTCAGAGAAGCCATCAAACTCTAAAAGGAAGTGATCATGGCTGATAAAGCAGAAGCCAAAAAAGAAGATGCGAGTGTAGCCGAATCGCTTATGAGTGAAGAGACACGCAATGAACTTGCAGTGTTAACTCGTTCTGAGCGCGCAGCGGTAATTTTGCTTTTGCTCGGAGAGGAGCAGGCTGCCGACATTATCTCCTATATGTCACCGCGTGAGGTACAAGCACTAGGCGCCAACATGGTTTCTGTTGCCGATCTGTCACAAGAAGCGGTTAACGTTGTGTTGGACGATTTTATCTCCACTATTAAAAAACAAACGAATCTCGGCCTGGGCACGGCAGACTATGTGCAGGCAGTATTCACTAAAGCGTTGGGTGAAGATAAAGCAGCAACAGTCTTGGGCCGCATCATGCCAGGCTCATCGAGTAAAGGCTTGGACATACTTCGATGGATGGATGCACGCTCGATTGGAGAGATGGTCGTCGAAGAGCATCCTCAGGTTATCGCCATTATCTTGTCGGTGCTGGAATACGATATCGCCGCCGACGTTCTCAATTTTATTCCTGCCGAGGTGCGCGCCGAAGTGATCCAGCGCGTCGCGTCGCTCGAAACTATTCATCCTAGTGCTATGGAAGAGCTCGAGAATGTGATGCGTGAGCAGTTCTCCTCTAATTCGAGTGCAAAGTCGTCGAGTTTTGGTGGTATTAAAACCGCCGCTAAAATAATGAACTTCACGAAAAGCGAGATGGAAACGGCCATTATCTCAGGCGTGACAGGTATCGACGAAGAGCTGGCGCTTAAGATTCAAGACAACATGTTTACCTTCGAAAATCTGTCTGGGCTCGATAACCGCAGCATTCAGGTGCTGATGCGTAATATCGAAACCGACCTGTTGATGACGGCGCTCAAGGCGGCCGACGAAGAAGTTAAAGACAAGTTCATGGACAATATGTCACAGCGCGCAAAGGTGATGTTCATCGACGAAATGGAGGCCAAAGGCCCTATCCGAATCACCGACGTTGAAGATGCGCAGAAAGTTATCTTGCGCATCGCGCGTAAGCTCTCGGATTCCGGCGACATCGTATTAGCCGGCAGAGGTGATGATTTTGTCTAATCGATCAAAACCCAACGCCTCAGAAGAGTTCGTGCCGTGGCTCGCACCGAAGCGCGACGCTAAGCCGGTATTCGAGCCAGGGCTAGATGCTAAAGTGGCAACGGGTAGCTTTGCGATAGAGACTTCGAATCAGAGTTCTCCGCAGCCAGAGTCCGCAGGCTTTACGGCATGGAAGCCCCGTTCGCTCGACGATGAGGCGGCTTTAGCGGCTGCGGCAAACGCCGGGCCGTCAGAGACGGTTGCCGACGAGGCCATTGCCGAAGAGTTACCCGATCCGCTTGAATATACTCAGAAGCAGTTGCAAGAGTACGGAGATAATCAATTTCAGTTAGGTATCGCGCAGGCGCGTGAAACCGAAGCCGCTGCATTGACCGAGTCGCGGCACCGCCTCGAAGCGCTCATCGCGACAATAAGCGAACAGCGCGTGGACTCCTCGAGTTTTTATGAGCCGCTAAAGACGCTGCTTCTAAAAAGTGTGGGCGCGATTCTGCATACACCGCTTGTCGAGAGTCGCGCGGCTGTTGAGGCGACGCTAGCCCAATTGCTACACGAGATTGACAAGGACAGCGATGGCAAACCAGCGGGCGTTCGTCTCTTTCTTAATCCCGCTGACTTGGCACTTTTGAATGAGACTGATCTTGTTATCCGCACAGAGATTAAACTCGCCGCAGACGAGAGCCTAAGTCGTGGCTCTCTGCGCGCTACGATGCAAGATTCCATTATCGAAGACCTTACTGAGACACGGATACAGCAGATCACTGAGCAGCTGCTAAGCGCTATTGGCCGCGTTGATGAAAGCGCTACCCATACCGAGCTACCTAACGAAGCCCCTTTGTATGAGGATACAACAACCGTGTCCGAGATAGCGCTTGAGTCGCAACCAATTTTCGCTGAAGAGCTAGAGCCAGAACTGCAACAAGAGTTCCCACAGGCATTAGAAGAGGCAGACTCAGCAGGACTAGAGTTGGACGAGGATGAACAGTCCGACGAGTTTGGCCAATGAGCGGCGAACAAAATTTTTCTTCCGAGCTTGCGCGGTTGAGCGCACAAGAATTTACGACGCGCACCGAACGCTTTGGTCGAGTAACGCGCGTCGTAGGCCTCACAGTTGAGGCAACTGGAATTGCTGCCGAAATCGGTGCGCAGTGCGTTATCGAAACTAACAACGGCGGCAACGCCATCGAAGCCGAAGTGGTGGGTTTCGACGGCAAACATCTTTATCTCATGCCAATTCATTATCTCGAAGGGATTCGTGCCGGCAGTCTAGTCCGCTTTAAGCAGGCTCAGTCTTTATGTGGCGTTGGCGAGAAGATGCTCGGCAGAGTGATTAATGGTCTTGGCGAGCCGATCGATGGCAAGGGACCAATCACCTATGATGCGGAGGTTGCTCTGGATGCGAAGGCAATTAATCCGATGGAGCGAGGCGAGGTCAAAGACGTTCTCGACACCGGAATTAAAGCGATTAACGGCTGCCTTACCTTTGGTAAGGGCCAGCGCATGGGTCTCATTGCAGGTTCTGGCGTCGGCAAAAGTGTCCTTATGGGTATGCTTACGCGCAATACGGCCGCAGACGTAGTGGTTATTGGCCTGATTGGCGAGCGCGGTCGTGAAGTACAAGAATTTGTGCAGAAAACGTTGGGTGAAACTGGCCTGGCACGGGCGGTGGTGATAGCCGCGCCGGTTGATGTGTCTCCCGTGATGCGAATAAAAGCAGCGAAGCTTACACACAGCGTCGCCGAGTATTTTGCCGCAAAGGGCAATGATGTTCTGTTGTTGTTCGATAGTCTGACGCGCGTGGCACACGCCCAGCGTGAAATCGGTCTCGCGGTCGGCGAGCCGCCTACGACAAAGGGCTATACGCCGTCGGTGTTTAGCCTCCTGCCAAAACTCATCGAACGCGTCGGTGTCGGACCCGGGCCGCAAGGCACGATCTCTGCATTCTATACAGTACTTGCCGAGGGCGACGATCGCAGCGATCCGATTGTTGATATCGCACGCGCTACGCTCGACGGTCAAATTATGCTTTCGCGCGAACTTGCCGACGCAGCCCATTATCCAGCAATTGATCTCGAAGGCTCTATTTCTCGCATTGCGACAAATTTGGTTTCTGCCGATCAGCTTCGCTTGGCACAGCAACTCCGCAGGTACTGGACTCTTTATGCTCAGAAACAGGATTTAATTCAAGTAGGCGCCTATACACCAAAGACCGACCCCGAATTAGATGAAGCAATTCGCTTAAGAGGCACGATTAATGCATTCCTTACACAGGGAAGCGAAGAGACAGTTGATCTCGCGCAGACATTTAAGCAACTTAAGCAGACGATGAATTAATCATGGCTAAAAGCGAAATTTGGGGTGTGCTCTCAAGCAAAGAGAGCAGCAGCCTTAACAGACTCAACGCAAAGCTCGAAGCGACCGTCGCTGAACAGCACCGGCTCGAAGAAAAAATTGCCGATATTGGTAACTACATCGAAGAGTACTCGGCACGTATTCGTAAGGCCAGTGAGGGCCAAGCGGACTTCAGGGTTATGCATCACAGCATGAACCTAATCTCACAACTTACCTCAGCGCAGGCAAACCTCAGACAGGTGCATGCCGAACTAGGTGATAGCCTTGTCGGCCTTCGAGCCAAAGTCACATATCACGAAATGGAGCGTCTCAAATACAATAAAATTGGGGCCCGACAACATGAAAAGCTGAGTGCCTCAATAGAGAAGCGCAGCACGGCACTCGGCGACGCAATGGCGTTGCAGCAGTTTGTGAGCTCGGCTACGAGTCGATAGCTGTCAGATTACTGACATGAAATTTGTAGATATTCGATCTCTTGGGAATTGGTACAGTAATTGCTAATACCTAAATAACAGCATAAAAAATCGAGCAAATTACGACTATGAATATTTCCTCAAAATACGACCTCGGCGACATTGTAAAAGAGCTTGGGTCCAGTAATTCAGCAAAAGCCAGTAAGACCGCCGGTTCTGAAGGTATTTTTGGCGCTATTCTCTCGGATCTCGCCGCGGCCGGCATTACTGGAAAAGTGGCAGCCGAAGTGGCAGAAGCGGTAGAAAGCGGCGCCACTACGCCACTTTCCTCAACAGCCAACGATTTGCTTGCTCAGCTCAAGGCGATGCAAGGTGAGGCGAATACGATAGCTCGCGATAGCACGCTTGACTCGAATTCGGCTAGAGCTGCAACAGGTTTGCTTGCCGAGCTAAAAGAGTTGCAGGATTTGAGGAAAGGAAATTTTGACAGCGATTCTGGCAAAGCGTCTCAACCGCGTATTGAACGCGATGCCGAAGCTATGGGTGCTCAGGGACTAATAGCCTTCCTGCAGGCGCGGTTAGAATCTTCTCGCGCGACTGCTCAGTCAGACGCCGTGTCGAAGTTCCAAGCGGAACCAACGCAGCGGGCTCACGAGAAGCAAAGCAATCCCTTTACAAGTCTCCTTACAAACGATGCGCTTCGCATTACTAAGCTAAAAGACTCGCGTGCAGTCTTACTGGGCCCAGATTCGGCTCGCAAGCCAAACGAGGGGGCAACTAATCGGGTCGAGAACGAATTTGCCAGTCGGTTAAACCAAATAAGCGAATCACAAGTCTCTAAAAATGACGACAGCCCCGAATATTGGAACCGGGAGACGGCGAGACTTCTTGCCGAAATGGGTCGAGGCAGTGGCACGAGCGAGTTCATTCCAGACACGCCCTCGGCGAGCGCTAAACACATAGAGGCATCTAATTCAGCACTAACCAATGCAAGTGCATTCTCAGCGCAACTCGCTTCACTTAGTTCCGTCGCTGCAAATAGCGCTGTAACTTCAACCAGCAGCGCGACCACAATGAGCCGCGCGTCCGAGTTGCAGAGCGATGCCGGGTCGACGAGATCTCACAGCAATGACCAAAGACAGAACAGTAACCAATTTGCCGCTATGGGAATCGAATCAGCGGCTGTAACCTATACCCAAGCGCAGCGCCCAGCGCGCTTCGACAATATCGGGTTATTAGGTCAAACAGCTACCGAATCACAAGCAATGAGCGCAACTACTGCGCAGGCTATCGCACAAGCAAAAACCGAGGCCGGACAGGCTAACCAGCCACTTTCAGCAAACCGGGGTGAACAGTTCGCCGTATCAGCAACGCCAATAAGTGCTCAATTAACTGAGAAAGCTCAGCAACAACGTAAGAGGTTAACAAGCTCGCTAGAAGCGGGAGCACTAGGATCGACGACGAGGAGTAAGTCCGAGGCTAATACCGCGGCGCTCAAACAGCAGTTTTCAAACGTTGTGCTAAATGGAATCAGCGCAACGTCAGGCAGTGGAACCGCGCCTTCGCAAACTAATCCGCTAGGGTCTGCTTTCTCGCCTGTCGTAAATCAAGCTAAACAAGCACGTGATACTTCGCCGCTCACTCAAATTGCTGAGTCAGAGATTACACTTCAAGAGCTCGAACTTGGCGTAAGCCAAGCCACTAGCGCTAGGACCAACGAGGCTGCAACTGAGCGCGTGTCGATAGCGAACCTGCCTCAGGGTATCGCGTCTAGAATTAATCCACACTTGGCTAGAGGGTTAGGCAGTGGCCCGACTAAAATATCAATCAGCTTATTTCCAGAAAATTACGGACAGGTTGATGTAGAGTTCGTTTACTCAGAAGAAGCTGGCCTGCGAATTAGCATGAGCAGCGAAAACGCTGAAACGACTCGCCTCCTGCAATCCAATTCAGGCGGACTTCGAGAGGCTTTGCTGGGTAACTCACTCGCCGACGTCAGTGTAGATGTTAATACGCATGGGCAAAGCAAACGTGAAGGTAGCGCGGCAAATGAACAAAACAAAGCGTCAATCAAACAGATCGCTACTGAGTCTGCTAAAGAAGCTGGCCCTTTAAAGGCAAAAGCTAGCAGTGATAATTCAGATGGCCTAGACACTTACGTTTGAGCCAAAATAGAAAACAAAATTAGAGTAAGGAGTTTACTATGAGTGAAGAGGTAGCAGCCGAAGGCGAAGCTAAGGCTAAAAAGCCCTGGTTACTCATCATAGGCATTATTTTCGGGGTCATCATTCTTACCGTCGGCACGGTAATCGGCACTTTGTTCGCAACCGGTTTCTTTAGCCAAGAAGATCAGCTGCAAGCCGAGTTAGCACAGATCGAAGAAGGCGAGGCAGAGGGCGAGGGAGAAGGAGAAGAGGAGGCTGTGGTCCCCGAGCTGCTTGAGACACCTAATCCTTCGCGATTAGAAACGCTTTACTATCAGATGCCAGCGGCATTTACAGCTAATCTGGCAAACTCACGAAAGGTTATGCAGATCTCTATTACTGTGATGACTCACTATGATCAGCTTGTTATAGATAATGTGACTAAGCATGAGCCGTCTATCCGCGCGGCGATTCTCGCTAGGCTTTCGATTGTCGATGAACAGCAGTCGATGGCACCAGATTTTCGCTCTACGATGGCCGAAGAGCTTCGTCTCGTAATTAACTCAGAACTTGAGGCGGCGGAAGATTTCGGTGGTATTGAGAAAGTTCTGTTTACAGAATTTTTGATGCAGTAGCTACACTGCATCATTAACCGTAGTTTAATTGAGCAAGACCCATGGTTGAAGAAACACTAGGACTAACAGACGAAGAGCTCGATGCGATCGCGGAGACGAGTCTCGATGGCGATAATGTGCCGATCAACGCGAGCTCACGCGATACACAGGTGATTGCGCACGACCTCGCGAGCGAAGACAGCTCTCTCGGATTTAATCAGGGCGCTATCGATCTCGTGAACGAGCGATTCGCGCGCCAGCTTCGCATGGGTCTTATCGATGTGCTGCGGACGACGCCAAAGATTGCACCCGAAAAGGTAGAAATTACTACCTTTAAGAAGAGCATCGCCAATATGGCTGCGCCGTTATCAATCAACACAGTCAAAATGGACCCGCTGCGTGGTATGTCACTTATTGTCATTGAGCCGAAGATTATTTTTTCTGCGCTCGACAGTTTTTTTGGTGGCTTTGGCAAGGGCATCGACAACATCACACCGACGCGTATCTTTACGCCAACCGAGGCATCAATTATTGATCTTTTGATGAATATTGTCTTCGCGGCCCTAAAAGATGCCTGGTCGCCAATTATGCAGGTGAATTTTCAGCGAGTGAGTTCTGAGGTTAACCCTCAGTTTGCTCAAATTGCTGACGACGATGAGTTGATGCTCGTGAGCAAGTTTAATTTCTCGCTCGCAAATGATGTCGAAGGTTATCTGCAGATAATTCAGCCTTTCTCACTACTCAAACCCGCGCGTGATTTGCTTCGAAGCCGAGTTCAAACGAGTGATGACGAAGACGAGCAGGACTCAGCTTGGGAGAGACAGTTAAACGAGGCGGCACTCGATGTGCCCCTCCTACTTAGAGCTAAGATTGCCGAACTGTCTTTAACCTACGGGCAACTCACAAACCTTCGCGAAGGCCAGATGCTACCGATCGAGGTGTTCGAAGAGGCATCGGTTAGCATAGACAATATAGAAGTCTTCACTGCCGCCACAGGCGAGGTGGCAGGCAAAGTGGCGCTGCAGATCAATAAAATGAGCAGCCTCAACAAAAAAGAGTAATTTATCCGCTGAGACAAGTTAGTCTCGCGAAGGAAGCGAAAATGAGTAATGAAGAGAGCACAAGCGGCGCCGATGACGTGTTGTTAAACACAGGCGTTGATCCTGATATAGGCAAACCATCGGGCGAGGAATTGGGCATTAGTCTCGATTCAGAGCTACTGAAAAATATTCCCGTGACGATATCTATTGAAGTCGGGAGGACTTCTCTCAAGATTCGTGACCTAATGCGTCTCACTCAAGGCTCGGTGGTTGAACTCGACCGCTTAGCCGGTGAACCTTTAGATCTACTAGTGAATGACACGCTGGTCGCTCAGGGCGAAATAGTGTTGGTAAACGACCGCTACGGCATGCGCCTCACGCAGGTTGTGCCAAAAAGCGAAAGGCTTAAGTCGTTGTAAACACCAGGCTGCATGCTAAAGCAGCGCAAATTCATGTCCTAGGCGCTGCGAAGCGGTTGCTACGGAGCTGATACTCGAAAAGGGTGCACTGTGGAAATTGTCGGATTCGGGCGCGTACTGGGCTCTTTGCTCTTTGTCCTAGCACTCTTCTTCCTCTTTATCGTTCTACTCAAGCGATATCGCAATCCCCTAACGCATGGTAATTCTGGCAAGATTAAATTGGTTGACCAACTCACCCTAGAACTCGGTCGCCGTGCAGTGTTGATTGAAGCGGAAGGCAGGCTGAGTCTTATAGTGCTGTCGAAAGAGGGCGCCGAACATATCTGGACGCGAGATGGCGGTCAGCAAACGGATTCAATCCAATGAGTTTTCCAAGTTTAAGCCAGATGAGCAATAAGTCGGTAAGGCCTTTGACTATGATCGCTGCGGCGCTCTGCGGCCTCGCGATAGTCTTCTCAGGCTCTGCTGTTGCACAAACCGGACTCCCGCTTGTTAATGTAAGCTCGGATCCTAACGGTGCGACCGAATACAGCTTAACGCTGCAAGTTCTGATTCTGATGACGGTACTGACGCTGTTGCCGTCGATTCTTATTATGATGACGTCCTTTGTGCGCATCATTATCGTTATGTCGCTGTTGCGTCAGGCTATCGGTACCGCCCAGACTCCACCGAATACCGTGCTAGTCGGTATAGCTCTATTCCTTACTTTCTTTATTATGGCGCCGGTGTTTGAGACTCTTTATGAGGATGCGTTCGTGCCCTATGTCGCCGAGGAAATTTCGGCCGAAGCCGCACTTGATGCGGCGATTATTCCTGTCCGCGGCTTTATGCTTACGCAAACTCGCGAAGCAGACCTTATGGTGTTTTCGGACATTGCAGATTTTGATTATACGGATGACGAGTCAGAGATCCCTCTGAGCATACTGATTCCGTCGTTTATGACGTCAGAGCTAAAGACAGCGTTTACTATTGGTTTTCTCATCTATATCCCGTTTGTAATCATAGATCTTGTAGTCGCAAGCGTGCTCATGTCTATGGGTATGATGATGTTGTCACCGATGATGATCTCAATGCCGTTTAAGCTCATGCTGTTTGTCTTAGCGGATGGATGGATACTTATCATGCAGTCTCTCACCGCGAGTTTCTCGATATGATTATTAGCGACGTGGTAACACTCGGCCAAGAAGCGCTCTGGGTCACTGCGCTCATCGCAGGTCCTCTGCTACTCGGGATCTTGGTTGTGGGTGTGGTCGTCGGCATTCTGCAAGCCGCGACGTCGGTTCAGGAAATGACCTTGAGTTTTATTCCGAAGCTCATAGTGCTCGTGCTTTTACTCTTGTTCGTTGGCAATTGGCAAATCGGACTGTTGATAGATCATTTTCAAACACTAATGCTTACGATTCCGTCGTTAATTCAATAATGAATTTTCTCGTATCAGAAGTCGTTACCTACTTAAGTCTTTTTGTACTGCCCTTCGCGCGTGTATCCGCATTCATGCTCGCAGCACCGATTTTCTCGTTGCAAGCATTCAACGTTCGTTTTCGTGTACTGTTCAGTGCGATACTGACTTTTGCAGTAGTTGAGTCGATAACATTCGATACGCAGGGTCTCGCCTTTGTAGAGCTAATGACGCTCGTTATCATGCAAATATTTGTAGGCGTATTTGCTGGGTTTCTTCTTCAGATAGTTAATGGCGCGGTCGCCGTGGGTGGTCAGGCGATTTCAAACTCGATGGGTTTGGGTATGGCGAGCTTGGTCGATCCAAGCCTCGGTAACGTTCCTGTAATATCGCAGTTTCTCATTATTCTTTCGACGTTCATCTTCATCGCAGTCGACGGTCATCTCATTCTGGTTCAACTTCTTTTGCAAAGCTTTCAAACCATTCCTGTTGATGAAACTTTCTCGTTGGAGCTAATTTATCGCGTATTCATCGAATGGTCACCTTTGCTCTTTCTAGGTGGACTCGTAGTCGCTTTGCCGATACTGATTTCAGTTCTGCTAATCAACGCAGGTTTAGGCATGATCACGCGCTCCGCTCCTTCGCTAAATATTATTTCGGTTGGCTTCCCGGCAATCCTCGTTGCAGGCACCGTCTTGCTGATGCTCGCAATTCCCGGAATCATTCAGCGAATTGGTCTCTTTTGGCAAGATGGGTTTGCTTTATTAGCAACGCTTTGGGGGCTGTAACAGATGGCAGATGATGACAGCAAAACAGAAGAACCAACCCAGAAAAAGTTGGACAAGACACGCGAAGAAGGTCAATTTGCTCGCTCGCAAGATCTTAGCGTTGCTCTACTAATGATTGCGGTTGCGGCAATGTTTTTGTTTATTGGCGATGACATCTCGAGCAATCTTCTTTCGGCTTTGCAAACTGCGTTTGTATTCGACGCCTCTGTAATAAGCGATTCTAGCCAAGTTGGCGCCTATTTTTTTGAGCTGTTAATACGCTGTCTCACAATTGCGTCGCCTATTTTCTTTGTGACCCTATTACTCGCGTTCGCCGGTGCGTTCTTCGTGGGTGGGATAGGGTTCTCTGTAAAAGGATTTATGCCAAAAGCTTCAAAACTTAATCCGATCCAGGGACTTGGACGGATGTTTGGGGTAAAGAGCCTTGTCGAACTCACGAAGGGTTTGCTTAAACTTAGTCTGATAGGCGGCATTATCTTTTTAGTTGTGTCCTACTATTTCGACGCAATATTTACGCTGAGTATTCTTCCACCGTCAGCGGCGTCAGCCGAAGGTTTAGGGATTCTTGTAACCGGTATCTTTGCAATCTCACTTTCACTCTTGATCATCGCCGCGATCGACGTTCCTTATCAAATGATCTCTTTTCGCAACAAACTTAAAATGTCGATTCAGGAAATTAAGGACGAGTATAAAGATTCAGAGGGGCGGCCTGAGGTTAAGAGTAGGATACGGCAGAAGCAGCGCGAAATTGCCATGTCACATATGATGGACGCGATAAAGGATGCCGACGTTGTAGTTACCAACCCAACTCATTTCGCTGTCGCCTTGTCTTATGCAGTGGGGAGCCAAGAAGCACCGCGGGTCGTTGCTAAAGGGGCCGACCTGACAGCGCAGCGTATTCGAGAACGCGCTGAAGAAGAGGGAGTGATGCTATTCGAAGAACCGATGCTTGCTCGCGCATTGTTCTTTACCACAGAGATAGATCAAGATATCCCGCGACCACTATTCGAAGCAGTGGCAGAGGTTATTGCGTACGTGTTCCACCTAAATTCGTTTGGGCGCAATGGTCGCGCAGCAAAGAAACCACGAGTGAGTTTGCCTGCGGAAATGAAATTCGATTTCGAGGGACGGAAAATAGATGAGTGATCAGAACGGAGCATCTGGCGAAAGTGCCGTCAGTTCAGATCAGCCACGCGTCTCCGAGCAGACACGCGTGCGCGCAGAACAGCTGAAACAACAATATGAACTAAGGCAACGACCCGAGGGCTTCTATTTAAGTGATGGCCATTTTGAGAGGGTAAACGAGGCTGTGGAGGCGTTAAGGGCGTCAAAATCTCTAGTCTTCGTTTCGGAGAATTATGAGATGGCAAAGCATTATAAAGAGCTTTGTATTGCGCGTCTTCGCAATGATCCTGCGATAAGACTTCTGAGTTTCGATCCTTTGTCCGGCCCAGATCTCTTGTCGATAATTAACGCTCAGATCAAAGAGACGTCTCTCGAAGAGATTCTCTCGTCAGATCGCGCCCATTCACTAAGCAAATCAGAATTACCACGCAGTGTGCTAATAGTTGACAACGAAGACCTTGTCGCCGAAACGGATTGGCACCTTATTGCTACGCTCGCCTCACAGTTGGCAAATGCGACTATTGGCGTGCTGAGACTCGAACCAAGAGACCGTTTCTCGGCGCGTCCCAATAGTGCAAACCTGTCTTCCTCCCTGTCGATTGAGTTCGACTTGCCCAGAGAGAGAGAGATACAGATTTTGGAGGCGCTTTCAAAACATAGTCCGAAGGGCGAAGAAGTGCTGCGCCTAATCGATGAGTTGGAGTTCGTTAGGTCAACTCCTAAATTATCGGATTCAGTTTTGACGCCGCAAGTATCTGATGAAGGGGCTGCTGAAATTAGAGCCAAAGGTCCAGCGGCCGCGTCTGACTCTGAGTCGACAAGAGAAGAAAGTAAATCCTTAGATCAAAGTGTCACTACCTCTAATGAGGTTGCTCATCTCTCGTTTCGACTTTTTCTTGGCTTGATCGTAGTCGAGGCTTTCCTGATCGCAGCGTATTTTAATCAATGATTAGCTTATGACTATTCACGGCTCTTGTTGCTGTTAGAGAGTCTCAACGAAAATAGAGTTTTGCTGATCCTGAGATCCTTTGGTGCACTGTTGAAATCTAAATATAGAGAGATCGCCAAAATCGATAGCAAAGCTCTGGCTAAGAACAGCAGTACGCTAAAAATAGTCACTTCATCAGTCCTTAGTTGATAAATCATCGGAAGATCAGTTATCAGGTTGGCTGAGCTCGACACGGCAACAAAGCCGAGTATCTCTTTTAGCCAATGCTGCCGCCACCAAGCCATAATCACCGCAGAGATCAGAACTAGTGCTAGAACACCTCGAGAAATGGCGATCATTCTCAGCCGGGGTTCTTCAAGTCGCATCATCCCAAGCTTTTCCATCATGTCCGGATTGGCAAATAGTACGTAAAATGTAAATAGGATTGCAAAAAGAAGGAGTAGCTGTGCTCGCCGTACGAATTGCCGTGATTCAGGACGCATTTAGTCGCTCTTTTGGGGTAAAAATGTAGCGCTATTCGAATGATACGGCTTTGAAACGCCCATGCTATTTAACCGCTCGAGAGTAATCGCTGCTGCGAAATGGGTTGGCAAAAAGCTCTCTTGGGGGGCATGGTAAGTACTCGGCAGTTAGATAGAGACTAGCCAAGAAGTAGATCAGCACTGAACGGGCGACAAAGATGATTGAAAGATCCCAATCGCCTTCCGCTAGCTTAGCCGAGTAGTAGACGGGGATGTCCATAAAAAGGTTCACCACAACGATACTCAAAATTATACCAAGCGCGATCTTGATGTTTGGTAGATAGCGATAACATAAATAGCCGGAAATAATCGTAGTGGTTATTGTTATCGCCCGCAGTTCGAGCAATTCATAGAGGGTATTTTTATAAGGCGTTTCGGCCAGTTTAAGCCATCTGATCACTTGATCAGGATAGAAGCCTGCGAACACCATCAAGGTAAGGCCGATAATAAAGCAGATTTGAATTTTTAAAAGCCAGTAATTCGTCGCAGCGCCGTAATCTGCGGTAGCCTCATCTATAGCCTTGAGTTCGTCTTTCGTTAAAATGTCTTCATTCATAGCACACGTTCGACAGTTCAAATTATTTTTTCGGGCTGGCAGTTCCCGCCGACGGCAAATCAGCCTCGAGCCTTAGCCTAACGCATGCTCGATAAGACCTAAGTCGCAATTATCGAGGAGAATAATGATCTAGTCGACCCCTTTAGACAGGGGATCATCACGCTTGTCCTCTCAAAAATTTAATAGGTGCATCGACGTCCGCTGCCCCGTGTAGATAAAGATCTCGCTAAAGCTAAAGAAGATGACTCAGCAGCGAAGTTAGTATTCACTACTCCCCTTAATCTTATTTCTAGGTCGTTCGAAATACGCCGAATAATAATCGTCGGGCAGCTCGCCAACAATCTCGTCGAGAGACGTGCGGTAGATGACTTTGATCTTAGCCAGAAGCTCAAGATCTAAATGACAACCGTAGTTGCGAATCGTCTCGATGTCCTCAAGCTGCTTGCGGGACACGCCAAGAAGTCGGGCGCCCTCATTCATCGAATAGCCGGCATCAATGCGCAGCTTTTTGATAGTTCGCTTTACCAGAACGGTAATTGGAGAAAATTTTGTGAATTGTGAATGTTTTATAGGTTGTGAATCTTTCATAAGTTGTGAATCTTTCATAATGAGTCGCCTATTGTTATTTCGATCAGCCATCGGCTTCTAGGTTCGAGGCGTTGATATATCGACTGCTCTGCCGAGGGCAGTAGAAGCTCCATTGGCCCCACCCCTGAGACTCAGAACAACCGCTCGTTGACAGTACCCCTGGGTGAGGAGTGGCGGAAGCTGGATTCTCATATGCACCGAATAGGTGACCGTCAATGTGAGCAAAGATGCTCAGCCCGTTGTAAATAAGTCACAGAGTTGCAGCTATGGTTGTAGACGGCCCAGGGGGAGTGTTTTCAGCTCTTGTAATCTGGCTGCAAATCGATGTGTCACACTGTGCCACGCTTTTGATACATTTGCATCAATACTAGCAAAAAGTGCATAAATCACCCCTTATTGGGGCTAAGATCGAGGAAAAGCGCAAAATAGTGAAGGCATCGGCGTTAGCATGGCTTGAGTCGCTCAAGTCAACTTAATTAGCAATAGCCTTCGCAGACGCGCTTTGTTTTTCTGCGAAACCGCGAGAGTGTCTGCTAAACTCCCAGCAAAATCTCTCCGACAAATCGCTTTAGCTGGGGCTTGCCTGGGGGGGTAGAGGTAACGCCGATAAAACCGAGGATTACATCTTTTGACCAGTGTAGACACGAGCAACGCCCCTGACAGCAACGATGATCAGGACAAGACCGCAGACGCAGCCACTATAATAGCCCTGAATAAGGTGGTGAGTTTTCATTACAAACTTGCAGAGGTGGCGCCGGATGGTAGCCACGGCGACTGGATGGAAGAGTCTAGCGGCGGCGAACCGCTTTTCTACCTGCACGGTTTTCACAATGTGGTAGTGGGCCTCGAGCGCGCGCTAGAGGGCAAAGCTGTGGGCGAAAGTATCGAAATCACCCTAAAACCCGAGGAAGCCTATGGCCCTCGCCGATCAGACGCGATACAGCGTGTACCGATTAAGCACCTGCAACTCCAGCAAGGTGTTACCAAGCTGAAACCCGGCATGGTGGCTGCGGTAAAAACCGATCGAGGTGTACGGAATGTGGTGGTCGCGAAGGTGGGCAAATTCAATGCCGATGTCGACTTCAACCATCCGCTCGCCGGGCGCACGCTTTACTACGAAATCGAAGTCGTCGGCATCCGCGATGCAAGTGCAGAAGAGATTGCGCACGGGCATGTGCATGGCCCCGGCGGGCATCATCACTAGCGTTTGGCAGACACTGACATCTGTTGTTAAATAAAAGTAAGCGCGGTAACCAACAAGAGCAAAAATAAAAACATTATTCAGGAGACGAGCAATGAGCAACGATGGCACCAACAACAATAAAGACGAGCTTAACGAGGCTACTCTCTCACTTCTGCCGGACGCAGGCTCAACGATAAATAGGCGCTCGCTGCTGAAAGGCGCCGCGGGAGTTATGGGTGCTGCCGGAGTTGCCTCGCTTCCTAGTTTCGTTTTTCCTGCGCTCGCGCAGGGCGAACGCCTTGTTCCTTTTACCGATGTGCCAGATACCTTTAAGGTCGGCCCGGTGCGACCTAACGCAGTGCACTATCTCGACACGCGCGAGATTGATTCCTATTTTACCGACAACGACGACTTCTACCTCGTTCAGCATTATGGACAGCCTGAGCTAGATAACGATTCCTATCGCCTGCGTGTGACTGGTATGGTCGACAAGGAGCTCGACTTATCTCTGTCAGATCTGATGGCGCGCGATGTATTTGAGCAGCAGGTTGGTTTCGAATGCGGAGGAAACGGCCGCAGGTTATTTCATGGTTTGGTCGGTAACGCCTACTGGCGTGGTGTCACTCTGCACCGTCTTCTCGAAGAGGCGGGCATTCAACCGGGCGCGAAAGAGATCGTGTTTTTTGGAGCAGATATTCAAACCCAAGAAGTCCCTGCACGTGGCGTCGAGGTCGAGAAGGCCTTCGCGCGTAGCCTATCTATCGAAGACGCCATGCGCCCCGAGAATATGCTCGCTTACGAGATGAATGGTGAACCCTTACCGCATTATCACGGCAAGCCTGTACGCCTCCTTGTCCCCGGTTGGTACGGTGTAGCAAACGTAAAGTGGCTAACTCAAATTCACGTGCAAGATACACGCTATATGGGCCGTTTTATGGGTCGTGACTACGTGACGCTCAAGAAGGAAAACGTAGGTGGCGTTGAGCGTTGGGTCGAAAACTCTGTCGCTGAGATGAACCTCAAGTCGACGATAGTTAGAGTTGTTGAGATCGGTGGTCAGTACACCATACAAGGTTTCGCGCTTAATGACGGCACTCCGCTAGAGTCGATTGAAGTTAAAATCGACGACGGCCCATGGCGCCGTGCTCAGATCAATCCACGCTCCACTAAATACGCGTGGAAACTCTTTAGCTTCGATTGGACTGATGCAACGCCGGGAGAGCACACGATTGTCTCGCGCGTTACGGATATCAACGGTAATGTTCAACTTACAGAGGCCGAAATGCCCGAAAAACCGGCGTCAAGCTACTGGGAAGACTTCGCACAATTCCCGCGTACGGTCACAATTTAATCACTAGCGAGTGGGGGAGAGCCGCGGTGCAAGCAACAGTCGCGCCCGGTTTCATCCTCTCGCGCCAATCTAGCGATACCAAAACGGGCATAAGGCTTACCTTTTGGCTCGCGACAGAGAAAGGCCCGCGCTGCCTCGTATTCGAACAGCAAGAGGCCGTCTGCTTCTTTCCTGCAAGGCAGCTCGCTCTGCTTGAATCAACCTTGGGTCTTTCTAGCAGCTTCCAGCGAACCTCAATATTCTCCAGTGCAGGCCTGGCCGATAAGGCGGACACCTCGACATCTCCTTTAAACGCGGGTGGATTACTCTCTCGGCGCAGCACGTCGGCGTGGCGCGTCGCGGAAACTAAGCTTAGAAACTTTTCGCACGAGCAGGTTCTAGCGCTTTATGTTAAGACAACTAAAGCGATGGGGGAGATAGGCCGAAAGCTAAATGCCGCAGGTGTGGAGCTTTCTGAAGCCGACGTGCGTGCGCCAGATAGATTTTTGATGGAACGTTTTATAACAGGTTCATTGGCGTTCGAATACGAAACTGAATCCTCAAAGACGGCAAAGCCACTGTTAAATCCTCGAATCAAGTCAGCCGAATTTAGGCCAACCCTTAGCGCACTCTCCTTCGATATCGAAACCGACATGAAGGCCGAAAAGCTTTACTCCATCGCTGCTTACTCAACACAGGCATCGAAGGTATTTATGCTTGGCGATGCAGAATGGCGCGAAAAGCTCAATGCCCGCGCCGGCGTTGATGCCCCGTTTCATATCGAGGTTCTACCAAACGAACGTGCTGTAATCTCGGCATTTCTAGATCATGTCGCCGAGGTAGATCCGGACGTAATGATCGGATGGAATGTGGTGAACTTCGACCTTCGCTGTCTCCAGAGAATCTGCGACAGATTAAAGATGAAGTTGACTCTTGGGCGTCCCGTTGGCGGCGAGCCTCAGCCTGTCCTGTGGCGCGAGGCGCGTGAGAGAGGGAGCGCGAAGAAGACTGAGCGATACTACGCAACGATTTCGGGGCGCTGCGCATTAGACGGTATTGAACTTATGCGTTCGGCCACCTATGCCTTTGAGGATTTTTCGTTGGAAACCGTGTCGCGCGAAGTTCTTGGGCGTGGCAAGCTGGTTAAGGATGTCGAGCAGCGTGGGGCAGAAATAAGCACACTGTTTGAACAGGATAAAGAGGCGCTCGCGCGCTATAACCTCGAAGACTGTAAATTGGTTTGGGATATCTTTATCAAGGAAAAGCTACTCGAATTTGCAATCGAGAAAAGTTTGTTAACGGGGCTCGCTCTCGATCGCTATGGCGGCTCTGTCGCCGCATTCGATTTTCTTTACCTTCCTCGGCTACACCGTAAGGGCTTTGTAGCGCCTGCCCTCGGCAGGGGTGATACAACGAATGTTAGTCCTGGCGGATACGTGCTCGATTCTGAACCAGGTATTTTTGACGATGTAGTGGTTTTGGACTTCAAAAGCCTCTATCCGAGTATTATTCGCACTTTTCATGTCGACCCATTAGCCCTTGCTCTTGCTAAGGATGAGCCGAAGCCTATCGAGGGTTTCGACGGTGGCAAGTTTGCGCGGGATGGGGCAATTCTTCCTGAGTTGATCGCAACCCTCTGGGCCGCAAGGGATAGAGCAAAACTTGCGGGCGACGCGATCATGTCGCAGGCGATTAAGATTATTATGAATTCGTTCTATGGCGTTCTCGGTACGAGCGGCTGTAGATTCTTGGACACTCGTCTTGTCAGTTCAATCACCAAACGCGGTCATCAGATAATTCTCGAAAGTAAGCGGTTTATTGAAGAACAGGGCTTTCGTGTGATTTATGGCGACACGGACTCGGTGTTTGTATTAATTCCCGAAAAAGCAATTGATGTTGAGTCATGCAACAGTCATTTGCCTGTATTGCGCGCACAAGCTGTTGAACGAATAAGCGAGCGGCTAGCAACTAGCATGACTGAATGGTGGCGAGACCGAATAATAACGGAGCAGGGTGTCGACAGTTTTCTTGAGATGGAGTTTGAGACACACTTTACGAAATTTCTAATGCCCACTATTCGCGGTTCAGAGGCGGGCAGTAAGAAGCGCTACGCGGGTATGGTTAGAATAGCCGACACGCTTGGTGATAATTTTCGAACTGCTAACGGAGACGACGCCGATCTCGCGTTAGACGAGCCTGGACAGGTTGATCGATATAGACTTGTGTTCAAAGGACTTGAGTCCGTGCGGACTGACTGGTCGCCACTGGCACGGGAATTTCAGCGAGAACTCTACCGCCGTATTTTTTTGGGCGAAGAGTATGCAGAGTATTTGTATCATCTCGTCGACGATCTGCGTGCTGGGCGCATTGATGAAAAATTGGTTTTTCGTAAGCGGCTGAGGCGTCGCTTAGACGACTATGTAAAGAATGTGCCTCCTCACATTCAGGCGGCGCGTAAGGCACAGAGAGCAATCGCGGATCAAGGGCTTGGTGTAAACCAGGGCGAGTCGGGGTGGATTGAATACATTATGACGTGCACCGGCGCAGAGCCGATTCGGTTCACTACACAAAGGCCTGACTATGAATTTTATATCGAGAGGCAAATAGAGCCGATCGCAGATGCGATACTTGGTTTTGTTGGCGACTCGATGGAACAACTTTTTGGGCGCCAAATTGGTTTATTCTGACTAGATCCAATCGCCGTGCACCAAACTAACCGACCCTTTCGCTTAGTATGGCTTGCGCATAACATACCTATCAATGACTCAACTGGAACGGCTCTATATTATGAATACATACCTAATACTCACCGTTATTGCCGACGACCGACCAGGCCTTGTCGACTCCTTAGCCGCAACAATTGGTGAACACGCAGGCAACTGGCTTGAAAGTAATATGTCTCAGTTGGCGGGGAAATTTGCGGGCATACTTCGTATAGGAGTTGCTGCTGATGCGGCCGAATCACTCGTCGCGGCGCTGCACGCGCTCGCCGCTGGTGACTGTTCGTTCAAGTTAGTCGTCGAGAGGGTGGATGCGAAGGGCGACGTGATCGGTGAGGCGTTGGATGAGTCTGCTGCCGCTAGGCAGCATCTTGAAATAGAGCTCGTCGCCAATGATCGACCCGGCATCATAAGCGAAATTTCTCGTGTGCTCGCGAGCCTGTCTGTTAACGTCGAGTATTTAACGACGCTTTGTGAGCCTGCGCCCATGTCTGGTGAACCGCTATTCCGTGCTCACGCTGAGCTGAGCATGCCTAGCACGCTGCTACGTAGCGAATTGTCGGAAAAGCTTGAACAGCTCGCCGACGACCTTATGGTTGAGATTCTGGATTAGTCCCGCAGACTACGTATTTCCCATCCACTCGCCTCTGCTTCTGCGGCCAGGCGCGGGTCCGGATCTACCGCGACTGCGGTTGTGACGGCGCTGAGGAGTGGTAAGTCGTTAAACGAGTCGCTGTAGAGAATGCTGTCTGCAAGTGATGCAAGGGGTTCGTCCTGAACGGCATTCGTTGCTCTTTCTTCGAGCCAGGCGGTTAGCTTGGTGATTTTTCCCTCTTGGTAGCAAGGCGTGCCCGAGATTGCGCCGGTGTAGCGGCGTGCGTCGCCCTCACCAGTCTGTTCGAGCCCAGTAGCGATGAGATGTTCGACGCCGAATGCCGCTGCGATAGGCTGTGTTATGAACTCATTTGTCGCAGTAATAATAACGCACAGATCACCGGCGTCACGGTGACTTTTCACGAGATCAATAGCCCGAGGCAACATAATTGACGCGACCCTGCTAGTGACAAACTCTTGCCTGAGTGCGTCCAACTCAGCAGGAGCGAGGCTGAGTATCGGTGCAAGCGTAAACGCAACATAGCCATGAATGTCGAGCTCACCTTGCAGATATTGCTCGTAGAAGGCGTCGTTCTGAGCCCTGTGTTTCGCCTCATCGACAAGCCCTTGCTCGATAAGAAACTCTCCCCACGCATGATCGCTATCGCCAGCGAGTAGGGTATTGTCGAGGTCAAACAGCGCGAGTCGAGGTGCGGCGAGGGCCATATTAAATCCTGTGGGTTTTGAAACGTGTCAAACTTGGGTTTTTAAAGCGGGGTATTATAACGCCGCGGCCTCTAACTTCAAGCTATCTAATTGTATTTATTGATTAATTTTATAGCATAGCGCATGGCATGATTGATCTATCGCCTCTATCTGTGAAACAATGTCTCCCTCGTGTTCCAGTTAAGGTAGCGCTAACGTGATTGATTCCGACGGCTTCCGACTCAATGTCGGCATCGTAATTTGTAACCCGAAAGGGCAGCTGCTTTGGGCTAAGCGCATTGGACAAAGTTCTTGGCAATTCCCTCAGGGCGGAATCAAAGAGAATGAGACTGCCGAAGACGCACTTTACCGCGAACTCGAAGAAGAAGTCGGCCTCGAGCAGCAGCATGTTTGCCTGCTGCATCAGACCGAGGATTGGCTACATTATCGGCTGCCAGAGAATTATATTCGCCGTCATAAAGATCCTCTCTGCATTGGGCAAAAGCAAAAGTGGTTTTTGCTCGGTCTAGAGAGTGACGAAAACTCAATTGTGCTGAGTAAGTCCGGCACGCCGGAGTTCGACGACTGGCGCTGGGTTAATTATTGGTACCCGGTCGAACAGGTCATCGAGTTCAAACGTGATGTCTATCGCTCAGCGCTAGAGCAACTTCAGTCGCCACTCGAGCGGTATGTTGCGCTCAATAAGCGCTAACCTAAACCTCAACTCAAGTCGGGAAGAGTATTGTCCCTGTTTTCTGGCCGCCTAGCCTTACTACGCTAGGTTTATCGAGAGGAGTCGCTTCAAGAATGCTCGACCAATTGCGTAGCATTGTACAAGAAGTAAATTCAGCTCGAGATCTACAATCTGCGCTGGATATCATTGTCACTCGTGTACGCAGTGTGCTCAACACGCAGGTATGTTCGGTTTATTTGCTAGACTCCAACATCAACAGCCACGTTCTCATGGCATCTCAAGGTCTCAAGGCTGAAGCAGTTGGCCGCGTCAGTCTGCAAACCGGCGAAGGACTCGTTGGCCTGGTTGCGAAACATGCCGAACCTATAAACCTAAGCGATGCCTCAAAACACCCAAGCTATTTTTACCTTCAGGACACCGGTGAGGAAGAATTTAACTCATTCCTTGGTGTGCCTATAATTCACCACCGCGCGGTGCTTGGTGTGCTGGTGATTCAACAGCGCGAAAGTCGCCGTTTTGATGAAGGCGAGGAAGCGTTTCTAATTACACTCTCGGCTCAGCTTTCCGGCGTTATTGCGCACGCTAAGGCAACAGGCGCGATTCAGGGGCTAAGTCCTTCGGGCCAGAAAACCGAAGATACAGTTTTCCCCGGTGTCTCCGGATCGTCAGGTGTAGCGATCGGGCGCGCCGTCGTGGTATTTCCCCACGCCGACCTTAGTCAGATTCCGCAGCGTCCTGCAAAGGATATTGAGCACGAAGTCGCCTTCTTTAAAAGCTGTATCGATGCAGTGCGGCGAGATATGAACGATCTCTACGAAAAGATCGCCGGGCAGGTTGCTGAGGAAGAGCGTCAATTATTTAGTGTCTATGCGCGAATGCTCGACGACAATGCGCTAGGTAACGAAGTAGTTTCTCGGATCCGACAGGGGATCTGGGCGCAGGGTGCGCTTGCCTATGTTGCGAATGAGCACGTGCGAGCTTTCGAAGCGATGAGCGATGACTATTTACGTGAACGAGCGGTTGATATTAGAGATCTTTGCAGTCGCGTGCTTTTTTATTTACAAGCGCGCGAACCAGTTGAGATCGAGTACCAGGACAACACAATTCTAGTCAGCGAAGAGCTGACGCCATCGATGCTTGCCGAAGCACCCAAAGATAAGCTCAAGGGGCTTATCTCTGTCAAAGGATCGGGTAACTCTCACGTTGCCATTCTTGCTCGTACGATGGGTATTCCGACAGTGATGGGGGCGGTGGACCTTCCCTATGCCCAACTCGAAGGGCGCAGCCTAGTAGTAGACGGCTACCGCGGGGAGGTGATCACAAGTCCTTCAAAAGCGCTTCGTTTGCGTTACCGTGAAATCATCAAAGAGCAAGAGCAACTAATCGCGGGTCTCGAGGGAATCAAAGAAGAGCCGTGTGAGACGCTGGATGGACAACGTGTCCAGCTGTGGGTAAACACGGGTCTTATGTCTGATGTGATGCAGTCGCTCGATCAAGGTGCCGAAGGCATTGGCTTGTTCCGAACAGAGGTCCCTTTTTTGCTAAGCGAGCGATTTCCAAGCGAGCAAGAACAGTACGCCATCTACCGTGAGCAACTTGAGGCATTCGCCCCTAAAAAAGTAACGATGCGCACGCTAGATATTGGCGGTGACAAATCTCTTCCCTACTTTCCGATTGAAGAGGCCAATCCCTTTTTAGGTTGGCGTGGAATACGTGTGACGCTCGATCACCCAGAAATTTTCACGGCACAGATTCGCGCGATGCTGCGTGCGAGTGTTGGTTTGAACAATCTGCAAATTATGTTGCCAATGATCAGCAATGTTAATGAAGTGGCGATGGCGCAACAGCTGATAAAAAAGGCTTATCGTGAGCTTGTTCAAGAAGGCGTCGATGTACTTTATCCGCCGATTGGCGTCATGATCGAATTACCTGCGGCTGTCTATCAGACGTCAGTGCTTGCTAAGATGGTTGATTTTGTCTCAGTAGGCAGTAACGACCTAACACAATATCTACTGGCTGTTGATCGCAACAATCCACGCGTCGCAAGTCTATATTCGGCGTTCCATCCTGCGGTTATCGCCGCCTTGCAGCAGGTCGTTACACTTGCTAAGGCAGAGGGGAAACCGGTGAGCATTTGTGGTGAAATGGCAGGCGACCCTGGCGCGGCGGTACTCCTTATCGCGATGGGATACGACGTACTTTCCATGAACGCCTCGACACTGCTAAAAGTTAAATCAGTGATTCGAAGCGTGTCGATGGATGTAGCGAAAGATTTGCTGGAGCAAGTATTCGAATTGGACGATGCGCAAACTATTCGCAGCGCAGTTGATATGGCGCTCTACAACGCGGGAGTCGACAGGTTGCTGCGCTCTTCTCGTACACACTGATCAGTCGGCTGTTAAGTGGAAAAAATGACTTCGCGTCGGCCGGCCCTGCGCATCGTAATTGCGTTCATGAAAGCGTCTCTCACCCTCGCGGGAAAAGATTAGTGCGGTGGAGCAGAGCGTGCCGTAGTCTTGAGCGCCGAGAATGTCTTCGTTAGTCTCTTTTTCATTCTGAATAAACGCAGAAGAGAGACGCCGTTCGAGCGCAAGGCTCAGTCCTGTCGACGGCAGTTCATGGTCGGGCGCTTTCTCCCTGTCGTTCATCAACTCGATAAGCCTGTCGGTCGTTAACGCCGAGGGCCGGCTCGCGAGTTCTTGAAAGCGCTGCTTGCCTTTACTTACCTTAGGCCAAGGCTCGTCGAGTACACCGTTTGATAGTCCATAGTAGCCAGGGGCTAGTTGGGTTGGCGCCGTTTGATTATCATTAGCGAGATAGTAAAGCGAACTACTATCGCAAACTAACAGATTGAATCCAGCATAGTTCTGGCTTTGCAACGCGACAGTCTGCGCATAATCACGCGCACTCATCGAGCCGCTGAGAAAATTGGCAGTTAATTCGCCTCGGCTGCGCAGGCCATCTTTGGGCGGACTGCCGCGGCGATTCGTGATTGCAGCAAAGCGTGCATTGGGCCCGATACCAAGCCATGTCCCACCGGCCTGCCCATCTTGGCCTGCGATTACGCCATTGCCCCAATGGCGTGCCTGCCGAGTTTCGCGGGCGAAAAATTCGTCACGATTGGCTGCAACAAAGAGTGGAAACTCTTGGTGACAGCGATAGCCGATGAATAAAAGACACATAGCGATAAAACATTCACTTCATTGTCAGGAAGCTCATTCTACCCAAAAGGATATCTAGCGCCAGTTTGCTATAAAAATAGTGCGTAAACAGGTAATCTTAACGCTTACGAAAACAGCTCGAGAACGGCATGCTTACCCACCCCCAGTTCGACCCCGTTGCACTATCTCTAGGTCCTCTCAGTATTCACTGGTATGGGCTTATGTACATTGTTGCCTTTGCGGGTATCTGGCGGCTGGGCCTCTATCGTGCACATCGAAACCCCGGAGCTTGGAGCGATGAGCAAATATCCGACCTCGTTTTCTATGGCGCTATGGGGGCGGTGATAGGCGGTCGGCTTGGCTCGGTTTTCTTTTATAATTTCGATCGCTTTCTGGCAGACCCCATTTGGCTTTTCCGAGTGTGGGAAGGCGGCATGGCGTTTCATGGCGGTTTGTTAGGCGTGCTCGCAGCCTTTGCTTGGTACTCGCGTAGGTTAGGCAAACCCTTTTTCGAGACGATGGATTTCGTAGCCCCGCTAGTCCCCTTCGGGCTCGGCGCTGGCAGACTGGGTAACTTTATCGGCGGCGAACTCTGGGGGCGACCAACGGATCTGCCTTGGGGTATGGTTTTTCCGTATGTCGATGCGCTCCCTCGTCACCCTTCGCAGCTGTATCAGTTTGCGCTCGAAGGTGTCGCGCTGTTTGCATTGCTCTGGTGGTTTTCTTCAAAACCGCGCCCGCGATGCAGTATCACCGGGTTTTTTGGTGTTGGCTACGGTGTGTTCAGATTTCTCGTCGAATTCGCTCGCCAGCCCGACGCGGACATCGGCTTCATCGCTTTCGATTGGATGACCATGGGACAGTTGCTTTCATTGCCAATGATTTTCATCGGCGCGGCCATGATGGTCTACGGTTACCGCCGCGACGGTGCTGTCTCAAACGCCAAGCGTAATTAATACAGGGTGAATAGTGTATGCATCAGTATCTAGAGCTTTGCCGGCGTATAGTCGATGAGGGCGAATGGGTTGCGAATGAGCGAACCGGCAAGCGTTGCCTGACTGTTATAAACGCCGACCTAGAATACTCTGTTGAGCGCAATGAATTCCCGATCATAACGACTCGAAAGAGTTACTGGAAAGCCGCCATCGCCGAGCTGTTAGGTTATCTGCGAGGCTATGACAACGCCGCAGATTTCCGAGCGCTAGGCACCAAAAGTTGGGATGCCAATGCTAACGAAAACCCAGCGTGGCTCGCGAATCCGGTGCGCCGCGGCGAGGATGATATGGGCCGCGTATACGGTGTGCAAGGAAGGGCGTGGGCGCGGCCAAGCGGCGAGCCGCTGGATCAGCTGCGTAAGATAGTCGACGACCTGAGTAACGGCTTAGACGATCGCGGCGAAATACTGACGTTTTATAACCCCGGAGAATTCGAGCTTGGCTGTTTGCGCCCCTGTATGCATACGCATACATTCTCGCTGCTCGGCGGCAAGCTCCATCTAACGAGTTACCAGCGCTCTTGTGATGTACCCCTTGGTCTTAACTTCAACCAAATACAGGTATTCACGCTGCTCGCCCTGATGGCGCAGATCACGGGGCATGCCGCGGGAACTGCCTATCATAAGATCGTCAATGCGCATATTTACGAAGACCAGCTCGAACTGATGCGCGACGTTCAGCTAAAACGCAAACCATTTCCGGCGCCAAAGTTACACATTAACCCCGACATTAAGAGCCTCGAAGATATAGAAACGTGGGTTACTCTTAATGATTTTTCAGTCGAGGGCTATCAGCACCATGACCCAATCGCCTACCCTTTTTCGGTTTAGGTGCCGCACTTAAGATTCAGAGTGGACTATCAGAAATGAAACTTTCGTTGATTGTGGCGATGGCTGAGAACCGAACTATCGGTCGAGACAATACACTGCCTTGGCATCTGTCCGAAGATCTAAAATATTTTCGTCGAGTGACCACTGGTCATTGCATCATCATGGGGCGCAACACGTGGGAATCAATCGGTAGGCCGTTACCCAATCGTCGCTCAATCGTAGTCAGCTCGAATCCACACTATGTTGCCGACGGCGCAGACGTCGTGACAAGTCTCGGGCAAGCGAAGAGTCTTGCCGAATCGATAAGCAAGGAGCTTGGCGTTGACGAAACTTTTGTGATCGGCGGTGCGCGTTTATACGCCGACGCGCTGCAGCAAGCTGAGTGTTTTCATCTTACTCGCGTCCACGCAAGTGTCGAAGGCGATACTTTTTTACCGGAGTTCGATGAAAGTGAGTGGCAAGAAGTTGAGCGCGAGAATTTCGCCGCTAACGGAGAAAGCGAGCCGGATAATCCCTACGCATATAGTATATGCAAACTAACCCGCCGACCCCGCTAAGCGAGAAACCTTACACAGATTTTAAGAATATTTTTGACTTGCGCTGTAAATTGTAAAGCGCCTGTCTCTGTTCCGGAAGATCGTCGAGTGTTCCCTGCGCAAATCCATGATCGATAAACCAGTGTGCGGTGACAGTCGTTAGGACAAATACTTTCTCTATTCCAAGCCTCTTAGCTTCGGCAGACAAACTTTGCAGAAGCCTCGCGCCTAATCCGCCACGACGGTAGTTTGGGTGAGTGGCAATACAGGCAATTTCGGCGAGCGATTCGCTCGTGCGATAAAGCGCCGCACAGGCGATAATCGCGCCCTCTAACTCGATCACTTTAAAGTTCTCAATCTCGGTTTCAAGCCTTTCGCGCGAGCGCTCAACCAACGTGCCATCGGCTTCGAGCGGTCTAATAAGCGACAGGATCGCAGACACGTCGTCGATCGTGGCCTGTCGTAAGGTATCGAGGCTGTCGTCGCTTATAAGCGAGCCTGCTCCTTCGCGCGTAAATAATTCACGAATGAGCGCGCCGTTGCTCCTGTAGCCGATAAGATGTGCGCGATTTACTCCAGCCGCATTGGCTTTTATGCACGCTTTCAATGCGCCGCCGAGAGATTTGTCGATGTCGATGTCACTGGCCGAAAAGCGCTCAGCGGCAAGTGCTGCACTGGCAGGATTGAGCGAGGTGATAAGCTCGCCTTGTTCATCGCAGACACCCTCTTGTGGAACAAGGAAAATTAATTTGTCGGCTTTTATCGCGATCGCTAGCTCAGTAGCGACTTCCTCGGCGGTAAGGTTAAAGATTTCTCCGGTGAGTGAATATCCGAGATTACTCTGCAGTACGATCGTGCGCTCTTCGAGACGTTTCGCAATAGCTGCGGCTTTAACCCGACGTACGCGCCCGGTGTGATGAAAGTCGATGCCGTTATGCACGCCAATTGGCATAGCAGTAATGAAATTGCCGCGGCTGAGTGTTAACGCTTCGCTTCCCGCGACAGCAAGAGGCGCTGAGGTAGATGAAGTTGTACCCGCGCTAAAGAGCGCTTCTAAACGAATAGATTCAGCACCTACAACGCTTGCGATGACAGCAAGAGAGTCTGGATCTGTGACACGCATTCCTTTATGAAATTCGAGCTGCAGTTTTGCAGCCGTCAGAGCGGCATCGATCTGAGGCCTCGCACCGTGGACTAACACTAGCTTAACGCCGAGGCTGTGAAGCAGTGTGAGATCGCTGACAAGGTTTCGAAGGTGCTCGCTTGCCAGAGCCTCACCGCTTAGCGCGACGACAAAGGTTTTACCGCGGTGAGCGTTGATGTACTGAGTAGACGCACGAAACCATTCGACAAGCGCGCCTGCGCCCTTCGTGGCGTTGCTTTCCGTGTTCTGGATGATCTCTGCTTCTGGGAAGCTCTCAGTTGGCGTGCTCATCAATCTAACTCTCGGTTGGCGACTCTTGGTTCTCGGCGTTCATCGCAAGGCGCGCGATCGTATCAGTTTTTGCCGCCATGATGAAATCGTTAACATGTAGGCCGTTGATGCGATGAGACCACCAGTAGACCGTCACTTTTCCCCATTCAGTCAAAATCGTCGGGTGGTGGTCCTCACGCTCGGCAATATTGGCTACTTTCGCGGTGAACGCAAAGGCGTCTTTAAAGCCAATAAAGAAAAACTCTCGCACGAGTTTCTCTACGCCTTCGTGGAACTGGCGCTTCCAACCCGGTACGCCCAACACGAGTTGATGCGCTTCTTCTTCGGAAATGACAGGAGACCCTAGTTTGCATGGTTCGCAGTGATGTAGATGCAGTTTCAATTAGATAAATTCCTCGAGAACATTATTCAAGTACCTAAAGCCTCGCGCGGTAGTCGTAATCCAGCCTTCGCCAAACGAGGACGCGCAGAGTAGTTCGCGCGAGCGCAGGTATTCTACTCGGTTTGCGATTTCGCTAAAAGCGACGCCGGTGTGCGCCTCGAAATGCGCGGGGGAGAAGCCACGGCGGGTTCGCAATGTATTGAGTAGATATTCGATGGTAATTTCGTCAACGGGAATAGGCGTGGACTCGGCCGTATAGCGCTGTACGTTGTGCGTGTCTCGTCGCTCTGAGGCTGCGCGGAGATAATGATCCGGCTGACGGTGCTTGCGTGTTCGCAGTGGCTGCGAACTATCGGGCAGACTGATTTTCCCGTGCGCTCCCGCGCCGATACCGAGATAGTCGCCAAATTGCCAGTAATTGAGATTATGACGAGACTGAAGGCGATCACCGCGCGCGTAGGCCGAAACCTCGTACTGTTCTAGTCCCCGTGATAAGAGCAGCTCGTGTCCCGCGTCCTGCACGCGGGTCAATATAGACTCGCTGGGTAAAGGAGGCGGTTTGGAGTAAAACACGGTGTTGGGTTCTATGGTGAGCTGATACCAAGACAGATGGGGTGGCTCAAACGATAGCGCAGCTTCAAGGTCGGATAGCGCAGCGGCTAATGATTGATCCGGAAGCCCATGCATAATGTCGAGATTAAAATTGTCGAATCCAGCGGCACGGGCGCTGTCTATCGCGCGTCTCGCCTGCGCACTATCGTGTATGCGGCCAAGCTTGCTGAGCTGCGCATCTGCGAAACTTTGAACACCGATGGATAGCCGATTAATCCCTGCGGCGCGGAACTCTGCGAAGCGTCCCACCTCGAGCGTACCTGGGTTTGCTTCTAGTGTAATTTCTAAATGGGTAGACTCGAGCCAACCTGATGATTGGCTTCGGGCAATGTGTTGTAAAAGCGAATCGAAGGCGCGCGCACTAAAGAGGCTTGGTGTGCCCCCTCCGATAAAGATCGAATGAATCGGTCTAGGGTTTTCCACCGTGTCGCCGCCGCATGCTAATGCATAGTCGGCGTCGAAATCTTCGGACAGCGCAGCAATATAAGCGTCTTCCGGTAGGGACGCGTGCGCACCAAACTCATGCGAATTGAAGTCGCAGTAGGGGCACTTCTTTACACACCATGGGATGTGTATGTAGAGGCTTAGAGTTGGCTGGGCCAGCATCGACGCAGCTGCTCCAATGCTTGTCCGCGATGACTTATCGCATTCTTAGTGTCGGGATCGAGCAGGGCAGAGGCGCAGTTATGCGAAGGCACGAAGAAGAGAGGATCGTATCCGAATCCATTGTTGCCCTCGGCTGAATTAAGAATCAATCCGTCCCAGGTGCCCTGACAAATGAGTGGCGTAGGATCTGCGGCATGCTTAAGGAGCACAATAACGCATTGAAACCGCGCGGTGCGTTGAGCCGGTGCGACACCTTGTAAACGCTCGAGCAACAGCGCGTTATTTGCAGCGTCTATTTCATCACGATTGGCAAAGCTGGCCCCGCGCGCAGCAGCGAACCGCGCCGAATAGATACCGGGTTCGCCGTTAAGCGCATCGACTTCGATGCCTGAGTCATCTGCGATCGCTGGAAGGCCGGTTATCTCACAGGCATGCCTTGCTTTAATGAGTGCGTTCTCTACGAAAGTCAGCCCCGTTTCTTCGGCGTCATCGACGCCGAGCGCACGCTGCGAAATAAGGTCGACTCCTAGGGACGACAATATTCTATGCAGTTCGCGTAGCTTGCCTTCGTTACCGCTGGCGAGAACAATTTTTGTGTCTTTCAATAACTTGACTCTTGTTATTTGTGTGTCCGTAAACGCGATGGTTAGCTGCGCGCGATATGGTAAATGGCGATTTCGCCTAACAGATTAGGCAAAAGCCTCATCGACAGACTTCCCTCATGTTTTAAATCAACAACCGTTCGTTCTAGTATTTGTATGTTTTTCTCTTCGCAGAGGGCGTCGAAGTCTCGCACGGTGCAGAAATGGATGTTAGGCGTGTCATACCACGCATGCGGCATAAATTTAGACACGGGCATACGGCCTTTCGAAGAAAGATAAAGTCTGCTTTTCCAATTGCCGAAATTAGGAAAGGTCACGATGCCGCGTCGACCAACGCGCAGCATCTCGTCTATTAACTGATCGGGATGGCTCAGCGCCTGAAGCGTCTGTGCGAGCAGCACTGTATCAAAACTGTCGGATTGAAAATTCCACAGGCCGGCATCGAGGTTCTGCTCGATAACATTAATGCCCCGCTCGACGCAGGACTGTATTTTGTTGCCGTCGATTTCGAGCCCAGTGCCTTTGACCCCTTTGGTTTGCTTGAGGTTTGCGAGCAGACTGCCATCACCGCAGCCGAGATCTAGCACTCGACTATCGGGCTCAATCCAACGCTGGATTATCTCTTGATCAGGACGCATCGGTGACAAGCTCCTTGTAGGCATTATCCAAGAAGCCGCGCATCGCATTACTATAACGCGGTATAGGCATGAGGAAGGCATCGTGACCCTGATCTGCTTCGACCTCGAGATACGTCACTTCTCGGCCTGCCTTCAACAGCGTTTCGACGAGTTCGCGTGAGCGTTCGGGTGGGAAACGCCAGTCGGTGCTAAAAGACACTAGCAAAAATTTACAGTCGCCTTCGGCGAATGCTTTGGAGAGATCATTGCCATAGTCGACTGAGGGATCGAAATAATCGAGCGCCTTGGTCATTAAAAGGTAAGAGTTGGCGTCGAAGTTTGAACTGAAACGCTCGCCCTGATAATGCAAGTAGCTTTCTACTTCGAAGTCGACATTTAAGCCAAAGCTCAGTGTGCCCGAGCGCAGGTCGCGTCCAAGATTGCCGCGCGTCGTATTTTCGAGCAGTGAACCTGCATTGCCAAATTTTGCACGCATCGCGCTATCAGAAAGATAGGTTATATGCCCCACCATTCTTGCGAGCATCAATCCATGTTTAGGGTAGGTGTTGTGCTCGAGATAGCGTCCAGCATGAAAATTAGGGTCGCTAGTAATCGAGTAGCGAGCCACTTCATTAAACGCGATGTTCTGCGCTGAAAGCTTCGGCGCCGATGCTATACAGACCGCGTTCGCTACTCTATCGGGATAGCTTATCGCCCAACGCTGAACCTGCATGCCACCGAGGCTGCCGCCGATAACCGCTGCCCATTTCTGGATGCCGAGACGATCCATCAGGCGTAACTGGCTTTTGACCCAGTCACGGACGGTAACTACAGGGAAATCGGGACCGTAGGGCTTGCCCGTCTCTGGATTAATAGACGTGGGGCCTGTGCTACCGGCGCAGCCGCCCAAATTGTTAAGTGCGACGACAAAGAATTTAGTCGTGTCGATTGCCTTTCCCGGTCCGATCGCGCTATCCCACCACCCCGGTTTGCTGTCACTGGCCGAGTGATAGCCCGCGGCATGGTGGTCGCCGCTCAGGGCGTGACAGATAAGTATTGCGTTGCTGCGCGCAGCATTAAGCTCGCCATAGGTTTCGACCATGAGATCGTAGCTTGGGAGTGTTTTGCCGCTGCGCAGCTGCAGAGGTTCGTCGAAGTGATACGAGTGAGGCGTTACGATACCGACCGAATCCGGCGCGTCTATCGAGCTGCGGATAGCAGACTTCGGCGTCTCTTTAAGCTGTGTTGGTTCGATTGCCATAGCGTCTTCGAGTCTTTGTTAGATGCCCAGAATCACAGCGGCCATGCCGGTCGTGATACCAAATGTTTCGTAGATGAAATTCTGCAGCAATTGGATGCCCAGGAAAATAACAATCGGTGAGAAGTCGAGTCCGCCGATAGCGGGGATGACCGAGCGTATCGGTCCCATCACCGGCTCTGTGAGCTGCCATACCAGTTGAAGCAGAGGATGAGGCGTTGGGTTGCCACTGAACATCATGACAAACGACATAATTATCGAGCCGATTATCGCGTAGTAATAAATGTTGATGACGAACAGCAGATTGCCGACGAACGCCCAGGCGACGAGAGCACCGAGAGACGGGGGACTCGCTCCGTAAAGCGCGATGAGTCCATAGATCGCGCCAAGTTGGACGAATAGGGAGGCGATAAGCGTAGAAAAATCGATGCCACGGTAGCCGGGGATCACGCGTCTGAGCGGCCTGACTAACGGATCGGTAAAGCGCACGATGGCTTGGGACATCGGGTTATAAAAATCTGCGCGCGCGATTTGCAGTAAGAATCGCAGCAATAGCATTAGCAGATAGATGCCACCTAGAGTGCTGACTAATGTGATACCTGAGCTGCTCATAAAATCCATTCTCTAATCCCCGTGCAAATCACTCGGTCGAGCGATCTAATTGTTTACGCTTATCCTAATGTTGTTGGTCTGTAGCGAGCCGCCAGCGCAGGAGCTTCGCCTAAAGGTTTACATTTCCCCGGCAAGTTCAATTGAGCGTGCGTGTGCCGCTTGCAATGCGCCGTCTACGAGTTGACGCAGGCCGCCGTCTTCGAAATGGTTAATCGCCCGCTCTGTCGTGCCGTTGGGCGAAGTCACATTGCGCCGAAGCTGCGCGGTTTCTTCGTCGCTTGCGAGCGCGAGCTGTGCTGCGCCCAGTGCAGTCTGGTAAGTAAGCGCCCTCGCGAGTTCGGAACTAAGCCCGAGTTTAACCGCGCTCTCTTGCATCGCCTCCATCATTAAAAAGAAATAGGCGGGGCCGCTTCCCGAGAGCGCGGTAACGCTATCGATGTCTGATTCGGTTTCGACCCAAACGCTCAGTCCGACCGCGCCAAGCAGCTGATCAGCGATACTACGCTGCGCGGCGTTGACTTGGGCGTTAGCGAATAAGCCGCTTGCGCCGCTGCCGACGAGAGCCGGTGTGTTAGGCATGCAACGCACGAGCGCCGCATCGGGGCCAAACCAGCGTTCGAGCGCCGAGAGGGTAATGCCGGCGGCAATCGAGACTATTAGTGGTCGGCGATCCCCTAAGGACGCGGCGAGCTCGGTGCAGACAGCACTCATAACCTGTGGTTTTACTGCGAGCACGATGACGTCGGCTGTCCGTGCGATGGTCTCGTTGTCCGCAGCGCTCAACCCTGTTTTTGCTGCGAGTGCGCCAAGTTTCTCGGTGTCTAAGTCCGACGCACTAATTAAGCTGGCCGCATGGCCTCGATTGATCAGGCCGCCAATGATGCTGCTAGCCATATTGCCAGCGCCGATGAAGCCGATGCGAGTGTCTTGCAAGGTTTATCTCCAAGCTGAGTTTATTGCCCACCGCGACGAGCACTCGCCTCAGCAGATCTTAGGGCTAAAGTTTACCGACTTGAGCGCCAATGCGCGAACCTCTTAGCTCGGACGGGCGCCAAACAGTGCGGTACCAATTCGCACGAGGGTCGAGCCCTCGGCAATCGCCGCATCGTAGTCGCCACTCATGCCAATAGAGAGCGTGTCTAGGATAGGCATTACTTGGCGCAGACGCTCGAATTCTTTGCGCAGTGGCGCATAGCATGCGCGCTGCTCGGCAACGCTATCAAGCGGCGCGGGAATCGCCATGAGTCCGCGAAGAGTGAGGTTGGGTAGGCTTGAGACGAGAGCACAGAGGGGTTCAGCCTCGGTAAGAGGGACACCGGATTTACTGTCTTCGTTTGAAAGATTTACCTGCACGCAAACATTGAGAGGAGGTAGCGCTGGGCTGCGCTGTGCTGAAAGCCGTTCGGCTATCTTGGCGCGATCGACGCTATGAACCCAATCAAACGCATTGGCGATATCGCGCGTCTTATTCGACTGGATCGGTCCGATAAAATGCCAGACTAAGCCGAGGTCGGTAAGGGCGTCGCGTTTATCCAAAGCCTCTTGTACGTAGTTCTCGCCGAAATCGCGTTGTCCAGCCGCATAGGCGTCGCGCATCGCGTCAGTCGATTGGCGTTTGCTGACGGCAAGCAGCGTAACCGCGTCTGTGGGACGGCCATGGCGCGTTGCAGCCGCCTCGATACTCGTGCGGAGCTGGTTGAGGGTTTGACTGATGTTCGGCATCGTGAGGAAAGTCCGGTTCGGCAAAGCGTTTGCGTTAGGTGAATATAGCGTTGGAGGTTACCATGCAAGCATTGTTAATCAGCAAGTAGACTGCGATCAATGAAAATTGCCGACCTCTTGAATTTAACTGTCGAACGAGGCGCCTCCGACCTACACCTGACGGCTGGTTTACCCCCTTTGGTACGCATCGATGGTGAAATATCTCCGCTGTTCGCTGAACCGATGGTTGGACTTGGGGGTAGCGGCGACAGTATTTCCCAGCACCAGGCCCTAGCCCTTTTGCATGAGGTGATGCGTGAAGATCAGCGCCAGGAATTTGAGGACAGACTCGAGGCGGATTTCTCCTATGAGCTTGCAGGTGTTGCTCGTTTCCGTGTGAACGCCTTTCATCAGAACCGCGGTGTGGCCGCTGTATTCAGAAGCATTCCCTCCAAGACAGTGACAATGGAAGCGATAGGCCTTGGGCCCATTTTCAAAACTATTGCTGATTCACCGCGAGGCTTGGTTATCGCGACTGGGCCGACTGGTTCGGGCAAAAGTACGACACTCGCGGCACTCATTGACTATCTCAACAAAACCAAATCGCAGCATATTCTAACTATCGAAGACCCGATCGAATTCGTTCACGAAAGTAAGCGCTGCCTGATCAATCAGCGCGAGGTGTATCGCGACACGCACAGTTTTTCAAACGCATTGCGCTCTGCCCTGCGCGAAGATCCCGACATCATTATGGTCGGCGAGCTGCGCGACCTCGAGACTATAAGGCTCGCGCTCACCGCAGCCGAAACTGGTCATTTGGTGTTTGCAACGCTGCACACAACGTCGGCGGCAAAGACAATCGATCGAGTGATAGATGTTTTTCCGGCCGGCGAAAAAGACATGGTCCGCTCAATGCTCTCGGAATCTCTCCAAGCGGTCGTGTCGCAGGTTCTGCTTCGTAAAGAGGGCGGCGGACGGGTTGCTGCCTTCGAGATTATGCGCGGGACGCCGGCGATCCGTAATCTAATTCGCGAAGACAAAGTCGCGCAGATGTACTCGACGATTCAAACCGGCGCATCGCAAGGCATGGTGACACTCGATCAATCGCTTAAGGTTCTCGTGGATCAGGGACTTGTGCACGCCGATGTCGCGAGGGCGAAGGCCAAGTCGCCGGATAATTTTTAATCTTAAGGCTCTGTCGGCTTGTTTGACTTTGTTTAATTTAGCGCCGGCCGGATTGAGCCTTTTGCTGATGCAATTCCAATTTAGCCTCGCCGCGCGAGCTCGGCCAACCAATTCTCTAGAATAATCTGCGCAGCGACATCGTCTATAGCCTGCTTTTTCTGTGCGCCCTGGCCACGCCTGCTGCTGAGTTTGCCGCTAGCTTCCCAATCGGCATCATCGATTATCCGCTCGGCGGCTTCGACAGACGAGAGCCGTTCGTCGAAGCCGTAGCTTGGTTTATGGAAGCGGCCGTTGAGCCGATGACCAAATTTTATTGCGCGCAGCATGAGTGGGCTCTCGCTGCCATCGAGGTTGTAGGGTAGGCCCACAACGAATACATCGGGCTGCCAGCGATCGATCAGCGCGGCGATATCGTTCCAGTCGGGCACCCCATCGCGCGCTCGAATCACTGCCACCGCTTGTGCGGTGCCGGTAAGGCTCTGCCCATAGGCGACGCCGATACGCTGGGTGCCGTAGTCAAACGCGAGCGCACTTAGCTGCGTTTTCTGCTGAGGGAAATTGTCTAGTGGCGTCATCACAGTGCTCAGAACTTCGCTAGCGGTCATCATAGCGCAGAGCTTACGAGCAAGCCTACTGTCGCAATTCGCGTGCTCCCTCACTATCGACAGCGTTTGGGAGTTACGCTGCAGCTGCAAGCCGCGGCGCACTCTTCACTATTAGGCGCTCTCCTCGCTATTACGCGTCTCACCATCAATAGCTCCGCAGGGCATTGCCTTCATGAAAGCGCCACGTGCGGATAATCTCCACGACGTCGGCTTGCTTGCTCAATTCGGGTGGGAAAGGCTCGTAGGGAGAGGCTAGCATGACGATATCTAATGCCGCCTGATCAAGTATTACATGCCCAGAGGACTGCAGGATTTCCGTTTTTTGAATACTTCCATTAGGCAGTATCGAGACGAGTAGCCGCAGACTGCCATAGAGTTTTTGGCGTTTAGCCGCGTCGGGATAGTTAAGGTTGCCTATAGCTTCGATCCGGCGGCGCCAGCCATCGAGATAGAGTGCATCTTCACTGCGCTGGGTCGATGCAGCGGTGAGCACAACACGTCGTGGACGCCGCGCATATTCCTGCACCTCGGAGTCGAGCTGTGCGATCAGGCTTGCGATCGCGAGTCGTGTTGAATCTGGCGTCGATAGCTGCGCATCACCGTCTTCGGTTACGGTCAGCGCGTCGCTAGCCAGCTCGCGTGACTCTGCCGATGTCGTGACTATCTCGGTGCTGCCCTGCCGCTGCTGTGCTCTGCGTTCCGGCGCTACGGGCCTCGCCGCTTGCAGCGTCGCGGATTCGAAGTCGGCTTGAAAGGGTGAGGTGGGTGCGACAGGTGTGGCGTCTTCGGCCAGCGTGCCGCTGCCAAGCTGATCAGCCTGAGCGAGGAAATCGGCGCGCTCTGGCGCAATTTCGCTGTGATGTGCGACGAGGGTTATATCAAGCGTTGGAGTCTCGCTCGTCGACTGCGCGGCGCCGAAGCTTATGCCGAAAATGAGGATGCCGTGCGCCGCGATCGACAGAAAAATCGTGAAGTTAAAGCGTTCGCGCTCTGCCGCGTCCGCAGCCATTTGTCCTAGCCTCGAGCCGCGAGTTTAGTGGCGATGACGTTCATCAGATCCCCGGCGATATCAAGCTCGTGCGCGCGATCGAGCTCACGCACGCAGGTCGGGCTCGTCACGTTGATTTCGGTGAGGTAATCACCTATCACGTCAAGACCAACGAAAAGGAGTCCTTTTTCGCGCAAAACCGGCGCGACTTGAGCGCATATCCAGCGCTCGCGATCGGTGAGTGGCATTGCAACGCCGCTGCCCCCCGCCGCGAGGTTGCCACGCGTTTCCCCCGACATCGGGATCCGAGCGAGGCCGTATTCCGCGGGCTCGCCATCGACCAAGAGTATCCGTTTGTCGCCAGCGACAATTTCAGGGAGAAACTTTTGCGCCATAATTTGTTGACGACCGTGATCGGTAAGCGTCTCGATTATGACACTCAGGTTAGGATCGCCGGCTTTGACGCGGAAAATAGAGGCGCCGCCCATGCCGTCAAGAGGCTTGAATATCACATCGCCGTGTTCGGCATGAAACGCTTTAAGTCGCGCCGCCGATGCGGCGACGATAAGAGGCGGACAGCACTGCGGAAATTGAGTGGCGAAAAGCTTTTCGTTGCAATCGCGTAGGCTTCGAGGGTCATTCACAACTAACGTGCCCGCGCGCTGCGCCGCCTCGAGTATGTAAGTCGAGTAGATAAAATCCATGTCGAACGGCGGGTCTTTGCGCATTAACAAAACATCGAGTTCAGATAGCGCAATGTCCTGTGGGCTGCCGAGTTCATACCAGCCTTCGGGATTGTCTTGGACGCTGAGACGGCGAACTTCGCCCCGCGCTAGCCCCTGATCGAGTGAGAGGTTGTTTTGTTCCATGTAATACAACTCCCAACCGCGGCGCTGTGCGGCAAGGAGCATGGCTAGCGTTGTGTCTTTTTTGACGTTGATGTTCGCGATCGGATCCATGACCACGCCGAGTTTTACCGTCATTGCATCCTACCTATCGTTGAAGTCGTTGAAGTCGTCGAGACGAAAAGTGAGTCTAGGAGGTGATAATAGCCTAGATCGACTTTTCGCGCATGGGCGTTATACGCTAGGAAGCGCGCCTCCAAGCTGCAGAGAAGCGCGTCGCCCCAGTGCCGCAAAGCCGCTATAATGGCAAACATGTTAAACCGGCGTTTTAGTCACACGACGCCTCGCGCGTAGCGCAACAACGATAATCGGAGAGGAGTCGACTTGAGAACTTTGGGCTTTGCATGGGGTATTGCTGGCGTGCTTTTCCTGCTGTCGTTCGCTATCTTTCGCCTCGCACCCATCGCCTTTGAACTGGGAGAGCTGCAACTAAGCCTCGCCCACTGGGCCAGCTTAGTTTTTAGCATCCTCTACATGGCGTATGCCGAGGGCTATAAGGGGTTTCATCGCGGATTTTCACCGCGGGTCGTCCAGCGTGCTAACTATCTGCGCGAAAATCCGCGTTGGCATCATGTGCTCTTGGCGCCTGCATTCTGTATGGGCTATATCTATGCCACTCGTCGCCGACAGATTCTCTCTATCGGGCTCACGCTTGTTGTCATGGGGTTTGTGGTTATCGCGCGTCAATTGCCGCAGCCATGGCGGGGGATTCTTGATGCAGGGGTAGTCACCGGGTTGAGTCTTGGGATTGTGTCGATACTCTATTTTTTGCTTAATAGCTTACGTACGCCAGGGTTTATAACCGTCTCACCCGAAGTCCCCCAGCCAGTGTGCGTGGACACAGATGCGGTGACCCAGCCTGATGCCTAGTCCATCTAACGCTCTGACTATTTCGAAGCCCAGCCGGCACTGCGCGGTAGTCGTTACCTTTAACCCCGATCTAACCGCTCTTCTAAAACTTTTAGGTCAGCTCGAGAAAGACAGCGACTTTATCGTCCTAGACAATGGCAGCAAAAATATAGACGAGGTTGCTGTATCGATAGAAGTCTATTCCCGCTGTCGGGCAATCGAAAAAATTGGCGAAAATATCGGTTTGGCACGCGCGTTGAACAAGGGTATCGCGTGGGTTAAAGAGCACGGCTATGAATTTGTCTTTTTGTTCGATCAGGACAGTCGTCCCGGTGATATGTTTGCTCGGGGTCTTATCGAGGCGCTAGAGCGCGCCTCTAAACTTAGCAAAAAGGGCGTGGCAGCAGTCGGGCCCAGAATCATGAACCCGCAGTCGATGAAGCAAACGCCATTTAAATTGTTCAATCGACTCGTAGGGCGTACTAACCGCCGCTTCGAGGGGCTGCGAACCGAGTTCAAAGCGGATTTTCTGATCACCTCGGGGACGCTTATTCCACTCGCGATTATTGATGCTGTTGGCGCAATGCGCGATGACTATTTTATCGACAATATCGATCTCGAATGGTGTTTCCGCGCGAAGGCAATGGGGTATGACTTGATCGGCTCCGATGCCTCCATTCTCTATCATGCCATCGGTGAACGCAGCGCACATCCGTGGGTGCGCGCCGGTTTGATTGCGCACCACAATCCTTCGCGAAGCTATTATTCGAGCCGTAATCGAGTTCATCTCTATGGCGTAGACTACGCGCCACTCGGTTGGAAGCTCAGAGATGCGCCGCGGTTTGCGCTCAAAGCACTTTGGTTATTTTTGAGTTCGCAGCAACGTTGCGACTACTTTTCAAGCATCCGCCAGGGCATACGCGACGCGGAGACTTTGACGAAATGATAGAAGGATCGTCACCGCGCATCGCGGTCTTGTTGTCTACTTACAACGGCGAGTCGTTTATCGCCGCACAGATTGATTCACTACTTGCGCAAACTCATCAGAACTTTGTCATCATCGTACGCGACGATGGCTCTAGCGATAGTACACCGCAGTTACTGAAAGACTATGCGCAGGGATCGCCTGATAAATTCCATATTATCGAGGAAGAATCGGTAAATTACGGACCTAGCGGCAGCTTCTCGGTGCTCTGCGAGTACCTGCTCGCGAATAAATCGATCTTAGGATTCGATCACGTAATTGCCTGTTTCTGCGACCAAGACGATGTTTGGGTTAAAGAAAAACTAGAACTGCAGCTGGAACGTTATCTTCAGGTTGAAGGTTACGATAGCAAGCCTGTGCTTGTTCATTCTGACCTCGAAGTTGTAGATGAAAATCTCGAAAATGTTGCACACTCGCTTATTGCTTATCAAGGCCTCGAAATTGAACGTAATCGCTTTCCGCATTTAGTAGTAAGCAACTTAGTGACGGGATGTACGGCTTTGTTCAACGAGGCGTTGCTAGACGCTGCGCTCCCCGTTTCGAAAAATGCCATGATGCATGATTGGTGGTTCGCCATGACTGCCACTGCGTTTGGCGAGCTGGTGTTTATCCCGAGTCCACTCGTTCGATACCGGCAGCATGGACGCAATACTATTGGTGCCAAGCAGCGAGAGAGCTCGGAAGCTGCGGGCAGGGGTCTGGTGAGACGCTTACTCTCGCTTGAGCATAACAAACACCTAGTCGATGTTGCACGACAGGCGAAAGAATTTGATCGCCACTGCGGCGGAAAGCTGTCGCTCAAGAATCGACTCGCTCTATTTCTGGCAAGGCGAATGCGTACGGGTAGCGCTATCTTTCAGCGGGTCTATTATCGCCTACTACGACGTTTCTAGTTTATGTCTGCAAGGCGAGATTTTATCTTCTCGCCGACGGCGCGAGGTGAAAATTCGGCTTCGATAAACTCCTTTGCTCTAGTGCCGAGTTCTCGTGCGAAGTCAGGATCATCGGCGAGCCTTCTCATTGCAGCGCTGGCCTGTTCTAAAGACGGATCTGCCCAACGCTGACCTTTCAGATATGGGCCATAGTCTTGCGCTAAGGTAATCAATTCATAATCGATCGGTATGCAATGGCTGGCGTCGGTGTAATCAGTCGATCCAGACCAATTGGTAACAATGACGCTTTTTCCCAAGCTCATTGCTTCTGCAGGACCTAGGCCGAACCCTTCGGATCGATGCAGCGAAACAAAACAGTCGACGGCGTTGATGAGTGAGTCGATCTCAGATTTACTATGGTCGTCTGTCAATACGATTATGTTGCGGCGCGTTCCGATGATTTCTCTCAGAGCAATCATCGACTCGTCTGTCGCATTGTTAACTTTGAGGACGAGAGTTGCGCTCTCATCTTCGGCATCGAATGCAGCGATAAAGGCATTAAGTGCAGCTTTTGGATTTTTGCGTTCAGCCATGCTGCGTGTGTCGTACATCGCGAGAAAGATGAACGGCTCTTTGGGAAGGCCAAAGTAGTCTCGATCAAAGGATTCGACAGGACTCGGCGCTACACAGTGAGGAATGCACACGACGGGTTTAGTCGTTTCCGACGAGATCGCTTGGCGCACAAATTCCGACGGCACCCAAATTTCATCGACTTCGTCGAGCGCAGGGCGCCATCCCTCGGGCATTGTTTCGAGTTCCCACGCCCAGTAAGCAATGTGATAGCTTTTTTCTAACAAGAATGCAGGAATTGTCGCGCGAGCGAGGTGGAGGTAATCGGCATTTATATGCCACAGCGTAACGGAGAAGGGCGCGTCGCTGCATTCTTTATGCTGCCATGAAAGGTCGCCCATGCGTGCGGGGTTTTCGCGTTCAAAATTTATAATGCCAAATTCGATCTCTGCTGCCGCGAGTGCACGCGCGTCAGATCGAGCGCCTTCACCTAACCCCATTTCTGCACGAATATAACCAATTAGATTAACGCCCTTTAAAGGCGGTGTATCGATGGAGGACGCTGCGCTGTGATCAGCTTTATCTGCTCTCGCTAGCATGTCGTTTGACAGCCTTAATTCTGCTCGGCAGTCGACGCCTTCTAAGGTTAAGTTTGGATTGTAGTATTCGTCGCCAGCGCGCAGCACGTCTCCCCATTTTTCCCACATGCGTATTTCATCTTCCTTGGGCACGTGTGTTTTTCGAGAAATACTCTCGTGGTGAACGAGTGCGCAGCGGGGTGTCCAGATATTGACTAGGCCTGCCTGCTTTAACCTTAAGCATAGGTCTACGTCGTTGCTCACCACAGCCAGGCTCTCATCGAAACCGTCTACCGCATCAAACTTCTCTCTACTAACCATTAAGCATGCGCCGGTATTCGCAGACACCTCTCTAACAAGATTATGCAGATTCCCACGTAGCTCATTGCTTGGTGACATTTTGTGAAATAGATGAAGGCCACCGCCACCTGAATTGATGAGGAATACGCCGGCATGCTGCAACTGACCCTCAGGGTAATAGAGCAGCGCACCGACTGTGCCAACAGCAGGCCGCTGCGCCTGCTTTACAAGTTCGGTGAGCCAGCTTGCTTCGATAATTTCAACGTCGTCATTGAGAAAAAGGAGGAGCTCTCCATTGGACTCGCGAGCGCCGAGATTATTCAGGCGCGGCCAATTGAAGTCGAAATCGCACTCAATTACGGTCAATCCCTTTTCAACAAGATAGAGAATCCCCTCGGGATTTTTCCCGCGGCTATTATCGAGCATGACCACTTCGAAATTCGGATAGTCTGTAAGCGAAAGTAGCGTCTCAATACAAGGTTCGATTACAGCAAGCTTGGCCATAGTAGGAATAATAATGCTGACACGAGGCGTCGTTGTTAAAGGCCGGTCAACATAGCGAACCGGCTTAGAGCCATCGCTGGGGCAATGTTCAAGCAGTTTGCATCCTGGCTCTTTCTCTTCGAGGAAATTGCTCGCCCATAAAGACTCGGTGCCGCGCGCTGCGTCTGGCGTTGATATTTCCGACCAAAGAACCTCAGGCACTCGCGCTACTTTCCCTGCTGCGTTACCCAGTTCGAGCAGAAGGCGATAGCGCAGCGTCGCGATGGTCTGCGGGTTATTGCTGATAACATCGGTTAGCGATTTGAGTAAAGTCTCGGTGTTAATGCGCTCGAAAAGCTCAGCCGAGAACAGATAGACACCTCCGATGTAGTTCCTACCTAAAAGGTGTTCGGAGGACCAGCCAAATGTAAACTCGGGGTTTGTCTGAATGCCATTCGAATCAAGATGATCGTGGTCTGAATAGACAAGTTCTGCACCAGCATTTTCGCGAAGGGCTGTTAAAGACTGCAGTGCGTGTGCGGCAAGTCTTTCCGCTCTATCAGCAATTAGTAACGCATCGGCCGATTTGGCTACTTTAGATAGGTTGCGCAGTAACGCGTCAGCGTACTCTCGAGACTCATGATCGCTTGCAATCATGCAAACGACGGCGGCGACCGCGGAATTGGTCTGGAGTGACGAAACGTAGGCATCAAGTTCGGCGTCATGTTGTTCTGCCAGGACCATTACAGCAATTCGATTCGATGCTACCGGATTTTTCTCGAAGTGGTGTGCAGCGACCTGTTGCCGGTCGCTAAGCCAAAGTTGATAAATTTCAGTGCTAGTAAAGTTAACCACCTCACGCTCGAGCGATACTCTGTCCGAGCCGTTGTCGAAGGTAACAGTTAAGGTGAACCGGCCCTGTGGCAAGAAGCGTTTTTCGAAGGTTTCGCGAAAACCAGAATTGCGAGCTTCGGCAGTTGCTCGGAAAGAGGCAGCGACATCGTCTCGCAGCAGGTTCGGCTCGAATGTGCGGTAGAGTCTCTTGTTAACCGAAACGGAAATCTTAATGTCGCTGCCCGCCGAGAATGCCCATCCGGTTAGGGTTAAATCTCCGTCGACTAGTTGAATGTCTGGGCCCGGTGAGTCCACGCTGCATTTAATTTTGCTTGGTGATCTTTTAGTTGGCGCTGTGTTTACTGAGGAGTTTTTGGGCGTCTCGGCTGTGACCCTGTTATAGGGGACGGCTGTTGAGCGCGAGACAAGACTCTTCACCCTTCTTGAAATATAGCGGTAGGGTTTGGTGATTCGCCACGAGAATGAATTGAGTATGGCAGTGAGATACTGTGACAGATTCTTGTTCTCTTGCGCCAAATTTTCTAGGCCGCGGCGTAATTCATCTGTCGCTTGCTGCAGAGAATTAATCTGAGTTTGAAGGTTATTGGCATGTGCCTGCGCTTCCGCGCGTTGCTTTACAAGGGTCTCGTCAAAGGCGGCTCGTTCCTTATCAAAACTAGCAACAAGTTCGCACCTTGCCTCCTCTGCCTCCGCGCCGAGCTGCTGTAACGCCGCCTGATACTCCTCCTGCGAGAGACGCAGATGTTTGTGCAGGTCTGCTATTTCGTCCGAGGAGTCAAAGGTGCCGAAAACTTGATTGAGTTCTGCGGGAGTCCAAGTGGGCGCCCATTTGCCAAGGACTTTCGCTCGCCATTTAGCGCTGGGGCTTTCGGCTTCGTATTTTTCTCGCTCGGTCTCTACGGCCGTCTCGGAATCCCCACCCGCTCTATAGAAGGCAGTGACTTTGTCTACATGATAGAAGCTGCCGTGTTGGGCGACCTGTAACCAAAAATCCCAGTCTTCATAGATATCGAGACTCTCATCTACGCGGCAGCCAGCAGTTAAAACTCGGCTTCTAAAAAGCACGGAGTGAATTGGCATGAAGTTGTCGCGCCTTAGAAACGCAACATCGAATTCGCGGGAGAAGAACTCATCGAGCAACTCACCGCTGGCCGACGTGCGCTGAGTGTTACTGTAAGCGGCTATCGCCGTTCGATTATTCGTTAGCGCATGAAGCAGATTTTCTATGTGTGTTTCAGAGACCCAATCGTCATCATCTAGGAACATAACGAAGTCGCCGTTCACTGCAGAGAGCCCTGCGTTGGCTGCTTTCGGTCTACTCAGCGGAGAACCAGTGGACACAAGCCTCTGGTCTGATCCAAGCTCGAGCGACGGCAAACCGTCCCCGCGGGCATCGACGATAAGTGTCTCAAGATTTGTATGACTTTGGGCAGCAATCGATGCGAGCGCCTCGACAAGTTCCGGTCGTCCGACGGTGCGAACGACAATGGAGACAAGAGGCAGCGCGGCAGTCACGAGCTAGTTCGACCTGTGTAAGATGGCACCGACGACATGGCCGATGAAATCCAGGAACAGGGTATCAAGGCTAGTATTGAAATAGTCTTCGGACTCGTTGCCAAGCGCAAGTAGCGCGATTATTTCGGACTCGTGCATTATCGGGCAGAGCGCGGTCGACCCAACGCGGCTGCTCGTTGTGCCGAATAGATTCTCGATGCTGCTACGAGGTATCGCACCGCAATGCGTGCGCCTGAGGCGGAACACGTCGGCGAACTCTTCGGCAAGCTTTTCGGCATTCTCTGTGCGCACACCTTCGGAAATTTTAAGTCCCGGGCGCGCAACGACAATAATTTCGCAGGCATCGACACTACCCAGGGCAGTGAGTTTGTCTTGTGTGATTTCTGCGACTTCTGTTGCATCCCTTGCACGTAAAAGGGAGAGAACCAAATCACGGGTGACATCAAAAAGTTGATCGTTGTCGCGGGCATTGGCCAGCAGGGAGCCTAATTTTTGTCGTGCCTCTTGACCGCGTTCACGAAGAATAACCACCTGCCGTTCGAGAAGCGATATCGCCTTGCCGCTCTCATGAGGGAGTGTAAGATCAGCGAGTAGCTCAGTTTGGCTTTGGAAAAACTCAGGGTGGGAGCGCAAATAATCGGCAACCTGTGTGGCGCTGAGTTCCTGCGGGGAATTCTTCGCTGGCGTTTTACTCTCTGCGTGGTTCTCGTTTTCTAAGGCATTCGATGTGTCAGCAGGTTTTGTGCTCTTAGAGGAGTTTACGTCTGTCACCTTTGCCGAGTCGCTCGCCGTAGTTACTTTGTCGGTCATCGCTATCTGTTTCCTATTTATTTCTTTCAGTAGCAGGAGCGCGGATCGCGGATATCGACCGCAGCCCGCTACACTGCGTTAATTATCGGGCAATTCGAGTGTGCCTTCGTAGACAGTAGTTGCAGGCCCTGTCATTAGAACTGGCGCCCCGTCTCCTTGCCATTCAATTATTAGTCTGCCGCCGCGGACCTGCACCTCTACGGGCGACGACAGCAATCCCTGTCTACAACCGCTAACGACCGCTGCGCAGGCGCCTGTGCCGCATGCGAGCGTCTCGCCCGAGCCGCGCTCGAAGACGCGAAGACGAATGCGCTGATCCTCCATTATCTGCATAAATCCGACATTGACGCCCTTCGGGAAACTACTGTGCGCACCGAGCGCTTCACCGAGACCTGCTACGTCCACCGCGTCTAGGTTACTCACCACGATAACCGCATGTGGATTCCCCATCGACAGCGCCTCGAACTCAATGCGCTCGGTTTTTGATGAGGTCATAATTTCGCAAGAGTAGCGGCCAAAGTCTTCGCGCGCCACCTGATCTGACGCAAAAGGCAGACTTGCCGGAGCGAAGTCGGGTTCCCCCATGTTGACCGTAACCTCGCCAGAGTCCGATAACTTAAGACTCAGCAGTCGATTGACCGTTTCAACTTTGATCGGGTTCTTTTTGGTCAAACCCTTCTCATGTACATACTTAGCAAAACAGCGCGCGCCGTTGCCGCAGTGCTCCACTTCGCTGCCGTCCCGATTGAAAATGCGGTAGCGGAAATCGGCGTCTGGTCGAGTCGCAGGCTCAATCTGCAAGAGTTGGTCGAAACCGATACCGAGCTTCCTGTCGGCAAATAGCGCGATCTGCTCAGCGCTCAGGCTGTACGGTTGCGAAACACAGTCCACAACCATAAAGTCGTTACCTAGGCCGTGCATTTTTGTAAAGGGTAGTCGCATTATCAAGTTATCGGCCGGTTGCCGATTCGCTATCGGGCTGGCTTTCGGCGCCTAATTGCAATCGTGACTCGAGGGACAGCTGGTATTCAATTGTCTCCCTCGCGCGAACAATCTGAAATTCCTTGCCATCTACCATCACCTCAGCGACGCGGTTTCGGGTGTTGTAATTGGAACTCATCACGAAGCCGTAGGCACCCGCAGAGCGCACTGCCAAAAGGTCGCCAGCCGTTATTCTGAGCGGACGATCTTTACCCAGAAAGTCGCCAGATTCACACACAGGCCCGACGACATCGAACTGTAGTTCTGGACGCGATTTGTCAGCGTTCAATTCGACCGGAATGATCTTCTGCCATGCGCCATAAAGAGCTGGTCGCAAAAGATCGTTCATCGCGCCATCGACGATGGCAAAATTCTTATGTTCATTACATTTGATGTATTCGACGCGCGTAACAAATACACCTGCATTCGCCGCGATTGAGCGCCCGGGCTCGACCATGAGTGTTAGATTGCGTGAGGCGAAACGACCGCGGACCGCAGCAATCAGTTCATCTGGCAAGGGAGGCTCTTCGCCATCATAAGGGACACCGAGACCGCCGCCCATGTCGAAATGCTTGAGATGAATACCTTCCGCCGCCAGTGCATCGACCATGGCGAGTAGCCGATCGATAGCGTCGAGGAATGGCGCAACACTCGTAAGCTGCGAGCCTATGTGGCAGTCGATACCGACTAACTCGATTCCCGGCAGGGTGGCTGCGTGGCGATAAACACCGAGGGCTGCGCCGCTTGCAATGCCGAATTTATTCTCCTTGAGTCCGGTTGAGATGTAAGGGTGCGTGCCGGCATCAACGTCTGGATTCACCCGAAGTGAAATAGGCGCAACAACGCCAGCAGCTGTCGCGATGCGGCTGATACGTTCGAGCTCTGCTTCAGATTCGACGTTAAAACAATAGATACCGACGTCAAGAGCGAAGCGGATCTCTTCTTCAGTTTTTCCAAGGCCCGAAAAAATCGTTTTCTTAGGGTCGCCGCCTGCGCGAAGGACGCGCTGTAGTTCTCCGCCTGAGACAATGTCGAAACCCGCGCCTAGCCTAGCGAGAACATCAAGCACCGCGAGGTTTGAGTTAGCCTTAACGGCGAAGCAAATCATACTAGGCTGATCGTCGAGTGCTTTTTCATACGCACGATAATGACGTTCGAGAGTTGCGCGTGAGTAAACATAGCAAGGCGTACCAACGGCCTCAGCGATCTGTGAGAGCGGCAGATCTTCGGCGAAGAGGCTCTCACCTCGATAATTAAAATGATCCATCGTTTGGTCTCTGAGTCGCTTTGCTATTGCAACTGCGCGTTAATTGCTGAAGGTTGTTCGGGTCGCGTGAGGCCGCCTTTCTGCCCGCAGCCGCCAAGCAGACTCGTGAATAAACAGAAAATAAGCAGAGCTCGGGTCATGCCGGCCTGCTTTGGTGGCAACTGTCGATCGTCACTTGATCGTCTGCAAAATCCCTGCATGGTGTTTTCGGCCTCTCATAAACTCTGGTTTCAAACAGTAGCCCGGATTGAAATCCAAGCTAAAAACAGGCGCCTTTCCGACGCGGACGAGCAACAGAAGTATAACTGTGAGAACCGAATAAACCCAGATCAAAGTCGAGGGTGCCTGCGCGAGAGGCGTGCTAACAGGGCAACCTAGCCCAATCTTTCGCGAGGATCCCCTATTCCCTTGAAAATAGTCATCCCCGCACCTATATTCCCTCGGTCTGCGTGCGAAGGCACTCACTGCTCAACAAAAAAGGAAGACAAGCGATGATTGAGATTACTCATCTAAGCAAAAAGTTCGAGCAATTTACCGCCGTCGATGACCTCAGTTTCAAGGTCGCTGAAGGCGAGGTGCTCGGGTTTCTCGGTCCTAATGGCGCTGGGAAATCGACAACGATGAAGATTATTACCGGCTTTCTTGCCCCAACTTCAGGCTCGGTAACGGTCGATGGCCACAATCTTGCAACAGACGCACTCGCCGCTAAGGCGCTGATGGGCTATCTGCCCGAGGGCGCGCCGTCGTATGGTGATATGACGACACTTGATTTTCTCCGCTTTGTGGGCGAGGTTCGTGGCTACCGCGGGGATGAGCTCGTTAAGCGAGTTGGGCGTGTGCTTTCGGAGGTCGAGCTCACGAAGGTCGCAATGCAGAAAATTGAAACGCTGTCGAAGGGATTTAAACGCAGAGTTGGCCTAGCACAAGCGATTATGCACGACCCGAAGGTATTGATTCTGGATGAGCCAACCGATGGCCTGGACCCTAATCAGAAGCAACATGTACGCGAACTAATAAAAAACCTTGCCCGCGATAAAATTGTCATCATCTCAACTCATATACTCGAAGAGGTCTCCGCGGTTTGTACGCGGGCGGTGATCATCACACAGGGACGATTGGTCGCCGATGGGACGCCCGCTGAGCTCGAAGCGAGTTCCAAATATCATCAAGCCGTAAGTTTGCGCTTGGCGCAGCCCACCGACGTGAGCGTCCATCTCGATTCGCTCGCGGATGTCGCCGGCATCGAGATTGACGCCGAGGACGTGCTCAACATGCGCATATTGGCGCGTCCAGGCAAGTCGATTTATGGTCAGGTCGCAACACTCGCACAGGAACAAAACTGGCCGGTTGCGGAAATGACGGTGGCACGAGGACAGCTAGAGGATGTTTTCAAACAAGTAACCGCAGGAGGAGTACGCCGTGGGTAATCTCAGCGTCATCTTCAAGCGCGAGTTAGCAAGCTATTTTGCGACGCCGCTTGCCTATATCTTTATTGTTATTTTTCTGATTACAAACGGTATTTTCACGTTTGAACTCGGGGGCTTCTATCTTCGTGGACAAGCTGACTTATTGCCGTTTTTTAGTTTTCATCCTTGGCTTTACTTGTTCATGGTTCCTGCAATAGCAATGACACTGTGGGCTGACGAGCGCAAAACCGGCACGATCGAGTTGCTGCTCACGCTCCCCGTGCGCCTCAAAGATGCAGTGCTCGGAAAATTCCTTGCCGCGTGGGCTTTGATGGGAATTGCGCTTGCGCTGACGTTCCCTATTTGGATCACAGTCAATTACCTCGGCGATCCTGATAACGGCGTAATATTCGCGGCTTACCTCGGCAGTTGGTTTATGGCCGGTGGCTTTTTGGCGATTGGCTCTTGCATGTCGGCGGCGACAAAGAATTCCGTTATTGCGTTTATTCTAACCGTTAGCCTCTGCTTCGTTTTTGTGATCATGGGATCACCTATCCTGCTTGAAGCTTTCCCCGCATGGGTACCACAGGTTGTGGTGGATGCCTTCGCAGCGATGGGGTTCTTGACACACTATGATTCTATCGCCAAAGGCGTATTGGACCTCCGCGACATGTTGTTCTTTGCCGTATTTATTGGCGCATGGCTCGTTGCGAGCGCTATCGTTATTGAAATCAAGAAAGCAAACTAGGAGGAGACTGCAGATGACTAAAGCTAAGTTTTTATTCTCGGGCATGGGCCTCCTTTCGGTCGCGGCGACACTGCTTATTGTAGTCGGGCTTATCAGCGCATTACCGAGCGTGCGCATAGATCTAACTGAGGACGAACTATTCTCGCTCGCCGATGGGACCCGCAACATCGTGTCAGGTCTTGAAGAGCCGATTGAGCTCATTTTTTTCTATAGCGAATCGGCGACAGAGGACCAGCCGCAGATACGCAGCTATGGGACACGCGTGCAGGAATTACTCCGCGAGATAGTGATTGCGAGTAACGGCAAGCTTTCGCTTAGGCTTGTTGACCCAGAGCCGTTTTCGGAGGACGAAGATCTCGCAACACAATATGGCATTCAGCCTGTCCCTGTTACCCAGGGGGGGCCGGGAATCTACTTTGGACTCGTCGCTGCGCAGTTAGATAACGATCCCGCATCCCGCGTGTCCGAAACGATGCCGTTAATTCGTCCGGACCAAGAGCAGTTTCTAGAATACGAATTCATGAAGCTGGTGACCCGCGTAGCGAATCCGGATTTGCAAGTTATCGGTTTGCTCACGACCCTCGACATAGACGGCGGTTTCGATCCAATGACGGGGCAGGCGACACAGCAGTGGATGATTACCGATTTCATTCGTCAGCTTTATGAACTGCGCCGCATACAAACCGAGGCCGAATCAATCGACGAGGATGTCGACATACTTATGATCGTGCATCCAGAGGGTCTCTCCAAACAGACACTCTACGCGATCGATCAGCACGTAATGCGAGGCGGAAAAACAATCGTCTTCCTAGACCCAACCGCTGACTCTATGGTGTCTCGTTCGTCACGCGGCTCGATGATTCCTGCCGGGATGCGCTCCGATTTACCTGGGCTGCTTGAGGCGTGGGGCGTCGATTACTCGCCAGACAAAGTTCTTACCGATAACACCCTCGCGCTGCGGGTGCAGATGGGTCAAGGTTCGCGTCCGGTTGCGCACATCGGGATGATCGGTGCGAATAGGACCGCGCTTGTCGAAGATGACATAATTACTCGACGCCTCGAAAATCTAAATCTTTCATCAGTGGGTGCGCTAGCGCCGAGTGAAGGCGCGAATACGCGTTTCGAGCCGCTCATTCAGTCGTCGAGAGACGCGATGCTAATGGACGCCTCTCTATTCGAAGATGTTCTGGATCCATCGGTTTTATTCGACGAGTTTGTTTCGGCAAACGAGCGCTACACAATCGCTGCCCGCATTAGTGGCGTGATTGCTACGGCGTTTCCTGAAGGTCGACCTGTTATAGCGAGTGCGGAGGCTGAGGCGACTGAGGATGAGACTACAGTCGATACTGACGACGCTGTTGCGGATGATGCCGTTGGTGAAGTGGTGAGTAGTGATGAGGAGAGTGTCGAGATCGATCCGCTGCAAGGACATCTTGCTCAGACCGACGGTGAGACAAATATCCTTATTTTTGCAGACACCGACGTTCTGACCGACCGGCTCTGGGTTCAAGTTGCGCAGTTCTTGGGCCAAAGAATTCCTCAGCCTTATGCCAATAACGGGGATTTCGTTATTAATGCGCTCGACAATCTCAGCGGCGGCGCCGATCTTGTGAGTATCCGTAGCCGTGGTCGTTATTCTCGACCCTTTGAGCGCGTTGTTATAATGCAGCGTGAGGCAGATGATCGCCTGCGCATCGAAGAGGCGGCACTTCTAGAGAGGCTCGCCGCAACCGAAGAACAGTTGGCCGCGCTGAATACTGATGAGAATGGCCAACCGTTGGGTCAGCTAACACCCGAAATTCAGGCTGAAATAGATCGATTCAACGCTGAATTACTCGACACTCGCCGCAGCCTTCGAGACGTGCAGTATCAGCTAACAGCTGACATAGAAGAGTTGGGCTCTAACCTGAAATGGTTTAACACTGTGGCGATTCCGATGCTGCTTACCGTGTTAGCGCTGTTTATTAGTCTGACACGCGCGCAGCGTCGTCGTGCGGCGGCACAGCGTTAATCTGAGTCATTCTGGGTTGGCCTTTGAAGCACTTGCACAATAATGCGAGTACCTTTGCCGAGCTCGCTCTCTATCTGGAGCGAGCCGCCGTGGGCCTGAGCGATAAGGCGGCAAAGATAGAGGCCAAGGCCAAAGCCGCCTGTGTTGCGCTGCCTCGAACTGTCGGCGCGGTAGAACGGTTCGCAGACCTGCTCAATATGCTCCGATCCAATTCCCTCGCCCTGGTCTTCGACAATGAGAGTCGCGCTTGCTTCGTTAAAAATAACTTCGACGCGCAGAGGTTTATCCTGTCCGTGTCTAATTGCATTATTAAGTAGATTCGTCAGCAGCAGGCGAATACGCAATTTGTCGATGACAAATTCTCGATCCTCAGGCGGTAGCACAATCTCGAGCCCGCCTTCATAGCTAAAATATTGGTCAACTACGGACTCAACAAACTCGGCAAGCTGAACCGGTTCGGCTGAGAGCGCGGTGTGTTCGTCGTTGAGTCGTTCGGCTTCGATGAGGTCGCCAATTAAATGATCTATTTCGTCGATGTCTTCGCGAAGGTTCGTCTTTTCGGTACTTTCTGGCATAAATTCAAGGCGTAGCTTTGCCTTGGTGAGTGGCGTGCGCAATTCGTGACTAATGGCCAATAGAAGCTGACGTTTTGCTTCGAGCATTGACTGTAAAGAGTCTGCCATGTGATTGATACTGTCGGTTAGCGCGCCTAACTCATCTTGACGCTCATTGTGCACGCGATAACTTAGGTCTCCGCTGCGAATCCGCTCGGCGCCTCGGCGTAGCATACGCACGGGGTCAAGCAGGCGATTGACCATAAAATAATTCACAAAAAGCACGAATCCCGCGAGTGCGAGACCGATATAGAGCACGGCTAAATTCGCTGCGCTATCGTCTAGCGAGCGCTGGTAGAGGTAAAAATCATAGCCATCGCGGCGTACAACAATCATGTCCTCATTGTCGCTGGACCGAATTTCGGCATCGTCGGTAAGTGTTCTAACGAACGTCGAATCGTCGAGGTTAAGTCGATTATCGCCGTCTGAACTCCAGCGCATGATCGGGTTACGAATGTTGATGCTCCAGTCGAGTTCTGCTGCGAGTCGCATCGCGTTGCTCAAATTGGGCGGCGTGCCAATGTCCTCGATGATGGATTCGACGTTGCGTGCAAAAAAATCAGGAATAGCCTCTATCGCACCGCTGTCACGAGTGACGGTCTGTATAGACACGGAGATAATAATGAAAAACATTAACACCGTGACGCTAAAAATCGCCAGCAAGCGCAGGAAGAGAGAGTAGCGTATCGTTTGCAGTAAGCCTGCCACGGCGGCTACAACTGCTCGCCAATAAACGTGTAACCGCGGCCCCAGACTGTCTTGATAAATCGTGGCGTCTTGGATGTATCGCCAAGCTTGTGACGCAGGCGACTAACGAGGGTATCAACTGCGCGGGAGAAAAGCTCAGCATCGATGCCCCGCAGGCGGTTCATTAATTCGTCGCGTGTAAATGTTTTGTTCGGATACTGCATAAATAAAATTAGCAGTTCATATTCCATAGTAGTTAGATCAAGTACGACCTTGTCGAGTTTGACTTCGCGTCTTGAGGGGTCAACATCGAGTCCCTTGATCGGCTTGATATCCCGCATCGAGGCATCGTCGCCGCTTCGGCGTAGAATGTTGTGGATCCGCGCGACGAGTTCGCGTGGCTCGAAAGGCTTAGGTAAGTAGTCATCAGCGCCGAGCTCTAAGCCGACGATGCGGTCGGTGACTTCGGCATGAGCAGTGAGCATCAAAATGGGTAGTTGACCGTAGATGGACGATTTAGCGCGGATCTCACGGCATACCTCGAAGCCATCTTTCTCAGGCAACATGACGTCGAGAATGAGAAGGTCTGGTTTGAGCTTCTTAATCATTTCCAAGCCTTTGCTTGGAGTGAGCGCGACATGCGCCTGCATTTCGTAGCGGGCGAGATACTGAGTTAGCAGATCGCCAAGGTTTTCGTCGTCATCGATGATAAGTATTTGTTTCATCCTATGTTCCACTTGTCTCAGGCCTCGGAATGAGGCGACCAAGCGACGTCGATGCGGCACGCCTTGCCGCAAGTCCAAGCTATTTTGAGTCGCTTTTGGTGAGGGCTTCATAGTACGAATTCGGCCTGCCTAAATCAATTCTGTAGTATGATGACCACCAATCAGAGGCATCCGCACCCTGACGATAAATTTGCCCTGTGAAGACCGTTAACCCTAGCGTCGTAATCATACCTCTAAGCGATCCCTCGAAACGCCTCTATGATCTCTCTTAATAACATTACCCTCATGCGTGGCACCCAGACGCTGATTCGAGAGGCGAGCGTTCTGCTGTCGAGTGGCCAGCGGACCGGTATCATAGGTCGCAATGGCTCCGGGAAAACAAGTCTTTTTAAAGCGCTCGCGGGCGAGATCCAGCTCGAACAGGGCGAGATTGAGATGCCCAACGGGCTGCGCACCGTATCGATGGCGCAGGAGACGCCGGCCAGTGATCGAACCGCGCTAGAGTTCGTAATAGATTCGCATGCCGAGTTCCGAGATCTAGAGAAAAAAATTCAAGCAGCTGAGGAAGGGCAAAACGACGCGCTTTTGGTGCGACTGCATGCAGAGATGGAGGAGCTCGGCGCTTACGATATAAAAAATAAGGCCGAGCAGTTGCTGTCCGGACTCGGCTTTGACACTGCTCAGTTCTCTAGCACGGTAGGTGAGTTTTCTGGTGGTTGGCGAGTGCGCTTAAATCTTGCCGCCGCGCTTATGCGCCCATCCGACCTGCTCATGCTCGACGAACCGACAAACCACCTAGACCTCGAGGCAACCGTCTGGTTGGAGCAGTGGCTGCGCAGTTACCGCGGCACTATTTTGGTCATCTCCCACGATCGAACATTTCTCGATGCGGTAATTGATCATGTGATTAGTCTGGAAAGTGGTTCGCTCGCCCTCTACCGTGGTAACTACAGTGCCTATGAGCGCCAGCGCGCCGAGCGCATGGCCCTCCAGGCCGCGCTTTATGAGAAACAGCAGCGTAGGCGCGGCGAGATCGAAGATTTCGTTCGGCGCTTTAAAGCAAAGGCAAGTAAGGCCCGGCAGGCACAAAGTCGACTCAAAGAACTCGATCGGATGCAAGACATCGCACCGGCCCATGCCGATTCTCCGTTTCGTTTTTCGTTCCCCGAAGTTGAAACCGACAGCGGCTACCTCATGCAGATCAACAAGCTTTCGTTTGGCTTCGATAAACCCTTGGTTGATGAGGTGACGTTTTCGATTCGTGGCGATTCGCGATTCGGTCTGCTCGGTTTCAACGGTAGCGGCAAGTCGACTCTGCTCAAAGTTCTCTCCGGCTCACTTAAAGAAATGGCAGGGGAGAAGATTGCGGCTAAGAAGCTCCGCATCGGCTATTTCGCTCAGCACCAAGTTGACGAGTTAGATCAAACAGCCACGCCAGTTGCGACCATTCAGGCGCTTGCGAAGAAAGATCCAACGCTCAAGGCGACAGAGCAGGCTATTCGCGACTATTTAGGCGGTTTTGATTTCCGAGGTAGCCGCGTCGACGAGTGTATTGAGCATTTCTCGGGCGGAGAGAAAGCTCG
>JAGYKB010000040.1 GCA_018401885.1 Gammaproteobacteria bacterium
CTACCCAGTCGGCACAGTGCTGAGCAAAACCTTCTACTACCCAGTTGATGCGACCGGCAACGTAATTCGCGTTGCCGATGACGGGGCTCGTGAAATAGACCTTACCGACTCTCGCTTAATAGAAACGCGCATCCTCGTACGGCAAGAGTCTGGATGGGATGCCCTGCCCTATGTATGGAACGAAGACGAGACTGAGGCATTCCTCAGGGTTGCGGGTGCGAGTAAGACTCTTAACATAATCACTGCGGCCGATTTCGAACAGCCCGCTACGCGATTCACTTATTTCGTGCCGAACGAAAATCAGTGCTCTGGCTGTCATACCACCGAGCATCCCGATGGTGGCATGCATCCGCTTGGCGCGATCGCGAGTCAGCTCACCGCTTTATCACATTCGGCGAGCGGCGAGTCTCAGCCGCAAATCGACACCCTCGTTGCACGCGGATGGCTCGATAAAGCACCTCAAATTCCAACGTTAGACTCTTATGAAGACACAGACATCCCACTCGACAAGCGCGCGCTCGCTTATCTCAACATGCAGTGCGGACACTGTCACAACCCGAAGGGCGCTGCAGATACTTCGGGGCTTATTCTTACTGGTAAGCATAAATCGCTAGTGAGTATGGGCGTTTGCAAACCGCCCGTAGCAGCGGGTGGCGGCGCAGGAGATTTACAGTACGGCATCGTACCTGGGGACCCCGACAACTCAATTCTTCACTACCGCGTTGCCTCGACTAAACCCGACGAAATGATGCCTGAATTGGGTCGCTCCCTGGTTCATGAAGAAGGTGTTGCGTTGCTTCGTGAGTGGATCGACACCTTGCCCGGCAGCTGTGATGACGAAAATGAAGTTGCAGATCAGAATACTGATTTTCAAGGCGCAGATACCGCCGGCTAATCAATTACCTGATCAAAATAAGACTCTGGGTAAGGCTCGTCATTGAGCGTAAAATGCCACCATTCGGTCTCAAGAGATCTAAAATTCTGAGCAATCATGACACTCCGCAGCAGCGCCCGATTCGCGCGCTGCTCAGCGCTGGGCATCTTGCTGGAAGGCCACGAGGCAAGGTCGAAAAAATCCCACGGAGTCCCCATATCGAGCTCCCTTCCCGAGTCTAGATCAACGAGCGTCAGGTCTACTGTACTGCCTCGAGAGTGCCCTGAACGTTCTGCTATATAGCCGTCGCTAAAGAGGTTGGCTTTGTCTACGCGGGGATAAAATTCGTCTTTAGTCTCCGTGTCTTTAAGGTCACGCGCCCAGCGCACGAAGTGATCTACTGCCCGCTGCGGACGATAGCCATCGAATACCTTCAAGCCGAGTCCAAATTCAGCAAGACGCGCCTGAGCCGCACGTAACGCCTCGATTGCAGGTTTTGTGAGCAACACTTTGGCCTCTAAATAGCCATCGACCGGAGCCCCGACAAAATTATGCGAACCGGCGTAGCGCGCGTCGACAACGACGGTTGGCACCGCCGAGGAAATATCAATTAGTGGCGCCTCTTGAGCATTGGCGCTGAGCCAGTTTGCTAAAAATAAAAAGAGACTGATTCGTCGCCAACTGCCCTGCCATAAAAGTAGGCATGAGCGATTATTTCTTGTTTCGGTTACCATGCTTCCTCCCCACGGGAAGTATTGATCGCTATAGGGGCTTAATCCGTATAACGCGTCGAGAGTTAAAAATGCAGAAAATACCCAATGCTTGACCGTAATGTTAACAGATCACCTGCTCTCAGAAGCACCCTGGTGGACGCCAACGAGACATAGCCTCTCCTTCGAATAGCGTCTAGAATGCTCACCGAGAGTAACAGCATCGATCGATTACCAAGCTCGGGCGCATTGATAAGGACCAAACCCAAACAGCGAGCCGAACTCATTTAACCCAATCTCCGGAGTTTATCCCATGACAAAGCGAAACCGATCTAACCGAACCTTTGCGAGTCTTGCCCTCGCCACCGCGATTGCCGGTCTTTCCCCGCTGAGCACACTCGCACAGAGCGACACTTACAGCTCAGCGGCACACGATTTTGAGATCACGACAGTCGCGGAAGGCTTAGAAGTGCCGTGGTCAATGACATGGCTACCTAACGGCGACATGCTAGTCACTGAGCGTCCTGGACGCCTTCGCATCGTGCGCAACGGCACGCTCCTCGCTGCACCGGTCGAAGGTGTACCCGAAGTCCATGCGGTGGGCCAGGGCGGATTATTTGATGTGCTGCCACACCCAGATTTCGAATCGAATAAGCTCGTCTACCTTAGCTTTTCAAAGCCACTGCCCGACGAGTCCACAACTACGGTTATCCGCGGCACTTTTGAAAACGACAGACTAAGCAATGTCGAGACCATTTTCCAGGCCGATACTGCGGGGCGCAACGGCCACTATGGCGGCCGCATCGCGTTCGACAACGACGGTTACTTATTTATTACCATTGGCGACCGCCAAGCATCTCCCTCTGGTAACCTCGAGGCGCATCCAGCGCAAGATCTTGCCAATCATAACGGCACTGTGATCCGCCTGCATGACGACGGCCGCGTGCCCAGCGACAACCCTTTTGTCGGTCGCCGAGATGCCTTGCCAGAGATTTACAGCTATGGACATCGCAATCCTCAGGGAATCGATATACATCCCGTCACCGGCGATGTTTGGACAGACGAGCATGGCCCTCAAGGTGGCGATGAACTTAACATCGAGGAGGCGGGCAAGAACTACGGCTGGCCTGTCATCGGCTACGGTGTGAACTATGGACCAGGTCTCCCGATTCACAGCTCGCAGCAAAGCGAGGGCATGGAACAGCCAAGACATTTCTGGGTGCCTTCCATCGCAACAGCGGGACTCATGATTTACAGCGGCGATTTATTCCCCAATTGGAAGGGTGATATTTTCGTTGGCGGACTTCGTGGCCAGCAACTCGCGCGAGTTGATCTTAATGACGAAGGCAAGATGGCGATGATGGAAGAAACACTCCTGAACGGCATCGGCCGAATTCGCGACATTCACCAAGGCCCCGAAGGCGCGATTTATATCGCAACCGAGAACCGCGGCATCCTGCGCCTAACGCCGAGCAATTAATCGCCGCTCGCTTCTTGCCAAAGCCCGCTTCTGCGGGCTTTGTGCTTTCTGAGAGCGCCTGCGTTAGCATTGAAACCCAAAGGAGCGTTCAGTGATGAAAACAATAGGCATGATCGGCGGCATGAGCTGGGAATCCACCGCAAGCTACTACCGCGCAATCAACGAGGGAATCAAACGCGAACTCGGCGGACTTCACTCTGCCAAGATTTGTCTCATCAGTGTCGATTTCGATGAGATAGAACAGCTGCAGCGTGAGGGCAACTGGGCTCGCGCAGGCGAATTACTCGCAAGTTTGGCTGTCGATGTGCAAGCCGGCGGAGCCGATTTTCTCCTAATCTGCACAAACACTATGCATAAAGTCGCCGACGCCATTCAATCTAAGATCGGCATCCCCCTCCTGCACATCGCCGACGCCACCGCGCAGCAACTTATCGATGATAAGATTGATCGCGTTGGGCTGCTCGGCACTCGTTTCACAATGGAGGATACGTTCTACAAGGCGCGTTTAACGGATAAGTTTGGCATCGACGTGCTGGTGCCGAGCCCAGCCAACTGCGCTCGCGTAAGTAGCATAATTTACGAAGAACTTTGCCTTGGCGCGATAAATGCTGAGTCACGCGCGTTTTATATCCGACAGATCGCCGAGCTGGCCGAACGCGGCGCACAGGCAGTTATTCTTGGCTGCACAGAAATAGCTCTGCTCGTTCAGCAGCGTCACACGGAGATTCCTCTGTATGACACCACTTCAATACACGCGGAAGCCGCCGTTAAGATGGCGCTCACCGATCGATAACCTATAATAGAGCGCTCTCTGTCACTCCCCTTGGTTTTATAAATTAGTTATGGACGGACTCATCCTAGAAACGTTTACGGTAGGCCTTGCGACATTTTTCGCGACCATTGGACCACTCGATGTCGCTGCTGTTTTCGCCGCGCTAACCGCCAGCGAGGCACCGAAACACCGACGTCGCATGGCTGTGCGGGGTGCACTAATCGCTACGGGCATCTTAATCACGTTCGCGCTTATCGGCGAGTCACTGTTATTCGCTCTAGGAATTTCAATAGCCGCACTGCGCACAGGAGGCGGCATACTGCTACTTCTTATCGGTATCGACATGGTCTTCGCGCGCTCCTCCGGCAGCACGTCGACAACAGACGAAGAGGAGCAGGAAGCGCTAGGAAAGCGTGACATTTCAGTGTTTCCGATCGCCACCCCATTAATTGCTGGCCCCGGCGCCATGGGGGCAGTAATACTGCTCATGGCCAATACCGAAGGGGAACTCGTTCTGCAGGTGGCGGTCATTGCCTCCCTGATGATAATTCTCGTGCTTACCTTCGGTATGTTGCTCTTAGCGAGCAAAATTCAACGCCTTTTCGGTGTCACTGGCATGCATGTGGTGACACGCATCTTTGGCGTGCTCCTCTCTGCACTGGCCGTGCAGTTTATTTTTGACGGCGTCGCTCAAAGTGGCCTGATAAGTGGTTAGGGGTGTTTTCAGGCGACTAGAAAAAGACTTGTTTGAAACTAATCCTAACGCGCAGGCAAAAAAAGGCCGACAGTGTCGGCCTCAAGCTTCTAGGGACTAACTGAGTTACAGCTAGAAAGGACACTTCAGGGAAGTGAAAGCGAGGGATGGCGTCCGCTTTCAATTGATCTCGGGAGAGAGTCCCTGTCCTGAGAGGGTAAACGCCGGGCTTTTCAACGCAGATCACTCGTTTGTCCATCTGTCATATTTTTTTCAATCCAGTTACCTTTGGCCCTCCACCGTATGCATTGGCTCTGCTCCAGTCCACTTCTGACTCAAAGGTCTTCAGATCGCGAGACCGGACGCACTTAAAACCATTCCTACCCGCGGAACGTAGTTCCATTCAACAAACCAAAAGTTAATGGACACGAGTCGAAGTTAGGAGTTTGGAACGATGATTAGATCATCACGAGCATTCAGAAATACCCTCGGTAAACCGGCCTATAGCTCCCTACAGCTCATAAAAGGGGCATTGCTTTGCCTATTCCTTATCGCTGCGGTTGAAAGCTATGCCCTCGAGCAGCCTAAATATGAGGTTCTGTTCGCCGACGGCGATATAGAATATCGCCGCTACGACGCCTATTTAGTCGCCGAGACCGCAATCGTTGAGGTGGGCGATTGGGGCAAGGATACGCGCGACGGGTTCATGCAGCTCTTCGGTTACATATCTGGCGAGAATACCCTCGAGACCAAAATTGAAATGACCGCGCCTGTCGTGCAAGGGCAAAGCACTAAAATAGCGATGACTGCGCCTGTCGTGGAGTCCTCAAGCGAAGGTCAAAACCGCATGGCGTTTATGCTACCTAGTAAATACAACCTCGACAGCGCGCCACGCCCGTCAAATCCTGCTATTACGATCAAAGAAATACCGGTGAGGCTCATTGCCAGCATTCGTTATTCGGGCCGCTGGACCGAAAAGAACGTGAAGAAATATAAAGCCAGACTCGAGCAGCATCTCGCAGATCGAGGCGTCGAGACAATCGGAGAGTATTCGACGGCAGTTTACAACGCGCCGTTCACGCCGCCTTTTATGCGCCGTAACGAAATTCACTTTGAGATCGGCGCGCTCCCTGAAAACTAGAGGCACCCAATTCGCTTGAGCAAGGAAGCAAGGCAATGCAGCAAACAATATTGATTAGCGGCGCGAGTGGTCTAATCGGCACAGCGCTTTCGGGTCATCTTCGCAAAGCCGGCTTCGCCATCCATAAACTCGCAAGAGATAATCCTGATGCCCAATTCAATTACTCATCAGAGTCTAAGCGGGTGACGCTGGACGACTCTATTCCCCTTCATGCAGTCGTCAACCTCGCAGGTCCGAGCATCGCCGATGGCCGCTGGACCGATAGCCGTAAAAGAGAGCTCTTAGACAGCCGCGTCGACGTCACCACCGCGCTCGCCTCAGCTCTGGCAACCGCGACCAGGCCTCCCAAC
>JAGYKB010000041.1 GCA_018401885.1 Gammaproteobacteria bacterium
CGAACAGAGCCACAAAATGCACCAGTCGCACTATTTCATAGGCCATTATGATGAGTCCTTATGGTAAAACAGACGCACTGAGTATACCGCGTTAGTCTGTCACCTGCAGAGGGTGAAATTGCCAGAATACTGGTATGCTCAGGGCCTGAGCTGATACTAATATTCCTTTGATTAAGGCGAATTATAACAACAAGAATAGAAGGATAGTGCATTATGAGTGAGCTTCAACCTATGGCGCAGCCTGACCAATTTCACCTTAAAACGAGCATGCGCAAAGTCGCATTAACAGCGCTCGCAGGGACAAGTATCGAGTGGTATGACTTTTTCCTCTATGCCACTGCTGCGGCGTTAGTTTTTCCTAGTGCTTTTTTCCCGGACAGCGACCCGACCATTGGCCTCGTGCTGTCGTTTGGTACCTTTGCATTCGGCTTCATTGCACGACCACTCGGCGGCATTGTTTTCGGCCATTTTGGCGATAGAGTGGGTCGCAAAAAGACGCTGATTATAGCCCTGTGGATGATGGGCATTTCCTCAACGCTTATCGGGCTGTTGCCTACCTACGCGGCGATTGGTGTTGCGGCACCGATTATCCTATGTGTTCTTCGCTTTGCGCAGGGCCTAGCGATTGGCGGACAGTGGGGCGGCGCGATGCTGCTTGTTACCGAGAGCGCGCCAGCCGAAAAGCGCGGATACTATGGTGCTTATGCGCAGGCTGGGGCACCGGTTGGCGTTATACTCGCCAATATAGCCTTTATTCTGATTAGCTCGTCGGTATCCGAAGAAGCGTTTATGGATTGGGGTTGGCGCGTGCCGTTTATCTCTAGCATTCTACTTATCGGGATAAGTATGTATGTGCAATTACACTTAGAAGATACTGCAGCGTTCAAGGAGCTTCAGGCGATTAAAGAAAAGCGCGATGCTGAGTCGCCAACTAAGATCGTGCGACGTTCTCCCATAATCGAAGCGTTGATTAAATATCCTAAACGTATTGCGCTGGCAGCTGGCGCCTTCCTTTCGATACAAGTTGCTTTCTATATTCTTATTGGTTTCGTTCTTGCTTACGGGGGGGATGCAAACGGTGCTGCAATTCCGCGGGACAAAATGCTGTTCGCAGTCCTCATTGCCTCCGCGATTCAAATACCCACCCAGTTTTGGGCGGCGTGGTATTCGGATCGTCACGGTCGCCGTGGGATATTCATGCTAGGTGCAGCGCTGACTGGCGTTTGGGCATTCGCCTTGTTCCCGCTGATAGATACCGGTGAATTTTGGCTGGTCGTTCTCGGTATCAGCGGAGGCCTTTCCTTTTTGGGTTTGATGTATGGCCCTCAAGCGGCGTTCTTTACTGAGCTTTTCAGTACCGAGGTTCGTTACTCTGGCGCCTCTCTGGGCTATCAGATTGGCGCTATTGTGGGTGGCGCTTTCGCGCCAACCATTGCGACGATACTTTGGGTCGAGTACGACATTGTTTGGGTATCCGTCTATATCGCTGGCGCTTCACTGCTATCGCTGATTGCGGTAAAGATGCTTACCGAAACCTATCAGGCGAACCTGAGTGATGTAAGCTAGAGTCTATTTTTTAACCCAAGCACCACGTGAGTCTTGCACATAGTTGCCTGCCTGCGTTGCCTGTTGCGCCTGTTCGAAAGCGAGCGCTTGGACCTGCTGCAGCGAAAGATTGTTCTTCTTCGCAATCTCTTCGTAACGCGCCTTGCGCTCCTGATTGACTCGTTCGATCAATGCTTGAATCTCTTGGCTGGGATTGCCAGCAACCGCGCCCAGGAAGCCGTCTCGCTGCTCTCCCACTATCCCCGCCTGTTTCGCATCTTGCAACGCGTCGGCGAGCGCAATCGGTGAAAGCGCCAGTAATAGGAGTAGACAGGCTCTGCGCATGAAGGCTCTTGTGGTATTTCTTAGGTACTTTTTCATCTCGTATTCTTTCCTCTGAGTCGCAATCCTTGGTAATTGTCTAGTAAGTTCGAGTTAGAAGAGGCCGCTGTCGGCGCTGAAAATGCCGTCGAGCTCTTGCTCAACTTTAACCCTGATTTCATGCTCTATACGCACATTAAGATTAATCGTAATAGGCTCGTTGGGGACGGCGACCTGAACGGTCGGTGTACAGCTCGCAAAAAATAGGCATAAGCTAATTAGTGTCTTGGTATAGGCGTATCGCATGTCAGACTCTCTTGGTTTTTTGCTAGTGGTCTCTAAGTATTAGTCCCTAGATATTAGTCTCTCGGTATTAGTTTCTCGGTATTAGTTTCTAAATTTTCTGACTCTCGATTTCATCGATCCATGCCTTTGAGATTCAGGTATAGGCCTGTCTTTTAAGGCTGGCAAATTAGTTCCGAGCCTTTATAGTGTCAAGCATAGTCTGAGCTTCTTAACCCGAGCTTAATGGGTATTAGTTTTCGAGTCTTCGCTCGAGTTCGTCAGTGAGCGTGCGACTCGCTTGAAGGCTTTTGAGTAGCGTGTGTAGGTTATCGTTTATATTCACATTCAGGTTAATCGCTTGGCCTGCATTCATATCTGGATTGATACCTGAAAGCACAACGCCAAGGTTTAACTCTCCCGCCTTATCCAGTTCGAGCGTTGTGTCCAAGGTTGAAAACTGATAATTCGCAAGCGCCTCGTTCACAAGCTGCAAACTCTGATTACTATTAGTGATGCCTCCCACTGGGGTATAGCGAATGCTGCCACCAGGTTTTAATGCAGAAATTAACCCCTCGCTAACGGTCACAGTCATACTTTTCTCCCCTCGCGTGTAGTTGAGGGGTATATAACCGCTTACCGCACCTTTTACGATGACCTGTGGATAATCTGCCAAATTTACAATGGAGGCGAGATCGACACCGGTTAGGATAATATCTATCGCTTGTTCTTGATCTAGACTTTGCGATGAATCGCTCAACTTGAGAGTAGGAATAGCAACTTCACCACCGAGAAAATCTGCGCGCGCACCACTTACCGTGAATTCATAGGTGCTTGGTGTCAAAGCGAACTGGTAATCCAATAGTATGTTCTCGAGAACTAAACCAGCATCGAGACGCGAAATCGACAACGGTGCTGAGCGGGCATTGAATAGTGTCAACACAGGCTCTTGTGAGTAAGACACCTCGGAGAAAACCTCGGTGCTCGCCGCAACAAAAAGCGTCTCAGCAACAAAACCACTTAAGGCATCAATTTTTGCCACAAGGGGACCTCCCAGCATCCAATCGCCACTCTGTTGGCGGCTCCAACCGAGATCTGCACGCATCTCAATCGTACCGGCTAGGATATCAATCGGCCCACTGGATGTTTCGAGGTTAGCTAGACCCAGTCGAGACGATAGGGGCGATTCCTGTGAAAACTCAGCAGGCTCAATGCGTAAATCTAAACTGCCAGTATTACGGGCGAAGCTATGCGCGATAGAGGCACCGGCGACGGGTGCACCAGCCATTTCGAGTTCAGCAACAACGCTGGCATCGAGTGAGTCTGCGGCTATTGAGGCAGTAAACCGCAGATTTTCAAGCGCTAAACCTGCTAGGTTAATACTGGCGCGTGTGCTTTCGATATCGCCGCGAAGGGAGCTGACTCTGCCCAAGTGAGCATTAAAATCACGAAGCTCGAATTCGAATTCTCCCGAGGCACTGTCGGTTTGCCACGGGCCGAGTCGAAGGGTTGGTAGGGGCGAGCGTGGCGACAGTGGCGAGAAAAAGTCGCTCTCGCCCGCTTGAAAGGTAAAACCCAGCGGCAGCTCAACTGAAAGCGTTTTTAGTCGCAAGCGGTTTTCACGACTCTGTTCCACATCACCAGCAGCTGGGGCGAGAGTCTCGGACCCATAACTGATCGGTATGCTAAACCACGCGTCTCCGCTTGATTCAGCAACCATCGAGAAGGTGAGTTCACCCGTACAGCGTTCGAGTCTTGTACAGGTTACGAAAGTATTGCTCACCGAGATTTTGCTTACCGCATCCTGAAGAAGCGCTGTGCTTACCTCAAGCGTTGTCGGGGTAATCCTTGCAGACAGCTGGTCGCCCTTAGCCTCGATTGCAAGGGAGATTTTCTCATCAGGGGCACGAACAGAAAGTTCGGTGTCAGTGCCAACGATCCGCTGAGCTAGCGCGGATAAATCAACAAGCGATGCGAAACCGGGCTCTGCTTCAATACTAAGCGAAAAAGCATCCTTCTCTGCCGATCCGTTGATAATCGCCTCGTCTATTCCAAGGACAAACCTGGCAGAAAGCGTCGTCCTATCTTTCTCGGGTAAGACTAGCACCGCGGCCAAGGAAAGTGGGCCGGCCTTCGAGTTGAGTAGATTGTCAGCGATCTCGGCGTCTAAACGAATCTCTAGGTTCGCGTCAGGCAGATTGAGTACATTGAGCTCGGTGCTTATTTGAGTTGAGAGGGAGTCGTCGGTTCCAAGAGTTAGCAGCATTGATTTAATAGAGAGTGAATTTATTGGAAGTGATCGCAGCTGCTGTTGCAATGAAAATAGTGGCGCTAGCTGTGTAGACACAGCTGGCTGGAGAAGACTTTCGACCTCTGATGCCTTGGTGAGTGCTCTGATTTTTGCCTCGGTTATGGCGATTGAATCAAGTCGACCAGCA
>JAGYKB010000042.1 GCA_018401885.1 Gammaproteobacteria bacterium
GCTTCGCGCTAAGTTGATTCCAGAAACCCAGTCATATCCGGCGCAATTGCCGGTCAGCGCTAAGGCTTGTGAGATTGCTGAACTTATACGCAATCACCAGGTGGTGGTGGTAGCAGGGGACACCGGTTCAGGAAAGACTACCCAATTGCCAAAAATTTGCTTAGAGGCGGGTTTAGGTCGGCGCGGAATGATCGGGCACACGCAACCTCGACGGCTCGCAGCACTGTCCGTTGCGACGCGGATAGCGGACGAATTGGGCCCCATCGCTGGTCGCGGCGTGGGCTCACAAGTCCGCTTTGACGATCGAAGTGGACCCGAAACATTCCTAAAGCTGATGACCGACGGTATTCTTTTAGCCGAGATACAGGCTGATCGCTACCTAAGTAAATATGAAGCAATTATAATTGACGAGGCGCACGAGCGTTCACTCAATATTGACTTTTTGCTTGGGTTTCTTCGAGATCTTATTCGGAAAAGAAGCGATCTGAAAGTTATCATTACCTCAGCGACGATAGATCTAGAGAAATTTTCAGCGCATTTTGGTGACGCACCAATTGTGTCGGTCGAAGGCCGGACCTTTCCAGTAGAGGTTCGCTACAAGCCTGTCCTGCAGCCGGTAGAGGGTTCGCGCAACGAGGAACCGCAAGCCGAAGCAATCATTTCGGCTATCAAAGAAATCCTACAACACGATAGAACTAACAATAAAAACACCGGTGATATCCTCGTCTTTCTGCCTACAGAACGAGAGATCCGTGACACTGCAACTAGTTTGCGTAAGGCAAAACTCGGTGATCTCGAGATCCTACCGTTGTACGGTAGATTGCAGCATGCCGAGCAAGCGAGAATATTTTCCGCGCATCAGACCCGGCGCGTGGTGCTTGCTACGAATGTCGCAGAAACATCAATTACCGTTCCAGGGATTAACTACGTCGTCGACACGGGCACCGCTAGGATTAGTCGCTACAGCCTGCAGAGCAAAGTACAACGGTTGCCGGTCGAAGCCATCTCACAGGCAAGTGCGAATCAACGCAAAGGTCGATGTGGGCGTATCGCGAACGGGATCTGTATACGCTTATATTCAGAGCAAGATTTCGACTCGCGCCCACTGTATACCGATCCTGAAATACAGCGCACCAATCTTGCTGCGGTAATTCTAAAAATGCTGCAACTTAAGCTGGGCGATGTTGAAAACTTTCCATTTATTGAAATGCCCGAAACCAAAGCTATTAATGAAGGGCATAAACTTCTGATCGAGCTTAACGCCATCACTGCGGGCAAGACTTTAACCTCAATTGGCCAGCAGATGGCTGCACTACCAATAGACCCGCGCTACGCAAGGATGCTTCTTGAGTCCCAAAAACTCAATTGTTTGCGGGAAGTTTTGATCATAGTAAGCGGTCTCAGTATTCAAGACCCGCGCGAAAACAACAGCGAGAATAAGCAGGTCGCAATTGAAAGGCAGGCTGAATACAAACATGTAGATTCAGATTTCTTGTCGTTAGTGAAGCTTTGGGATGCTTATGAAGCAGTGAGGCAGGGAACAACGCAGGCTGTGCTGCGAAAATACTGTAAAAAACAATTCTTGTCCTTTATGCGCATGCGGGAATGGAGGGAAGTCCATCGACAGCTATTGCTGGCCTGTCAGGGCCTAGGGTTTAGGGTAAATGATGAGGAGGCAGAATACGCCTGTATTCATAAGAGCTTGATCGCAGGTTCATTGAATCAAATAGCGAGAAAAACAGATGAACGCAGTTTTGTCGGTACGCGAAACAAAAAATTCTCATTGTTTGGCGCTTCCGTTTTGGCTCGAACGAACACAAAATGGATTATGACAGGTGAGCAAATAGAAACATCACAAGTTTTCGCGACACAAGCGGCTAAAATTCAGCCCGAATGGGTTGAAGAGGTTGCCATGCACCTAGTTAAGCGTGAGTCCTTCGATCCTCATTGGACTCGAAAGCGACAGGAAATCATGGCCTACGAGAAGGTGCATTTGTTTGGGCTCACTCTCGTCGAACGGGCCTTGGTGCGGTTCGCGCCTATCGACCCGGCGGCTGCAAGATCGCTCTTTATAAGGCATGGGCTCGTCGGTCAGCAGATGTCGAGCGAGATTGAGTTCGTTAACTACAATCAGCGCTTACTCGAGCGTCTGGAGAAACTTGAAGACAAGCTGAGGCGGCCAAATATCCTCGCGAACGAATCTTCGCAAATTGACTTTTTTGAGCGGGTAATCCCCGAGGAAGTAAACTCACTCAAAACGTTAAAGAGCTGGCTTGTCTCTATAAATGACCGAAAAGGCGATTGTTTGAAGCTCAGCGAGAAAGTTCTTCTCGCTGACCAGAGTGATGACTTTAGCTTTGCGAATTTTCCGGACGCGGCGGCGATTCAGAGCAACACTCTGAAAATCGACTATGTATTCGAACCCGGCAAGGAGCATGATGGCGCGACTATTGATGTTCCCGTATCTCTGTTAGCGCAATTAACACAGGCTGATATCGACTGGTCGGTGCCTGGGATTATTCGCGAAAAATGCGTCGCCTTACTGAAAGGACTTCCCAAAGCGCAGCGGAAAAATTTTATCCCCGTTAACGCATTCGTAAATGAGCTATTACCGTATCTCAGCATGAGGTCTATCGGTTTTCTCGATTCTTTCATTGCTGCTATTTACGATTTGAGGAGGTTGAGGATCGACCGCGAACAGCTCGAAGCGATTGAGCTGCGGCCGCACCTAAAGATTAAAGTACGTGTGCTTGATATCACCGGAAAGCAGCTAGCAATCGACAGTTCGTTAGCTGTGCTTAAGCAGGCGTTTTGCAAAGACAGCGATGCTAATGCCAGACCAAGCGATTCCCAACAATCGCTTGGTCATCCACTTGAGGTGTCAGGACTCGTAACAATGCCTGAGACCGAGTTGCCCCAGAGCATTGAAGTTGGCGAGGGTAATATTAAGCTTTTGCGCTATCCCAGTTTGGTTGATGCGGGAGCCAGTGTGTCAGTAAAACTGTTTGCGGATGAAGAGATAGCGCGCGAAGTGCACGCGGGAGGAGTGTTAAAGCTTGCTATGCTTAGCAGCGTTCAGCAGCGCAACATGCTGCGTAAACATTGCGACCGATTTGTAAGACAAAATGCTCTCAAGTTCCCTGTGAACACTGGCGATCTTGTCGAGCAATGCGTTGAGGCGTGTTATGCCTACGTTTTAACCAACACGCACACTATTAGAGACAGGCAGAGTTTTGAAAGAGCGGCTGCAGAGGTCAAGTCGCAGGTAGTCGGCCTTGGTGATCGATTGATCTCTTTGTTAGAGCGTATAATCGTGGTTAGACTCACACTCAAGAATCGACTTTCGGCGTTATCCTCAGCGCCTGAGTATTTGCTAAGCGATGTAAACAGTCAGCTAGATCGCCTGTTCACACCTAGGTTTATAGTCGAGACCGGTATCGAAAGACTTGGCGAATTCCCGCGTTATCTAAGTGCGATAGAGTTGAGACTGGCGAAAGCACCCTTTATGGGCCCTAAGGACAAGAGTGACAGTGAGCTCTTGGCAAACTATTCGGTACAGCTCGAGAAGCTTAAGAATGAGTTGGCAGCAGGACCTACCATGAGTTCTGCACCTAGATTAGCGGAAATTAGGTGGATGCTCGAGGAATTTCGAGTCTCAGCCTTCGCTCAAAGCTTGAAAACCAAGATCCCAGTTTCGCCAACACGAATAGAGAAAGCGCTTTCGGCGATTAAGGGCGGCTCCAAGGGAATTATTCACTGACAATCCAGCAGCAAAGTGAAGGGAATTGCATGTTGCTACACTTTTTTTACAGCCTAGGGGGGAGTTTTCGTTGGTCTATCCCCTTTCGGAGAGCATTAGTTGCCTGTACGACAGCGGCACTATTGTCATGCTCGTCTGTTGCTGCGAGTCAGGCAAGCGATCCTTGGCGAGAGGCGAATACCACAGTGTTCAAGTGGAATGATTACTTTGACCAGCTTGTTGTAAAGCCTACCGCCTTCGCCTATACAACGTTTCTTCCGAGATTTATGAGGCAGGGCATCAGTAATTTCTTTAGCAACGTTGATGATATCAACGTGCTTGCTAACGATATTCTCCAGTTAAAATTCGCAGCTGCAGCAGGAGACAGCGGTCGATTGTTAGTCAACAGTACGGTCGGTGTGGGAGGCTTTCTCGATGTTGCGAGCAGCGTTGGGCTGCGAAAAAATGAAGAGGACTTTGGCCAAACGTTGGCGGCATGGGGGTTGGGCTCCGGCCCCTATGTCATGCTTCCCGTTTTCGGTGCAAGCACAGTCAGAGACTCGTTTGGCTTGGTAATAGACACTGTCTTTAACCCGCTTCAACTGATCGAGGATCGATCGCTAAGACTCGGGTTGTTTTTACTTGACGAAACCGATTCCCGATCTGACGTTTTAGCACTCGACGAGTTGATCACGGGTAATCGCTACCTCTTTATACGAGAAGCTTATTTACAGCGTCGAGAATATCTCATCAATGATGGTATGCTCGATGAGCCTTTCGGGGATTTCTAACTAACTTTTTAACTAAGTTTACAACTAACTTTTTAA
>JAGYKB010000043.1 GCA_018401885.1 Gammaproteobacteria bacterium
AACTGATTAGACCTTAACATGGCCGCTAAATTCCCAGATTCAAGTCTGCGCTTGCGCCAATGCCTTCTGCTACAATCGATCACACCTAACATGCAATCAGCTGCAGCTTTCCAATTTTCTAATCAAACAAACCATGTTAAACGCCAACCAACAGAAGACGCCGCGCACGCCACTCAGCCAATTTGCTGGGCCTCGCTACTGGCCAACATGGCTAGGTCTTGGAATTCTCTGGTTAATCGCCCATCTACCGTATTCCCTACAGCTGCACCTCGGCGCGTGGATCGGTGCCTTGGCATACCGTTTTGGTAAGCGTCGCCGCGCTATCTGCGAAGAGAATATTGCGCTCTGTTTTCCCGAGCTAAGCCCCGAGCAGCGCGAGCAGCTTATTCGCAAGACCTTTCGCGCAAATGGTATAGGGGTCATCGAAGCAGCCATTGCATGGTCGAGAAGCCCCGAAAGCTTCAAAAGCCGAGTGCGTATCGAGGGCAGCGAACACCTTGAGGCAGCGATGAAACTTGGCCGAGGCGTGTTACTAATCGGCGGCCACTATTCCACTCTTGAGCTCGGGGGGACATTATTAAGCCTCTTTCACCCGATGAATGTCACTTACCGCGCACACAAAAACCCGCTTATCGAGGCAGTGATGACAAACTCCCGCGGCAAGCACTTCGCCCGTGTTATCGAACGCGAGGATGTACGGCAAGCGATGCGAAGCCTCAAAGACGGAGACACTCTCTGGTTTGCACCAGACCAAGACTATGGCGAGAGACACTCAGTTTTTGTGCCCTTTTTCGGCGTCGAAGCAGCAACGATTACCGCAACAAGCAGATTCGCACGCATGAACAATTCGCCGGTTCTTCTTTTCTCCCATACGCGTAATCCCGACAATTCTGGCTACACGCTCTCGATCGGGCCAGTGCTAGAGGATTTTCCAAGCGGCGATGACGAAGCGGACGCACGACGAATAAATCACGAACTCGAAATCCGCATACGCCAATACCCTGAACAGTATCTATGGCTTCACCGTCGTTTCAAAACTCAGCGCGACAAACCCTCTGCCCATCTGTACGGCGACAACTAACCTCAATCGCGTCTTCCTACGCTACACCTCGCTTCGGTGCTCAATCTTTCGCCGCCGAAAATCAGTCCAGAAGCAGAACCGTCCAGACAAGCAGGAATGTGATTAAACTGACGAAAACGGCTCCCGATGCGATATCCTTCGCTTTCTTTGCGAGGTCATGATACCCCGGACCCACTCTGTCGATCGTCGCTTCCACCGCGCTATTGAGCAATTCCACGATAAGCACCAAGGCGATGGATAGAAGAAGTATCGCCGACTCAAGAGCTGTCTCTCCCAGAAAAAACGCGAGTGGCACGAGGAAAATCGAAAGAAAAATTTCGATGCGAAATGCCTCTTCACTTTGATAGCAAGCATTCAGTCCCTCAGCGCTGTATTTGGTTGCCGCCAATAGACGTGCGAGCCCTGACTTTTTACTCGGTACGCGAGCGTCTTCGCCATTTGATCTAGCAGACATGAGTTTTCCCTCACTAATTTTTTCTTCCATCTTTTCCGTCTCTGCAGCCTCTCTATGCCACTCAGAATAACAAGCGGTATTTACAGAATGTAGAAAAATTCTGCAAATTGACACTCACGTTGACTGTTGGTGGGCAGATATATAGGAGATCAACGGCTTCTTCATTCAACTCTGGCGTGGGGCGGCCTAATCCCAACAGAAAGAATTTAAACATGCACAGCAACCCCGTACTCATGTTTCCCACGCACTACCTAGGTAACTTCATCTTAGGGTTGCCGTGGGTGCTTCGCGTCGCCAAAGAGTATCCCGAGCTAACTCTCGTCATCGACGCTCGTTTTCGGACGCTGACCGATACGGTCATTCCGTCATCCGTGAACATTATCGAATATCCGCGCCAGCGTCTCAAAGAGCCGGGCTCAATTTGGTCACGACTCTCGCTCTATCTCGGCTTTCTAAGAAAGCTACGCAGCGCGTCGAGCGACTGCCTAATAGACATGGAAGGAGAGCGCTTCAGCGGCGTTCTAAGTAGGCTCAGCGGCGCAAAACAGCGCTACGGACCGACCGGAAAAAACGCTCATCGGTTCTACAACAATCCGCGTACGCTCGACTACGAAAAGCATCGCTATAATGCATTTGGTGAGATCCTCGAGGTGCTTGTTGCCGACAAAGCTCCGTCTAATATACTGCCGTACTGTCTTCCGCCTCACGCTGAGCACGCAACAGATGAATTTTTACAGCGCTGTTCAATAAGCTCGCGTTTCGTCGTGATCCACCCCGGAGCTAGCGCTGATTATAAGAAGTGGCCAGTGGAGTACTTCGTAAGTTTAATTACCATGTTCAAACGTCAAGGTCTTGAAATTGTCATGATTGGCGTAGGCGACGATAAACGAATGATAGATGCCATCGCCGACCAGCTGGACGACTCTAATCTCTTCCATTTTGACCTGACCGGTTACCCCGAACTCGTCGCCCTTTTCAAAAGAGCGCATTTTTATGTTGGAGGCGACAGCGGGCCGATGCATCTTGCTGCTTCGACTGGCTTGGATCTTGTGGCCCTCTTTGGACCAAGTAAAGAAGCTATATGGGCTCCGCTTGGAAAGAATAGTCGACTGCTGCGCGGCACCAAAGCCTGTGGCAAAGACTGCGACGCTTGGCAATGCAAATTCAATTATCATTGCCTCACCTCGCTGATACCAGAAATTGTCTTCGGCGCGGCAACAGCCACCAGAGTGGCAATCGATATGCGCGACCCGGCGTTTGAGAATGAAATCAAAGAGACTAACCTATGAATCAAATAATCGCCGCGAGTGTGTACATGATTACTCTAAATGAAGAGAAAAACATTGCCGAATCGCTAGCAAGCGTATCCGATTTCGCCGAGGTAGTTATCGTAGATAGCGGGAGTAGTGATCAAACATTGAAGATTGCTGAGAAGTTTCCTAATGTTCGCGTCTTTCACAATGACTGGCCGGGTTTTAGTGAGCAGAAGGCCTATGCGATGTCTCTCTGCAGCCATCCCTGGGTTTTTAATTTAGATGCTGATGAATTGCCGACTAAGGAATTTTTGGGGGAAGTCCGTGCGCTAATCTCAGAGGATTCGCACGACGCATTAGAATCTAATCGGACACTGATTCGCTGGGGACAACAGCCAAAAAATTTCAGTAAGAATGATCGACTCATACGTTTTTTCCGCAAGTCTTGCGGACACTATGAGGTAAGACGCGTACACGAAAGCATTTCAATAATTGGCTCGGTCAAAAAAACTCAGGCCACAATTCTTCATAAAGAGAACCTTAGTCTTAGTCAGCGCTTTACAAAATCAAATCGTTACAGCGAACTCAAAGCCGAAGATAAATTCGAAAAGAATCAGAATGCATCCCTCGCGAGTATTGTTCTTATGTTCCCCATTACTTTCTTGCAGGTCTATCTGTTCAAAGGGCATTTCCTAGACGGCCTTGAGGGATTCAATACCAGTATGAATGCGGCCTTTTATACTTATATGAAATACGCGAAACTGAGGGAAATGCATCAAAGGAAAGTTGACAGACTATAAATTTTCATCTTCTCTATCACTCTACCTGACGACACTCGTATCAATTTTTTATCAACCCGGTGCGTTGATCAGAGGCGTTTGCGAAGCCATTTTGCGGCGAGTATAAACTAGGTTTCAGCAAACTGAATATTGTAGAGATAGGCATAATGCCCGCCTTGCGCGAGCAAATCTTTATGTGTGCCCGCTTCAATAATTTTACCGTTCTGCATCACCAATATTTTATCGGCGCTTTCGACTGTCGAGAGTCGATGGGCGATGACAAACGTAGTGCGGCCGCGCATAAGCGTACTCAACGCCTCTTGTATATGCTGCTCAGATTCTGAGTCAAGTGCCGACGTTGCCTCATCTAGAACCAAGATCGGCGCATCGTCGAACAACGCGCGTGCGATCGCGATTCGCTGCCTCTGCCCGCCCGATAACATGCCCGCATCGTCGCCGATTTGCGTATCAATCCCATTAGGTAACTGCTCGATGAATTCGAGTGCATGGGCGTTACGCGCTGCCTCCATTACCGCGTCGCGATCGATTGGATCTGCTGCGGCATAGGCGATGTTGTCGAGGATGCTGCCGCTAAACAGGACAACTTTTTGACTGACCACCGCGATTTGATGGCGAAGGCTTTGCAGTGAATAATCAGTTAAGACGTTGCCGTTGATTCGAATCTCGCCTTCGGTGCAATCGTAAAAACGCGGCAAAAGACTAACAAGCGTCGTTTTCCCACTACCTGATTTTCCAACTAGCGCTACTGTCTGTCCTGCCTCCACTTCGAAGCTTACGCCATTGACAGCCATATCGGCGCCGCTCTCTGACTCGTCGCGCGGAGTGTCGGTAGATTGTTCATAAGTA
>JAGYKB010000044.1 GCA_018401885.1 Gammaproteobacteria bacterium
ACGGCAAAGCCTGCACCAAACAACACCAATACGCCCATAACAAAAGCTAAAGCACCCATTCCGTTCTCCCTAAATTTATCAATTCGACAACCATATCGTAAATTTACTGTTTACAATCGTCAACAACTTATTTACAGTCGTAAACAGTTTATTTACACATGGCGGTGCATTAATGGAAAACCAATCTCCCAAGACCCCAAGAGAGTTCGCTCTGGTCACCGAATTCCTCGGTCGAGAGTTCGACGGATTCTCCGAAAGAGATCTGTTCATAATGCAGTTTGTACCTAAAGCGTGGGGCCAGGATATCGCTGCACTGTCTAACATGGCGGAGGCGATAGTGACAATTTTTGGCTACGGCGGACTAAACCAAATAGACGGTGTTGTCTACATAACGGGTGTAGTGGAGTGCGCTTTGCACAAAAGCGTCCGGCCCTACAGAAGAGAACTTGACGAGCAACGAGACCTAGGGCGCTACGGGTATTATCTCGAACACCTGAACATCATTTTGGGATGCTATCAAACGATTGCTGGCGATCGCTTTCGTGAATTGAACCAGCGAATCACCGAGCATTTGCTGGCACTTAGTTTGAATGAACAAAACCTGCACGCACCCCTGCTGCCAAATGTGCGGATGCGCTGGTCTGCTGATCAGGCGGCGATCATCTACTCAATCTGGCTCTATGACCAGAATAACGGAACCCAGCTCGCCGCTAAATTGATCACGCCGTGGCTAGATTACATGCACGCGTATCGCACGGAAGCCTCCACGGGCTTATTTCAAACGGAGGTGCTGGGCGTAAAAACCTATTCAGACCAACCCCGTGGATGCTCTCTCGCCTACATGATCTATTACCTAAGTCATTTTGCGCCACGAGAAGCCGAAATTCAGTGGCGTAAGTTTAAGGAACACATGTTCCAGCGCAGAGCTGGCATATGGGGCTTTCGAGAGTACCTGCCGGGAAGCCCTAACAAGTGGACCCCTGACTCAGGTCCTATACTGCTCGGAACAGGCGTTGCTGCCTCGGGCTTAGCACTTAAAACCGCCGCCGCAATGCGCGACAGCGAGACGTTCATTCGTCTTTACCGCCCAGCGACGGCCGTCATCAAACTCATGCGTTCGATGAGCCGAATCCCCCTACTCAATCGCCTAGCGCGTCTAGGCACCGACGTACTCGCTACGTCAATCAAACTGAGTGCAGACGCACTCCACATTAAAAACACAGGAGAATCATTATGATTTCAGCAGGATCAATCGGAATGCCATTGCATTTCGGCAAGGTACCTAGCTTTCTAACCGAACGCATGGGAGACATGGGCGAAGCGATTATCGAATCGATCGTGGAGAACTACGGCCCCTCCGAAGTACTCACCCGAATGTCAGATCCGCAATGGTTTCAGGCCTTGGGCGCCACCATGGGCATGCACTGGAACTCAAGCGGCATAACGGCTGTGGTGCTCGGTGCATTAAAACGTCGATTGAACAAGCGGGCTCCAGACTTAGGTCTCTATATCTTGGGGGGTAAAGGCAAAGCGATCCAAAGTACGGGGCATCACATTACGCGTGTCGCGGATCGCCACAGCTTAGATGGCAAGGCTTTAGTTCGCTCAGCAAGACTGACAAGTCGAATTGACAACAACGCCATTCAAGACGGCTATAACCTATACCAGCAGTACTTTTTGCTCTCTAATCAAGGGGAATGGACTGCAATTTCGCAAGGTATGAACACCGGCACACGCAGAGCGCGCCGTTACCACTGGCATTCCCCCACGGTACGTTCGTTCGGCGACGCTCCGCACACAGGCATTGCGGGACTCGAAAAACAGCAGGTACTGAATCTTGTAGATGAAAATGCAGCGCCGCTTCGCCAACACATGGTCGCGCTCACGAAAGAACGACCGAAAGATCTGGTAGAGGCGATTCACGCCAGTGAGATGCCCAATCGGCATGACGTGCGAAAAGACGATATCAACCCGGCACGCTTGGCCTCCGTACTCGATCTGGCCTATAACCGCGATATTGAGTCTTTCGAAGACCTCGTGGATTTACATGGTGTAGGCCCCAGAACGCTGAAAGCTCTCGCTATGGCCAGTGAGCTCATCCACGGTGACAATACTCGTTTTGAAGATCCAGCTCGATTTGCCTTCGCCGTAGGCGGTAAGGACGGCCGCCCCCATCCTATCGACACAGAGTCTCTCGAACAGACTGTGAGCTTGCTGAAAGAGAGTGTCAGCCGCTCAAAACTGGGCGAGCGTGACAAAAACGATGCGATTAAACGACTGCATAAAGCCGCTGTCGAGGGCGAATCGAAGGGTGTGCCGATCGACTTCATCAACGACCTGATCGAACACGAGTGGGCGCGATCCGAGAGCGAGGGTGGAGTAACCTTCATGGGAACCGTGGTAAAGGGTTTAACACGCGGCATCATGGATTTACAAAACCCCCTTCTCTACGGAAAGAAAAAGTCATGAGCTTAGTAATCACAAGTGATACGGGTTACGACCCGCTGGCGCTGACTGAATCAATGGAGCGGGTGGTGGTCGACGGAAACAAGAGAAAATACGTGCAACTAGGGCGCACGCTGCGCTTTTATGGCGGCACCACAAGCGCGACCGAGGTCGGCTGTAATTTGCGCTGCAAATTCTGTTTTAGTGATAAGCCCGTTTGGAAACCCAAGTCGACGGGTAATTTTTACACGCCTCAAGAGGTCTTTGACGGCTTGGCTAAGAACGCCAGAAAGCACGGGCACCCTACTATCTCGGCCTCTGCATCCGAAGGCACGCTAGGCCGACAGCATCTTTTTGATCTTCTCGATTTAGTAGAGCAGTCCGAATTAGTCTACATACTCGAGACCAACGGTATGACGCTGGGGGCCGATCCTGAATTCGCGTCGCAGCTTGCCAAATACAAACGCCTGCATGTTCGCGTGTCGATCAAAGGCTGTAATGAGACTGAGTTCCATACGCTCACCGGAGCCAGACCCAGCGCCTACGACCTGCCCTTCAAAGCCCTAAAGCAGCTAATCGACGCAGGTATCAGCTGCAACGCCTGTGTTTCCGTATCGTTCTCAACAGAATTAACTATCCAATCAATACAATCTAGGCTGGCGGCAATTCACCCAGGTATCCTTCGATCTCTCGAACTCGAGCAAATAAAGCTCTTTCCTAAAGTACGGAAGCGGCTCGCCAAGCACGGACTTTACCCAACATATAAAAGGACGAGGAGTGCTTTATGAAATCACTGTGGGCTTGGATTTATGACTTTGTTATCTCAGATAACCTAGAACAAGGCGGTCTCTTGTTCGATACGACCTCAAAACAAGGCAAAGAGTTGATAAGTGTTATCCAATTTAGCGTGCGCCTCGAGGTCTACTGCACCCTGCTCCTGTTGGCGTGTGTGTTCACCGGGTTGTGGTGGGCATTACCCTGGCTCGCCTTTATTATCACCATGTGTGAGGTGGGACGAGGCTTCATTCTTAACAAGGCGAAGAGTGGCTACCCCTACCCTGAGCATACCGATATGATCGGCCTTGCCATAGCGGTAGTGTTCTTCGGTGGTATAGCCCTGCTTTGGTTTATCGGTGCGCTGCTCGCCTAGGAGGCTTTATGTTAGAAAAGATACTAAACCTTACTCCAGAGAGTGATTTGGATTATGACACCGCGATTAAAGCCATTCGCTACCTCGAAAGTAGCATCATCGGGTTCGTCGCTTTCATCGCTCTGAGTATACTCGCGGCGCGGGGAGAGCCTGGGTTCGCAGCTTTTGGCGGATTGGCGCTCTATGGCAGTTTAATGTGCCACAGGATGTACGTAGGTTGGATGAGTAAAGCACGTGCGTCACTCTCATGGCTCGACCCGAGCGACTATATGGGGATTTTTATCTCTACTTTTCTTCGGGCTTGGGTAGCGGGTTTTGCGGCGTTGGTCGTGTTTTGGGATTCACATAGCGCGAGTATGTGATAGGGTTATATTGCTGTGGCGGCACTTCGGTGCAGAACGGTGTTTCGCCGTTCGGATCTTTTAGCAACGCCTATGTGATGGGCTATAGGTTAATCATTTCGGCCGGACCGCGCTCGCTTGGTCACGCCGCTCTGATTAACGCATAGCACCATTGAAAGCACAGCACAGGGGGTTTCGACCCCCTTTTTTAGTGGAACGTGACTATGAAGGGCTTGTATTACCGACGCGAAGTTGACGGAGAATATGTCTTCTCCGACTTAGGCTGCATTCTGGCGATCATATTCTCCCCCGTACTCATTCCGATAGGACTGCTCTGGTTCTTGCTGTCCTCATTACTGGGTGGATCAAACGGCTCCAGTAGTCAAAACCACCAAGGTATAGAACGGCGGTTTCAGCGCCGATTTTTTTACCATAACGGCATCGAACCACAA
>JAGYKB010000045.1 GCA_018401885.1 Gammaproteobacteria bacterium
GCCATTGTTTCGCTGGCCACGGCTGCGGTGATGAATGTCGCAATCGGGCCCTATGCGGGAAAAGAGACGGGCGAAACTGCGCTGTTATGCGCGATGCTCTCAACTTTTAATTCTAACAACCTGGCAGTCATGGATCGTTACTATTGCGAATTTCGGTTCAACATTATCGTTCCTGGTCGGCGAACAGATTCGCTGGACATCATCACTACGTTGATTGCCAACGGTTCTGTCGAACATCGAAATTGGAACATGAAGGCCGGCATCAAACTCGCCTGCCAGTGTTCATGTTATCCATCCAAATCACTGGGCGGAATGATCGATCGCTGCGTCTCGGACCGTCATCGTTGACTGCCATTTTGTAAAGGCTATCCTGCGTGCGTCGTCATCTTTGAATCCTAGAGTGGATGGTAAAAAAAGCCCGCGTTCGTCAAGTCTCGCAAATTGGAAGCCATAATCAGCGGGGGGCTTTGCTTCTGCAGCGTCAGTCCAGAGCTTGGCACAACGCCAACGAATTTCGGGATCGGCTGTTCGCATTCCCGCGAAGAGCTTGGACTTGGCGGAAAAAAACAGCGTCGGCAGCTGGCTTGTGGCCGGCCCTCCCGCCTTGAAAGACCTATCCCCCAATTGTTGAAACCAATGGTCAACCGGCTCTGTTGACACTTTGCTGGGATCGTCCTCTACCGCAAAGGTCACCAGGCAATGACAGACGATGTCGGCGAAAATGCATGTTGTTTGTGTTCTGAAATTCCTCGCAGGCTTTCCCCGTCAGTTACGGAAATCACTCGGAGGGAACTGTGGCCGGTGACAACACATAAATACTATCGACGGAAGGCGATGTCACTGACTTGGATTCGCTGAGGATCGTGATGACCTCGGCGGTGGCGGCGCGCAGCCGTGGCAGATTCACTCCTTCGGTGGAACGAGCCAAGGCGCGGGCCACCTCCGGCGAATCGAGCACCGTCAAACCAAGGTGCAGCCGCTTGGGGCTGGAGCCGAGGATCTCGGCGGACTCCAAGGAAAGTCTGGTGAGGTTCGGAAGTACAATGCTGTTTCCGCCGGTCACGCCTTCCGCAAGTCGTCGGGCCACGACCGGCAAGTCGAGCGTTGTCAAAGCCCTAACCTCGAAGAATTGCCGATACTGACACAACGCCGGTGCGGCGTCCGACGAAAGGTTCTCCAGCTTCGACAGGGTCCAATTGATTTGTCGCGCGAATCGTTGGGCGAGTGGTTCGGAATCGAGTTCCCGCAAATCGAGCAGTAAAACGCCAGGGATTTTCCCGAGGGACTCGGCCGTGTTGGCCGAGAGTTTTTCGGCGGCCGGACCCGAGAGGATCAGAAAGGGTCCCAAGAAAGACGACAAAGCTGCGGCAGATTCATCGGGCAATTCACCGAGTCCTTGAATGGCAAGGCTTCCTTCGTACTTGGCCAGTTCCACCGCGACCTCAGGGGCAAGCGTCGGGAACCCGCTGCGGGGGAATCCCAAGTCGCCACCGAGGCACAACTTGGGTGAATTGCTCAGCCGAGTATGGCCCAAATCTTGGACGCCTCGGTTGAGCGAAGTGACCAAAATTCGCGCCGCTTCTGGGGAAAGATGATTTAGGTTTGGAAACAACAAGAAGCCCCCGCCCAGATTCGTATCGGTCGGGGTCTCCGCAAAGGCTCCTGCGAATTCAGGAGGCAATGTGGTGAGGCCAATGTTCAAGCGAAACGTTTGTCGGCCCATGAGCCGAACGGTTTCCAGCGAGACCTGCTGAAGCGATGGGAACGAAATGGACAACCATCGCTTCTTGAACAAAAGTTGCGCGGTCTCGGGCGATAGCTCCTCGACGCGGGGGAAGTTCAAGTCACCACTGGGAAGGAATTCCACGGTACCGTCCGCTCGCCGAATCTCTTGATCCGGAAAATTACCCAGGGCCGCGGCCGCCTCACGGGAAATCGAGGTGACGCCCGGGAAGTTGAAGCCGTTGCAATTGGCCAACGCCTCCACCAGGAGCGCCGAGTCTAGCTTTTCCAACTGGGGAAAACTCAGACTGGGGCGTTCCAAAACTCCCGGGCGGTTCGTCGTGTTCGTCAGGGCTTCACTGACCAGACGGACTTGTTCTGGACTTAACGCTTTCAGGTCCCGGAACGTGATACTCACTCGCGAGCGGAGCAGCGTCTGCAGAATTTCGTCCGACGGAGGTTCACTTCCAACCAGTGTCAGGCTGATGCGTTTGGGGATCGTCACCAGTTGCGTGGCTGTTGCCGGCGTCAACACCGCAATCGGCAAGTAAACACCGCCCCAGAAACTATCTTGACCTTTAACTCCGATGAGTTGTTCCAAATGCTGGGCCGACAATTCTTCCAGTTGCGGCAGTAGGACAACCGCGGTGGCGATTTTCTCGGCCAGTGGCAGAGAGTTCAGGGATTTTAGGTTGGGAAGCGACAGCGCACCCGCAGTGCTCGCCAATTTCGCCTGAACTTCTCCGGAGACTTCCGTCAATCCAGCAAGCGTCAGGCTGCGTTCGTTTTTGGCTAAGGCCTCGGCAACTTCCGGCGAAATGAACTTCAGAGCGGGAAACGACAACGCGCCCGGACGCGACGCCAGTTTTGCTGCCAACGGTACCGAATCAAGTTCTGTCAGGCTGGTCAGGATCAGATGCCCGCGCAGCCTCGTGATGGTATCGGCCACCTCGTTTGATACGGCAGTCACCGAGTGCAGCCAGACGTTCGCCGCCTGACTTTTCGCAAGCGCTGTGGCCACCGCAGGCGACAACTGCTTGATCCCCAAGATCAACGTGTCGCCGCGAAACTCGGCAAGTGCCTCGGCGACCTCGGGCGTGATCGCGAAAGTGGTGCTCAGTTGCAAAATGCCAAAACGGGACTCGGCTTCCGTTGCCCGGACCAATTCGCGGACTTGGGCCACGGTAACCGCTTGCGAGTTCCTGCCAACGATCTCCGGCAAAGGGGGTTCCTGGTTTAAGAGAGAATTTGCCGGGAATCGTCCCAACTGAAGTAGTTCGCCAAAGGTAGGAGAATTGGGGAGCGACGGGTCCGCCAAAATATCTTTCATCCGCCGCCCAACTTCACGTTGGCGCACCAAGGCCTCGCGGTCGTTGGTTGTCAAGAGCGTATTGATGGCACTCCCGAACTCATTGCGAGGTCCACCAAACCCGGCGAGATGACACGCCGAACAGATTCCAGACCTTTGAATACGGTTCGAGAGAGCTCGCTTGGACTCGAGTTGATCAACGCTGCGAATCAATTCGCGAAGCGCCGCATCCAAACCACATACAGCGAAAACAGGGCCGGGCACGGCCATTAACCACCAACTAAGAATTATCGGTAGGAGGGCGCTAAAACGTTTCGCTGGAACAAGTTTTTCGCAGAAGCCCATCGCAAAAGATCTGGCCGAGTGTCGCATCGTGGGGGACTCGTGGGGGACTCGTGGGGGACTCGTGGGGGACTCGTGGGAAATGTCGGGCGGTGTTGGGGCGGTCGACTCCCCCACAATCAATGCAACACAGCGGAGGAGAATCTGCCCAGCGCAGCTCCGTGGGCAGTCCCATCCTCCTCCGCGAACTACCTAATGTCAAGAATGCCGCAAAAATCACGCCAACCTTAACCTCTTGCTCCTCTTCCGGAGTCAACGTTGGCCGCGACGCCGTTCAAGTTGTGTCGGTTGCCCAAAAATCGACACAGCCAGACATGCTCGGGCTGAAAAGTCGCGAAGCGACGCAAGGATTGGCACATTTGTCAGGAGATTGAAGTGGAAACGGACTGGGGGACACCGACTGGCGACACATCGGATCCACCATTTTTGCAAGCTATTGGGACGGATCCGAATCCCCCCGGAGACCTTGTTTGGGTCTCCCCATTTTCAACCGGAAAAGTAGTAAGCCAGGGTTGTGCTATTAGGCCCCAGACTTTTGTGCCATACTGCCGCCGCTGCGTCGCGAAGTAGGTACCATCCTTGTTGCGAATTGCGATTGCTAGTTTTGTCGCCTACGGAGCTAAAACGTGTGAGGCAATTGGAGTTTCAATGTCTTACCGGTGGCGAGGAGATTACTACCTCTGGTTTACGCTGGGCCAAGGATAAGCGTCGGCTATCCAATGATGACCGGGCCAAAGTTACAGCGGCTGTGAACCAAGTCGAGCAGAAGATTGCCCAGGAACTGCGTGAGTTATCGATTAACTCGCGCGACGTATTGCATGAAGCCTACTGCTTTGTCACAATTTAATTTTGGGATCGG
>JAGYKB010000046.1 GCA_018401885.1 Gammaproteobacteria bacterium
AGAGCCGATCTATGAAAAGAGCTTCCCGTGCCTACCCCAAACAATTATTCGCCGTTAGCGCTTTGTTAGCTGCAACCTTAAGCTCTGCAGTCTTGGCACAGACTCGGAACAACGAACAGATAGTCGAACCTGTCCCTCGGTTGGTGCAATCAGAGGCTGTGCTTACCCCAGCACCAAGCGACGCGATAGTGTTGTTTGGCAGTGGCCAAAATGATCTAAGTCAGTGGCAGGCGGTTGGCTCTCAGGAACAGGCAACGTGGCTTCTGTTCAATGATTCCATGACAGTGAATCGCGCCCTGGGTGCCGCTGGCAGTATCGCGACCAAGCGCGCCTTTCGTGATATTCAGTTGCACATCGAGTGGAGCACGAATCCTGTTATCGAAGGCGAGCAGCAGCTGCGGGGCAACAGTGGGATTTTCCTGCATTCCCAATTCGAATTACAAGTGCTAGACAGCTGGCAGAATCCGACTTACGTCAACGGTCAAGCAGGGTCGATATATCTGCAGTACCCACCGCTGGTTAATGCCTCTCGGCCGCCGGGCGAATGGCAAAGTTACGATATTACCTTCGAGGCTCCGCGGTTCAATGCCCTAGGAGAATTGGAGATGCCTGCATTCATCACGGTTTTTCACAATGGAGTGTTGGTGCAAAACCGCAGTGAGATCTTTGGTGCAACTTACACAGCACTGCCAAGTTACGAGGCCACCTGCACCCCTTATGCTCACGCCGAGGCTATCGACTGCAGCGGTGCCATGCCCCTTTTGTTGCAAGACCATGGGCAGGTCGTCTCTTATCGAAATATTTGGGTGAGAGAATTGTAGGGTTCACGCGGAAACTCAATCGAATCAGCAAGGGCATCATTATGAAAATAAAGCAGGTAAAAACATTTCTTGCAGTATCGATTCTCAGCGTCGGTGCCGCAGCACTTCAGGCGCAGGAAACACAAGAGTGGATTCCCTTGTTCAATGGCAAGGATCTGTCTAACTGGACGATGAAGTTTACTGGCTTCGAGTTGGGTGAAAATTACCGCAATACTTTTAGAGTCGAGGACGGCCTCCTGCGAGTTGTCTACGACGAATGGCCGACATTCGAAGGTGAATTTGGTCATCTGTTTACCAAAGACTCCTATTCTCACTATAAGCTACGTCTCGAATATCGCTTCGTAGGCGATCAGGTAACCGACGGTCCCGCCTGGGCGTATCGCAATAATGGCATGATGCTGCACAGTCAATCTGCCGAGAGCATGTTGTTGGACCAAGATTTTCCTGCCTCGATAGAGGCTCAAATGCTAGGCGGCAACGGCACCGATGCGCGTCCTAACGGCAATGTATGCACGCCGGGCACGCATATTGAGATCGCCGGCGAACTGATCAAACGCCATTGCACCAATTCTGATTCGGCGACATTTCATGGCGATCAGTGGGTGACAATGGAAATCGAAGTGAGAGGTGCTGAGAGCGTAAGACATTTCTTGAACGGCCAAGAGGTTTTCGTCTACGGAGGGATTCAGCTAGACCCCGAGTCTATCGAGGCTGCACCGCTTATTGCAGCCGGAGCGCCCATTGAACTTTCTTCAGGTCATATTGCTGTGCAAGCAGAAACAGCGCCTATCGAATTTCGCCGTATTGACTTGCTTCCGCTTGCACACTGAGCCCAGCGGCTTAGTGAACCGTGATCTGGCGTTGGATTGCTTCGCCAGGCTTTAAGGGATTTAACCGAGGAATACCCCGTAAGCTGGGTTGTCCGTTTCATCCCAATAGCGATAGTTAAGCCGAGTGAGTGATTCTTGGAATTCTTTACTGTCGCTCTTTGGCACCTGCATCCCCGCAAGCACTCTACCGTACGCCGCGCCATGGTTGCGATAATGGAAAAGAGTGATGTTCCAGCGTGCGCCTAATAGCGTTAGAAAATCGGCAAGCGCACCGGGCCGCTCCGGAAATTCAAATCGTGTGAGCCGCTCGTTCAAGATTGACTGCGCCTTGCCGCCGACCATATGCCGCACGTGAGTTTTTGCTAGTTCATTGTCTGTAAGATCCAGCACGCGATAGCCGGTTTGTTCCAAATGCTTGATGATGGCCACTCGTTCGTGCGCGCCATTGATTTTTAGCCCGAGGAAAATTTTTGCCTCGTCGGCGTCGCTGCTACGGTAATTAAATTCGGTAATCGCGCGTTTTCCGAGCGCGCCAATGAAGCGTTTGAATGCGCCTTTGCGTTCAGGAATAGTGACCGACAGAATCGCTTCGCGCTGTTCTCCAACCTCGGCGCGTTCGGTAACATAGCGCAAACGGTCGAAATTTGAATTCGCCCCGCTCGAAATAGTGACGAGTGTTTTGTTGCGGCAGCCCGTTCGTTCGACATATTTTTTCATTCCAGCGATGCCAACCGCGCCCGCGGGCTCAGCGATTACGCGCGTGTCGTCGAATATATCCTTCACTGCCGCGCAAATTTCATCAGAGCTTACCGTGATAACCTCGTCCACCGTCTCTTTCAGAATTGGCCAGGTATGTTCACCGACTTGGGCAACAGCAATGCCGTCAGCAAAAATGCCTACCTGCTTGAGCGTGACTCGGCGGCCTGCTGCCATCGCCGCGGCAAGACATGCACTTTCCTCGTACTCAACGCCGATAATTTTAGTCTCTGGACGGACATACTTAACGTAAGCAGCGATACCGGCAATGAGTCCGCCGCCACCGACAGGAATGAAGATCGCATCGATAGTGCCGCTGTGCTGATGGAGGATTTCCATCGCAACGGTACCCTGACCGGCGATAATTTCTGGATCGTCGAATGGGTGAATAAAATGCAGACCGCGCTCTTTTTCTAGCACCAGTGCCTGTGTCAATGCCTGGTTGAAGGTGTCCCCGAAAAGCACGACTTTTGCTCCTCGTGAGCGGACGCTCGCGATTTTAATTTCAGGTGTCGTGACGGGCATGACGATGGTCGCCTTTACTCCCATGAGTCTGGCTGCTTGTGCTAGTCCCTGCGCATGATTGCCCGCCGAGGCGCAAATCACGCCTTCGCTGCGCTGAGTCTCGCTCAGGCTGCTCATCTTGTTGTAGGCCCCTCTAATCTTGAATGAAAACACTTCCTGCAGGTCTTCGCGCTTGATCCATACCTTATTGCCCAGGCGCGCACTCAGGAGCGCCGCGGTGTCCAATGGCGTCTCTACCGCAGCCTCGTAGACGTCGGCATTGAGTATGCGTTTAACCGTTTTTTCTAGCATTGGTGCTCCAAATTCAATTCAGGTTGAGCGTCTCAACTTTATGTCGGCAGATTGAGATATGTCTTGTCGAACATTTAGTTATTTTACAGACGTTGCGATGACTAAGCTGCGGCGCAGTAAAAAAATGAGTTTTGGTCGATTCGCCTTGGGTGGTATGGTTGCGATAGTTTTTCTAAAGTTCGATTAACCGAGGTTCCATGTTTCTTTGGTTAGAAAACACGCCAATGGCGCTGTGGGTAAGCCTGTCGTATTGGGCCTACCCCCTTCTTCTAAGTGTCCATATAGTAGGCCTCAGCGTGGTCGCAGGAATCTTTTCGATGCGTGACCTGCGTTGTCTCGAGATTGTTCGTGAACCCTCGCTATCCCTTTTCCTGCGTTACCACCGTCTCGCCCTAGTTGGTCTTGCGTTGAATACCATTTCAGGGCTTCTTCTTTTTTCTTCGCAGGCGACGGTGCTGATCGAGAGCATTCCCTTCGTGACTAAGATGGTCTGCGTTGCGCTGGCTAGCGCTGTCGCATTTGTCCTCAATTCAAGGTTGAATGCGGCAGGCGGGCAACATTCGCGCGGTCTTAAGTGGCTTGCAGGACTTTCACTGTGTTTGTGGATGTCAGCGATTGTCGCCGGACGCCTGATTGCGTACATTTTTTAAGGTTAACGAAGGTAATGAGAAAACATAGCCTTTGGGTAGTGACGAAGAATCATCATGCTAATGACGTTTGCACAATCGCTTAGCGAAACTAGTCTGCACAGTTGGGTAGTGTCACAGGCATGGCTGTGGCCGACACTCGAAGTGACGCATTTTTTTGGATTGACGTTATTAATCGGTGGTCTTTTGGTGGTCGACCTGCGCGTACTAGGGTTTGCTGCATTCTCGCCTTTGCTCGCGACGTATCGGTTGTTGCCGATTGTGCTTGTG
>JAGYKB010000047.1 GCA_018401885.1 Gammaproteobacteria bacterium
GTGGGGTATGGAGCGAGGATTCTGGCGCAACGAAGATTTAGCTGGGATTCAAGTCCCGACATTTTATCTGGCCGGCGATAACGATACCGTTGCGGGCTATGAAAACGGCGTCCGCGCAATCTATGAAGCTGCGGTGAATAGCGATCGCTATCTGCTTACTTACAAGAACGCAGGCCACAATGCTGGTGCTCCCTATCCTGTTCCTCGAGAAATTTTAGATAGCGAGACGGGCGAGGGCGCAAGTCACTATACCGATCCTGTGTGGGATAGTGTTCGGATGAATAACATCATGGACCATTTCGTGACCGCCTATTTCAACTACCACCTCAAAGGGGATGCATCGATGTTGGACTATCTCGATGTCCACCCTGATGGCGCCACGGCAGTCTATTCGGTCAAAAACGGCGTGCCCGATGAATCTCACACTTACTGGCCTGGATTCGAAGAAGGATCGGCTGTCGGATTGAAGCTCGAAAAGCTTGCGCGGGAAGAATAGCGCCCCCGCTATTTTTCAACTGAGTACACCAGGTCCACGCTTTGCTGAGTGCCGGATTCGGCCTTGAGCTTTAGGTGATCACTCAGCGTGTAGTCGAGATTCACTTTAGAGCTGCTGTCCAAAATTCCGACCTCGTAGCGTGCGAACAAATCGACGAAAGTCGGAAGTGGGCGCGAATGTTGTTGGCTCGCTGCAGCGAATCCCTAAACTGCAAGGCGGATCGGGGTGATCGTAATATCGCGCCAAACGTCGCCGGTCACGTAGGGGTCTTGCTCGAGCCAAGCATCAAGTTCGGCGCGGGATTCGAATTCGACGTAGGTAGTCGACCCAATCATGCGACCTGTGTCGTCTAAGATTGCGCCCCCCGCGATCATATTGCCTTTGTTCTTGAGCTCTATCGCACCGGCGATGTGTGAGTCCCTTACGGCGAGCCTTCTGTTTAGGGCGCCTTCGTCGGTTCCATCATAGGCGACTATCATGAATTGCATGGGATTAGCCTCTTAGCGGGTAACGTTATAGCTGGGCATGCTTTGCCGGAATAGGAGACACCAGTAAGCCCGTTATAGCACGCGCTAGTTGTGAGCCCAAAAGGCTGTCTCCGGGCGCTATACCGTCGATTCGCACGAGAGCCAGAAAGTTGCCGTCAGTGTCGAGATGGTCGCCGACACGTTCGAAATGGAGAGCCTGGAGCCGCCCTTCGTGAACGCGATAAACGGTAGAGTCTTCGTAAAGGCTATAAACGGGCATCGCGAGAACGTTGGGTTCGGCGGGTAGCTCGAGTGCTAAGTCGACGACGGTCCCAATCTCTAAGGTAAGGTGCTTAGAAGTTCGGCAAACACGGGGAAAAGAGAGGCGATAAGTAGCGCTGCCATGCTCCAATTGAAGCCGCGAATCGCTCGCGGGCTGCGAAGGATGCGCTGCAGGGACGCGCCGAGCCAGAGCCAGAGCCAGATACATGGCGCGCCAATGACGAAGAATAGTGCTGTAATCGCCATCACCTCGCCAAGATAATCGTTGCCGACACTGGTGTAGGTCACGATTGCGCCAACCGCCATAACCCATGCCTTGGGATTCACCCACTGGAATGCTGCCGCTTGGAGAAAGGTGAACGGCTTGCCCGTGCTCACCGCATCACTGCTAACTGGGGCTGTAGCGATTCGATAGGCAAGATACGTGAGGTAACAGGCACCAACGATTTTCAGTGCGGTATGGAGTGAGGGGTAGAGATCGAAGACTTGCGCGATGCCGAGTCCTACCGCCAGGATCATTGCAGGGAAGCCGAGAATGATGCCGAAGTAATGCGGCAGACTGCGCCTAGTCCCATAGTTAAGCCCTGACGCCATGAGCATCGAATTATTGGGACCGGGTGTAATGCAGCTTGTAACCGCGAAGGCAATGAGAGAGGCGTATTCCATAATTACTGTTGGCTAGGTTTGCAGATTGGCAGCAGCTCGGCTCACGTCCTGTAGTTCGAATCGATGAGCCCGATCGCCGCGACAATAAAAACGCGAGTATAAGGCGCGAAGAGGTCGCCCGCTAGAATAAACGCAGATACGACTGCGGAATGTGCAGTTTGCTGCTAATGAAGGTAACATCCCGCCCGCAATGAAAATTCAAGCTATCGCTGCCGTCTAATTTTGGTGGGGACTGCGAGTAATCTGGTTTATCCCTATCATGATCGAAAAATACGCCCTAATAGCTCTCTATTTTACTGCGCTCGTCTTTTTGGGCGTCTTCGCCGCGCGCGGTACGCGCAGCATGAAAGGATTCGTCATCGGCGGGAAATCCCTAAGCTTTTGGGTCGCTGCTTTTTCCGCACAGGCAACAGGAGAATCGGCGTGGTTGCTCTTAGGCGTCACCGGCATGGGCGCTATGCTTGGCTTTAGCGCGTATTGGATTGTCGTTGGCGAAGTGGTCGGCGTATTCTTCGCTTGGTTTGTTATGGGAAAACGCTACAAGCGCCTCACCGACCTCTATTCTTCAATTACCATGACCGACTTTTTAATTAGTCGATTTCAAAGCAAAACTAATATTCTGAGACTGCTCTCTGCGACTTCTCTCATCATCTTTGTGCTGATCTACATTTCGGCGCAGATTGACGCCACCGGTTCTGCTTTTGAGGCGTTCCTCGATTGGAATTATCACCAAGGTGCGCTTGTGGGCTTTGGGATTGTAGTGCTGTATTGCGTCGCAGGAGGTTTTCTCGCTGCAGCATGGACTGACATGTTTCAAGGCGTTGTTATGCTGGGCTGCCTCGTGGTCCTGCCTATTGTCGCGTGGCTTGCAATCGGTAATTCGGCCGAAATAGTTGCGGGGCTTACTGCTATCGATCCGGCACTCGTCAGTGTATGGGGTGGTGAGTTCACTTTGATCAACGTCTCGGTGGTGCTCGGCATGATGCTTATCGGCTTAGGGTTTGTCGGTTCGCCCCAGGTATTTGCACGCTTGCTCGCGGTGCGATCGGAGACTGAAATAGACAGAGGTAAATGGGTAGCACTGCTTTTTACATTTCTCGTTGATGCCGCCGCAGTCAGTATTGGGGTGCTAGGCCGTTATCTGTTTACAGAACAGGGCGTTGACCCAGAAACAGTCTTAGGCAACGGTGCGCAGAACGTCATGTCAGAGCTTGTCCATGTGAGCTTCCCGCCTTGGATTGTAGGACTTTATGTCGCAGCAGTGCTGTCAGCGATTATGTCAACCGTGTCGTCACTCTTGGTTATGGCGGCCGGCGCCGTGACGCATGACCTTTACGCCAAGCTTGTAAACCCTTCGATGAGCGACGCGCTCGCGGCGAAGCTTTGCCGCTATTCAACATTGGCTATAGCTATTGGTGCTATGGCTCTGGCTACCGTCGTCTCTTTTGTGGCTCCGGAACGGACAATATTTTGGTTTGCAATCTTTGGTTGGTCTGGCATTGCTGCAACCTTTTGCCCGATGGTTATTCTCGCGCTGTTCTGGCCCCGATTTACAGAGAAGGCCGCAATCGCTTCAATGGCTGCTGGATTCTCAATGACAATGATTAGCAAGTTTTTTTTGCAAGAATTACCGAGTGTTGGTCCCGTTTTTGTCGCCTTAGAGACTATGCCTCCGTCTTTCCTCGCAGCCTTGATTGTTGGCTACGTGGTGTCGATAATCTCTCCTGAGCCCGCTAACGCCAAGCAGTTCGAGCGTGATCTTTTCGCTAGCAGTCAATTGAAAAAGTGAAAGCATAATGCTGCATAGAGTCATATTATTAGCCTTTGGCCTCGTGTTGGTCTCATGTAGAACCTATCCGAATGGGGAAAAACCGACAAACTCCCTCTATTGCGATAATTTTATGATCTATGAGATGTGTGTAACTGACCTTAATAGCGATGGAGTTATCGAATTTGTCTATTTCGAAGGTTCCCAACAGGCGTTCATGTTCCGACCAGGAGCGCTCCGCCGTTTACCGAGAACGCTTACGTTACATCCTTGCGCTACTGAAATGGATGACGAAATGGTGCGCATCACCTCACGCATGTTCTATATCGATGAGTCGACGACATTGCTCGAGAAGACCGATATCCGAGGCTCGTTAATGCTTCGATACATGGC
>JAGYKB010000048.1 GCA_018401885.1 Gammaproteobacteria bacterium
AAGCAATGGGAGATGATGGCCGAGGTCAGCAACCACCTGCGGAAGATTGAGCCGGACGAGGTTGGCCACGCGCTAGATCAGGCGCACGCCACCAGACGCTTTAAGAGCGAGGCCGAGGCCGCGGAGATCCTCTCGATGGCCCTACGCCGCTACTACGACGACGCCTTGGTGCGCTACAACCTTGCTTGCTACTGGTGCGTCATGGGGCGCGTCGAGGAGGCAAGAGATATGCTGGAGTCGGCCTGCAAGAAGGATGAAAGCCTGCGGGAGTTGGCGGAGACGGATGAGGATTTGGTGGGGTTGAGGTAGGGTTTGGGGCGGCTGGCGGTGGTCAAGGCTGAGCGATTGGAGACGGCGAAGCATGTTCAGCAGCCTAATTTTCAGATAGCCGCCCGCAACTGCTCATCTCGCAGCAACCGAACCCTTTGAAACCATTCCGAAGTTTCGCGACGGCATAACAAACAAAGCCGAACTATTGCGGCGATGCTCGCTAAAACCAGAAGAGCAAACCCGATTAGGATAATGGGGCCGAATACTGCCACTAAAAATAAACCATAAACAAATTGACCAGCGACATTTATAAGAGTCATTGCATCGCCCACGATAAACACAATGCGGCTCCAATTAGCGCCAGTCATCATTTTGTCGACAAGCCATGTGATAAGACCGAGTAAAACAATGCCGAAAAAAATAGCACCTACGACAACTGAAAACCCAAAGGTCGGTTCTACTCCCATAGTACCACTCCAGATTCCCAGTAGAGTGATCAGTACTATTCCGCCCACAACGCCGATATACGTCGGCACCAAAATCCAGCTTCGGGCTTTGGTCAGACTGCGAGGCGGATTCTCTAGCAAAGCCCCTACGCTGGTATTCGCCCTAAAGCTGCTTACACTCTGATTTTCCCGGGGAGAATTGGGCGATAGAGGCGACACTATAAGAGAGTCCATATTGCTCCACACCCCTGCACTGCGCTTGAACTTGTGCACGTCCTTGGCCTGGTCAATGCGCACACAGACGACAAACTCTTGAGCTCCGTGTGCAGACTGCAGGGCGAAGTCCTTGGCCGCATTCAACGGCGATTGAGACGCAATCTTGCGAGGTCCCGTGGGCCTATCCTCGTACCAAACAATATACTCCTTGAGTGCTGATGAATCTGCTACTGCGGCAGCTGGCTCTGTAGCCGGTAGCTGGGGTCTCTCTGCCCACGTCTCGCCCACGGCCTGCCAATCATTCATGCCCTCGTACAGGTAGTGGTCTGTCGGCAAGATCATCCCAGACGAAACAAGGGAGCGCATTGACTGCAGCGGGAAGTTGCCTATGGGGCTACCATTGCGCCGGATCTGAACATTTTGCTGGGGGACGGCGCTCATTGATTTGAGATAATCTCGCTATAAATAACGATAACAAGTCGAAATGAGCGCGCACGGTGCTAGAGCAGAAGAACTAGTTGAAGTTGTCTTCTACTTTTTTTCGTTGGTTTTGCCCCTTGCTCCGAGACTGCTCAAAAACTTTGCGGAGCATTTGCTCAGCCTGCGGGTAGGCACGAATAACGGCCTCCGAGAGCTTCACCTCGCTCTCTTTAAGGGCCAGCAATTGCGAGGAGTTACCAAACATTGTTTCGTAGAAAATTAGTTGCGAAGTCGGCGCGCTGTTGTCGGATTCCGGGGCCCATACGAAATACACAGAGTAAGACTTCTGCTCGGTGCTGATCTCGCTGTTTGGCAAAAGCTTTTTAAACGACGGTGGCTTTAGTTTTGTCGCCTTATTTGCCCATTCGTGATATTTGGGTATTATAGACAAAAATTGACGCATAAAAAGATCGTCGCACAGCAGCTGCACTCCTTCAGAATCTTCCAAGGCCTGATGCAGTTGCCACTCATTAATTTCACCTGGCTCAAATGTAAAAATAACATTATCGGCTGCGTGGACGCGTTGATCAACAATGCCGGTTTTTGCGTCGACGGCAAGCACATATAAAGCATTGTTCTCGCTAAAATAACCCACAATTTTCCCGGCTTGATTTACAACGTGTTCGAGCTTGAGGCCTTCAGCTTTCCGCTTTTCAACTTCTTCGATGAGCTCGGGAATGTCGTCTCTAACTATTGTAATCCATTTCCGATCGCGGTAGAAGGGCGCATCTCTTGCCACGCAGATGCGCACAGTTGACCCCTTCTCTCCGCGTAATTTTCCCGCTACCCAATTCAGGTCTTTAACGAAGACTCGCTCAGATTCGTCATTTCCCTCCGCGATAAAAAGAATCAAGTCGTTGGTTTTCACCCCTGCCCTTTCAGCAGGCCCAGCATGCAAGAGCTGCGTAACTGTAGTGAAATTTTTTGGCAAATTGGTTGCGCGTGCAGCCGCGGAACCAATCTGGGCCCAGCTGTTGCCCGGGCCAATAGACTCGCCAAGCTCAACACCTATGCTTGCAGTACCCTGCGCTGACGCGCGAGAACTTAAGAGGAGGAATACGAATGCAACAATCAGGTATAGGCGGACAGTGCGCGCTTTATTCTGACTTCTTTTGTTGGACTGCAGACTGTGCGTTTTGAAAGGCTGGCGTTTGTGGCTTTCAGTAACGCTAATCAGCAGTGACCCTGAGGTATCATAAATCAGAGAGTGCATGCAGAGTTAATCGAAATGATGCTTGATCATGTCTTTGCTACGCGTGGCCGATTCTTTAAGTTCCTGATGGATATTTTGCAGTTGCCTCTTCGCCGACGAACGAACAACAAAAGCCCCTTTGACAGCAGCAATTTGACGCATGTCCATGGTTAAGGTAGTAGAAGTACGACCACCCTTCGTTTCTGTGAATTCAAGCTGCGCTTGCGGGGGGCCGCCAGAATGGTCTCTGGCTGGAGCCCAAAGAAAGTTCACGGCGGTAGAGCAAGAGCCAATATTGGTTTCGCTTTTAGGGATGAGTCTACGGAATGGCTCTAATTTCAGCTCTTCAGCTTTCTCCTTCCACTCTGCAAATTTAGGAAAAACAATATTAAACTGGGCTAAAGCGTTCGCATTTCCAACAAAATTCAGAGATTCAAGAGAGGAGCCAAAGCTGCTCGCCTCTATTGAGTGTAGTAATCCTTGCTCAGAAGACCACTGGTTGGCTCCGGGAGCTGCCAAGTTGCTAAATTCGTCACAATTGACATTATAAATACACAAAAATGGGTCTTCTAAGTCGTTGGTACGCACGTCTAAAGTGAATTGATAGACCGCATTAAAGTCTTTCGACAAGAAGTAGCCCACAAGACCACTCAAACCTTGTGGCACTCTGTCATGGTGACTGACCAAATAAATAAGTTTTGGTGCATCAGCTGTATTCTCGCTTTTGTTTTCAGGGCTTATTTTGTGAAGCTGCTCCTCTGCAGATTTGTTGGCCCTCGCCTCCTTCATGAACTCGTAGGGTTCCTGCTTTTTGCCTTTTGCCGCCTCAATTATTCGATAGGCCGATAAAGTTGACGCGGTCGCTGTGCTCAGCGCGGCAGCCAAACATACGCATGCTAAAGCAAGAACGCGTAAGCGAGTGCTAAGATCCATATGTAGCTAGCTAAACTTCACTGAAACGAAAGGCAACACAACATTTGTCGCTCACTAAACAAGCAAAGGCCCCCGCTAGTCCAAGTCCCAGCGGGTGTTATGTTTTTCCGGTGTTCTGCTCGCTGGTGCGGCGGCCCCGGAGAAGGCTGACATGTCGGCAGAACACACTGGGTGGCGGGCGCTAGTGACTATGACTCTCAAAGCCATTGCCCCGCACCACGTCCCAGCATGAAATACCGCCATGGCCAAAGTCCAAAAGATCGAGCAGACGCCGCAACGCTCACCCGAAGAATTGGACAAGCTTCTTGAGCGTCAGCGTAAGCACCAAGAGGATATCGACAGTTTCAACGCTGAGTTCTCCCGCCCAGGCGCTTGGACCATCGGCAAAGAACTCGGCGGCGACTGGATTGCCGCTGGCATTGTAGATGCGATGGCTAAGCAAGGACCAAGGAAAGACGCCAA
>JAGYKB010000049.1 GCA_018401885.1 Gammaproteobacteria bacterium
AGCTTCCGCAACGGCAACGCCCAATCCTTCGGCGTCCTGACTGTTTCCGCTCGCTTCAGCTCGCAGCATACGTTTCCCGTCGGCGCTTCCAACCAAGCCGCGCAGGCTTAATTCGCCTGCGGCAGCCTCGTTTGTACTGAGTTCGGCAAAGCAAGCGATCGGCACCTGACAGCCGCCATTGAGTCTGGCATTCATTGCACGCTCCGCGACCACGCGAGCCGCCGTGTCAGCGTGGTGAAGGCAGCTCAGCCGCGCTAATGTATCGTCATCGTTTAAGCGGCATTCAATGCCAACAGCGCCCTGCCCGCCGGCGGGCAGTGAAATCTGAGTGCTGAGCCTTTCGGCAATGCGCTCTTCGAGCTCGAGACGGATAAGGCCCGCGCTCGCGAGTATGATTGCGTCATATTCGTCGGCGTCGAGCTTGCCGAGTCGGGTACCGACGTTGCCGCGCAAGTCGAGAATTTCTAGGTCTGGCCTCAATGCGCGCAGCTGACACTGGCGACGTAAGCTCGATGTTCCAACCCTCGCTCCCTGTGGCAGCTGTGCCAGTGCAGAAAAACGATTGGATACAAACGCGTCTGTGGGATCTTCTCTCTCGCAAATCACCGCAAGACCAAGCCCCTCCGGAAAATCCATTGGCACATCTTTCATAGAATGCACGGCAATGTCAGCGTCACCGTCGAGCAGCGCGCGTTCAAGCTCCTTCACAAACAGGCCTTTGCCGCCTATTTTTGCCAGAGGTGTATCGAGAATTTTGTCGCCTCGAGTGCTCATCGCGAGCAACTCAACGCGTAAATCTGGATGCGCACTTTCGAGCGCATCGCGGACAAAATAAGCCTGCCATAACGCCAGCGGACTCTTGCGCGTGGCGATGCGTATAAGCGTTGTGCGGTTTGGATCGTTGCTCGACGCCGAGGTAATAGTGTCAGAGGACAAGGGCAGACCTTTTTAGCTGTTAAACATGACGCCATTTTACGGCAATTTGGCGGCTATGTCCGAGTAGGTAGCATATTTTCAAGCGAGGCCGTGATGCTGATATACTCGCGCTCTCTAACTGCGGCAGGATTACCCCCCGCCGAACACACTGATAAGCGGAAATCTCTCATGAGCGACAAGCCCAGCGGCTCGAAAACAGAAGACACCAGCAAACTATGGGGCGGCCGCTTCAGCGAAGCCACCGATGCGTTTGTGCAGCGGTTCACCGCGTCGGTGCAGTTCGATCGCAGGCTCTATCAACAGGATATCGACGGTTCTGTCGCGCATGCAACGATGCTGCAACAAGTCGGCGTATTAACGCTCGACGAAAAAAACCTGATTCTCGAGGGGCTTGAGGCGATAAGGCACGAGATCGAGGCTGGGGACTTCATTTGGTCTGTCGAACTCGAAGACGTACACATGAATATCGAATCGGCGCTGACAGCGCGCATCGGCAGTGTGGGCAAAAAATTACACACCGGACGATCGCGCAACGATCAGGTAGCTACCGATATTCGCCTTTACGTGCGCAATCAGGTCGACATTATCGCCGAACTTGTTGGTAAAGTGCAGTTAGCATTGATTAACCTCGCAGAACGGGATGCCGACACAATAATGCCCGGCTTCACGCATCTGCAGACAGCGCAGCCGATTAGCTTCGGCCATCATATGCTCGCATGGAATGAGATGCTTGAACGTGACTACAGCCGTCTGATCGACGCGCGCAAGAGGCTAAACGTTTCACCACTGGGTGCCGCGGCCCTCGCTGGCACCACGTTCCCAATCGACCGCGATTACAGCGCCTCGCTTCTCGGATTCGACGGCCCTACACGCAATTCGCTCGACTCGGTCAGCGACCGCGACTTTGCGATTGAAGTCGCAAGCTGCTGCAGCACGATTATGATGCATCTTTCGCGTTTCTCTGAAGAGCTGGTTCTCTGGACTTCCGCTCAGTTCGACTTTATTGATCTGCCAGATCGATTCTGCACGGGTTCGTCGATTATGCCGCAAAAGAAAAACCCCGACGTCCCCGAACTTGTGCGCGGCAAAACCGGTCGCGTATTTGGTCATCTGATGTCACTTCTGACTCTGATGAAGTCGCAACCACTGGCATACAATAAAGATAACCAAGAGGACAAAGAGCCTCTGTTCGACCTCCTCGACACGGTTAAAGACTGTCTATTTGCGTATTCCGAGATGATGCCCGCTGTAACGTGTAAAAAAGACAGCATGCGCGCGGCTGCGCTTCGGGGATACGCAACCGCCACTGATCTTGCAGACTATCTGGTTAAACGCGGACTTCCCTTTCGCGACGCGCACGAAGTCGTTGGTAAGTCGGTCGCTTTCGGCATCGCGCAAAACAAAGACTTGTCTGAGCTCACACTCGAGCAGTTGCAGAGTTTCTCTGACCTAATTGAGCAGGATGTTTTCGAAGTGCTGACTCTCGAAGGCTCGCTGAACGCACGCGACCACATGGGTGGGACAGCGCCGCGTCAGGTGTTGCTCGCCGCAGACGCAGCGCGCAGCCTCGTCGAGGCACGCCCAACGCGTTAGCCTAATTGTTCTGTGGCGCCTGCAATTCGATTTCGTAGCGCAGGCGCTGATTATCGCGCAGTGTAATCACCTCAACGATATCTCCGGGTCGGTGCTCCTCCATCACATCGGCGTAATCGCTCTCATTGGCAATCTCCCGGCCGTCGATTTCAATGATTACATCGCCAAGCTGGATACGTCCTCGCTGGCTTCGCGACAGACCACGCATGCCTTTGAGCGCAGGCTCCGTATTGGGGACCGTGCCCATAACAATGACGCCCTGAATACCCCAAAGTCTGCGGTAATAGTCAGGCTGCGGCACCGGCGTGATACCTAAAATAGGTGTCTGTACGCGGCCATAGGCGATGAGCTCCGGCACAACGCGCTTCACGGTATTCACCGGAATAGCGAAGCCGATCCCCGAACTTGCGCCGCTGGGGCTATAAATCGCGGTGTTTACACCGACGAGCTGTCCTAGGGAATTAAGCAGCGGGCCTCCAGAATTACCAGGATTTATCGCGGCGTCTGTTTGAATTACGTCACGGATTTTGCGTCGCGAGACAGAATCGATTTCGCGCCCCAAGGCGCTCACAATCCCGACCGTCATCGTCGTGTCGAGACCGAAGGGGTTGCCAATGGCAATCACCTTGCGGCCAACCTCGAGCAGGCCAGAGTCGCCAAGCTCGACCGGCACAAGTTCGACGTCATCGGCCTCGATCTTGAGCACTGCAAGGTCTTTATCCGGATCAAGCCCGACGGCCCGTGCATCAAAGGTAGAGCCATCTTGGAGCGTAACCGTGACGCGGTTGGCCTGCTGCACAACGTGAAAGTTAGTGACAATATAGCCCTCTTCGCCCCACACAAACCCCGTGCCGCTGCCCTGCGGGACTGATTGCGGGTTAAGAGAATAGGGAGAGCGGACTAGCCTCGAATTGGTAATATTAACGACCGAGGCACTCGCGCGCTTAAAAATTTCGATATTGTTGGTTTCGTCGTCGGTGTGGAATTCGGCATAGCTCTGCGACGTCGCTTCCGCAAAACTAGGTGCATCGCTTCCCCATGCTACCGCCGCCGACAGCGAAGAGGCCATCAGCATAATAATCGGTGCGATGCGGCCAATCACCAGGCGCTGGGAAGACATTGTGTGGAGAATCATAAAATACCTCTTAAGCTCACTCTTCAACGAGTGCTGGGCGATTTTCGGATTCAGGTTATTTAACCCCAACGTTAACCCAACACGACTTATTAGACCTTAACATGCGCGCTAAATTCCCAGATTCAAGGCTGCGCTTGCGCTGACGCCTTCTGCTACAATCGATCGATCCTTGGCCGCACTCAGCTGCAGCTCATCAATTTTCCAGTTAGACACAACATGTTAAACGCCGAACAACAGAAGACGCCGCGC
>JAGYKB010000005.1 GCA_018401885.1 Gammaproteobacteria bacterium
CGCAGCTTATGTGCGTAATCTGTGAAAAGCGGATTAGCGGGCCGCACGACCTCTACCGCCGGCAGCGGGCGCAATCGAGAGGCACTTAAGTCAAACAGATTCCATTCCGAAAGCCTTTGTGGTCGGGCATTCGCGGCAAAATTCGGCTGATCCTCACCGCATCCTGAAAGCGACAGCGCTGCGACAATTATCAGTGCTAAACGGGCGTTAACTGCTGGGTGAGCCACGTCATCTTTCCTCTTTGTACTAGTCTTGCTGTATTCTCTTTCGGCTTCTTACTAACCCGTCCTACTGCCTGCATCTCGAGTCTTTAATGCGATTACTCGGCGCTACCCACATCTCCGGGCAAGACGATTTTGCTCAAGCGTGGCTGTTCGCACAAATGCGGCGCAGAGTCGAAAGAAGGCGCGGCAAAACCGTTCATTGCATCCAAGTTTACGAAGCTCATTCCGCCCTCGCCGAGGCATAGAATTTCCGCTGGGGTCTTGCTGGGCTCACCGTTAGCATCCGGCAAAATAGCGCCGCCCCAAACTACATCTGGAATGGGCTGTCCCGTTGCGGCCTGAAGGGCAACTAAGGGTTCAGAGTCGGGACTATCGCCGCCGCCCTCGAAGCTATTGTCATGGATATAAATTGCCTCGGGGAAAGGATCATAATTTGGATCATCTATTGGCAATCCGTTGATCAGGTAGCTTACGATCATGACGTTGGTCGTTTGATTGTCGACAAAACGATTGCCAAATATTTCGATACTGTCGTTCGCGAGGACCATCAATCCTGTACCCGCAGGAACTGTGCCAACGATATTGCCCTCTGGCGCGAAATTGTCGACGTTATTATTGACGATGTCGTTGTTAAACACGCGAGTGTTGCGGCCGCCTTGAACAGGGAGGTTCGGCAGGTCGAAGACTAAGATACCGCCGGTGTTATTAGTCGCCACGTTGTCATATACATCGGCATAGGTAGAGTTTTCAATCTCGATGCCAGCTACATTATATTCGGCACGAGAGTTGCGCACGATGATTTGACTAGACTGCCCGACGTAAATGCCGGCATCGGAGGCGCCGATGGCTACGGCGCCCTCGATAAGAATATTTTTAGACTGCACTGGATAAATGCCGTAGGCACCGTTTGTTGTAAGCGGACCGCCAGTCCATTCAGTACGGACGTTGCGAATAACGACGTTCTCGCTCTGATTGATCTTGAGTGCGTCCCCAACAGTGTCTTCTAATGCGAGATCCTCGAGCACGAAATCATTCGCATTGACTAGTAATCCTTCGGCTCCCTGTGCCTGATTCTTGAAGGAAAGAATAGAGACATCCATGCCCTCTCCGCGAATGGTAACGCCCGGCGCATTAAGCGACAGGCTGCGAGTCATTTCATGAACGCCCGCGGGAATTTCGATGACATCGCCCGGTTGCGCCATGATGAGCTTTTCTTGCAGCGCTTCTTCGAAGCTGAGTTCCGGCAGGGCGGGTTGGTCGGGAGCGCAGCTTGCCACTATCAGCGCGGACGCGGTGCCTATGGTGATGTGGCGAATTGTTGAGCGAAGTGAATTGCGACTTGGCATTGCAGTGACCCCTACTGAAGCGTTATTCCGGTATCCCTTTGTTTGTATCGCACTCTGAGCAGAAAGCAATTCTGAGTTTGATCCAAATGCTAGGATTTCGTTTTTTAACCTGTTTGCAGCAGTATAGAAGGATTAGTAGACAGTTCGCAACGCGCGATAGGGAGAAATTCTTGAGGCTCAGGATCGCCTGCGCGACGTCATTTCTAGTTCATTCCGACGAGGGAGCAATGATGGCTTAAGACTTCTTTCTTAATTAGGAGTATGTAGCAATGTCGCAGGTGCTAGGTTATGCTCGAGAGAGTTTGATGCGCCTGCTTTTGGCACTTTCTCAGGGTTTTCAGGCCCTCAGTTTAGATGTATCTCTATTATCGATCTTTCTTTAAAGGAGACGAGTCGCCCAATGACCGCTCGCATTTTTTCCTTGCTCTCCAACTGTCCTTTCTTTTTCCGATTTGCAATCGCCTCACTATTCTCGATCGGCAGCGCCTTCGCCGCGAGCGTAGGCTCTGTGCCTGCGCAAGCTGGTATCGAATTACCTCGCACGATGGCATGGTCTGCCTATCCGACTGGCACTGGCGGATACAGTCAGGCAGTAGCGCTTGGAAATATTTTACAAAGGACTTATGGCGTTAACCTGCGAGTGATTCCTGGTCGCAATGATGTGTCCCGACTCGCAACTCTGCGAGCGGGTCGCGTGCATTTCTCTGCCGGCGGCTCTGAGGCGGTCTATGCGCAAGAGGGGATTCTTAACTTTGCCTCAAAAATTTGGGGACCACAGCCAGTGCGCGCGCTACTCTCAAACTTTTCCGATAGCTGCTCTTTCACTTTCGCTACTGCCGCGGATGCCAACATCTACGGTGTCGCTGATCTTAAAGGCAAGCGAGTGACATTCGTGCAAGGCGCGCCTTCACTCAATAACGCGACGGCTGCTTTACTCTCCTACGCAAACTTGACATGGGATGACGTGATTCGGGTCGAGGTTGGGGGCTACAATGCGTCGATCGATGCGATTCTGAATAATCGTGCGGACGCCGCCGGCGGCGCCTGCAACTCACCACCTTTTTTGCGCGTCGAAGCGTCGCCGCGTGGATTAAGATTCCCCGCTCTACCTCATAACGATGCCGAAGCGATCGCACGGGTTCGCCAGCGCCTTCCTTGGTATGTGCCACACGTTGCCTACGAAGGGCCGACTCTGCCTGCTGAGGGGCTCGAGGTATTCACCTCAGCCTATCCGCTTCTCGTTGGTCTGGATACATCAGAGGAGGCGATGGTGTATAGCACCGTCAAGATCATGCATCGTCACTATGAAGAATATAGAGACAGTGCGCCTGGCGCGATGGGGTGGACATTCGCGCGGCAGAAGTTGGAACAAGCGTTTTTGCCATTCCACGAAGGCGCGATTCGTTACTTTAAGGAAAGCGGAGAATGGACTCCCGAAGCCGCTGCTCAGAACGACAAGAATCTCTATCGACAGGCTGTGCTAAAACGGGCCTGGGATGCATTTTTACCCACTGCGCCAGACGACTATGATGACTTCGAAAAGGCGTGGCTCGCCGCTCGCTTGGAAGCGCTCGAGGCAGAGGGGCTTGTGACGCTTGCCGACAGTCTCTAGCGGACATTCATTCTATTCAGCGTTGAGTTTTGCAACTGATAGCTTTCAGTTTCGGATCAAGGGTTAACAGTGAAGAGTTTGGGTTTAAGGGTTAGGAGTTAGAAGTTAGGAGTTTAGAGTGAACGAAAAAATATGAGCGATTTGAAACAAACACCTCGACAGGGCGATTCCTCAGAACTAGGCAGCGCCATTGCCTTAAAAGGGGATGCGCCTGCACCGAGCATTCGCTATCGGGCGCTCTCTGTTCGGTGGCGTACAGTGATGGCGATACTTACCGGCGCATCGATTTTGCTCGCGATTAACCAGGTATTCAATTTGGGCTTTTTCGTTGGTTATGTGCTGCTCGACAGCCGGTACATGTATCTGATCACGGGCGTCATGTTGAGTATGGTTTTTGTCACATTTCCAGCGACCAAACACAGCCCGACACATGTGCCCTGGTATGACATAGTTATCATGCTCGTGATTGCCGGCGTGTTTTCATATTTTGCCTTTTATGCAGAGCGTATCGTGCTCGAGGCGTGGGAATATGCGGCGCCGCCGATTGGTGTTTGGCTGGCTCTAGTAACATGGGTCATTGTTATGGAAGCAGGTAGGCGCGCCGGTGGCTGGCCTGTATTTGTGATCGTCGCTATTTTCTCGCTCTACCCGACATTCGCCGACTCACTGCCCGATGTGATGGCCGCGCTAAGCATTCCCGTGCAAGACGTTGCGATGTTTCATGTGATGGGCGAAGAAAGCCTGTTCGGCATTCCGATGCAGGTATTTGCTCAGCTTGTCTTTGGCTTTCTGGTGTTTGGAGTTTCGCTGCAATACACCGGAGGCGGGCCCTTTTTCATTAATCTCGCTTTCGCGCTACTTGGGCACAAGCGCGGAGGCCCCGCAAAAGTATCCATTTTTTCCAGCGGCCTAATGGGGTCAATGAGCGGCGGGCCAATAAGTAACGTGCTCACCACCGGTCCGCTATCGATACCGGCGATGCAGCGCATCGGCTTCACGCGCGAATATGCCGCTGGCGTGGAGGCGTGCGCCTCGACAGGCGGCGTTTTGATGCCGCCGATTATGGGTGCTACGGCGTTTGTCATGGCGAGCTTTCTAAACATAAGTTACGTCACTGTTGCGATCGCTGCGATCGTTCCTTCGCTCTTGTATTTTTTTGGACTCTTCATGCAAATCGATGCCCACGCGGCCCGCGATAACCTGCAAGGCTTGCCGAAAGAGGAGCTGCCGAAGATAGGCGCTGTATTCCGTGACGGCTGGTATTTTATCGCTGTGTTTGCCGCACTGATTTGGATGCTTGTTTTCATGCAACGAGAAGCTGTTGCTCCGTTTTATGCAACTGCGCTGCTGCTCGTGATCAACCAGTTCACCAAGCATAGACTCGATGTTAATAAGCTACTCGAGTTAGTCGCGACGATGGGAAAACTGTTGGCCGAGCTCGCGGGTATTCTCGCCGCCATTGGCCTCATCATTGGCGGTTTAGCAGTAACGGGTATTGCCGGCACGATTGCGAACGACCTTGTCTATTTGGCCGGCGATAATGTGCTTATTCTTCTCCTGATGGGAGCACTGACGAGTTTTATTTTAGGTATCGGCATGACGGTGACCGCTGCTTATATCTTCCTAGCCATCGTGTTAGTTCCGGCATTAACAAACTCGGGACTTGATCCTCTCGCAAGCCATATGTTTGTTATGTACTGGGGTATGCTAAGTTTCATTACGCCACCCGTTGCGCTGGCAGCCTTTGCTGCGGCCTCTGTCGCACAAGTGTCGCCTATGCGTGCAGGATTCGAAGCCATGCGACTCGGCGCAATTATTTATTTTGTTCCATTCTTCTTTGTGTTTAACCCAGCGTTATTATTACAGGGGTCGTGGCTAGAAAATATTCAGGCACTGTCGACTGCGCTGGTGGGTGTAGCCTTAGTCTCTGCTGCATTGCAGGGCTATTTAATCGGTCTGGGTGATTTGGGCCGCGGCGCGTTAAGTTTATTGGTGCGGGGTTTTATCGGCGTCCCGCGGGTATCACTTTAGCGCTCCCCGCCGGCAGGTTGTTTGGGACCAGCCAGCTTACTCACCTAGCGATATCAGGGGGGGCTCTGGCTCTAGGACTTGGTCTAAGGAAAATAAATTCTGTAACGTTCAATACACAGGCTTAGTAAGAGCTTGTTTCGTTGAGCATCGAACGCTTGTGAGAATCAAAGGATAGCTATGTTATGAATAAACTGACGAGAGGCTTTCGAGACCTTGTTGCAGAGGCTGAGAAAGAGATCGAAGTCTTGAGTCCTGGGCAGGTTCGATCAGCGCTCGACTCGGCCACTGGCGACTTACTACTCGTCGACCTGCGAGACATACGGGAGGTAAAAAGAGAGGGGCGCATTGCCGGTTCTTTACACGTGCCTCGAGGCATGCTCGAATTTTGGATTGACCCCGAGAGCCCTTACTATCGACGCGAGTTCGAAGAGGTCGACAGGTTAATACTTTACTGTAACAAAGGCTGGCGTTCTGCGCTTGCCGCGCAAACACTAAAAAAAATGGGTGCCGAAGGTGTCGTGCATATGCAGGGCGGCATGGAGGCTTGGAAAAACGAGGGTGGGGCGATCGAGCAGGTGCCTCATTGATCGCGCAACGGTGAATTGCGCAACAACGAAGAGTGAGCAAAGCCGATGCGAAATCTGTTAAGACGAGTTTTGTTGCCACCGCGCCTACTCTGCCTGCTGGGTCTTGTTGTGTTCGTTATGAATACAGCTCATGCCCAGTCGCACAAAAATTTCCCAGCACTCGCGCTCATAGGCTATCAAGCGTTTGCTTTACGAGTGAGCGACATCGAGCAATCCGTCCGGTTCTACAGTGATGTCTTTGGCACGGCGCCCGTACTTGATGCCAAGCGGGCTACCTATCCAGTCGGTCAGGGCAACAGGCATTTCGTCCTCTTTGAAGCTGAAGAAGGTGAGCCGCTAGGGTTTGCTTGGATTGGTCTTGGAATTCGCGATTATGATAAAGACGCTGTCGGCGATGTGTTAACGCAGCTTGGTTTTACACGCACCGCGGGACCTAAACAAGCGCCTTTGGACCGCGCCATGCGATTCTGGATCGACGAAAGCTGGGGACAAGACGCACTTTTCTTCGCCGATGCTGAGGGTATCGTGTTCCGCGTGATGTCGATAGAGGATTGCGGTACTTGTCCTTCTAAAGTTGCCTCTGAGGGATTGTTTACGGCTCTGGGCATAAATCATTTCACCAATTTTGTCGCTAATTACGAGCGGGCAAATCGCTTATTTTTTGACGGGTTCGGGCTCGGTATACTCGCTTATCAAGGACCAAGTTCGCCGACTGTGAGTCTTGGCGATGGGCTGCAGTTTCTGATGTATGTTGGCGGCACTGATAGCGCTGCCCCTACTGCAGTGGGCCGCACCGATCATGTTAGTCTCAGCGTGGCTGCATTCGATGTCGAAGCTATGCGAGCTCGATTCACGGACTACGGCCTGACGCCGGTTGAAGGACAGCGGCCACCGCGTCCCCTAACTCATTGGGTGAGCCTTCGACTGCCTAACAGGGGAGGCGCAGAGGGTGGGACGCCGGAAGTCTATTTCAGCGATCCCGATGGTCTTGCCATTCAGATACAAGATGCCGGCTATTGTGGAGGCGGTGGCTATCTCGGTGATCAATGCGACTAATGCCTCGGCTTCGCGACTAAATTTATAGAAGAGAATAAGGACGACACTATGGAATACCGTTACATCGGCAAGAGTGGCCTTCGCGTCACACCTATCTGCATGGGGACAATGAGCTTTGGCAGTTGGAGCGACAAGAAAGAGTCATTTAAAATTCTCGACACAGCCTTCGATCGCGGTATCAATTTCTTCGACACCGCCGAGGTCTACCCCGTGCCGCCGAATGCGGAAACCGTCGGTGTTACTGAGAAGATTTTTGGGGAATGGATCCAAACTAAACCGCGCGACTCGCTGATTGTTGCGACCAAGGTTGCCGGTGCGGCAGCAGGATGGTTTGTGCCGCCGGTTCGACATGGCATGACCGCCATCGATCGGTTTCATATCGAGACGGCAATCGAAGGCAGTTTGCGTCGACTCGGCACCGATTATATCGATCTTTATCAAGTGCATTGGCCAGATCCGATCGTGCCAATCGAAGAGTCGATGGACGCGCTTGATCGCCTTGTGCAGGCGGGGAAGGTTCGGTATCTCGGCACTTCGAACGAGACTACCTATGGACTCACAAAGGCGAACACAATTGCGTCTTATGAGGGATATGCCAAATTCCAATCGATACAGAATAATTTCTCATTGCTGCACCGACGTTTCTTGGATGAATTAGCCGACGCGTGTCGTAAAGAAAACGTCTCGTTGTTGCCCTATTCGCCGATCGGCGGCGGGGTGCTCAGTGGTAAATATAATGTGCCTGAGGTGCCAAAAGGCTGTCGCTTCGGTGATTATCATTATCACGACAATCCCCGTCAGCGTGCGATGGCGGACAGGTTCGTCAATGAGGGTACGCTGGCGGCTACAGCCAAATATCTCGAGATAGCGAAAGAGGCAGGCATGTCACCAGTCACGCTTGCAACAGCTTGGAGCATGAATTTCGATTTTGTCGCCTCGACGATTATCGGTGCACGCACGGCTGCGCAACTCGAGGAGTCTCTCGCGGCGCTCGACGTGACATTATCGGACGAAGTGATGAAACAGTGCGATGAAGTGCACAAACTTATTCCTTATCCGATGGGGTGACGTTCAGTGAGACAGCTCGCGCTTCTCTTGTTTTTTCTAAGCAGCAGCGTTGTTGCCGCAGATATAGAGCCGATAATCGTCCATTGCCTGGATGGCTCGTGTCCCGTTTGGCATGGCGATGACGCTGAAGATGAGATTGTCGTACGCCAGCTTTTCGCGTCTCAGGTTGACTCTATGGGCGACGGGCAGCTGCCACGCTGGGTCGCCTACCGCGTTTTAGGCGAGGGCATAGGAGTCGCGTCTCTTCTCCTCGCGAGTGGTGGCCGAATCGTTGCTGGCGGGTTCGAGTGAACAGCAACTCGCCGCCAATGCGCAGATGAGGCTGCAGCAGCCGGATCTAACTGATTCTCAAGATCGCGACTACCGCCTCACCGAGGTCACGCTGCTTGCAGCCGAACAAGGAAGGCTCGCGCCGATGACGAGTTTTTCCGCAACGCCGTTTTGGGACGAGTTAAACCTTCTGTCGAACAGGGCTCGGTTGCCTAGCGATTTAAGACAGGGGCCGTGGTCTCTGTTAGATCAGACACTAAACGAACTTGCAGCGCGGCAGTTAGTCAGTTCAGATGGACGCAGCGCGGCGGTTTTTGTGGTGTCCGGACCGCTGCCCGCGACGGAGTCTGAAGAGGAAGGATTTTTCAAAATTGCTGTTCTAGACGGACGCTACGCGGCCTTCGCCTTCCCATCATCAACGCAAAGTCATAGACACTTTTGCGCGTCGCTCACATCGCTCGCGGAGATCGAAAGTCGCGCGCAGCTTACTCTGTTTAAGAATCAACAAGTAGCACCGGGCCTCGCGCTCGGCTGTGTGGAATAAATTAATGGAATATATCTTTTCGCCTCCACCTCAAGTCTCTATTCCCGTTGTGGGCTTAGCTGCACGTTTTCCCGTACACCGCGTTTATTGCGTAGGCCGCAACTATGCCGATCACGTTGCCGAAATGGGTGGTGACCCTAAGTCAGAGCCTCCTGTCTTTTTCTCTAAGCCCGCGTCGGCACTCGTGACAGACGGTGATCCGGTGCGGTATCCGCAGGCCACAACCGACCTGCATCATGAGGTCGAGTTAGTCGTAGCACTTGCAGACGGTGGGCGTGACTTGTCGATGGCAGAGGCTGCCGCCTGTATCTTTGGCTATGGAGTTGGTATCGACTTTACTCGGCGAGATTTACAAGCAATTGCTAAAAAGCACGGCCGTCCATGGGACACGGCGAAAGGCTTTGATCAGTCAGCGCCTCTTTCGGCGCTCACGCCTAGGACGGATTTCGCGCCGTCGACTGATACCGTCATCAGTCTTTCCGTAAACGGTGAGGTGCGGCAATCGGCAACGCTTGGGCAAATGATTTGGCATGTTGCTGAGATAATCCAGCAGCTGTCGATGCTGTTTGAGCTAAAGGCCGGCGACATAATCTATACTGGCACGCCGGCCGGTGTTGCGGCGGTGGTCAAAGGCGATAAGCTGTGTGCGGAAATTAGCGGACTGAGTATACTTGATTTTGAAATAATCTAACCGCGGAGATCGCATGCTCGAAGCCGCAACGCTCGATCAATTACAACTCATGTTCGTGTTGTTCGGATTACTTATAATTCTGGTATGGGGGCGCTATGATGTGGTCGCTCTCGGTGCGCTTTTTACTGCCGCGTTTCTCTCTATGTTCATGAACAACGTCGGTGCAGTCGCGCTGCTAATGCCTATCGCTATTCAATCGACCAATAAGGCCGGGCGGTCAGCAGCGAGTGTGCTCATGCCGCTATCGTGAAGCTCGCATGCTATCCGCTTGCAACGCGCTCGCCAGATCTCAAACGCGGTGAGAGCTCCTTGCCAGCATTAATTATCTTCGTCACGGCGATCGCCGCGACCGCAGCGGGCCTTATGTCGATTCAGCTCGAGCTCGAAACTACGGGTGCGACTCAGGTCTTAGTCGGCGGAATTTTAGGAGTGGCAGGGGGGTATTCGCCGATCATACTGCTGACGCTCATACTCGTTGTCACAATGACGGTGTCAGATGTCCTTAATAACGCAGCGACCGCGATTTTAATGGCGCCGATTGCCTACAATATTGCAACTACACTGGGCCTCAATCCCGACACATTTTTGATGGCTGTTGCGGTAGGTGCGTCTTGTGCATTCTTGACGCCCATCGGGCATCAGAACAATGCGTTAATTATGGGACCTGGCGGATATGAATTTGGTGACTATTGGCGCGTCGGATTACCACTTGAAGTGGTAATCGTCGCGGCAGCTATACCTATGTTGCTACTGGCTTGGCCTCTGATGGGCTAGCCTAAACGGCCTAATGGCTCGTCAAAATCATCGTCGAAGTCGAAGTCATCGTCAAAACCAAATGCCTCACGCAGGCGCTTGCTTTCGAGTCGGTCCTCTATCTTGCGCCTGAGATCAGTCACCCCGGGCTTAAGTTTTTTAGCCGAAAGCGTTGCGTCAGAATCCTCATCGACCTCTAATTCGGCGCTTTCATCGGTAGAGTCAAAAGACTCAACTTCGTCCTCGGCCTCGCTGTCCCAATCTTCTTCTTTCATGGCACCCTCACAATCAAAAGTTTGACTTAAAGTGAACGCTTCACTACTACTATTCCTATCGTCCTGGTATACGCTTCTCTGAAGTCCTTGGGATCAAAGTGGCATACCATTTTCGGCGGATTCTAATCAAGGTTTGAGTGCCAGTCGAGTATTATTTTGCGTCGATTTTAGAGTCGATTATGCTGACTCCAGCAGCGCGATAGTTTGCGCACGTAGCTCTTTTTTGGCGATTTTTCCTGTCGCGATACGCGGCAGTTGTTCATGCTGAAAGTAGAAGCGAGCGGGCACTTTAAATGCGGCGAGGCGATCGCGTAAGAATGCGCGAATCTCTGTTTCCTCTAGCACTTCGTTTTTCTTTAGCATCACCGTGGCGCAGGGCACTTCGCCGAGTCGCGTGTCAGGGATGCCGTAAACAGAGACTTCGCTCACCTTTGGGTGCTCGGCAATCGCGTACTCAACTTCTGCGCAACCGATATTCTCACCGCCTCGAATCACGATGTCCTTAGCCCTGTCTAGAAGGATTAGGAATCCGAGTTCATCGAGCATCCCAATATCGCCAGTGTGGAACCAGCCGTCCTTAATTACCTCAGCAGTTGCCTCGGGTTGATTCCAGTAGCCATGCATCACGGTAGGCCCCTTGATGCAGACCTCGCCGATACCGCCTGGGGGGAGTTCGTTTCCAGCTTCGTCAATTATGCGCACGCTTGTAACCGGCGGAGTGGGTCGACCCGTGCTGTTCGGGCGAGCGAGATAAAACGGTCCTGAGATGATCGCGCCGATCGCGTTAGTCTCGGTCAGGCCATAGCCTAGACCCGGAATCGCTTTCTCAGGAAATTTCTTTGTGATTAGATTGAGATGCTCGGGGGGTCTTGGAGCGCCGCCTGCTTGCACGCTGCGAAGGCTCGAGAGGTCGGTGGTAGCGAATTTCTCTGACTGCATAACCTCCCAGGCCATGGTGGGGACGCCATGCAAAATTGAGATGCGCTCCTTTTCGATTAACTCTAACGCGACCTCTGGGTTCCACTTAAACATCATGACAAACTTGCGCGCGTATAAGAAGCTCGAAAGGAACTGAGCGTGGCTCCCCGTGCAGTGGAAAAGCGGCACGTTAGCCAGCAGTGCGGGCTGAAACTCAGGGTTCTCATCGACCAACTCAGGGCGCAGCGTTTCGGTTATGTCTTTTACGAATTTCCAAGTGTAAAGCGCGCTTAAGGTATTGCGATGACTTGATAACACGCCTTTCGGATTGCCGGTAGAACCAGAGGTATAGAGAATTGTGGCGCGGTCATCTGGCTCTACATTGAAGCCTGCAAGATCGGCCTCTGTGTAAGGTTCGAAACCGCTGGCAACTGAGTAGAATTCTGGGTAATGAGACTCGTCTTCAGTTTTCGCGATGACCGCATCAATACCCAGGCGCGTCAGTGAGTCTTGCATCTGCGCAAGGCGCGGTGGGTCCGTGATGACAAGTTTGCTGCCACTGTCGGTGAGGCCATACTCAATTTCACGCCCCTGCCACCAGGAGTTCATTGGCACGGCAATGGCGCCAACTTGCGTAATTCCCATGAAGGCGAGACACCATTCTGGGGAATTGCGCGCGCAGATGGCAACGCGGTCTCCTTTTTTGATGTTGTATTTTTCGACCAATGCGCGCGAAAAGCGTCGAGAAAGCGTTAAACATTCGCCGAAGGTTAGTCGCTCATCTTGATAGACGAGAAAGCACTCGTCTTCGAAATCGTTAGCCAGAGCGAAGTACTCGCCGAGGTTGGCGGGAATATTGCTGAATACTTCGAGTTCAACACCCATCACGTTCTCAGTGTGAGTTTCGAAATCGCTTCCCTTTGCTTTCGTTGCAATGGCTATGTCTTTGAGTCTTTCTAGATCTTCCTTGATTTGCTGGTCGCTTAGCATGCTTTGGCCTTGGAATTATATTTGGAATTATTATCACGGTGCGTGAGTAGTCTGCGGCACCGCACTGTCTTATTGTTTAACGATTGCTGGCTGTTATTCGTTGGTCTAGAGCTAGGCTTCTGTTTTGATCTCTAGCGTCACCTTGCCCATGACTTTGCGTTCGGTAAACACGTTGAACGCGGCAACATAGTCTTCGAATGCAAACGATTCGGTGACGATTGGCTTAAGTTTTCCCTGTTCGTAGAGGTTGAATAGTTCGGCGAAATTCTGCTCGTAGGCGGCGGGTTCTTCTTTTCTGAATCTGCCGAGGAAGACCCCCACCATCGATGAGCCTTTAAGCAGCGCAAGATTAGCCTTGTATTCAGGGATGCGTCCGCTGGCGAAGCCGACTACAAGTAGGCGCCCGTTCCAAGCGATGCAGCGACAACTTTGATCGAATAAATCGCCTCCGACGGGGTCGTAGATCACATCAGCCCCTTTCCCGCCAGTGAGCGCATTGACCTTCTCTTTCAGTTCTCCGTCGCCATAGTTAAGTAGTTCATCAGGCTGAGCTGCTTTTACAAATTCGAGTTTTTCATCAGAACTTGCGGCAGCGATGACGCGTGCACCCATGAGTTTGCCAAGCTCAACGGCGGCGAGGCCGACACCGCCGCTAGCGCCCAATACCAAGAGGGTTTCACCGGCTTGTAAATTGGCCCGCTGCTTGAGCGCGTGGTAAGAGGTGGTGTAGACCATGGCAAAGCTTGCAGCACTCTTAAAATCCATGCTGTCAGGAATTTTGCGTAAGCCTTCGGCTTTCACCCTCACCTGCTCGGCAAGGCCACCAATACCGGGTGTCGCCATGACTCTGTCGCCTACTGCAAAGCCTGAAAGTGATGAGCCCGCCTCGATGATCACGCCGCCAACTTCCGAACCTGGGGTAAAAGGCATGTCGGGTTGAAATTGGTATTTACCTTGAATCTGGAGTCCGTCGGGGAAATTAAGCGCCGCCGAGTAGACTTCGACTACTGCCTCGTCTGCCGCAGGGGTAAGATCGTCGACCATTTCGAGGCAAAGATTTTCGGCCGGTCCATGTGATTTACAAAGTATTGCTCGCATTACTACTGCCTCATAGGGTTGGTGAATTTAGGGTAAACACTGGCTCGGCGATTACGGCACGGATACACAGAAAACATGCCGGATTCAATCATGAAAAGGCGGCTACTTCAAATCTCTGAATGATGCATGGATCGGGTGTATCGCGTTGTTGATAGCGTGGCTAACTGTTATTGTTACGTCCTACAAACATGACGTGCAGCACGCCCAGATTCTCAACGGAGTTGGGGCTAAGCCTGCGTTAGATCATTTTTCTTCGGTTATCACTAATTAGAGCAGATTAAACGAAATGGAAGAGGCGAGAAGACAAGCCTATTTGCGCGCGATGGGCGTGCAAGTCTATTTCCCTCGCACTACTTTGGCGGGCGCTAAAGCGTCTCCGAATTACGACTTTTCTAGTGTAACTGACCTCTCTGCCGCTTTACCTGAGTCCTTAGCCCCCATGCCTGGTGTTCCCACGGCCTCAGCGCAATTGACGGCTTCGAGTGTGCCCTCTACTCATCAAGAGATTCCGCGTTTCCGCAGCAAAAACCCCGACAGGCCCATTATCGACATTGGACACCAGGCCAAGGGTCGCGTCAGAAGCTCCTCCGCGGGCGGAGCATCTGCGTTTGCCGATGTCCTCCCTTCGCTGGATGGCGTGGTAGAGGTCGAACTGGAGAGCGGGAGGAGCGTCGAAGAGGGACCGGCGACTACCAGTTTGCGCTTTGTCCTTGGTTATTTTGTGGCTGCAGAGGGCGTTGCTGTACTTTACGAAATTCCGCCGGTTGCGAGAGAAGAGGATAAGGTGCGGGCGAAAAAACTGTTGTCGGCGATTCTTCTTGCCTGCGAATTAAATCCAGCAGCGGGAGGTGCGAGCCCTATTCACGAGGCGTTTAGCTGGCCACTCGAAAACGATCTTGGGCTGTCGAGCAGTGATCAGGCAGCTGCGGCTGCGTTGGCAGGATTCATCCGCCGACGTCACGATGGCGATCGCTTCAAAGAGCTTATTGTTTTCGGCGGCGTAGTTGAGCCGCTAATCTCAGAGATAGGCCAGAGCATGCCGTACAAGCAGACGCTGCTGGCAAGCCTGTCTGCGATGTTATCCCTAGCGTCTCTGAAGCGCGAAGTGTGGGCCGATCTGCAGCCAGTAATAGCGCGTATAAAAGGTGCGGAAATTTAAACAGTCGTCACTGTCTCGCGTGCCGTACAGAAAGACTAGGAAGTACATTCTCCCAATGCTACCCAACACTCCAGAAAACGAATTTTTCGCTCGAGCGATGAGGTCGAGCGACCTTGACCTCGTCGTTAAAAACGAAGTGGCGGCCTATATTTCGCCCTGGAGTAAGCGGATATTTGTCGATTGTCTGAGGTCCGGATATCAATGCTGGGTTCTCGCTAGCAAAAATCAGATTGTTGCGCACGGCGTGATGTCCGTCGCTATCGGCGAATGCCACCTACTTACTCTCTGTGTCGCACCCAAATTTCAAAGGCGTGGGTTGGGTAAACGTCTGTTCAAACTGCTGCTAGAGAAAGCTGAAAAGCTTGACGCAGAGACCTGCTTTTTGGAAGTCAGGCGCTCGAATAGCGCTGCGATCGCTCTTTACGAATCGCTTGGATTTATGCGGATAGGAGAGCGCAAAGGTTATTACCCTGATGGTTTTGGCAAGGACGGAGCTGAGAGGGAAGACGCGGTGGTGATGTCGGCCGCAGTGAGTCGGCACAGAAAGTGAATTGGCTACACGGGGATTAGACAGTAACTAGCCAGACGCAAACAGAGTAACAGGCCATTAGCGACGAAATTTACTCAGCAAGAAACCGAGTAGCGCGGCAACGGCGAGTATAGCTAGCAAGAGTAAGACGAAAGCACCGAGTTCTCTTGCCAGCGCGATTAACGGAATGTCTTGCCACAGGGATAAACCCCATAAGCTGCCAGCACCTATAAGGATCCCGCTCAATGCAGCGGCGGTTTTCTTTCGTAATTTTAAAAATGAGAAAATCATAACGCAGGCCTACCCTCAGTATCACTGTAGCTTGCTGTGCACACAGGATAACTGCTGCAGCCCCAAAAAGCCCCGTTTTTACCTTCTCGTTTAACGAGTAGTTGCCCACATTTTTTGCAGCGATGGGCTTGTTTTGGTCTGCCTTCATGATCGTCGAGAGTGACTTTGCAGCCTTTGTTGTAGCCACTACAAAACCAATATTCACCCTTCGCTTTATCTGCGCGCACTAGTTTTCGCGTGCACAGGGGGCAGCGGTAATCGGGATTGATGTCAGTGCTGGGCCGGCCGTCGACCTCGTTGAGCGTCGTCCTGCATGTTGGAAAATCGCTGCATCCCCAAAAAGGTCCCATGCGTCCGTCAATTCTGCGCATCGGCTTTTTACACGTAGGACAGGGGTGAGCCCTATTAGTGGCCTCTTTGTCTCTTTTGTCTCCTTTGTCTGTCATTGTCTTATCTTCTGGTATCGAATCTTCTGCCATTGTTGTATTCTCTGACCGTTCATTCAATAAGACTTTTCAATGGCGAGCCTACCGCGCGCTCGAGTTACCTTTACAAAGCGTTGTTAGCGCGTTAATTAGCCGATCGTTTTCCTCTTTGGTGCCAATCGAAATTCGCAGTTTGTCACGCAGCCGTTCCTGGTCGAAGTAACGTACTAATATCCCTTCTTGTTTTAGCGCCGCATAAGCACCAGGCGCGCCGATAGAATCGGGTATTGTGCACAACAAAAAATTGCTTTGGCTAGGCAAACAGGAAAGACCCAGTTCATTGAGTGCAGCGAATACTTCCTCTCTGCTCTGCCTGACTCTGTCCCAAGTGCTTTTCGCGTAGTTTTGGGAGGCGAGGGCGGTGGCGGCGAGTCGCTGGGAAATCGCATCGGTATTGTAGCTATCTCGGGTTTTAAAGAGCATCGGTGCGGCCAGATTTTTAGCCGCGAGGCCGTAACCAAAACGCAGGCCTGCTAGCGAATACCCTTTGCTCATCGTGCGCAGAATTAGCAAGTTATCGAAGCGGTGCAATAGAGGTACACAGTCGTGTTCGAGGGCTGGATCGACAAAGTCGATATAGGCTTCGTCGACGACGAGCAGGCCGTCAAAATTTTCGGCGATCTCGGCGATTGCTGCACTCGTTACCAAACTGCCCGTTGGGGCATGAGGATTGACGAGAATAAAGACCTTTGCCTTCATCTCACGCAGCTGTTGGATCAGATCGCCGGGGAGTTTCCATTGCGCATCAAGATCGATTTCACGAAGCGTCGCATCCTGAATTGCGGCAAGCACAGGATAGAGCGAATAAGTCGGTTTAGTTGTTGCCACGACCTCTCCTTCGGCGACGAAGGTAGTAAGCATTAAACGCAGTAATTCGTCTCCACCGTTTGTCGGAATTATATTGTCGAGAGACAGTCCGTGAAGGTCGGCCGCGACTTGCCGAAATTCGTTCGCAACAGGATTTGGGTAGCGCCTCAGGCTCGCTACGTCGAAGCTGTTTAGAGCAGCTGCTACCTCTGGGCTAGGTGGGTACGGATTCTCATTGGTGTTGAGCTTAATGGTGGTCGGGTCTTGCGGCTGCTCGCCGGGCGCATAGCCCTGCATGGCCGCAATATTAGATCTTTCGAGGGTCATTTTACGCGCTCTGCTACTAATCTGAATCGGAAACTCACGGCTGTAAAGAGTAAGCGATTACAGCTAAAGGTCAATGATTGTTCCTGCGTCGCTACTCGCATGTACTTTCGGCCATTGGCAGGACTGCCGTAGCCAAGTAGGTATCAATACGGTTGTGCCAGCCTTTGAGCCAGCGCTGTTCCCGCCGTTCACTAGGCGCATTGGCTACTCTGCGCGCTAGAGTCTGCTTCGCAGCTGCCGCGAAGCTTTCTAAGGGAGCGTGGCTGTCGTCCATGGCGTTGAGTACCTGCTGAAGTCCCCATCCTTGCCCAGCGTAGCGCTCACCTTCGGCGAGTCCTGTCCCCTTAAAGTGCACGTAGTCGATCAGAGCATAGAGCCCTGCGGGCGAATGACAGTGCGCTAGTCTCTCAACACGGTATTTTATACGCTCTCTCTCTGCTTCTGGCGACTTGATGATTATCGCGCCAATGCTGCTCTCTAGTCTCGCGATAATAAACTGGGCCTGCTCACGCTGAGTTGTCGCTAGGAGCGTCCTCAGCTCTTCCATACGAGTGCTATTGATATTTGCGTAAAAGTCAGCGCGGGATTCCCATGGAGAGTCAATTTCAGAATAGGCAGGCTGTCTATTTCCATTTTGTGAGAATTTTCCTGCACGAATATCTTGGTTGTGTCGGTCGCTAATTGTGTCGAGGGCGTTTGTGGCAGGCCCCACTGGTTGCTCCGCAGAATTCGCGGGCAGATGACTAGGTTGCAGCCAGCTCGGAAGCGTGACGCCGGTCTCATGGAGATGAGCTAGCAGGTCGGGGAAAGTTTCAGTAAAAATTTCGTCTTGATTCTGTTTATACCAAATGAAATGGCCTATACCGAGGGAGGGGAAGTCTTCGCCTTCGTTCCAGCTAGTCAGGCACGCGCGCTTGGAGGCACATTCGTTGGCGAAAATCCTCTCGCCCAGCCAAAGCGCCTGCGAGGAGGTAAGTTTGGGTAGGAAGATTTGTGCGCTGGCTTGCGCGAAAGCAATTTGGCTAAGCAGCACTAGACAAGCTGCAAGGACAATATTATCGGAGCTTTTTATGCGGCTTCTTTTGATTTCAGGCATACGGGGGCTCCTCGCCAATGCAATCGACAGCGACGGTGAGCAGTATACCGCGCCTTGCCGGCAGAGGGCAGGGTGGTTTTGTTCGACTTAAGGAGTGCAAGCTTGTTGCAGTTGGAAATAGCAGGCAAACGGCTTTCGGATCATGCGTTTTTAGCGGAGCTGAAAACGATCTACAAAGTGATTCGACAATTTGAAAGAATCGATCCCGCTTTAGATTCGGTTGGCGATGCGCTGAGAAAACTGTTAGGCGCGCGCGTACTAATTGTTTATCTCTGTGTCGAGAATGACAGCAAGCTCAATGCGACTTATTGTGGAGTAGACTCTGAAGACAGCATCGGTGATGAGAGTCATGTTTTAAGAACTGCGACATCCCTCGCCGACCATGTAGCTTTAACCCAGCGTGCGGTATTGCTTTCCGACGCCAACGATACTGAAGAGCTTTGCAGCATTCACCCTGAGCTTCGTTTCGATGGGCGGTTGTGTGCTACACAAGGTTGGCCTGTTAGGTCGGCTATCGCCTTGCCGATTAAAGGCGTAATGCTGCTAGGTGTTTTGCAGCTGTTCCGTTTCGACGAAGATCCGCCATTCGACGGAATCGATCTCAAAAGAGCGGCGCTGATTAGCCAAATTCTTGCCCGCGAGTTTAACGATGGACATCAAAAAGAAACAGGTCCATTCGGCCAGTTAGTCGAAGAGGGAAGTCTCAGCAAACAAGACCTTGTGGAAGCCACGGCGCATGCGCGGCAGCAAGGAGCATCTACAGCAAAGGTGCTAATGGATAATTATGGCCTTTCGGTTGCAAGGATTAGTCAATCGCTCGAGAGGTATTACCGCGTGCCTTTTGTGGCCTATGACCCCAAGTTAACCCTGCCCTCTTCTTTGCTAACCAACATAAGCAGAAGCTATCTACGCAAGAACCTTTGGCTGCCCATCGGTATGCACAAAGGCACTGTGGTGATTCTCATTGACGATCCTTTAGATCACCAGCGGGTCAGGGAGATCCACAGCGTTCTTAATGTGCAGCACTGCACGTTAAAAGTTGGTTTGCCTGAACATATTCTGCTCTTTCTACGCGATGACTCGACTACCGATGCCGCCACGGGCTTCGAGGACCTGTTCTCAGTTCTCGCGTCTCAGAGTCGAGCTATCCAGCCAGAAAGTGAAGCCGAAGACGACTATGGGGCCGAAGCCTCGGGCATGATTCAGCTCATCAATCGCATAATCGCCGAAGCCGACAGACTCGGTGCGTCCGATATTCATATCGAACCGAGCAGAGAAGGAGAACCCGGGACTGTGCGGATTCGTGTCGATGGTCTTTGCCGCCGCTTGTTAGAGATACCAGAGGAACACTGTTCGGCCGCGATCGCCCGCGTCAAAGTAATATCGCGTTTAAATATTGCTGAAAGACGGCTGCCTCAAGATGGCAAATGCAAATTGAAACTTGCCGGTCGCACCGTCGAGATGCGCGTTGCGACGCTGCCTACGGTCTATGGCGAAAGCGTGGTTATGCGGTTATTGACTCCGGGGACGCCCATGCAGCTTAAGAATTTGAGTTTAAGTCTTGCGAATCAGCGCGCAATCATGAAAATTGCGACGCAGCCCCACGGGCTTTTCTTAGTGGTTGGCCCAACAGGCTCTGGCAAAACGACAACACTGCACGCAGTGCTGAGCAAACTCAATGTTCCTGAAAGGAAAATTTGGACCGCTGAGGACCCCGTAGAGATAACGCAAGACGGTCTGCAGCAAGTGCAGGTTCAATCGAAGATCAATTTCACGTTCGCCATGGCTATGCGGGCACTTCTCAGAGCAGATCCTGACGTCATTTTGATCGGTGAAATGAGAGATAGTGAAACGGCCAATATTGGGGTTGAAGCCTCGCTTACCGGGCATCTCGTTCTGTCGACTCTTCACACTAATTCGGCGGCGGAAACCATTACTCGGCTATTGGATCTCGGTCTCGATCCGATCAATTTCTCCGATGCGCTGCTCGGTGTTTTGGCGCAGCGGCTTATGCGAACTCTGTGCTCAAAGTGTAAGCAGCCCTATGAAGCAGACGAGGAGGAAAAGCAGCGATTGCGCCACTTTTATGGCGAGGAAGCGTTTGTTAAGCATGGTCTTGAAGCCAGGGAGTGGAAACTGTGCAGGGCTGTTGGTTGCACTGAATGCGGCGGCACGGGATACAAGGGGAGGCTGGCGATTCATGAAATGCTGATTTGTGGAAGTCGGCTGCGGAACCTAATCAACAGACGCGCAGGCCTCGATGAGTTGCGCGATCAAGCGGTTAAAGAGGGCATGCGAACCATGCGCCAAGATGGGATAGAAAAAATAGTGTCTGGGTACAGCGACTACAGCCAGCTTGTGCAGGTGGTTGGTGTTGGGTTTTGTTGATTGAGCGGCTGCAACGCTAGCGTGACAGGGCGCCCGAGAGTACCGAAAACTCTGTCACAAGCAATTCATTGTCGCTGAGCACGTAGTCAACACTGATTTCTGCAGGGCCTGTTTCGAACGTAACGCGCGCCTCATAGCTCGCGCGGGCATTTCCGCGTCCGCGGTCTAATAAAGGGAGGGTTATCGTGCTGCTTAGGGCGTCGATACTGGCCAATTTGCCTAATCTGCGGCGCAGAGAGTAAATAGTTCTCGGCCACTCGAGTTCGCTCGCGGTGATAAATAGATCAGGATGCGCAAAGAGCAAAAGGCTCGACGTCTTATCGGCGGCGAATACGTCCTGAATGAGAAGTAGCGTTCGCGCATCAGCCTCCTTACTCACCGACCATCGGGAAAAAATAGCGCTAATGAAAACCGCGAGAATGGCAGCTAGCGCGGCCAGCGCAACGAGACGCAGCACGAGTGAATTTTTGTAAGACTTATAGAGGGACGTCATAGCCGCGGTGCCTATGGCAAGGTTGGCAGGCATTGTCGCACAGGCGGTTTCGTGATTGCAGCGTGAATGCGACAAGCATGCCGGAACGAACGGTTTCTATTTTCGTAAAAACTCATAAAAATCAGTAAGTAGCGACTTAATTGTTTGTCGAAGGCGCGTTAACCTCGTAATTTTATGCACATGCGCTACATTTGCGTCACAAAACACTGTTTTTATCGGTGTTTGGTTGAATAGTCGGGGAATTATCTTATTAACTTATTGATTTTAATGAAATTTATAAGCTGGTTAAAAATCAATCAATTTAAGCAGAAAAGCGCTAATTTAGCGCCTTTTGAGCGCTTTTCCCATTTTACCCCCAGAGTTATCCACAGTTTCTGTGGAAAAAACGGTGGCTTTTACACATTCGGCAAATAACAGTAAAAACATAAGCTTAGGGAAACAATGTTTAAAATCAGTTAGGTCTCGGCGCTAACTTTCTCTTTTAGGCTTTGCTTATTGCATGCTATCGATCGATATATACCCCCAGGCATTTGTGATATCTTAGCGTCAGTTTGTGGCGATCGCTGCACTAGTGCACATTGACTCACTGGTCATTTTTTTTCGCCATCCGTTTCTAGGCAGACTCGCAAGGCACCTTTGCTTTATGATCGAACTTAACGCCGAAATTCCGTTTCTTTGGAGGCTAAGTCCCGAGAGTAGCGAAGGCTACTGCTCTGTCTCTCTCGTGGTGCCTCGACCGCCAGAGAACGAAGTGCCAGACCTCACTATTGAAACCACGATACTGAGTTTGGCGTCGGACAGTTTGCGCTCTGAGCAAGAAGAGATACTCGAATGGAACGAAGAAGACATTAGCCTCTTCCTGCGCTTGCTCAGCCAGAAAAAGCCAAAAGCAGAACTCGAATCGGTCCCGCCAGAGGGGCGAACTTTGCGGGTTGATCTCTCGGATCCCGACGTCATTGAGATTATTAATATTGTTGCAGCGGCGGGTTTCGGCGTGGCATTCACCTCTACAGGCCTACTCAGATCGCCATCCGCGCTCTTGCCAGCGTATCGATTTGATATCGGATCAAAAGCCTCTCTCAATACGATAGTTGGCTTCAAACAGGCGATTGTTGTCGATGTTGATGATGACGACGTGGTGTGTGTCTTGACCGAGGAAATTGACGTACAGGCCATAGATTCAGCCGCAGATGAATACGACAAGCTCCTGCCGAACGATTTGCTCCTCGTTCAGCGGGCCGACATCCTTCACGCCGATTATTCGGAATCTCGAGAGATTCCTAGCGCAGCGGTGCTGCACTAGATTTTACCCGAGGTTACGCCCGTTGATTGAAGCGTCGGCCAACAAGTGCGGCGGTGATATTTACTTTCTGAATATCAATGGCACCGCCCGCAATCCCCCATCCCCAAGAATCTCGGAGCTTTTGCTCCAGCGGGAACTCCTTCGAATAACCATAGCCTCCCATGAGCTGCATCGCTTTGCCGGTGACCTCGCGAGCGGTTTCGTTGGCGAAGCATTTCGCGACGGAACTCTCTGCAATTGATGGCAGGCCGCTTTCTGCATTGATAACGGCGCGATAGAGCAGCAGCCTCGCCGCTTCGAGTTTCATCTTCATTTCGGCGATTTGAATTTGTACGCCCTGAAAATCGACGAGTGGTTTGCCGAACTGCCGGCGCTCTTGAACATACGCCAACACATAATCAAATGCCGACTGTGCGGTTGCAAGTGACATCGTCGTATTACCGCAGCGTTCTAGGTCGAAGGCATCCATTAGCTTGCTGAAGCCGCCTGCAGGCACGAGGATATCTGCTTCGCTGACTTCGACATCGTCGAAATACATGTCCGCGCTGTACACTCCGCGAAAGCCCATGTGGTGATCGCGTTTGCCAAAGGTAAAGCCCGCACTGCCTTTTTCGACGAGCACAGCGCCGATAGCTTTGGCGCCGGGGCTATCGTCCATGCGGCAGTAGACAACATAGGCTTCGGAGTGGCCAGCCCCTGAGCTCCAGCGTTTGTTTCCGCTCAGCAGCAGTTTGTCGCCTTCTCGGCGTACCTGAGTCTTTAGGTCGGTTAGCGCCGAACCCGCATCGGGCTCTGACATTGAGACGGCGACAACCATTTCCCCGGCGCAGACTTTTGGCAATACTCGTTGCTTCATCGCGTCGCTACCGAAGTGCGCGATGGCGAGTGTGGGGCCAAAGCAGGATTCGAAAATAGGGAATGCCACGGCAATGGAAATCTTGGCGATTTCCTCAAGTACTAGCACCGCATCGAAATGCGACAGGCCACCGCCACCGTATTCGCTCGGTAAGTTGACACCAAGGTAGCCGAGTTCACCAAAGCGTTTTCGAAGCTCTTGGCTCGGCGGTTCGTCATTGAGCTCTATCTCGCGAGCAAGTTCGGGGAGCTCTCGCTGGGCAAACTGGCGGACTGATTCTTGGAGCGCGCGTTGTTCCTCGTTCAGGGTGAAATCCATGTTGCTACCTGTATAACTGGTTTTGGGGTGAAAACACTAAACCTGAGTGTAGGTGAACTCGCGCGAGGATTGTAGTCAGTAATTTGATACCATGCGTCCCTCACGCGGGATGGGGCTTTTTCAAGCCTAGCTCCCGCAGCTTCTCTGATAAAGAAATTGTCATATTTAGGATTCATCAGGTATGGGTGTTAGCAACTTAGCCAACGAAATTAACAAACGGCGTACCTTTGCCATCATCTCGCACCCTGACGCAGGTAAAACCACAATCACCGAGAAGCTTATCCTCCTCGGAAATCTCATCCAGGTTGCAGGGTCGGTCAAGGGAAAGAAGACAGAGAAGCATGCGACCTCCGACTGGATGGCGATGGAGCAGGAGCGCGGCATTTCGGTAACCTCCTCGGTTATGCAGTTTCCTTACAAAGAGCGCATCGTCAATCTCCTCGACACGCCCGGCCACGAGGACTTCTCGGAAGATACATACCGTGTCTTAACCGCGGTTGATTCGGCGTTAATGATCGTCGACGGCGCAAAGGGCGTCGAAGAGAGAACAATCAAGCTCATGGAGGTTTGTAGGCTTCGCGACACTCCTATCTTCACCTTCGTGAACAAACTCGACCGCGATATTCGCGAGGCGATCGACGTGCTCGATGAAATCGAGACAGTGCTAAAAATTAAGTGTGCGCCGATTAACTGGCCCCTCGGTATGGGTAAAGAATTCAAAGGCGTCTACAACCTGTATAAAGATACTATTCACGTTTACAGACATGGGCAGGGCAGTCAGCTGCACGAGGTTGAAGTGATCGAAGGCATAAACAGCGACGCAGCGAAAACGCTTCTAGGCAGTTACCGAGACGATTTCCGCGACGAAATTGAGCTGGTGCGCGGCGCGAGCAACGACTTCGATTTGGACGCCTATTTGCGTGGCGAGTTGACGCCGGTTTATTTCGGCACTGCTCTAGGTAATTTCGGTGTTAAAGAAATGCTCGACGACTTCGTTGAATATGCGCCTTCGCCGCGGAGCCGCGAAACCCAGACTCGTCAGGTTGCAGCCATCGAGTCTGAGTTCACAGGCTTTGTGTTTAAGATTCAGGCAAACATGGATCCGAAGCATCGAGACCGAATCGCTTTCATGCGTCTATGTTCTGGCGAGTACTCACGCAACATGAAGATGCGCCACTCGCGTCTTGGTAAAGATGTTAAAATTGCCGATGCGGTTACTTTTCTCGCAGGCGACCGTGATCAAGCAGAGTCCGCTGTGTCTGGCGATATCATCGGCTTACATAATCACGGCACTATTCAAATAGGCGATACTTTTACCGGCGGTGAAGACCTCAAATTTCTGGGAATACCGCATTTCGCCCCCGAACTGTTCCGACGGATTCGCCTAAAAGACCCGCTTAAGATGAAGGCGCTGCAGAAGGGTCTACAGCAACTCTCAGAAGAGGGTTCTACGCAGTTGTTCACGCCGCTACGTAACAACGATCTGATCGTAGGCGCGGTTGGTGTTCTGCAGTTTGAGGTCGTCGCGTTTCGCTTAAAAGATGAATATAAGGTTGATGCAATCTATGAGCCGATTACCGTACAGTCGGCGCGCTGGGTGGATTGCAAGGATGCAAGCAAACTCGCTGAATTCCGCAAAAAAGCGCACGATAATTTGGCAATCGACGGAGGCGGCTACCTCACCTACCTCGCACCCACGAGAGTGAATTTAAGCCTTATGGAAGAGCGTTGGCCCGATATTGAGTTCCGCGCGACTCGCGAGCACTAGCCGCAGCAAACCGATCGAATGCATTGAAAACACGGCCATGGTTGGCCGTTAGACGAGTTAGTTATGAGCCACATGAGTTTCGAAATCGCCGTGACCGACGGCAAGGCCCGCACAGGCAAGATGACTTTTCCACGGGGTGAGGTAGCAACTCCTGCTTTTATGCCCGTGGGCACCTATGGGACAGTCAAGGGACTGACGCCCGAACAGGTACGCGGCACAGGCGCCGACATCCTCCTCGGCAACACCTTCCATTTGATGCTACGGCCAGGAACCGAGACAATTAATGCACATGGCGACCTGCATGATTTCATTGGCTGGGATCGGCCAATTCTCACTGACTCCGGTGGGTTTCAAGTGTTCAGCTTGGGTGAGATGCGCAAAATAAACGAGGAAGGCGTGACGTTTAGCTCACCGGTCGACGGTGCCAAAATTTTCCTAGGGCCTGAATCGGCGATCGACGTTCAACACGCCTTAGGCTCCGACATTATCATGGTGTTCGACGAATGCACGCCTTATCCCGCTACTCGCGAGCAGGCGAGAGAGTCTATGGAGCTGTCGATGCGCTGGGCGGGTCGCTGTAAGGAGGCGCATGGCGAACACAAGTCGGCGCTTTTTGGCATTGTTCAGGGTGGCATGTACAGCGACTTGCGAGAGGAATCGCTCGCGGGCCTTGTTGAGCTCGGCTTCGATGGCTATGCGCTCGGTGGTCTTTCAGTGGGCGAACCCAAAAACGAGATGCGCGATGTGATAAAGCACTGCGGCGCGTTGCTGCCTGCCGAAAAGCCGCGCTATCTTATGGGCGTGGGAACGCCTCAGGACATCGTATACGCCGTGACGCAGGGCATCGATATGTTTGACTGTGTAATGCCCACGCGCAACGCGCGCAATGCGCATCTCTTTACCTCGAAGGGGCTTCTGCGCCTGCGCAACAAACGATTCCGTCAAGATACCAAACCGCTTGACGAGAACTGCCGCTGCTATACCTGTCAGAATTTCTCTCGCGCCTATTTGCATCATCTCGATAAGTGTCGAGAAATGTTGGGCGCGCAGCTTAACACCATCCATAACTTACATTATTATCAAGATCTTATGGCAGGACTGCGGAGCGCAATTGCGCGCGGCGAGTTAGCGGATTTTGTCGCGAAATTCGAAGAGGAGCAGCAATTTCTGCAGAACGAAGGAGTCACCGGGGACGGCCAGGACGAGACCTGAGCCCGGAACAGCGGCCAAATGATTCAAGCAAAGAAGGGTTTTCTACCCGGCCCCAGCCTTGATATCGTTTCCGGCGCCTCCATTTGTGAGACAATGCGCCGCATAACGAACCGAATCAATCATCAAAGAGAGCACAGTACATGGATTTTTTGTTCCCAGTAGCCTACGCCCAAGAACCCGGCCAGCCTTCGCTTACCTTCAATCTCATCTTGTTTGGCGGGATGTTCCTCCTGTTCTGGCTGCTGATTCTACGCCCCCAGTCTAAGCGCGCGAAGGAGCATCGCGATTTGGTATCCAGCATAGGCAAGGGAGATGAGGTGTTAACCTCAGGAGGTCTTCTAGGCAAAGTGGTGCGCGTGAGCGAAGACTATCTCGCTGTCGATGTTGGCACCGGTCTTGAGGTCAAAATACAAAAGGCGGCGATCGCTGCTGTATTGCCTAAGGGTACGCTGGCGAAGATCTAGTCTACTCGCAGGAGCGCGCCGTGGGGATCTCGGTGCGTTCCTCTAAGTTACGCGTGTTTAGCTCACGCGTGTTGAAATCGTTAACCTTTCAATCTGCAGAGCCCACTTATGCTCAATCGATATCCTGCGTGGAAGAACGCGCTAATATTCCTCGTCGTTCTATTGGGCTTGCTCTATTCGGTGCCTAACCTCTATCCCGACGATGAGGCGATCCAGATTAGTAGCGAGGTGTCGCCACTAACAGAATTTGATATCGACAGGGCGACCACGGCCTTGGAAGCTGCGCAGCTGAATTTTTTCGGTGCGGCGGTCAACGATGAAAGCCTGCTAGTGAGACTCGACTCTGTGGAGGATCAGCTGCGTGCGAAGACAGCGCTAGAGAATGCGTTTGGACCCGACTACATCGTCGCTCTGAATCTAGCGCCAACGACGCCCAGCTGGATGCAGTCTATCGGCGCAGGGAAAATGAATCTCGGCCTCGATCTCCAAGGGGGGGTTCATTTCCTTATGGAAGTCGACATGGACGCGGCCATTCAGCGGCGCATGGAAGATAACCTGAGCAATGTAAGGTCGATTCTGCGCGAAGAACGGATCCGTTCGCGAGGGCTGACCCTTGTTGATAGCACTCACCTCGAAATTCGCTTCGCGACCTCAGACGATCGATCGGCTGCGCGCTCGGCGCTGATTACGAATTTCCCTGAGCTCCAGCTACAAAATAGCGAGTCGGGCGACTTTTTCGTGCTCGATATGCGCATGACAGAGGATGTCATCCTTCAAATCCAGCGCGACACGCTTCAAGCGAACCGCACGACCTTAATCAATCGAGTCGATGCGCTCGGCGTGTCCGAACCTACCGTTCAGCAGCAAGGTGCAAACCGCATAGTGGTTGAGCTCCCAGGCGTGCAGGACCCCGCGCAGGCCATCCGAATACTGCAACGCATAGCGACGCTCGAATTCCACTTGGAGGCCGAGTTGGGCGCTTCAAGCCTGTCCTATGAAACCTTCGATTATCAGGGTCAATCGATTAACGTCAACAATGATGTGATTCTGCAGGGCGATCGCATAAGCAACGTGCGTTCATCACTTGATCAAAATGGATTGCCGCAGGTGCAAATCAGTCTTGATGCGCAGGGCGGCAATCAGATTAACCGCGTTACTCGGGACAATGTCGGTCGGTTAATGGACATTCTTCTTATCGAGACGAAGTCGCGAACTAATACGACTATTGATGCGGAAGGCAATGAGGTCGACGAAGTCGAATTTTATGAAGAGAAGCGGCTCATAAGCCATGCGCGGATTAATTCGGCGCTCGGTCGTCAGTTCGTGATTACCGGCTTGACCTCTCGCGAAGCTAATGATTTGTCTCTTCTGATTAGTTCCGGCTCACTGGCCGCGCCGATGACAATTGTCGAACAGTCAGTCATAGGCCCTTCGATGGGGCAGGAGAATCTCGACCAGGGTATACGCGGGGTTCAGGTGGCCGCAGCACTGGTGATTCTATTCATGCTGTTCTACTACCGCGTGTTTGGCTTGGCTGCGAACATCGCACTCGTCATGAATATACTTCTTATTTTCGCGGTGATGTCTTCGATAATTCCTGCCACGCTGACGCTGCCCGGCATCGTAGGGATTGTGCTCACAGTGGGTATGGCGGTCGATGCCAATGTGCTGATCTTTACCCGCATACGCGAAGAAATTGCTGAAGGGTCATCGCCGCAGCGCGCGATTGATGCTGGTTATGATCGGGCTTTCACGACCATCCTTGATGCCAACTTAACCACTTTTCTTGTTGCGATGGTGTTGTTCACGATCGGATCAGGCCCAGTAAAGGGCTTCGCCATCACGCTGATGATCGGGATTATTACCTCCATGTTCACGGCGATTGTCGGTACCCGTGCTCTGATTAATCTGATTTACGGTGGACGCAAAGTTGACTCCCTGTCTATCGGAAAAATTCCTCCACGCACCGAAGCGCTAGTGACAGAAGACTAAGGCGCTACCTGCGTCAATTACGGATAAGAAATTATGTTGAGCAAGCAATACGATTTTATGGGTGTAAGGCGCGCGGCGGCGATGGGGTCGCTTTTTTTAGTGCTGATTTCACTCGGATCACTCGCCACGCGTGGTTTAGACTTTGGTCTTGATTTTACCAGCGGGACGTCGGTGCGTCTGAACTTCTCTGAAGCGGTTGCGATCGCCGAAGTTAATTCGGCACTGGCAGATGGCGGCTATGGTGATGCGGTGGTCGTAAGCTTCGGCTCTGATCGAGATATTCGTATTATCCTGCCTGTCGACGAATCGGTCGCCGAGGCAGATCAGGCTAGCCAAGCCGTGCGTGTTGGAGAAACAATTACCGCGCTGCTCTCGGCGACCACGCCAGCGAATATCACGCTCGAGGGATCCGATTATGTGAGTGCGAAAGTGGGTACTGAGCTAGCGGAGCAGGGTGGCTTAGGTATGCTCGTCGCGCTGTGTATCATCATGGTCTATATCGCCGTGCGCTTTCAGTTTAAGTTCTCTGTCGGCGCAGTCGTTGCCCTCGCACACGACTTGATTATCACGCTAGGGCTTTTCTCTGTCTTCGGCATGGAATTTAATCTCAACACCTTAGCGGCAATGCTTGCGATTATCGGCTACTCCCTCAACGATACCATCGTGGTATCGGATAGGATTCGAGAGAACTTCCGGCGTATGCGCAGCGGTTCACCCTCGGACATGATTAATGCGTCTTTGAATCAAACGCTAGGGCGAACTATCATCACGTCATTCACGACACTTCTCGTGTTGGTATCAATACTGTTAGTCGGTGGCGAATCCACTCAGGGCTTCGCGATCGCGCTAATTATTGGGGTTGTTGTTGGTACCTATTCATCCATTTATATTGCCTCGAATGTGATTCTTATGATGAATGTGACGCGCGAGGATCTGATGATTCCTATCAAGGAAGGATCGGAGTTGGACGATATCCCCTAGTCGATGAGTCAATTGTGAAACTCGGTCCAGATGTGCCCTTGGTTGGTCTCTAGGTGTGTATTCACTAAACAGAAGAGTAGACGTATTGCCTTATTCAATTGGTCACACGGCTAACGCGGTAAGAGCGACAGGTAGGTGCGCAGCTTTACTGCTCTTTTTTTCAGCGCTTATGGCTCCTGCGATTGCGCAGAATGCGAGTGATTTTCCTCGCCCAGAGAGTTTAGAGCCCGCTGTCCAGTTCTGGATTCGAGTCTACACCGAGGTGGATACCCAGAGCGGATTTCTTCACGATGCCGAGCACTTGGATGTTATTTACACATCCCTACCGCTAGACAGAAAGCAGATAGAAGCCAAGCGTGAAGCGATCAAGGCGGCCTTAGCTATTTTGTCTACAGGCAAGCGTACAGGCCTTACGGCTGAGGAACAGCAGGTACTTGCCCTCTGGCCCTCAAACGTGAGCAACCAAACGCTAAAAATCGCTTCAGACAATGTCCGCTGGCAACTTGGCCAGTCGAATAGATTTCTCGCTGGCTTACGCCGGTCAGGTGCTTATCGCGAGCACATTCAAAAAGTCATCGCTGCGAAGAATCTGCCCCCACAGCTTGTTGTTCTCCCGCATGTCGAATCATCTTTTAATCCGGGCGCTTATTCTTCGGCGGATGCCGCCGGAATGTGGCAATTCACGCGTGCCACCGGACAGCGATTTATGCGTATTGACCATATTGTCGACGAGCGTATGGACCCTTATATCGCAGCCGAGGCGGCTATGAGCCTGCTCGAATATAACTACCGAGTGTTGGGCACATGGCCACTTGCACTGACGGCCTACAATCATGGCGCTGGGGGTATAGCGCGGGCCGTGCGCGAAATGGGATCGAGTAATATCGAAGACATCGTTGCTAACTACAGAGGCAGGCGATTTGGTTTTGCTTCGCGCAATTTTTACGCACAGTTTCTTGCAGTAAATGAAGTAGAAAAGCGAGCCGAGAGTTTTTTTGGCAAAGTCGACTACAACCCCGCGCCCAATTTCACCGAGTTTGCGACTGACGCCTATATCGATGCCGAAGTATTCGCCCGCAGTGCGAATATTAGCCTCGCGCAACTTAAGGCAGACAATCCGGCACTTAGGCCAGTGGTTTGGGAAGGACAGAAGCGAATTCCGCGCGGTTTTAAAATGAAACTGCGCGATGTAAAAGTGACGCCCCAAGAGCTGCTTGCGAGCATCGATGGCGATTATAAATTTGTTGTTCAGACCCCCGATGTAGCCTACACCGTTGTGAGAGGAGACAGTTTGTCTGCGATCGCTAAGCGTTTTAACACGTCAGTATCACGTCTTGTTGCGCTGAATCAGTTAACGAGCAGTCACCGCATCCAAATCGGTCAGCAAATACTTTTGCCGCAGGACGAGACATCTCTCGCTGCGCAGTCGCAAAAAGCACCCGCTGATGGCATCTACACCGTGGCACGAGGCGATACGGTGTCTATGATTGCTCGCCGCTTCTCCGTCGGCGAAACCGCATTGCTACGTCTGAATGGTATCGAAGACGCGCATCGAATCTATCCCGGTCAAGAACTGCGCTTGCCGGGCCTCTATGCGGCTCAGCCTCAGCTTGTGGCAACAGAGCGCGCGCCAGCATCGCTCTTAGACCCTGTTGAGATAGCTACCGTCGAGGGTGAAGCCGAGCGTGGTGTGGACAGCGCTGAGAGTAGAGTCGCAGAGTCTTCGCAGACGCTTTCCGAGATCGAGAGAATCTTGCCAGAGGCTATCGCGGATCAAGGCTCGGATGCAGACGCGCCGCAGGCATCGGAGGCTATTGCCGGAGAATTAGCTTTGGTGGACGCGGTCGCCGTTGATATCGATGCGGTAGCCGAAGAGGTGGCAACGGCCACGAGCGATAATACGCCGGTCGAGAGCGATGCCGAACTTGCCGAGGCGCTGAGTGCCGATCCTGCCGACTATTCGGTCGCCAGCGACGACTCGATCGAGGTGCAGGCGACAGAGACGCTGGGGCACTATGCCGATTGGCTTGCTGTGCGCGCTTGGGATGTGAGGCGATTAAACGGGATGGCCTACAGCGATCCGGTGATTGTGGGAAAGCGACTCGCACTGAGTTTTACGAAGGTGTCGCGACCCGAGTTCGAACGCAGACGCAAAGATTACCATTCCACACTACAGCGAGAGTTTTTCGCGCAATACAGGATTCGTGACGTCGAGGAATATACGATAAGACGCAATGAGAACATCGGCACGATTGCGCGGAATCGCTATTCCGCTCCCCTATGGCTTGTGCGTCAGTACAATCCCGAACTCGACTTCAATCGCATTCAGATTGGTCAAAAAGTTGTCTTCCCGCTGCTGCAGAGCGTCGAGTAGTTGGTCTAATTTCTTTTAGTTTTTGCTATCGTTTGCTTAACTCAGCGAATCGTTCTTTTTCGCAAGAATGGTCTCTGTAAAAAGTTGCTGGTATCGGTTCGTGAGATCTTCTCCGAATAACTTTACTAGTGACACTTTTGGAAGCGCTTTTCGGTTGGCCTTATCCTCTTGCCAGCGTTTTAATTTCTCGACTGCAGTCTTCGCAGCGTTACTGTCTCCGTGCGCCACGGAGTAAAGATTTTCCGGTGGGAGATATTCTGGATAGACGAGGTCGTCTGGTGCAAGTGGGCAGCAACCCGCGATTGTGGCCTCTTGGACCGCCAGTCCTTGGAAGTCATGCAGCGCAGTGGATAAGACGACGTCGCAGCTGCAAATCAAGGCATGGTATTGCGCAGAGTTTTCGAGGAAACCGAAGTGACCCTCGTCTAAATCCATTGCGTTGTAATGTGCTTTGAGTAATTGCTGGCACTTCGCGAATTCCTCAGGCGCCTGCTTGAACTGCTGGCCTACGATATGCAGTCGGCAGTTGAGTTTTTCCTCGCAGATGCGTTTGACTACTGCCAGCAGCCTCTCAGGTCCCTTGTCATACTCCCAACGATGATTCCACACGACCTCGAGCGTTGCGGGCGTGCTTTGCCGCAATGAGCTCTCTTCCCCCACTCGCACAGATGGGAGTGCGGTCGGAGGTGCGGTCGGAAATGCCGTCAGAAGTGCGGTCGGAAGTGCGTTCGACAGTGCAGTAGGAAGTACAGGCACCGGCAGCACATGGGAGTTTTCGAGCTGCACCGCTAAACCTTTCGGCACGTGGTCTGGTAAGCGGCGAAGCAACGTGTTGGCACCGGCCAGAAAAGTACTGCGATTATAGTTACTGTTAAAAACAAGTGAGTCTGCACAGAGCGCGGCGTAGAGAGGAACGAGTTGTGTTTCTGCATTATTGCGCTGCGCATCGCGTGTGGGATAGGCAAACTGGTTCTCATGGAAATACAGCAGAGTCGGTAATTTCGTCAAAGCAGGTATGAATCCACGCAGCGTACTCAGATCAACCATCGATGTGGCAATTAAAAGATCATAAGGCCTGCTGAGGACCTCTCGTTGATTATAAGCAAAGCTCAAGGCATTGCCGCGAATGCGCCAACTAAAATGGCGTGGCGGAAGGGTCAATGACGTCCACTCATGCATCGGTAGTAGGTGCATTAGATTCTCTCGCCAAAGGCGATGACTGGCTGCATCGTAGCCGGACAATATTAAGATGCGGAGACTTTCTGTGTCTGGCATGGCGGATTCGCCTGAATTTCGGTGAATAGGTTTTGCATTCTCTGCGCGCGCAGAGTAATTTCTGTCGTTCTTTAAATTCAAAGTATGAAGGGGACGAGTGTGACGATCAAACTCTATGGCATGCCGCTCAGTAATTATTACAACATGGTGAAAACTGTTCTTCTCGAGAAAGGCATGGATTTCGAGGAAGTACTTGTACTCCCCAATCAAGAATCCGACTACTTAGCTAAGAGCCCGATGGGTAAAGTGCCGGCTATGGAGACCGAGCAAGGCTTTCTTACGGAAACTGGCGTGATGATCGACTATCTTGACTCTCTGGGGCAGGGCGAGAGCTTTTACCCGGCAGACCCGTTCGAGAAAGCCAAGGTGCAGGAGATTATCCGCTACCTTGAGCTCTATATTGAACTGCCTGCGCGTCGCTTGTATGGAGAGGTGTTCTTTGGACGTCCGGCAACAGACGAGTTGAAGAAAGAAGTAAAACCTCAACTCGAAAAGGGATTCGATTCGTTCAATCGGCTAGCTAAGTTTTCGCCTTATTTGGCTGGTGACCAGCTAACCTATGCGGATTTTTACTTTAGGTTCAGCATGAATCTCGCGATGACGGTGTGCAAGCGCGGGCTAGACTGGGACGTTGCCGCCGAAATGCCACGCAATAACGAGCTGATCACGCGCCTCGATCAGCGTGCCTCTATCATGCGCGTGTTAGCGGACCAGAAGAAGAAAGGGTAACCCTTTCGATACATCGGATAAAAAGAACGCCTCCTTCTCGCACGGCTGTCGCGCTTGTGGGAGGCGTTCTTCTTTTGGTCTGAACTGTCAAAAGTCCTCTTACAAATATTCTTAAAAATGCTCTTGTAAGTTATTTAATAAGTGCCGTTCAAGCGATTGAACAGTCACTTACCGGTGGTGCGTTCGCTCGAGAATGCCCTTGCTTGAGCTCATATCTAAGATTGTATCGATGTTCGCATCGATATCTTCGACCGTTGCGCCAAGGCCGAGATTAACGCCTTCATTCTCGCGTACATCGGCAGAATAATAGCGGCCGCCAGCGGCCTGAATGATGCGGCCATTCGGCGCTTTGTCTGAGCAGAGATAGACAACAGCGGGGGTGACTAACTCTGGCGCGAGTTTTTCGGCGCTGTCTTCGAATCCCGGAAGTTCTTCGGTCATTCGCGTCGCTGCTATCGGAGCAATGGAATTAGTGAAAACACCGTATTTCGCCCCTTCAAGGCGCAAGGTATTCATGAAACCGACTAGGCCCAGCTTCGCCGCGCCGTAGTTGCTCTGGCCAAAGTTGCCGAAAAGCCCGCTCGTCGAGGTCGTCATGACGATCCGGCCGTAGCCTTGCTCAACCATGATAGGCCAAACGCATTTTGTCGCATTGAGGCTGCCAGTGAGATGCACATCGATCACCGCGTGCCAGTTTTCGAGCTCGAGCTTTGAGAAAGTCTTATCGCGCAGGATGCCGGCGTTATTCACCAGAATGTCGATACGGCCCCATTTTGCCATTACCTCGTTGACCATCGATTGCACCGAGGCGAGGTCTGTGACTGATGCGCCATTAGCAATCGCTTCGCCACCTGCGGCGATGATTTCTTGAGCAACGAGCTCTGCAGCAGTCGCCGAACCGCCGCTGCCATCTACGCTACCGCCCAAGTCGTTGACGACCACTTTCGCCCCACGGCGACCCAATTCTAGAGCATGCTGTCGACCTAGGCCGCCGCCTGCGCCGGTTACTATTGCGACGCGACCTTCAAATCCAATTGTCATAGCTTCTTTTCCGTTTTTCTATTGATGGGAAACTGTATCGAGAGTCCTAGGGAGCCTCCTGGGGGTTTGAATTTCTTATTCCAAGCCACCGGTAGCTCGATTCTATGCGGATGAACGAGGGGGCGCAAACCATCAACCAAAAGTCTCGCTCAGAGAGTGGGATCTTTCGCCAAATTGGGTATGATGAAGGTTTAGGTAAGCGACAAAGTGCGTGGGCCCAGAGCCTTGAGGAAGACCTAGGAATGAGCGAAATGACCCCAGTTCCGGCCGCAACGGTCGTGGTAGCCCGTGATAGTGAGGCCGCAGATTCTATTGAGATTTTGCTGCTTAAAAGAAACTCCAAACTTGTTTTTCACGGCGGACACTGGGTCTTTCCCGGAGGTCGGGTTGACCGGGGGGACTTTGCGGGCGCTGATGGATTGGAGTATCGGGCTGCGTTGAGAGCGGCGGTGAGAGAGACGAAGGAGGAGGCCGGGCTGGAGATTGGCGAGGGGCAGCTTATTCATACTGCCCATTGGACGACGCCGCCCCACCTACCACGGCGTTTTTGCACTTGGTTCTTCATGTGTCCGGTGCCGCGCTCATCCGTTGTCTCGGTCGATAATGATGAAATTCTCGAGCATCGCTGGATTACGCCAAAAGCTGCTTTAGCCGCCTCTAAAGCCGAGGAGATCGTCTTGCCTCAGCCGACCAAGGAAACGCTTAAGAGTATCGCTCAGATTCGCAGCGTCGAGGCACTGCTGACGTGGGCCGAAGCAACCCCTGTGCATATATTTCCAGAAGATTCGCCCTTCTACCGACCGCGAGAGATGGGTTATCCACCCCCCAATCCTTGCTAATCGATTGGCGAAAGTGGGATAGTGCTAGGAAAGGATTTTGAGGCAGTTGAATTAGAGCGATTGGCGGAAATCTCTTGTGCAGTATGATCGACGGTGGCGAAAGCAGGTCTAACAGTTGCTCTACGGCGTTTTAGTTACATAGCATTTAACTCTTCCAGGATACGCATGACGGCTCCGAATCTCGACAGTCTACGCGACACCCTTAATGGTCTTCAGAGGAGGCAGGCTAGACTAATACTCGCGAGGCAGGTTGGCTTTGCATTAGTGGCCGTCTGCGTAGTGATCGCTGCCAGCCTCGCACTAATCGCGAACTTTGCCTCGTCGGCGGCAGCGGTTCTGCTGGTCGCAGTCGTGAGTATTACCCTCTTATTTTCTATCTGCTCCCTCGCATGGCGTCAAAGCCTTCGGGCTCAAGCGGATCAAAAAGCGCTCGTACTCTATGTAGAGGAAAAGTTCCCAGACCTCGAACAGCGCCTGCTTACCTCCATCGAATTCTCGCAAGCCGAGAAAAAGTCCTCACAAGCTGGAGTCTCGCCTGCCTTTGTAGAACAGCTGATTAACGATGCACGCTCACATCTTGATCAGCAGAGACAACAGGTGGAGCGGGTAGGCTCCTCGCGAGAATCCTTTATTGCGCTAGCGGCCGGATTTTCTGCGTGCTTGGCATTGGTGCTGCTGTTACAGGAGTTTGCCCAACTCAGGCAGGCTGCGCAGCGCCTTGCATGGCCCTTTGCGCTCGAGGAAACCGTCGATGTTACTTCGGCCGCATTGCCCATCTCACTTCTCGTTGAACCCGGTGATATTGAAATGCAGCGAGGCTCGCCGCTGACCGTGACAGCGAGGGTTGAAAACGCACAGCCGGGCGCCCTGACCCTAAGGCTGCAAGACGATCGATTGAACTGGCGCGACTATCCTATGCTCCTCGATTCGACAGATTCGAATGGAGCAACCTTCAGCTATTATTTGCCGGCGGTGGTCAAAGATTCGAACTATCTCATAAGTCTTGCAGGAGAGGAGCAATCCTCGCGGCAGTATCAGATTAAGCTGTACGATCTTCCCGAGATTGAAAAGATCGATGTCGCCTTGGACTTTCCTGACTACACAGGCGAAGAGGACAGAATCGAGTCTGATGGCGGTGATATCGTTGCGGCTGAGGGCACGGAAGTCACTCTTACTGTCATCTTTAACAAACCTGTAGCTCGCGCTGAGATACAGTTCTCGGGCGCGGAAAGCGAAACAGATAGAGACTATGTTAACGGCGGTCTCGATGTTGATGGGCTGCAGGCGACTGCACGTTTTACCGTAGCGAGCGATGGTGTTTATCGAATTACCGCAACGGATTTGCAGGGTCTTCAGAGCGAGTCGCCGCTAGATTACTACATTCGCGCTATTGAAGATCAGCCTCCACAGTTCACGTTGCGTAGACCGGGCGCAGACAGAGACGTTATGCCACTCGAAGAGGTGGTGATTGAGGTTGATGCTAGCGACGACTATGGATTGGGCGAATTCATTCTCAATTACGCAGTGGTTGGCGACGATGATAGAGAGGTCGATTTTTTACCTGCCGAGTCGGTTCGTTCAGCGCAGGGATCGACACTGCTCTATCTTGAGGATCTCGCGGTTGAGCCAGGCGATTTTATTAGCTACTACTTAACTCTTGCTGATAATAATGCACTAGAGGGCCCGAGTGAGGTGGTGTCCGACATTTACTTCCTTGAGGTTATACCAACCGATCAAGAATTCCGCCGTTCGCAGCAGCAAGGCGGTGGGGGCGGCGGAGGCGGCCAAGGAGGCGGAGAAAGCAGCGCGCTTGTTTCGGTGCAAAAAGACATCATTGCGGCAACGTGGAAGCTGCGCAATCGCCTGCGAGACGCCTCTAGCGCCGACATCGAGGCTGATGCAGAAATCATCGCCGAAAGTCAGCGAGAGGCAACGGGCCGCGCGAAGATGTCAATCGATCGCCTGTCAGAGCGCTTGAGCTTCTCCGATGACAGTTATGATCTCGCTGTCGAAAATCTATCTCTCGCTATTGAACAGATGAATTTAGCTGCGAGCGATCTGGACAGCCTGCAAATAACGACTGCGCTCAAGCCTGAGCAACTCGCCCTGCAATATGTTTTAAAGGCAGAGGCAAATATCAATCGCACCGACATAAGCATGAATCAGAATAGCGGCGGTGGCGGTGGAGGCGGCGCTCAGCAAGAGCGGGAGGACCTTCGCGAGCTCTTCGAGATGGAGATGGGCCAGCTTGAAAACCGCTACGAGACTCCAAATAGCGCTAACCAAGCGGGCGGAACGAACGCCGAAGAAGTAAACAAACTTGAAGAATTGGCGAGACGTCAGGAGGCGTTGACTCGTGCTCAGCGAAATCTTGCGCGTCGCGAGCAGGAGCTTGCGGAGGAGCAGCGTCGTCGAGAGCTTGAGCGGCTGCGAAGGCAGCAGGAACAGCTGTCTGCCGATGTCGAAAAACTAGCCCGCGAATTAGCTCAGAATGGTCAGGGTCAGCAGCCTGCGCCACGAAATTCAGATTCACCTCAGCAAGGCCAGCAGAGCGAGCAAAATCAGCAAAGGCAATTAGCAGGGCAGGGTCAGCAGTCGGCGCAACAGACCGGAGCGGAGCAGTCAGGTGACTCTGGCGCTCAGGCGGCCATTGAACGTGCGCTAGAGCAAATGCAACAGGCTGCAGCGAGTGATAGCGCGGCTATTGCCGCTGCTCAAGGCCAAAAAGCGCTCGAAAGTTTGCGTGATCAGCAGCGCGAATTAAGCGAGGCGGGTGAAAGTTCGGTGTCTCAGATCGCTCGGCGCTTGGGCGAGCGCGGGCAAGCGCTTGCTCGTAATCAGCAAACACTTCAGGAAGGTCTCGCAGAAGCTAGCAGAAACCAGGGGCTAGGTCAGACTCGCCGCGAGGCGCGTCGCGATGAAGCACTGCAGGCACTTCTTGAGGCGCAGCGCCAACAGCAGCGTGATATCGAGGAAATCGAGGACATGCTCCGCGCGGTTGTGACACGCGGTGAGAGCGAAGACAGGAGCTTGCTCACTCAGGCTCAGGCAGCAACCCGTGACTTGAAGCCGATTCGCGACGAAATGGCGACGAGCAATCGCGTTTTGCGCAACGGCATGCTCAACCTTGCCATCGATATGGAGCAGGAACTTGGCGAACAGATTCAGCAACTGGCGCAGAGCCTGGCACAATTAAATCCGTCGCAAACGCAGGATTCCGCGAGCTCAACTCGGCAAGTAGCAGGGGACGCCCAGCAGCTGCGGCAGCAGATCGAAAGCCTTAGCCAACAGGCTACCGAATTTAATCAGCGTGGCGAGACGGCGGGCGATGGAAATGCGCCCTCCCTTGCGCAGATGCGAGAGCAGCTCGAGAGTAGTCAAGCACTTGCCGACAGTCTTTCGCAACAGCTTGCGCAGCAGCGCGGTGGCTCCGCACAGGCTATGCGCGGCGACTCCAATACGGTAGGGACCGCGAGATCTATCAGGCAGCAGTTGACTCGGCAGGACATAGAAGCGTTTCTCGCACAGCCTGAGCTTCTTCAAGCCCTTCTGCAGCCCATTGTTGAGCTCGAGGGCGCGCTTCGTGCGCAAGCCGAGTTAGAGAGCGCGGCGACGCAGCTCTATAGCGCGGATGACGAAGCTATTCCAGACGCCTATCGAGAACTAGTGGAGCAGTACTATCGAACCCTGTCAGAGGGTGATAGCGGAGGAGTTCGGTAGTTATGCAGTCTTCCGATCTCTCTTTTTTAGAGGCATTGCGCGCTGGCACACTCAGTTTCGCCTATGGAATTCCGCCTTGGGCCTTTTTCGCGGCGTCACTACTCGTGATCGCAGTTGTCTGGTTTGGCTACACAAAGACGACGAGACCGTTAAGCCTGCGCTGGCGCGTTGGGCTAGTCGCTCTCCGGTCGGCAGTACTCGTGCTTATCATGGTTTGTTTGCTGAGGCCGGTCGTCATCGATCAGGAGGTCATTCCACAGGAGACCTTTTTCGCGGTCCTCGTCGACAATTCTGCCAGTATGAAAATTGCGGATATGCCCGAAGGCCAGACGCGCACAGAGGCTGTAGAGGACGCTCTGACTCGCGCTGGTCTCTTGGATACGCTCGCCGAAGACTACCAATTGCGATTCTTTGGCTTTGGTGGTGAGACTCGACGGGCGAGTGAACTTGCAACAATTGGCGCTGATTTCGATAACGACGAAGCAGCGATAGCCTTCAGTAAGACTGCTGTAGGCGATGCGCTCGGCTATGTGGATGATCAGTTAGGTAGCTTGCCGTTGGGCGGCGTTTTGCTGATTAGCGACGGCGCAGACAACAGCGGTATGGATGCTACCATCGCTGCTCGCAGATTCGCAGCCAGTGGCGTCCCGGTTTTTACCCTTGGCGTGGGAATGCCAACACTCCCAAGTGATGTTGGCATAGAGGGTGTTTTAACAACCGAAACCATTTTGGAAGGATCCGTTTTTACAGCTCAAATCCGGCTCGTTCAAGCGGGCTTCGACAACGAGCGAGTTCTTCTTCGTGTTTTCGATAATAATCGTGAGGTGTCTAGCCGTGAGGTGATTCTGGCTCCGGGAGACGTTACCCAACGCTTCGAAATTGAACTTAACCCTGAGCGAGAAGAGGCGATTGTCTACCGGTTAGAAGTTGAATTGCTCGATCGCGCGAAGGCAAATCAGGAGCGAGTCCTCGAGAACAATGAGTACGAGTTTCTTGTTGATAACACCCCCAAGCCCGCGCTCGATATACTTTACATTGAGGGGCATCCGCGCAACGAGTATAAGTTTATTCAGCGAGCCGTACGGGGAGATAAGTCCTTGCGCCTCGCGACCTACCTGCGCACCGGGCCAGAAAAATTCTACCGACAGGGAATCGAGTCTCCGACTGAATTAAGCGATGGGTTTCCTCGCGAGCGCGACGCGCTGTTTGAGTATGAAGCGATTATTCTCGGCGACATAGAGCAGGAGTTTTTCGATGTCGAGCAACTTGCGCTGCTCGAAGAATTTGTAGCTGAGCGGGGGGGAGGGCTTCTGCTATCGGGAAGGGTTGATGAAGGCTTTATCGGTACGCCACTTGCCTCAATTGCGCCCGTAAATTTGGTTGAAGAGTCCCTACTGCCCCAACCTTTGCAGGGGGGCATTCGACGCGGTGATCATCCAACTGGTGCGCTTTTTTCGCCTCAGCTGACCGCGGCTGGACGCATTTCACCGCTGCTGCGTCTTGCCGCCGAAGAGGCTGCAAACAGGAATTTGTGGTCGCAGTTGCCGCCTCTTCAGGGTGTCTATGTAAGCGGTCGGATCAAGCCCGGCGCCTCAGTGTTGCTCGAACACCCGAGCCTCGATTATCAGAATCAACCGCTGCCAATCATTGTCTCGCAGCGATACGGTTCTGGCAGAAGTATGAGTGTAGCTACCGCAAGCACGTGGCGCTGGCAGATGATGCTTCCTGTTGCCGATCAAACTCAGGAAAAGCTCTGGCGGCAGCTGCTTAGATGGCTTGCGGTTGGTGCCAAAGAGCGCATTACACTTAGTTTCGATCAGGAATCCTATAATGTTGGTGACACGGTAAGAGTTGAAGCAACTGTCCGTGACGAGAGCTATAACGCCGACAATGATGCGACACTATGGTTGCAACGCGAAGACCCACTTGGCGTTCTCAGCGATATACCCATGCAGTGGCAGATTACGGAAGAAGGCGTTTATAGTGCGGAATTCCTCGCAGAAGACGTTGGTGTGAATAATCTGCGAATCGATGTGACAAGCGCTGCCGGGGAGGGACGCGCGGAAAACACCGAGGCGAGCGCATCACTCGTCGTGACTCCCTCACTGCGCGAATATTTGAATCCGGGACTCGACGCGGGCATTCTCCAACGAATCGCTGAAACGACGGGTGGCGATTACGCCTCCATCGATAATGCGGCGTCGCTCATCTCGTCCATTCGCAACACACCAAACGCCTATTCCAGGGAGGTGATGACTGACCTTTGGGATAGTCCTTGGTTACTTGGGTTGCTCATTTTGTTGCTGTGTCTGGACTGGACGCTGCGTCGCAGCAAGGGGCTGTCTTAGTGAAACGTCTGCTGAGCAAAGCGCTGGCCTCAGCGTTGTTCATTCTTGGTCCATTGACTGCGATAGGTCAGAGTGGGGAAGACAGAGAATTATTCGCGCAATCATCGACTACGTCAAAGTATGCAATGATCCTGACCGGTGCCACGGTTGGACAAGAAAACGAAGCAAAGTTCCGCCAGCTTTCTCTTTCTCTTCACGACATTCTCGCTAGAGATTATGGCTATAGTGCCGCTGGGATAGAGCTTCTACTGAGCGAAACCAACACTGATTCGCGTGCAGATGGAATTTCGGACAGAGACGGGATAATTGCGAGCTTAGGCAGGTTGAGCGAAAAACTAAAAACAGGCGACCAGCTTGCTGTTTTTCTGCTCGGTCACGGTACCGGGGTCGACGATGAAGCCAAGTTCAATCTCCGTGGACCAGACCTTACCGGCGTGGAATTTGCCCGCCTGTTCGATGGCTTTGCTGAGCAAGACCTGATTTTTGTAAATACAACGAGTGCGAGCTACGGATTCTCCACGGCCCTTGCTCGGGAAGTGGCAGGAGAAGGACGCATCGTCGTCTCTGCTACTCGCTCTTCATCGGAGAAATTTGACCCTTATTTTCCGCGTTATTTTATCGAGGGTTTGGCTGATAAGCGCGCCGATCGCGATAAAAACAGTCGAGTTTCGTTACTCGAAGCGTTCACCTACGCAAAGAATAACGTCGAAGAATTTTACGAGGAATCAGGCAGGCTGGCTGCCGAGCATGCCGCGCTAGACGACAATGGCGATGCTCTCTTCACTCTTGCGCCGGCGCCTGGCCAAAGCGACGGGAGCCTCGCAGAGATTGCGTTTATCGATGCCGCGGATGCGGACGATGACACCTTGCCGGCTGAACGCTTAGCGCTGAAACGACGGATGCAAGCTCTTGAGCGCAGTGTATTACTTCTGCGCGGTCGCAAGGCGGAATATTTAGAAGGCGACTATTGGCTGCAACTTGAGACTTTACTTGTTGATCTTGCAAAAACGACGGAGCAATTCAATGTTCAAGCGCCCTGATACTCTTTCGATAGACGCGGCGAAACGCAGACCCTCGCACGTAAAATGCTGCCTCTATGCTGTTATCTATGCCGTAGTATTTATCACGTCGCATGCGACGGCACAGAGCTTGAACGATGTCTTAGTGGATGCCGATTCTCCTTTGGCGCAAGGAGAGCAATTGTTTCTTCGTGGATCCTATGCCGCGGCGAGTGATGCATTTATGCGTGCGCAAGGTTTGGACCTAGAAGAGGGTATTGTTGGCGCGAGTCGGTCGTTAGCAATGATGGGCGATAGGGCGCAGGCGATCGCGGTTTGTGAAAAAGCCTTGGCGAACGCCTCACCGCCAGATTTGCCTTTAATTGCCACCCAGCTCGCTGAACTGAGACTCGCGCAGGGAGAGTCTGCACGCGCGCTCACGTTATTTTCACAAATTGATGCGGGTCTTGATCAGCCGCCGCTTCGCACTCTCGTTAAAAACGGTGAAGCGTTGCAATTCGTCGGTCGACGCGATGAAGCTAAATCGCAGTTCCAGCGTGCACTTGATCGTTACACTGATGGCCTAGTTTTCTCTTCTCAAGATATTGGCATGGTCGCGCAGGCAAGTTGGCTTCTTGGCGAATACCATGATGCGAACAGTCTTTTCAGCGAGGCGACGCGGCTCGACCCAAATAATCTCGAAGCGCAGACACTGTGGGGGGACTTATTCCTCGAAAAATACAATGCGGCGGATGCGCAGCGATCCTACCAAGATGTGCTTACGATAAACGCGCGCTACTTGCCGGCACTTGCTGGCATTGCGCGCGTCAGCGGCGACATGGGAGCATTAGAGCGTGCGCTCTCCGTTAATCCAAACTATGTTCCCGCGCTCGAGGTACAGGCGCAGCTATTTTTTGTGAACGACAGGGAAAACGACGCGCTTGCCGCGATAGATCGTGTTCTTGAGCTAAATCCAGAGTCGCTAAAGAGTCTTAGTCTTCTGGGAGCGAAAGCCGCCCTTGAGGAGCGCCTTCAGGACTTCGCCGAAATCCGTGCACGCGTTGACGCCTTTAGTCCTTCGAATCCCCAGTTTCTCGGCGACGTTGCCGACACGCTCGGTCGTCAGTACCGATTTGTCGAAGCTGTGGCTTTGGCGCGCGAGGCTATCGCATCGGATCCAAGCTATTGGCAAGGCTACACGCTTCTAGGAAGCAATCTTATCCGCCTAGGCGAGGAGGAAGAGGGGCGTAAAAATTTAGAGATTGGTTTCGATAACGATCCCTTCAATGTCATGACCTCGAATATGCTCAAGGTGTATGACACGCTCGACAGCTATGTAACAGTTGAAAGCGAGCATTTCAAAGTAAATTTATCCGAGAAAGATGGACAGATTTTATGGCCCTATCTGGAGCCATTGCTCGAAGAGAGTTGGGACACGCTGACAGCAAAATACGGTTTCGAACCAGAAGGACCAATACTCATTCAGGTATTTGAGAACTCGCAGGACTTCGCCGTCCGCTCCGTCGGACTTCCCGATATTGGTCCGCTTGTGGGTATCTGTTTTGGAAAGGTTATTACGCTAATCTCGCCTGATACGTTGTCGGCTAACTGGCAGGAGATTGTATGGCACGAGTTCGCGCATGTGATAACGCTGCAGATGACTGGCAACAAATTACCTCGCTGGTTATCGGAAGGAATATCGGTGTGGGAAGAGCGCGAGGGAAGGCCCTATTGGGGGCGGAGTCAAGGGCTCGACTTAGTGAGGGCGTGGGAACAGGGTAAGCTCCTTCCGTTTGCGGATTTAGATAAAGGCTTTAGCGGTGCACAGAATAGTGCGGATCTAGGCTTCGCCTATTTTCAATCGTATTTGGTAATTGACTATATAACGCGAGAATATGGCTTCGAGGGCCTGCGTTCTCTGGTGCTGCAATACGATGAAATAAAATCAGACGCTGAGAGATTTAACGACGCATTCTCAATTTCACTTGAAGAATTCGATGCAGGGTTTCTCTCTTGGGTTGAGCAGAGGGTTACTGAAATAGACGTCTACGTGCACAAAGAAGATGCCCCAGATGAAGGCGAGGGACATGGTCATGGTGTGCGCGAAAATTCGAGCGCGATTCTCGCCGAACTATACAACAATGCGTCGCTAAAGCAGCACATGAGCGCGCGAATCGAAGCAAATCCTAAGGACTTTCAGGCGCACCTCCAGATGGGTATCGTGCTGTTTAAAGAAGAGGCATTTGACGAAGCAAAAGTTTACTTAGAAACAGCCTACGCCATGCTCCCAGAATATACTGGTTACCCGAGTCCACCGCTCGTGCTCGCGCAGATCTACGAAAAAGAAGGCAATGAGGCTGCTCGCCTCGAGCAGCTCAGCTTGCTGCTTGATAATCAGCAGCATGACTATAGTTCAGCGATCACTTTAGCCGAGGCAGCTTTCGCTAGCGACGACCTAGAGCGCGCAGGTTACTTTATTGACCGAGCCATTCAGGTAGATCCTTATCGCCGCGAAGTCCACGACCTGCGGGCGCGTCTAGCATCTCTGCAGAACGACACTGCGTTAGCGGTGCTCGAGAACGAAGTCATTGTGACTCTCGAGGTCGACGACCCCGTCGAGGCGCGAACCAATCTGGCCGAAGCGTATTTAAACAATGGCGATGTAGAGTTGGCCAAGCGCAATGTGCTGAGCGCATTAGAGATCGCACCGAGCTATGTTCGCGCGCAAAAAGTTCTCCTGCGTGCAGTCGATGGAGCGAGCGGAAACAATGATTAGATATGAGAGACTCGCGTCGCCTCGGGGGCAGCACCCCAATGAGTAAAGTCACGCGCGAGCATAGGTCAACGAGCAAAACTGGCGCCGCTATGGGTCTGCTTGCCTGTGTTATCGCAACATTGTTCACCTTTTCTTCCGACGCGCTATCACAAAATTTAAGATTCGATGAACTTGTACCCGATGGCGAGGATCTGTCGGTATACGGCGACGAGATTACCGAGTTCCAATGGGTGCGTGGGCGCTATACGAATCATGGTGCCGGTCGAGGCGGGTTTGGTCGCCGCGGCGGTGGTTGGTGGGATACTGACTTTCCAGATTCTGATGAGAATTTTCTTCGAGGCGTGCAGCGCTATACTAACGTCGATACCAATCCTCGCAATTACACATTTGTTGAGTTAACGGATCCGCGTCTCTTCGAAAATATTTTTCTTTACATGAACTGGAAGCGTGTCCCCATCGGGTATCCGATGAGTGGTCCTAATTTTACTGTTACCGAGGTCGAGGCGCTGCGCGAGTTTATGCTCCGAGGCGGTTTCGTGTTAGTCGACGACTTTTGGGGGCAGCCACACCTTGATGATATGTTTATCGAGATCCGAAAAATTTTCCCTGAGCGCGAGATTGTTCGGCTTGAGTCGGATCACGAGGTCTTTCACATTTTCTTCGATATCGATGAAGTCGCTCAGGTGCCCGGAAGAATGGTGACGTGGGATTATGGTGGTTTTCTCAATAAAGATGACCCTCAGTATCCGCCAGCAGTCTATGCGGTTTTGGATGACGACGGCAGGGTGATGCTCGCGGCTAATTACAACACCGATCTCGGCGATGGTTGGGAACATACGTTCTATGCGGGCTACCCAACACAGTCGACTAACGATGCCTATAAGATAGGAATAAATTATTTGATCTATGCGTTTAGTCATTAATCTTCGTTTCGCATATCGTCAATTAACAGGCACAGAATTTAACACAGGACTCGACAATGACAGATTTTAATCAGCAGGAAGGGGCAGAAATGGAGAGCAATGAGTCTATTGAGGCTAACGCCTCAAAGGTTGAAACGGCAGCAAGTGCAGAAAATAATGCACTCGAAACTCCTGACGATCTGGCGCTAGTGAAACGAATGCAGCAGGGCCACCAGCAGATCGTCGACGAGATCCGAAAGGTTATTGTCGGTCAGGAAGCTGTTGTTGATGAACTTCTCATTGCCCTTTTTTCGGGCGGACATTGTCTTGTAACCGGCGTGCCGGGTCTCGCGAAGACGCTCCTAATTAAAACTGTCGCAGACATTTTGCAAGTTAACTTCAGTCGTATTCAGTTTACCCCTGACTTGATGCCAGCTGACGTTGTTGGGGCCGAGATAGTTGAAGAGAAAGACGGCAAGCGTGGGCTCAATTTCGTTAAAGGCCCTATTTTTACGAATATCCTTCTGGCGGATGAGATTAATCGTACACCGCCTAAAACCCAGTCCTCGTTACTTGAAGCGATGGAAGAGCGGCAAGTGACCGCGGCGGGGGTTACCTACCCGATGGCGAAGCCGTTCTTCGTGCTTGCCACGCAGAATCCGATCGAGCTTGAGGGCACCTATCCTCTGCCTGAGGCGCAGCTTGACCGTTTCATGTTTAAAATCGAACTTAAGTATCTCTCCGAGGCAGATGAAGTGGCCGTTGTCGCCAACACAACGCAGACCCGAGACACCGCGCTTTCGCATCCGCTGAGTGGCGAGGATATTCTTGAATTTCAGCGCATAGCCCGGCAGGTACCCGCTGCCGAGGCGGTGATCCAGTACGCGGTAAGGCTTGTGCATTCTTCGCGTCCTCAGTCTGATGTGGCGCCGCAGTTCATTAAAGATTGGGTGAGTTGGGGTGCGGGCATTCGCGCCTCGCAGAATCTTGTTCTTGCAGGCAAGGTGCGTGCGCTGCTACATGGTCGTTACAACGTCTCCTTCGGTGATATCCGCGCCCTGGCGCCGTCGGTGCTCAGACACCGTGTATTGCTAAATTTCCACGCTGAGGCAGAGCGCATCACTACCGACACTGTCATCTCGCGGTTACTCGAAGAGGTGCCGGAGCCGAGTTCGGGCCTGTAGATTTTTTTATCGAGAATGATTAAGACCTGAAACCTATGCCAACAAAGACAGATACCGAGGCCTCGAAATCCAACGCGCCCACTGAAGGGGCTGCGAATTTTTTGGATCCGAGCATACTCGCAGGGATCGATAATCTCGAACTGCGCGCGCGTGTGGCGGTCGAGGGCTTTTTGTCGGGCCTACATCGCAGCCCGCACCGCGGTTTCAGTGTGGAATTTAATGACTACCGTCACTACCAACGCGGCGATGATCTACGTCATGTGGACTGGAAACTCTACGCTCGTAGCGACAAGCTCTACATTAAGCAATACGAGGACGAAACTAACACTCGCTGCATGATTGCGCTCGATACGAGTGCTTCGATGACATACACCTCGGGCGGTATGAGTAAACTCGACTACGGTATAAGTGTCGCTTCAGCGCTTGCGTATTTTATAATGCGCCAGCGCGACGCGGTGGGCCTTATTACCTTTGATGACAAGCTGCGAGAATTTTTGCCAGCGCGCTGCCGGCAGCCACATCTTATGCACTTGCTGCGGCTTCTCACACAGGTGTCTCCGGGGGATCAAACCAATGCAGCGAGCCCCTTGAGCGACCTTGCGGCGACGCTTACTAAAAAAAGTCTCGTATTGCTTATTTCTGACTTGCTTCAGGGTGAGGAGGAGACTATCGCGACGCTGCGCAATCTTCGCGCGATGGGCCATGATGTCATTGTTCTTCATGTAATGGATGATGCAGAGCTCAACTTTACCTTTGACGAATCGTCCGAATTCATCGACAGCGAGACGCGCGAAGCCTTTATTACGACTCCCGCTTCTGTGCGCGCAGCCTACCTTGAGAATGTGAAAGCCTATTTAGCCGAATGCAAAAAACAATGTCAGCGAGCAGGGGTAGATTATTGCCTTCTTAATACTGCTGACCCGATTGACTCTGCACTGTCGGCCTATTTAAGCAAACGGGCGAGGGGATTCTAGATGGTGTTCTTGGCTCCTCTTCTTTTATTCGGTCTCTTGGCTGCCTTAATCCCGATTGCTATTCATCTGATTCGGCGCGAGCGACCACCTAAGGTCATTTTTGGCTCGATTCGATTTCTGAAAAACACACCGAAGAAGCTCATTCTTTTTCAGCATATACAACAGTGGGTACTGTTGTTATTGCGTGCGCTTCTTATCAGCCTGCTCGTTTTTGCTTTCGCAAGACCCTTGCTCAATCAGTCGCTTGCGAAATTACTGGAAGCCGATCCTCAATCTGCAGTTCTAGTGGTCGACGCGACACTGAGTATGCGCTATCCCGGCGTATTCGATGAGGCAATGGATGAAGCGGATGAGTTTTTACGGCGCCTGGGGCCGGGAGATGAGGCTGCGATAGTCGTCCTCGATGAACGCGCAACGGTGTTGGTTGATTTTACAGATGAGCGAGCGGCCTTGACGCGTGCGCTGGACACGTTGGCGGAGCCTAGTTTCGGCTCCACGGGTTTGCGATCGGGCCTAGCGCTTGCAGACGAGATGCTCGCCGCAGCTTCGTTCGAGAATCGTTCGATCACGCTAATTTCTGATTTCCAAACCACGGCTGTAGATGAATTAGACGGCAGCTGGAAGTTGGCGCGGGGTGTTGCTTTTACTCCTGTCGATGTGGGCGTTGAGGCCACGCAAAATCTCACAGTCGCGGACGTTCGCGTCCCCTCGACTCTTGTAGAAGGGATGCAGGCGAGTCCTGTGCTGGCGCGTATAAGCTCGACAGGCACATTACCGATTGAACGTGCGCAGGCGACTCTGCTCGTTGGTGGAGAAATCGTTGAAAGAGTGGACGTCGAGCTTACAGGCGTGTCTGAGAAAGTCGTCGAGTTTGCTCACGCGCTCACGGGAAGTGGAGAGCAGGAGATTGAGATTCGCGTGCAGGGTGATGATTTTGTCTATGATAATTCACGCTTTGCGGCAGTAACCATAGAACCGAAAGTTGATGTGCTGGTAGTCAACGGAGAGGCATCGTTGGACTGGTTCGATGATGAAGCACATTGGTTCGAGTTGGCGAGTGATGGAGGGTTACCCGGTCCCTTTTCAGTGACTAGCACCGTACCAAATCTGTTAACTCGTGAGCTAATTCAAGGCGCTGAGGTTGTGGTCCTGCTCAACGTAGGTGCATTGGGCCTTCAACAAGCGCGAGAGTTAGTTGACTTTGTGCGCGCTGGAGGCGGGCTGCTGGTTGCGCCCGGCGATCAATCTGCTGTGTCTGAGGGCGCGTTAGATTCTATTCTCCCGGGTGCTTTAGCGGGTAGTCAGCGACTGCGCGCTGGAGACTATCGAGTCATTGCCGACCTAGATCGTCGCCATCCGCTGTTCACTGACCTGCCCGTTGAATGGTCGACGCGATTCCAACGTGTGTGGACGCTAACGCCAAACGAGGATGCTGCGACGCTGATGCGTTTCGATGATGCGACACCGGCGCTTCTCGAAGCACGCGCTGGAGAGGGTCGCGTGCTGCTTACGGCAATGCCGCTAGATTCGGAATGGGGTGATTTCCCACTGCAGCCACTCTATCTACCCTTCGTACATGAAACGCTAGACTATTTAGCTGCGCGTCCGAGCGAGCCGAGTCGCTATCTTATCGGTGACTCAGAGGTGACGAATTTTAGAGAGGTAGGACTCTCGCGCTTAACTCGCGAGATGCAAGACCAGCGAGGGGGAAGGGCTCGGTCGCGATTGGTTGCCATAAATGCAGACATCAATGAATCCGCGTTAGCGAGGGTGTCGGTCGAATCGGTTTTTGACGCGATTATCAATCCGGAGAACGCGAGCCTTGCCCCGCGCGAGGTGCACACTGTCCAGCGCATGATCGAATTGGAGGGGCCGCAACGAATTTGGTGGTGGGTTCTCAGTCTCGTTTTATTATTACTGCTCGCTGAGACGTTGGTTTCAAATAGGACCTACCGCTAGAGTCTGCACAGTGTGTGTTGACACGCTGTTATGTTTGAGCGCGTCGTGAATCTGCAATTCATCAAACAGTGAATTGCGCCAAAAAAAACGGCGACCTTATGGGTCGCCGTTTTCGTCTCTTTAATAAATATCTTTCGCTTAGCCGGTGGCGAGGTTAGCCTCAAGTGGTTGATGCTTAGGTTTCATTCGTAGCATTTTACGCAATGCATCTGGGAGAGCGAGCATCGCGGGTGTAACGACCAGCGTAAGAATCGTCGCAAACGAAAGTCCGAATACGATTGCAGATGCAAGGCTTACCCACTGAGAGGTGATCGGTCCTCCGACTTCGATCTCAGCATTGATGAGATCGACAGAGACGTGCATCGCCAGTGGCAGTAGACCAAATCCGGTGGTGAAGGTAGTAAGGAAAACCGGACGCAGTCGCTGGACCCCCGTCTGCACAATAATCTCTTCGAGTGTCCAATCGGTATGCTTCGCCTTAAGGTAGTTAAACGTATCGATAAGTACAATATTGTTGTTCACGATAATTCCGGAGAGCGCCACAATACCAATGCCGGTGAGAATCACACTAAAGGTTTGGCCAGTAGTCAGGAGCCCCAGCAAAACGCCAGCCGTAGACAGCAATACAGAGGACAAGATGATCAGAGATTGATAATAGCTGTTGAACTGCGTCACCAGTAGAATCGCCATTAAGGCCATTGCAAGGCTAAAGGCTTTCCCTAAGAACGCAGCCGAATTGGCTTGCTCTTCGTTAGCACCGCGGAACACGGCAGTGACGCCTCGCTGCGGCGGATTCTCTTCGAGCCATTGATCTATTTCGATAAGCTTGTTGCTAGCAACAACGCCCGGAGCGGGATTCGCGCGAACATAGACAACACGTGCGCCGTCGACCCGTTGGATGCTGCTCACTGCGGGTTTTGCAACTCGAGTGATAAAGCTGCTGATTGGTACAGGCCCGTTGGCGGTAGCAATGCGAATCGTGTCCATTTGCTCGATGCCGCGGTATTCGGCAGGGTAGCGGATGCGAATGTCGACTTCTTCTTCGCTGTCGTTAGGGCGGTAGTCGCCCATAAAGACGCCATTTGTCATGAGTTGTATGGCGGTACCAATTTCCGCCATGCTCGCGCCCATCATTGCAGCACGTGCGCGGTCGACTTCGATTTCCCATTCGATGCCAGGCACCGGCGCGGTGTCATCGATATCGATAAGCCCTGTCATCTCGTTTTCCATAAAACTGCGAATGCGCGCAGCTTCGGCGAACAGGGGTTCGAGTTCGTCACCAGACAGCTCTATCTGGATTTCCTTACCAACCGGTGGTCCCTGTTCGAGTGAGACGACTTCGGCGCGCGCACCGGGAAGATTGGCGATGGCTTGTCTGTAGCGGTTTTCGACTTCGAATCCGTCGAGGTCGCGCTCGCGGCGGTCTACCATCTCTACAAAAATATACCCAATTAGATCAGGCGCTGTTTGTTGGTCACCGCCGAGCTGTTGCCCGGTGCCAGACTGCATAACAATACCTTTAAAGTAGCCTACCTCGTAAATACGTTCCTGCACGCTGAGCATGATGTCGCGGAGTTCTGCCGGCGAGTAGTTACCACGAGCGAATACTTGAATTTGTGTCTGACTAGGTTCGACGCCGGTAAAAAATTCAACCCCTTTACCGTAGCGGCCATACGCCCACACAATAGAGACGAGCGTGACAATACTAAGTAGAAAAACAGTGATGGGGAGTTTGACAGCGACTTTGAGAGACTTCTCGTACACGCGAGTAATCCCCGTCGCGACGACCCGGCCATCATCCTTGCCGTGTGTGGCAAATGCTTTAGCCGCAGCTGTTCCTTGGCCTATAAGCGCACCTATCGTCGGTGCGAAGAGGAGCGCGTAAAACAGTGACCCAATCAACACGGCGAAAACAGTGATTGGCAGGTAGCTCATAAACTGGCCAGAAACGCCAGGCCAGAACATAATCGGCAGGAATGCGGCGAGTGTGGTTGCAGTTGATGCCATGATCGGCCAAAACATGCGATCGACAGCAGCTTTATAGGCATCAAGGCTGTTTAGACCTTCGGCCATTTTTCTGTCGGCATATTCGACCATCACGATCGCGCCATCGATGAGCATGCCGAGCCCGAGGAGTAGGCCGAAGATCACCATAAAGTTATAGGTGAAGCCAAGAAGGCTGATAATAATGAAAGCGAAGAAGAAGGAGAACGGAACAGCGAGCGTGACGATAAGACCCGAGCGAACGCCGACCGAGGCAATAACGACGATGAGAACGAGAACCATCGCAGTCGCCATGTTGCCCTGAAGTCCGAGGTTTTGCTCTAGTACAAGCGGCGCAGTGTTATTGATATAAGACAGCGTAACCGACGGTGGGAGAGTGGGGCGTATGCGCTCGACCACCGCGTCTATCTGTTCCATCGACTCGACAAGGTTCGCTCCCTTGCGCTTATTTACGTTAAGTGAAATTGACGCCGAGCCGTTCGAGTAGGAATAGCGAGTTGCATCTTTAAACGTGCGTCGCACCTCCGCGATGTCGGCCACTGTCAGAACGCCAAGATCGGTTGAAGCGAGGGGCAGGTTGAACAGGTCCTCGGCGTTCTCGATAAGTCCCGGGACTTTAACCGAGAAGCTACCCTGGCCAGTATCGACTTGGCCGGCCGGAATTAGCCGGTTGTTGCTCATCACCGAGTTAACGATAGCGCTATTCGGGATTCCGTAGGTCTCGAGTTTGCCCGGATCAATCTCGGCTTCGAGCAGTTCTTCGCGATTACCCACCATCACCGCTTCGAGGATTGGCGGCAAAATCTCGATTTCACGCTGAAGCTGCTCAGCGACTCGCAGCAATACGCGCTCAGGCACGCCCTCGCCACCGATAGCGATTTGAACGACAGGCAGTCCCGCTGCAGAGACTTCCTGCATGAGTGGTTCTTCGGTGTTGGCTGGGAACTTAGCTTTTGCTCTGTTGACCGCCTCGCGCACATCGCTAAGGGCTGTCTTAGATTCGAACGAGATATCAAATTCGGTGATTATTGTTGCGGCATTTTCGCTCGAGAATGAGCTGATCTGGGTAATGCCGTCGAGTGATTTGAGTTCAACCTCGGTTGGTTTCGCGAGTAGCCGTTCCGCGTCCTCGGGGGATATTCCTTCGTGAATAATCGTGGTGATGATAATCGGTACTTCGACATCGGGGTTTAACTCGACCGGAATCGAGAGATACGAGCCGAAGCCGGTTAACATGACCGCTACAAAGATACTCAGCGTCGTGCGCGAGCGCGATACAGCCGTGTCGATATAATTTTTCATCTAGTCCGTCCAGAGTTCATTGCTAGTGTGTTGGTGCTCTCTAGTTAATTCTCGCTAGTCTGGCTGAGCCAAGGCTTTGCCTTTGCTAAAAAACTGTTGTGCTATCGACGCGCTGCCCCGGGAACACAATTTCTTGACCTATTGTGACGAGAGTCGCATTGCCACTTAGCCCAGTTACCCACACGCCGGGATTCAGTTGATTGCTGCTGTCGCCAACAATAGTGACGCGTTGGAACTGAACCACGTTGTTGCGATCGAGAATCTTTACGCCAATTTCACCAGAATCGTCGAGCGTCAGTGCTGACGAGGGAATTTGGTGAGCACGCAGGTCTTGCGCATCAACCAAGAGTTCGGCCGTGATACCTTCACGGATGTCGGTGTTGCTATTATCGACCTCGACCTCAATCCGATAGCTACGCGAGCTGGTGTCAGCAGCGCGCGCGAGATAAGTGACATGACCTGTTATCCGCATGCCGGTGCCGAGTTCTGCTTCAACCTGCGAGCCAACTGCGAGCGCGGCGATGTTTTGCTCTGGTACGAGGCCGACCAAGAGCATCGGACTGTCATCTAGTACAGAGGCGCACACAGTGCCGACGCTGAGAAGATCACCTAGTTCAACAGTGCGGGTCTCTACTACTCCATCGAAGGGCGCGAGAATTTTAGTGCGAGAGAGCGCGAGCTCGGCTCTAGTTACCGCGGCTTCAGCGGCCGCGACAGCTGCTTTTTGCTGTGCCACGATTACATCTGATTGCAGTCCGCGCTTTTGCAAATCTAATGAGGCGTTGTATTCGAACTGCGCCTGCTCGAGACGGCTGAGAGACTCGTTTAAGTTAGCATCGCGGGCATCGACAGCGAGTTCACAAAGGACATCGCCTCGAGAGACGCGCGTTCCACGGGCAACCGGTTCGTTAACCAATTTGCCAGACTCCTCAGCTCTAACCATCACATGTCGGTATGCCTGTGTCCGGCCGCGTATCCGAATCTGCTGCGTATAGTCTTGCTCGTTAACCGTCAGCGTGCGCACCAGCGGCGTTTCGATACTTTCGCCAACGTTGCTGCCCTCGGGGGCGGCGCTCACGACAACTGCAGGTCCTGCTTCAACGGAAGTACCAACTGGTCCGCGAGGGATAATCATCCATGCGACGACAGCGAGAAATATTACGATTGCTACTAGTTGCTGTTTTTTCAAACCAGCCTCCGATTGCTAGATTGTTGATCTTGTCATCTCGCCGCAGGCCTAAAGGTTGAAAAGTTTACAGTGATGACTTAACAACTTACTACGACTTGCTTTAAAAGCCAGATGAACTCCTTGATAAAACATAGACCGAGGTGTGAGCTGCGGCGCAGTATCACATGGTTTAGGCCAAAGTTGGGACGGCTTACTCAGGCGAAGTGTTACGTATTGTAACCCTATCCAGTAGCAATGCAACGCTTTAAAGCATGCAGAAGTAGGGGAATGTGGCTCGGCAAAACATCTTTTGCATGCTAATTTCACTCGAGAAGTTTCACAGCGGCTAGGCCTGCTCAAAATAAACGCAAAACGGGGTTTGGAAAATGAAAGATCTAAGGGGAAAAGTAGCAATTATTACAGGCTCTAGCAGTGGTGTTGGGGCTGCGACTGCCCGTTTGTTTGCCAGCCTCGGCTGCCATGTTGTGATTAATTACAACGCCAATTCTGCGGGGGCTGCGCAGGTAGTGAAAGACTGCGAAGCTCTTGGTGCCGAAACAGTATGCTTTGGCGGCAGCGTGGCTCATGACAGCGACTGTGAGGCGATGGTGAAAGCGGCGATCGATAAATGGGGGCGCGTCGATATTCTAGTTAACAACGCGGGCACTACTAAATTTGTAGACCACAACAATCTTGATGGTCTTAATGCTGAAGATTTTCAGCGTATCTACGGCGTGAATGTCGTTGGCTGCTACCAGATGACACGCGCCGTTCGCGCCGCCATGGAAGCTAATGACGAAGGAGGAGCGATAGTAAATATTGCGTCGACAGCAGCGGTAACGGGCATTGGCAGTAGTATTGCCTACGCGGCGTCAAAGGGAGCGATGGTAACGATGACACTCTCGCTCGCTCGTGTGCTGGGTCCCAAAATACGTATGAACGCAGTATGCCCTGGATTTATAGAAGGCGATTGGCTGCGCGAAGGATTGGGCGACAAACAGTATGAAGCCGTGAGGGACGCAAACAGACGGGACGCGCCTTTGGGCGTTACTGCTTGCCCTGACACCGTTGCCGAGGCGATATTACACTTCGTGACGGGCCCACAGGTAGTTACCGGTGAAACATTGATAGTCGATGGCGGGCGTCATCTCATGTCTACGCCACTGGGTCGGCGTTAGACAAGTAGATTGACTTGATATCACGCGCCGCGCGTTAACTGGCAACAGGGCGCTTCTGCAATTTTCGCTGAAGCGTGCGTCGATGCATTTTGAGTTGCCGCGCGGTCTCCGAGACATTTCCGTCGTTTTCGGCTAATACTTTTTGAATGTGTTCCCATTCGAGCCGTCTAACCGACATGGGTTCGAGAGTTGATTCCGCCTTTTCCACTTGCGAAGGCTTCGCCTCATGGCCTTTTGCGAGCAGGGCATTGAGGATGTCGCCGGTATCCGCAGGTTTGGCGAGGTAATCATCGGCACCCAATTTAATCGCCTCGACCGCCGTTGCGATGCTGGCGTAGCCCGTCAGCATTAAAATACGCATCTCGGGATTGACCTCACGCAGGGGCTGGATTAGCGACAGCGAGGTATGCCCACCTAGATTAAGATCGAGAATCGCGTAGTCGAATTTACCCTCAGCCATCGCTTGGGCTGCAGCATCTGAACTTAGTGTGTGGTTAACGGCATAGCCACGCTGATCGAGGGCTCTTGCGATCGCTCTTGCAAACACCTCATCATCTTCCACGAGTAAGAGAGTAGGCTTCATAATTATGACCTTAAGCTCAATGAGTCAGCTAACGAACGGCGCTCTATCGGCAGGAGGATACGCGTAAGTGCGCCACCGCTGACATTTCTCATTTCGATTGTGCCGCCCAGTCGCTGAATCGAGGCGTTGGCAAGGTAGATTCCTAGCCCCATGCCATGGTTTCTAACGGAGATGAAAGGTTCGCCGAGATTCTCCATTACTTCGTCCGGAATTCCGGGACCATCGTCAGTGATTATTAGTTCGATCATTTCTGACTCGCGCTGGATTGATGAGTTCGTGCCGATTATTTTCGCGCTCACACAAACCTCGCTGCGAGCCGCTTTGATGCCATTTTCAATAATATTGATAACGGCGTGCTTTATACTGGGATCTGAAGAGAGTTCTTTTTTATCAGTTTGTTGTATTTCAAACCTGATGTTTGATGTCGGATGAATATTGGTTAAATACTCGCGAATATCGTCGACGAAGTCTGAGATCAAACTGTTGCGTGGGACGCCCCCATCCTCTTTGTGATAATACCGCGTAAGCTGAGTGAGCGAGTTGCGACAGCGGGTAACCTGCTGTCGTAAAATACCGATATCCTCTTTCACTTCTGGAGCTGCCAGATTTTCCATCGCGATTTCGTCGAGTTCGCCGAGCAGAACAGCCATAGTCGAAAGTGGCGTGCCTAAGGCGTGGGCAGTGCCCGCTGCAAGTGTGCCTATGGCGATCAGTTGCTCACTGCGCAGGGCCTCCTCTCGAGCGTGGGCGAGGTTGATCTCGCGTACTCTAATCCCCTCGGCCATACGCGTGACAAATGCGGTGATGAGCGCGGCGCTGACTACAAAAATTACCCACATTCCCACCAAATGAAGTTGGAAGGTCATCTCTTGCCCTTCCGCGCCCATCGTCATTTGTTGACCTGAGCTGAGATCTAGCAAGAGGAAAAATGTGTAGATCGCGATGCTACCCGCAGCAAAACTCAGGACCATAAAGCGGGGGAGGATAGTGGCGCTTACTGCAAGCAGCACTAGCAAGTAGGAGATAAGCGGGTTACTGATACCCCCCGTTTGGCTTAATAGCAAAATGAGCAGGATGACGTCTGCAAGTAAGTGGCCTAGCAGTTCGAGCGCAATCACGGGACCTGAGGAGCGGAGTCTCCAAAATCCGATGAATAGACTTACGATGACACCAAGCACTAGTCCCAGCATAACGCCCAGTGGCACTTCGATGCTGCTGAAAGGAAGCAAAATTGCGAGACCTAGCAGGCCAATGATTGTGACGAAGGCGCGCAGCTGCAGCAGACGCTGAAGCGCGACGCGATTCGGCGAGGCGCTTTCCTCAAGCGGGGCCATGAGCGCGCTAAGACTAGACTGCGGCTTGTGTATCGCTACCATAATACTGATCCTTCGCTAGGGGCTTGGGTAATCGGACTCGGTTTTTCATATTCTAACTTAAGTTAAGCTGAGGGTTTAGCGGCTTCGATCCTAGGCAATTCTGTCTTCGCACGCTATATTCACTTTCAAATCCTTACCGCGCACCAAAGCAGCCGCAGAAATCGATAACCCTATGACCGAAGACCACTCTCAGGCCTCAGTTAGCCGCCATTTTTTTCTTCGTCGTGGTCCCTCTAGCTACTACTCGGCGCATAACCAGGCGCTCGATGAGGCTAAACGTAAAGTGATTGACGCGCTATTAGGAGGAGCTGAACGCGCTGTAAACAAATATCACTACGGACTATTTACTGACGACACGCAGTCACTTGGCGACGCGCAGGTGGCGTTGAGCAGCAGACTGATTGCACTTGTGTCCGAACATATTGCTCGAGCCTGCGAGTCGGCAGGGGAAATCGAGTATCGCCTCGGTGTTCAAGGCACCAGCCTCGCAACCCTTAGCGCGGCATCTTTTCCAGTGGAGTTGCCGCCCCTTGCCGAGGCGGAAAATCAGCCCTTGATCGAAATCATCTTCGTCGAAATTTTAAGCGAGTCGTCAACACATAGTGAGAACCTCAGCGACAGTTTCGACTGCCTGTTAGTCGAGGGCAGTTACCGCAGCATCGATCAATTGGGATTTCTCTCGCGTGCGCGTCGGCTTTTGAAACCCGGAGGGGGGTTGGTTTTTTTCGCTGAATTTTTGCTTGATGATAGTGCCGTCGAACATTCTCCATTGCCGAATTGGAGCTCATTGCTGCAGCTCGCCGAGAGGCTTAACTTCTCCGTCATGGCTGAAGATCATACTCCCAACGCATTGCGCTCTATTGATGAATTGGTACAACTTGCGAGAGAGACGCCGCAGCGTGATATCCAGAATTTCGATGGTGTGCTCGCAGAATTTGAAACTGCAGCTAAGCAACTGTCCTCCGGGAAACGCGCATTTAAGCTCGTCTCTCTAACTAAAGGACAGATGTCAGCTGAGCTCGATAGCGAATACGCCGCTGCAGAATACGGCGATCGATCGAGCTTTGAGCCGGCAGCGATCGCAACGCTTTTCGAGAGCAGCTTTGGGCATGCATTCGACGCTGAGCTATGGCATTGGAAATATGACCTTGGGGCAGGGCGCTGCGTTGTCGCGCGGGCTAGCGCCGACGGTGATATCGTCGCTCATTACGGGGGTGCGCCTCGTGATATAAGCTACTTTGGCAGAGAGGCGCTAGCCATTCAGCCCTGTGATGTGATGGTTATGCCAGAGAAGCGCACCCGATACGGCCGCGGCAGTCTGTTCTTTAAAGTTGCCGCTACCTTTCTCGAGCGTGAAATAGGAAATACTGTAGACCATCTTCTGGGATTTGGATTTCCTAACAAGAAGACAATGCGGCTTGCTATCCGGCTCGGTCTCTATGAGAAAACCGATGATTTCGTCGAAGTCAGGCTGCCAGTGTCGCAGGCAACATCAGCGACTCTAGACTCAGAGTGGACGCTCGCTCGTTTCGATGCTGATGATGCATCGCAGCGCGGCGACGTGGACATGTTATGGGAGACGATGCGAGCAGATTTTCGAGACGGAATCATCGGCGTTCGCGATTGGGACTACGTGAGTTATCGCTATCTGCAGCACCCACATAGCGCCCGCTATGTGTTTCATTGGCTACGCGATTCGACAAACAAGGCAATGGCGCTGATCGTGATTAAGCGTGGTGAAGACGCCTGGCTTGTAATGGATATCATTGCGCCACTAGTGGCAATTCCACCTGCACTCGCTGTGCTTAAAGTGTTTCTGTCCTCGGATCAAAAAGCTGCGACTCAACGCCCTTGTGAGATTGCGCTCTGGCTCACCAAGGGCTGGGTAGAAAAGCTTAATATTCCAAATGCGGACGTTCGTGATTTGGGCATAGAAATTCCTTGTAATAGTTGGAACCCTGGTCCGCCTTCAGAGTTGCTTTACGGCAAATGGTGGCTGACTGCGGGGGATATGGATTTTCAGTAGCGACTAAACAGCGCCAAGTAACTTATAGTTTTCGAAGTAAGAAACGGCCGCAGAGACGGCGAGGAGAACGGGATGAACAAATATAATCAAGGCCTTGACAAAAACGCAGCGAATTTCGCACCGTTAACCCCACTTAATTTTATCGAGCGCGCCGCGAGTGTTTACCCAAATCAGGCCTCCATCATACATGGAGATACTCACTATACCTGGTCACAAACTTATTCGCGTGCCTGCCTGCTTGCCTCTGCGCTAGATGGTATGGGCATAGGCGAGGGCGACACTGTTGCTTTTATGGGTGCCAATACGCCGGAGACTTTCGAGGCGCATTTTGGTGTGCCGATGATTGGTGCTGTGCTCAATGCGCTCAACGTGCGGCTCGATGCGAAAGCGATTGCTTTCATTCTGGAACATGCCGAGGTTCGCGTGCTTTTTACGGACCGCGAATACAGTGAAACGATCAAGGCAGCGCTTGCGTTACTGACCGATAAGCCGCGTGTAATTGATATCGATGACCCGTATTTTGAAGGAGGGGAACTACTAGGCGAGACGGATTACGAAGCGTTGCTTAGCACGGGTGATCCTGACTACCGATGCTTCCAAGTAAAAGATGAATGGCAAGCTATCTCGCTCAATTATACCTCGGGCACAACGGGCGACCCGAAGGGGGTTGTTTTTCATCATCGAGGCGCCTACTTAAATGCTCTCTCGAATGCGATGTGCTGGAACATGACCGCGCAGCCGGTTTATTTGTGGACCCTGCCTATGTTTCATTGCAACGGCTGGTGTTTCCCTTGGACGCTCGCGGCAGTGGCGGGCACCAGTGTGTGTCTGCGTCATGTGCGCGCAGATGCCATATTCGATTTGATTAAGTGCCACGGCGTAACTCATTTCTGCGGTGCCCCGGTTGTTCTCAACACGCTATTAAACGCCGATTCCAAACTGCACGACGGCGTACCTTCTGGCATCAATGCGATGACGGCGGGGGCAGCACCTCCGGCAGCGGTGATCGCTGGGATGGAGAAACTTGGGTTTAATGTCACGCACGTCTATGGCCTCACAGAGACTTATGGCCCCTGTGTTGTCAGTGCGCCGCAGTCAAATTGGGCTGACATGGAGATCGATGCGCGCGCCGAACTCATGGCACGTCAGGGCGTGCGTGCGCCGCTGCAAGACGAGTTAATGGTTGCCGATCCTGAAACACTCGTCCCCGTCCCGAAGGACGGGATGACTATGGGTGAAATATTTATGCGCGGAAATCTGGTCATGAAAGGCTATCTTAAGAACCCTAAAACAACCGAGGCATCGTTTGCCGGTGGGTGGTTTCACTCGGGTGATTTAGCCGTTTGGCACGAGGATGGCTATGTGCAAATCAAGGACCGATCGAAAGACATTATTATCTCAGGCGGTGAGAATATTTCCTCCCTCGAAGTTGAGTCGGTTCTGTTTCGCCATCCAAAAATACTCGAGGCTGCAGTGGTGGCGGCAAGTGATGAGAAGTGGGGTGAGGTACCCTGTGCCTTTGTCGCTCTCAAAGACGGTCAAGAAATGACAGCCCAAGAACTCGTTGCCTATTGTCGCGAGGAGCTCGCGGCATTCAAAATTCCGAAAAAGGTCGACTTTGGCCCTATCGAGAAAACGTCGACGGGCAAGGTGCAAAAATACCTCCTGCGCGAGCGCGCTGAGAGCATACCTCTAGTTCCGAAGGCCTAGTCTCGATAGTGGTGCTTTATGTCTCCAACTTTGGCGCCCTCGTCAATCTTGAGCGTCACCTTATGATAGAGCCGGATGTCGCCTTTGACTTCGGCGTCACTGTCGATAATTAACTCTGGTGGCTTATTGTTCCAGTTTAACCAGCGTGTCCAGGAGCGGAGACGGCCCTCGAAAATCACGTCGCCCTCAATCACGCTGCCCTTGGCAATGAGGACATCGCCATTGGTTGTGATAACACTGTCGCCGACGTGAGTATTGTTGAGAGAAATTTTCCCGTTAACTGTTTCTACACTGCCACCAATCTTGCTGCCGCTGCCAATGCGAATGCCCCCATTGATTGTTTCGAGTGAACGTCGGACAGTGACGTTCTCCTCCACTCGAATGCCGCCGTTGACGGTTTCTGCGCTGTCGATAGCTGCGCCATCCTCTATTTCTATGCCACCGTTAACGGTCTCGACAGCCGTCGCCTGAGCGTTTCGTCCGATGTCTATGCCGCCATTCACTGACGAGACTTCGCCGACCTGTTCGTTTGCCGCGACTCGGATGCCTCCGTTCACCTTGTCGATATCTCGAAACTCCTCGGCATGGCTGTTGTTAGCGAATAAATAACTTGAGAGCAGCAGCGCGAGCAGCGACGCGGCGGCGAGTCTTATATTGTGATTACTCTGAAATGGCATTGGGTTTTCTCCTTCGTGGAGTTTTAATCTAGTGACCGGCTACGGTCCAATTGATAACATCGCTCTTGTTAAGTCTTAAAGCAAGTACTTTGCCAAGAAATAAAAATCTTTTTATTTCAATGAGATGTGTATTGTGTCGTTTGCCAAAAGGGCCCATGGAGGCGAAATTCGCCAAAAATTATTCGTTTCAACATCGCCGCAGACTCGGGCCGTTGGTGGATCTCTCAAAGGGGCGACACTGCTTTACAGGCTGTGGGCTATGGGCTAACGTCTACTCGGATTATTTGCCTGCATCGTACTATTTAGACGACCAGCTTCGGAAAAAGTTACTCATTCTTAGAAAAAGCCTGCCATTATTTTGTATGGAAACCATAAGGAAGCCGCGATGAGAGAGCGAAACAAACAGGCGTCTAACCGCTGCTTGTTGCAAAACGTATTGCAGAAATTTTCGTCCAAGAAAGTCTGCACAAATTATGTATTAGGCTTCTTAAGCGCAGCGGTCGTTAGCTTTGCCTTGCCAGGCATCGCGCTTGCGCAAGGAGAGATACGCGAATCTGCCTCGCATCGCTTCGAAGAAGTCGCCGACGGTGTGTGGCTGGCAACAGGCAGTGGTAGCGTCTACACGATGAGCAATGCCCTGGTGCTTGTGGGGTCAGAGGACACGCTGCTCGTTGACTCGCATGTCACTGCGGCGGCATCGAGAGCGCTAATCGAGTCCTTATCAGTGCTAACCGACAAGCCGGTCCGCTACCTCGTCAACAGCCATTATCACTTTGATCATGCGCACGGGAACCAGAGTTTTCCTCCTGGCGTTGAGATCATCGGTCATGAATACACTCGCATGAAGCTCAATGGCGAGGCAGGAAATGTGCTAGAGGAAGTCACGTTTAAGAGTTTTTCCGATCCCGTCCCAGGCACGGTCCGTAGTTTGGAGCGACAGGCGGCAGACGCATCGAGCGGCGCACGTCGTGAGCAGTTATTGCAGCAGGCGAAGGTTCAACGGGACTATATGGAGGCGATAAAGGAAATCGTTCCTACCCCGCCAAATATAACCCTCGAGTCGAAAATGACGTTGTTTCAAACCCTCGAAGGAGGGAGCCGTGAAATTCAGTTGCGCCACTTTGGCCGCGCCCATACCGGCGGGGATGTGTTGGTGTGGTTGCCCGACGAAAAGGTTGTATTCACCGGTGACATGATGTTGCCCGGTATTGCCTACATGGGCGATGGACACGTCGATGAATGGCCAGCAACATTAGATGGCCTGAAAGAACTAGACTTCGAGATTTGGCTGCCAGGCCACGGGCCTGTGATGCGGACACGCAAGCCTATTCACGATTTTCAAGCCTACCTTCGAGATCTCTGGATAAAAGCGAGCGATATGTATGCCGCAGGCATTGATGCCGCCACGGCTGCCGAGACGCTGGATATGACCAATCATTCAGAAAACTTCGCTCAGATCCGCGCGCCTGGTGTCGATCCACGCGCAATCAACCGCATTTATTCCCTCTTGGAGGCACGCGAAAATTAGCCTTCGTGCGGTTTGCAGGCCAGAGGAACGATCCTAAGCGAACGTTAGTCCAGCTGCGAGAAGAGCGACAATAATAAGAAGAACAGGAAAAGTAGATGATTGACGTGAACGACGACCGACCGATTTTTCTTAAGCCAGGACACAATGCTGGAGATTTACTCGAATCGCGCGAATGGAAAATTCTGCGCGAAGAACGGGGACTCGTTGAGGTGGAAGCGCACCTGCCCAACCATTTGCTTAATCCTCGCGATCAACTCTTCGGCGGCTTCACCGGAACCTATGTAGATATGATCTCGATCTGGACGGTGCGCACGCTATTCGACTCTCAGCAGCAGTTCAAATGGTCTGCTACGGTGAATATGCGAATCGATTATTTTGCCCCTGTTTTGGGGCCGCGCTTTAAGCTGCGCGGCGAATTGATTAAGGATGGTCGCTCAACCTGCCTCGTCGCGACGCATTTCGAAGATCTGGACGGCAACAAGCTCGTTTACGCCATCACAACACTGCGAAAGAGCGTCTAGCACGAACTACATTGAGTAGCCTTTTTCGTCGTGGTCGACTATATCGAGGCCGATCTGCTCTTCCTCTGCTGATACGCGGATGCCGCCGGTGAGCGCGCTGACGAGCTTAAGTAATCCGAAGGTCAGGACGAAGGTAAAGAGTCCAACGACGGCGATACCGAAGGCTTGCACTAAAAGCTGCGAGCCAATTGTCATTCCGTCTGCCAGCCCATTGCCGCTGAAGATGCCTAGATTATTCGAGACAAGCACGCCTGCGAGGAGAGTGCCAACTATGCCTCCGACGCCGTGCACAGGAAATACGTCGAGGGAATCGTCGATGCGCATTTTCTGCTTTAAATAAGTTGTGCAGAAGTAGCAGACTACGCCACCAGATAGTCCGACAAGCAGTGCGGCGGCTGGACCAACTGAGCCCGACGCGGGTGTGATGGTCGCAAGACCTGCGACCATGCCCGTTATCGCGCCGAGGCCACTTGGCTTGCCATATTTAACCCATTCGATCGCCATCCAGGTAACAGCGCCTGTTGCCGCCGAGAGATGGGTCACCAACATTGCCATGCCGGCGCTACCGTCTGCTGCAAGGGCGCTGCCAGCATTAAACCCGAACCAGCCAACCCAAAGCATACCAGCGCCCGAGAAGCTCATGGTCAAATTATGCGGCATCATGGGTGCGGTGAGAAACCCTGTGCGGGGACCTAAAAATAACGCAGTTACAAGCGCGCCGACACCGGCGGTGACGTGGACAACGGTGCCGCCAGCGAAATCGATGAGCCCCATCTGCCCTAGCCATCCTCCACCCCATACCCAGTTGGCGACTGGGAAGTAGACGAGCAGTGTCCAAAGTGTCGTAAAGAGGAGCATCGATGAAAACTTAATGCGCTCGACGAATGCGCCAACCATTAACGCGGGGGTGATAATCGCGAAGGTCATTTGGAAAGTGGCAAAGACACTCTCAGGGATATCGCCTGCAAGTGAGTCGACCGTAACGCCGCTGAAAAGCGCTTTACTTAGACCGCCCCAATAGGCTGACTCTGCTGGCCCGAAGGCTATGCTATAACCAGCAATGAGCCATAGCACTGAAATCACAGCGGCAATCGCGAAACACTGCATCAAAACTGACAGAACGTTTTTCGTGCGCACAAGCCCTCCATAAAATAATGAAAGGCCTGGGAGTGTCATAAACAGAACGAGCGCAGTAGAAGTGAGTATCCATGCAGTATTGGCGCCATTTAATTCTGTGGCTTCCTGCGCGAAAACGGCGCTAGGCGTAGCAGAGAGAATCGCTACTCCGGCGATTATTTGAAGAACTTTCATGTCAGTCATTGCCTTGTTATTTTAGAGTCTAAAGGGCGTCGTTACCGGTCTCGCCGGTACGAATACGGATCGTTTGCTCAAGGTTGCTGACGAATATTTTTCCGTCGCCGATCTGGCCAGTGTTGGCAGCTTTACAGATTGCTTCAATGACTTGATCGACAATGCCATCCTCAACGGCAACCTCGATTTTCGCCTTAGGTAGGAAGTCGATTACGTATTCTGCGCCTCGGTACAATTCTGTGTGCCCCTTTTGACGACCAAATCCTTTAACTTCGGTCAGCGTCATTCCGCTGATGCCAATTTCGGATAGCGCCTCTCTTACGTCGTCTGACTTGAAGGGTTTTACTATCGCTGTCACTAGTTTCACGTCGATCTCCTACGGCGCGTTGCCTTGGGCTAAACGCCAAATGATTGGTTCGAAATAAGGTGTCGCAGTTGTTGCGGTTGTCGGGCGTAACTTTCCGTAAAACGCCCTAATTTGGTGCGTTTGCGACGACTAACAACGTCAAAACTTTAACATGGTATCGGCCTAAGCTCCATCGATCTCGCTGACTTTGATATCTGCTAACAGGTACTTCAAAGAGTCACGTTGGCGCCCCCAGTGTCCCGCGAGAAGCGCACCAGAAATGTTATGCCAGATACTAAAAATAGCCGCTGGAAGGGCAGCTGTTGCAGAAAAAAATTGTAGCGAGAGCGCCGCTGCGAGCCCTGAGTTCTGCATGCCGACCTCGATCGCTATGGTTTGACTTTGGGTAATATCGAATCCGAGGAGTCTGCTCAAGGTGAAGCCTCCTGCGATGCCCAGGGCGTTGTGAAGGATAACTGCTAGGACTATCAGTGGGCCAATTCCTTGAAGTTGTGGTGCATTCAGCGCAACCACAATGCCGATTATGAGCAAAATGGAGATCACCGATAATAGCGGTAGCACCGGCTGTAATGCAGCGCTCAAGCGTGGCAGCAGGGCTCGAAAGCCTGCGCCAACCAGGACAGGGACAAACACGATCTGCAGTAGATTTTTGATCATCGCCATTTCGTCTACGGCAACCTGTTCTGCCAGATAGAACTGGCTCAGCAAGGGTGTCGCAACCACGCCAACGAGCGTCGACACAAAAGTCATACTCACCGATAACGCGACGTCGCCGCGAGCCAGAAAACAGATGACATTGGATGCAGTGCCTCCGGCGCAGCTGCCGACGAGGACCATCCCCACGGTCAGAGGTGTAGATAGCTGCAATAGCTTCGCTAGTGTCAGTGCTAAGATCGGCATAAGCAGAAATTGCAGAGCAACACCTACCGCAACCGGACGCGGGTCACGTGCGATGCGTGCCGCATCCTCGCGGGTGAGCGTTAGCCCCATCATGAACATTATCGAGGCAAGTAATGGGACAATCGTGAACTGAGAAGACACGAAGCTGTCCGGCTTTAGCGCGCCTGCGGTGGCTACAAGTAAGGCGAGGATTGGGAAGAGCCGGGTGAGGCGCGATTGGCGAGGGGGCATAGACATCTGGGGGCGAGCGCTTTGTCTCACCGCAGGGCGCTTATTTTGAATAGTGGGCATTGGCGGGGGAATCTCACTCACTCGATGTATCGCAGACATTAGGGGGATAAGCTTAGCATGCGATTAGAGGTACGTTCAGCAAAGGTTCAGTCCGTTGACGCTACTCTTTCAGTGAAAGTTAGAAGTCGTAATCGGACGTCGCAGCCTTGCCTGCTTAGCTGTAACATTCTCGCCCTCTCTGCGTTAACACCAAGACAAAGCCGCTATCCTGGCCACCTCGGTAAGTTGGATCAAGAACGCATAGGTAAGAGGCTCGACTTTATAATTGCCAGAACACCTGTAATTCAGACTAGCTAAAAACATCAAAAAAAGGATTCGATTATGATCAGAGCGACAACAGTTTTTACCTTAGGCTTGCTTCTCAATGGCTGCTTAGTCACGGTCGAGTCAGACTCAGATTCAGTGCAGCAGGTATGGAGCGATAGCGACGTATCGCGGTTGAAGTTAGGCCTCAGCGATGGAGATTGGGTGCGCAGCTCCTTCGGCGACCCCGTGACTAAGCTGAATTATGCCGACGGCACCGAGATCTGGAAATACCGGAATATCTCTGAGGAAGATACCGAGGTGGGTGTCTTCCTGCTGTTCTCGATTGATGTCGAGCAAGAGCGAGTAGAGACGCTTTCGATCGAATTCACCAACGGCGTGGTCACCAATTACTGGATTGAAGAAGAGCGCTTCTAGAAAAATACGCACGACTGAGGCCTCCGCAGCGGGGCCCTTGTGCGCGTTTACCCTCCCCATGAGAGTTCGTTTACTCTCTTTTTAATCGGCATCTCAACAAGCCAAACCACAAGCTGAAGCACTGGAAATGCTGATTCTCTAATTTTTTTCCGTGCTGTTATATTCCCCGATGTAACTTTTTTTAGGCCCCCACGTCTTTAAGAATATATGCAAATCGAATTCCAACAAGCGATAGAGAAACATCGTCAACGAGTCGTGACGCTAGCGCGCTATAGCCTGCGCTCGCCTGCTGATGCCGACGATATCGCGCAAGAGGTGTTCGTTAAACTCTGGCAGCATTGGCCAAAAATAGACTCCGATAAGCAGCTGTCTTGGCTGCTGCGAGTGACCCATAACGCGATTATCGATTTCGTGAGACGTCGCAAGACCAGAAACGATTCGATAGATGAGGCCGTCGACGTAGAGGCGCAGGCGGCTGAACACTCTCAGTTCGACGCGCTTGAGAATAACCAACTGACCGCGAGCCTCACCGAGGCGATACGGCAGCTAGACGACCCTTTTCGGTCGATTCTCGTGATGCGCGATATCCAGGGGCTAAGCTACGCAGAAATTGAAGAGAGTCTTGAAATGAATGCGAGTCAGGTCAAGGTTTATCTGCACAGGGCGCGTCGTAAGCTCCGCGCTGATCCTCAGCTCCGGCTGCGGTTCGAAGAGATGACCTAGCCCTCCGGCGACGTGGTTTTAGAGGCGAAAGAAACAGAGAGTTAGAGAGTAAGAGAATTAAAGAATCAGAGAATTTAGAAAGCCAGCGAAATTTTAGAAAGCCAGCGAAATTAAGGTGGAACAGCAAATGAACAAGAGTTCTGAACAGATACAGTGCTATGCCATGCAGCTCCAGATAGACACATTCTTGGACGGAGAGCTAGAAGGTGATCAGCAAGCTGCGTTTGTCGGACATGTTGCCGAATGTTCTGGCTGCGCGCACGAGCTCCGCTATGCGCAGAATCTCTATGAATCCGTGCTTGACCTGCCCGAAGTCGATTGCAGCGATGTACTTATCGATAACCTCCTGGCGATAAGTACGCAACGCGCGACCCAGCGAGTCGAAGACAGTGAGGATGCGTCGGCAGTAACCTCCCGACTGCCGCTGCGCGCAGGTTTATTCGCGCAGCTTGATCAATTTTTTAGGGAGCGGCTGCCGCTGACTATTGGATTTGCCGCAGTGAGCACGCTGGTGATTGCGGTGGCTATCGTGATGGCTCCGAGGGGCGACAATCCGCCGCAGTCAGTTGTAGCCATCGCGTCGTCAAGCTCGGTCGCTGAGATGCCGCCGGTTGCCCCTGTTGCGTTTGATGCTGAACAGGTGCGCATGGCTCTAGAGGAGCTGAATACGGCAATCGACTACTTAAACAAAGTGAGTCAACAAACAGAGACGATGATAGGTGAGCGTTTCGTGGTGCTGCCCTTGCAGCAGAGTGTTAACAACTCTCTAAGAAGAGCGAGTTTTAGTGGCAATGAAGAACGACAGGCAGGACCGATTTAAGGTCTGCGCAAATCTAAACCTAGCCGCACTGCGGGAAGAGGTAATGACAATGAATAGAAGTATCCAATTACTAATCGCGTTACTCATAACCGTCGGCCTGAGCATGAGTGCCCAGGGGCAGTCGACGATCAACGATCACCCGGGCTTCGTAGACTTTTCAACGTTGTCGGGTTTCGCCGGCGCCGAACCGACTGTGCAAATCAGTCTCAAGACACCGCTTTTGAACATGGTGACCAATCTGCTCGAGCAAGAGGATGAACAAGCGGCCTCATTTGTTTCCAAGCTGCTAAGAGTCAACGTCAACGTGTTTGAAAGTAGTGATGTCGATATTAATGAAATAGCGAGCTCAATGGCGGTTTTGGCAGATGAGTTGGACTTACAGGGCTGGGAGCGAGTGGTTAGGGTGCGAGAGGATGAGAATCATGTAGATATCTACTTCCGGCTTTCCGATGACGCAGACCTTATATATGGCATCGCCATCATGGCCGCGGAGGAAAGTGAGACAGTGCTGGTTAATATAGTTGGCGATATCAGCGTTGAGGATCTTGGCGCATTGGCGAGGAAGTTCGACATTGATGAACTGTCCGAGATCGATATAGATGTTGAGGTTGATCAGTAACGATAACTAATCGAGGCCGCTTAATTCCATGCGTTCGTCATTAGCTACAACGACTTGAAGGCCATCGATAGTGGTAAAACTCCGAGCACCGAGTTCGTATTTAAAGGCCTGGTATTCAGTCGGGGTAGTCTCGCCGGCGCTATAAAGCTTAACGGTGACAACGGTGTGGTCATCACGCCATTTCTGCACAGAAACGACACCGCCAAGGGCAAGCATAATGGTTAGGAAAAGATAGGATGCTAAGCGGAGCTCCGAGATTTTCTGCTCCGAGCCGCCGCTTTGGGCAACTGTCTCAGTGTGGCGAGACCCGAAATTAGATTTTGCTTGGCGCTTAAGAATTAAGGCGGCTAAGAGGATTATTCCGAGAGTAAGAAATAGTTTAGAAAGCATTGCATCGATCCGGAGGCTGAGGCTAAAGGATAACAGCGCATCGTTACGGCTGCCACAGGCGCTAGAGTGCTCAGATAACATTACAAATAACAATTGGAGAGGGAAGATAAGGGCGTTGACGCATGACGCAGGCAGCGTCGGCCGCTATACTATTGTTCTCGTATTCGAAAGAGCTCTGTTTGACATGCAAAAGTTAATCGCCTCCCTGCAGCTTCTTTTGTCGCTTCTCGTCTTCGTTGCTGCGGCTGCCACTGCCCATAATCTCTATTCTCTAGCCTCACGCCCAGAAACTATTTCTGTGGTGAACACCCTTATCGGTCAGGGTGTTCTTATCATCGGATTGTTGGTCATCTCGAGAGTCTTGTTCACGCGAGGGTTGGCCCGCTGGCGTACTGCCTAGCTTGTGATCGGGACAGCATTGCCTCCTCAAAACCCTCTGTCAGGGGAGGAAAAATACCGCGTAAGAGGGTATACTCTGGAGTTTCCAACGCGCAGCCTAAGTTATGATCGTCATCGACGACCCCAATACCTTTTCACAGCACCATCTAGGCTGTGTCGCGACCATCGGCAAGTTTGATGGCGTGCATCTTGGGCATCAGCTGATCTTAGATCAGCTCAAGCAGAAAGCCGAGGCGCTCAATCTTCCGGCGCTCGCGATTGTTATCGAGCCGCACCCTGAAGAATTCTTCACCTCCGATCCCAGTGCCTGTCCGGCTCGACTTTCGCTGATCGACGAGAAGCTAGCACTTATCGAAAGCTTTGGCGTCGACTTTGCTCTAGTCCTGAGGTTCGATAAGCAGTTGAGCGAACTGAGTGCTGAGGCGTATATTCGCGACATCCTCGTTGACGGTTTAGGCATTGCTGCGTTTATCGTAGGAGATGATTTTAAATTTGGTAATAAAAGGGGAGGCGATTTTGCGCTCCTAAAGCGCGAAGGCGCTAAGCACGGCTTCGAAGTCTTGGAGTCCGCGGCCTATGAGCGCAATGGGCAGCGTATCTCGAGTACCTACGTGCGGGACTGCCTCGAGGCAGGCGATTTCGCTCTCGCAGAGCAGCTTCTCGGCCGCAAATACACAATAAGAGGCGAGGTAATAAAGGGGCAACAGCTTGGCGGGAAAATAGGTTTTCCAACCTGCAATATAGACCCTAAGCGCTTAAAAATACCTCTGCTCGGCGTGTTTGCCTGCTATGCGCGCTTGGACGACGTGCTCTTACCTGCTGCGGTAAACATAGGCTTCCGTCCTACTGTTCAAGCTGAGGGAGGTGCACTATTAGAAGCGCATCTTCTCGATTTTCGCGGAGATCTGTACGGCCAAACACTAGAAATTATCTTCGTCGCGAAGGTGCGTAACGAGATGAAGTTCGACTCGATAGACGCGCTTAAGCGCCAGCTAGAGGAGGATATCGCGCGCGTGCGCGAACTAATTATTAGCGAAAGCCACGACCAGACGTGGCAATTAAAAACTCTTACCTAGCAAATTTAAGAGCAGAGCGAGGTAGTGGCTTCGCTCTCCTACAACAAGAAGTGAAAACATGAGCAATAATCAAGACAGCCTCAACTTAAAAGAAACGCTTAACCTGCCATTCACCGAATTCCCCATGAAGGCCGGCCTCGCGCAGCGGGAACCAGAAATGCTCTCTCGTTGGCAGAAGCTCGATATCTATCAGCGCATCGCCGACAAGAATATCGGTAAAACAAAATTCATCCTTCACGACGGCCCGCCCTATGCGAATGGCGAACTCCATCTAGGCCACGCGATTAACAAATCGCTCAAAGACTTTGTTGTTAAAGCAAAGTCTATGAGCGGCTTCGACGCGCCTTACATTCCTGGCTGGGATTGTCACGGCCTGCCTATCGAGCACAATGTTGAAAAGAAGAAAGGTAAGGCGGGCGTTAAAATCTCGCATGCCGACTTCCGCACCGCCTGCCGTGAATACGCAGCGAAACAAGTAGAGATTCAGAAGCGTGATTTCATCCGCTTGGGCGTCTTCGGCGATTGGGAAAATCCCTATCTCACTATGAACTTCGCGACTGAAGCTAATATCGTGCGCGCCCTCGGAAAGATCGCCGCCAATGGGCACTTAGTGAAAGGCTATAAGCCGGTCTACTGGAGCGTCGTCGGTGCGTCGGCGCTCGCTGAAGCTGAGGTCGAATACCAAGACAAACAGTCGTTTGCGATCGATGTGCGCTTTCGCGTAGTAGATCGTGCTGGTGTCCTAGCGGCTTTTGGCGCTGACGGCGCTGAGGAAGACTTGAGCGTTGTGATATGGACAACAACGCCTTGGACTTTGCCAGCAAATCAGGCGGTGAGCTTAAACGCTGAACTCGACTATGCGCTAGTACGCTGTGATATGGGCGCGGGCGAGGAGCTTCTAGTGCTCGCCAACGACATGGTCGAAGGCATCATGGCCCGCTACGGCTGTGATGAATTCCAAACACTCGGCAGTGTGAAAGGCGAGATATTAGATAAGCAGGCGCTCAGGCATCCCTTTGTCGAACGCGAAGTGCCTATCATATTGGGTGATCACGTTACTACCGACGCCGGAACCGGCGCGGTGCACACGGCGCCAGATCACGGCGTTGACGATTTCAACGTGGGTCGCGCCAACGGCATCGGTACGCTCAATCTCGTCGATGAAAACGGCATTTATACCACCGGCGCGGGCGAGTTTGCGGGTCAGCATGTTTATAAAGTCGATGAGGCGATAATCGCTAAATTAGACGAAGCGAATGCATTAGTGCGCCGCGAAACGATTACACACAGCTACGCGCACTGTTGGCGGACGAAAACGCCTTTGATCTACCGTGCAACGCCGCAGTGGTTTATTAGCATGAGCGAAAAAGGCTTGCTAGAAGACTGTCTCGCGGCGGCAGCCGGGGTGAAATGGATTCCCGAATGGGGCAAGGCGCGCATCGAGTTGATGCTCAAGGGTAGCCCAGACTGGTGCGTCTCGCGTCAGCGTACCTGGGGTGTTCCGATCACGCTTTTCGTCAATAAAGAATCACAGGAACTTCATCCAGACACGCCGCGGCTTATCGAAGAAGTGGCCCTCAAAATCGAGAAGAAAGGAATCGAGGCGTGGTTCGAACTCGACGCCGCTGATCTGCTTGGCGCCGAAGATGCGGCGCTTTACGAGAAGGTCACGGACACGCTCGACGTGTGGTTCGACTCTGGCGTGAGTCATTTCTCTGTCGTCGACCAACGCAGTGAGCTGCAATACCCTGCAGATCTTTATCTCGAAGGCTCGGACCAGCATCGCGGATGGTTCCAATCGTCGATCAAGACGGCCGTCGCGATGAATGGGACAGCCCCTTACAAGCAGGTGCTTACCCACGGCTTTTTTGTTGATGCAGATGGCCGCAAAATGTCGAAGTCGCTTGGAAACACTGTGGCGCCACAGAAAATTTTCAAAGACCAAGGCGCCGATATTCTCCGCCTTTGGGTGGCCGCGACAGACTATCGTGGCGAAATGACTGTGTCTGACGAGATCTTTAAGCGGGTCGGAGACTCCTATCGCCGTATTCGTAACACCGCGCGATTTATGCTGTCGAATCTCAACGGCTTCGAACCTGCAACGGACAGTGTTGACCCTGCTGACATGATCGGTCTCGATTATTGGATAGTGCGGCAATGCCAACTGCTCGAAGAGGAAGTTGTCGATCACTACGACAATTATAATTTCCACAATATCTATCAGCGCGTTCACAATTTCTGCGTGAACGAGCTCGGTGGTTTCTATTTGGATATCATCAAAGATCGCCAGTACACCTGCAAGTCAGATGGGCTAGCGCGACGCTCTACGCAGACCGCGATGCACCATGTCGTCGAGATGCTTAGCCGGATGATTGCGCCGATCTTAAGCTTCACGGCGGATGAAATCTGGTGCGCTATTCCCGGCGATCGTCCGCTATCGGTATTCCTCTCCGATTTTGGCGATGGTGTGGAGCGCCTTGCGGAATCGTCAACGCATAGCGATGCCTTCTGGCGTAAGCTGATCGATGTGAAGAATGCAGTGAATAAGGAGCTCGAAGTCCAGCGAGCGGCGAAAGTGGTAAATGCCAATTTGAGCGCCGAAGTCGATTTATACTGCGAGCCAGACCTTGCCGCTACGCTTCAATCGCTAGGTTCAGAGCTTCGCTTCGTGTTGATCAATTCGCGTGCGACGGTTCACACGCTCGATGCCGCTCCTGCAGAGGCGGCGAGCACGGAGCTTGATGGACTCAAGCTTAAAATTTCTGCGTCGGGTGAAGAAAAATGCGAGCGCTGCTGGCATCACACCGCTGACGTCGGCGTGGATCCTGCGCATCCAACTATCTGTAAGCGCTGCGTCGATAACATTTCTGGCGACGGCGAAGTCAGACATTTCGCCTAACGAACGCGAGCGCGGCTCGCGATGTGCCACGGCGACCTAAAACGCGGGGGCAGGCGTATCCTGTTCGGTGCGCCAACAGAGGCGTTTAGGTATCGGCAGGCGCGAGACAGCGCGGTGTAGAACGAAAGAGGCTGGGTGAAATGAGTGGAGACAATGCGATCGTAGAGGGCTCAAGGGTCACGCTACATTTTTCGGTGTCGCTAACGACAGGGGATATAGTCGACTCTAATTTCGCCGGTAAACCGGCAACGTTTCATGTTGGCGATGGCAGTTTGCTGCCGGGGTTCGAAGAGCCTCTTCTGGGCCTGACTGTCGGCAGCGAGCTCGATGTAACGCTGCCGCCGGAGTACGCATTCGGCGAATCGAATCCTCGCAATGTGCACAACTTCCCTGTATCCAAGTTTAAAAGTCTTATCGAAGACCCTATGAATCCTGCAGAGGTTGGCACTATCGTATCGTTTAAAGATCCCGGCGGCGGCGACTTACCCGGCGTCGTGACCAAATTGAACAAGGCAACAATCGAAATTGATTTTAATCACCCGCTTGCAGGCAAATCGATTGTTTTTCGCGCGAAAGTGCTTTCAGTTATACCGCCTGGAACAACCGCGGTTTCGCTCTCTTAAAGGCCTGTGTAAAAGGATTTCTCTATGACCACTACAGCGTCGAATCCCACTATCCGGCTCGCTAATCCGCGAGGATTTTGCGCGGGTGTCGATCGCGCAATAGATATCGTGAATAGAGCTTTAGATATTTATGGTGCGCCGATTTATGTCCGTCACGAGGTCGTCCACAATAAATTTGTGGTTGAGACGCTGCGTGAGCGCGGTGCAATCTTTGTTGATGAGCTAGAAGATATTCCCACAGAGGATTCACTCGGTCGTCAGCCAATTGTTATTTTCAGTGCTCACGGTGTCTCGCAGGCGGTAAAGTTTGAAGCCGATGCAAAAGGGTTTCGCGTTTTTGATGCGACGTGTCCGCTCGTGACTAAGGTGCATTTAGAGGTCTCTAAGTTCAGTCAAGAAGGACGCGAGTGCGTTTTAATAGGCCATCAGAATCACCCCGAAGTAGAGGGCACCATGGGGCAGTATGAAGGCTTAAATGGTGGTCGTATTTACTTAGTTGAATCAGTTGAGGACGTGGCAAAACTCGAGGTTAGAAACCCTGAACACTTGTCCTATGTCACTCAGACGACTCTTTCGATGGACGATACGTCCCTAGTTATCGATGCGCTGCGCGAGCGGTTTCCGACAATCGAGGGGCCGCGTAAAAAAGATATTTGTTACGCCACTCAGAATCGCCAAGACGCGGTAAAGCAGCTTGCGCTCGAATGCGACCTGCTTCTAGTTTTAGGTTCGCCGAATAGCTCGAATTCGAATCGATTGAAAGAACTTGCCGAGCGTCTGGGCTGCGACTCTTATCTAATCGACAATGTTGACGCGATAGATCCTGATTGGCTCGAGGGGAAGTCGCGTTTTGGTGTCACCGCTGGCGCTTCAGCACCAGAGATTTTAGTGCGACAGGTTGTCGAATGGTTGGAGCAAGAGTCGGGTGCAAAACCGCTAGAGCTCGAGGGCGTTGAGGAAAATATCGTCTTTAGCATGCCGCGCGAATTGCGTTCGGAATAGGTTAGTTACACGACACGACGCTGGCTTATGCCAGCGCCGCTAGTTCTTCGCGTTTGGTGCGTAGGGCAGCCACTGCCGACTCCATCTCTGCGAGTTTTTCTCGCTCTTTGGCGACGACAGCCTCGGGCGCATTATCGACAAATTTAGCATTGCCTAGTTTGCCGCCTACCGCTTTTATGCCGCCTTCGAGTTTAGTTATTTCTTTGTCGAGTCGCGCCTGTTCCGCTGCGACGTCGATCAGTCCAGCCATGGGTACTAGTATCTCCAATTGCCCATGTAGCTGAGTCGCTGCTGTTGGAGCGGTAGCGCCTGGTTCGAGCCAGTCGATGCTGTTGAGCTTGGCAAGCTTTTGCAAGAAGACTCGAGCCTCGTCAAGGCGCTGTTTATCGGTTTGGTTTTCGCTACGCAGAAACACGTTAATTGTCTTTGCGGGCGAAATATCCATCTCACCGCGAATATTGCGCACGCCAACAATCACACCCTTTATCCATTCGATGCTCTCTTCAGCCTGCACATCGAGGTTTTCTGCATTTGGGATAGGAAAGGGCTGAAGCATAATGCTGTCGCCATTGATTCCGAGTAGGGGAGCGATGCGTTGCCAAACCTCTTCGGTAATATAGGGCATAAACGGATGCATCAAGCGCAGAGATTTCTCGAGGATACTCAAGAGTACAAAGCGCGCAGCTGCAGCAGCTTCAGGATTAGCTTCATCGTCCCACAAGACCGGCTTCGATAGTTCGACATACCAGTCGCAGTATTCGTTCCAGACGAATTCCTGCAGTGTCTGCGCGGCAATATCGAAGCGGTAGTTTTCCATGCACTCTTTGATTTGTTTCGCCGTGCTTTCGAATCGGCTAATAATCCAACGGTCAGCGGGCGAGAAATGAGGCGCATGATGTGCTGCATCGATTACGTGTTTTCCTTCCATGTTCATCAGCACATAGCGCGCCGCATTCCATATTTTATTGCAGAAATTGCGATACCCTTCGGTGCGCCCGAGATCGAACTTAATGTCACGGCCGGTCGAGGCGAGCGAGTAAAAGGTAAAGCGCAGCGCGTCGGTGCCGTAAGCAGCGATGCCGTCAGGGAAAGACGCTTTCGTCGCCTTTTCAATTTTTTGTTTCAGCTGCGGCTGCATCATGTCTGCAGTCCGCTTAGCAAGTAACTCTTCGATACTAATGCCATCGATAAGGTCGATAGGATCGAGAATATTGCCCTTCGACTTGGACATTTTTTGCCCATTTTCATCGCGGACAAGGCCCGTTATATAGACCTTCTTGAACGGAATTTGCCCTGTGAATTTCAGTGTCATCATAATCATCCGAGCTACCCAGAAGAAAATGATGTCGAAACCGGTGACCAAGACGTTGGTTGGGTGAAATTTGTCGAAGAACTCGGTTTCGTCAGGCCAGCCAAGGGTCGAGAAAGTCCAAAGAGCAGAGGAGAACCACGTGTCGAGTACGTCTTCGTCTTGCCTGAGTCGGATGTCGTCGCCTAGCCCGTGCGCAGCGCGAACGCTAGCTTCGTCTACGCCAACATAGACTTTATCGTTTTCGTCGTACCACGCTGGTATGCGATGCCCCCACCAGAGCTGACGGCTGATGCACCAATCTTGGATATTGCGCATCCAGGCGAAATAGGTGTTTTCCCAGTTCTTCGGAACGAACTCGATCTCGCCGTTCTCCACGGCTTTGATGGCAGGGTCTGCGAGTGCCTGCACAGCTACATACCACTGATGCGTGAGGTAAGGCTCGATGACGACTCCGCTGCGATCGCCGCGGGGCACCTTGAGTTTGTGAGGCTCGATCTTTTCGAGCAGCCCGAGCGCTTTGATATCTTCAACTACTTTAGTGCGCGCCTCGAAGCGATCGAGTCCGCGATATGCTTCAGGTGCCTCATCGTTGATGCTCGCCTGTTTAGTCAGTATGTTGATAATTTCGAGATCGTGGCGTTTGCCTACCTCATAGTCATTGAAATCATGCGCCGGCGTGATCTTCACGCAGCCGGTACCAAACTCGGGATCTACATAGTCATCGGCAATAATAGGTATCCTGCGGCCGCAAAGAGGCAGGTCCACAAATTTTCCGACCAGATGCGTGTAGCGAGGATCTTCTGGATGGACTGCGACAGCGCTGTCGCCCAAGAGTGTCTCGGGGCGCGTGGTGGCGATAACCAAATGCTCATCGCTGTCCGCGATGGGGTAGCGGAAATGCCACATTGATCCTTCTTCTTCCTCCGATACAACTTCGAGGTCGGAGATCGCAGTCAGCAGCTTAGGGTCCCAGTTAACAAGGCGATTGCCACGATAGATTAGGTCTTCGTTATAGAGATCGATGAAAACCTTCTCCACTACCTTCGAAAGCCCTTCATCCATGGTGAATCGCTCGCGCGACCAGTCCAATGATGAACCCAGGCGTCGCAGCTGCTGGGTGATAATGTCACCAGACTCGTCTTTCCACTCCCATACCTTTTTAACGAAGTCTTCGCGGCCGATCTCTTGACGAGAAGTGCCCGCTGCATTCAGCTGTCGCTCTACAACCATTTGGGTTGCGATACCCGCGTGGTCCGTGCCCACTTGCCAGAGCGTCTGGCAGCCCAGCATGCGGTGATAGCGCGTTAGCGCATCCATTATTGCGTGTTGGAAACCATGCCCCATATGCAATCTGCCGGTGACATTCGGCGGCGGGATGACGATGCAGTAAGGATCGCCATTGCCCTGAGGCGCGAAATAGCCGCGTTCCTCCCATGTCTTATACCAGTTGGCTTCGAGTTGCTGGGGTTGGTAAGTCTTTTCCATGATTCGCTTCGTTTGTGTGAGTCTTTTGAGTGCAGCGTGATTGCCGAAAGGGCGCAAGTATACCGCAAGGTGGTCGTGCGCGCAGAGATCCTGTGTCGATTAAACCGCGCGGAGAAAGCGCATTATTAAAGCTTAATCATTTCGGGTCTAATACCCGCCTGCTGATAATTAGCGGTAGCGCGCACCGAGCCTGTTCGAGCGCCTCGGGCTCTTGGATTATTATTTCATTGACGCGAGCGATGCCCTCGACATTCCCGAGCGCATCGCTCGTCAGGTTGATGACGACGTCGTTGGCATCCCTGGGCAGAGAGGTAACAGCGATGCTGACGTCCTCTGTGCACGTGGCATCCGCTGCAATAATCGCGTGTGGAATAAAACTCGTGCTCGAGAATGACCATAACAACGCGTCGATTTCACGGGCTACTGCTTCGCTGCCTGCAAATAAACAGACGCGATGTCCGAGCGATCGCGCCTTCTCTGTTAGCCGACAGGCAAAGAGCTTGCGCATCTGCTCTGTATCTTGCGGTAGATTGTAGAAATTTATCTGCGTCATCGCCCGGAGCTCTATAAATCGTTCAACTAAGCGGCTTTGCGGCGCAAATACTCCAGAAGCAGGGACACCGGACGTCCAGTTGCGCCCTTTGCCGCACCGCTGTTCCATGCACTGCCAGCTATGTCGAGGTGCGCCCATTTAAATTTCTTAGTGAAGCGCGATAGGAAACAGGCGGCAGTAATCGTGCCCGCGCGTGGACCACCGATGTTAGCGATGTCAGCGAAGTTACTGTCGAGCAGGTGCTGATACTCGTCGTGAAGGGGTAGCTGCCATACTTGATCGAGGCTTAAATTGCCGCAGTCTGTTAGTTCTGCTGCCAGCGCGTCGTCGTTGCTCAGCAATGCGCTCACATGTGAACCGAAGGTCGCTACCGCTGCGCCTGTAAGCGTTGCAACGTCGATGACGCTTGCTGGCTTGTAGCGCTCGCCATAGGTAAGTGCGTCGCAGAGCACGAGGCGGCCCTCGGCGTCGGTATTGAGAATTTCGATAGTTAGTCCGGACATACTGGTTACCACGTCGCCTGGTTTGGTCGCTTTCCCACTCGGCATATTTTCAGCCGCAGCGATTATAGCGACGACGTCGATTGGCAAAGCCATTTCGACAACCGCGGCCATTGTGCCGATGACGCTTGCAGCGCCACACATATCAAATTTCATTTCGTCCATCGCAAGGCCGCCTTTTAGGCTGATGCCGCCGGTATCGAAAGTTATGCCCTTGCCGACGAGCATATGCGGAGCGGGACGGTTGGCTTTTGGTTTTACTTTAGCGCCTTTGTATTCCATAACGATCAATTGCGCTTCCTGAGACGATCCAGCCGATACTGACAGTAGTGAGCCCATGCCCAGCCTTGCCATCTGCTTTTCTGAAAGCACTTTAACGCTTAGGTTGCGCTTACCTTTCGCGAGGTCAACAGCCTGCTTTGCAAGGTATGTCGGTGTGCAGATATTGCCAGGCAGATTTCCCAATTCTCTCGCACGGTTGATTCCGCGACCCGTAGCGATGCCGCGTGCGTAGGCTGCGTCGATTTTTGCTTTGGACGTGCCTTTTGGCGCCGCGAGGCTCACAGATTTGAGAGACGTTTGCTTAGCCTTCGAGCTTTTCGTGGTGCTATAGCTGTAACTCGCCTCTACGAACTCCTGTGCTATTCGCTCGGCTAACCAATAATGATCTGCGGCTGCAAGTTCGAGGCTTGCGAGCGCCAGATGCGCATCTTTCGCTTGGCTGGCCAGTAATGCTTTTGCAACGCCTGCGAGGAGTTTTTTAGCCTCCTTAAGAGAGAGCTTGGTGAGTTCGCCGCAGCCGACGAGTAAAACGCGCTTCGCCTTTATGCCCGTAAGCCCATGCAATAATAGCGTTGAGCCTAGGCTGCCATCGAAGTCGCCATTCGACAGAATGCTTGAGAGCCGCTTGCCGCTGGCTTTGTCGATTTCATTGGCCTCTTCGCTTAGTTTGCTCTTAGCGCCAACGGCAATAACGAGGCAATCAGTAGCAAGGCGAACGGGGTTACTAGTCTTGAGAGCAGTTTTCATTGATAGTCCTATTGGGAATCTGGAGTGGGGCTCGTTCTAGGTCGATAATCCTAGGGAGTTTCAGGGGCTTATGCAAATTTTAAGGCTGCTTTTAAGCGAATATTGTCGAATTTTATTGTGAACCTTAAGCGGTGGTATCACGGTCTACTTTTGCAAATCGTGAAGTATGGTAAATGCGTTTAATTGGGAACTCTCGCGATGGTCACAGGTCTTAACTAATAGTGTTGAATTAAGGAGAGTTTAGATGCCGAGAATTAAGGTAAGTACTCCAGATAACCCGCGCTTTCGCATGGAGAGAAAAGTGGGGATAAGCGATTTAAATTACGCGAAACATTTAGACAGCACAGCGATGGTAGCAATATTGAATGAAGCAAGACTGCAAATGCTGGGTGATCTCGGCTTCACTGAAGGCAATATCTATGGTCTGGGCCTTGTGGTTACCGACTTCGCGATAGAGTACCGGGCGGAGTCGTTTGCAAACGACACCCTCGTCATCGATGTCTCTGTGGGTGAGTTTACCCGCTATGGCTGCGATATTGGCTTCATCGTCACCAACGCAGCGCTCGATCAAATCGTGTGCAAGGCGAAGGCGGGTGTTGTTTTCATGGACTTCGATAAGCACCAACTCGCCGATGTTCCTGCTGCGTTCAAGACACGAGTCGAATTGCCACAGGTGAGGGTGGCGTAGTGCGACTAACGTCTCTGCGTTAAATGGATTAGACTTGCCCCTGAGCCTTTCCAACCTGCGGAGCAAGTCCGATTGATCATATTTCGCTATCTTAGCCGGCAGCTTCTGCAAGCAATGGCAGCCGTCACGCTTGTGCTCTTGGTAGTGGCACTTACTGGACGGTTTATCCAGTACTTGGGTCAGGCGGTTGCTGGCGAACTCGCCACAGACGCACTGCTTTTATTGATAGTCTTCCGCCTTCCCGACTTCCTTCTCGTCATCGTCCCACTCGCTTTTTTCCTGTCTATTTTGCTGGTTTATGGGCGGATGTACGCCGAGAACGAGATGGTGGTGCTGATAGCCAGCGGTTTTAGCGAAAAAGAGCTTGTTCGAATGAGTCTAGGTTTTGCAGCGCTGATTGTGCTTCTCGTCGGTTCGCTTTCCTTGGTGCTCGCACCTTGGGGCGTGCGCAAGACAGAGGAGGTTCTGCAGGCGCAAAAAAATCTAACTGAGGTCGATCTAATTGTTGCAGGGCAGTTTCAGAGTTTCGGCGGCGGAGCACGCGTCACACACGCGGAGCGCGTACTAACCACAACTGCTGGGCAACGGCAGCTACAAGGTGTGTTTGTCGCGACCGGGGTCGATGCTACCCCACGAATTCTGATCGCCGAAAGCGCAAGACCCGTGGTCGAGGCTGATGGCTCGCGATTTATGCTCTTGAACAACGTCGCCCAGTACGAAGGGCTTGCCGGTGCCGCGGATTTTACTGTGAGTCGCTCGAAGGCCCAATCAATCAGGCTTCCCGACGCGCGCGAACGCGAGCTAATCTTAGAAGAAGAAACGCTATCGACTATTGAATTACTCGGTAGCTCTGATCTCGCTCGAGTTGCCGAATTGCAGTGGCGCATTGCGACGCTTCTGCTAGTCCCAATACTTACGCTTATTGCGGTGCCGCTAAGCCGAGTTGGTCCCAGGCAGGGGCGCTATTCGCGCCTAGTACCAGCGGCGCTTTTGTATGCGACTTACTTTGTGCTGCTGCAGTACTGCCGGGACGCGATATCCGGTGGCGAATTATCTCCAGCACTCGGTATGTGGTGGGTTCATGGTGCGTTTTTCGTAATCGCACTTGCTGCGAATGGATTTCTGACACCGCCCAAGCGCAGCCTGGCGAGAGCGAGCTAATGGCCAATAAACCAATGACGCTGATCGATGCCTACATACGTAAACGCGTGCTGCTCGCGATGCTCGTCGTCATCTCGCTCGTGCTGAGCATCGATGTCGTGTTCGCTTTGGTCGAGGAGCTTGGCGATAGTGAAAATGCCTACACTTCTACACAGGCGCTTCTGTACGTACTGAAGACACTTCCTTCGCGGATTTTTCAATTACTCCCTTTCACAGCCCTCGGTGGCAGTTTGATTGGCCTCGGGATAATGGCCTCGCATAACGAGCTAATAGTAATTCAATCAGCTGGTGTGAGCACGTGGCGGTTGGTTTGGGCTGTGATAAAACCAGCGTTCATCGTGATGTTTGCAGGCCTCATCCTCGGCGAATACGTTGCCCCTTCGCTGCAACAGTCTGCACAGAGTTCTAAGGCGGTGCTGCGCAGCGGTGTTCAATCTATCGACGCGGGACAGGGGAGCTGGCGCCGTATTGGGAATGAATTTATCCATGTTAATGCGATCGCTCCCGGCGGTGAGACACTCTATGGCGTCTCGCGCTATCGCCTGACAACCGCTAAAACGGACCCCGCGGACTCGAAACCAGCGGCAACGTTGGGCCTTTCGCATATCAGTTTTGCTCAAAGCGCTGCGTACATAGCTGAAGAAGGGGGCTACTGGCAGCTCGAGAATGTGTCCGAGACGCGATTTCTGCCAGATTCGGTAGAAACTGCGCAGCGAGCAAGTGAGAATTGGCATGTTGACCTCTCACCGGAGTTACTCGCAGTTCTGCTTGTGGCGCCTGACAGACAATCGATCAGCGGGCTTTACAATTTTGCGCGCTTCTTCGAGTCTCAAGGGCTGGATGCAGACCGCTACATGCTAAGTTTCTGGGGCAAACTACTGCAGCCGCTCGCGACGCTTGCGCTCGTGCTTCTGGCCGTGTCCTTCGTTTTCGGCCCGCTGCGCGAAGCGACGATGGGCTTTCGAGTCTTTGTTGCAATCGGTGTTGGCCTGCTATTCACGATAGTGCAGCAGCTGCTCGAACCAGCGAGTCTATTGTTGGGCATTGATCCGCTGTTTGCCGTATTGCTGCCCATTGTGAGTTGTGCGGCATTGGGCGTGGTGTCGATGTTACGGGTACGATAGTGGAAACTACGTAGGGTTTTTCTCGAAAGGTTTGTAGCCTTTTGGCATGAGGACGACTTTTGTTGCGCTCAGTTTGTCGTGCAGCGCATCGTTGTCTTTGTCGAAGTAGAGCCAGAGGTAGCCGATCCCGCCAAGCCAAAACGCAGGCCATGCTGAGAAAAATCGGATAATGCCTTGGCGTATGCTCATCGGTCGATCATCCAGTGAGAGCGCCTTAATGCGCCAAGAAATCATCCCAAGTGTCTGCCCGCCCCGAGTCCAGAACCAGAGATAGAATCCTGAGCTACTTGCAACCATCAAAAGGAATGTCAGAGTGCTGACCACAGAGTCTGTTTGAACCACGCCATCGACGACTTGATTGCTGTCGGTTCCAAAAATACCCAGCATGGCGTAGCCAATGAACATCCACATCGCAAATACGAGAAAGCCATCATACAGCAGCGCCGCAAGGCGTCTAGGGAGACCTGCGCGTGGGTAGGTGGATTCGTCGTGGCGGGTCGTGATGCCGGCTTTGTTCTCGGACTGCGTATTCTCAGCGTTCAATTGAGTTACTCTCAGGCTAGGTTAGTGAATCAGAGGGCCTTTATTCTACGTTATTACGTGTGTTGATAGTTAAAGGTCCGCACAAAAAGCGAGGCAAGTCGCCTATTTTGGCGAATGCTAGCAATGCTGAATATAAGCAGAGCGATTAACACCGGCTATCGACTTTGCTAGACTCAGCGAGCCTTGATGAACAGGGCCTCCGCATATCAGAGACGTCGTTATGAATTCTAAACCCAATGCTCGTCGCATTCAGCTACTAGACACTACGCTACGCGATGGCGAGCAGACTCAGAGTGTGTCCTTTTCAGGCAGCGAGAAAGTGAGCATCGCGCGTGCGCTGCTTCAGTCGTTGAAAGTCGATCGCATTGAAGTCGCCTCGGCGTGTGTTTCCGACGGGGAAAAGCAGGCAGTGGCGCAGATTACTGCATGGGCGGCGGAACATGGCCTCGTTGATCGTGTTGAGGTGCTCGGTTTTGTCGACCGTAAGCGTAGTGTCGATTGGATTGTCAGTGCCGGTGGAAAGGTCATTAATTTGCTAGCCAAGGGCAGTGAAAAGCACTGCCGAGAACAGCTGAGCAAAACCCTCGAGCAGCACGTCGCCGATATTGAAGCAACTATCGCCTACGCGCACGAAAAAGGGCTGCGCGTGAATATGTATTTGGAAGATTGGTCGAATGGTTACGCCGACAGTCCAGACTACGTTTTCGGCCTCATCGAGGCGACGAAGTCACTGGGCATCGGTCATTATTTGCTACCAGATACGCTAGGCTTACTGTCGCCCGGAGAAGTCCGCGAGTCGCTCACCGATATGATGACACGCTTCCCCGATCAGACCTTCGATTTCCATCCGCATAACGATTACGGCCTCGCAACCGCGAATGCATTGGCGGCGGTTGAGGTCGGTATTAACACGATTCACTGCACAATAAACTGTCTCGGTGAGAGGGCAGGGAACGCCTCGCTTGCCGAGGTCGCTGTGGCGCTGCGCGATAAAATGGGTATGGATCTTGCCATCGACGAGTCGCGCATTAGCACCCTTAGCCGCATGGTAGAAAATTTTTCCGGTAAATGGGTCGCCGCTAATACGCCAATTGTGGGAGCAGATGTCTTTACTCAGACCGCGGGTATTCATGCGGACGGCGACTTAAAAGGCGATCTCTACGTCACTAATCTGAGTCCTGAACGATTCGGACGTAAACGCGTTTACGCTCTTGGAAAGATGAGCGGCAAGGCCTCACTTATCAACAATCTCGATGAGCTGGGTATAAGCCTAAGCAAAGAGGATCAAGCAAAAGTGCTCGAGCGCGTGGTAAGACTTGGTGACTCGAAGCAGATTATCACCTCCGAGGATCTACCATTTATTATCGCAGATGTTATGCAGAGCGGAGATTTCGAACACATTTCGCTTCTTAACTGCTACATAAACAGCGGTCTTGACGTAGAAAGCACGGCAAGCATCCGCGTAAAAATCGGGGGTGAAGAGGCGCAGGGTTCCGGCTCAGGCAATGGCGGTTTCGCTGCGTTCTTCGACGCGATCGAAAAAATTCTGGCACCGACGGGTTTTGATATGCCTGTTTTGATCGACTACGAGGTGCATATACCTCGGGGTGGAAAGATTAATGCGCTAACCGAATGTATTATCACGTGGGAATGGCAAGAGCAGGACTTCAAAACGCGAGGAGTCGATTCCAATCAGGTGCTCGCCGCGGTAAAAGCGACGCTGCGAATGATTAATCTGAGAATGCACGCCGACGCCTTCGCTTCGTAGCTAATAAAAAAAACGCCCTGTTAAGGGCGTTTTGTGTTTTGAGCTAGGCGGGATACTCACTGCTCAAAAAGGCGGTAAGGGGCGCTAAAAATTATTTCGCTCAAAAAATACTGCACTAAACCCTGGGGCATTTCGCAAGTTCAGCAGCGACGAGATCGCCGAAGGCGCTCGTGCTAATCATATTTACGCCAGCGCCGGGCTTGGATAGATCCGGGGTCGAGTTGCCCTGAGCAAACACTTCCTGCATTGCGTGCCAGACATTTTTGGCCTCAGCCTCCATCCCAAAACTCATTTCGAGCATCATCGCAACCGAGCCGATCATCGAGTATGGATTGGCAATGCCTTGACCAGCGATATCAGGCGCGGAGCCATGTGAAGGTTCGTAATAGGCTTTTTCTGGGCCAATGCACGCCGAGGGCATGAGGCCGAGGGAGCCGAGTATGCCGCCTGCCTGATCGCTTAAGATATCGCCAAACATATTCTCCATCACCATCACGTCGAACTGGCCTGGGTTCAAACATAGGTAGGTCGCGGCGGCATCAACCAAGATATTGACGACCTTTACATCGGGATAGTCTGCGCCGACCTCGTCTATTATTTCGTTCCATAGCACGCTGGATTTTAAGACGTTCGACTTATGGATGTTATGCAGTACTTTCTTACGCTTCTGTGCGGTGTCGAATGCAACGCGTGCAATGTTTGCGATTTGGTCTTCGTCGTATTCAAGGTTTTCGACAACGTAGCGTTTACCCGCGGCGTTTACCCCCATCTCTTTCTTGCCAAAGTACAGCCCGCCGACGAGTTCGCGGATGATGATCATGTCGATTCCATTATCACCGATGATTTCAGGCTTGAGCGGCGAGAAATGCGCAAGGCTCTGGGGCAGGTAAACTGGACGAAAGTTCGCGAATGTGTTGAAGCGGCGACGCAGTGGAAGCAGGGCGCCGCGCTCTGGTTGCATATCGACGGGAATTTTTTTCGACTCCTCGTGATTTAGCCCGATCGGGCCTTTTAAGATTGCTGCCGCCTCGTCGCAGAGCTTTTTGGTTTCCTCTGGAAACGAATCTCCGTGGCTAAAATAGGCGCTCGCGCCAAAAGCGCCATGGACGAGTTCGAACTCGATATCGTTGCGCTGTGCAACTAGGTCGAGAATTTTTACTGCTTCGGCCATGATCTCCGGGCCGATGCCATCGCCGTCGAGTAGCGCTATTTTGTGTGTGGCCATGGGTCTAATCCTTTGTTTCTGCTAAAACGATTGGTTTCTTGTTTGGTAAATTCTGCATAGTGTTTTCCAGTGAAGTGGGGACGCGAGGGGCAGAATTATCGCCGCGTAAAGGTAGCAACTCATTCGCTCGAAAGGAAGTGTCCACCAGAGACTAAGTCCCTGAACCAACGAGAGGGTGGCATGGACTGAACGGGTATATGAACGGGTATAAGAACCGGTATAACCGGTATAAGAGGGCCGCAAGTTGAAGTGTTAGCGTGTAACGAGCGCTTGCTCTTTTGAATTAATCAAATCTACCTTGGCGAGAGCAATTTTTAGCGACCCACAACTCTGTTGGTACCAGTGGGCGGACTTGAACCGCCACTCCCGCAAAGGAACCGGATTTTGAATCCGGCGTGTCTACCAATTTCACCACACTGGCACAGAGTCGTTGAGACGGGCGAGATTATAGCAGTCTGCCTACGCTTCGCAATGTGATAATGCGCGCTTATGTCGGTTAACTTGCTGCATTGTTCGGGTGGTGATGCGCCAGTTGAGCGCGTAAACTGCGCGCGGACGTTCACTAAGAGCCCAGTATTAAAGGATCCAGCACCCATGCAGCTGTCTGATTTCGATTTCGATTTGCCCGAGCATCTCATCGCGCACTACCCTGCCGAACAGCGCCGCCAGAGCCGCCTTTTGTGCCTCGACACCGAGACTGCCGCAATCACCCATCGAGGTTTTGCCGATCTCCTGTCGCTCGTTAATGAAAAAGATTTGCTGGTGTTTAACGACACGCGTGTTATTCCGGCTCGGCTCTATGCTCATAAGACCTCCGGCGGTCGCGTCGAGGTGATGGTTGAGCGCATGATGGCGGACAATAGGGTGCTTGCTCAGCTGAAAGCGAGCAAATCGCCTAAGCCCGGCACGCTGTTGACTATTGATAATGCTGAACTCCCGCCTATCGAGGTGATAGGGCGTCAGGGCGATTTCTACCTATTGCAGTTCGAAAGCGGCATAGCGCCTGAGGAGATCTTTGTCGAGCATGGCCACATGCCGCTGCCTCCTTATATTAAGCGAGAGGATGAGGCATTCGACGAAGAGCGTTACCAAACGGTGTATGCGCGCGAGAACGGCGCAGTCGCCGCACCGACGGCTGGGCTACATTTCGATGAACAAATGCTTGTCGAGCTAGCAGAGAAGGGCGTAGATACCGCCTATCTTACCTTGCACGTGGGGGCGGGTACTTTTCAGCCTGTGCGCGTAGACAATATCGAAGAGCATAAAATGCACACAGAGCTTATCGACGTTGGTAAAGAGGTTTGTGAGAGGGTTGCTGCCTGTCGGGAGCGCGGCGGTAGGGTGATTGCGGTGGGGACGACTACGGTCCGCAGTCTTGAGTCAGCAGCAGCCAGTGGCGAGCTGACGCCAACGCGTGGTGAGACTGATATTTTCATTTATCCTGGTTATGAATTTAAAGTAGTTGACGCTCTGATTACCAATTTTCACCTACCGCAGTCGACGTTATTGATGCTCGTCAGTGCGTTTTGCAATCGCGATATGCTGATGGAGACCTACAGGCAGGCGGTCGCAAATGATTATCGCTTTTATAGCTATGGCGATGCGATGCTGCTCGGCAGAGGTGTGTGAATTGCGCTGCCTTGGAAGGAAATGACGTCTCACTGTGGTAGCAGCGCTAAAAGAGTTTTTTTGCTACTATTCGCAACTGGATAGTGCAGGTAACGGTCTAGACATCCAGAACCCTCCAGTTGTACTGGTTAGTTTTACTGGGAGTGCCTCCCAGCGCTTGGCACCTAATACCTAACACTTAACCCCTAATCCCAACCCCCAACAGGAACACAAAATGAAAGCACCAGTACGCGTCGCTGTAACCGGAGCAGCAGGCCAAATTAGTTATTCCCTTCTGTTCAGGATCGCCGCGGGTGAGATGCTCGGTGCCGATCAGCCGGTCATCTTGCAACTCTTGGAGATTACGCCAGCATTGGACGCGCTTGCGGGCACGGTAATGGAAATCGAGGACTGCGCTTTTCCATTGGTAGCAGGAATCGTGCAAACCGATGACGCGAGCATTGCGTTCAAAGACGCAGATTACTGCCTGCTCGTAGGTGCTCGACCGCGTGGCCCGGGTATGGAGCGTAAGGATCTGCTGGAAGCAAACGCGGCCATCTTCTCGGCGCAGGGCAAGGCGATAAACGACAATGCAAGCAGAGACGTCAAGGTGCTCGTTGTTGGTAATCCTGCTAACACTAACGCGCTTATCGCCTACCGCAACGCGCCGGATCTAAACCCAGGTCAATTCACCGCCATGACGCGTTTGGATCACAACCGTGCGATGGCACAGTTAGCGAACAAGACTGGCAAGCACAGCACTGATGTCGAGAACATGATCATCTGGGGCAACCACTCAGCGACTCAGTACCCAGACATTCATCACTGTACAGTGGCGGGTGCGGCGGCGACTAGCCTCGTCGACCAAGATTGGATTACCGGTGATTTTATCCCGACTGTACAGCAGCGAGGCGCTGCGATTATCAAAGCGCGCGGCCTGTCGAGCGCAGCGTCTGCCGCGAATGCGGCGATTGAGCATATGCGTGATTGGGCGCTGGGTACTAACGGTAAGATCGTCAGCATGGGAATTCACAGCGATGGGAGCTACGGCGTCACCGAAGGTTTGATTTATTCGTTCCCTGTAACCTGCGCAAACGGCGAATACAGCATTGTTCAAGATTTAGAGATTAACGCGTTTAGCCAAGATCTCATGGATAAGTCAGAGATCGAACTAAGCGAAGAGCGCGATGCCGTGGCAAGTCTGCTCCCGTAGTGAGGCAATCATCCCTCGCAGTCTCAGCGCTGCTAATGGTCAGACTTAGTACTAATTAATTAGTATTAGGTAAAAAGGCGGCGAGAGCCGCCTTTTTATTGCTCCCACGGCAAGCGTTTAAGTGAGTGAGCCCACTGTTAGCTTAGAACCATGTGATTAAGCGGCATCTCTGTTTTGCTCACCACTTCCCGCATAATGAAGCTGGAATGGACGTCAGTGACACCCTCGATTCGTGTGATTTTATTGAGTAGGAAGGCTTGATACTCCTCCATATCGGGGACCCTCACTCGTAGTTGATAGTCTGCCGACTGTCCTGTAACCAGCAGGCACTCTACGACCTCGGGGAATTCTGCCACTGTTCTTTCAAACTCCTCAAAACGCTCAGGTGTGTGACGATCCATATTGATATGAATAATCGCAGTCAGTTTGAGATTGAGCTTTAGCGGATTAAGTAGGGTGACAGTGCGGCCTATTACGCCTGCCTCTTCGAGCTGTTTGACGCGCCGCGCGCAGGGCGAGGGAGAGAGTCCGACTTTGTCTGCGAGCTCAAGATTGGTGATATTGCCGTCGCTCTGGAGTGCCGCGAGGATGCGTCTATCGATCTTATCCATTGCTTTCTTTCCTACTCGATAATGTAGTGATTACCACTAAGTGAGATATCAGTGGTGTTAATGATTAATAATATAATAAATTTTAGTTATTATAGCTAATATTATTAAATATTGAGCTAATTAAGTAGTAGAGTCACCCCTACGAAGTCACTACAATGCAGTCCTCGAGTCTATGAGCGGAACGTTAAACAGACACGAAGCTTGCAAATAGCAATCCCAAAAGGAATGAAGAGATGTTCGACCACACGAAATACAAACCATTCACCACTATCGACATTAAAGATCGCACTTGGCCCGACCAGGTGATTTCTGAGGCGCCAAAGTGGTGTAGCGTTGACCTTCGTGATGGCAATCAGGCTCTGATCGAGCCTATGTCAGTCGAGCAAAAGAAGAAGATGTTCGCACTGCTAGTCGAAGTGGGCTTTAAGGAGATTGAGGTCGGCTTCCCAGCAGCCTCGCAGCCAGACTTCGACTTTGTGCGTTACCTCATCGAAGAGAACAAGATCCCCGATGATGTGACCATTCAGGTGCTCACCCAAGCGCGTCCCGAGTTGATTCAGCGCACTTTCGAGTCTCTCAAGGGGGCGCGGCGAGCAATTCTTCATGTGTATAACTCGACGTCGGTCGTGCAGCGCGAAAAAGTATTCAAGACTGATAAGGCAGGAATCATCGCGATCGCAAAAGCGGGCGCTGTCGAGGTACAGCGCTGCGCGTCGCTGGCGCCGGAGACCGATTGGACATTCCAGTATTCGCCTGAAAGCTTCACAGGCACCGAAATCGATTTTGCTGTTGATGTGTGCGACGCCGTTGCCGAAGTTTGGCAGCCAACGCCCGAAAAGAAGATTATTTTCAATCTGCCGTCGACAGTCGAAGTCTCAACGCCCAACGTTTATGCCGACCAGATAGAATGGTTCTGCCGTCATATAAAAAAGCGTGATTCGATTATTGTGAGCCTGCACACACACAATGACCGCGCCTGCGCTGTAGGTTCTGCGGAACTTGCCGTGATGGCCGGGGCGCAGCGAGTCGAGGGTACGCTGCTCGGAAATGGTGAGCGAACGGGCAACATGGATATCGTTATAATGGCGATGAACCTCTACAGCCAAGGCGTCGACCCCAAACTCGATCTGAGTGATATGGATAAAATTGTCGCGGTAGTAAGGGAATGCACGCAGATCGATGTGCATCCTCGTCAGCCTTACTCTGGTGACCTTGTCTTCACTGCGTTCTCAGGTAGTCATCAAGATGCGATCAAAAAATGCTTGGATATGTATGAAGAAGGAAGCACCTGGGAAATCGCTTATCTGCCGATTGATCCGCGCGATTTAGGCCGCACCTATCAAGACGTCATCAGAGTGAATAGCCAATCGGGCAAGGGCGGTGTCGCCTATGTGCTTGCGAGTAAATTTGGTTTTGAGCTGCCGCGCTGGTTGCAAATCGAATTCAGCCGTGTGGTGCAGAGCGTCACCGAGCAGAGCGGCGGAGAGATTCAACCCGATTCAATCTGGACGCTATTTAACGAACACTACATTCAATCTGAGAAAATTATCAGCTTAGAAGATTTCAATATTCAGAAAAACCAGGGACGCGAGACTTTCTCGGCGATGCTTGATCTCTCTGGACAGTCTGTCGAGATCAAAGGTGAAGGCGACGGCGTACTCGATGCGTTTATCGAAGGCTTGAAGCGAACGCTTAATATAGATTTCGAAGTCATGGAGTATGGAGAGCACGCGCTCGGCAAGGGTGCCGATGCGGAAGCGGTTACCTATATGCAGCTAAAATATGGGCTTCGCAGGTTTAGCGGCGTTGCCGTTAGCAAAGACATTATCTCTTCGTCTCTCAATGCGCTCATGGCAGCCGTAAGCGAATTGCTGAAAGAATCCGGAGCCGATACCTCTGTCTCTACCGAGCGCGCTACGGGCTAATCCTCTCGTTGCGCAGCGCGCCTCCTTTGAGGCGCGCTTTCACGCGTTTTAGCCTTCCTTTCTAAGTGATCTGACAGTTTCTTGATTTGCTCGCAGTGCTTCCTAGCCCTCTGTGTAGTTTAGTTTTTTAAGGTGGTGAGCAAACTATCTAGGTCACTGTTGCGACTAAGACTCTATTGCCAGTATGCTGAATCGATTGGCGCGCGCACCTGCTGAATGGCTGCGTGCAAGGCTTGTTAAATCCGGACCGATTCATGGGCACGATAATCGATGAAGACCAAGCGTTAGTCGCTGCTGCTGTCAAAGGCTCCGAGCAGGCGTGGATCGACTTGGTTGTGCGTTACGAGTCGCGCATCTACAACCAGGCGCTCAGGCTCACGGGCAACAGTGCTGATGCATTAGATCTCATGCAAGAGGTCTTTATAGGGATTTATAAAAACCTGCATCGATTCCGTGGTGAGTCTAAGTTCAGTAGCTGGGTGTTTCGTATCGTTCACAACAAGTCGATTGATCTCGCGCGGCGTTGGCGACCACCTGTTGAGCTTAAGTCGTCCGAGGAGCCAGATCAGCTTGCGAAGATACCGTCCACGGCGTCTGACGAGCCTGATGAGCAGATCGCACAGGAGCAAACAAACGCGCAGGTTCAGGTCCTGCTCGGTCAGTTGCCGATCGAGCAGCGGCTCGTTGTCGAACTCAAACTTTTTCAGTCTCAGACTTTCGAGGAAATTAGTATTTCGCAAGACATCTCAGAGAATACTGCCAAAACGCGCTTTTATAGCGCGTTGAAAAAACTTAAAGATTTATTGGAGAAAAATCATGCAATGCCCTGAATCGGTGCGCTGCCTCTCAGCCTATATTCTCGATGAGCTCGTCCCTAGCGAGCGGGAAGCCTTTAAGAACCACGTCCTTGGCTGTGCGCAATGCAGCGCTGAGCTCGCAAGTTTCGAAAGTGTCAAGACAGCCTTAAATTCTTGGGATGACGAGGCGCTACCTGTCTCTGCTGTAGCGCATCGCGAGCGGATTCGTAATTTAGCAAAACCTTTGACCAAGCAAGAAAAGGCGAGTCGTTTGTCACCGTTTAATTGGTGGCAGTGGGCGCCCTCAGCACTATCCTTCGCGGTCTTGGTGCTGGTGTTCATGGATGCGAGCTTTCTTGTCGCCGAGGATGGTTTTAGTGTGAGCTTTGGTGGTCTGAAAAACGACGCGTCTGTCGTACAGATGGTCGATCGAGAAGAGTTGCAGCAAGTGATCGCGCGGCTAGAACAGCGACAAGATCAGAACAATATCGCACTCATGCAAGCAGTATTGAATCAGACTCGGGAGAGTAGCGAGGCAAATTTTCAACAGCTCTTTGCCTTCTTCGACCAACAGAGACTCAACGATCTAGAGCAGGTGCGCGCAAGTTACGATCAACTCGCTGAAAGTGATTTTGAAACGCTACGCTCGCTGCAACAACTTGCGAGTTATGTGAGTTTTAATGAAATAGTCAGATAGGGGGCGTCATGGTTGGCTCTACTAGCATGGATATACAAGGCTCGCGCTTAGGCTTGCTGGCCTCGTCTATCGTGTCCCTCGTCTTTAGTCTAATTACCGGCACAGCGATCGCGCAGCCGTCAGAAGATGCGCTGGAGCGCTCGCGTCAGGAGCTCGGTGAGTTTTCTGGCTTGCTTTCAGCGGGGCTTGGCCTCGATGAGCCGGGAGGACTGTTTGGCATGAACATTGGTTCTATACAATCGCGGTATCTTTTCGGTCAGGGCGCTTACCTCGAGATTCGTAGTCCGCTTGCTAATCGGAGGCAGCGCTTAAGCCTCGCCGCTCTTGGCTCGACCCTTCGCGATCTGCAGTCCAGCCAGAATCCATTCGCACGCTTTTCCGCCGCGCCCACTTCGCAAGCACTCTCTGCCGATGCGGCAGATTCAGAGCTGTTCGCAAGTCTTACTAGCCGCATTCAAGATGTCGACTATGAGCTGATTGTGAGCACGGCGCTGCGACAGGCGTCGGAGGCAGCTGACGCACTGCGCTCACTTGAGGGTATTGACGAGGCAACCTACGCTGATATTCGGGGTGAGTTGGCGACGCTTCGCCAAGAGCTTCAGGCAAATCTGGCAACGATAAATGCGATGTTCGATGGCGCTGGCTTATCAGAAGACGAGTCGCTTTCGGCTAAGATAGCGCCGCTGAGAGTGATTGCTCAGCAAAGGGCAGAGGAGTTGGGCGAGCAGTTAAAGAAGGCGCAGTCCGAGTATGCGCAGCGATGGTACGCCGAGAGAGAGTTATTCGAGCGGGCTCTCTATGCGTCTGCCTGCAAGGCAAGTGAGCAGCTTTTGAGTTTTGCTGACTCCGAGACCTTAGCCATAATACTCGCAGGTCTTGGGGATGAGGGGGTACGAATTAGGCCAGATAGAGTGCATATGCTCCCTATTGGCGAGCTAAGGCAATGTGCGATTGGCGCGATTGATTCCACCGAGATTAAAGCTGTTGTCTATAGTTATTGATACAAATTGATTCAAGAGCTTGGTCTTAGTACTGAAAACCATTACCATCCGGATAGGTGTGATTTTTGCAGATTGCATCAGGACAATAAAAAAAGCAGCGACTATAAGAAAAGTTAGGAGAACAGGATGGAATGCCCTAAGTGTAATTCAGCAATGCACGAAATCGATATCGAGACGTTACACGGTAAAGTAGTAATCGATAAGTGCGAGCGCTGCGAAGGCCTCTGGTTTGATAATGGTGAGGCGGAGCAACTAAAGAACGACTGGATGGCCGATTTTGCCGACAGTGGCGATCCTGCAATCGGCAAAACCTACAATGCGGTGAGAGACATTCAATGCCCGCGCTGCGGCGAGCCAATGCAAAAAATTAACGATGCCAAACAATCGCATATTGAATACGAAGCCTGCGCCGCACACGGTCTATTTATGGACGCGGGTGAATTTACAGATTACAAACACGAGACGCTTCTAGACTATTTCCGAACGCTTATTGCGTCGATTAAGCGTCGAGTCTAGGCTTCGCTTTCCTCAATGGGGGGCGCGAAAACGGTGCGTCCTGAAGTGACTATTGAATGCCATCTGGGATGCTCCCAGATGGCATTTTTTGTGGCTGAGGGTTCGAGGCGCGGATATTTACCGAGCGCCGTCCATCCAGATTCGAGTGTGTGGAAATCCGAACCGCAGGAGTGGTAAAGAGCATGCTCGTTGGCGAGTTCGAGCAGCCGTTTCTTGGAGGTTGGGTCGAGATTGGCGTAGCTGACCTCCATAGCTTCTCCGCCTGCGGCATGAAAATCGCTAATGAGGCGAGATAATTTGCTGCGGGTAAGCGGATAGCGGCTTGGGTGCGCAAGGACAGCGATACCACCTGTGGATTGAATTGCACTCACCGCTCGATCGAGGCTTGGCCAAGTAGCAGCAACATAAGCTTTGCCGCGCCTGCCGAGATAGGATTTGAACGCCTTTTGCTTGTTTTTACAGGTGCCGCTCGCAACTAAAAAGTCGGCAATGTGGCTGCGAGTCAGCGCGGTAGCGGGCAGGGCGGCGAGATAGTCGCGAACGCCTATAGTCCCGACAGCGTCGAGTTTTCCTGCGATCGCCTCTGCCCTCTGTCGCCTGTGGTTCTGCTGTTCTCTTAAGAGAGCGTCGAGCGTCGGTGTTCGCAGTTCTTTAAGAAGACCAACCACATGGATTTCGAGTCCGTTCCAGTCACAGGATATTTCGACCCCGGCGATAAGGTTTAGCTGGCGCCAGCCTTCTTTGTCCGCCTGGAGTGCAGCTCTCGGCGTCGCGTTCCATAGGTGTTCAACGCCGCAGAGGCAATCGTGATCGGTAAGCGCAAGATGGGTTAGTCCGCGTTCTAGGGCTGCGCTGACCAAATACTCTGGTGTCTGCGCTCCGTCAGAGTAGTAGCTGTGGCAATGTAAATCGACATACATAGGGGATTGCTCATCGGTTCGTCGGGCAGTGGCGTATGGGGAGTTTAGTATGACAGTAAGTATTTGTCGCTACATGGTATTTCAAGCCCGTGCCGGTGCCTTGATGGTGTAATCGCCAGTCGCCTCGATCGGGTTCCGTCTAATCTTGACTATTTCACTAGGTTATTCGATAATTCGCCCAGTTTCGAAGGAAAGCGAGGCGCCGCCATGCGGTTAACAACAAAGGGTCGGTATGCCGTAACGGCGATGCTCGATCTCGCATTACATAAAAGCCAAGGCCCAATAAGCCTAAGCGACATTTCGTCAAGACAGGCGATATCGCTTTCGTATCTCGAGCAGCTCTTCTCGAAGTTACGGAAGAGCGAGTTAGTCAGCAGTGTGCGCGGCCCTGGTGGCGGGTATGAGCTCAAGCGCGGTTCAGACGAGATCTATATTGCCCAAATTATCGATGCGGTTGACGAATCCGTCGATACAACGAAATGCCAAGGGGCGGGAGACTGCCAAGGCGGAGAGACCTGTCTGACCCACTATTTATGGGAAGACCTAAGTGAGCAGATACATGCGTTTCTCGAGAGCATTAGTCTCGCTGACTTAGTCGCTAAAAATGAAGTGAAGAAAATAGCCGACAATCAAGATCGACGACAAATCATCGTAACAGAGATGTCCGCAGCCTTGGCACTCTAAGAGCCATCGGTGCCGATGTGCCCGAGACGCTAGAGGTTTTGGAAGTTAGAGAGCATAGGATATAAGCCGCAGACTAACAAAAGATTTTGATTCTGTGCACGTGTTGACGCGCAGGCTAAACAGACTTTTACACCGGAGTACAAAATGCAATTTCCGATTTATCTAGACTATTCGTCAACTTCACCTTGCGACCCGCGCGTGGCAGCGAAGATGGCTGAATGCCTCACGCTTGAAGCCAACTTTGGCAATCCGGCATCGCGCTCGCATAAATTTGGCTGGAAAGCCGAGGAAGCTGTCGAAAATGCCCGCAAGCAGGTCGCAGACCTCCTTAACTGTGATCCGCGTGAGATCGTCTGGACGTCGGGCGCGACTGAGTCGGACAATCTAGCTATTAAGGGCGCTGCCCACTTCTACAGCAAGAAGGGCAAGCACATCATAACCTCTAAAATTGAGCACAAGGCAGTTCTTGATAGCTGTCGGCAGCTCGAGCGCGAAGGCTTTGAAGTAACCTATCTTGACCCCGACTCAACAGGGTTAATAAGCCCAGAGAGGGTGGCTGCAGCGATTCGACCGGATACTACACTGGTTTCACTTATGCATGTGAACAACGAAATCGGCGTGATCAACGATATCGAAGCGATCGGCAAGGTGACTCGCGAACACGGCGTGATTTTTCATGTGGATGCAGCACAGAGCACAGGCAAACTGCCCATTGATATGGAGACTATGCAGGTTGACCTGATGTCCCTGACCGCGCACAAGACCTATGGTCCGAAAGGCATAGGCGCATTGTTCGTTCGCCGTAAACCACGTGTGCGGTTAGAGCCGCAAATGCACGGTGGAGGCCACGAGCGCGGCATGCGATCTGGCACGCTCGCTACGCATCAAATAGTGGGCATGGGCGAGGCGTTTCATCTTGCAATGCTCGAAATGGATTCCGATAACGCACGCATTCTCAAACTGCGTAACCGTTTGCTCGAAGGCCTCCAGGGTATGGAAGAAGTCTATGTGAACGGAGACCTCGATCACCGCGTTGCCGCTAATCTCAATATTAGCTTTAACTTTGTCGAGGGCGAATCGCTGATGATGGCGCTACGCAACTTGGCTGTGTCTTCTGGTTCGGCGTGTACGTCTGCGAGTCTCGAGCCCTCCTATGTGCTTCGCGCTATCGGGCTTAATGATGAGTTGGCACATAGCTCTCTGCGGATGACCATAGGTCGCTTCACAACCGAAGAAGAGATCGACTACGCAATCGAAAAAGTCAAAGAAGCTGTTGGCAAGCTTCGGGATTTGTCGCCACTTTGGGATATGTATAAGGATGGCGTCGATATAAGTAAGATTCAGTGGGCGGCACACTAATTAATTTTTAACGAGGAGTCTATAATGGCTTATTCAGATAAAGTAATCGATCACTATGAAAATCCACGCAACGTCGGCAAGATGGATGATACCGATCTCAACGTGGGCACTGGTATGGTTGGAGCTCCAGCGTGCGGGGACGTGATGCGTCTACAGATCAAAGTGAATGCCGATGGCGTGATCGAAGATGCGAAATTTAAAACGTACGGCTGTGGTTCTGCTATCGCGTCAAGTTCTCTATTAACAGAGTGGGTGAAAGGGCGCTCGCTAGACGAAGCGACGGCGATTAAAAATTCAGATATCGCCGAGGAGTTGGGACTTCCGCCAGTGAAGATTCACTGCTCAGTGCTTGCCGAGGACGCGATTAAAGCAGCGATCGCAGACGTCAAAGCGAAGCGCGGCGCGTAGTTGCCATGGCGATTACTATTACACCTGCGGCAGCTGCCCATGTCGCCGAACAGATGAACGCGCGCGGCCATGGCATTGGAATTCGAGTGGGTGTGAAGACCACGGGATGTTCAGGCATGGCGTATGTGCTCGAATTCGTCGACAAGCTTGAAGTGGGTGATCAAGTATTCGAGCAGTCCGGCATTAAAGTAGTCGTAGATCCCAAAAGCTTGTTGTATATCGACGGCACTGAAATGGATTTCGTTAAGCAGGGCGTCAACGAAGGATTCGAATTCACTAATCCTAATGCCAAGGGCGAATGTGGCTGTGGCGAGAGTTTTAGCGTCTGATTTCCTTCGCCGCTGATCAAGATTTTCGTCGGCAGATGCCCCATTAGCACTGCGCTACGACAACAAACGAACCGACATCGTTTGGCTTAAATGGCAGCTTGGCGGGTGGGGCGTCAGTGCCAAAGCTCAGCAGCGACTTTACAAGGCAAAGGATCATGCAAGTCCCCGAAGACTACTTCTCTCTCTTTTCTCTCGAGCGTCGCTTCGCAATTGATAAGAATGCGCTCGCCGCTAATTTCCGTGCGCTACAAAATGAAAACCATCCCGACAGGGTCGCCGCCGACGACGAGCAGGCAAAATTATTGGCCGTGCAAAAGAGCAGTCTTCTAAACGATGCTTATGCAACACTTAAGTCACCTCTTGCCAGAGCGGGTTATCTTCTTACGCTGCAAGGTGTCGACGTAGAGGGTGTTTCGCAGGACGATCTTGATATGGCTGTTCTGATGGAACAGATGGAGTTGAGAGAAAAAGTCGCCGAGGCGCCAGCGGGCGAAGCTGGACTTGCTGTCCTTTTGCCGATTAAGCGTGATATCCAAAGTAGAATCGCAGCTCGAGAACAGCGCTTTGTCGCTAATCTGGAGGGGGACGATCTGTCCAGCGCAAAACGCGTGTTCCACGAGCTGCAGTTTTTACACAAATTATTTCAAGAGATAGAGGTGAACGAAGAAAAGCGTCTCGGATATTGAGTTCCTCAGCTATCAAGTTGTTAAGAAGTCTTTAGACGATGCCCTTCGTGAAGAGTTATGGTATTACTTCAGATACAAGAGCCAGGCGGTAAGCCCGCAAGACCGAAACATCGGCTTGCGGTAGGTATAGACCTCGGCACGACGAATTCGCTTGTCGCGGCTCGCTGTGGGCTTAAGGTCGAGACGCTGCCCGATGAGAGTGGCGAACATCTTCTACCTTCTATTGTTCACTATGGCAGCGACGGCCTCATTTCTGTTGGTCGGAAAGCAAAAGCGTTCGCACTCACTGATCCGAAGAATACTCTCGTCTCGGTAAAGCGCATGCTGGGTAAGGGGCTCACCGAACTACGACAACTCGGCCACTATTTACCCTATGAATTTGATGCGACCAGAGAGGATACGGCGCCTGCCGTTTTAACCCATGCCGGCAGTAAAGATCCGGTTGCGGTTTCTTCAGATATTTTGTCTGTGTTAAAAGCTCGCGCCGAACGTGCTTTGAAAGGTGAGCTCGAAGGCGCAGTTATTACTGTCCCTGCGTATTTTAATGATGCCCAGCGTCAGCAAACGAAAGAGGCCGCTGAACTCGCCGGCATCAACGTTCTGCGACTGCTAAACGAACCCACCGCTGCTGCAGTAGCCTATGGCCTGGACAGCGCGGACCAAGGCAATATTGTTGTCTTCGATCTTGGCGGTGGCACGTTTGATGTGTCTCTGCTGAGTCTCACACGGGGGGTATTCGAGGTGTTGTCGACGGGGGGCGATACCAACTTAGGTGGTGATGACTTCGATCGATTGCTAGCGGCATGGCTGATTTCACAAAGCGGCGAGTCGGCAGTTGTCGAAGGAGAGGCGCTGCAGCTAGCCAATGAGTTAAAGCATCAGCTGAGTGACGTCGAAGAAGTCGAATTCACTATGGAAGATTATCAAGGATCTTTGTCTCGAGAGCAGTTTGCAGAGATTGCTAAGGAGCCGCTTAGCCGCGCCATGATGATTTGCCGTCGCTCTCTTCGTGACGCGCGATTGGGGCTCGATGAAATCGATAATGTGGTTCTAGTCGGCGGATCTACGCGAATGCCGCTTGTCCGTGCCGCAGTAGCGGAATTCTTTGGACGTGAGCCGTTAACAAGCATTGATCCCGACAAAGTAGTCGCTGTAGGTGCGGGTATTCAAGCTGATGTTCTCATCGGCAATAAATCCGATTCCGATTTTCTGTTACTCGACGTTACTCCGCTTTCGTTAGGCATTGAGACTATGGGTGAGTTGGTAGAAAAAATCATTCCGCGTAACACGACAATCCCGGTCTCTCGCGCACAGGAATTTACAACGTTTAAAGACGGTCAAACTGCTATGGCGCTTCATGTATTGCAGGGCGAACGCGAGGCCGTCGCCGATTGCCGTTCTCTCGCCCGTTTTACCCTGCGGGGGATTCCGAGCATGGTCGCTGGGGCAGCAAAGATCAGGGTGACTTTCCAAGTAGACGCCGACGGACTATTGAGTGTCAGCGCAGAAGAGATATTCACGGGCGTTAAATCCGAAATTCAGGTCAAACCAAGCTACGGTCTCGAAGCAGAGACGATCGAGAGCATATTGCAGGCTTCGCAGGAGAATGCGCGAGCGGATATGGAGTTGAGATCGCTGCAGGAAGCAAAAGTCGATGCAATGCAGTTGATCGATGCGGTCGCGGCGGCAGTCATCGCCGACCCCCAGCTGTTAGAAGAAGGTGAAGAGCAGAGGATTAACGAAGGTGTCGCTGCGCTCGCTGCGGCACTCGAAAATGGATCCAGCGCAGAGGTGAGCGACCTCACTGCCGCGCTGAATCGGATAAGTGGGGATTTCGCTGCTAGACGCATGGACGTGCATATTTCCCGGGCGCTCCAGGGTGAGTCGATATAGGCCACAGCAGGAAAGACGAGTGGCCAACACGCTAATCAACCAGTAGTACGCGACTTTATCCGCAGGCACTACAAAGACGATCAAATAGAGGAGAGGCGCTATGCCTAAAATTACCTTTTTACCGCACGAAACAATTTGCCCCGAGGGAGCGGTTATCGAAGCTGAGTCGAATGAGACGATCCTCAATGTTGCGCTTGCGAATAAGCTGTCTATTGAACACGCCTGCGAGAAATCCTGTGCGTGCACGACGTGCCATGTAATTGTGCGCGAAGGCTTCGATTCTCTCGAAGATGCCGAGGAGAACGAAGAGGATTATCTAGACAAGGCTTGGGGTCTGGAGCCGGAATCAAGGCTCAGCTGTCAGGCGAAAGTCGGGAGCGAAGACTTGGTTATCGAAATCCCCAAGTACACCATCAACATGGTGTCTGAGGTTCACTAGCGAGAGTCTTTCACCCTATTTTTCGGAGGTAACTTCATGAGTTTACGCTGGACAGATGTCAGTGAAATAGCGATAGGCCTATTTGATCAGCACCCCGATGTCGATCCGCAATATGTGCGCTTTACTGATCTTCATCGTTGGGTTTGTGAATTAGAGGACTTCAGTGATGACCCTGAGCGAAGCGGGGAGAAGATCCTCGAAGCCATTCAAGCCGCATGGATTGAAGAGGCTGCCGACTAATCGGTTGGGAATTGCGCAATAATCGTATAAGAATAGAGCAAATATGCGTATAATATGCGCTCTTTAAATTACACGAGCCGCAATGTCTGGCTCTTCTAGCTAAGTTTGGAGTCACAATGGCGATTGAACGCACACTTTCTATCATTAAGCCCGATGCCGTAGCAAAGAACGTCATTGGTGAAATCTACAGCCGTTTTGAAAAGGCAGGCCTCAAGATTGTCGCCTCTAAAATGCTCCGTCTCGATGACGAGCTCGCTGGGGGCTTTTATGCAGAGCACCGCGAGCGCGGCTTTTTTGGCGATCTCATCGCATTCATGACGTCTGGACCCGTGATGGTTCAAGTCCTCGAAGGCGAGGGTGCTGTTCTGAAGAATCGTGAGCTGATGGGAGCAACTAATCCCGCCGAAGCAGCGGCAGGAACGATTCGCGCAGATTTTGCGGTCTCAATTGATGCGAACGCGGTACACGGTTCGGACTCAGTTGAGTCTGCACAACGCGAAGTGAGCTATTTCTTCAAAGACGAAGAGATTTGTTCATAAACAGCTAACACCTGCGTCAGCTTCTTTGCTGGCGCGGTTATTGCGCGGTGGGCCCGTCCTGCGGGTACTGCTAGGAGACTGATTCGTCATGACGCTGGCAGCCAAACCTAATCTAGCAGGAATGAGCCTCGCTCAACTGCGCGACTACTTCCATTCTCTCGGCGAGAAACCCTTTCGCGCCGCACAAGTCCTGAAATGGATCCATCAGCGTGGTGTCATCGACATCCAAGCGATGACGGATATCAGTAAACCTCTTCGAGATCGACTTTCCGCAGAAGCTGAGATCCTACTTCCTAAAATCGTCGAAGACTATGCATCAGAAGACGGCTCGTATAAATGGATTATCGAAGTGGCCAGCGGCAGTCGTGTCGAAATGGTTTACATCCCAGAGTCAGGCCGTGGCACGCTATGTATTTCATCGCAGGCAGGCTGTACGCTCGACTGTTCGTTCTGTGCCACGGGTAAGCAAGGCTTTAATAGCAATTTAACGGTCGCTGAGATAATTGGCCAGTTGTGGTGGGCGAACAAGCGCCTCGGTGGTTTCGATAGTCTTGCAGAACGACCAGTTAGTAACGTGGTTATGATGGGTATGGGCGAACCGCTGCTAAACTTCGAGCCAGTTATGGATGCGCTCTCGCTGATGATGGAAGACTGCGCTTACGGCCTTTCCAAGCGTAAGGTAACGATCAGTACCTCTGGTGTCGTGCCGGCAATCGACAGGCTTAAAGACTTCACTGACGCGTCTATTGCTGTTTCCCTCCATGCGCCAAACGATGAGCTCCGCAGCCAGTTAGTGCCCATAAATAAAAAATACCCTATCGCGATGCTGCTAAATTCTGTTAAAGGCTATATGGCGAGCTTGAACGACAAGCGAGTGCCGGTCATAGAGTATACGCTCATTGCTGGCGTCAATGATCATCGACGGCATGCGCGCGAACTCGCCGAGCTTCTTCGCGAGTTTCCCTGCAAGATCAATATTATTCCGTTCAACCCTTTTTCCATGAGCGATTACCGTCGGCCTAGCAGCACATCGATTACTAATTTTAGGCAAATTTTGCAGCAAGCAGGTTATACCGTCACCGTACGTACCACTCGAGCCGATGATATTGGCGCGGCGTGTGGCCAGCTTGTTGGCAACGTGGCGGATCAGACTAAACGCAGTAGCCGTCATCTTGCGAAGCGTGCGGAAAACATCATTGCTGCTTCATCAGATTCGGCGCGAGCAACAGAGTCTGCTTAGTGACGAGAAAGAAGGTAACGCTATGCAGACTACGCAGTCGAAAACCTTTATTACTGCCTTGGGACAAAGTGTGTGTGACCCTCATCGGCGTGTCGCTTTGCGATTGCTGCTCGCAGGGGTATTTTTAAGTTCGTTTATCTCATGTGTGACGACAACCACAGGTGGATTCGAGCCCGAAGCCTCAGAAAAACAAGCCGTGATTGACTATTCACGTCTCGCGCTCGCGCAGCTCGAAAGCGGGGATCTAGTGTCAGCGCGTCGCAATGCAAATAACGCATTGGCGATCGACAGCCGCGCAGCGGAGAGCCTTGAAGTGCTCGCGCTCATTTCGCAGCGCGAAGGAGATCATAGTCTCGCCGAAGAATTTTTCATCCGTGCGCTGCGGGAGCGCTCGCAGGCTTCACGTATTCGAAACAATTATGCGGCATTCTTATTTGAGCGCGCACGATATGTTGAGGCGCAGCGACACCTGCGCCGAGTAGTCTCTGATGCCGGCTACGCGGGACGAGCGAAGGCGTATGAAAATCTCGGTCTCACGTTACTCGCATTGCAGGACTCTGAGGGCGCCCAAGCGGCGTTTCTGCGCGCGACTGAGCTTGACTCATCGTTAGTGCAGTCTCCGCTCGAGCTAGGTATCCTTGGTATTAAGCAAGAAGAATGGCTTGAGGCTCGCGCCTGGTTCGAACGTTACTTAAATGCAAGAACTAGCGCCGGTGTTGCCGAATCTGTTGCGCATAGCAAAAGGGCGCTGCGAGCAGGTCGAGACCTCGCGGCTGCGTCTGGTGATCACGAAGCAGCGGCGATATGGCAGCGCCTACTCGACTCGAAGCGCGGCAATATATCAATAATTAACAGCCTCATCTATCGAGGCAGAGCCCGATCCATACTTTACGAGTCTGGACCCAAGTCTAGTTTTAGGGTGCTTTGGGACTCGATTAAGAAAAGGGCGATAAAGACTATGAATGACGATTTGAGTGAAGTTAGAGAGGACGCGGAGCCGAGCGAGGCGGAGGTAGACCTGAGTACGCCCGGCGCTCGACTTCGAGCTGAGCGCTTAAGGCGAGGGTTCGATGAGGATGAAATCGCTGATAAACTTCACATCACTCGGCACTACCTACGTGCAATCGAAGAGGATGCCTACGACAAACTCCCGGGCGTCGTGTTCGCGCGAGGCTATGTTAGGAATTATTGCCTACTGCTCGAGATGCGGACAGAGCCGCTTATGACTTTATTCGAAGGCTTGGTGGAAACCGCGAGAAAAGAGAAAGAGGCCGAGTCTGTGCCTAGGAGCAAACTCACGCGCGCCGATCGTAATCAGCGCTGGCTGAGTCTCTCACTGTTTGTGTCGGTCGTCCTCTTTGCGATCCTATGGTTTATTAATGGATAACGAGCCAGTGAAATAAACTCGGTAAAGTAATTTCGGTACAATACGTTGGTTGAATATGTTAGTTGAATACCTCAGATAGGCACCTTCACTAAACAGATAGCTTAGCAATCGAGTCCTGAACCATGAATTCTCAGAATCCAATTACACGTCGTAAGACACGCCAGATTATGGTTGGTAATGTCGCGGTAGGCGGTGGCGCTCCGATTAGCGTCCAGAGTATGACCAACACTGAGACCTGCGATGTTGATGCGACGCTCTCGCAAATACAGAGGCTAGTAAACGCGGGCGTGGATATCGTGCGTGTTTCGGTGCCAAGCATGGATGCGGCGGCTGCATTTAAAGAGATCCGCTCCAAAGTAGCCGTGCCACTTGTCGCTGACATCCACTTCGATCATTTAATAGCACTAGAAGTATTGGAGTCAGGGGTTGACTGCCTGCGTATAAATCCGGGCAATATCGGCAGTGAAAAGCGCATTCGCGCGGTAGTCGACAGCGCTAAAGACAAAGGCATACCGCTACGCATTGGCGTCAATGCTGGCTCTTTGGGTAAGACTCTTTTGCGAAAATACAAGGAGCCCAATGCCGAGGCGATGGTTGAATCTGCGTTGACGCAGATCGATATCCTCGACAGATTGGATTTTCAAAATTTCAAAATCAGTTTAAAGGCGTCCGAGATTTTCATGACGCTCACTGCCTATCGACAACTTGCGTCGCAGATTGATCAGCCTCTTCACCTTGGCATTACCGAAGCGGGGGGGCTGCGTTCTGGCACGGTTAAGTCGGCTATCGGGCTTGGTGCATTGCTTATGGAAGGCATTGGAGACACGATCAGGATTTCACTCGCCGCCGATCCTGTCGAAGAAGTCAAAGTCGGTTTCGATATTCTTAAAAGCCTCGGTCTGCGTCACAAGGGTGTCAACTTAGTTGCTTGCCCGAGTTGCTCGCGTCAGAACTTCGATGTTATTTCGGTGGTGAATGAGCTTGAATCGCGCTTAGAAGATATCACTACACCGATCGATGTTGCCGTGATCGGTTGCATCGTTAACGGGCCGGGAGAGGCGAAGGTCGCCGAGATTGGCCTAACAGGCGCAAGTCCCAACAACCTCGCTTATGTCGAAGGGATTCCCTCTAAGAAAATCCAGAACGCCACGCTCGTCGATGACTTAGAGGCAATGGTGCGAGCGCGTGTCGCGCTACGAAAAGACGTTATCGCGTCGAGTTAGGCGCGTCCAAATCATTCTAAGACCTAGTCATCTAGGTCCTGCAAACGACTCAGGCTACGAAAAATCACCATGGCAAAACTCCAAGCAATTCGCGGCATGAACGATATCCTGCCTGCACAAACTTCAACCTGGCAGGCGCTCGAAACCGCGTTTCATCGCGTCGTAAACCGGTTCGGTTATCAGGAGATTAGGTTTCCAGTCCTTGAGCAGACTCAGCTTTTCAAGCGCTCCATCGGTGAGGTCACCGATATTGTCGAAAAAGAGATGTACAGCTTCGACGATCGCAACGGCGACAACCTTAGCCTTCGACCAGAGGGCACTGCTGGCTGTGTGCGCGCGGCAGACCAACACGGACTTCTCTATAATCAACAGCAGAGACTTTGGTATCAAGGCCCTATGTTCAGGCATGAGCGGCCACAGAAGGGGCGCTATAGGCAATTCCAGCAGTTTGGCGTCGAAGCGTTTGGAATGTCCGGGCCAGATATAGATTCAGAGCTTATTCAGCTGTCGGCAGACCTATGGCGCGAGCTCGATATTGCCGAGGCGCTCGTTCTGCAGATAAACAATATTGGCGCGTCGGCTGAGCGCAAGGCGTTTGGTACAGCACTCACGGCCTATTTAGAGGCTCATAGCGAACGCCTCGATGACGACGCCCGCAATCGGCTCTACAGTAATCCGCTGCGCATTCTCGACAGCAAAAACCCCGATATGCAAGCGCTCTTGGCGGAAGCGCCGGTGCTCGCTGACTATGTGAGCGACGAGAGCGTTTCGCATTTCGAGGAGCTCAAGTCGCTGCTGAGCAATGCCGGCGTAGCTTTTGAGGTAAACCCGCGCCTGGTTCGCGGCCTTGATTACTACAATAACTGTGTCTTCGAATGGGTCACAGACTCACTTGGTGCGCAGGGAACCGTGTGTGGCGGGGGACGCTATGACGGACTTGTCGAGCAACTCGGTGGGAAGCCGACAGTCGCTGCGGGATTTGCCATGGGCGCTGAAAGGCTAGTATTAATGCTCGAAACTCTCGATAAAGTCCCGCAAGAGGTGCCCACAAGCCTCTACATTGTCGTGCCAAATGGCCTGGCCAAGGAGGCTCAGTCGCTCGCAGCGACGCTTCGCGGAGAGATGCCCGAGCAGAGGATAATAAGTCACTGCGGCGGCGGAAAGCCCGCGAGTCAGCTCAAACGTGCGTTTAGCCTCGGTGCGCGCTACGCCATAATCCTTGATCCTGAAGGCCTCGACCAAGGTGTAGTAAGACTGCGTGAACTAAAAGACGAGGGTGAGGAGGTCACGCTTACGCTTGAGGAAGCGCCTACCCAGATTGCCCAGAGACTTTTACAAGCCTAACTTTAAAAAGTGCAGTGTTCCTAAAGGGAATTCAAGTTAGAATAACGGGTTAAGCAACTTGGACAGATTGTGCGGTAAGACTTCGCGCTAGAGTCTATCGGTAGCACCCATCGGTAGCACCTATCGAGAGCATCTATCGAGAGCATCTATCGAGAAGACGCTGCATAACAACGAAACAAATAGAAAGGAGACCGTCGTGGCGATTAACGCGGCTGAGGAAGAAACCCTCGAGACCCTCAAAAAGTGGTGGGAAGAGAACGGAAAGCAATTAGTAGCAGCGGTCGTTATCGTTGCGGTGGGGTTCGGCGGTTGGAACTTTTGGGAAGGTCAGCAGCTAGCCAAACAAGGCGCCGCATCGGATCTGTACGAGGAAATACTCGAGCTAACCCTCGTTGATGCAGGTCAACAGGTCGCAGCTGCGGATGCAAATCGCATTATCTCCTTGAGCGAACAGCTCCGAGATGATTACGCGCAATCAACCTACGCATCGTTTGGTGCGCTTTTCGCTGCGTCTCAACAAGTCGCGAGCAACGATCTCGAAGCGGCAGAGGCCTCTCTCCAGTGGATTATCGATAACCACGGTAAGGGTTTTTCGGCTAAGACTGATACGGGCCTGTTACTTACCGCCAACCTAAGGCTAGGTAGGGTAATCCTTGCGAGAGGTGATGCTGAGCGTGCATTAGCACTCGTGAATAGTGTCGCGCCTCAGTCATTCGAGGCTGGGTACTCTGAACTCAGGGGCGATATCTATCTCGCGCTTGGCCGGCGGGCGGATGCGCGCGATGCTTACCTTGCAGCACAAGAAGCGGGTTCGTTAAGCGATTCGCTGCGAATGAAACTCGACGACCTCGCGCGGGTCGAAAGTTAATTACAAGTAGTGCAGCCAAGTAGACAACTATGATCTTAATTACGCCTAATCTGACATCTGGCCAACGAAACTCGTACCACCGATTGGCCGCCCGCGGGTTAGTGCTGTTGCTACTCTCGGCGTCGCTCACGAATTGTGCTGGCTTTGATGTCGGCAGACTGAATCCATCGACTTGGTTTGGCGATGACGAGGTTAACCCGCCCACAGAGCTCACTAAAATCGATGTCGAAGTTACGCTTAAAAGGGAATGGGACTCCAAGATTGGGAACGGTCAGGGAAAAATATTCAACCTAATCACGCCCGTCATTGACGGTGACCGACTGTTCGTAGCAAGCGCAGATGGGACGGTCGCAGCGTTTTCGGCAAACGACGGAACGTTACTCTGGCGCGAGCGTTTAGAAGACCCAATTACTGGCGGTGTGGGCGCGGGATATGGCCTTGTCTTATTAGGCACCGAAGCGGCGGAAGTCGTTGCGCTAGACCAAGACTCAGGCGCGATCCTCTGGGCGATGGCTGTATCGAGCGAGGTGCTGTCTGCACCTAAGACTAACGGTGATGTTGTCGTTGTCCAGACCGTCGACGAAAAACTCGTTGCACTAGAAGCGACTACCGGTGAACAGCGCTGGACGTATGAGACAACTCTGCCAGCGCTTACCCTTCGCGGTACGAGCAGTCCTGTATTCGCGACCGGTGGCAAGGTTCTTGCTGGATTTAGTAATGGGACTCTCGTTGCTGTTGACGCTCGCGACGGTGTGTGGAGTTGGGAAGAGCGCGTCGCTGTGCCCGAGGGTCAATATGATATCGATCGCGTGATTGATATTGATGGTCAGCTGCTTGTCGATGGTTCGAGGGTTCTCGCGTCGAGCTATCAAGGCAATCTCATGGCACTCGACGTGAACACTGGTCGTATCGTTTGGGGTCGTGAAGCGTCGAGCTTTCACGGGATCGAGCGCGGCTTCGGCAATCTTTATTACGTCGACGACGAAGGGGTGATCACTGCGGTTCGAGACAACAGCGAGGATGTAGTCTGGGAGAATAGCGATCTCAAATTTCGAAGCGTCTCGGCGCCGCGCGCAGTAGGCAACTACATTGCAGTGACCGACTTCGAAGGCTATGTGCATTTACTCTCGCAAATCGATGGACGAATTGTCGGCCGCACTCGTGCCGATAGTGATGGGGTTCGTGCAGCCATGATGAGCGGTGCCGGCCTGCTTTACGTGTACGGCAATAGCGGTAAGCTTTCCGCTTACAGGCCTGATTAGCCTCTAGCCTCGCGGCTTTTTAGTACCGCGCTGACTTTTCCTAAACAAACCTTTTCACTAGATCGATTACTGCTCCATTGGGACATTCATGAAACCTGTTATCGCACTCGTTGGCCGCCCGAACGTTGGTAAATCGACGCTGTTCAATCGGCTTACGAAGTCACGCGAGGCGATTGTCGCCAATTTCCCGGGGCTCACGCGCGATCGTAAATACGGCGAAGGTGAAATTGAGGGGCAGTCGTTCATCGCTATCGATACCGGCGGTATTAGTGGTGATGAAGAGGGAATCGATTTAGAGATGGCTGCGCAGTCGCTGCAGGCTATCGCCGAGGCGAACATCGTTTTATTTTTAGTTGATGCGAAAGATGGCCTGATGCCAGACGATCACGGCATTTTGGATTACCTGCGTAAACGCGAGAAACACACGTATCTCGTCGCCAATAAAATAGACGGATTGGATCCGGATATCGCGCTTGCCGATTTCTATAGCCTTGGTTTTACCGATGTGCATCCTATCACCGCGACGCAGGGTCGCGGAGTGAAATCGCTGCTTCTTAGCGTGCTCGAGAATTTCGCAGAGATCGCTAAAACGGAGGAATCCGAGGGCGATTTCGACATCGACGATGTGGCAGTTACGGGCATTAAAATCGCTATAGCCGGACGCCCAAACGTCGGGAAATCGACGCTTGTGAATCGAATGCTCGGCGAGGACCGCGTTGTGGTGTACGACCAGCCCGGCACCACGCGAGACAGCATCTATATTCCCTTTGAGCGCAGAGGACAGCGTTACACGCTGATCGATACTGCTGGTATTCGTAAGCGCGGGCGCACGCGCGAGACAGTTGAAAAGTTTTCGGTAGTAAAATCGCTGCAGTCGATACAGGATGCCAACGTGGTCGTGCTCGTAGTGGATGCGCGCACGGGTATTGTCGAACAAGATCTACACTTATTAGGCTATGTTATTGATACCGGCCGAGCTTTGGTTATCGCATTAAACAAATGGGATGGCATGGAGAATGAGGCAAAGGAGAAGATTAAATCGGACATTCAACGGCGGTTTACCTTCGTTAATTTTGCCAAAATTCACTTTATCTCGGCGTTATTTGGCACCGGCGTCGGCGATTTGTACGAATCGATCCACCGTGCTTACGACTCTGCACGCAAACAGCTTACGACTAACGTGCTAACTCAGATACTGCAAGATGCGGTAGTCGACCATGCGCCGCCTATTATCAACGGTCGCCGAATCAAACTGAGATATGCGCATGCTGGCGGTCAGAATCCGCCCATCATCGTTATTCATGGCAAGCAGACGGATAAGGTTCCGGGCAACTATACGCGCTACCTTGAAAAGACGTTTCGCAAGGTTCTTAAGCTCGAAGGTACGCCGGTTAGAATCGAGTTACGCAGCGGCGATAATCCGTTTGTGAAATCCGAAGAAAATCTCACTGCCCAACAAGTTGCGCGTAAGCGGCGCATCGCGAAGAATAGAGACCTTAACAAGAAGCCTTCCTCTACCAAGAGGCATCTGACCTGAGGCGCTTTCAGACGCCTCGAGAGGAGACGATCGAGTGCCCATCACCCTGCAAGATATCACCGATGCAGCAGCGCGTCTCGAAGGCGTTGCAGTGCGAACGCCCCTCCTTACGAGCCCCGAGCTAGATCGGCGACTCGGTGCGCGAGTTTTTCTAAAGGCTGAAAACCTACAGCACGTGGGCGCGTTTAAATTTCGTGGTGCCTATAACCGTCTGGTTCAATTGACTACAGAGGAGCGCGCACGCGGTGTCGTTGCGTTCTCGTCGGGCAATCATGCGCAGGGAATAGCCTATGCCGCGCGTCTTTTGGGGATGAAGGCAACCATAGTCATGCCAACCGACGCGCCGATGGTCAAGCGTGAAGGTACCGAGGCGCTCGGCGCTGCAGTGCGCGCCTACGACCGCAAAACCGAATCTCGCGAAGAAATCGCCGCCGAGATTGCCGAGTATTCGGGCGCGGTGCTTGTCCCTGCCTTCGATGATGTTGCGGTTATGGCGGGGCAAGGAACTTGCGCCTTAGAGATGGTTCAACAGCTGCGCGAGCGCGGCTGGGAGCCCGACTTAGTGTTAAGCCCAGTGGGTGGGGGCGGCCTTATGTCTGGCGTTGCAACCGCGGTGCGCGGCCTCGCGCCTGAATGCAGAGTCATCGGCGTTGAGCCTTTTGCGTATGACGACCACGTACAATCAGCGGCAGCAGGGGAGCGTGTTCGCATCGATCCTCAAACTTCTACGCGCTGCGACAGCCTCATGGCTACTCAACCTGGCGTGCTAACTTGGGCCGTCAACAGCAAACTGGTCGATCGATTTATTAGCGTATCCGAGGACGAGGTAGCTCATGCTATAAGCTTCGCGTTTCGTTATCTCAAGTTGGTGGTCGAGCCGGGCGGCGCGGTAGGACTCGCGGCGCTATTAGCTGGGCACATACGTCCAATGCCGGGCGCAACCTCGTGTGCTGTGCTGTCGGGGGGTAATATCGACGCCGCCACATTTAATGACTGCCTTGCTCAGTACCCCGCGCCGTAATAGCCTGCAGTCTTTGTAATTAACTATCGGCGCCGCGAAACGGCGCATTGGAGTCATATCTATGCCTATCAATATCTCCAGCAATCCTGTGCTACAAACTATCCGCTCAGCGAAAAGGGGAGCGGTGCTCGCTGCACTACGCACAGGTCTTGTGATTAGTGCGTTTTCCACACCGGTAGCCGTTGCACAGGAGGCCTGCAGTGATCGTTTGGATTGTGAGTCTAGCTGGGTAGGGATTACTGCAAACGAGCGGGCCGAGGTGTTCGCCTTCGCCGAGGATTACAAGGACTTCATTGCCAAGGCGCGTACCGAACTTAGCTTCGTGACCGAGGCGGTGGCATTTGCCGAGGAAAATGGTTTCTCCGAGCTCATGCCCACTACGCGTCTGGTTCCCGGCGGGAAACATTATGAGGTCAATCGAGACCGGACAATTACGCTATTTGTGATCGGCGAGAATGGGTTACAGGAAGGCTTTCATGTTGTCGGTGCACATATCGATTCTCCGCGCCTCGAACTCAAAGGTCGTCCACTCTACGAGAATAGCGAATTTGCCCTTTTCCAAACCAATTACCACGGCGGAATAAAGTTTCACCAGTGGACAAACCTGCCGCTCGCGTTGATGGGGCGCGTTGATAAAAAAGATGGCACGTCTATAACAATCGAAATTGGTTTAGATCCAAGCGATCCGATTTTCATGATTCCCGAACTCTCACCACACGTTGATCGATCGAGGAGTTCCAAGACCCTGAGTGAATTCCTAGGGCCAGAGGATATGGATCCGGTGATAGCACATATACCCGACACGCAAAAAGGCGGAGGTGTGGGTGATCAAGTGCTCGCGTTCCTCGCCGCCGAATACGGCATTAGTAAAGCCGATCTGGTGTCTGCTGAGCTTTCGCTCGTGCCTGCCGGAGCACCGCGTGACATGGGCTTCGATCGCGGCCTCGTCGCCGCCTACGGACAAGATGATCGCCTCGCAGGTTACGCAACACTGAGGGCAATCGCTGCGGTAGACCGCCCGCAAACAACAACGGTCGCCTATCTAGTAGACAACGAAGAAGTTGGGAACAGAAACAATACGGGCGCGGGCTCTGATTATTTTGCCGACTTGCTGTCGCGTCTGCTCTATATCGAGCTCGGCAGTGATTATCGCGAGCCTCTATTTAGACAAGCCTTACGCGCAACCAAATTCATTTCGATCGATGTGAACCCGGGAGTGAACCCCATGAATCCGGGAGCGTGGGAGTTGGGCAACGCGCCAAAGCTTGGCTATGGGGTGAATCTCAAGCTCTACGGGCAGGGCAATACGGCTAACAGTGAATTCATGGCGTGGACGCGGGCGCTACTCGACGACAACAAGATTCCCTGGCAAACAGCGACTTACAAAGTGGGCAGCGCTGGTGGCGGGACCATCGGCGGTGAATTTTCGAGTCAGAATATCGAGGTGATCGATTTCGGCGTACCACTGTTATCTATACACACCCCGTATGCAGTGAGTTCGAAGATCGACGTACACAGTCTCTATAAGGCGGCGCGAGCCTTCTATGCCTACAGAGACTAGCAGCGCTATCGTTATCCGCGAAGCCACTTTTGTCGACTTCGACTCGATCTGGCCGTTCTTCGAGGCCATCGCACGAGCGGGGGAAACCTATGCGTATGCTCGCGATATCGATAAAGCGTCGGCGTTTTCGCTGTGGCTAGAACAGCCGCGCACAACTTTTGTGGCTGAAATTGAGGGCCGAATTGTAGGCAGTTACTACATCAAGACAAACAATCATGGCCCTGGCAGCCACGTTTGCAACTGTGGGTATATGGTCGCCGATGAGGCGCGTGGAAGAGGTGTGGCAAGAGAAATGTGTTTGCATTCGCAAACGCATGCGAGACAGCTTGGCTATCGGGCGATGCAGTTCAATTTTGTCGCTAGCAGCAACGTGGCCGCCGTGGCCCTTTGGAGTAAACTCGGTTTCGCGACTGCCGGCGTCCTGCCGCTTGCCTTTGAGCATCCGGTATTAGGTTTTGTGGACGCATTCGTGATGTACAAGCCTCTGGTCTAGAGCGCTTGCCTATGTGATTGCCGGTTCATTTACCGAAGCATCATCAGTGAGAGGATCCATTTCTGCCTGAAACTCTTCGATTTGACTCGCCGCTGCGCTGGTGCTCTCAAAACGAGCAACGTGAAACAGCGCCTCGCCCTCGTTAACCAAGGGCAGATTTGTCTTACCGATTATTATGCCGCTAAACGGCGCGATCGCTTTGTGCTCCAAATCGCCGAACGGATCGGAGATGATGCCCAAAACCTCATTCTTCGAGACGCGTGCACCCAGAGGTTTGATCATACGTAGGATGCCGCTGTGCGGCGCTCGAATCCACGCCGAGTCGGTTGCGACAACGGGGATTGGGTCATTTTTGCGCGCTTTTTTCTTCGGCAGCATGCCAATCTCCCGCATCACCGAATCCACGCCCCGCACGCCTGCGCGGATCGCAACCTCATTGAAGCGAAGTGCCTCTCCGGCTTCATAAACTATAACGCTCACGCCGAGTCTCTCAGCCTCTTGACGCAGTGAGCCTTCGACGATCTGCGTATTTAGGATCACTGGCGGTATGAAGGCGCTCGCCATACGCTTCGTTTCATCGTCGTCGAGCACAGCTCGGATGTGGGGAAAATTCTCTCGGTGCACAGCCCCCGTGTGCAGGTCGATACCATGTGTGCAACGTGACACGATCTCATTGAGGAACAGGTTGGCGATCCGACCGGCCAACGAACCTGATTCAGAGCCTGGGAACGAGCGATTGAGGTCGCGTCGATCGGGTAGGTAACGGCTCTGGTTAATGAAGCCGAAAATATTCACAACTGGGATGGCAATGAGGGTGCCGCGCAGCCTGCCGATACTGCGTTGATGCATGACGCGCCGGATTATTTCTACGCCATTGATCTCGTCGCCGTGTATAGCGGCTGAGATAAAAAGTGTGGGGCCCGGTTTCTTGCCATGGATGACCTGAACGGGCATTTCGAGCGCAGTATGGGTATAGAGGCTCGGTACCGGGAGATCGATTGATGCACGCTCCCCAGGCTTGATAGTTGTGCCTAAAATGCTGATTGCCGTCTGTCTAGTCTGTCCGTTGCGTGCCACTCTCATCTTCTCAAAAAGCTTCAAAATAGAAGCATAATATTCTGATTATTAACCTTTTCCTCGAGTTTTTGTTTTGCCGCGTTTGGCGTTTTTCTCCATAAACTGAATGATGAGCCCAGCTATGTCTTTGCCTGTAGCGTTCTCAATGCCTTCCAGACCAGGTGAGGAATTAACCTCCATTACTAGCGGGCCATGTGCTGAGCGAAGAATGTCTACACCGCATACATTAAGCCCCATAGTCATTGCTGCGCGGACTGCTGTGGTACGCTCTTCTGGCGTTATCCGTATCAACGATGCGCTACCGCCGCGATGAATATTAGAACGGAATTCGCCCTCTTTTGCCTGTCGCTTCATGGAAGCGACGACCTTGCCGTCGACAACGAGGCAGCGAATGTCCGCGCCGCCGGCTTCCTTAATGTATTCTTGCACTAGCACCGAAACTTTTAGGCCCAAAAACGACTCGATTACGCTCTCTGCAGCCTTGCGGGTTTCGGCCAGTACCACGCCTATTCCCTGTGTTCCTTCTAGCAGTTTAATCACGAGCGGCGCACCGCCCACCATCTTGATCAAATCTTGGATGTCATCCGGCTTGTTTGCAAAACCGGTAATCGGTAGACCAATACCTTTACGCGAGAGAAGTTGCAGGGATCTCAGTTTGTCACGCGAACGTGAAATTGCCACTGACTCGTTGAGGGGATAAACGCCCATCATTTCGAACTGACGCAGCACCGCGGTGCCGTAGAATGTCACCGATGCGCCGATGCGCGGAATGATCGCGTCGAAGTCCTCGAGGATTTCGCCTCGATAATGGATCGTCGGCCTATGTGAAGTAATGTTCATGTAACAGCGCAGCGCGTCGAGCACGCGTACCTCATGACCGCGTTCGGTTGCGGCCTCGATCAGGCGTCGAGTGGAATAGAGGTTGCGATTGCGTGAGAGCACTGCGATTTTCATAACTGACTTTCCTTGCTGGCAGCGGGTTTCTTTGCAGCGAGTTCTTCGCCTTGAGTAAAGGATCGAGCTGGGTCGACAATCAAACTACCCCCGACCAACGAGGTTCGTCCAAGTAGCATTCTAAATGCCATATTTTCTCTATTAGTGAGGCTAAACTCAGCCTCCCAGCACTTGCCCATAAACTCTACCGTAGTAGAGATGAACAGCCTTTCTTCTTCGTGGCCTCCCGAATCTCGGACTATTCGGCGATCGACAACAGGGGCGCGACAGGTAATCGAATTGCTTAGGTCATCTTGCAGTGGATGCACTTGGAAGATGGCGAATTCTTGTTCGTTGATGATCTCGGTTTCTATGCTGTATGCATGAATAGCTGAGGAGCGAGCGCCAGTATCAATCTTTGCTTTAATTGCTTCGATGCCAAGTCCTGGAAGCGATAGCCATTCTCGCCATCCAACAATAACTTTTTCTTTAATATCAGTCATTAAATTATATTATTTAATCCAAATTATAATTAATTTCAGGTCTCTACTCTTTCAGAAACACTCCGACCGATCGTGTTTCTTGCTTCGAAAGAGAAGCGTCTAACGTCTTGATTTCGAGGCGCTTTACCCAAGGCGCGCGACTATAGCACAAGTCGTTGGCTGTGACGTTCACAAGTTACATGATTTTTCAGTGAACTGCGCGGCTCGCTTGTTTCAATTAATCATAGTTCTGAGACTGAATTCTTGGTAGCTTTGATCCGATTTAGCCCTGTGAAATACTAGGCACCTCGCAGGGTTTAGTTTCGTTAAAGAGAGAGGGAGTTATGCGATTGTTAAGTAGTAATTCGAAGACCCGCAGCATTCTGCGCGGTATGACACTCGGAGCCATTGCGCTTGGTGTCTCTGCCACAGCGGCTGCCCAAAATCCCGAAGAGTGGTTCACGCTTGGCGGTGATTTCGCGCATACGCGCTACTCGCCGGCCGATGAGATTACGGCAGAAAACTTTGCCGACCTCGAGGTTGCTTGGGAATGGGATGGCGCGAGTTTCAAAGCGATCAGCGGCCGCTCTACGCCCTCGTTGATTGACGGCAAGCTTTTCACCGTTGCGGGCAATAAGCGCTACGTTATCGCAATCGACCCTAAGACAGGGGACACGATCTGGTCATACCGCGAGCCCGACACACCTCGAGCTGAATACTCAATGCGCGCTGACTATGGCAAAGGCGTCGGCTACGCTCGCATCGACGGCCGCGGCGTTGTCTATATCGCCTCGCCTGGTTTCTTCCTGACAGCGCTCGACGCTGATACCGGCGTGCCAATAGAAGGTTTTGGTCAACCAGTGCCAATCGACGGCTTTCCTAAGACCGGCGTTGTCGACATGCTCGCCGACCTCGGGCATCCCTACGATCCTTATGAGGGTCTCCCACTCGAGACTGGCTACATCACCTCTTCATCGCCGCCTATTGTCGTCAACGATACAGTTGTTGTCGGTAACTCCGCAGAGCAGGGCTACCACCAGTCGCGTGTAGAAAATGTCCCAGGCGATATTCTCGGTTACGATGCGCGAACTGGCGCGTTTAAATGGAAGTTTAATGTCATCCCTAAGCCAGGCGAATATGGCCATGAGACATGGGAGAACGATGCATGGGAATGGACTGGTGATGTTTCGTCTTGGGCGCCTTTGTCGGCAGACCCCGAGAACAACCTCGTTTACATTCCAACTAACAGCGCGACGATCGACTACTACGGTGGTTTCCGTCCGGGAGATAATCTTTACGGCGCGGCGCTTATCGCGCTAGATACTCGCACCGGCGAGCGCAAATGGCATTTCCAGATGGTGAAGCATGAAATCTGGAATTTCGACAATCCCACTGCGCCTGTACTGCTCGATCTCGATATGCCTGGCCGCGGCAAAGTCCCTGCGGTTGCTCAGATTACAAAGCAAGCGTGGGTCTATGCCTTTAACCGCATTACCGGCGAACCACTGTGGCCTATCGTCGATAAGCCCGTGCCACCGTCCATCGTGCCGGGCGAAGTCCTTTCGCCAACTCAGCCGCATGTGACAAAGCCTGCGCCTTACGACATGCAAGGCATCACTGTGGATGATCTTGCGGATTTTACGCCTGAGATTCGTCAACAAGCGATAGATGCATTGGCAGACTACCAAATGGGCCCTCTGTTCAATCCGCCGATTCACGCGGGTAACGATACTGGCAAGTTTGCTGCGATGAATTGCCCAGGCGGCGCCGGCGGTGCGAATATCACAGCGCCCGCTGTTGCCGACCCTGAGACAGGCAAACTGTATGTGTCTTCGCACAAAGCTTGTTTTGCGCTTCGTCTAATACCGGGAGAGGAGGCTGATCTGCTCTACCCGAATACAACCGGCGTAACGCTGTCCGATTGGGCAAACGCTGGACCGGGTGCGACTTCGCGTCCTCCTCGTCATCCCGCCGGCATTCCACTGTGGAAGCCACCCTATAGCCGCATTACTGCGATCGATATGAACACTGGCGACCATTCTTGGATGATTCCAACGGGCGAGACGCCTAACCGTATCAAGAACAATCCGGCGCTTGCGGGTATCGATATTGGTAACACAGGCACAGGCGCACTCGTGCCGATGGTCGTCACCAAAAACATGCTGGTCTACTCGGACGCGGCGAGCGACGGAACACCGATGCTTTACGCGATCAACAAAGAGACTGGTGAGATCATGGAGCAGATCGAAGCGCCTGGTCGTAGCAGCTACGGGATGAGCTCGTGGGTTCATGATGGTCACCAGTACATCATCCTTCAGACAGGCTCTACGCTGACAGCGATGGCTTTGCCTGGAGCAAAGGCGCAGAGCAGCGGCGGTCACTAATATACCCGTGCGTGTATAGCTCGTCCGCCGCTTAACACGGCATCTGAGAAAGCCGAATGACAGCAATGTCATTCGGCTTTTTTGTGTCTGATGAGAAAGTAGAGGGCAGCTGGCGCTTAATGCGAGAGCTTAGACGAGTTTGTCAACTCCGGTTGCGAGCAGGACCAATGCCCCTGCCCATGTCGCGCATGAGAGCGTATCGATTAAGATAAAGCGATTAGGAGCGAATCCGCTTGTCCCAAGCAGCGCTGGGACGATGCTGCGAATCGCAGGCACGAATCGACCGATTGGGACCGCGACTCCGCCCCACCGAGCGATCATATTTTCTGTTTTCAAAATCCGATCTGCATAGCGAATAAAGAGACGCGTATGGTGGAGTCGTGGTCCTACAAAGCGGCCGAAAAAAAAGCCTACATGGTCACCAAGCATTGCACCTGCAGTAGCAGTTATCGCGAGTTGGGTGCCCGAAATAAGTTCCTGTGAGAGCAGGTACGAGGCAATGCCTAGCAGGAAAACACCGGAAACAAACAGACCTATACCTATAAGCGACTCGAAACACGCGAGCATAAAAACGAGTAGCAGCGCACTGTGCGCGTTGGTCAGAGTCGATTCGCCGCCGATCGATGTGAACACTGAGAGGTCTATGGGATTTCTCCTGCGTTTTTATAGCACGAATTCAAATGGAGCCTTAGACTACTATAACGCAGCCCCAATGATTTTGGCCTGCTTAACGTTTCTGCCCTTTAGGCGTGCAATTTAGTGGTGTCGCGCGAAGGTTTGCCTGAAAACGGTGCAACTCAGTGCTCTGGCAAGCCTGTTTGTGCGTATTAGCAGTGGCATAATGCTTGCAGATTCAGTCCATTGAAAAAGCTTCTGTGGCGTATCGGCTGTGTCTTGCGAGCATGCGGTGATTTTGGAGTTAAATGATTTAAATCAATACTCTGGCGATTGGTTGGCAGTGACAAAATATGACCCTCATCAACTTCCGTTTATGGGCTCATCGCGTTAGAGTATGCGACTTTCAGGCAACATTGTTTGGCTATTAGAAACAGCAGTAGGTACACACTATGAAGAAGTTTGTGTCGAGACGAGAGATCCTTGGGCTAATTGCTAAAGCAGGTGCAAGCGGCGCTGTTTTACAGGCGAGTAACGCTCTCGGTATTGTTCCCGACTCCTATGTCGATATCCCCAAAATCCCGCCAGCAGACCCCTCGAATCGCCCTAGCGTGGTTGTTTTGGGTGCAGGCGTAGCTGGATTGACTGCGGCACTCGAACTCAAAAAGGCGGGTTATAGCGTGGTGGTGTTAGAGGCTGCTGGACGCGCTGGTGGTCGCAATATGACCGTGCGTCATGGTGACCTCATCGACGAGGTGGGTAATCCTCAGATTTGCGATTTCGACGACGAGCCGCACATGTATTTCAATGCTGGTCCTGCGCGGATCCCAAGCTCGCATCGTAATGTTCTTCATTACTGCAAAGAATTAGGCGTCGAGCTCGAATTTTTTATCAATGAAAATAAAGAGACGTACATCCAAGACGACGCCATGCTCGATGGCAAACCCATAAAGAACCGTGAATTTACGACCAACGCGCGTGGCTTCATGGCAGAAATAATGGCGAAAAATTTTACCAACGCCGAATTAGACCAGCCCTTCGATCAATGGGAGGTCGAGGCATTGATGCGGGCACTGCGTCGAATGGGCGATCTTGATGAAGATATGCTCTACAAAGGCAGTACTCGCGGAGGATATTCGCATGGAGGTTTCCTTGAACACGGACATGCTCACGAGGCCGTCGCGCTAAGAGACCTCCTTAAGACCGATCTCTTCAGCATGGCGCTAAGCCAAAATGAGGGTGAAACAGGCCCGATGTTGTTTCAGCCCGTCGGCGGCATGGATCAGATAATCAAGGGCTATCTGCGCAAGCTCCCTGACGAAGTTTTTTACAACGTCATGGTGACCTCAGTGATGCTGCAGAACGATGGCATAGAGGTAGTCTACGAGCATAAAGGCATAAAGTATAAGATCGAGGCTGACTACTGTTTCAACAGCATTCCGACGCATTTGATGACCGGTATCGACAATAATTTCTCGGCAGATTACAAAGAAGCGATGGCGTATCCGCGCAGGGGTGAAGCCTACAAGTCAGCCTTCCAAGCGAAAGAGCGCTTTTGGGAGAAAGACGACATCTTTGGAGGAATCTCTTGGACCAATCAGCCAATCGAGCAGATCTGGTATCCGCCGCACGGCATGTACAAAGAAAAAGGGATCATTCTCTCTGCTTACAACTACGGCGGTGGGATGCATTTTACTCAGCTTACACAGGAGGAGCGCATTGAGACGGCGATCCGCCAAGGTGAGAAAGTTCACCCCAACTACCGTAATCTAGTCGAGAAAGGTATCACCATCGCGTGGCATCGAATGAACCATATGCTCGGCTGCTCGGCGCGGTGGCAAAAGAGCCGTAGCGGATTTACGCAAGAAGAAGAACGCTTGTTCCAAACTCTGCGTCAGCCTGCGGGAAATAGGCACTACACAATCGGCGATCAGATAACCAAGCATACTGCGTGGCAAGAGAGCGCGATTCTCTCGGCCCATTGGGCAATTAATGACATGCTAGCTCGAAAATCGGGCGGCGCAATGCCTGGTCAGCGCGTTTAATACGCGAAAAGCCTCTACTTAGAACCTATAACAGCATCCTATTCAAGGTCATTTTTACATGCGAAACATAAGACTACTGACTGCCATTGCCTTGACGGCTTCGATCGCGGGACTCTCTAGCTTTAGCGCCTATGCGCAGCAGTATGCAGCGGTTGATACGACCAACCAGCCACTGAGCAATGAAGTCTGCGCGACTTGTCACGGCGGCGAGGGTCAGGGTAATCCAGTTGTCGGAGGCCCAAGTCTTGCCGGACTCGAGCCGTGGTATCTCCGTAAGCAACTCGAAAATTTCCGCGCGGGCATTCGCGGCTCGCAGAAAGATTATATTCCCGGTAATGAAATGCAGGCGTCAGTTGCTCGACTAAGCGACGCTGAAATTGACGATCTTGTAAATACCATTGCGGGATGGAAGGTGATCGAGAATGACCACACCATTGAGGGTGATCTTAGCAATGGGGAATCGCTGTATGCCAATTGTGCCGCATGCCACGGCGCCGATGGCGAAGGCAATGAGGCGCTGGGGGCCCCGGGCCTAGTCGGAAGAAACGATTGGTATATGTTTAGGCAAATAAAATTATTCAAGTCGGGCTATCGTGGTGTTCACCCTGATGACACAGCAGGGAAACTCATGAGGCCTTCTACTCAGGCCCTTAAGAGCGACCAAGACGTTAACGACGTTCTTGCATACATTAACTCGTTGGATCGCTAGTGGCGCAAATTACTAAGTCAGTGAATAAATAAGGCACCAGGGCCGAGCCCTCGAGTCAGCCGGAGAAGAATTGATGTCCGAACAAGAAGCAAACTCTCAAGATCAAGTAAGCGACTCGCCAGCACCAGAGGTGCAAGCTGATAGAGGCGGCATGAGCGCGCTCAACAAAGCAGTAATTACAGCCGTGGTCCTGCTTGGAATTGTTCTTCTCATTCAGTTTACGGGCGGGGATGAAGCCGACCTCCCTGTTTCTACGACAGGCTTATCTGCGGTCTCAGGCGCTGGCGAGAGCGTTGCAGTAGAAACGGCTTCGGACAATGTTGCGATTCTTGATAGAGATGCTGACAGCGACGTGGTTACCGTCGGCGGCATCGAGAGGCGTGGCGAAGGGCGATACTTTTTTACATCGATTAAAGTGCCTGCCGGTGCAGAATCACTCTACCTGAGCGGCTCGGGCGCTTCTCCGCTGGAAGATGGTAGCTGGGGCGACATGGAGCAGCAGGTTGTCGACACGTTCGAAAGCTTCAAACAGACACTCGAACAGCAAGGATGGTCAATGGGCGATATTGTTCAGGTTCGCGCCTTTGCTGTGTCCGATGAATTTGGATATCTCGACTTCGAAGGCTTTAATCGCGGCTACCGCAAGTTCTTTGGCACCGAAGAAAATCCGCTAAAGCCTGTTCGCACCTTTGTCGAGATTCAAGGGCTCGTCGTTCCAGGCTGGTTGGTTGAAATCGAGATTCGAGCGGCACGCATGCCAAAATAGCCGCTGCTGTTTTTCAGCAAGCGCCGCCTCGCGCCCGCTATTCAATAACCCTAAGCTAGCTAGCCGCAGCGGCGACCGCCTCAAGAATACGAGCTCGATTGGGTCGCGCAAGCTGACGGCCTTCTATAAAAACGGCCGGTGTACCTCTCACTCCAGCAGCATTTCCCCCACGCTGATCTGCGCGAATCTTCTCTATAATGGACTCATCAAGCATGTCTGCATGCAGCCGCTCAAGGTCGATATTCAGCTCCAACGCATAGCTATCAAATTCGGCCTCTACTGATCGCATTCCGGACCAGAGGGATTGGGTCTGGAATAGAACGTCATGCATTTCCCAGAATCGACCTTGGCGCCCAGCCGCCTCGGCGTAGAGAGAGGCGGTCCATGTATTGGGGTGTGCTGCAGTGATGGGAAAATGCCTAAAAATTAGGTGGGCATCTTCACTGATCTCAGGCCAGAGTCGCATCATCGTTTCGTGTTCGGTCGCGCACGCAGGGCACTGGAAGTCTGCATAAACCACAATCGTTACCGGCGCATCGCGGTTACCTCTCAGATGATCGTTCTCGGCAACTTGAACGGGAGAGTAGGTGGGCGCCTGATTGAGCAGAGTATAGACCGTAATCAGCGCAATAACGGGGAGAACAAAAAAAAGTCCAAATCGGCTGAGCAGCTTTCGAGTTCCTTGGTTTTTTTCAGCTGCTCGCTGCTTCGCCTCACGGCGTCTGCGTTGTTCATCTCTCTTATTCATAGTGATACCCTTCGTTGCGATGAAGTCAGCTAGGTTGTTACGACGCTGACTTTTCGACTTTCTAAAGCGCACACTATAGACCAGCGGTGGAGCGAGTCAACGCCAGAAAGCGGGTGTCGAAAACTTTTAGTGACGAAATTAACTTGCCCTCCGTGGACAAGCGCTTGTCCGCATAGCAGCAAAAAACCCTTCTGTGCGATGCATCAACTTTGACCATCCGATTAAATCAATCTCTCGCAATAGAGAGATTGACTTAATGGGAGAGGGGGGTGCGCGTAAGTTTGCGAAGGGGTGTACAGTTTTACAGTGAAATAGGTACAGGTCTGGTTGACCGGCTAGTGCGAGAGGAAAAACGCCGGATCGATACGCGTATTATTTAAATTGACACTCCAATGGAGGTGCGGGCCAGTGACTCTGCCAGTCTGGCCTACTTTTCCAATCTGCTCACCCGCAATAACATACTGCCCAACCTCAACATCGATTGTATTCATGTGGCAATAGAGGCTGATAAGCCCATGGCCGTGGTCGAGGATGATTGTGTTGCCGTTGAAAAAGTAGTTGCCTGTAGCGACGATACGACCGGAGGCGGGCGCAACAATCGGGGTACCCTCGTCGGCAGCGATATCCATGCCCGAGTGAGGCGCTCTGGGCTCGCCGTTAAAGAAACGCTTGTGGCCGAATGAGCTGCTTCGAATGCCATCGACCGGCGGAATCATCGAGAAAGTTGGGACGAGTTCTTCGTCCCAGCTCTGAAAAGCCTGTTTCATCTCAGCGCTCTCGGCTTGAATGCGCACCATGTCCTCTTGGTTAGGGTTCACCTGACGCTGATTTTTAATTGTGAGGCGCTGCTCCGTATAAGCTTTGTCGGCTATGCTAAAGCCGAGGGTCTCAGCTTTTCCTGATTCATCGCTCAATGTGAAGGTTTGCAAGCCCGGTTTTGCAGAGAGGGGAATGCCAATGACCGCATATTGCTGACCTTCGACTCGCGCTAGCAATGCCCTTTCGCCTCTGTATTCAGCTCGAACTGCGTTGCCAGCCGTTGGCACAATGGCAACCCCGCCGGGCACGAGAAGTGAGGAAGGAAGGCGCGGGAGTGCGACATCAGCACCTTCAGTAGATGCGCTAATGGCCATAAAAAGAAAGAACGTTATCCTCGCAAAGTAGGGGATCCGGCTCAGTGGGAAAGCATGTTTTCTCACGATAAATCCTTTGTTTTTATCGACTCTCTTTCTCTATCGTATCAATCGTGGAAATAATGAGACCGTCTGCCACTTTCGTACTTAGTTTGGCGCCGGCTTCCGTTTGATCTGCGCTACGAAGCAACGCGCCGTTTGCGTCATAGCTGATGCTATAGCCGCGCGCGAGCGTGGCAAGGGGACTTACGGTATCCAGACTTCTGGTGAGTTGGCCTAGATTTGCAGATTTGGTTGCTATCAGTGCTTTTATCGCGCGCATGAGGCGGTGCTTGCGATCCTTAAGCTGTTGCTCAACTCGCGTAAGCCTCTGTTTAGGCGACTGAGACTGAAGCCTCTGATCGAGAAGCGCGACTCGGCTGTGACTGCGCTGTGTCCGCATCCGCCATGCGCGAACAAGTTGCAATTCGAGTCTATCAAGATGCTGTGACTGTTCGGCCAACAGACGATCCGGGCGTTTTAGGCTGCGCACGAGCCATGCAAGGTTCTTGCTTGAGGCTTGAAGCCTCGCCTGTATGAGTACGAGCAGGCGTGCTCTCGCAGCGCTGAGTAACTGCAGCTGATCCTCTTGATTCTGACTGAGAAGCTCTGCTGCGGCAGAGGGAGTCGGCGCACGAAGGTCTGCGACAAAATCGGCGATAGTAAAATCGGTTTCGTGCCCCACGGCGCTGCAAATAGGCAGTTCGCTGCTTACTATAGCGCGAGCAACGGACTCCTCGTTGAAGGCTTGCAGATCTTCGATGGAGCCGCCACCACGGCCGACGATTAAGGCCTGGAGCCCCAGCTTTTCGGCAAGCCTGTTGGCGTTTGCGATCGCCCGCACAATTTCCTGCGGTGCCTGTGCTCCCTGAACCGCGACGGGAAATAAGGTAAGCCGAGTGGTGGGCGAGCGACGGCCGAACACACTAATAAGATCCTGAACGGCAGCACCCGTCGCCGAGGTGACGAGCCCTATGTGGCGATAGTCCTCACGAAGAGGACGTTTTGTGTCGGCGCGAAATAGCCCTTCTTCTTCGAGCTTTGCTTTAAGTAATTCGAATGCCCGCTGCAGAGCCCCGGCACCTGCTTCTTCCATGGAGTCGACGATAAGCTGATAGTCACCACGACCCTCGTAGATGCTCAGCCGGCCGCGGACTGTGACCTGTAAACCACTGTCGGCCTTGAATCTAACGCGGCGGTTATTGCCAGCAAACATCGCACAGCGAAGTTGAGCGCTCTGATCTTTGAGGGTGAAATACCAATGGCCGGAGCTAGGTCGCGAAAGATTCGATATTTCGCCTTCGACGCGCACAGCGGGGAAGTGTCCCTCGAGCAAGGATTTGGCAAGCCGATTGAGGCCACTTACAGAAAGCACATTCGATTCTGGGACAGATTGCATAATTTCTCTTCGTTTACACCCGAGTTTAAGGGCTGCGCACGAAGCGTAGCAAGAAGCGGTCGGTATTGCGGGCAAGCATTGGATCGAACACCGGACGCCTGCGTCGATCTCGAGGATTCACCAAGAGAGTTGACTCGCCGTCGAGAGAGTAACCCGCAGCTAGAGCGAGTCGCTTTGCCTGTGTAGCCGGCATACGATGCAGGCGTTCGTTGTCTTGATCATCGTCGCCTGCATGGTCTATCACGATCAGTGTGCCACCTTCTTTGAGAAGCGTGCCGAGACTTTGGAGGAGTGCGATAGCACTGGCGTCGGTGTTATTAGCGAAGTCATGAAGTATTTGCGCAAGCAGAATTACATCGAGCGACGCAGGTTCGATTGGCAAGGCCGCGAAGTCGCTACGAACATGAGAGACATTGCTAAGGTCTGCAATTTCAATACGCTCATCAAGCGCATCGGCAAGTGAATACATTTGACGAACGTCTTCGAGATTGTCGGTCGCGACAGGGTTCTGAGCGAAGACGCGCCCCTCTGGCCCGACAGCGGCCGCGAGCAAATAGCTGTAATAGCCGTCTGCTGCATAGAGATCCAGAACGCGGGCGCCTTCGGGTAAGTGCATAAACGCAATGACTTCAGCGGGGCGTCTTATTTCGTCCCTAAGGACATGAGCGATGGCGCGTGTGGGTGAGTCCAGCGCCTTAGCCACTCGTTGCTGCTGCAACAGCCGCGTTGACGCCGCACTGTGCTGTTGTTCCAGCGTAGATTGTGCCTGTCCGCCTGTGATCAAAATGCTGCTCATCAAAAGGCCGCAGGCCAATTGCAAGGCAAGCGAAGAGCTGCTTCTCATGGTGCCTTCAGCCATCGCGAATCGGTGGCAAGTGGTGCGGTTAACGTATGCATGAATGCCTCTAGCGCGCGGAGTTCGGGGGGGCGTAGGCCAAGCGGTTTCGCCTCGTTGTGACTCAGCATCGAGGTCGGAGCCTCGTTATAGTGGCGCATAACCGCAGCGAGATCTGCAATTTGTCCGCCGTGCATGTAAGGTGCAGTAAGATCGACGTTGCGCAGCGTAGGGGTTTTGTGCGCGCCAACGAGGTCATTCGTATCGCGCGCGAAACGTAGCTCTATGCACTCAGAGTTGTCAGCATCGCTGAATTCGCCGAGGCAGTTAAACGGATCGAGGCGCGCAGTGCGGATGCCATCGTAGCGAGCCATCGATGGAAGTTCGCCGGGATTTGCGAGAACGCCGGTATTATGGAACTCGTGGTTAGTAAAGAGCGGGCCGTTGTGGCACGTTACGCACATGGCTTTGCCGATAAAGAGACGAAGCCCTTGAAGTTCTGCGGGGCTTAATAAGTCCCCCTGCGAAACTTTTGCCGAATCATCACGCAACATTCGTTCTGCGTAGTCATCGAAGCGGGCCCTGCCTGGCACCAATTTACGCTGATAAGCGGCAAGTGCCTTGCCGATATTTGCAAAAATTATAGATATCGATTGCTGCTCTTCATCGGATAGGCTCTGCCATGCAGCTCGCTCGCTGTCATCGCCCAAGGGTGAGGAGTTAGCCGGGATCTCGAATTTCGGCAAACTGCCGAACGCCGCTTCATAAAGTGCGGCGTAGTTCGCATTACTTTTAATTAATAGCGCAAGATCGCTGCGTGTCGTTGCGTGCTCATGTTTAGCCTCAAGCGGGGCTAGCGCCTGCGACCATTGGCTGTCTTTTCTCCCGTCCCAATAAAACCAGGGGCTATAGGAGAGACCCACGAGGCTCGGCGTATGCCTGTCGCCAACACTGGTGCCTACGGCAAGCTTGAGTCCGTCGGTAAACATGAGTTCAGGCTTGTGGCAGGTCGCGCAGGCGACTGCGCCGTTTGCAGAGAGTCGCTTATCGAAATACAACGCGTGTCCTAGCGCGACAGCACTCGGATCGTCAGCCTTCGCGTTACTCGGGTCTGCACGCAATGGAGGGAGTTGGTCTAATGAAAGCGAGGCGATAAGACGCCTTTCTTCGTCGCTCCACTGCGCAGAGGTAGGTACTGAGAAATAGTTCCACCCAAGCGCTCCGAGCGAAGCAATAACACCCAGTGCAAAACCGATCTTGCTGAATTTAGAAAGTCTTGGGGGCTTTGAGAGGCTAGAAGTTGGAGAGGGTGTCATAGTGTCGCTCTCTGATCACAGAGTGAAGTCGATCACAACAACCGACGGTGGACGACCCTGTGTCTCTGCCGTACTAATGCTCGCAGTCATGCGCCAGAGTCCAGGCATGTGAAAACGCACGCCTTCGAGTAGATAGCGGCCGGGAGCTAATTCCTCGGTGATCTGCGGCTGAGTTGGCATCCCGTGGTTATGCTCTGGCATGCCGCCAACTATTTCGAGCGTCGCACCGCTCATTGGGCCGTTGCCATCGCTGAGCACGATTTCCCAGCTGTGAATCGTGTTGATCTCAATAGGGCTTAGCCTGCTAAAGACTTCCAGGGAAATGCTGCCAGTGGCGCCTGAAAGATCCGCCTCTTTAGCAGCGCTTATGCCAGCAAAAAGTGAAAGCAGTGCTGCGACGAAAAGAGTGCATATTGCGTAAATTTTGCTTGATAGGAGAGAGGGGCTTTTCATAATACTAATAACGGCTTTGGATTGAGACTGGATCTTTCCAATGATACGCGAGTCGCTCGAGTGACGTAACCTTTGTGTGAAATCATCATCTGTCGCAATAGTGTTTGGGTAAGTCGTGATCAAAAAAAGGCGAGCTATGCGCTCGCCTTTTCTCTCGCTGTCGCTCTAGCGGTGTAGCTAGCAACAGCTATGCAATCGGTCGTCCTTACAGCGCGACGATTTGCTCAGCCTGTGGGCCTTTCTGGCCGTCAGTTACGATGAACTCAACGCGTTGACCTTCAGCAAGCGTCTTGTAACCAGTGCTCTGGATAGCACTGAAATGAGCGAACACGTCTGGGCCGCCTTCGCGCTCGATGAATCCAAAACCTTTATTTTCGTTGAACCACTTAACTGTTCCAGTAATTTTGTCTGACATAACTTGTTCCTGCTTTTCGTATTAAATATTCCCTTGAGGGGGTCGTGCTAGAAATTCGGCGGTACACTTATTAACTTACAGGACGAGGTGCTACTGAAGACATCGAAATGGGAAAATAAAGAGTGCTTACTTTCAAGCGGGCTGCATGATACCTCTAAACCACTGAATGTCAACCAGAATTGGTGGTGGCGCTAGACCCAGAGCGAGGGGAGGCGTTGGACAAGCCAATACGTCGCGATGCCACCGAGCAGGTACGTTAGCGCGTTTATTGCTACCAGCGCTGCATGATCAGGGCTGCCAAGTAACCGCTTTACCCCGACTCGATTGGCAGCCGCGAGTAAGGGTGGAGCGAGCGATAGGCAGGCGAGAATAATGACAAGTTGGCCTACCTCGACACCTATGTTGAAAAACAGCAGTGCGACAGGAATATCATCGGGGTTCAGCCCTAAGTTGCCCAGAGCGCTCGCGAATCCCAAGCCATGAATTAATCCAAAGACAAAAGCGACGCCCCAAGGATAATGATAACTGAGTGAAAATTGAGCGCGCCGAGCGAAAAGTGCCTCTCGCGCAAGTAAGATGATAGACAGCGCTATGAGTATCTCGACGGGACCGCTGGGAATGGTAACAAACCCAAGACTTGCCGCTGCAAGCGTCACGCTATGTGCGAGTGTGAAAGCGGTGATCGTTTTCAGATATCTCGCCATGCCTCCTGCCGTGCCTAAAAGCAGCATTAAGCCGACGACAAACAGCAAATGATCGAGTCCCAGTAAGATGTGCTCGATGCCTAATTCGAGATACTGCTGTGCGAGTCTGCCCAACGCTGCGCTTGGAGCACGCACGTCGGCGAGCGGGATTTCAACGAAGACACCATCGCCGCGAAAATAACTTGAGTGGCTGCTACCGTCGTGCCAATTTGCCACCAATACCACGCCCGCGAGCGCCCAAGGGAACAGCAGGGAGTCCTCGCTTGAAAGCCTTGGATTACAGCTAAAACGGTAGCTGTTTGGTGTTGGTGCGTTAGGCGTGCAGCGCTGTGGCAGTACTTTTTCGAACTGAATTAGCGAAGGGACTTTAGCGTCGACTATCGACAAGCTATAGCTGTATTCCGGTTTGGTGATGTCGGTTGGCGTGTTTTCCTGACCGGTCTTTGCACGCTCATCCAAGAATAGTCTTGCGACACCGGTCACATCGATGTCGTGTGCCCGGACTGTTGGAGCGGCAAGCAGCCAAACAAAAACCACGCCCGCGCTAATTAAACAGGTCTTGGCAAACGATTGAAGTGAGGGTGGAAGGGTCATTGCCTGCCGCTCGGCTGACTCATCACGATATCGTATTGTTCAACTAGCTTTTTAACTTGCAGGCGCTGCTTATTCTCTTCTTCGGCGGCGATCCAATCTAGTCGCACTCGCTCTGCAACCTCATCGAATTTCGGGGTGGTCTCGGGTATTGATGCGGTCACTCTAAGCCAATGCTTTCCGCGATTGCTTAAAAACGGGCCTGACCAGTCGTCCGTCTCGGCAGTGCCGCCAGCGATTACCACCTGAGCCGCAAATTCTTTTGAGAATATTGAGGCGAGATCGCGCTCGCTAAGGGTTGGGAGGGGGCGGGCAAGGGTTGGCTCTGCAGCGAGCGCTTCTTCCGCGATCCGGCTGTCATCGCGCGCGAGCACTAACTCTTCGATTTCGTACAGCGCGCTCTGCCGGTAGCGTGCAATGTTGTTGCGGTAAAACTCGGTGAGCTGTGAAGTGCTGGGCTGAATGATATCGGCGCTCATGACGTGTAGCATTTTTTGGGCAAGCAGTGACCGGATGCGAGAATCCTTGTCGAGGCCACGTGCCAAGGCTTCGAGTACGAGTGCTTCCTCCTCGATGTAGGCGGTGGTTATCGCCTGGCGCTCGCTCGCCGACAGAGGTTCGCCGCTATTGAGTTCTTCGAGAAACAGGCGTGCTTCAACTTCGTCACTGTCTATCAGAAGGACGTTATTGTCCCTCGGCGAGAACAATGCGCTGATCGCGAAGAGCAGGGCCGCTATCAGCGTGAAGAGCACTAAGGGTTCTTGGAGAAACTTTGCTGGCATGGCTGGCATTCGTCTTTTAGCCCTCTGAAAACAGCTCGTTACTAGGTCTGGTGCTATACAAGGCAATACAGGCTCTATATAATGCTTTTTTTGTAGAGTGTGGTAAATCCTATGTTGCGAATAGCTGAAGAAGCCCTAACATTTGATGACGTCCTCCTGCTGCCTGCTCACTCCACCGTCCTCCCTAAGACAGTAAGTCTCGAGTCACGACTCACCTCATCGATAGCCCTCAATATCCCGCTCGTCTCCTCTGCGATGGATACGGTTACCGAAGCTCGTCTGGCTATTGCTATGGCGCAAGAAGGTGGTATCGGCGTGATCCACAAGAGCATGACTGTGGAGAAGCAAGCCCGCGAAGTGCGTCTGGTCAAAAAATTCGAAAGCGGCGTTGTTAAAGATCCGATTACTATCGCGGCGACCGCCACGATAGGCGAACTTATCGCTTTGATTAAAGAAAATAATATTTCTGGCATGCCGGTCCTTGACGGTAACGACCTTGTCGGAATCGTTACTAGTCGCGACGTGCGCTTCGAGGCGAACTATGCGCTGCCTGTGAGTTCGATCATGACGACTAAAGATCGTCTAGTCACCGTGCGCGAAGATTTTGATCTTTCCGAGGTCAAAGAGCTTCTGCATCGCCACCGCATCGAAAAACTTTTGGTCGTAAACGACGCCTTCGAATTACGCGGCCTTATCACGCTAAAGGATATTCGCAAATCCGAAGATTTCCCGAACGCGTGCAAGGACGAGTACGGTCGGCTGCGCGTTGCGGCGGCTGTTGGCACAGGTCCTGATACCGCCGATCGCGTCGATGCGATTGTGGAGGCCGGTGTCGACGTTGTGGTGGTCGATACTGCGCATGGTCACTCGCAAGGGGTGATCGATCAGGTACGCGCCATTAAGACGAAATACCCTTCACTGTCAGTTATCGGCGGCAATATTGCTACTGCGCAGGCCGCTCTGGATCTGGCAGCCGCTGGTGCGGATGCGGTAAAAGTCGGTATAGGCCCCGGGTCGATCTGCACAACTCGAATTGTGACAGGCGTTGGCGTGCCGCAGATGACTGCGGTGGCAAACGTAGTCGAAGCGCTTAAAGGCACCGACGTCTGCGTGATTTCCGATGGCGGTATTCGTTTCTCCGGCGATCTTGCAAAAGTTATCGCTGCCGGTGCGAACGTTGTCATGGTAGGCAGTTTGCTCGCGGGCTCCGAAGAGGCACCTGGTGAGGTAGAGCTTTACCAGGGTCGCAGTTATAAAGCGTACCGCGGCATGGGGTCGTTAGGTGCGATGTCACACTCTCAGGGCTCAAGCGATCGTTATTTTCAGGACACCGATTCGGGCGCAGAGAAGCTTGTGCCAGAAGGTATCGAAGGGCGTGTTCCTTATAAAGGGCCTATGTCTGCAATAGTGCATCAGCTCATGGGCGGCCTTCGCTCGAGCATGGGGTATACGGGTTGCGCTGATATAGACACCATGCGAACCAAGACGCAGTTCGTTAAGATCACGGCGTCTGGCATGAGTGAATCACACGTGCACGATGTGTCGATTACCAAAGAGGCGCCTAATTACAGGATGTCCTAATGAGCGCGAGCGGCAAGGCGAGTGTCTTGTCGCGGCGGCGCCCGGCCAGTCCGCTGGCTTACCCTTCTATCCTATGCCTTGAACAGCACACCTAAACTATGAGATGGCCTCTGCTATGACCTCCGCCAATATCCACAGCCAGAAAATACTCATCCTCGACTTCGGTTCTCAGTACACTCAGCTCATCGCGCGTCGTGTGCGTGAGCTTGGCGTTTACTGCGAAATCTGGGACTACGCTGTCGATCAGGCGCTGTTCGATGAGTTCGCCCCTCAGGGTATTATTTTTTCTGGCAGTCCTGAGTCGGCAAACACATCAGATTCGCCGCGCCCACCCGAATTTCTGTATGAGTCGGGTCTGCCTATTTTAGGTATCTGCTATGGCATGCAGATCATGGCAGAGATGTTTGGCGGCAAGGTCGAGGGATCAGCTAAGTCGGAATTTGGCTACGCTAAAGTCGATGTCTGCGCGCCGTCGCGGCTATTCGATGGTATCGAAGATAGCATCGATGCCGACGGCGTGCCTCAACTCGACGTGTGGATGAGTCACGGTGACAAGGTCACCCAAGTGCCTCCAGGTTTCGATATTATTGCGAAAACCGAAAGCGCGCCGATTGCCGCTATGGCTAACGCCGAGCGTAATTACTTTGGCATTCAGTTTCATCCCGAAGTGACTCATACGCTGCAGGGCTTGCGGCTGCTCGAGCGTTATGTGCGAGAGATCTGCG
>JAGYKB010000050.1 GCA_018401885.1 Gammaproteobacteria bacterium
TCGTTCGACTACATAGCCAAGCGACAACGACCCCGAAGGTTCGTGCGGACATACAGGCAAGCGATGAGCCTGCCTGGGTTTTAGCGGAACGTACGGGATTTCTGAGCAGACTGTCTTCAAGTGGCGTCGCCGTGAGAGCGTCGAGGACCGCAGCTACACACCATACCGCCTGCAGACGACTTCGACACCGGCTCAAGAAGTAGTAGCGGTGGCGCTGCGTAGAACTCTGCTGGTCTCGCTCGACGAACTTTTGGCTATATTGCTAGAGTTTATAAACCCGAATGTCTCGCGCTCTGGGCTGGATCGATGCCTATTACCGAAATCTTGGCAGAGCATCTACCCGTGAAGGATTGCCCCGATAATCGTGTTCACAGCAGCTCTACCGCTGCACTCAGCTGCTCAGCGTTCACATCGATGTAGCGCTGCGTGGTTGAATTGTGCGAATGCCCCGCTTGTTCTGCCAGCAAGCGCACACTCACGCCCTTGTTGGCCAGTCTGGTGATGTATGTGCATCTGCCCGAATGGCTTGAGGCATCCTTGAGGCCCACCGCCTTATAGATGTCCAAGAACAGCTGACACATTGTGTTGGCTGAGAAGTGCCCGCCTTTCTGGCTCTCAAACAGGGCACGGTTAGGATCGCTGAGGTTCCGTCCGGCGGCATATTCTGCCAATGCCCTGCGCAAGAAGCGCTGGTTGAGGTAAACAGTGCGTGTGTTGCCGCCCTTGCTTTGTGCAGCTGACAGGATGAACTGCTTGCGCACGTTGCCATTTTCAGCAAATATATCTCCTCGTTTCAGAGCGGCGAACTTCTTGGTCCGCAGCCCTGCGTAGAAGCTAAACAGGAAAATAGTTTCGTCACGCACCTGCTCCTCGCAGCAACAATAGCGCTCTAAATCGTTCCAAACGGAGCCATACGAATTCTCGCTCCTGAATGTTGAGAGGGAGAATTTAAGGCTGCGTTATAGACGCAGGCCTAGCGGATATTTTGATGACACCACTCAGGATGTTCAATGGATCACTGCCAAAGGGCTATAGACATACCGCAACGAACGCACCAAGTTAGGTATTGTGAGGATCACGTAGCTGCAAATTTGCACTTAGTCACATTTATTTTTAGCCCCTCAGTTGAATAGGGAGAAGTGTGACTTGGCTGCTGAGATCTCGAAATGTCCCTGAGAAATATATATGAATAGCTGTCTTGAATGGAATGTTCCGGAATCGGCGCTCGTGATGGCTGTTCAGTGGGCAAGCCGACGTGTACAAACTAGCGTCGATAGAAAGAACATGCCTTATCGCAGCCTTCTCCAGAAGCTAGATGACAAGATCATGGGAGACGCTGCCACACAGGCGTTCATGGGATATCTTACTGCAACAGAGCGTTTTGCTGTCTGCTACGAACAAATACGAAATGACCACTCAAAAAACATCGATCCCGGCTGGGACGTATTGAGTGGAGCAACTGAGGAACAATTTACGTCTCTGTCCTCAAACTGCGTACCTGTCCTTTCGCCCGAACTAGTGACCTTCTCGATTAAGTCGTCGCGGGTCCCACGGGGATACACACTTGTAGAATGCATGGAGCGGCTAGATTTCAAGATACTCAAGTATGGCACTGACATTGCTGTTGACCTTAAGGCCGACTTCGAGGTTCAGATCTACTTTGACAACGAGACGCAACCTCCTAAAGATATCAGTTCAGTTGACCTCGACCGGCTGATAGTTTTAGCAAGACATGATCTAAAAGCTTCGAAGGAGTTAGCGCAACTAATGCAAGCGTCTCGGTTCGCCAAAGCTTATCTCTGCCGATACATAAGTCGCTCAGCGCTTACACATCGATGGCAACTCTGCAGCGAGGAAGGCTTGCCACCGGTGCAAAAAATGCGCATTGGATCCGCGACAAAGGAGATTTGGACTGCTAGGCTTGCCTGGGGTAAACCATTCAAAGGGGTAAACGGATGCGCTACATAAGTCTTTTCAGCGGCATCGGTGGGCTCGAAAGCTCGTCTCAGACCCCGCATGCGGTTTGCGAAATCGATCCGTGGTGTCAAAAGGTCCTTAGTCGCAAGTTTCCTGAGGCTGAGCTCAGCAAAGATGTTCGGTCATTCATTCCACCAGCTGTCGACGTAGTGGTCGGCGGTTGGCCATGTCAGGACATTAGCGCAGCAGGGCTTCGAAAGGGGCTTGCGGGCGAGCGGTCCGGCTTGTTCTTCAGGATGCTTGACGTGGCTATAGAAGCGGGAGCACACACGATCGTTGCAGAGAATGTTCCCAATCTGCTCAGGCTGGAGGGAGGACGTGCCTTCCGATTGATCGTTACCGCGTTGCAGCAAGCCGGTTTCACTTATGTAGCGTGGCGAACATTAAACGCTCGTGAGTTTGCGTTGCCACAAAACCGAAACCGCGTCTTCTTGATTGCATCGAGGTTTCGCGAACTGTCTTCCTCCGTTCATAGGCCCGTCAACGTAGGTGCGGTGATAAGCTCCGCGGGTGCCTCAGGCTTCTACTGGACAGCTGGTCTACAAGGAATTTGTTACTCTGATGGGTGCGTGCCAGCACTAAAGGTCGGATCCTCAATTGGCGTACCCTCTCCTCCTGCAATTCATTACGGCGATATGGTAAGAAAAGCTTCGGCAAATGAGTGTCTTGCTTTTCAAGGCTTCTCAGTCGAAGGTTTTTTAGACATTCCAGACAAGGCAAAGTTCGCAATGGCAGGTAATGCTGTTGCATTGCCTGTAGGCAGGTTTGTTATGGATGGGGTTTTTAAGGGCAGCACGCCAGATTTTACCTTTACGGATTTGTTTTCTTCGGCAGCTATTCCACGCGATGGTATCGACTTCGGTGAGGGTCCATTTTCTGTTGCGAACAGAAAGTCGGAATTGTCATCAAACCTTGCCGAGTTTATTGATCGATCAATAACACAACCTCTGAGCCGTCGAGCGGCTGGCGGGCTTCTCTCGCGATTAGAACGTTCTGGTAAGCCTTGCCCTTCCGCGTTGCTGGAGCAATTGCGCTATTTGAGTGCCTTAGGGGAAACGGCTGATAGCAGTTATGGCTCCGAAGCCCTTTTCAGGTCCTCGACGGTCTGACACCTCTGCGCGTCGCGGTCTAAGACAAGCCAATACTGCCACGGTATCCCGTTTGTCGTCATTGCGGCACACCAGGTTTGAGCGGCCTTAGCTTTAAGTTTCGCTTCGGACTGCTCGCCGACCGCAAGAAATTCTCCCTTAATTTCAAGAAGTACATTATCCCCATTCTCAAGCTTCCAAACCAGGAGGAAATCTGGATAATAGTTGCCAGCAGGCGTAGACAGGCAAAACGAATTTGGTAAGTTGCGTGCCCACCAATCTACCTCGACGCTGCGATCAAGTGCTTTTGCTGCGGCCAACTCTCCCGCGCTATCGAACGGAACGGCTTCGTGAGGACATTTATTCCAACCCGCTATAGGGATGCCAGCGTGCTCTGACCTATTCCAAGTGGCGGGCGTCAAACTGGATACATGTAGAGCGTGAGAAAACGATTGTGGAACTCGACAGACAATATCTCCTACAACGAAGGCCGCTTCTGTATCAGATATGATATACTTGAGAACG
>JAGYKB010000051.1 GCA_018401885.1 Gammaproteobacteria bacterium
CGTGGCCGCCCAGGAGTCCAGGCAAGAGCTAGCCCCAAGCCCAACCGCCGCCAACATTTGTCATTTTGCCCCAACCCCTCGGCAAAGTCAATCTTGACCCCGGCCGCAGATGAAGAGGGACCCACGAGACTTGAGGGATCTCGGAGCATAACGCTGGGGTTCACCGGGCCGCGGCGAACGACGTCGACTCCAGAACCCGCGCGGCCCGCGGCTCCGTGTGCAACCCATTGTTATCTGCCTTTTCTACGAGTTGCTACGTTGTTTCCAAAGCTGGTTGAACTCGGCATCAGTTGTGAAATCAAAACCGTCCAGCGATGCATTCAGCGGCTCCGACGACAGGCCGCCAAAGTCATCATGAGGTATTCGAGAACTGTATCCCAGAATCATGCCATTGTCGTAATGCTCGACCTGCCGAACCACATTGCACGAAGGATCGATTTCGAAATACCACCATGAGTGCCCGAAGTGATCGTGGCGGTCACCGCGATTTTCCTCCCATCGGCGTTTGACGTATCGCAGCCCCTGCGGGTCTACCTTCAGTTTCGCGAAGGAATCAAGTAACTGTTCAATTTGGGCGTCTTCAAGGTTCCACAATTCGGAAGTGTTTTCAGCACGCGTGATGTTGAGCAGGAGTTGGCCAAGCCGCATGTCGGGAAACACACGCCATGCCGACTCAAGTTGTTGAAGCATGCGGTCTATTCGATTTGGGTCACGCATGGGCTCTACGCCAGATAACGACAGCGGTAACCGGGCCGCCGCCAAAAGACTTAGATTTCAAGAAACGCGTGATCGGCGGCTCCGGTTCACCGCTTGGTTATCGGGAGTTTATCAGCCAGTGTTTCAAACAAACGTTTCGCGGCTCGCTGTTCATCGGCATACGACCACCACCATGGTTGATCATTCAGCGAGAGCGATTCGACGTGATCGCAAACCTGCCGCCAAGAATTGTAGCCTAGTTGTTCCACGAAGTATCGCGGCACCAAATCAGGTGAAGGGCTTACGTCCAGCCATTCAATTCCAAAATACGATTCCGGAAATGAAACGTCATCACCAAATCGAACTCCGTGTGATTCATGGCGTTCGAGAAACGTTCGCACGATAGGCAACAAATTTCGCAGCCAGTTGTATTCGTTATCGGAAGGCAAGTCCCAAAACGGTTGATAATCTAGTGCGTCACGAACATTGAGCAATCGCCCGAATTCCACGATTCGAGCGTCGGAACGCAGATGCGAAGTCGCCCAACGGTAGCCTGCCTCAATGCGAATCTTGCAGGCTTCGCAGATGAAGTAGGGTGTGTTCATGAAATCTCTTCAGCCCGATAACGTCCGCCGTCACCGGGCACGGAGAGACGGCTTTCCATTTGTTAAAACGCGCAAGCCGTGCTCCGCGTGCACGGCATTGTTATCCGAAGTCGTTGGTGCTGGCCTACAGCCATCTCTGCCAAACGACTGCCATCGCGATCCCCGAAATCAACATGATCGGAAGGGCAACCAGCATACCAGTCCACGTATCGACTAGATCGAGTTGCTTGAGTACCCATGTGTTGAATGGAAACACGATTGCCATCATGAATCCGATTGCAAGTCCCATATGCCAGGGTTTGAGTTTTTTCGGAATCTCGGATTTCGATGGTTCATCAGTCAAGGTGCATACTCTCTACGTTTTCGAGTTTGGGTTAGTCTTGGTTTTGGCAGACCGTGTCAGCCACCTCGGCAACACTCAGTCGGATAACGGCCAAAAATCACCCGGTTGCCGCGGTGTGACTTTGACTTCAGGAAACGCCCGATCGGCAACTCGGGTGCATTTTTTTGTTATGCGCTTCGCCCCGTGGCCCCCCAGGAGTCCAGTCAAGGACAGACCTAGCCCCAAGCCCAACCGCCGCCAACATTTGTCATTTTGTCCCAACAACTCGGCAAAGTCAATCTTGATCCGGGCCGCAGATGGAGAGGGACCCTCGAGACTTGAGGGATCTAGGAGCATAACGACCAAGGTAACCCGGCGGCGGCCAAGTACCATTGATTTCAGAACACGCCCGATCCGCCGCTCGGGTTGACCGCCTTGATATCCGGCTATTCTGTCCCAAATTGTTCCGTCGCTTTGATTGATACAATTTGCTGGTGCGAGTCCCCGTTGAACATCATCGCATCGCCGTCGGCGTCAACCATGTAATGATGCCCTTTGTCTGTGATGAAGTGCCACGCCAGAATGTTTTTCCCATTATACTTGTGGGTCGGATCACCTGCCGTTACTCGCGTTAATTCGTGACCAGCTTCTTGGCATAGAGCACGGATAAGCTTCATAAATCGTGGCTCATTTGCAAGTGCCTGTGCAGCCCGCGCCTGACGGTCCGGCAGAGCCGCTGCTCGACGTTCGACCTCAGCTTTCATTTCTTCGCGGGTTAAGACCTTTAAGTTGGGTAACGATCTCAGCCACTTGGAATTCAATTCTATGAGGTCATCGCTTTTTGATAATTCAAAGAACTTGTCGTCAAAGGCATTAAGTATGTCACGTTCCTTGTTCTCGCCGAAGTATTCGCTCGAAAGGAACCTTTCCATTCCATCGGCGCCAATTTGCTCGATGATCGCTGCGCTCTCGTTGAACAATTCAAGATGCCGAGTGGCACCCATTGCTCGCAAGCCCTCGCGAATAGAGCGAATCGTATCTCGATCCCAACGAGAGTTGTAAACGAATTGGGAGAAGCCTCCGTTGTTGACCTGGGCAAGGTAATAATCGACGTAGTAGCTGCGGAGTCCGTCGCGAGACAGTTCATCGTGCCGCAAATGCTGTTCTAGTTGCGCATTCAGAAAAGCGATGTTGGAGCCAACGACATCGTAGGGATCATCGCTCTTGAGACTGGCATCTGAGGCCACAACGTCTGAGGAGGATAGTGTAGGTGTCATCGGATTTGGGTTCGTCTGCTCGGAACAACCGGACAAAATCGCGAGTAATGAAACGATCATGGGCAATCGCGTCATTGAAAGCTCTCCTGCCGGATAACGGCCCGCATCACGGGGTGGCGGGAGTTGACGTTGATTTCAAAAAAGACTGGCCACCGCCACTCCCGTGCATGCGATGGTTCGCCCACATTATCCGTCGAGTTGTTTTTGGAGATCAAGCTGCAGCGTCCAAGACTCGGCAACCGGCACGACGCCGCGATGTCGCTCACCAATCGCTAGGCCCTCAGTCCATAAGAACGGGTACACACACAGAGTCTGATCGCCGTTCAATTCGCGTGATTCAGTCAGCCAATTATCCCATCGAAACGATTCA
>JAGYKB010000052.1 GCA_018401885.1 Gammaproteobacteria bacterium
TCCAGTTGTACTCGAGCGAGGGGTCGATGGCGTCCCGCATCGACCGAGGGCTCAAGAGCCGCTCGTCGTAGAAATTGTCGTCGGGCTGCGAGCGCTTCGCTGCCTCGTGGAGAAAACGAACGAGGTCACGCGCTTTAATTCGCCGATTGAAGTCCGAGAGGGATGACATTACCCATTCCTGCGAGCGGGCCTCGCGGGAAGTGTTTGGGCCGAGCTTCCAACCCCACAAAGGTTCTAACGCTTCCCCCCTTTGCTCCTCGTTCATTTCTACAAGCGCCGTCGGAGTCAGATCCGATGAAATTGCTCCGGATTTCTGACCGATCCAGAAAGCAAGCGCGAGTGCCTCCGCCCAATTCCATTTTAGCGCGTATGCCCCGTAACGGTCCTCAAACTGCTTGAAATTGTTAATTAAAGACAATCGCGCAACGTCTTCGCGTATGAACACGATCGCGCCAACTTGGCGAGCGGGAAGCTGCGCCAACCAGTCTGGAACGGCGCGCAATAAAGCTTCGATCGCGACGCGTTCAACTTCAGACGATTTTACTTGCTTGAATATAGTCTCAATACCATCGAATATCGCAACAGTTCGAATATTCTTCGCCGCAAGCATATCTGGAAGATCGCTGAAGGCGCCAGGTTCTCCAACTCGATGGCCGCAACGCCAAGCGATGAGATCAAGCCAAAAATTTCGCCAACTGCTAACACCGTCAGCCCCGGGGAGAGATTTTTGCTTGTCGATTGCGTCAACAATTAACTGATCATTCAGACTTTTACTTCCAGAAATCTCGGAGGCTATCGTATCAGTAAGCGTACGCTCCAAAACTCGCCCTTCATCACTAAGATCCTGAGGCGTTGTTACAGGAAGTATAAGAGCGTCACTCTGCTGTGAACTATTTGGAGATAGTATCCGAACAAACGACGCCCAGCTTCGAGAAAGAGCGAGCGACATAAATGTATAGGTTTTGCCAGCTCCTTTATCTCCCAAAATGACAGCGGTAGGAATGGTGGCCAGGTGACGCTCAGCAAGTGTGATCAGTGATCTGGTCGGGAAGATATCAACTTGATTTGCGCTCTCTGCAAATATCGCTGCTCCTGCGTATTCCTTTAGCAAACGGCATCGATCAGCTCTGCTTGCCGTACCAACGGTCACCGGTGGTATAACGGGCAGTAGGTCGAGGAAATTATCTAACATCACTTTTTGCGCAACGGACTCGGACAGAAGTTTGCGTGCGCTCGTCAGATCGCGCGGAAGGAGGCTGATACGCTGGATAGACGGCAGCAGTATCGGCGAAATTGGCCGGTCAAAGAACGGATTCGCACTACCGGAGATCTCCGGAAGCTGGGCTTCCTCTGGTATCACCTCGGCAAAGTTTCGGAGTTCGTCGTCGAGAATCTTGAGAGCAGCTGAGACATGCGTATCTAAAACATCAGGAACTTGATTGATGACAACCGAAAGGTTAGTTGACAGACTGTTCCCAGTAGCTTCAGTCCATTTCTTGGCAACATCTCTCATGCGCTCAAGCAGCATGATAGTGCCATCAATAGCTTGTCCGTTCAGTGTAGTTACTAGTACGTGCTGCAGTCTTGGATCAAGAAACAGCGAAGCCACTATCTCCGAGAGTCCCGCCCGCAGGTCAACAATTACCAAGTCAACGCCTAATTTTTTGCCTATTTTTGATAAAAACTCGCCTACAAAAAAAGCAGATCGGTTACTCGAATACGTCAAAGTTTCAGGAAGAACATCCGGTAGATCCAAATCTCGCGTGCAGGGAAGAATTGTCAGCCCATCGACTGACTGATCTGACAGGCGTTCGACAACCAATGAGATTGCGTCTTCTGCCTTTGGGTCAGGAGACGAGTGTGCTAACGCCAGTGCATCGGCAAAAGAAACCCGTGGCGACGGCATGACGTGCTTTAACAAAGTCGATATACCCGGCGCCTCGAAATCGGCATCAACGAATAAGACCCTGCGGCCACTCTTCACTAGTCCATCCGAGAAGGCGAGCGCTAAAGTCGTGCGACCCATTCCGCCCTTGAAAGAGTGGAACGTTAGCACGGGAGGGCAGTCTATAAGATCGTCAACAAGTGGCGGGGCATATCGAGTATTATATATCGCGACTTTCCGCTTGGCGAGTGTCGGGCGAAGGCGTAAGCGCGCCTCGGAACCTTCATCTTCTTCGTCTATTTCAACGATATGAACAGGTAGCGTGCGCGCATCCCTGCCGATGGCGCTCTCCAGGATTAGCCAATTCATGGCTCTATTATATCGCGGTCCAAACAATTCAGTCAGCCATTCCTGGACTGTTTCAACCGACGTGTTGGGTGCAACGGACAAAATCAACCGGGAAGGCAATGGTTTCGCAACGCGGAGACTGGACGGAGCGGTGCGCTGTGCATCAGCACTACTGAGGCGATCGAGCACGTCAAAGTGCGTATAAAGCTCAACGGCCATGGTACGCTCCACTGTCTTGCATACGGTTTCCGACTTCTAAATTGACTTTCTCTAACCAAACTTCGACATCAGTAAGATAAAAATGTGGCAATTTTACACCGTATCGAGCTGCTTCGTGAATTCGATACAAAGGATGATCTTGCCCACCCGCTGTAAAGTTAGGCGGATTACCGGTGTCGGACGGAATCACAGAATTAAGTTCGCATAACAATTCAATGTCGTGCAGATCAATGCGCACAGGTCCGATTTGTTCTTTGATCTTTGTGCGAATATCATTGGTCGTTTGAAGCCCGCTGTCTTGAATGTAAAGAAATTTTAAGCCACATTCGGCGGCATAAAATAAAGCCATAATTCGTGAGCGTCTGCAGGCGTTCTTTATTGCGGCCGTTGACATATGCCGAGCGTAGGCTCTTGCTAAATCTTCTGTGTCAGAATTAACTGGCATCTTATTTCGCTATGATCAGAGTTAAGTTGTAACGCATAGTTACCATAGCTGAAGAGTGTCGCAACAAGTTTTTCTAGTAGGAGTGTAGCTGCGCTAAGCGATTTTAGGGGACATTCGTCGAAGCACCTAGCCCGAGATCGACCGCGCATCGCAGTCAGTTTCGTCCGCGCCACCAGCGTCGCGCGGCCACCGGAAGAAGGGCGAGCAGCAGCAGG
>JAGYKB010000053.1 GCA_018401885.1 Gammaproteobacteria bacterium
GCAAATAAAAAAGCAGATTTTAGCACTGACGCGCGTGTATGCAGAACAAGTACACGCCTGCAATCGGCCTGCGTCAGCAAGGGACAACACCGGTTTCAAACGAGGAGTCTCGAAAATTCCCTACGCCGCACGCGTTTTCACTGAGGACGAGGTCGAGGCCGCTGTATCAAGCGCATTGGATTTTTGGCTCACACTGGGCTCGGAAGGCGATGCGATGCAGCAAGAATTCGCGACCTACCTCGGGGTTAGGCACTCGCTACTAGTGAACTCCGGGTCGAGTGCGAACTTAATCGCGATCAGCGCTCTTACAAGCCCGAAGCTCCCGCTTGAGCGACGCGTTACGCCGGGTGATGAGGTGATAACGTGCGCTGCTGGTTTCCCGACAACGGTAGCGCCGATTATTCAATGCGGCGCCGTGCCTGTGTTTATTGATAACGAGCCAGTCACAGGGAATGCATGCGTTGACCAAATCGAATCCGCAATAGTAAATGGGAAGACCAAGGCAATTATGATGGCGCATACCCTTGGGAATCCTTTTGACATAGCGAGTGTTTTAGAAGTCTGCCAACGGTACGATCTTTGGCTTGTTGAGGACAACTGCGATTCGCTCGGCAGCACATACACGATGCCGCTGAGCCGCGCCTGTGCATTGGGACTCGATCACCTTATTAAGATCGCCCGCCAGGGCACACATCCTATCATTTGTATCGAGCTCGTGGGACGTATTGAGATGTTGACTGCGCCCACCGGCGCGTTTGGCGACTTGTCTACGCAGTCGTTTTACCCCCCCCACCATATGACGATGGGAGAGGGTGGAGCAGTGAACATCATCCGTGATGCTCGCCTGAAACCCATCGTGGAAAGTTTTCGTGACTGGGGGCGTGATTGCTGGTGCCCCTCAGGCGTTGATAATACCTGCAATAAGCGTTATGGCTGGCAGTTGGGAGAGTTGCCCATGGGGTATGACCACAAATACATCTATAGTCATCTTGGTTACAATGTAAAGCCCCTGGATCTCCAGGCTGCGATCGGCCGGGTCCAGCTGCGCAGACTGCCCGAGTTCGTCGAAGCTCGGAAAAAGAATTGGGAACGCTTACGGTGCGGCTTAGCGAATCTTACCGACCACTTCGAGTTCGCTCTGCCAACGCATTCAGTCGCTTGGAGGCAGCCGAGCAGAAGAGGGAAGTGCCATGCTCAGCCGGAGTTTGTCTGGAACGAGAGCGGTTGCCGCAGTCAATGTTCCTGGTTCGGCTTCATGGTCCTCGTGAGACAGGAGTCGGCCCTAACAAATACCACTGTCGCACGTGAGCTTGATCGCCGAGGAATCGGTAATAGGATGTTATTCGGTGGCAATCTGGTGCGGCAGCCGGCATTTGTTCGGTTACGCCGCGACTACCCCGGCTCTATGCGTGTCCCCGCCGATTTGCCTGGCGCGGACCGGATCATGAACGAAGCCATCTTTATTGGCACGTTCCCTGGCCTGCTTGCGATCGAAATCGATTATATAATTGAGTCGCTCCACGATATTGTAAGGTTGGCATGAGGTTGTTCGTCACGGGAGCCACTGGGTTCATCGGCAGCCATTTTGCAAACCAGGCTGCCCAAAAAGGACATCACGTAATTGCGCTTAGGCGGCCCGGATCGCGTCCACCAATCGCACTCCCTTCAACTGTCATGTGGATTGACGGTGAATTAGACGGTTTTAACACGGAATGTTTGCGATCCTGCGACACAATTGTTCATTTCGCAGCTGCCGGCGTTCGAGACCTTAGTAATTGGAAGTTATGTTTTGAGACGAATGTCATCAAATCTATCGCATTGTTTGAATCGGTCGTCCGCGAAGGATTGCGGAATTTTCTGATTGCAGGAAGTTGTTTTGAGTATGGACTTTCATGCGAACGTCATGAGCGGGTTCCGACTGACGCAATGCTGATGCCAACTGACGCGTACCATGCGTCAAAGGCCAGTGCAACGATGGCGGCGATAGCGTTCTGCATCAAAAATAGATTACGGCTCACCATCCTGCGGCCGTTTCATGTTTATGGCAAGGGTGAGGCACAGTCCAGATTCTGGCCGAGTATGACGGAGGCGGCTCGAAACGGGCAGGACTTTTTAATGACCGCTGGGCGGCAGGTGCGGGATTTCATTCCCGTTGAGACCGTTGCCGCAGAGTTTCTTGCTGAAGCGCACAGATTGCCGACCTCCACCCCTGGATGTCCTCATGTGCGGAACGTGGGTACGGGACGGGCACAGTCTCTGGCCGTTTTTGCTGCAGCCGAGTGGGCGAGGCTTAATGCTACGGGCGAGTTGAAAATTGGTGCGATTTCGGATCGCAAGAATGAAATATACCGGTGCGTTCCGGAGATTTCCGAATGACGAAAACGCTTGATGTCCTTAATCCGACCTATCAGCGGTGCAATTATCTAATCAAGAATCGCGATTTTCTTAAAGGGGAACTGGACAAAACTCCCGAGAATAGTAAACCGCGAGTAATGATTTTAGACAGCGGTTCGACGGACGGTACCGTCGAAGCGGTTAGAAAGAGGTCCTGCGGCAACCAAGATGAAAAACGCCGACTTCTCGAGAAGAAAGGTTCTTCGGGACTTTTAGTGGCACTGTAACTGCGACTTGAAATCCAGTTTGCCGCAGAAGAACGGATTCGCGTTCGGTAGTTCGTGAACGAGCGGAAGCCACGGGCTGTGTACTTCAAGGCTTGGATCACGGTGTTGAAGCCTTTACTCGTGGCGTTCGTGATTCGACGAATAAAAATAAAATAGCTAAGAAGATTAGGGAGGTGCCGGTTGAGCATCTTGGCCACTTTGACCACAAGCCTGAGGCGGCACCTTGCTCCCCACGCGTACTACCGATTGAAGGACTCTTTGGCACCCGTTGGATAGACATGTCGGAAGAAGCAGCGGAACTCCTCCTTGATTGCCCAGGCTCGGGCCGTTTTCAGCCCGTTGCGGCGGATGGCTGCGAATCTGCGGCG
>JAGYKB010000054.1 GCA_018401885.1 Gammaproteobacteria bacterium
TGAATCACCTCAGGAGTACTGCGCCCAAATTTTATTGGGCCCTCGTTCAGAGGCTGTTTTGGGCGGGGGAACCCGCCAAATCTGATGATTTTGACAATTTGGCTGCGGCTTGATCATATGAAGCAAAAGAAAATATGCGTCAATCAGCCTTGTTCAGGACGGACTAACTCGGCCTGAACAATCAGTCGCCATTTGGTCTGTGAACGTCGGGTCGAGATAGAGTAACTCACAGAGACCTTTTACGGCTGCTTAGCACGGCAAATGGGCGGAGAAGTCGTTGTATTCTGGGTCATCCAGATTTGCTCAAAAACGTATAATGAATTATAAAGAGTGACGTGCATTGTCGATCTCGCTGGTATTGCCGTCCCTTGAGGTCGTCCTCGCGCCACCTCAGAGATTATTCTGCACAGCACAGAGTTCGGCTGTATCGTCGGTGGAGGCGGCGAGCGGGGTGGGTTTAAGAATTAAAATGCATGGCGATAGGCCATACGAGACCTTTTAATGAAAATATTTATCCTCAGAGCTTTATGCGCGCTCCTTTTTTGCGTCAATACACCCGCTTTTGCACTTACCGATGAACGCGGCGCTTTGACATACGACGCAAAAAGCGCATTCGAAGCGACTATTACTGGGTGTTTCAATATCTGTCAGAGCGACTTGGTAATACCCTCGACGGTATACGGTTTAACTGTAACGAGCATTAGCGACTATGCGTTTAAAGGAGAGCAACTTACCAGTGTTGTGCTGCCTAACACGATTATCAATATTGGCGTTCAAGCATTCGCGTACAACCAGTTAACGACGATTAACCTACCTGCCAACCTTCAGACCGTTGGTGTCAGTGCATTCTCCCGTAATAAATTACCCTCGGTTACGCTCCCAAGCTCGGTTGTTTCTGTGGGGCAGAGCGCTTTTAGTGACAACAATTTAGATGGTGTTTTGGCGGCGGGCCAACCCATTCACGTGAGCTTTGAGCCGAGTGAGGATGGTCTATCGCTTCAGGTAACTGGGTGCTTAGTAGTTTGTCCTGCTGCTCTTGTGATCCCATCGTCCATTAACGGGTTGAGTATTCAGACCCTAGCAAACGCAGCGTTTTATAGAAAACAAATAAGTACTGTAGATATAGAACAAGGACTACGGCATATCGGTGTTGCCGCATTTTTTGATAATAATCTCTCACAGGTAAATCTGCCCAGCGGAGTGGAGACGATTGAAGACAACGCTTTTCAAAATAATAGGCTCACCTCAGTAACACTCCCCAATACGTTGCTTAACATAGGGAGCGCATCGTTTGCCGGCAATCTGCTTCAGACCTTGGATATCCCACGCAGCGTGACTTCTATCGGACGTGGGGCCTTTTACGACAATGCCCTGACTTCTGCCATTATCCCCGATGGCGTTCTCGCGCTTGGCAGCGCTGCGTTTGCTCAAAACCAAATGCGCACGGTTACCTGGTTGGATACTGAATTGAATTGGAGCTTTCAACTCAATGACGGTTCGATAACGATTACGGGCTGTGCTGCAGACTGCTCTCTACCATATGCGAATGAACCCGAATTATTACAACCTTGGGACTTGACGATCCCAGCCTTTGTTAATGGTTATCCCGTTGTGGCGATTGGAGATTTTGCGTTCTGGGATTCTGCCGCTAATAACCTAGTTTTACCCGAAGGTTTGATTTCGATTGGGACGCGCGCGTTCGCAGATAATTACTTTCCTACAGTCAGTCTACCCAACTCACTTGAAAGTATGGGAGAGGAGGCGTTTGCCGCCTCGGTCATCGAAACGTTAACCTTTGGCGATTCGGTCGTTTCAATTGGCGAGGGCGCCTTCCAAAGAAATTATGTTTCAAATTTGATTATTCCCGACAGCGTTCAAACGATCGGTGATGAGAGTTTTAATTTTAATCCATTGACGCAGCTTGATCTTGGCAGCGGGATTACGTCGATTGGTGCTAGGTCTTTCGCTGAGAATAAATTGCGTAAAATTTTGATACCCGCAAGCACGCTTAGTATCGGGGAAAACGCTTTTGATATGTCCGAGGGTTTTTTGCTTGAGTTAACTTTTTTGGGTGATCGTCCCACTTTAGCACTGCAGCAATTTAATGCTCAAACGAGGCAAAGCGTCTTTACCTTTTCGAATGAGCCTTCGTTTTTTACCCCTATTCAAGTGTGTGATAGTTCACAGGGGTGGTCTAACCTTGCTGCTACTTTCGGCAACACTTCTGACTCGGAGTTTTGGGGTTCCGGTTACACAACGCTTCGCTCAAGTGATTGCCGCGATACAGATAACGATGGACTACGTAACTATGAAGATGATGACGATGACAACGACGGGGTTGTTGATAAGGAAGATGCTTTCCGTTTGGATCCGTCTGAATCTTTGGATACGGACTCAGACGGGATAGGCAATAATGCGGATCTGGATGACGATGGGGACCAGGTGAGTGATCGGGACGAAATTTCTTTGGGAAGTGATCCTCTAGATTTTTATTCCTGCATTGGTGATGCCTGCGGTACGGCACTCACTTACACTCTAAATCCCGATGGGATTTCGGCCACGGCGACGGGTTGTGTCGGTTCATGTACATCGGTGTTGGTGATTCCGAGCAGGATCGATGGATACGCAATCACCGCGATTGGTGACTATGCATTTAGAGCAATTGCTATAGCCAGCGTTTCTTTTCCTGACACCGTTGCTAGTATCGGGAAATACTCATTTGCTGATAACCGGCTTAAGCGAATTGTGTTGCCCGACAGTGTGATTACAGTGGAATCCAATGCGTTCAACAATAATGAAATTACGGAGCTCGTTTTCGGAGAAGGACTGGAACGCTTGGGTTCTTTCGCTTTCAGCAATAAAACTGCCGTCGCTAACCCTGCGAGACTACAGTTGCTTCACTTTAAGGGTGATTACCCTG
>JAGYKB010000055.1 GCA_018401885.1 Gammaproteobacteria bacterium
GCCACGACGCCCGCGATCGAAGCCGCGCTCGGGCGAGTGGCGACCGAGAGCTTCCCAGTTTATGTCTTTTTAAGCCGACAAGATTTCGCCCCGATGATGGTGCTCGAGGCTGGCGCATGGGGAATTCCGGTCGCTACTCTTCACAAAACGCGCTCTCACAGCATCCTATCTCGTATGCTGCCGAAGGAATGTTTCGTGGTGCTAAATTGTCTGAGCGAGATCGGGAACCAGCGATCCGACCTGCTAAGGGCCCGTGAGGCGATGCATCGCTACCTTGCGACAATCCAGCCTTCGAATTTTCTGGATTCGGTAATCGAGTGCCTAGACTCAAAAGCATAAACTCGTCCCTATGAAAATTCCACAGGAGCAGAGGCGACGGCTATTAGCCACCACTCGATTTGAGCTAAGAGAGCCTCACACGACATAGAGGGCCGGGGTTTACATTGAAAGAATGATCAAATTAATTGTGGACGAGCGTAAAAGTAGTATGGATCCAACTCAAAAATACGATTTGAAGCCGGGCAAGTGAGCAGCAACAAAAAACTCATCATTTTCGGCGCAGGGCGCATGGGGCTGAGCCATGCGGCGATGGCGGGCTTATTGGTGCCTGAGTTGCGCAGTATTGTCGTCGAGCCGAGTTTCAAAACGCGAACGATGCTAATGTTGTTTTGCAGCCGAAAGATAACGGTCAAAAGTGATGTTTGCAGGTCCGAAATACGCGCAGCAACGCATGCCATCATAGCGACGCCGCCACGAGTTCATCAGCAAAACCTCCTTTTACTGCGCGAAAGTGGATTTTCCGGTCGCCTATTGATCGAAAAGCCAATTTCGGTTGCCGTGGAGGATGTTTCTCTATTTGACAACGTTATGTCAGGCTATGTTCTTCGGCATGCGCATTTCTGGAAGCTGCTGAAGGATCGTTTAAGGCGCGAGTCTGTGCACAAGGTAAGCGTTCTGCTCGAAACCAATCAGGACTTCGGCGCCGTAGCCGATGGCTGGAGAGTGCAGGAAAATGCCCCCGGCCTAAGCCTGCTGTCTGAGTTTGGTAGCCACTGCATTAATCTTATGCTCGATCTTATACCTTTAAGCGGGCTGTCGATTATTTCAAACAAAACGAACCGCGTGGTGCTAGTTTCGAATGGTAAATTCGGGCATAATATCGAGTTGAAGGCCAATTCGCGAGACGTGCGAAAATCGGTCTACTCGGTCACTGTAGAGACATCAGCGAGTGTATATATGACCGATTTTTACAGCTTCACCAAGACCTTGCCAGACGGGACGATCGCCGAGTCTGCCAATCTGGCATCTGCGGGCGTGCATGCTCGGGCCTATCTGCGTGGCGTGGAGTTTTGTGAACAAATGGATACTCTGCTGGCTGACACGCCGATCAATAGAGCGGACCTTACGGGCGCGCTCGAAACCGACAGGCTTCTGTCCGAAATTCAGGAGGACATGCGATGCCGAAAGTGATTCTGGGAGACAATCCCTTCTTCGGTATCAGTCACCTAGCTCCAGAAAAGTCGCGGGAATACCTTCATGACGCCTCGCGCTGGGAAAAGGCTGCGAGTATAATCAAGGCCGCGCATGGGATGGATATTGATCTACTGATGGTCAGTTCACACAAGGAGACCCCCGCGCTTCTCAAGATCGCCGGCTATGACAGCGACAAGAATTTACCGGAGATTTGCCTCGTAGTGCCGAACGTACACGAGATCAATGCGACTGCGGCTTCGAGCGGAATATTAGGAGCACTGAAAGGGCTTTTTGAAAAGAACATGTCGTTATCAGACCTACGACCAGCTCGGTTATATCAAAGGGTCGTCCTTGGCAACTTCTTCTATTCGAGTACAACCCATGTCGCGCTGCACAACGTGGTCGTTGACATGCTAGTTGGGCTCGATGCGCGGTTTCTTCTGTCGATGTTCTGCCGGGTTACCCGGCTCTGCGGTTTCAAACCGGTACTCATCACTCTTAACCCGCTGCAACTGATGGCGCTGGAAGTGCATTGCGAGGCGATCTGCTGTTACTATAACATCCGTGGATACAACGTCTGCGATGACCCAGAAACCGTAATCACGGCTTTTGAGAAAAGCAGCGCCGTCAACGAGCTCTGGGCGATGGGCGTCGTCGCCTCCGGTGCAGTATCCCAGCAAGAACTCGCTGACGATATGCTGCTGCGCCGTTTCACGCGAGTTATCGTCGCTTCTACCAAAATCGAGCGGATTGATGCGATGCGGTGCCTTTTCCAAAATGAATAAGCTTACAGTCTTCAATGCCGAG
>JAGYKB010000056.1 GCA_018401885.1 Gammaproteobacteria bacterium
GGCGCATTCCGCCTGAAGGCGGGACTACGAGCGGGGCCGGCTAGGCGTTGACCGGGATCATTTGGCTGGGTTGCGTTGGTGGGCGTTTTTTCTTTCGGCGGGGTTTTTCTATGGCGCATTCCGCCTGAAGGCGGAACTACGAGCGAGGCCGGCTAGGCGTTGACCGGGATCATTTGGCTGGGTTGCGCAGGTGGGGCCCCTTTTTCTGTAGGAGAGGTTTTCTCGTGGTGCATTCTGCCTGAAGGCGGGACTACGAGCGGGGCCAACTCGCGGCAAGATTGGCTCAAGTAACAAGATCAGCCGCCAGCCAGGCTCTGGTGAATTCGAGGATTTCGCTCTGGACGCGGTCCTCGCCTCGAATTAACGTGGTGGGCAAGGCGCAGGCTGTGCAAGTGTGCGGTCATACGCACGCCGAGGAGCCAAACGGTGTCGAAACTTCACTAACCGAGAGCGAGTTGTGGCCGACCGTCATTTTTCCTGTTCGCAATCCTTTTCACAATTGCTGGGAATACTCCTGGTCGGGATGATGGCGTGTGCGCCGATCGCTCGGAATCTTTCGTTCTCTCCCTGTCGATGCGACTCCTGTCCAGCGATCTCGACGTCGGATTGTGTGGGGCAGTCGGACGAGCATTGCGGCGGCAGTTGCTGCTCGGTCCCGCAGCATTCGCTCGAGTGTGAATCCCTCCCACCGCAGGCCGAATGCTGTTGCGCCCACCAGAGCGATGCCGCAGAATCAGGCCGTCTCCGCTATGCTGAAGATGCGACTAAGGCGATTTGTGCGGCCGATAAGCAGTGTCGCTGTGGGTGCCTCGAAGGATTGCCTGCTTCACAATCCGAGCCGATCCCAGCTCAGATTGCGAATGATTTCCCGGAATTGGGAAACGAACTGATTGGGACTCCTGCTGACACCCTGGTCCAATTTTCAACAAAGCAATCTCTGCGACCCTATGCTGTTCTGGGTCTCGCACTTTCACCTAATGAACGCTGCGCGCGATTCTGTCGCTGGCTGATTTAGATCGACGTAACCGTTCACGGATGCTGGTCCTATCTCGGGGCTGGTGCGCCTGCGCTGGTCGGATTGTTCTGGACGCAAGCTGGTTGCGTGCTCCAGTTGCTTTTGCTCGCAGACGCGCGAGCTGTTAGCCCGACTTGCTGCACGACACCCGACGGGACGTAAACGCGTACCGATCGACAAAGGTCGCCACTACTCGCATCTAAAGCCGTGATTGCAGCGTGATTACAGGCAACAATGCAATTGGCAACGACCACATCATTACCTCGCTTTCTGCTGTTTCATCCGCCAAGCTTACTCGCTGCCGAACCCTAGAAGTCGGTCGCAGCGGTTGCTTGGCGCCAACTTGATTCGAGAACACAACATGAACGACACCGCCACCATGGGTGCTCCCTCCCTATTTTGGGAAGCCGTTTCTGAAGGCCGTTGGGGACAGTATATCTCCGCCATTGAGGGCGATATGATTCGCTTCGCCCAAGAGCAACTCGGCGAGCCGAGCACCGCACTGGAAATTGGAGCCGAGGGGGGGAGATGGTCCAAGCTGCTGGCTGATAGCGGCTGGCAAATGACTTGCACCGAAATCGATCCCGAGGCTCTGGCGGTGTGTCAGCAGAGAATTCCTACGAGTCGCTGCGTCTTGGTGGACATAGACTCGCAAGCGTTTCCCTGCGAAACCGACTCGCAAAAATTGGTGCTGGCGATCGAAGTTCATGAGCTCGTCGAGCAGGACTGGTTCGTGAACGAACTGAATCGCGTGCTCCAGGACGGAGGGATTTTCGTTGGAGTGTTTCAGAACAAGCACTCGTGGCGAGCGATCATGAACCTGAAGTCAAAGATCAACGGCACCATGCAGCAATACACGGCGGGCTTCTTACCGTGGAAACAAAAAATTACAGCGCTCGGTTTTGAGATCTTGAGAGAAGAGGGAATTTGCTGGATGCCGTTCGGCCGCATGAGCGACTCGGCACTTGTACCGATCGCCACCCAGCTGGAGCGGGCTCTCGGCCTACGAAAATGGACCACCGTCAGTCCGTGGATCGTATTCGCAGCGAAAAAAAAAGCCGCCTCGCCTCGCATGCGATGAGACTCACCAGCGCCTAAGGAGCCATCGGTCACGAGCCTGCCGTAAATAACGGGGCCCAATCCTAAGGACTTGTCCGCAAATTAGTTACCGAATTGCCCGAAAC
>JAGYKB010000057.1 GCA_018401885.1 Gammaproteobacteria bacterium
AAGTCATTAAAAAGATATCGGCACAACGATAGAACTCTTCTACATTTGACTGGGCACCCCAAAAATGAACGGAGATGCCTGGCTTACAGCGTTGCGCTAACTCTTCGTATTGCGGCCGCCTAAGGCCATCTCCAATGATCATGAGATGATAGCTTTTGCCCAGTGACTGCATGGCTTGTATTGCGAGCTCGATACCTTTACCCGCAACGAGACGAGACACGATAACCAAGCAGAGACTCCTGTCTGGGACTTGAAACTTGGCTCTAAGGCTTTGGCGTTCCGCGGCTGTGCCCGGATAAAAGCGTGTGTTATCGATGCCGGGCTTGCACAGTAATATTGGGGCTTTTAGGGAAGGTTCCGAGACGACTCTACTTATCTGCCGTTTCATTGTGACGCTGAACGCTGCAACGCGACTTGCTAGTCTTAATGCAGACTTTTGGGACCAGTGATTGAGAATACCAAACGCGACTAGTCTGAGCTTTTCGATATTCAATGGGCCTACGAGTTCAGTCCGAACTTGTGAATGAATCATTGAGGGAACGAGGTAAACAGTCTTGAATCCAGCACTTGTTGCCGCTATGACATGTCTGTGATGTCGGCAGATGACACATGAGTTGGGGTTGTTCGCGTAGAGCTTCCTATAAATCTCAGGAAGAGGGCTCTTCTTCCAGGATCTCGCGGTGTACTCGATAATGTTAAGATCGGTGTTTGAAGGCGGCTGATACTGGGTCGTCTTACCGTCTTTGTGAGCATGACAAACCAGCGTGATGGGCTCATTAGCACCGCATGCCGTAATTAGAGCTTTAATAGAACTTTCAACGCCACCGATATCATCTATGTTCCCGCCGATTCCAAAGATTAGCATTTACTCTGAGCAGCCCTTAACGTCTATTTGGCCGTGAAAGACCTAAAGCTATTGCGAGGCAAGTGACATGAAATTGAAGTTTCACCAGCCAGGCAATGCCGCACGCCTTGAATTTTTGCGATAGTGTAAGTGTAGGGTGTCTCGTGACTTTTGTGAACAGTGATAGTGGAGGAAGCCATCCAGCGAGCATAGTGCGCCAAATCGTTGGTGCTGTTCCCGCTGAGCTCCGCCCACCTGCAACACGTCGCGCTTTCATTAATACTTGGCACAAAGTTGCGCGCGCCGGATGTTGCACTATGCTTTGGGACTCGTAAACCAAAGATAGTCCGCTTGACGACGCATTCTTGGTCCACCGTGTATCACCTCCGGACATCAGCGAGTCATCGAACAGCGCTGTTTCATCGAAGCATCGTCTCCAGCTGACTAAGTTTGCTGTTGCAGCGTAGCCCTGAGCCACGCTAGCTGACTGATCGAAACCGAACACCAATTCGTAGCTTTCTGCGCCTGAGAGTCGCTGACTTGCAAACGTTAATTCTACATGGCCAGCGACGAGATCTGCCCCTCCTGAGAGGGATGCACGTCCTTTTTCTAACCAATCGCGTTTTGGCAGACAGTCGGCATCGGTAAATGCGAGTATGGGCTCAGTGGTGCTCCGGATGCCTAGATTGCGCGCCGCATAAGAGCCTGGTTTAGATTCTGTTAAAAAACTGACAGAGGGAAATTGCTCTCTCAGGTCGTCTAGATGCGCAGATGTATCGTTATTAATAACAACAACACGGTACTCTGTTGTTGGTATCGTTTGACTTACTAGGCACTCTAAACAGAGTCGCAGTTGCGGTAGGTCTTTATAAGTGGGTACAACAACCGCGATCTGAGGGCTCATTATTGAGGGGTCTAGGGTTCCAGGCGCACGATGTCAGCAAAGCAATATCCATTGGCGGTTTTTTGATTATTCGCTACCACCAAAACTTCTTTTCCAAGTGCGTATGCGAGCTGAGCGGTGTCCCATTTTTGCATGGCTCTTGCGACTGAATTGTCGAGAGAACCATCACAGGCGAGTGTCAGCCATTGGTCCGGGCAGCTCGGAAGTGCAGTGCTGATCGGTTTGGAAAGCATAATCATGCATCCCCCAAATCGACTTTCTGCAACAATCATTTTGCTGACGGTAACGCCAGAGAGGGTACCTGTTGCTGCAAAAGCACTTGAAGTGCAAAGGACAAAACTGAATAAGGCGAGTATTTTCTTCATTATATTTTCCGTCCGCTTAGGTTCACTTTGTTGGAGTTTGCCATAACTCA
>JAGYKB010000058.1 GCA_018401885.1 Gammaproteobacteria bacterium
GAAAATCTAGCCGGCGTACGCGGCGCAGCAGCAGTCGTTGTGTTGTTTGCGCATGTGGTGCAGGTGCATTTCTTGCGCTTCGGCTTAAATATGCCGCTGCATAAAGCTTCTTCAATTGCCAGCGAGTACGCAGTGGTGGTTTTTTTCATACTTTCCGGCTATTTGATTACGCATACCCTTGAATCGAATATTGAGCGCAACGGCAAGCTGCGCTTGGATGTTTATGCAGCAGCCCGAATCGCACGTCTTTATCCACCGTTTATGTATGCCGTTGCTGTCTCGCTGCTGGTCTTTGTCATCATGGAGCTCTTTGGCCTTCCGGGCCGAAGCAGTTCAATGCGTCTACCGGGTGACGTCTATGCCGCGCGCGACATCGTACATCTGTCGCTACGCGAAATCGCAGGCTCGTTGCTAATGTTGCAGGGTATGTTAGAAATTAATGGTCCGCTGTGGAGTCTGTATATAGAAGCCAAACTCTATGTGCTTTTCGGATCTGCGCTGGGCTTGATCAGCGGCGGGCGCGGTATAATTTCCAAACTGATCCTGGCTTTAGTTTTTTACTATGTTGCAAAGACAGGCGTCGAATTTAATCCTTTATTCGCCAGCTATGCTGCGCTGTGGCTGATTGGCTCGCTGGCTTACTATCTCTGGAACGCGCGGAGCGGTAAGCGCAATCGCGCTCTGATGTCAGCGGCCCTTATCCTTGTGGCCGAGCTCTGGAATGTGGTCGTGGATGGAGCTGTACTGTGGATTATAGCGAGGGATGTGCTGATTGCTGCCTTCATCTCATGGCTATTGTTCAAACGTCGGCTGCGCGTTCCCGCGCCTCAGCGTCTTGCCGATTGTTCTTACAGTCTTTATGCCACTCACTTTCCGGTGCTGTTGCTAGCGTAATCGCTGTTGATTTCCACCGGCAGTGTTTCTGTTGGTACTGCGATTGGGGCGGCCATCTTTAGCACCGCTGCCGCTGCAGGGGTCGCGCTGGTTGGTGGCGCCATCGAGGTGAAGAAATCTATCGTACAGAACAGTTTGCTTGAGCTGGTTTCGCGCCTATTGAGCATCCGAGTGAAAACATCTTCTAACTAGTGTTCGCTGGAGAACGCAGAAAAATCCGACCAGCTCTCCTAGCTGAAACCGGATGCCATGGGTTTGTAATAATTCCTAAATGGTAAGTGTGCTGAGTATTTTCACTGACCAACACCCTTAAGCTGGGCTCCTTTGGGGCAGATTTATCCGTAGCTCCTAGTTATTAAAGTATCTAACTCTTATTTTGGCGCAGGATGATACCTCTAGCGATCCATAACGAGTTCACGCTCGCCGCAGAGAAACCCATGAAAACGACATACTTCCCCCAACTTCCCTATAACAGTTGGAGGTTGGAAGTGGCTTCTCCAGCGTCTGATAAACATACGTTTGAGCGCCTGACAGATCCGCACTCAAACATTGTTCTTGTCTACGCAGGCTTTACCGATGTTGAACATGATGTCGATAGCCCGCTCGACCTCTGCATTTCGTGTTATCGAGAATCAATATTGGCTGCAAGTCTAAGGTTGTGCTTGTCCGCGATAAATACTACCCCCAAAGATCGTGAAATTTATTCAACAATAATCCGGGTAGGACTCAAATCGACTTTCATGGCTTTGGCCCAATTAACAATTACACTTGGACAATGTCTGTCTTTATCAATCCAGAACGGTATAAAGAATTGACCCATAAGCAGCCACTGAGGTCACAATGCGGGCTGGTTTAGGTTGCAGAGAGTTACTACTGATAATGATCAAAAACCATATTCCTCGCTCAGTTAAGACTTTGCTCAGAAGAGCGCTAGATTGTTTAACTTGGGACCAGTGGACTCAGCGATCTTGGTCGCAAGAAGGCGAGGATATGGTTCTGCGTAGAATCTTTGAAAGACAAAAAGACGGTTTTTATGTCGATGTCGGAGCACATCACCCAAAACGCTTTTCGAATACCTATCTTTTCTATCGGCGAGGCTGGTCAGGAATCAACATCGACGCAATGCCTGATAGCATGTCGAGTTTCAAAAAAACACGGCCGCGAGATG
>JAGYKB010000059.1 GCA_018401885.1 Gammaproteobacteria bacterium
TGATTAAATAACAAGGTTTCAATAAGGAGACATAAGGATGCCCCTCGCTAAGCAACTTTGCTTCAAATCTTTCTCGCCTTTCGTAAAGCTTGTCGGGGTTGCAATTGCGTCGAGCACACTACTTGTCGGCTGTGGTGGTGGAGGCGGAGGGTCGAGTGAACAAAGCACGCAGACCACGCGAATTATTGCGTTTGGTGACAGCACAACAGACTCTGGCACCTTTGGTGGCAAGTACATCGTGAACAACGCAACGCCCTTCGGCGAGGGCTCTAATAGCATTTGGATAGATTCCATTGCTCAGGCCATCGGCATAGACGAGGTTTGTCCTTACTACAACTACGCTGGTACTGTGAGTAATATTTTTCTCGCGGCGGATTACTCCTCAACTCCTGCTTGTACTAACTTCGCGGTCGGTGCTGGTCGAATTAATGCGGTTGCTGGTCGCTTTAACAGCAGCGCAGCGTTCTCCGTGCCCGCTTTGGCCGCGGACGCGAACGCTGCGTTGTCCCCTCTGTCGGTTCCTATGCAAATGGCGACAGCAGCTAATTTATTAACTTTTTCTTCGGCTGATTTGGTTTTGGTTTCCGTCTCTGGTAATGACCTTGCAGACTTGATAGGTCCGCTTCTTCAAGCGCTAGGCGGAACTACAACAAACTTGAATTCTTTGCTGGTTCTCGGTGGCATCTCACAGGCAGTCATAGACGCCACAGTGACAGCCGAGTTAGCAAAGGTTGGGGCCGGCCAAACATACGCGACGCAGGCACTAGCTGTTGCAGGTGCGTATTTGCAGCTCACTGCTGGTTACGTGGGTGGCTTGGCCACAGGTTTACATTCCGCTGTTACTACTCGCTTGCTTGATGCGGGGGTTGAAAAATTAGTGGTTTTGAACATGCCCAATGCGTTAGCAACACCTCTATTCCAAGGGGCTCTTCCTCAGCTTATTCAAGATGCAGCAACACGTGCGGCGGCTGAGGCGGTCATTAAAGATCTGATTGGTGTGTACAACGTCCAGTTGAGTGCGCTCTTTGCTGGCGATGCTCGTGTCATTGTTTATGACTTAAATGGCTTGCTAACGGAGGTTGTCAATGTTGATGCGGCAGCAGCCCTGGGGTTTTCCAACACAACGTTTCCAACTTGCGGCGCCACTCTCTCGGCTAGTCAATGTTCTGAAGCAGTTGCTAGCGCGACTGTTCAAGCAGTTTATGGTGCCGGGACAGACTGGGAAGCTTTTTTGTGGGCAGACACTTTCCACCCCTCCGAGCTCGCTCATGACGTAATTTCGGAGAGAGTTGTTTCCGCTATGCAAGCACGAGGTTGGCATTAATCCCAATCATTTACGTCACTACGATTTATACCAAACCACTTTTCTCATACCGGAAAGGAATCCGAATGCGGATCATCACTCAGCTTTTTGAGAATTCGAGCGATAAACATAAGCGTTCAAAGATTAGGTTGTTACTTTTGCTTCTGTTCGGATCGTCCTTAGGTGTATCAGCTGCTGAATTCAAGCATACGGACGGGTGGTCGAGTTCTCTTTCGGGCGCGGTTTCTATCGGTACTAGTATTCGTAATCAAACTCCCGACTCTGAATTATTCTCCCCGGCTAATGGCCTTCGCTTGGGTGATGCCGGGGGCACCGGAGGGTCGAATACGGACAGCGGAAATTTAAATTATGACAAGGGCGACGCCTTTTCCACTCTGCTCAAGGCAAATTTTGACTGGGCTCTTACTAACGGAACGGCGGGATCGTTCGTTCGAGTTAAGGCTTGGTACGACTTTGCCCTTAAAGATAATGCGGTACGGATGGGTAATGGGGCTAGTGGATTTGCAATGGGCCGCCCTCTTTCGGATGCAGGTTTCGATCCTCTGCAAAAGTTTTCCGGCGTGCAGGTCATGGACGCCTATGTTTACAACTCGTTTGACGTATCAGGTTCTCCCATGCAGGTTCGACTGGGTAGTCAGGTGATTAACTGGGGAGAAAGTCTGTTTATTCAAGGCTTGAATCAAATTGCACCT
>JAGYKB010000006.1 GCA_018401885.1 Gammaproteobacteria bacterium
AAAGCTCTCGCCAAACTTAGCTAGTATTGGTTTTTATGAGGCGTTAATCTGCGCGCCTGTTTAATCCCTGTCTATACAGAGAATTATGATGACTGAATCAGATGATTTACACCCCTCTAAAATATTTTGGCATAGCCGGCGAGGGATGCTCGAGCTCGACCTATTGCTGGTCCCTTTCGCGCGCGAAGCGTTCGAGACTCTCAGTCTCGAGGATAAGCTGCTCTATCGCGATTTTTTAGCCGAGGAAGATCAGGATCTATGGGCATGGCTTATGAAGCGGGCCGAGCCGAGTGAGGCTCGCTTTACTCCGATGATTGACCAAATCCTCGCGCATAAGTTGGCAAACGCCTAGAATTAAGTTGGGTGCCCTTGTAGTCAGGGTAGGGGTGTTGAATCAGGCGAAATGTGAACGCAGAAACGCGCTAACGGCCGAAACTAGATAGGGAATATGGATGTTCGCCGTGGATATCCGACTCTCGCCGCTTATTCCACTCTCTGTTTGGATCACGCACGCTGTTTTCTTTTACGCGGCGATCGATTTGCCGCAGGCTCCTGCCTTAAAAGCGATTCTTGCGCTAGGGATCTTCATCAGCTTGATTGACTCTCTGCGCCGCTGTTCTACACGATATCCCAAGCGCATTCGACGCCTGATTATCACCGGCACGAAGTCGTTACTCATCACGCAGCAGGCAGGCGGTGGGCGGAATGGTGTAGAGGATATCTTAGAGAGGGAAGTGCCGACTCTTGTGCGCTGCGGCGAGTTTCTGGTTGTTCTTCGATTTAACAGTATCGAAAAAAATAGGCGTCCAATTATCTTGCGTCTATGGCCGGGCAGCCTGAGCCGCCGCGATGCAAGCCTGCTTCGCCGCTATCTCAACTTCTCTAGTTAACGGTGTTTATCCTATCTATGCTGTTTTAGACGGAGGACACAGATGAGTGTCCTCAGCCTGAGCCGCTAGGTCTGGATAATCCAACGTGAAATGCAGGCCGCGTGATTCCTTTCTGCTAAGCGCGCTATCGATGATTAAGCTCGAGACGAGGACTAGGTTTCTAAGTTCTAGCAGATCATTGGTCACTCGGTGTCGCCTGTAATAATCGATGACTTCTTCCTGAAGTAGATTAATTCTCTTTTTTGCTCGGATCAGGCGCTCATCATTGCGAACGATACCAACGAAATCCCACATGCAGCGTCTGAGTTCATCCCAGTTATGCGACACCAGAATCTCATCGTCTGAGTCGACAACTCTGCTCGCATCCCATGCCGGTAGATCGACTTCGAGAGGCGTTGCTTCGAATCTGTTTGCGATGTCCTGTGCAGCTGCAAAGGCGATGACAAAACATTCAAGAAGAGAATTGCTTGCCATGCGATTGGCGCCATGAAGGCCGGTGAAACTTGTTTCGCCTATGGCATAGAGATTCGCAATGTCGGTCATCCCGCGCTGGTTCACTACGACGCCGCCACAGGTGTAGTGAGCGGCAGGGACGACGGGTATGCGATCGCGAGTAATATCGATGCCAAATTCTAGGCAACGGGTATAGATCGTAGGAAAGTGCTCTTTGATGAACTCAGCGGGCTTGTGTGTGATGTTCAAAAAGACACAGTCACAGCCGAGGCGTTTCATTTCATGGTCGATAGCGCGAGCGACAATGTCTCTTGGGGCGAGTTCTTCACGGCTATCAAAGCGGGGCATAAAGCGAGAGCCATCGGGTAGTTCGAGCGTCGCGCCCTCGCCGCGTAGAGCTTCGGTGATCAAAAATGACTTGGCATGAGGATGATACAAGCAGGTCGGATGGAACTGATTGAATTCGAGATTCGCCACCGAGCAGCCTGCGCGCCAGGCCATGGCGATGCCATCGCCACTCGCACCGTCAGGGTTAGAAGTATATAGATAAGCCTTGCTTGCGCCACCGGTTGCAAGCGCCACGAACTTGCTACTCACCAGCTCAACCGTCTCGTTCGATTGGTTGAGTACATAAGCACCAACGCAGGTTGTTTTTCCCGCATCCCCTTTTTTCGTGATTAGATCGACTGCAGTGTAGGCTTCGAGCAGGTGTATATTGGGATGGGCAAGCGCTCGATCCTTAAGCGTTTCGAACACTGCTTTACCCGTGGCATCGGTCGCATGGATAATGCGCCGATGACTGTGCCCGCCTTCTTTGGTCAAGTGCAGTTCGCTCAGCTTCGGAAGATTAGAGGCAGTTGTCTTTTGGTTTGCGTGAACCGTGCCGCCGTCGACAGTGGTGAAGGGAACGCCCTGATCGACAAGCCAACTAACCGCTTCCGCACTGTGTTCGACAATCTGCTCGACGACTTCGGGGTGGCATAAACCCACGCCTGCGTTTAGCGTGTCGGCAACATGCGCTTCGATGCTATCTTCACTATCAAGCACCGCAGCAATGCCGCCCTGTGCGTAAAAGGTAGCTCCTTGGCTAAGCTCGCCCTTACTTAATACAGCGACGCGGGCGAAATCGGCTGTTTTTAACGCGAGGGTAAGCCCCGCGGCACCGCTGCCGATGATAAGGATGTCAAATTGTGCGGGATGGGCGCTGTTTGTCATGTAATGATTCAACTTATTGAATATACGAATAAATTTTTAGTTAGAGCGGTGCTTTTTGCTCTGAGAAATACGCTGGCTCCTAAGGAGTGGATTGGTCAAGGTGCGATGGCGCGTTAATTCTGGCTGGTTAATAAACTGGTGATTTTATAGAAATTGAGAACTTTTGCACTGAGATGCTGTCTATTCAGGTATCTGAATGCATTTGTTCCCCTCGGTGCAGGTCGAACGCACGGAGTAGGGAGTTGATTAATGAGTTTTAGTGGCGCTGATGCGAGCGACCAGCAGTTAGTTGATCGAGTGAGAGCGGGTGATACAAATGCCTTCAACTTTCTCGTCTTGCGCTACCAGAATCGCGTGGCGGCGCTGGTGGCTCGATTTATCAAAGACCATCAAGAAGTAGAAGATGTAACCCAGGAGGCGTTCATAAAGGCGTATCGGGCACTCCATTTGTTCAGAGGTGAAAGTGCTTTTTATACGTGGCTTTATCGCATTGCAGTAAATACAGCAAAAAACTCGCTAGTCGCGCGGGGAAGACGCCCGCCGACAAGTGATCTCGATGCGGGCGAGGCCGAACTCGTGGAAATTGGCGCGCCGCTGCGTGATCAAGAGACGCCGGAGGGAAGTTTTGCGACGGCAGCGCTCAAAGTGGCCGTCGAGAAGGCAATTGAGGAGCTCCCAGAGGATCTGCGCACCGCGTTCACGCTGCGCGAATTTTCAGGTCTGAGCTACGAAGACATCACCGAGGTGATGAACTGCCCAGTAGGTACAGTGCGATCGCGTATATTCAGGGCGCGCGAAGCGATAGATAGAGTGATTAAGCTCCATATGTAAGCCAAAGCTAGTTTGCAGTAAGGCAAATTGGCAGGTCAATGATCTAAAAAGGACTCAGCAATGAGCGAGAAAGAGAAGACTAATGAGACGGTAAGAATCAGCAGCGATCAACTCAATGAAGAGTCGCTGTCGGCACTGCTCGACGGTGAGGCGAATGAGTTGGAACTTCGGCGCATACTGTCTTCATCTAGCCCTGAAATAGCCGCAAAATGGGCACGATTGAACGCGTCGCAGGCGATAATTCATGGCGAAGGTTCGGAGTTGTATAAATTAAGCGATGGGTTTGCTGAGAGGGTTGCGCAGGCGGTCGGCAAGTTGGGCAGATCGGATAACGATAAATTTGAGAGTCAGGTGGCAGATTTCGGCGCGGCCCATAGCGCGGTGCTTGCTGCGCCTTGGGCACGGGGTGTTGCGAAAGTAGCCGTTGCAGCGTCTGTTGCGCTCGCTTTCGTCGTTGTTTTGCAAACTTCACTTCCGGGCAATGACTCTTCAATACCTACAGTGGCTGAGTCGAGTGAGCGCGCTGATTTGGGAACATTAGCTCAGCCTCAGAATATGGCGCTTAACGAAAAGGCCGGTGAATTGCCTGCAACCCTCCGGGCAGGGGTTGATGCTGAGGCACAGAAACGGCTTCGCGACTATATTGGCAGTATGACATTCAATGTCGACGAACCCGTTCGAATTGAACATATTCAAGACTCTCCGCTATACAGGCTTGTTAGTGAAACTATCGAAAGCCCGCCGCAGCGTTAAAGCCCGGATTGACCGTAGCGCCCCGTCATAGGGGCGTTTTCGTTTGGCATTCACCTGACGAGTCGATTCGCTCCAAAATGATTTGGATCCAGACTAGGATTTTTCTCGTTCAGTCCCATATAGTTATCCGTAGAATCTGATAACCAATTAATCTGCCTAAAGCCGCGTTAACTGGGTATCAGATCCAGTCGCTCACGAACGTTTAAGGAGTTATCGCCATGGGCAGTAAGCCTTTCGCTCATCTAGTCAGTCATCTAGCCAAACACCTACTTAACTACCTTGTGCCGAGGAAAGCCTTGTTAGGTGGTCTTCTTATCGTCAGCCAGATTGCCCTGCCTGCTCTTGCGCCTACTCACGCGTTTGCGGCAGCAGGATTGCCCAATTTCGCCGATCTCGTTGAAGCTAACGCGAGCGCTATCGTCGAGATATCTGCGCGCAGAACGGTGGCCGCCCGGCCACAGTTAAGCGACGAAAACTTAGAGGAACTGCTTCGTGGATTGCGTCCAGACCAGCGCCCAGACATCCAACAACAAGATAGAGTACCTATGCAGAGGGGTGCCGTAGGATCAGGATTTTTAATTTCAGCGGATGGCTATGTGATTACTAATAATCACGTCGTCGAAGGCGCTGATCAGATTCAAGTAACGCTAAACGATCGCAGGGTTTTCGACGCAGAGGTCGTGGGCCTCGATGAGCCTTCGGATATCGCGCTCTTAAAACTCGATGCAGAGGATTTACCCTACGTCGAGTTTGGCGATTCCGAGGCGGTGAGGGTTGGCGATTGGGTGTTAGCAATTGGCTCGCCCTTTGGTCTCGAATTTTCAGCAGCGGCAGGAATCGTGAGCGCGAAAGGGCGCTCCGTGCCCGGAAATTCCGCTTATAACTATATGGCGTTTATCCAGTCCGATGTGGCGATTAACCAGGGTAATTCCGGCGGTCCCCTGTTTAATCTCGAGGGCGATGTCATCGGTATTAATTCGCAGATACTTAGCAGTACCGGCGGTTCGAACGGAATCTCGTTTTCTATTCCGAGCAATGTAGCGATGAATGTGGTCGCGCAGCTTAAGGAGTCTGGTGCGGTTGAACGCGGCCTGTTAGGCGTTCGCATGCGCGAAGTTGACTACGCGTTGGCCGAAATTTTCGAGATGGATCGTCCGCGCGGTGCTTTCGTTGATGGCGTGATGGACGAAAGTCCTGCGGCCAGCGCTGGCATTGAGGATGAGGATATCATCATCGAGTTCAACGGCCATGAAATCGAATATTTCACCGATCTGCCTTTTTATGTAGGTCAGTATCAGCCGGGTACCGAAGCCGCTGTGCGACTCATTCGCGATGGAGAAGTAAGGCGGGTGATGGTCGTCCTTGGCAGCTCGCCCACAAACGAATCGTCGGTGGCGGTTGTCGATACCGCTCCCGAGAGAGTTAATCCGCTAGGATTCAAAGTGGCCGAACTAAGTGATGAGACTAGGCAAGTTGTTGGAATCGATGGCGTGCGTGTTGCTCAGGTCGAAGACGGACCTGGCCGAGAGGCGGGCCTTCGGGAAGGCGACGTGGTGACCTCATTGAATCGAGAGACAGTCACCTCTGTCAGTGAATTCGCCGCCATTGCGGAGGCTCTGCCCGAAAGCGGCTTCGTCCAGATTCGCATCATGCGGCAAGGCCAAGGCACAACGCTGTCGATAGAACTCAAGCCTTAATCGAAGCCTCCCTGGTTCCTCGAGCAACCGGCAACAGCATGCGATTTGTGATGCTGTTGCCTGCCACTCTGGCACCGATTCACGCGGCGTGTAGAAGCGATGCCCGCGTTCAAACTTCCTGACAGAATTCGCCAGATACTGTAGACTTGCCGCCTCACGGATAGCCTCGCTATCTCTCACCGAACCTTACTCTGCGACGCTAACTTTGTGACCGACCTAAGCCATATTCGTAACTTTTCAATCATAGCCCATATCGATCACGGTAAATCGACGCTTGCTGATCGGTTTATTCAGATCTGCGGTGGCCTCACTCAGCGTGAAATGGCAGAGCAAATTCTAGATAGCCTCGATATTGAACGCGAGCGCGGTATCACGATTAAAGCCCAGAGCGTGACACTCTACTACACAGCACGTGACGGCATTCGCTATCAGCTAAACTTCATCGACACACCGGGGCATGTTGATTTTACTTATGAGGTCTCGCGATCACTCGCGGCATGCGAAGGCGCACTGTTGGTCGTCGATGCGGGGCAGGGAGTAGAGGCGCAGTCAGTAGCGACCTGTTACACGGCAATAGAGCAGGGCCTGGAAGTACTGCCGGTGCTGAACAAAATGGATCTTCCGCAGGCTGAGCCTGAACGCGTGAAAATCGAAATCGAGGAAATCATCGGTATCGGTGCGCAGGACGCTGTGTGTGCTAGCGCAAAATCTGGCATGGGCATAGAGGATATTCTCGAAGAAATAGTAGCAAAGATTCCAGCGCCGGTCGGCGATCGCGAGGCGAAAACGCAGGCGCTAATAATCGACTCATGGTTCGATAATTATCTCGGTGTTGTGTCGTTAGTCCGGGTAATGGCAGGAACACTTAAGAAGGGCGACAAGATAATTTCTAAGTCCCTTGGCAAAACACATATTGTCGATAGCGTCGGCGTCTTCACGCCCAAACGTACCGAACTGGCCTCTCTCGGTGCCGGTGAGGTCGGATTTGTGGTCGCTGGTATAAAAGAGATTCTCGGTGCACCAGTTGGTGACACCATAACGCTTGCGAGCACCCCAGAGGTTGAAGCGCTAGCTGGGTTTAAACGCATCAAGCCGCAGGTCTATGCCGGTCTATTTCCTGTGTCATCAGATGATTTTGAAGCGTTTAGAGACGCATTGTCCAAACTCACGCTCAATGATTCGTCTTTGCAGTACGAACCGGAGAATTCAGATGCGCTAGGGTTCGGATTCCGCTGTGGTTTCCTTGGCATGCTGCACATGGAGATCATCCAAGAGCGACTCGAACGAGAATATGATCTCGACCTGATCACCACTGCGCCGACCGTTGTTTATGAAGTACTGATGAATAACGGCGATGTGGTCTTGGTCGACAGCCCATCCCGCTTGCCGCCTGTTGCCTCGATTCAGGAGATGCGGGAACCAATAGTGCTTGCGAACATACTCGTCCCACATGAGCATCTCGGGAGCGTTATTACGCTATGTGTGCTCAAACGCGGCGTTCAGCGAGATATGCAATTCATCGGCAAGCAAGTTTCTCTGAGTTACGAATTGCCAATGAACGAGGTCGTGCTCGACTTTTTCGACCGGCTCAAATCAGTAAGCCGTGGCTATGCGTCGCTCGACTATCAGTTCTTGCGCTTTGATCGAGCGTCGCTAGTGCGTCTAGATGTGCTCATTAACGGTGACAGGGTCGATGCGTTAGCACTGATCGTGCATAGGGATCATGCGCTTAGTAAGGGCCGTGCCCTTGTTGAAAAAATGAAGGAGCTGATCCCTCGCCAGCTTTATGATGTAGCCATACAGGCGGCGATAGGTGGGCAAATCATTTCACGTCAAACGGTAAAAGCGCTTCGTAAAAATGTGACCGCGAAATGTTATGGTGGAGACATTACTCGTAAGAAAAAGCTCTTAGAGAAGCAGAAAGCCGGTAAAAAGCGAATGAAGCAAGTGGGGAATGTCGAAGTTCCCCAAGAAGCCTTCCTCGCTGTGCTTAAAGTCGACAGCTAAGAGAAGGAATTTTCAAATGGATATCGATTTTTCGTTCGTACTTGTCTGTCTCGTTTCAGGCTGTGGGGTTATCTGGCTGCTTGATAGCCTGCTTGTTAAGGGTGGGCGCGTAAAAGCAGCAGAAGCGTTTTCAGCGCGCGCCAGTAATGACCCAAAGCTAAGCGATGAACAAATTGAACAAGAGACGCGCAGACTCCTCCAAGAGCCTTTGCTGACCGAGTATGCGAAATCTTTTTTCCCCGTCTTGCTGTTTGTGCTAATGCTACGCTCGTTCCTATTCGAGCCCTACCAAGTGCCGACCGGCTCAATGATCCCGACGATAAAAGTTGGAGATTTTATTCTTGTTAACAAGTTCGCGTATGGGCTTAGACTTCCCGTACTGGGAACTAAAATACTCGATGTAGCAGAACCTCAGCGCGGCGAGATAATGGTTTTTATTCCACCACACGTTGATCAATACTACATTAAACGGGTCATCGGTCTGCCGGGTGATACTATTCGCTATGAGAACCAGCGTCTCTTCGTTAACGGTGAGATCATTCCTGAAGAATTTGTTGCCAATATTAAAGTGGATACTGGTATCGGGCCTCTCGACGGCGTACTCAATTCTGCGACCTATAACGGTGTTACACATGCGACGCAGCATATACCTAGCGTTAATTCTTCTAGGGGGCGCACAAGCTGGATAGTGCCGCCAAAACATTACTTTATGATCGGCGACAACAGAGAAAATAGTGCCGATAGTCGAGTATGGGGGCCGGTTTCCGAGGACAATATTGTCGGCAAGGCGATAGCGGTTTGGTTACATAAAGACCCAGGGCTGAATTTCCCTACGTTTGAGAACAATGCCTTCTTTGCGCAACCTCAATAGGCTGCGTTTCTTGGCGGTGAAGACCAAGGAGCAGAAGTGATCATGCGTTCAACGAGTGATACGGGTCTTGACCGTTTAACTAAGCAGCTAGGCTACGAATTCACAGATGAGTCTCTCTTGCGCTTGGCGCTCACTCATCGCAGTGCAAGCGCGACCCATAACGAGCGACTCGAATTTCTTGGTGACTCGGTGCTCGGATTCGTCACCGCAGAAATGCTTTACAAGCAGCGCCGCAAATCGACAGAGGGGGATCTTAGCCGACTCAGAGCAAGTATGGTGAGCAAGCCCGCGCTTGCAGCTCATGCGCGAGCGATAGGTCTGGGCGAGCATCTAAATCTTGGAAGCGGGGAGTCGAAGAGCGGGGGACGCGAGCGTGATTCGATTCTGGCCGACGCTGTCGAGGCAGTCATAGCAGCAGTTTATCTTGATGGTGGTCTGTCAGCAGCGACAGCACTTATAAAGAAGCTCGTGGCTATCGAAGAGAATAGTGGTCATAAAGCGTCTGCAGAAAAGGACAACAAAACTGCGCTTCAGGAACTTCTGCAGGCTAGGAAAGTAGCATTACCTGTTTATGACGTTGTTTCTATCGAAGGGGCAGCACATGAACAAGTGTTCAGGGTCGAATGCCGCGTAGAGGGAATTGCAGAGACCTTTGGTGGAAGCGGAGAGAGCAAAAAAGAAGCGGAACAAGCCGCTGCCGAACGAGCGCTGCTCGTATTAGGAGAGAGTGGGTGATTGAAAAGGACGTAGAGGCGCGCGAAAAGGGTATCGAAACTCGCTGTGGTTTCGTTGCTATCGTAGGGCGACCGAATGTGGGCAAATCAACCTTGCTCAATCACATGCTTAAACAAAAAATCAGTATCACCTCACGCAAGCCTCAAACCACACGCCACCGCATTCTGGGTATAAGCACTGAAAATAACGCTCAATGTCTCTTCGTTGATACGCCAGGCTTGCATGCTCCTACTGGCAAGGCACTGAATCGAGTGATGAATGAAACCGTGCACAATGTCATCAAAGATGTTGATGTCGTGCTGTTCGTCGTTGAGAGATTTATCTGGAACGAGGCGGATGAGCGCGTTCTTGAGGCGCTAAAATACAGCAAAGTGCCGGTGTTATTGATTATCAACAAGATTGATCTAGTAAAAGATAAGGCGCAGCTGCTGCCTCATATTGCACAGCTGTCGAGTAAGCGTCAATTTGCCGAAATAGTGCCTGTGTCTGCACTCGGGGGGCACAATTTAGAGTCGCTTGAAGGTCTCATTCGCAGCTATCTGCCTATGAGCCAATTCTTGTTTCCAGATGACCAGGTTACGGATCGTAGCTCAAGATTTCTCGCCTCTGAGCTCATTCGTGAAAAAGTGACGCGGCAGTTAGGTGACGAATTACCTTACGATGTTACAGTCGAGATAGAAAAGTTCGAACAAATCGGCGCCACGCTGCATATTCATGGCCTCATTCTAGTCGACAGAAAGGGACAGAAACGAATTATTGTCGGCGCCGAGGGCGATCGGTTAAAGCAAATAGGCACCGCCGCGCGAGAAGATATGGAAATTAGCTTTGATTGCAAAGTGATGCTCCATCTCTGGGTGAAGGTGAAATCAGGTTGGGCGGACGACGAGAGGGCGCTACAAAGTTTGGGTTATAGCGACCGCTAGTGCTCTTAATACAGGGCTTATAGGCAGCCTAGAACCCTCGTTTTGTCAGGAGGAACAGTTGAGTGGATGCCAGAATTGCCCTGCAGCCTGCCTACGTGCTTCATCGCACACCTTTCCAAAACAGCAGCTTTCTAATCGACTTTTTCACCGTCGACTACGGCAGAGTGCGCGCCGTAGCCCGTGGCGCACGAGGAGAAAAGTCGCGAACGCGCTCTATACTCCAACCCTTTCAGCCATTGCTAATAAGTCTCAGCGGGCGCACTGATCTAAAAACACTCACTAATGTCGAGCCAATGCACGAAGCGCTCAGACTCGAAGCGACAAGACTTTTTAGTGGCCTTTACATCAATGAACTTTTAACTAGGCTGCTGCAGGATCACGAAGAGCATCGTGCGCTCTACGGTTTTTACCAAGACACGCTCGTTTCCCTACAAGGCGATTCGCGTATCGACTCTGTACTCAGGCATTTCGAGCTAAGTCTTTTATCCGAGCTTGGGTATGGCTTAGATCTTGAATCGGAATGTGACTTCAATCGCGAGATTAAAGAAACTCACTATTACCGGTTTGATGCTAAGCGAGGATTTACACTTGCGAGAGAAAATCTAATACACCAGCAGGAAGGCACTAAGTTAATTAGCGAGTCTGAGAACGCTGAGACTCTTATTCCTGGCAGCGCTATTATCGCCCTGAGAGAGGCGGATTTTGATTCCCCCGAAAACGCAAAATTTGCGAAGCTTATTCTAAGGCGTGCACTTGCTGAGCATCTAGGTAACAGGCCGCTCAATAGCCGAAGTCTTTTTATGCAGAGGCCGAGGCGCTGAAGTTCGGAGAGATCTTTCAAGCGGTTTGGGCGTGAGTCACTTTCCGTGTAACAATCCGCGGCAGAGGATGCAGCTGCGTGCTTAGCGCCAACACTGTTATGCGATCAAGCTTTGAGGATTATCTTACATGCGCCTACAGTCGATAGAATCTTTGATTGGCAACACGCCATTAGTAGCGCTCAAGAAGTTACCCGGCGCTACAACCAACCGCATTTTGGTCAAGCTGGAGGGTAATAATCCTGGTGGGTCGGTAAAAGACAGACCTGCGCTTAATATGCTCGTTCAGGCAGAGCTGCGAGGATCGATCAAACCCGGTGATGCACTCATCGAGGCAACGAGTGGTAATACCGGCATCGCTTTGGCGATGGTGGCTGCCGCTAAGGGCTATAGGATGATTCTCATTATGCCAGACAATATGAGCGAAGAACGCAAGGCTGCGATGGCGGCCTATGGTGCAGAGCTGATTTTGGTATCGCCGGAGGAGGGTATGGAGGGCGCAAGAGATTTAGCGCAGAGGCTTGAAGCGGAGGGTCGAGGTTTAGTGCTCGATCAATTTGCAAATCAGGATAATCCAGATGCGCATTATAGGAGCACCGGCCCAGAAATTTGGCGCGACACTGAGGGTGAAGTTACCCATTTCGTCTGCTCAATGGGTACAACAGGTACGATAATGGGTGTTTCAAGATTCTTGAAAGAACAGAGCAAAGCCGTGCAAATTGTCGGTTTACAGCCGCAGGAGGGCTCTAAAATCCCCGGTATCAGGCGTTGGCCTGAAGCCTACCTACCTAAAATATTTGATCGCTCACGCGTTGATCAAGTCGTTGATGTAAGACAAAGTGACGCGGAACAGACGATGCGCGCGTTGGCACGCGAAGAAGGGATATTCTGCGGCGTTTCATCGGGCGGGTCAGTTTTTGCAGCGCTGGCACTCAGCCAACAAGTTCAGAATGCAACGATCGTAGCCATCGTGTGCGACAGGGGCGATCGTTATCTTTCTACAGGTGTGTTTGCATAAGCAGCTGTAACTCTGAACCTCATCCTAAAGCGCCCACTAGGCCCTATAAATTACCTTGCTGGTCGTCAGGCAGGTTATGCATTCACTTATTGAGACAAACCCTTTATGAGTAAAAGAAGATTTCGTAAACAAAAACTCCCTGCCGAACCGGTTGAGCTCGAGATTACCTCGCTGAGCCACGAAGGCAGGGGAATTTCGCATATCGATGGCAAAGTGGCGTTTGTCGATGGCGCACTCGAGGGAGAACGCGTAATAGCCAGCTACATACGGCGACGCAATAGTTACGATGAGCTGCGCACTGAGTCGGTGCAACAAGCGTCACCACTCCGTGTGACTCCGCCTTGCGCGTTTGCAGGGACCTGCGGCGGCTGTTCGTTACAACATATGGATCCCGCTGCACAGATCGAGTTCAAGCAATCTGTTCTTCTGGAGCAAATGGCTCAGGCACTCGGTCATGAGTTGATAGGCGTTGAGATACTGCCGACTTTACGAGACACAGATTTTCATTATAGGCGCAAGGCACGTCTGGCGGCGCGATTCGTTTCAAAGAAGGGTGGTGCACTCGTAGGCTTCCGAGAGAAATACAGTAGTTTCGTTGCAGAAATGAATAACTGTGAAGTTTTGGTAGCCAATGTAGCTAAACTTATCGCGCCTCTACGAATGTTGTTTAGTGAGCTCGACGGGAAAATGGAGATACCACAAATCGAAGTCGCTGTCGGTGAAAGTGCGCCCGATCTGACTGCGCCGCTTGTCGTTGCGCTAGTGGTGAGGCACCTATCCGAGTTGAGCGCGGCCGACACCGACGCGCTTACTGCCTTCGCAAAGGAGCACCAGGTAGAGATTTATTTGCAATCAGGGGGCGTTGATACCGTGACTAGGCTTTGGCCTCTTCGCGAAACCGATAGGTTAAGCTATTTCTTGCCGGATTTTGGACTTGAGCTTGGATTCCACCCTATGGATTTCACTCAAGTCAACGCGGGAATCAACCGCAAGATAGTTAAGAAGGCATTGGACCTTTTGGAGCTAAGTAAGGAGGATGATGTTTTAGATCTGTTTTGTGGCCTAGGGAACTTCACCCTCGCAGCGGCAACGCTATGTGGCAGTGTTGTTGGCGTTGAAGGAAGCGAAGAGATGGTTCATCGTGGAGGCGAAAATGCGATCAAAAATGGATTAACTAATACCGCGTTTTACGCCGCTAACCTTGCCAAGTCGTTTGAAAACGAGGTCTGGGCTTCAAAAAAATACACAAAGATAATATTAGATCCCCCTCGGTCTGGGGCTCTTGAGATAATTCATGAGGTTGCTCAGTTGGGTGCCGCGAGAATTGTTTATATCTCCTGTAATCCGGCCACGCTTGCGCGCGATACAGCTGAACTCGTGAAAGCAGGCTATCACCTAAAATCGACCGGAGTTATGGATATGTTTCCTAATACTACTCACGTTGAGTCGATGGCGGTCTTTGAGCTGACTTAAGTAGTAGCTGCGACTTCGAATGGAAGATCAAAATGATGAGCAATATAGATTCGCTAATCGAGTTAATGAGTAAATTGCGTGATCCGGTACAGGGCTGCCCTTGGGATCTCAAACAATCGATCACATCCCTTCTTCCACATACTCTAGAAGAAGTTTATGAGGTTGCCGATGCCATCGAAAGTGGCAGTATGGTTGAGCTCGAGGACGAGCTGGGAGATTTGCTCTTTCAAATCGTGTTTTATGCTCAATTAGCACGCGAAGGGGGAAGTTTTAATTTCGATGATATTGCTGCAGGCGTGACTAAGAAATTACTTCGTCGGCATCCGCATGTTTTTCCTGATGGGACACTTGCGAGTTTCGGCGAGACTAAGGAGCTTAGCGCCGAACAGGTTGTGGCAAATTGGGACGCGATCAAGGAAATAGAGCGCGAAGAGAAGCGCCAAAAACTAAAGTTGACCGGCCAGGAGCAGAACGATTCGCCTGCGAGTCTCCTAGATGATGTGCCCAAGGCGCTCCCAGCAATGGAGCGTGCGCGAAAGCTTCAGAAAAGGGCTGCGAGCGTAGGCTTTGATTGGAGCGAAATAGAGCCGGTTCTTGCGAAGCTAAAGGAAGAAATAGCTGAGCTAGAAGAGGCTATCGTGCAAGGTCAGACGAAGGAGATCGAGCACGAACTAGGTGATGTATTGTTCGCCTCCGTTAATCTCGCACGACATGCGCAAATTGAGCCGGAAATCGCGCTGCGCGGCTGCAATTCGCGATTCGAAGCAAGATTTCGCTTTATCGAAAAACAATTGCAAATCGAAGAAACCGAATTTAAGAGTAAGAGTATCCAAGATCTCGATCATCTGTGGGATTTAGCCAAGCAATCTGGGTTATAGTTCGGGGTTTGGATTGCTAGAATTATCTATTGAAGGAGCGAAATATGAGATTAATACTTTTGGGCGCACCGGGAGCCGGCAAAGGGACACAAGCGCAATTCATTACTGAAAAGCTTGGTATCCCTCAGATATCTACAGGCGATATGTTGCGCGCAGCCGTTGCTGCAAAGTCCGAATTGGGCTTGAAAGTCGGTGAAGTTATGGCATCCGGCGGCTTGGTAACGGATGAGATCATAATCGCTTTGGTAAAAGACCGGATTGCACAGGCAGATTGCGCCAATGGTTTTCTCTTCGACGGATTCCCGCGGACTATTCCTCAAGCTGAAGCGATGGTTGATGCGGGCGTCGAAATTGACTGCGTGCTGGAAATTGATGTGGCTGACGATGAAATCGTAAAGCGTCTGAGTGGTCGTCGTGTCCATCCAGGTTCGGGGCGTGTCTATCATGTTGAGTTTAATCCGCCTGCAAAGGAAGGTATTGACGACGAATCGGGCGAGGAGTTGGTTCAGCGCGAAGATGATCAAGAAGAGACGATTCGTAAGCGATTGCAGGTCTATCATGAGCAAACCGAACCTTTAGTAGGTTTCTACAGTGAAGCAGCGTCTAAAGGCGTTAACGTAAGTGTCGTCAAGGTAAATGGATTGGCTCCTGTTGACGATATTCGGCAGCAGATAGATTCAATTCTCTCTAGCTAGCTGGTTGCCGATGGCTAAAGGTGTAAGTGATAGACGGTAATAAAAAAGCTCGGCTTGGCTGAGCTTTTTTATTACTTAGCTTTTAGTATTCTTTGCCATAATCTATTCCATAACGCATCTCGCAAAGCATTGCATAGCTCGTTCAAGACTCTTTTATCAATTGCAACGAAAAAATCCTCTGAAAGATGTCCTCGAGTTTTTCAATTCTTTCTGTAATAAAGTTATAATCGATTAAAAATTATTCACTTTTTCTTAAAGTTTTTTGAACTACAAGCGAAACATAGCGTATCACCGTAGTTACTCGGTGAATGTATGTGGGTTGACTAAAGAGTTTCTTTTATTCAGCATCTCTATACGATCACTGTTTGCAAAGTCGTTAAAGTGTTAGTTTGGATGTTCCGAACAGGTTCGGGAAGAACTAAGAACGAATATGTAACAGGCTAAAGCGAAAAACTGCGGCTGTGAATACAAGCTTGATGAACTCCTAAGTCAATGTAAGTAACTTTGGAGTGCATAGAAACAGCAGCGGGTAAGAACCATAACCTAGGAGAAAATCGAGCATGGCTAAAGTTAAAGCGAAAGCGAAAGCAAAACGTAGTCCAGCAGCGAAAAAGCCTGCTGCAAAGGTCACAAGTCCAGCGTTAGAAAAAGCCCAAGGCGTGTTATCGAAGCTAACTAAAGAGTCAGTGGCCGCCGCTAAAATCGCCTCTGCATCAAGCAAGAAGGCTGCGGTGGCAACAAAGGCTGCTGCTAAAGCTAAAACTGCTGTAAGCAAAAAAGCGGCAACTGCTGCAAAAGCTGCGGCTAAGAAGGCGGCAGCAAAGGCTGCAGCGATCAATGCCAAAACACGCGCTGCTAAGGCTCGCGTTAAGGCTGCCGAGGCGGTAGCTAAGGCTGCAGCTAAGAAGGTGGCAGACGCAGAGAAAGCCCAGGCCGCCTTAGATAAGGCAGTAAAAGCGTTTACGGCTAACTTCAAGAAGAAGCAAGCTAAAGCAGCTGCCGCTAAAGCTGCTAAGGCAGCTAAAAAGGCTGCGGCTAAAGCGAAAGCTGATGCTAAGAAAGCCGCTGCGAAAGAAAAAGCCGCTGCCAAGAAAGCCGCACTGAAAGCTAAGACTGCTGCTAAGAAGGCATCTGCAAAGAAAGCCAAAAAGCCCAAGAAGAAGGTGACTAAGCGTGCTGCAGCCAAGAAAGCAGCTCCTAAGAAAGTCGCAAAGGCCAAGCCAGCTGCCAAGAAGAAAGTAGTTGCCAAGAAAGCACCTGCTAAGAAGAAGGCAGTAGCAAAGAAAGCACCTGCTAAGAAGAAAGCAGTAGCAAAGAAAGCGCCTGCTAAGAAGAAAGCAGTAGCAAAGAAAGCACCTGCTAAGAAGAAAGCAGCAGCAAAGAAGCACCTGCTAAGAAGAAAGCAGTAGAGGCATGCTAAAGAGTAGGCACCTGCTAAGAAGAAAGCAGTAGCAAAGAAGGCGCCTGCTAAGAAGAAAGCAGTAGCAAAGAAGGCACCTGCTAAAAAGAAAGCTGCTGCGAAAAAAGCCCCCGCTAAGAAAGCAGTAGCTAAAAAAGCGCCTGCGGCTAAAAAAGCGCCTGCTAAGAAAAAAGCAGTAGCGAAGAAGCGCAAGTAAAATTGCGCTCAAGCTTGTTAGCCGCTGTAAGTCCAATTAGCGTCTAGTTTTCGAGCTTTGTGATAAAAGTCCCTCTTGGCATGCTAAGAGGGACTTTTTTGTGTGTAGAATATGCGACACGGCCGCATGGGTGGTCTTATTAATTAAGGCGAAAAACTGATGTCTCATTCCTCTATATTGCTAATCGATACTTCCGCCTCTCGCTGCGCCGTTGGTCTAGCAGCAGACGTACTCCATCAGAGATTTGGTACTGAGGAGCGCAGATCTGCGCAAAATTTGCTGCCCTTAGTCGCTGAGGTTACCCAGTCAGCAGATATTGCTCTTAAAGACCTAAGTGCTATCGCGGTAATGGCCGGTCCGGGCTCGTTCACGGGGCTGAGGATAGGTGTTGGCGTCGCGCAGGCTCTCGCCATGGCTAACCGCACACCCGGTATCGTGCTATCCAACCTTGCTGTTCTGGCCCTCGCGGCAGTCGAGGCAACCGAGGCTGATACTTTTTTCGTTGCGCTTCCAGCTCGAGAAGGCGAATTTTATTTTGCAGTCTACGTTTCTGACGATGTGCATGGGGTTCGACTACTGGGTAAAGAGCAGGTTGCTAGCCCGGATCAATTGCTTTTGCCCGAGGGACTAAATGAAGTTGTTTTACTCGGAGAGGTTTGGAGCTCAGAGGAAAACTTGCGCCTGCGCGCTGAAGCTTGCACTGAACGTGTTTCCCACTTCAACTCAAGCGTTAACCTCGAGGTCATGGCTCAGCTTGCTGAGAGGCGTCTTTCTGCAGGGTTGGTCGGTGATGCCTCGTCTCTTAAACCCAATTACGTTAAAGAGCAGCTAGAATACTAAAACGATGCCGCTCACTAGCAGCCGGCGAGCAAGAATAGGAGGTCGTAAATTAATACGCTTCAAGTAACCGTACTCGCGATCCTTCAAGGTCTTACGGAATTCCTGCCAGTCTCGTCTTCAGGACATTTGCTTTTGCCTGCGGCGCTTTTCGGTTGGGTAGATCAGGGGTTGACGCTCGATATCGCAGTGCACCTAGGTACCTTAGTTGCCGTCATCGTATACCTGCGTCTTGAATTGTTGAGTTTAATCACGGGGTCTTTCGAATGGTTGTTAACTCGTACTGCAAATGAAGATTCACGCCTCGCCTTCAAATTGGCCGTGGCAACTCTTCCAGCGGGTGTCGCGGGACTCTTATTCAGATCGATAATAGAAGCGAATGCGCGCTCCCTTGGATTAGTGGCGACGACGTCAATCGTCTTTGCCGTCTTATTATGGCTCGCAGATCGCTTCGGAGCGCAGCGTGCGCGCCCAGTAGCTTTCTCACAGATTTCCGTCTCGGGTGCGTTCTTGATTGGCGCCGCGCAGGCACTGGCACTTATCCCCGGTACCTCACGCTCCGGTGTGACAATGACCGCCGCGCGATTTCTGGGAATTAGTCGAGAAGACTCAGCTCGATTCTCTTTCTTGCTTTCTATACCGATAATATTAGCTAGTGGCCTTGCACTGCTCTTTGATACTCGCGCGGTTTCCTCTGCAGTTAATTATTCAACTCTAAGTTTTGCGGCAGCAGTTTCTGCGCTAACTGCTTTCCTAACGATTCATTATTTCATGCGCCTATTACCGAAAGTAGGTGTATTGCCGTTTGTTATCTATCGCATACTGTTCGGGATCCTTCTCATAGTGTGGCTAGTATGAGCGAGGGCTTCCACCTAGTTAGCGTGGAGGAAAAGTTGAGCCTTAAACGCGTTGGTGCCGCTGATTCAAGCGCGGTAGCGGTTGATTTTACGGCCCCAGCACTCAATTACCGGGTATCAAGTGCAGTGAGGCAACAGGGTCTGAGTAAGGCAGTTGGTGTAAAAGGGTCTTTTAGGCCAAGCGTATTAGACGCAACAGCTGGGTTTGGCAAAGATGCCTATTTATTGGCGAGTCAGGGCTGCGATGTCACCATGCTGGAGCGAGACCCATTAGTGTTCGCGCTTCTCAAGGATGGGCTCATGAGAGGGCTGGCCTCACAACAGTCGGCGGTCGTCGATGCATGCCGGCGGCTAGCGCTTATCAATCGCGACTTCGTTGAACTTAATAGTGACACGTTTAGTGGGGTAGGGAGTGTCGATGTAGTCTATCTCGATCCCATGTTCCCAGAGTCCAAGAAGAGTGCAAGGGTAAAAAAAGACATGTTTGCGCTGCAGGAACTGCTTGGCGCCGCAAACGATGCCGAGGCACTTTGGAGTCATGCCTGCGCAATTGCGTGCAGACGTGTTGTCGTCAAGCGCAGCAAATCTGCGCCAACATTGGGCAATCGAGCACCTGATATTCAGTATAAAGGCACTAGCAGCCGCTTCGATGTCTACCTAACCCCAAAGCCTTAAGCGTTAACACCCACTGCTATTCGCTCGATTAGACGTTCGTAGATTAACGCCAGCGTATCAAGGTCTGCCGTGCTGATGCGCTCGTTTACCTGATGTATCGTTGCATTACAGGGTCCCAGCTCAACTACTTCAGCACCCGTCGGTGCGATGAAGCGACCATCGGAAGTCCCACCGGCCGTAGACTGTTCCGTCTTTAAGCCGGTTATTTCTTCAATGCTTGCTGCCACGGCGTTGCGAAGCAGTCCCGGTCTAGTCAGGAACGGTTCGCCGGATAAATGCCAATCGATTTTGTAATCGAGGTCGTGAGCCTCGAGTAGTTCGGTTGTTTTTGCTATTAATCCCTCATGAGTGCTTTCTGTTGAGAAGCGGAAGTTGAACTCTATTTTACATGAGCCAGGGATCACATTATTGGCACCAGTGCCGCCTGCAATGTTTGAAATTTGCAGAGTCGTTGGCGGGAAGGCGTCGTTTCCCGAGTCCCAGGTTACCGCTGACAGCTGGGCGAGCATCGGCATCGCGCGGTGAATCGGATTGTCTGCGAGATGGGGGTAGGCAACGTGCCCCTGCTTGCCAAAAATAGTCAGTGCTGCGCTAAGTGAGCCTCTGCGTCCGATTCTTATCGTGTCCCCAACCGCCGTGGTGCTGCTTGGCTCGCCGACAATGCAGAAATCAATCTGTTCACCTCGTTCTCGTAATGTATCGATGACGCGGCGTGTGCCGTTAACAGCAATACCTTCTTCGTCACTCGTAATGAGAAATCCTAGCCGGAGAGTATCTAGCGAGGGATGGCCCGTTGCCACTGCGGATTCACACGCTGTAATCATCGCTGCAAGGCTGCCTTTCATATCTGCAGCGCCTCGGCCGTGGAGCATTCCATCTTCCACAAGCGCAGAGTAGGGATCGTGATCCCAGTTCTTGCTGTCGCCGGAGGGAACTACATCAGTGTGTCCTGCGAAGACTAATAGGGGGCCGGATTCTCCGCGCACAGCCCAAAGATTATCGACATTTTCGAAGCGCAGGTTTTCACAGGCAAAGCCGAGTGCTTCTAAGCGTTCTGCCATTAACTGCTGACAGCCTTCATCTGCGGGTGTAACTGAAGGGCGCTTAATTAGTTGCTGCGCGAGTTTAATGGTAGGTGAGGCGCTCATTGACTAGTAGATCCCTATCGACTCAAAAGTAATTAATTGTGCGCATGCAGTTCTTCGTTGAGCTCCACTTCACTTTGCAGCGGTAGGCATTCGACGGCGCCGCTAAGCGAATTGCGACGGAAAAGTAAACCTTCAACGCCGACGAGGTCCAGAGCTTTGCAGTTGCGCTGCAGTTCGCCTTGCGTGTTTAGAAGCTGTACTTTGGTGCCGGCTGTCACATAGAGACCGGCTTCAATCACACAGCCGTTTGCGAGAGGTATACCGATTCCCGCATTGGCGCCGATCAAGCAGTTTTTACCGACTGAGATTACCTGTTTACCACCCCCTGAAAGCGTGCCCATTGTGCTGCAGCCGCCTCCAAGATCACTGTTCGCGCCAACCATGACGCCCGCGGAAATTCTGCCTTCGATCATTGCTGGTCCCTCGGTCCCTGCATTGAAATTAATGAATCCTTCATGCATTACCGTGGTGCCTTCGCCGAGGTAGGCGCCGAGGCGCACGCGGGCGGTATCGGCTATGCGAACGCCAGACGGCACAATGTAATCGCTCATCTTAGGAAATTTATCTACCGACGTGACGCTAAGCTGGCGCCCCTGCAGCCGCGCCGCTAGCTGTCTATCATGCAGTTCGTCAAGATCGATAGGACCCTCATTCGTCCATGCGAGGTTATGCAATACGCCAAACATTCCATTGAGATTCAGTTCATGAGGCTTAACGAGGCGAGCAGAGAGAAGATGCAGTTTTAAAAAGGCCTCGGCGACGGATGCTGGGGGCATATCGGCACCGAGTACGCACAGCACAAGCGTTTTTTCGCTGTTCGCCAAAGCGCCAAGATGCGTCCGTAGGCGCTCTCGGAGAGATCCGTCCAGTTTGACATAGCCGCATTGGCCAGGCTCGAGTCCGCAGCAAGTTAGCACCTCAGACGCAAATTCCGCCCCAGCATCGAGACCAAAGTGAGCATAGTAAACTTCTATAACTTCCCCTGCGCTATTTTCAGTGGCGAGGCCAAAACCGTAGCTGTGTATTGCTGGCATCTTGCTAACTCCAAATTTCGTTACTGGTTGTTGAGAGACGCTAAGGCGGCCTCGTCGTAGCCAATCAGCCATCGGTCGCCACTGTGTATTATCGGTCGCTTGATAATAGACGTTTCGCGCTGAATGAGCGCGAGGGCGCTTTGGGCGTCGAGGTTTTGCTGTTCTTCTGCCGAAAGCTTGCGCCAGGTTGTGCCGCGTTTGTTAATTAGTTGATCTATGGGAAATGTCTTGACCAGTTTCGCCGCGAGAGTCGCATCGCAGCCCAGTTTTTTGTAATCATGAAACGTAAACTTATGGTTGTTTAACTCAAGCCACTTCTTTGTCTTCTTTATGGTATCGCAGTTTGCAATACCGTATACCGTGAGCATGTTCTTAGTGTCCTTTTTTCGATCGGTCTTAATGCTTTGACCAGCTTAACTCGCGAGTCTTTTTTCGAGGGTTTCTTGAGCACTGGCGATCAAGTTCTCAATTTCGGATTGGTCGGTTATAGGTTCGTTGGCTCTGTTAGTTATGTAAAACAGGTCTTCGACTCTTTCGCCGAGCGTGGTTATTCGTGCATCTTTTATATTGATCGATTCTTCAACGAATAATTTACCTACGGCGGCAAGAATACCGGGGTGATCCGGGCAGTTGATTTCGAGGGTGGAATACAGGCGCCCAGGCTGATTGAGTAGACGCACGATAACCTTACTGGCGAAATATCTGTCCTTTCGGGTCTGTCTATACTGTGGTGCGCGTGCAGCCTGATGTTTGTCCGCAAAACTCAAGATCAGCGCCGATTTTATTTCTTCGATACGCGCGAGGTTATCTCCAACAGGGCGTCCAGACTCTTCAAGAACTGTGAAGGTATCGAGGCAGTAACCGTGCGTTGAAGTGAAGATGCGCGCGCCTTGGACGTTGAGGCGTAGCCGCTCCAGCGTTGCTGTTGTATTGGCGAAAAGGAAATCGCCGTCTTTCGTGTATATGAAAACTTGGGTTGCGCCTTCACCGTCGATTCGCGTGAGCTCCTGCAGTGCGATTATTGGCCCCTTACCTTGGCTGTTTGCGATGAGCTCTGAATGCCAGGCTATATTCACCGCAGATTCACGAACGAAATACTCATCGTCCAGATTAGCCCAAATTGACTCGATCTGTTGCGTGTCTACTCCGCGCTGAAGGAGGGCTTTGCTGGCAGAGTCTTTCTTGTCATTGATTCGTTCTTCGCGATTCTGAGGGTTTTCAAGTCCAGAGCGAAGCGCTTGCTTTGTGTTTAGATAAAGCTGGGACATGAGCGAGGCGCGCCAGCTGTTCCATAATTCCGGATTAGTCGCACGAATATCTGCAACGGTCATCGAGTAGAGATAATCAAGATGGAGTTTGTCACCCATGATTGAAGCGAATTCATGAATAACCTCGGGGTCAGAAATATCCTTGCGCTGAGCAGTCATCGACATCAGTAAGTGCTTGTCGACGAGCCATGAAACGAGTTTTGCATCCCAGCTACTTAGATGATGCCGCTTGCAAAAATCGACTGCGTCAATCATCCCCAGCTTGGAATGGTCGCCGCCACGACCTTTAGCAATATCATGGTAAAGACCGGCGATGTAGAGAAGCTCGATCTTCGGTAGATTCTTTACGACATTGGATACCAGCGGGAATTCGTGCGCGGTTTCGGGTAGCCAAAGTCGGCGCATGTTCTCGACAACCTGCAGCGTGTGCGCGTCGACCGTATAGATGTGAAAGAGGTCATGCTGCATCTTGCCCATGATTTTTCCAAACTCGGGTAGGTAGCGCCCGAGGATGCCGTAGCGTGCCATGCGCCGAAGTTGAAACGTCACCTTGTTCGGTGAGCGCAGCAGCTCCATAAAAAGAGTGACACAGCGGATATCTGCACGAAATTCGTCGTCGATTAAGTGGCGATTGTCTCTGATGAGGCGAATAGTCGATGCACGCACACCTTCAATTTGGGGGTTCTGGGCACAGAGCACAAAGACTTCGATTAGCGCGAAGGGAGCGCGTGTGAAAACCTTCTCGTCAATCACTTCCAAGTAGTCGTTGCGAATTTGAAATCTGTTGTTTAATGGGGTGATGCGTTCGCGTTCTCCCAAGCGCAATATCACCTCATCGAAATGCTGAAGCAGTAAATCGTTGAGGCCGCGCAGTGTCCCTACGGTGCGGTAGTAGCGCTGCATGAGTTTTTCAACGCCAAGACTCAATTCATCGTCTTCATAGCCGAAGATCTTTGCCAATTCCCGCTGCTTATCGAAGAGAAGCCTGTCCTCTCGTCTACCTTCGAGCAGGTGGAGTCCATAGCGGACACGCCAAAGGAAGCTTTGCCCCTTGTCGATCAGTGATTGTTCCATCTTGCTTAGAAAGCCGAGTTCGACAAGATCGCTAAAAGAGGACGCATTGAAGTGACGCTTAGCAACCCAAGCGATCGTTTGGATATCACGAAGCCCGCCTGGAGAAGTCTTTACATTTGGCTGCAAGGCATAATCTATATCGTGATATTTCTCATGCCTTGCCAGCTGTTCATCCCATTTGGCACGCATAAACTTCTTGATTGGCCAGACTCGTTTCGAGGTTGTGGCACTATACATCTCGGCTTGCAGAGCTTCGGGTCCCACCAGCGTGCGCGACTCCATCAAGGCTGTAGCGACGGTTATGTCGTTGCTGGCCTCTTGGACGCATTGTTTAATCGAACGCACGCTCTGCCCAATTTCTAATCCGATGTCCCAAAGTAGTGTAAGGAAACTGCTTACGGCGGCCGTTAATTTCTTGTCAGGCGTCTTGCGGGTAAGCAGGAGGATATCAATATCGGAATGCGGCGCGAGTTCTCCTCGACCGTAACCTCCCACGGCAACAAGTGAAAGCTCGATTGCGGGCCACGTCTGCTGCTCCCATGCGAGCATAAGTATTTGATCGACAGCCCATGCGCGCCCGCGCACGATAGCTTCGATTTCCGCATTGTCTCGGAATCGTTGATCCAAGAGTGCGCTCGCCGCGCTTAGGGCGTTCTTTAAGGGTAAAACCGGAGAGGTGTGCTGACTCAGTTCAGCGCGTACAGCGGCCACGTCGAGGAGGCTCGTGTCCGCATCTGGACGGCTTAATGCAACTGAGTCAACGTCGAGCGGCGCTGCGATACTCATAGCGTGTCATCGCTGCGAAGAGTAAACACCTCAAATCCAGTTGCAGTGACCGTCAGCGTATGCTCCCACTGAGCAGACAAGCGTCGGTCCTTTGTGGTGACGGTCCAGCCGTCTGCGCGGGAGAGTTTCGTGTGGCGCATGCCTGCATTGAACATCGGTTCGATCGTGAAGGTCATTCCCTCTTCGAGGATAAGCCCCGTTCCAGCGCGGCCGTAGTGCAAGACCTGCGGCTCTTCGTGAAAGACACGCCCAATGCCATGACCGCAGTATTCGCGCACCACTGAATAGTTATTGCCTTCGCCATGCGCTTGAATAATGGCGCCTATATCCCCTAGCGTGGTACCAGGGCGCACAATTTCGATGCCCTTGTACATGGCTTCTTGCGTCACGCGAATGAGTCGCTGGGCGTGTTCGGGGACCTCACCGACACAAAACATTTTGCTCGTGTCGCCGTGGTAACCGTCTTTGATCACGGTTACATCGATATTTATGATGTCGCCCGCCTTCAGGATTTTTTCGTCGCTAGGAATTCCGTGACAGACGACATGATTCACCGAGGTGCAGACTGATTTTGGGAAGCCATTATAGTTGAGGGGTGCGGGTATCGCTTTTTGCACCTCAACAATGTGCTGATGACAGAGGCGATCGAGCTCTCCAGTACTTACGCCTGGAACCACGAATGGTTCAATCATTTCGAGTACTTCGGCGGCGAGTTTGCCTGCAATGCGCATTTTGGCTATTTCATCTGCTGTCTTGATCTGAACTGTCATGCTTTTCTACTTTGTGATGAGTCGAAGAGTGTTGCTAAGGCCTTATTTGAGAGCGAGATTGTAATGCACGATGGGTCTCAATACGACCCTCGGGCAGGGCGCAGTTGGGTGAAAACAGGGTTAAATCTTTAATCGAGAATGGCTTTATGGTATAAAGCGCGGCGTTTTATGGATCGGTGGCAAACGTAAAAGCGACGCGTCGTTAATACACTGCCATTTTTAATTTATAAATAGCATAAATATCAATAACTAATGTCGCACACTTATCGTCACGTCTGATCTGGGTGCCGCACAGCTCTTTGTGGGTTTTCACTGAAAACGCGCGCGTCGGGTGGATCACTCGACTCGAGAGGAATGTGCGGTTGATCGATGGGATATGTGGAGGCCTAACCCGTTACAAAGGAAACTTATGTCAGTATCAATGAAAGATATGCTTCGCGCAGGCGTCCATTTCGGCCACCAAAGCCGCTACTGGAATCCAAAGATGGACAAGTTCATCTTCGGCGCGCGCAATAAAATCCACATTATCAACCTCGAGCACACCGTTCCTGCAATGAACAAGGCGCTCGAAGAAATCAGCAATCTCGCTGAGAAGAATCGCAAAATCCTCTTCGTCGGAACCAAGCGTGCGGCTTCTAAAATCGTAGGCCAAGAAGCGGAGCGTGCGGGCATGCCATTCGTCAATCATCGCTGGCTCGGTGGAATGCTGACGAATTACAAGACTATCCGCGGTTCGATCAAGCGTTTGAAAGACCTTGAGACTCAAGAAGCCGACGGCACTTTCTCTCGCCTAACCAAGAAAGAAGCGCTAATGCGCACGCGTGCGAAAGAGAAGCTGATCCGCAGCATCGGCGGTATTAAAGACATGGGCGGTTTGCCTGATGCACTTTTCGTGATAGATGTTGAGCACGAGCGCATTGCAGTAACTGAAGCAAATAACCTTCGCATCCCTGTAATAGGCGTTGTTGACACGAACAGCAACCCAGATGGTATCGATATCGTCATTCCAGGAAACGATGACGCCTTGCGCGCTATTCAGCTTTACGCAACGGCTGTTGCCGACGCTTGCATCGCAGGTAAGAAGCGCAACGGTGGCGCAGCGTCGAACAGCGAATTCGTCGAAATCGATGAAGAGATCGTCGCAGCGCCAGTAGCTGAGACAGAGGCGGTACCTGCTGCCTCTGAAGAAGCGCCAGCTGCTGAGGAAGCGCCTGCACCCTTAGCGGAAGAGACGCCTGCTGCAAGCTAATTGATCGAGGCGATTACTGAAAGTCGTCCTGATCTAGAGTAGCAAGGATAAGGGGGCAAATAGCCCCCTTTTTCTAAGGCGATCGCGTTGGATCGCTTTTTTTAAAAAATATACCGAAGGACATTCCTGGCGAAAGCGACCGTCGAATAGTCCACGACAACTTCTTTAGAGTCGGCGCATCGCCGGTTCGCACCTATTAAAGTAGAGGCAAAGCTCATGGCTAATATAACTGCGGCAATGGTAAAAGATCTGCGCGAGCGCACGGGTCTTGGCATGATGGATTGTAAGAAAGCGCTTTCTGAAGCGGATGGCGATATCGAAAAAGCGATTGACGACCTGCGTAAAGCGAGCGGAATGAAAGCGGCAAAGAAAGCGAGTCGTGTTGCTGCAGATGGTATCGTCGCAACGAAGGTCGCCGCAGATGGTAATTACGGCGTCATTCTCGAAGTAAACAGCGAGACAGACTTCGTTGCACGCGACGAGAATTTCCTCGCTTTCGCCAACGATGCCATTGAAGCTGCATTTGCGCATAAAGAGGCTGACGTTCCTGCTATTCTCGCTTCCGGACTCGAAGATCAGCGCGAAAAGCTTGTGCAAAAAATTGGTGAGAACATCAACATCCGCCGCGTCGGGCGTCTTCAGTTCGCTGATGCAAACGAAGGAATTGTTGAAAGCTACGTGCACAGCAACAACCGCATCGCGGTGCTAATCTCGCTGCGCGGTGGCGACGAAGCATTAGCTAAAGACATCGCTATGCACATTGCGGCGGTCAATCCGATGGTTGTCCGAGCCGAAGACGTTCCGGAAGAAACGCTAGCTAAAGAATCTGAAATTTATTCGGCGCAGGCTCGCGAAAGTGGCAAGCCAGAAGAGATCATCGAAAAGATGATTAGTGGCCGACTGAAGAAATTTGTTGCTGAGATCAGCTTGTTAGAGCAGCAATTTGTTAAAGACCCAGAAACTACTATTTCGGACCTACTGAAAGCAGCCGGCGCGGACGTCGTTGACTTTGTTCGCTTTGAAGTAGGCGAAGGTATCGAAAAAGAAGAGGTCGATTTTGCTGCCGAGGTTGCAGCGCAAGTCGCAGGGTCAAAATAACAGAGAATAATCGTCACTTACTCAGGAGCACGTCATGCCAAAGCACGAACGAAAGTATAACCGCATACTCCTGAAGCTAAGTGGCGAGGCGCTCACCGGTGATGCCGAATTCGGTATTGATCCCAAAGTGTTAGACAGGATGGCCGTCGAAGTCGGGCAGCTGGTAGGCCTGGGTGTGCAGATCGGCATGGTTATTGGTGGCGGCAATCTTTTTCGCGGTGCTGCGCTCCACTCTGCGGGGATGGAGCGCGTAACTGGCGATCACATGGGGATGCTTGCGACAGTTATGAATGCGCTAGCAATGCGTGACGCACTAGAAAGGGCAAGTATTCCGACTCGCGTGATGTCTGCTATTCCGATGAGCGGCGTAGTTGAACACTACGATCGCCGCACTGCGATTAGACACCTCAATGCCTCTGATGTGGTTATTTTCTCGGCTGGTACGGGAAACCCTTTCTTTACGACGGATTCTGCCGCATGCCTGCGAGGCATAGAGATAGACGCAGACCTAATCCTAAAGGCGACGAAGGTCGACGGTGTTTACTCGGCGGATCCTGAGAAAGACCCGTCCGCTGTAAAGTATGATCACCTAACCTTCGACGAAGTTATTGAGAAGAAGCTCGGCGTGATGGACATGACTGCCATCCTACTAAGCAGAGACCACGGCGTGCCAATCAAGGTGTTTAATATGAACCGCCCTGGTGCGCTCCTCGCCAACGTGTTAGGTGATGCAGACGGTACGCTGATCAACTAGAATTCAGAATCATAAAAGAACGCAATTAACGGACAAAATTATGATCGATGAAATTATTGCTGACGCAGACGAACGCATGCAAAAGAGCCTAGCGGCACTGGACGAGGCCTTCAAACGAATCCGAACCGGGCGAGCCCATCCCAGCATTCTCGACTCAGTCATGGTTCCCTACTATGGGTCTGATACACCGCTGAATCAGCTCGCAAATGTAAATGTAGAAGAGGGACGCACGCTCATCGTGTCGCCTTGGGAAAAGCCGCTTATCTCAGACATTGAAAGAGCGATTATGAAATCCGACCTGGGCCTCAATCCGTCGAACAACGGGGACACCATCCGAGTGCCTATGCCCACTCTGACAGAAGAGACGCGGCGCGAGTACACTAAACAGGCTAAAAACGAGGCCGAGAATGCGCGTATCGCCGTTCGAAACATTCGTCGTGATGCCAATTCAGACTTCAAAGACCTCGAGAAAGAGAAAGAGATAAGCGAAGACGAGCAGCGTCGTGCGGAGGACCTTGTTCAAAAGCTAACGGACAAAACGATAGCTGCCATCGAAGCGGCTTATCAAGTGAAAGAAGCCGATCTGCTATCGATTTGATACGCGTCGTGCTAATTCTCGGTCAAACTGCTCGGTTGGGAGCTAAAGTGGGTATACTGTTGTCCAACTGTATCTCCCGATTTAGCTTAACGACAACGTTATGACCACAGCATCCTCTCAAGCCACCGGTGATCTGCCACGGCATGTCGCCATCATCATGGATGGCAATAATCGCTGGGCGAAGTCGCGACAACTAAAGCCACAAGAGGGCCACAGCCGAGGCGCTGAGGTGGCGCGTGAGATAGTGGCCGCGTGTGTCGACCTAAGTATTCCCTACCTAACTCTCTTCGCGTTCAGCAGCGAGAATTGGCTTCGACCGCAGTCTGAGGTACGTGCCCTCATGGCGCTTTTTCTGACGGTACTGAGGCGCGATGAAATAACACAGCTCCATGCTATGGGCGTCCGCGTGCGGTTTGTCGGCAACCGCTCGAGCTTTTCATCAGCGCTTCAGAAAGGCATGTATGAAGTTGAAAGACGCACCGAAGCTAATCGAAAGACGACGGTTTTCGTCGCGGTGGACTACGGAGGCCGCTGGGATATCTCGCAGGCAGTCTCGTCACTCGTTGCTAAATTACCACCTGGATCCGAGATAGCAGGTGCCATTACCCCTGAGACCCTGCATCGCTATACCAGCCTTGCGGAGGCGCCAGATCCAGATCTTTGCATAAGAACTGGTGGAGAGCGGAGGCTGAGTAATTTTTTGCTTTGGCAATTAGCCTATACCGAGCTTTATTTCTGCGACACCTATTGGCCAGACTTTAACAAGACTGAGCTTCAACTTGCCCTTGATGATTACGCGCGCCGACAGCGACGATTCGGTGGGCAAAGCTCCTGCGAGCACGACAGTTGCGAGCAGCCTGAGAATAATAAGGTGCTAGCCGATGCTTAAGCAGCGCATAGCTACAGCACTCATCTTGCTAGTCGGGTTAATTGCGATGACTACCATTCTGGATTTGGAGCAATTTGCTGCAATAACCGCCGCCTTGGTATTAATCGGTGCCTGGGAGTGGGCTGCCTTCGCTTCGCTGGGAAGTAAGTCTCGTCTCGCCTTTGTCGGGACGCTGGCATTGTCGATTGCGCCACTTTGGTTTGCCCTCGGGGTAGGCGGCGCTCCGGGCTATGACGCAAGTTTTGCTCTTGGCTTTTCGCTTCTGGGTGCCTTATTTTGGGTGTTGATGTTTGCTGCAATAGCCTCTTTCCCTCGGTCGACCGACGCATGGAATGACAAATCGCGAATCTCAGTGATGGGCATGCTTTCGCTGCTCTGCACATGGGTGGGGCTGGTGTCATTGAAAGCGTTATTACCAAACGGTGCACTGGTGATCATGCTGATCATAATGGTTGCGGCGGTTGATGTTGGAGCCTTCTTCACGGGTAAGCTTTTTGGCAAACGTAAATTAGCGCCGGCGTTAAGCCCCAATAAGACATGGGAAGGCGTTTGGGGCGGAGTCACGCTTAACGTTGCCGTTTCGATTGTTTTTGCCATACTGCTAAACAACTATGTACAACCTTTTTCGCTGATTGACTATGCGATATTCGCAGCGCTCGCGCTTATCGTTGCTTTTTTTAGTGTCGTTGGTGATCTTGCAGAGAGCATGCTCAAGCGCAATAGAGAGCTCAAAGACAGCGGGTCGATTCTCCCGGGTCACGGCGGTTTACTCGATCGAATCGACGGATTAATGGCCGCCACACCGATTTGTGTCGCCTTCCTTATCCTTTTGCTTGGAGGTGTTTGAGATGCTGCTCAATACCCTCGATCGCGACGCATCGATTACGATACTTGGCTCCACGGGCTCGATCGGCGAAAGCACGCTCGCAGTCGCACGCCACATAGAAAATCTCTCGATTTTTGCTTTAACAGCAAAGTCCAATGTAACGACGCTGCTCAGCCAATGCCTAGAATTTACGCCGCGCTATGCTGTGTTAGTGGACTCCCAGAGCGCGAACACGCTCGCAGAGGCGCTGCGCTCAGCCGGCTGTGAGACAAAGGTTTTGGTTGGCCGTGAGGCGCTTGAGGAGGTTGCTTCCGATTCGCAAGTCGATATGGTCATGGCGGCGATCGTCGGTGCGGCGGGGCTTGCACCTACGCTGGCTGCGGCGAAGTCTGGTAAACGGCTCCTTCTCGCAAATAAAGAAGCGCTTGTGATGACCGGGGACATCTTAATGGATGCCGCTCGTCAAAACGGTTCCACTCTCTTGCCCATCGATAGCGAACACAATGCGATCTTCCAGTGTCTGCCTACCGTCGCAGAGGGTATTGGTGCCTCACAGGTAAAATTTGTCGATAAAATTGTTCTTACAGCGTCCGGCGGACCCTTTCTCGATACGCCGCTTGACCAATTCGCGGTCATCACGCCAGCGCAGGCATGCGCCCATCCGGTGTGGTCTATGGGGAGTAAAATCTCGGTAGACTCGGCAACAATGATGAATAAAGGCCTGGAGTTCATCGAGGCTTGTTTTCTCTTTGGCCTTTCGGCTGACCAAGTAGAGGTAATTATTCATCCGCAGTCGATTATTCATTCTATGGTGCACTACAGCGACGGTTCCGTGCTCGCGCAAATGGCAAGCCCTGATATGCGCGTCCCCATTGCACACTGCATTGCGTGGCCGCAGCGCATCACCACCGAGGCGCCGAGGTTAAACCTTGCGGCTGCGAAAACATTGGAATTTCGCGAACCCGATCTCGTGCGGTTTCGCTGTTTGTCACTAGGGATGGAAGCCGCACGAGTGCGTGGCACTGCGCCGGCATTGTTAAATGCAGCCAATGAAGAATCCGTCAGCGCGTTTTTGGCCGGGCGTCTAAGCTTCAACCGAATCGCCGAGATCAATGCCGATGTCATGGCACAAATACCTTGTGAACCCGCGGTGAGTCTCGCTATCATCATTGAGGCAGATTCGCGGGCAAGATCGCTCGCTAATTCACTGATAAATAATGGTTAATTTAACCGAACGCGACTGGCGCGCGCGTCAGAAGAGGCAGTAATGATCGAGAATTTAATCGAAATCACTACCAGCGTACTGGCACTGCTGGTCACGCTCGGCATATTAGTCACAGTGCACGAGTTCGGCCATTTTTGGGTGGCAAGGCGCTGCGGCGTCAAAGTGCTTAAATTCTCTATCGGGTTTGGCAAGGCCGTCAAAACGTGGGTTGGAAAAGACGGTGTCGAATACGTCATCGCCCCGATTCCACTCGGTGGCTATGTCCGTATGCTCGGGCAGGAAGATACTTCGGTGGCGGATGCTGAGGCGGTTCCAGCAGAGGAACAAGAAAAGTCCTTTGCGTCGAAGAGCGTGTGGCAACGCATGGCAATCTCTGCTGCCGGCCCGGCTGCCAACTTCTTACTCGCCATAGTGATTTTTTGGATTATCAATATCGCTTTTGGCACATCGGGTGTTGCGCCTGTCATAAGCTCGGTAACCGAGGGCTCAGTGGCAGAGCGCGCGGGTCTCGTGCCCGGTGACGAGATTATCGCGATAGATGGTGAACCAACGCTGATCTGGCAACAGGTTGCTCTGCAACTGGTTGGCCGAATGGGAGAAAGCGGCAGCGTTACCTTTTCGGTGAGAGGGCCGGAGTCTGAAGCCGCGCGCGATGTCAATGTGCCTATACTCAGCTTCATGGCTGACTCGACCGATCCGCGGCCACTCAAGACTCTGGGCATCACACAAATCGATATCCCTGCGGTCATAGATAAGCTCGTTGAAGGCGAGGCGGGTGATCAAGCGGGTCTTCTGGCTGGCGACAGAATAGTGCGTGTGACTGGACAGAGGATTGATGGCTGGACTCAATGGGTCGAAATAATCAGAGCGAGTCCGGAACTCGAGCTAGAAGTCGAGGTCGAACGGGAAAATCAATTAATCGAGTTACGCGTTACCCCAGCACTTTCCGAGCTTCCTGATGGAAGCCGAATTGGCATTATCGGCGCTTATGTACAGCAAGTGGACTACGATGAACTCGTTCCGCGAGAGATGCGGCGCGAAGTAAAGTACAATGTGCTCTCGGCAATAGTACCGGCCATCACCGAAACTTATGAAAAATCGGTGTTTGTTCTTGTTTCGATCAAGAAAATGATTGTTGGCCTGATATCAGTTAAGAATATTAATGGGCCAATTACGATCGCTCAGGTTGCGGGAGAGACTGCTTCCTATGGTCTAAACGTCTACCTTGGGTTCTTAGCGCTTCTCAGTATTTCGCTGGGCGTTATGAATCTAATGCCTATCCCTATCTTAGATGGGGGGCACATTTTGTACAATCTGATCGAGATCGTCACTCGTCGACCTGTGCCGGAGAAGGTGCAGTCTTTCGGGTTGCAGATAGGACTATTACTGATCTCGGGCATCATGATGTTGGCCGTTTATAACGATGTAGCCCGTTTGCTTTAGGGAGCGGGGCTCCCTTACCTAAAGTCGAGTTGACGCGGCTTAGAACATAATTGCACTGCTACAAATTATATTGTGGCCTGCGGGAGTGTATAGACGCTCCTCAAATGAATAATCCGAGAAAGCATTACGCATGAAGAAACTGCTCTGTTGTTTCCTGTTAGCCTTTGGCTTCGCAAGCCCGCTCCACGCGCAAAATTTCATAGTTGCCGACATCATTGTCGATGGCTACCAGCGTATTTCGCCCGGGATTATCTACAATTTATTGCCGGTCGGCATCGGCGATGAGGTTAATGCATTGACCTCTGCTCAAATAATTCGTGAACTCTCTCGATCAGAATATTTCGATGAGATCGAAGTGTCTCGCGAGGGCAATATCCTCGTTGTGACTGTGTTGGAGCGCCCCTCGGTTGCCGAGATTACCATTGAGGGAAACAGCGTACTTAAAACAGAGGACATTATTGAGAATATGGCCTCGGCAGATATCGCAGAGGGCCAAATTTTTACGCGCGCCGCCTTAGAGGTTATTCGACAGGGCATACAAGATGTCTACTCTTCACGAGGCCGCTACGGCGCCGCTGTCGAAATTGAAGTCGAAGAGCTTCCCCGTAATCGGGTGAGTATCAAGTTGGATATCAATGAGGGCGAAGAGTCGCGTATCCGGCATATAAATATCGTAGGCAATGACTCCTATGCCGAAGAAGATTTATTGCGTCTTTTTGAGCTTGGCACGAAGCCGTTCTATTTAATTATGAGTCGTAGGGATCGGTATTCTCGGGAGCAATTGTCGGGAGATCTTGAGCGACTAGAGTCTTTTTACCTTGATAATGGCTTTGTTGAATTTAGTATAGATTCTACGCCTATTGCGATTACACCGGATCGAAAAGAAGTCTATATCACAATTAACATTTCCGAGGGCAAGCAGTACACGGTTCGCAATGTGGAACTCGCTGGTGATCTGGTCGACGCTGAAGACTTGTTGCGCGCGGCGTTGTTTGTCCGCTCTGGGCAGATCTATTCGCAGGGGTTGGTGACCGGCACTGAAGAGATCATGGTGCAATTTCTGGGTAATCTCGGTTATGCCTTTGCCGAAGCCACCGGCGTGCCGGAGGTCAACGATGATGAACAAACGGTAGACGTCACTTTCTTCATCGAACCCGGCAATCGTACCTACGTAAATCGAATCAGCTTTGCCGGCAATGTATCCACAGCCGACGATGTGCTGAGGCGCGAGATGCGCCAACTTGAGAGCGCGCCCGCGTCGAGTCTACAAATAGAGCAGTCTAAAGTTCGTCTGGAGCGGCTCGGTTATTTCGAAACAGTCGAGGTTGACACCACAGAGGTGGCTGGGGTCGAAGATCAGATCGATGTTAACTACGAGGTTGTCGAACAGAATTTCGGCGCGGTAAGTTTTCAAGTGGGCACAGGGGGAGGCGGTAACTTTTTCATCAGTTCGAGCCTTCAGGCGCAAAACTTTCTGGGAACAGGGCGGACTATTGGAGTCGGAGTCAATAAAAGCCGCTTTCAGCAAGGACTTAACTTCCAATACGTTGATCCCTATTTTACGCCCGATGGTGTGAGTCGCGGATTTAATGTTTTCGCACAAAAATTGGAGTCGCCGTTTAACGTGTCCGCGTTTAATACGAGCTCGTATGGCGGCTCGGCAAGTTTTAGCTACCCGCTGAGTGAAATCGAAATGCTTGGCTTTGATCTAGGCTTCACTCACACCGAGCTGAGTGCTGGCGTAGGCTCAGTGCAAGAAATTATGGCAAGCCCGACGCTTTACCAAGGGATAGACAAATACATCATCACGCCTGCCAACGGTAATGCATTCGATGGACCTGTCGTCGATTCTGTTCTTGGAAACGTGGCAGACTTGACTCCGCAGCAACTACGCAGCCCTACAGAGAAGGGGTTTGTCGACAAGTTTGGTGATACGTTCGATAACTTTACTATCACCGGCAATTACTTTCGCAATACGCTGAATCGCGGTCAGCTCCCCAACGCCGGTTTTCTGCATAGCTTAGGGGTCGAAGTCACGCTCCCAGGATCGGATCTCGAGTACGCGCGAATTAATTATAACGGCCAGTTCTATTGGCCTGTCTCGCAAAATCGAGAATGGGTTGTCTCGCTGCGAACAAACCTTGGTTATGGGATTGGCTATGGTGAAACCGATGAGCTTCCTTTCTTCAATAACTTCTTTGCAGGGGGTTTGAGTGCCGCAGGTGTTTTGCGCGGATTCGAAGAGAATAGTCTAGGTCCAGAAAGCACGCCGGGCGCAAGATATTTAACCCAGGGCGGCATCAGCTTATTGAAGGACGATGACGGTAATATTATCAAAAGAGAAGATGGCTCTGCTGCAGGTCTTAGCAATGAATTTGGCTACACGACTTCGCCAGTGTTTGATGCTAACGGTAACCAGCTTTTCGATGAGAATGGTAATCCAGAGATAGCGCTCGCGGTTGAAAATTTCTTTCTGGATAGGGATTTCGATAGCTTTGGTGGTAACATATTGGCAACAGCGACATTGGAACTTCTGTTCCCACTTCCCTTCGTAGAGGACAGGAGTCGGGTGCGGTCAGCTTTTTTCATCGATGCCGGTAACGTTTTCTCCTCTAGTTGCTCCGAGAGGCGGCAATTATTGAAAAACTGTTCGGATTTTGATCTAGCTGAGATTCGCTACTCTGTAGGCGTTAGTGTGACGTATCTGTCGCCCTTTGGGCCGTTAACCTTCTATCTTGCTCAGCCGTTCGGAAAAGAGGGGGATGATACGAGGACGTTCGACTTTACAGTAGGCCAAGGTTTTTAAGAAAAGAATTTTAGACATCGGGGATATCGCCGATAAACCATCAACCGAGCAGAGGTGCTTTTACCATCTCGCTTAAAAAAGATTAGTTAGAATTGGAGAACATAAGTGAAAACATTGAAGACTTTAATTGCTGCATTGTGCTTGGTCACTGCATCACAGGGGGCTTTCGCACAGGACACCAAAATAGGTGTCCTCAATGCATTGCAAGCGTTGTTTAACTCTGACGCGGCGCGAATAGTGCAGGAAGAATTAGAGCAAGAGTTTAGTGCGGATGAAGCCCGAGCGCAGGAGCTATCCGATCAACTGGCTGCCCTCAGTGAGAAGTTCCAGCAAGATGAATCAGTAATGACGCAGGAAGAAATTCGCCGGATGAATTCGAATGCGCAAGATCTTCAGGTGCAGCTCCAACTCATTCAGGAACGTGTCCAAAAGGCGTTGCAAGAAAAGAATCAGCAGTTTTTACAAAGCATGCAAGGGACTCTTGCACAGGCCGTTTCTGATGTTGTTGCAGAGGGTGGCTATGACCTGATCCTTAACGTTGACAGTGCTCCCTATTTCGCGCCGGTGCTCGATATCACCGCAAAGGTGACGGCGAAGTTAAATCAGAACAGCGCGGCAGCTAACTAGAGGCTCGCGACCGCTTCAAACACGCCGACTCGCGAATTCTTTTTGAGTATAGAGCGTTATACCAAAGGAGAGGGGCCTTGCCGCAAGCCAAGCAATTCAGACTGGCTGATATCGCCGAACTTCTTGGGGCGAGGTTGGAGGGAGATGGGGAAATAATCATCTCGAGCTTGTCGCCACTAAACTCGGCTGGCGAAGGTCAGCTAAGTTTTCTCAGCAATCCCGTCTATGCTCCTCAGCTAAAAAGTTGTCAGGCGAGCGCGGTTATTCTAGCCGAAAAATTCGCCGATTCCTTTGTAGGCAATCGGCTTATCTCTGACAAACCTTACGTAACATTTGCCTACGCAACGCAGCTATTCGCGCTTGAAGACACACCCTTGGCTCTCTGTCACCCATCGGCAGTCATTTCCGAATCGGCAACGATAGCCGAAGATGTGAGAATAGAAGCCAATGTGGTGATCGGCGACGGGGTGACTATCGGTAAGGGAGCGTCCATTGGCGTCGGAAGCTATGTTGGGCGCGACTGCCAAATTGGCGAGAATGTGCGAATTTACCCCAACGTTGTGCTTTATCATGAGGTAATACTCGGCGATCGCGTGATCATTCATTCAGCTAGCGTTATCGGTGCCGATGGTTTCGGGTTTGCGTTCGATGGAGAGCGTTCTGTAAAGATCGCTCAGCTTGGCGGGGTACGTATCGGCAATGACGTTGAGATCGGTGCTGCGTCAACGATCGACCGCGGAGCTATGCTAGACACGATCATTGGCGAGGGAGTGAAGATCGACAATCATGTGCAGATCGGGCACAACTGCGTTATTGGCAAGCATACAATTATCTGCGGATGCGCGGCCCTTGCGGGCAGTGTGACCGTTGGGGAGTATTGCATCTTTGGCGGGGGATCAGGCGCCGTGGGTCATATTACGGTTGCCGACCGAGTGCAAGTGAGCGCTATGGCGCTGCTAAGTAAATCCGTGACCGAAGCGGGGATGATTTCATCCGGTACGCTCGCATCACCAACGCCGGAGTGGAAACGCAATGCACTGCGCTTCCAGCAGTTGGATAGCATCGCTAAGCGTCTCAAGGAGCTCGAGCGCAAGGCTGACTAATTACCGTTACTTAATAACATCATAACTATTGAGATCGAGATGCTTTTAGATATTAATGAGATTAAAGAGTATTTGCCCCAACGTTACCCCTTCTTGCTTGTTGATAGGGTGCTTGAGATGGAGCTGGGCAAATCTATCGTTGCCTATAAGAACGTCACTAATAACGAACCGTTTTTCGAAGGCCATTTCCCCGAAAATCCGATTATGCCGGGCGTGCTTATTATTGAAGCAATTGCTCAGGCGGCGGGCATTCTTGGATTTAAAACTCAAGAAAAAAAGCCTAAGGAAGGGTTTTTATATTATTTTGTTGGAGCCGATGACTTGCGGCTCCGGCGACCGGTTGTGCCGGGCGATCAGTTAATTCTAAAAGCTGAGGTAATCACGAATCGCCGAGGAATCTACAAGTTTCAAGGCACAGCGTTTGTTGGCGATGAACTCGCTGCCTCAATGACAATAATGTGTGCTGAGAGGAAAGTGAATGTCGATTGATCCCAGTTCTCGGATCGATCCGAGTGCGGTAATAGAAGACGGAGTCACAATAGGCCCTTGGTGCATAGTCGGTCCCAACGTATTTATTGGCGCCGGCAGTGTTATCGAGTCGCATGTGGTAATCCGAAGCCATACTCGTATAGGAAAGAATAATCGCTTCTTTCAATTTGCCTCTGTCGGAGAGGACCCCTCTGATAAGAAATTTGAAGGTGAGGAAGCGTGGCTTGAGATTGGCGATAATAACGTCTTTCGCGAAGGGGTTACTCTGCATAGAGGGACCGGCTTCGGCGGCGGGCTAACGAAAATCGGCAGCAATAATTTACTCATGCCGTATGTCCACATTGCCCATGATTGCATGGTTGGCAACAACACTGTGTTTGCCAACAATGCAGGATTGTCCGGGCATGTTGAGGTAGACGACTGGGCTATTCTTGGTGGTTACGCCGGCGTTAATCAATTCGTTAAGATTGGCGCCCACGCGATGATTGGAGGCGTTACACACGTTGGACAGGATGTTCCTGCATACATGCTCGTCAGCGGACAGCCGGCGGCGGTTCGTAGCGTAAATACGGTAGGGCTAAGTCGCCGTGGCTTTAGTGACGACGCGATCAAAGACCTTCGTACTGCGTTTAAAATAGTGTATCGCAGGGGTTTGAGTCTCAAGGAAGCCCTTGAGGAACTGCGCTCGATGGCGACCCGCTGCCCTGAAGTTTTGCCTCTTATTGCTTCGATCGAATCTTCAACCAAAGGTATACAACGCTAAGAGAGCGGGAGGCGTTATGCCTAAGTGTTTCGGTATAGTCGCCGGTGAAAAATCCGGAGACATACTTGGCGCCGGACTCATCAAAAGCTTGAAATTACGCTTTCCCGATGCTCACTTTGTCGGCGTTGGCGGTCCCGAGATGCTAAGCGAAGGCTGTGAGAGTATCGCAGCGATGGACCGCCTCGCAGTGATGGGGTTCGTAGAACCGCTTGGCAGACTCCCCGAGTTGTTTCGACTGAAAAAAGCATTGCGAGACCTCATGGTCGAACGCAATGTCGATGCTTTTATCGGAATAGATTCGCCGGACTTCAATCTTAGGCTCGCAAGTGAGCTCAATGCCCGTGGCATAAGAACTGTCCATTACGTAAGTCCGAGTGTATGGGCTTACCGCAAGAAACGCATTCATAAAATTGCCCGCGCCGTAGACTTGATGCTCACGCTCTTTCCCTTTGAGACGGAGATCTATGACGAGCATGGTGTTCCGGTTTGCTGCGTTGGTCACCCACTGGCAGACAAGCTTGCGAGTTCAGATGAACTAACTAGACTCGCGCGTCAGCAGTTTGATTTAGACCCGTCTGATAGAGTCGTCGCGCTGCTCCCAGGCAGTCGCGGTGGCGAAATCTCGCGTCTCGGACCCGTTTTCCTCGCCAGTGCGGTCGCATCATTGGCGCTCGACCCCGCGCTACGCTTTTTGATTCCCGCAAGCGGACCTGAATCCCGTGCGCGTCTCGAGACGTTGTTGCGCAGCAATGGATTGGTCGACGGTACGCCGTTCAAGATAGTCGACGATTCGCAGCGTGCGATGCGAGCGGCAGATCTCGTGGTATTGGCATCGGGCACTGCAACGCTTGAGGCAATGTTGCTGCGGCGGCCGATGGTGGTTGGCTATAAGCTAGCACCGGTAACGCACTTCATCGCCTCGCGATTAGTGAAAATTCCCTTTGTCGCTTTGCCTAATCTACTCGCTGGCAGACGCCTCGTGCCTGAGTATATTCAGCATGACCTTACTGAGGAGGCCTTGGTGTCGGAGATAATGTCGTTTTTTTCTGGAGCTGACGACACTTCGCAGATGTTGGCGGCATTCGACCAGATTCACGCGTCAATCCGCTTGAACGCCTCGGAGCGAGCAGCTGATGCGATAGCCGGAATCATCGCCTGATGGTGGCAGAGCCTTGGGAAAACGTGAAGGTAGCGCCCGAAAAAGCTGCCGGCTGCGATGAAGCAGGCCGAGGTCCGCTAGCGGGCAACGTGATCGCTGCTGCAGTTATTCTTGACCCGCGAAAGCCAATCACAGGGTTAGCCGATTCAAAAAAACTCAGTCACAAACAAAGAGAGTCACTTTATGAGACCATACTGAGTAAGGCGCTTGGTGTTGGAATAGGTAGCGCATCGCCTCAAGAAATTGACGAAATCAATATTCTACAAGCAAGCCTTCTGGCAATGACTCGCGCAGTTGACTCATTGCCCACCAAGCCTGAGTTTGTTTTTGTCGATGGCAATAGATGCCCGCGCTGGTCTTTTCCAAGTCTTGCCGTGGTGAAAGGAGATGCCAAAGTGGCGAGTATCTCTGCAGCATCAATTGTGGCTAAAGTCGTGCGTGACCGCGAGTTACTTCTTTTGGACGAGCAGTATCCAGGCTACGGCTTTGCCCAACACAAGGGCTATCCCACGGCTGCCCATTTCACTGCGCTCGAGCGTTTCGGAGTAACACCTGTGCATAGATTAAGTTTCGCGCCAGTTGCCGCGAGAATAAAGCGCAGCTAAGGGATTCTGGCCGCCCCTTGACGCTGCTATTGCCGCTAAACTTTTCCGTGCGAACGCGGTATATTCAATGCAATCTTTAGCTCGCCATGCCGCGATCAGATGCGAGAGTAGTTATCGCTGCAACAACTGAAACGGACCCAATGACTGCGTCACCTGACCAAGCCCTAGCTGCAAGCAATTCTTCGCCAGGTTTTGTACACCTGCGACTGCATACCGAGTTCTCAATAGTCGATGGACTTGTCCGGATAAACCCGCTGCTTGCGCGTGCACGCGAATTAAACATGCCAGCGATTGCAGTAACAGACCTTGCAAACATGTTCGGTCTGATCAAATTCTACAGTGGCGCAATAAAAGAGGGCATCAAACCCGTTTGCGGCTGTGATGTCGTGGTTAGAGGTGAAGAGGGTGCCGCGGACACTCGGCTACTGCTGCTGGCCAAAGACCGCGAAGGCTATTTGAATCTCTCTAAACTAATCTCGCTTATCTACACCGATAACCCAAATCGCAGCGATGCAAGTCTCCGGCTAGACCAGCTAGCGGCGCTCAGCGATGGAGTGATTGCATTATCTGGCGGTCAGTTTAGCGATATCGGTGCGGCCCTTCTGGAGGGGGATCAAGCGAGGGCCGCAGCCTATCTGTCTCGTTGGCGATCGCTCTTTCCAGAGTCGTTCTACTTAGAGCTCCAGAGAGTTGGGCGAGAGAGAGAAGAAGACTATATCGATGCAGTACTTGATCTTGCCGCAGCGACGAAAACACCTGTTGTTGCAACCAACGATGTTCGCTTTCTCGAGCAGGATGATTTCGATGCGCATGAGGTGAGAGTCTGTATAAACGACAGACGCACATTAGACGATCCGCGCCGATCACGTGAATATACCGATCAGCAATATCTAAAAGATTCGGCAGAGATGCTGGCGTTATTCCATGATGTCCCTTCTGCGTTAGAAAACAGCATCGAGATTGCCAAGCGCTGCAATTTATCCCTCGATCTTGGCACGCCGCGGCTACCGAATTATCCGGTCCCAGATGGGCTGACCATGGAGGAATTCTTTACTCAGGTTAGCGTAGATGGATTGAAGCGGCGGCTGATTAATCTCTACGGCGAAAACTATGCTGAGCAGGAGGGCATCGATCGCTATTGGGAGCGACTCGATTTCGAGCTAAAAATCATCAATCAGATGGGCTTTGCCGGTTACTTTCTTATCGTGATGGAGTTCATCCAATGGTCTAAAGACAACGGTATCCCTGTTGGACCGGGCCGCGGCTCCGGCGCAGGCTCGATTGTCGCTTATGCTTTAAAGATTACAGATCTAGACCCGCTTAAATATGATCTTCTCTTCGAGCGATTTTTGAATCCAGAGCGGGTTTCAATGCCAGATTTTGACGTTGATTTCTGCATGGAGGGGCGCGATCGTGTAATTCAGCACGTTGCTGAGTTGTATGGTAAAGAGGCGGTGTCTCAGATCATTACGTTCGGTACGCTTGCAGCAAAAGCGGTGGTGAGGGACGTCGCTCGAGTGCAAGGCAAGCCCTATGCGCTGGCTGACAAACTCAGTAAGCTCATTCCTTTCGAGCCGGGCATGACGCTCACCAAAGCATTCGAAGAAGAGCCCGAGTTAGGCGCGTTTGTCGACTCCGACGAAGAGGCTCAGGAAATTATCGAAATGGCCTTCAAGCTCGAAGGCATCACTCGCAATGTAGGCAAGCATGCGGGCGGCGTCGTCATAGCGCCGACTAAACTCACTGATTTTACACCGCTGTATACCGACGAAGCAGGGCAAGGACTTGTCACACAGTTTGACAAGAATGACGTTGAAACAGCGGGGCTTGTGAAGTTCGACTTTTTAGGACTGCGCACCCTTACGATTATTGATTGGGCTGTAAAAATGATCAACGAGCGCCGCGACGAAGGCGCCCCCGTACTTAATATCGATCATCTCGAGCTAAACGATGAGCGCGTCTACAAGCTTTTACAAAGCGGAGAAACAACGGCAATTTTTCAGCTTGAATCCCGGGGCATGAAAGAGCTTATCAAGAAGCAGGTTCCTAATTGCTTTGAAGATATTATCGCACTCGTCGCGCTGTTTCGTCCCGGGCCATTGCAATCAGGCATGGTTGACGATTTTATCGATAGAAAGCACGGCCGAACGAAGGTAGTGTATCCACATCCAGAGCTTGAGCCCGTGTTGTCTAACACCTATGGCGTCATTCTGTACCAAGAGCAGGTGATGCAGATAGCCCAAGTGCTTGGCAACTACACACTTGGCGGCGCTGATATCTTGCGCAAAGCGATGGGCAAGAAAAACCCAGATGAGATGGCAAAACAGCGCAGTTTGTTTACCGAGGGGGCGATTAAGAGAGATATTGACGCCGATCTTGCCGAGTCCATTTTCGATCTTATGGAAAAATTCGCCGGCTACGGCTTCAATAAGTCTCACTCTGCCGCTTACGCCTTGGTATCGTATCAGACTGCTTGGTTAAAAACGCATTATCCTTCGTATTTTATGGCTGCAGTTTTATCTGCTGATATGCAGAATACCGACAAGGTTGTCACGCTCATCGAAGAATGCCGGGCGATGGGGCTTAAAATTGTGCCGCCCGATATCAATAAGGGACAGTTCAATTTCACCGTCAATGAGGCGGATGAAATTGTTTATGGCCTCGGCGCGATTAAAGGCCTAGGCGAGGGGCCCGTTGGCGGAATTCTCGAAGCGCGAAAAAACGGGCCTTTTACGAATATGCTCGAACTCTGTCAGCGCGTCGACTCGCAGCAGCTCAATAGAAGAACGCTAGAGGCAATGGTTAAAGCAGGCGCATTGGATAGTTTGGTCGAAGGCGTACCCGATAGCGCAAGGGCGAAGCTCGCCGAGCTTCTACCGCAGGCGATGAAGGCTGCCGAGCAGGCAAATAAAAATGCAGCGGCGGGCGTCGCCGATATGTTTGGCAGATCACCGAGGGCACGACTGCCAGTGAGCTGTCGTTCGGAACGTCGAAGATTAAGCCCTGGGCTGAGCAGGAAAGGTTGAAAGCCGAGAAAGAGACGTTAGGTCTTTACTTATCGGGACACCCTATCGACGAATACTTAAGCGAGCTTTCGCACCTCACCAGGGATAGGCTTGCGAATCTGCGGCCGGAGCGCGCGCCTCAGCCTGTAGCAGGCTTGCTCATCGATGTGAGAACCATGCGCAATAAGGCTGGAGACACGGTAGCGTTCCTGACTCTAGATGACCGTAGCGGACGCTTCGAAATTCGCCTCTTTGCGAAAGAGTACGAGCGCTTTCGCGACATTTTACAAAAAGATCAGATTATCATTGTGGACTGCACCGTGAGCATGGATGACTACAGCGGTGGTATGCAAGGGCGTGGTAAAGAGGTCATGACGCTCGAACAGGCGCGGCAGCGACGCGCCCGCAGCATAACATTGAGCCTGCGAAGAGATGCGCTGTTGAAGGGCTTTAGTGAGCATCTTGCGGAGGTGCTCGAGTCGTATCGACTCGACTCCAGCGCTCAGCTGCAGGTATCGCTCTCGAGATTAGCAGCCCCGGGATATTATGCCGACGACAGGCAAGAAGGTACTTTGGGCTGCGGTATTGTGATCAGTTATCAGCGTGAGGCCGTGAAGGGGTGTATAATGCTCTCCGATGAGTGGCGCGTCGCGCCGTCTAATGAATTGGTTCAGCGTCTGCGAAGCGAATACGGGCGTATGAACGTAGTCGTAGACTACTGATTATACAGAGTGAGTCGAATAGGATATGGACCCCAACTACCTAGATTTCGAACAGCCTATCGCTGAATTGGAAGCCAAGATAAGCGAATTACGTTTGGTCGGCAGCGACAACGATTTAAACATCGGCGAGGAGATTCAGAATCTCCGCGCGAAAAGCACCAAGCTCACCGAAAAAATCTACGCTAATTTGAGTTCATGGCAGGTGTCTCAGGTTGCACGCCATCCCCAAAGGCCGTATACGCTCGATTATATCGAGCATATTTTTACCGATTTCGACGAGCTCCATGGTGATCGCTATTTCGCCGACGATCAGGCGCTTATTGGCGGGCTCGCTAAAATCGATGGGCGCCCCTGCGTTGTGATGGGGCATCAGAAAGGCCGGGGCACGAAAGCGAAGGTCAAACACAATTTCGGTATGCCGCGCCCTGAGGGTTACCGCAAGGCGCGTCGACTCGTCGAGCTTGGCGAAAGATACAATCTTCCTGTACTGAGCTTCATAGATACCCCGGGTGCCTATCCCGGAATCGATGCTGAGGAGCGGGGCATTAACGAAGCCATTGCGGTGAATATGGCGATGATGTCGCGGGTCAGGACACCGTTGATAGCGACGGTAACAGGCGAAGCCAACTCTGGTGGTGCGATTGCGATCGGCGTTTCGGATCAGCTAAATATGCTGCAGTATTCGACCTATACAGTCATCACGCCCGAAGGTTGCGCAACGATTCTCTGGAAGTCCTCCGAATATGCTTCAGCTGCGGCCGAGGCGATGGGGGTGACTTCGGCGCGCCTCGAAGAACTTGGCATTGTCGATCAGACTATTGCTGAACCATTAGGGGGTGCGCATCGGGACGTCGCCGCGACCGCCGAGAACATCAAAGTCTCGCTCTTAGAGCAGATGGATCGGCTAGGAGCCACCGATACTGATGCGCTCATTGAGCGACGCTATAAGCGTCTTATGAGCTATGGCCTCAGCGCCTAAAAACTCCTCTCGCGGTGCCGCAGCAGTGCACTCTGAATCTGCGCTGCTCGGCGCCCTAAAGCACGCGTTCTGTGTCAAACCACTCTTTTCATCCGCCTTGTCGGAGAAAACCCGCTCCGCCTCGCCCCCGTCCGGCATCCTAGTTGGGCTAAGCGGCGGCCTAGATTCTTCGCTACTGCTGAGATTACTTTGTGACCTCAGGGATAGTGGCGACCTCGATGTGACTCTGAGAGCTATACACGTCAACCATGGGTTGCAAGCCGCCGCAGGGGAATGGCAGTTGCACTGCGAATCTGTTTGCGCGGAGTGGGGTGTCGATCTGCAGGTCTGCAATGTTGATTGTTCGGTCAGAGGCGCAAGCGCAACGTTCGAGGTGACTGAATTACCACAGGTCAGCGAGGATGCCGCTCGGCGTGCGCGTTACTTGGCCTTTGAGGAGGCGCTGGGCGCCCGCGAATGGCTGGCCCTTGGCCATCATCAAGACGATCAGTTAGAGACATTCCTTCTGCGGCTTGCTCGCGGGGCGGGCGCTGACGGTCTTGCAGGAATGCCGGCGGCACGCGTGTTGGGTGTTGGTTCACTGATTCGTCCCTGGCTAGGGTTTCCTAGGCTCGTTCTTGAGCAGGTGGCACGAGAGCGTAAACTCGTCTCTATCGAAGATCCTTCGAATCGGAATATTCATTATGACCGCAATTTTCTTAGGACGCAGGTGTTGCCATTAGTGGAAAGCCGTTGGCCACAGTACCGGCAGAGCTGGGGAAAATCTCAGGCGCTGCTGCACGAGTCATTTGAGCTCAACAGAGATCTAGCGGAAATAGACCTGCAGGCTTGCCAGATAAAGGGATCTGGGCGATTGCGTGTCTCTGATCTTGCAGTGCTCTCAAGCCCGAGGCGACGCAATTTGCTGCGGCACTGGCTTCTGCGCCTCGGCTGTTCCACACCGAGTTGGAACTTGCTGAACAGGCTGGGCGTTGAGACCTGTGCAGTGGTTGATCAGAGTGCTCTTTGGCACTGCGGCGCCTACAATCTTTATCGTTACAAAGGGCAGCTCGTTGCAGTTCTCGAAGACAAGTTTAAACCGCAGTCTGTTTCCGGCGCCTGCCTGACCGCAGCTGAAATAGGATTCATCGAGTTACCTAACAACGGCAAGCTTGTGCTGTCTTCAGAAGAGGATATGTCGGGTATGATTGCCTCCCTGCATGTGCGTTACCGCCAAGGGGGGGAGCGACTCTCCTTGCTCGGGCGACCGTCGAAGTCGCTTAAGAAACTTTTCAACGAAGAGGGTGTTTCGCCCTGGCTTCGTGATCGTTTGCCGTTAGTGTTTTTCCGAGACAAATTGATTTGGGTCGCCGGTCTCGGCGCCTCTGAAAGCGCGGTTGCAAAGGCCGCCGCTAGCAGCGATTGCGGCCTACCATGCGTGACGTTTAGTTGGGAGTCTCCGGCTCTAGAGTTGGGCCTATAAACCATTTCCCGATTGTGAGTCATAGACGTTTCTGGTACGCTATAACTCCATCTGCTTGGGTTAGTCCAACATCTAATCCAACTCTCTTTGATGGGGCTCCAATGACAAAATATATCTTCATTACCGGTGGTGTGGTCTCATCACTGGGCAAAGGCATTACCGCCGCTTCGCTCGCCGCTGTACTTGAGGCGCGCGGCCTCAAAATCACAATGCTAAAGCTCGACCCCTACATCAACGTAGACCCGGGGACTATGAGTCCGTTTCAGCACGGGGAAGTTTTTGTCACCGAAGACGGGGCAGAGACGGATTTAGATTTAGGTCACTACGAGCGCTTTATTCGTACGACCATGCTCAAGAAAAACAACTTCACGACGGGCAAAGTCTACGAAGAAGTTCTGAAAAGAGAGCGGCGAGGTGACTATCTTGGCGCTACTATTCAGGTGATACCGCACATCACTGACGAAATTAAGCGCCGCGTTGTACTCGGCGCAGGTGACGCTGAAGTAGCGCTGGTCGAAATAGGTGGCACCGTCGGCGATATAGAATCCCAACCTTTCCTCGAAGCCGTGCGACAGATGCGTGTAGAGCTCGGGTCGGAACGCGCGCTTTTTATGCACTTGACCCTCGTGCCCTATATTAGTACAGCGGGCGAGACCAAAACTAAGCCAACACAGCATTCGGTAAAAGAGCTAAGGTCCATCGGTATACAGCCCGATATTCTTATCTGTCGTTCTGATCTCGAGATAGATGAGTCGGCGCGTAAGAAGATCGCACTGTTTACCAACGTAGAGCTGCCAGCAGTTGTCTCTTTGCCCGATTCGGATTCTATCTATCGAATCCCTTCAATCCTAGGCGCCGCGGGTCTCGACGATATCGTTGTTAAAAAATTCCACCTCAACTGCCCGCCCGCGGATCTGTCGGAGTGGAATGAAGTGGTTGATGCAGATTTACATCCTGAGGGCGAAGTTAACCTCGCGATGGTCGGCAAATATATGGAGCTGCTCGATGCCTATAAGTCGCTTAACGAGGCGATTACGCACGCTGGCATAAAGACTCGTACTAAAGTAAACGTCACTTATATTGATTCTGCCGATGTTCTCGATAAAGGCACTGAGATACTCAAGGGCATGGATGCAATTTTGGTTCCGGGCGGATTCGGAGAGCGCGGTGTCGAAGGTAAGATAATGACCGTGCAGTATGCACGCGAGAATAAAATTCCTTACCTTGGCATATGCTTAGGCCTGCAGGTGGCTGTAATCGAGTATGCGCGCAATGTTGCAGGGCTTAAAGATGCACACAGCACGGAATTTGCGCCGAGCTGTGATAATCCTGTTATTGCCCTAATCAGTGAATGGACTACCTCACAGGGCAGTGTTGAGTTTCGCGACGAAGGTTCCGATTTGGGCGGCACTATGCGGCTAGGAGCACAGGTATGTCATGTCGAAGAGGACTCTACTACCTTCAAGTGCTATGGCTCTACCAGCATAAAAGAGCGTCACCGTCATCGCTATGAGTTCAATAATGACTATTTAGAAGTGCTGCAAAAAGCTGGTCTAAAACTGACCGGTAAGTCTGAAGACGGAATGTTAGTTGAGGTGGTTGAGGTGCCTGATCACCCTTGGTTTGTCGGCTGCCAGTTCCATCCCGAATTCACCTCGACGCCTCGTGATGGTCATCCGCTATTCACAGGGTTTATCAAAGCAGCGATCGCGCAAAGCGAGCTGCACAAAGAAGCAGTGCAAGCCTAATGGTTGCTAAAACTGTTAGCATAGCGGGCCTGCAGGTTTCGAATGAGAAGCCCTTCACGCTATTTGCCGGAATGAACGTTCTTGAGTCGAGAGACCTTGCATTAAGGGTTGCTGAAAACTTTAAGAGTGTCACTGACAAGCTCGGGATTCCGTTTGTTTTTAAGGCATCGTTCGATAAAGCTAATCGCTCTTCCATAAGCTCTTTTAGAGGTCCGGGGTTAGAGACAGGTCTGATGTGGCTTGCGGAAATTAAAGAGACATTCGCCGTTCCAATTATTACCGATGTTCACACTGAGGATCAGGCTGCTGCTGCCGCTGAAGTCGCGGATGTGATTCAGTTGCCTGCATTTCTATCAAGGCAAACTGACCTCGTAATGGCGATGGCGAGAACCGGTGCCGCGATCAATATCAAAAAGGCACAGTTTTTAGCGCCACAAGAGATGCGTCATATATTGGCTAAATTCGAGGAGGCGGGTAACGACCGACTAATGCTGTGCGAGCGGGGGAGTAGCTTTGGTTACAATAATCTCGTGGTCGATATGCTGGGGTTTTCGGTGATGAAAAAATTTGGTTATCCGCTTCTATTCGATGCAACCCATGCACTGCAGCAACCAGGTGGATTGCCTGATGCTGCAGGTGGCCGCCGCGCCGACGTGACATCACTGTCGCTCGCAGGCCTTTCGCAGGGTATCGCCGGACTTTTTATCGAGGCGCACCCCGATCCTTCGAGCGCGCTTTGCGATGGACCCTGCGCTTTGCGATTAGATCGTATCGAACCGTTCCTTGAGAGGATGAAGGCGCTCGATACGCTGGTAAAAGGATTTGTGCAACTCGATACCGCCTAATATTTCGCCGTGAGCTACGTGCAATACAATAAGTACAAAGATTACAAAGTAAGGGATTGTTATGTCAGTCATTAAAACTATTCGAGCGCGGGAGGTTATGGACTCTCGCGGTAACCCAACGATTGAGGCAGATGTCGAGCTTCAGGGAGGAATCGTTGGCACAGCCTGCGCACCGTCGGGTGCTTCGACAGGCTCACGCGAGGCTCTCGAGCTACGCGACAAAGACCCCTCTCGTTACCTCGGAAAAGGCGTTCTCGGTGCCGTTGCTAACGTAAATGGCGCGATCAGAGACGCACTAATCGGAAAAGACGCAATGGATCAAGCGGAACTCGACCGCGTGATGATCGAACTCGACGGGACTGAAAACAAGGCTAAACTTGGCGCCAACGCAATACTAGCCGTTTCTCTCGCAGCGGCTAAAGCAGCTGCACAGTCAGCCGAACTGCCTCTTTATGCGCATATTGCTCGTTTAAATGGTACTGAAGGGCAGTACAGTCTGCCCGTGCCGATGATGAATATCGTTAACGGCGGCGAGCACGCGGACAATAATGTCGATATTCAAGAATTTATGGTCCAGCCAACCGGCGCCCCAAATTTTTCCGAAGCGCTGCGATACGGTGCTGAAATTTTCCATGCACTCAAATCAGTGCTCGCAAAACAGGGTTTGAGCACAGCTGTGGGTGATGAAGGCGGCTTCGCGCCAAACCTGCCGTCGAATGCCGCTGCGCTTGATGCGATTCTTACAGCTATTGATCTTACAGGCCTCAAAACTGGCAGAGACATCCATCTGGCGCTCGATTGCGCTGCGTCTGAGTTTTATAACAACGGCGTTTACGATCTCAAAGGTGAGGGCAAGGCGTTCAATCCTGCTGAGTTTGCAGACTACCTTGCGGGACTTAGTGCTACTTACCCGATTTTGTCTATTGAAGATGGCATGGACGAGAGTGACTGGGACGGTTGGGCTAAATTATCCGCGCAACTTGGCGATAAAGTTCAGTTAGTAGGCGATGATTTATTCGTGACTAACACCAAGATTTTGCAGCGCGGGATTGATGAGAGTATTGCAAATTCTATTCTTATTAAATTCAATCAGATAGGCTCGTTAACTGAGACACTTGCTGCAATAAACATGGCCAAGGAAGCAGGCTATACGGTCGTGATCTCGCATCGGTCGGGCGAGACAGAAGATACAACGATAGCTGATTTAGCGGTTGCAACAGCAGCAGGACAAATAAAAACTGGATCGCTGTGTCGCTCGGATCGCGTTGCCAAATATAATCGGCTGTTGCGCATCGAAGAGCAGTTGGGTTCTGCATCGATATATCGTGGTCTAGCGGAGTTCGCTCGATTTGGCCGCTAAGGGCTGAAGGAGTAAGACGTGAAATTACTGATTGCCTTCCTGACAGTATGCCTGGGCGTTCTCCAGTACAAGCTATGGTTTGGCGACGACAGCCGCAGCGAGCTCAAAGCAGTCGAAAAGAATGTCGCGTTGCAACTCAGCACAAACGCAGCGTTGTCGGAACGCAATGAGGCACTGGAGGTCGAGGTGCTTGATCTAAAAAACGGCCTTGAGGCAGTAGAAGAGAGAGCGAGATCTGAGCTTGGGATGATTGAGGAGGGGGAAACTTTTTACCTGATTGTCCCAAATCGCTAAATTTTAGCCTAAGCATCTCTCGTACCTCCCTTTAGTTTTTCTGCCTTGTCCTAATTTTTGTACTCTGTTCAGCTATTTGGCAATCAAGTAATGTCGCTCCGAGGAGATTGTCAGGGTGATAAATTGGGTCGCGGCAACAAGCCCGTACTAATCTCAGCATGTATCGAAGGACCCACGAATGGCTATATGGGCAATTGTCCCAGCAGCAGGAGTCGGCAGTCGCCTTGGCGGCCCCGTTCCTAAACAGTACCTGCCACTGCTTGGTCGAACAGTAGTCGAGCGATCGATTGACTGCCTGCTTGCCTTGGCTGGCGTGACGCGCGTGGTGGTTGCGATTGGCGCTGACGATGTCTATTGGCAAAAATTACCCATGGCTCAGCATCCTCGCGTCACCGTCGTTACCGGCGGGAGCGAACGGCAGACTTCTGTGCTCAATGCCCTGCGGTCGATACTCGCCGAGGCGAATAGCGATGACTGGGTGTTAGTGCACGACGCGGTTCGCCCCTGTGTAAAAAGCGATGACATTGACAACCTAATACATCGGGTGAAAGACGATGAGGTTGGCGGGTTGTTAGCAGCCACAATGGACAATACGGTCAAGCGTGCGAAAAAGGGCGAATTATCCATCCGCGTTGCAGAGACGCTTGATCGTACGCATCTCTACAATGCATTAACTCCGCAGATGTTTCGCGTCGAAAAGCTATTCAACGCGCTAAGTGAAGCCGCTGAGCAGAATGCGCCTATCACCGACGAAGCCTCGGCCATGGAGCGTATGGGTTGGGCGCCTTTATTAGTTGAAGGGTGCAAAACGAATATCAAAATCACCCATAGTAGCGATCTACTGCTCGCAGAGGCGATCCTCAACAATAGTCAGCAACCAAAAGGCTGAAACTAAGTGGCAGAGATGAGAGAGGATATGAAAAGCAAAATTAGAGTGGGGCATGGATTCGATGTTCATCGCTTCGCGCCAGAAGCGAGCACGAATAAACCACTCATTCTGGGCGGGGTGACCCTGCCAGACGCGTTAAGCCTAGAGGCGCACTCGGATGGCGATGTAGTGTTGCATGCCCTTTGCGACGCGTTGCTAGGTGCCATCGGCGAAGGGGATATTGGTCGACATTTTCCTGATACAGACAAAAAGTTTGCGGGTGTCTCCAGTCTCATCCTTCTAGAACACGTTTATTCGCTGGTTACGGCGCGCAACTTAGCCCTATCGAATGCCGATATCACCGTTGTTGCGCAATTACCCAAGCTCGCTCCCCACAGTGAAGCTATGTGTGTACGCATTGCTTCTTCACTTAAAGCGCCTCGCGATTGCATTAATGTCAAAGCAACGACAACAGAACAACTCGGCGCAATTGGTCGTGGGGAGGGGATTGCGTGCCATGCCGTTGTTTTACTCGAGGGGTGCGAGTGAGTGAGCGACGCGTGAGTAATGACCTCTTGCCGCTCGACTCGCTCGCCTACGCGCTCGGCAAGCCGGATGGTAGCGCTAGAATTAAACAAAAATTTAGCGATTTTCGCGTCGATGAGGAACTGGCATTCGCACCCACCGGAGAGGGTGATCATGTCTTCGTCCAAATCAGGAAGACCGACGCATCGACCATTGAGGTTGCAAAGCGCTTAAGTCAGGTCGCGTGCGTACGGCAAGCAGACGTCAGCTACTCAGGAATGAAAGATAGGCGGGGAGAGACCAGTCAGTGGTTTAGTGTCAAGCTCCCATCAGAAAAGGAGTCTCGACTGTCTGAGCTCGAAGATGACCAGCTCTCTATACTTGCGTTACAGCGCAATAGCCGCAAACTCAAGATTGGTAGTCATGCTCGCAATCGCTTCCACCTAAAATTACGCGACTGCGAGGGCTCAAAAGAAGAATTCGAAAGGCGGCTGAGTGCGTTGCGCGACAACGGCGTGCCAAATTATTTTGGTGCGCAGCGTTTTGGCGCTCAATTGAGTAATCTGCGACAGGTTACAGTGCTGATGCGAGAGGTTCTGGATGGCAAGATGGCGGCCGAGCGCGGTCCCCGCTTTCGGCGAGGAATGCTTTATTCTGCAGCGAGATCCTATTTATTCAATCAAGTGTTGTCAGAGCGAGTGCGCGTAGGAAATTGGCTAAATTATGTCCCTGGCGACGTTTTAAGTCTTGAGGGCAGTGGTCGCTTTTTTACGGTTGGATTCGAAGACGAGCACGGCGCTGAGTTGACCGACGAGCTTCAGCGGCGAATGGATAGTTTGGATATTCATGCAACGGGCCCGCTGCCTGGAATCATTTCGGCAAAAGATAAGTATGTAAGCTTGGGCAAAGCGGCCGATATTGAAGAGACAGTGCTAGAAGATCTTGACTGGATGGTGGCCGGTCTCGCGGCATTCGGGCTGCAGGCAGCGCGCAGAGCGCTGCGGTTTGTGGTCTCAGAACTGACTTGGCAGTGGGAAAACGAAGGGCCGGCAAGTAGTGCCGCGGGTGCAGCATCAACCTGCGGCAACCTTAATTTAACGTTTACCTTGCCCCGCGGAGCCTATGCAACCAGCCTGCTGCGCGAACTATGTCAACTAAGAGAGAGTTAACTGCCTAACCGATACCAATGAGCGGCTGGCTCGAGACGATTAAAATGAGTTTTAGAACAGAGTCCACCCCCAATTTAAGCGGGATCGGGATGACCTCGCAGCGAACGCGTGAGCGTCTCCTAGGCAGACTGATGGATCAGGGTATTACCAGTATGGAAGTGCTCGATGTGATCCGCTCGACCCCCAGGCATATTTTCCTGGACGAGGCTTTGTCGCACAGGGCTTATGAAGATGTCGCGCTCCCCATAGGATTCAATCAAACTATTTCACAGCCCTATATTGTCGCCCGGATGACGGAGATCGCTTTTCTCTCGGGACCACTGACTAACGTCCTTGAGATTGGCACCGGCTGCGGCTATCAAACGTCCATTCTCGCGCGCCTCGCTAAGCGGGTGACAACGGTCGAACGGATTAAACCACTGCTCGATAAAGCACGGAAAAATTTGCGTCTTTTAGGGCTTCGAAACATCGATTTTCGTCACGGCGACGGGAGTCTTGGGTTTAAGCGCAGTGGGCCCTTCGATGCCATCATAACAACGGCAGCGCCCCAGCAGATTCCTCACGAATTACTCTTTCAGCTCAACGACGGTGGTCGGTTAATTATTCCCGTCGGCGGCGATGTTCAGCAGCTGCAGTTAATCACCCGTCGCGGTGAGGATTTTCAATGTGACAAACTAGAAGACGTCAAATTTGTCCCATTGCTTGTGGGTCAGGTTCAAAACTGATGGATAAGTCTTCTGCTCAGGAGGGACTCAGTAACCTCCAGCGAGCGACGGTGTTCGCTAAAGGGCTAGTGATGGGGGTTAGTGACTCTGTTCCGGGTGTTTCGGGAGGCACTATTGCGCTTATTGTGGGTATTTACGAACGACTTATCCGAGCGATAAGTGCGTTCGATTTGATCGCGCTGCGGCTGCTAATGAGGAGAGAGTTGCTGCAGGTATGGCGCCATATCGACGGCGCGTTCCTGTTACCACTCGCGCTTGGCATGGGATGCGGTCTTTTGCTGTCCGCCAACACCGTTCTCTATGCCCTCGAACATGTGCCAATTTTTGTAGGTAGTTTTTTTATAGGCTTGGTTTTAGCTGCGATGCTTCTCTTGCGCAGCGAATTCACGCTTAGGCATTCTCCGTATCTATTGCTCGGGGCAGGCTTGGTCGGGGCGCTGGGGTGGTTGCAACCAAGCTCAGAGCCGCTGACCAGCCTTGGTTTGTTTGTCGCCGGTGCAGTCGCAATTAGTGCGATGTTACTGCCGGGTCTATCAGGCGCGTTTATACTAATATTGTTGGGTGCCTATGAGACCATGCTCACCGCGCTGGTAACTCTCGACATTGGCACAATTGCTGTTTTCTCAGCGGGCTGCATAGTCGGTCTGATGGTGTTCTCTCGGGTGTTGAGAGGCTTGCTCAGTCGTTTCCATAGTGAAGCTTACAGCGTTATCGGTGGATTGTTGTTAGGTTCTTTAGCATCGATATGGCCTTGGCGAGTGCCGGTTACCTCGGCAAGCATTGAAGGCGATGATCCTATGATGCGATTGGCTCTGCCGTCTGAGTATGCGACGAGCCTCGGGGTTGAAGCACACACATGGATTGCACTCGGTTTTGTCGGCGCCGGTTTGGCTTGCGTCTTAGGTCTCAACCGGCTATTCAACTCAAGAAACTCTGCGAGAGGAATTTCATCGGCGCAGCAAGAGTGATGACCGGAAAAAGTTTTATGGGAGGGTTCAGTTTCATGCGAATTTACCAAGCTGCGATTCTCACGCTAGTAGCAACGGTAGGCGGGTGCAGGAGCTATGAAGCACCGATTGCCGATCAAGGTGATCGCCAGGTTGTAACGCCGCCGCTCGTTGTTACGACATCGACACCGGATAGTCAGTTGCGTGTGCCCGCAAATGCGCCCGTTATTGTGAATTCTGACGGTTCTGCTTCCATTGCTCGTCAATCTAGGCAGCCAGCGGCGGTGACTGTGAGCGAGCCAGTTCGACGAGTGGGCGGTCTCACAGAGACACGGACATTCCCCTCAGGTGCGCGCACTCATCGAGTACGCGAGGGTGATTCGCTCTACTCGATAGCGTTTCAATACGACCTCGATGTTAGGGCGTTGGCACTCGCCAATAGCCTGCGCGCACCCTACACGATTTTCGTTGGACAAGAATTGACCCTAGATTTGAATGCGCCTGCGGCAAGAGCCGCGTCCCCCTCGATTGCAATAGGCACGCCCGTTCGTAACAACGGTGTGGCCCAAGCACAGGCTGGTACGCCGGCTCGTGGTGGCGTGCTACGCCGTTCCATCGGAGGTGGGTCACAAGCGGTCACGTGGCAATGGCCAGCTGAGAGCACACGCCTGCTGCGAAGCTTTGGCTCCGGCGATGCGCGTGGGATAGATATCGCAGTTCGCCGCGGCGACCCAGTGCTTGCGGCTGCTGACGGCGAGGTTGTTTACTCGGGACGCGGAGTGCAGGGAAGTGGCGATCTAATTATCTTACGGCATAACGATCGCTACCTAAGCGCCTATGCGCACAACAGCGTTATGCTTGTGACCGAAGGTGAGCGAGTGAAAGCTGGGGACAAAATTGCCGAGGCTGGTACGAATCTATCGGGAGACCCGCTGCTACATTTTGAAATTCGTGAAGACGGAAAATCAATTGACCCAGTTGGCTTGTTGCCGCGGCGTTAATGCCGCAGGCTTTTAGCGCTCGATGCTAGCGTTCGAGATACTGGAGTTTGTTTTCTACGTCAGTGAACTCTTCGGCCTCTGGTAACGCGTCTTTTTTCTCAGTGATATTTGGCCATATCTCCGCGAGTTCCGCATTTAGGGCTAAAAATTGCTGCTGATTCTCAGGAAGTTCGTCCTCGGCGAAAATCGCGTCTACTGGGCATTCGGGTTCGCAAAGCGCGCAATCGATGCACTCGTCTGGGTGAATTACCAAGAAGTTAGGGCCTTCGTAGAAGCAATCTACAGGGCACACCTCAACACAATCTGTATGCTTACAACGAATACAATTGTCTCCAACTACGAATGTCATGTTATCTCCGCACTTTTCCCGGTGACACGCAGTTTAACCTTGCGCGGCACTCTCTGACCTAAAATTTAACGCCGAGGCTCTCGTCTGTCGCCTAAATTAGAATGTCTGTCGACATCGCTATTGGGTTCTCTAACTCTCACGCCCAAAGGCGCGAAGCAGGCGACGAATTCTAGCAGTTTTTTTCGTTTCTGACTCGGCTTTTCCCTCACGTACCCAGGCGTTGAGTCTAGCCAAGCTTTGCTTTCAATGCATACAGCAACTCCAGCGCTTCTTTGGCAGTGATTTCATCTGGGTTTACGCGCTCGAGCGTCTCGATGACAGGATGTGGTCCCTCGGCAAAAAGTTCGCTTTGATAGGGCGCGCTGCCCGATGTTTTTTGCACGCTGTTGAGCGTCGCGCTCGCCACCGCTTGACTCGTCGATTCTGTCGCAAGGCTTTCGGCTTCGAGCTGAGCCAACTTACCGCGTGCACTGTCGATAACCGCGGCAGGAATGCCCGCGAGTTGTGCAACCTGTAAGCCGTAACTCTGATTGGCGGGCCCGGGTTTGACAGAGTGCATAAATACAATCCCGCTCTCGTGCTCGACTGCGTCGAGATGCACGTTGACTATGCTGTCGAAATCATCGGGCAGGCTCGTGAGTTCGAAGTAGTGTGTCGCGAAAAGCGTGTAGGCATTAAGTCGCTGAGCGATGTAGACCGCGGCAGACCAGGCGAGGGAGAGGCCATCGAAGGTGCTGGTACCGCGCCCAACCTCGTCCATGAGCACGAGGCTGTCTTTGGTTGCATTGTGTAAAATGTTCGCTGTTTCGGTCATCTCAACCATGAAAGTCGAGCGACCGCCGGCGAGATCGTCTGCCGAGCCAATACGCGTGAAGATGCGATCGATAGGTCCAAGCTTGACTTGTCTGGCGGGAACGAAGCTACCGCACAGCGCGAGTAAAACAATTAGCGCAGTTTGGCGCATATAGGTCGATTTACCGCCCATGTTTGGTCCGGTAATAATGAGCATTTTGCGCTCGCGATTAAGGATTAAGTCATTGGCTACGAAGCTGCTTTCACTTACGCTTTCGACGACAGGATGGCGTCCTGCTTCTATCTCGATGCCTGGTTCTGAAGTCAGCTCGGGCTTGCAAAAATCGAGGTTCGTGGCTCGCTCGGCGAAACAGGTAAGAACATCTAATTGGGCAAGAGCTTCGGCGCTTGTTTGCAATGCTGCAAGGTCTACGGCGAGCGTGTCGAGGAGGTCATCGTACAGTGCTTTTTCGCGGCTTAGGGATTTGCTTCGAGCGCTCAACACTTTATCCTCAAATTCTTTTAATTCGGGAGTGATGAATCGTTCGGCGTTTTTCAGCGTTTGTCGGCGAATATAGTCAGCCGGCATCGCGACGCCTGCCTGGCCTTTACTGATTTCAATATAGTAGCCATGCACACGGTTATAGCCGACCTTAAGCGTTGTGATGCCGGTGCGTGCTTTTTCTTTTGTCTCTAAATCGATTAAAAACTGACCGGCGTTGCTGCTTAGGTTGCGCAACTCATCGAGCTCAGAATCGAAGCCGCTTTTGATTACACCGCCCTCGCGTATAACCACCGGCGGATCCTCCTCAAGCGCGTGAGTTAGCAGCGCATATTGGTTTGGAAACTCTGCGATGCTTGCCGCAAGTTCGGCAAGCGTATCACTCTCTGTAGCTGCGAGTTTGCTTTGCAGTGCTGGCAATTGGCCCAAACCGTCGCGAAGCTTTGCAAGGTCTCGAGGACGCGCTGACCGAAGACCAAGACGCGCGAGTATTCTTTCGAGGTCACCAATGCTGCTCAGCAGTTCCGCTATGGTCTCGAAGTGGTAATTGCGCATCAGCTCTGCGACACGGTTCTGCCTAGTCTTAAGGAGCGTAAGATCTCGCAGGGGACGATTGACCCAGCGCGACAGCAACCGTCGCCCCATTGCAGTCGAGGTTGTATCGATAACGGAGAGCAGCGTGTTGTCGCGTCCGCCCGAAAGATTGATATCGAGCTCTAGATTACGTCTGCTTGCGGCATCGAGAATGACGCTGTCCTCAAGCTGCTCGACGCTCAGTCCCTGAATGTGTGGTAGCTCTGTGCGCTGTGTGTCCCTCGCGTACTGTAAGAGGCAACCAGCCGCTTGCAGCGCTATGTGCAGATGTTCGCAACCAAAGGCGCTTAGATCTCGGGTTTTAAAATGGCTGATGAGCGCTCGACGCGCATTGTCGAGTTCGAATTCCCACACGGGGCGCTTCCGTTTTGCGGGATGCCGAACAGTCTCCATCGCCGGCTCTAGCTCTTCTTGGAAAAGAATTTCGGCAGGCCGGATGCGTTCGATTTCTGCCCGCAGCGCTTCAAGGCCGAATACCTCGCTTAGTACGAATCGACCGCTGCTTATATTCATCGACGCGATACCGAATGTTGTGCTGGCATCGATTTCGTTCACGTTTGACTTGACCGAGAGACAGAGCAACGAGTTGTCCGTGCTCTCGTCGAGGAGCGCTTCGTCACTCACGGTGCCGGGGGTAATTACCCGCACTACTTTGCGTTCAACGGGGCCCTTACTGGTGGCTGGGTCGCCTATCTGCTCGCCGATGGCTACCGAGACACCTGCGGCTACGAGCTTCGCTAAATAGCGATCGGCGGCGTGAAATGGGATGCCGCACATGGGTATTGGCTGGCCACCAGATTTACCCCGCGCCGTGAGGGTAATGTCGAGAATTCGCGATGCTATTTTCGCGTCTTCGTAGAAGAGTTCGTAGAAATCTCCCATGCGATAAAACAAGAGGCCCTCGGGGTGCTGCGCTTTGATGCTGAGGTATTGCTGCATCATCGGTGTGTGAGTGCTTGAGTGGTTGACTATGGTCAAGTGAATAAGGCCCTGCAGATGTTTGGTGTTTAACTCGTATTCTTAGCTTTCGTCGATCTGATTCACTTGTCAGGTAGACAGGCTAGCGAGGTGTGACTAGTTTTGACGTAGCGATTTAGTTAGAAGACTAGCAGATTGTCGTAGTTGGAAACAGCACTCGAGACGCGGCGCAAGCTAGAGTAAACTGCGACTATGCAGACAAATAACTCGGTACACAACTTGAACACGTCCCTCGTCGAGGCTCTTGCCCAAAAGCTCGTCGCAAAACGATGGATCATGGCGACAGCGGAGTCCTGTACCGGCGGCGGAATCGCCGCTGCACTGACTGACTTAGCGGGAAGTTCGGCATGGTTCGATGCAGGGTATGTGACTTATTCTAATGCCGCGAAGCAAAAAATGTTGGGCGTCAATTCAGCGCACTTTTCCGCGGGTGGGCCTGGCGCGGTAAGCGAGGAAGTTGTGCGTGAGATGAGCGCCGGTGCGGTTGCTCGGAGCGAGGCGAATGTCGCCGTGGCTGTGAGTGGCGTGGCGGGGCCCGGTGGCGGAAGTGCGGAGAAACCGGTCGGCATGGTATGGATCGGATGGTGTGTAGAGGGCGAGTCGAGTGCGCAATGTTACTTTTTTGATGGGGACAGGGAGCGTATTCGCCAAGAGACTGTCGCTGCAGCTCTGCAAGGGCTACTCAGCAGGATCTAAAGGAATTTGATAGATGGCCAATATACTGGTTGTTCATACAGTAATTATCTGATTTAATACCTACTGTTTGGATATCCAGTTGTTTTAAAGATAAGCACTTTCCTCGAAGGGCTTGCATGACATCTCGATTAGCTATCATAGCTAAAATGGCGGCAATGAGCGGGGTTTAGAATCCCAAAAAATAGCGAATAGCCCAGGACAGGCTATTCTATGAGCGAGACAGTGAGTAAAGGCACTCTCGCACGGCACACGGATACTCAGGGAACAAGGCTTCGGTTGTGTGTTTTAACCATAAGGAATAGATAATGGTCGACGAAACTAGCAAGGATAAAGCATTAGCGGCGGCGCTTTCGCAGATTGAGCGTCAATTCGGAAAAGGTTCGATGATGCGCTTGGGCGACAGTGAGAGGGAGGCGATTCCCTCTATTTCGACTGGCTCGCTTGGGCTCGATGTCGCGCTAGGCATAGGCGGTTTGCCCAGAGGGCGTATCGTCGAAATTTACGGCCCTGAGTCATCAGGTAAGACGACGCTTACCCTGCAAGTTATCGCCGAGGCGCAAAAAGCTGGCGGCAGCTGTGCATTTATCGACGCCGAGCATGCGCTAGACCCAATTTACGCTGAAGCTCTCGGAGTTGATGTTGATAATCTATTGGTCAGTCAGCCAGACACGGGTGAACAGGCGTTAGAGATTTGTGACATGGTCGTTCGTTCGGGTGCGCTCGATGTGGTCGTTATTGACTCAGTCGCCGCGCTTACGCCGAAGGCAGAGATCGAAGGTGATATGGGTGATAGCCACATGGGGTTGCAGGCGCGCCTTATGTCGCAAGCGCTTCGAAAAATGACGGGAAACATAAAGAATTCCAACACGTTAGTCATCTTTATTAATCAAATTCGTATGAAGATCGGTGTCATGTTTGGCTCGCCTGAAACTACCACCGGGGGTAATGCACTTAAATTCTACTCGTCTGTTCGTCTCGATATTCGTCGCATAGGTTCGATCAAAGAGGGCGATGAAGTAGTCGGCAACGAGACGCGAGTGAAGGTGGTGAAGAATAAAGTTGCGCCTCCCTTCCGTCAGACCGAATTCCAGATAATGTATGGTAAAGGCATCCACCGACTGGGTGAGGTGATCGATCTCGGTGTTAAGCTGGACCTGATCGACAAGTCCGGCGCTTGGTATGCCTATAAAGGTGACAAGATAGGGCAGGGAAAGAAAAATGCGTCTATTTACCTCGAAGAAAATCCTGAGGTAGCGGCCGAAATTGAGGCGTTGCTGCGGCAAAAGCTACTCGCTGATCCGAAGGCCCAGGCGGCTGCAGAAGCAGCGGCACGTGCAGAGGCGCGTGCCTCAGCGAATGATGGCAGTGTTGAAGCGGATGTTTCCGCCATCTAGCTGCGCTAACGACGCTGCTGAGTCAGCAGAGAGCACCGAGGGCGGCGCAAAGGCACAGCCTGCGCCGCCTCTTAGGCGTTTCGCGATGGATTCGCTTGCGCGACGGGAGCACTCTTTCGTTGAGTTGCAGCGGAAGCTGCGCACCAAATACCCTGAAGCCTCTTTCGATGAAATTGAAGCCCAGCTGGGGAGACTTCGTGACCAAGGGCTGCAGTCTGATGCTCGATTTGCCGAATCCTACGTTCGCTATCGAAAGTCACGAGGCTTCGCCTATCATCACATCCGATCAGATTTGCTAGGTCGAGGTGTGTCGGAATCGCTCATCGAAGCGAATCTGTTCGAAGATGACGACGATTGGTTGCCTATGGCAGAAGCCCTTGTGGAGAAGAAGCTGCTGGGCGAGTCCGATCTCTCTTTCGGTAGTAAATCCCATCTCAGACTGCAGCGTTTTCTTGATGCTCGCGGCTTTCCTCCGAGGGTTACGCGCAGAGTGTTGGATGCGCGATTCACCCGATAGTCCAGACGTTTTTTACCCGAAAGTTGCTCTATCCTCACGTGAAGTCGTTTAAGCCTTGGGACGATAATGCGATAATACTTGACGTCTGTTAACCAAGGCACAGTAAAGAAAATTCTGGTTTCACACTTCTTCGGGATCCCCTATGAAACTCATTAGATCATTTCGCGGTATTCGCCCGCTTGCGCAGCTCGCCGCAAAAGTCGCCTCGCATCCTTACGATGTGCTAAACAGGGAAGAGGCTTATGAACTTGCTAAGGACAATGCTTATAGCTTTTTGCACATCAACAAACCCGAAGTCGATATGCCAGCAGAGGTTGATGTTTACGATACGAGTGTCTATGCCAAAGGCCGCGATAATCTCGATCGATTTATGCGCGAAGGTACGCTCAAGCAAGATGATAAGTCTACGCTTTATGTCTACAAGCAAGTTATGGGTGATCATCAACAGATTGGCCTTGTAGCAGTCGCCTCGGTGGATGCCTATGATCATGATCTAATTAAGAAGCATGAGTTTACTCGACCCGTTAAAGAAGACGATCGGGTGAATCATATGGATGCGCTCGACGCGCAAGTGGGTCCTGTATTTCTTACCTATAAAGCGCAAGCGGCGATAGATTCCCTCATTGAGCAGGTCATTAAGGACGAACCAGAATATGATTTCGAAGCGGACGATGCGACGCGGCATGTCTTCTGGGTTATCCGCGATGAAGACCTAGTCTCTGCTATTGAAGATGAGGTCAATGCGTTGGAGTGTCTTTATGTCGCTGATGGGCATCACCGCTCGGCCGCTGCATCGCGGGTGAAAAAAATGCGACAGGAGACAAATTCAAATCACACAGGAGAGGAGCCTTACAACTATTTTCTCACAGTGTTGTTTCCGCATAATCAGATGCAAATTCTCGATTACAACCGCTTGGTTGCGAATCTAAATGGTCACAGTGTGAACGAATTTCTCGGGGCGCTCGCCGAAAATTTTGACATAGAGTTGGTCGAGGGTCAGGCGAAACCTAGCAAGGCGCGTGAAATTGGTTTCTACGCGGGGCAGCAGTGGTATCTATTGACTGCTAACTCGAATCTGCTCGAAAAAATAGATGATAACGACCCAGTTGCCAGTCTCGACGTGAGCATCCTGCAGGACTTTGTGTTCGCGCCTCTGCTGAATATTGTCGATCAGCGCACGGATAAGAACGTTGATTTTGTCGGCGGGATCCGCGGCTTGGCAGAACTTGAGCGTCGCACAGCCGACGATGAATGGCAGGCGGTATCTGCGCTTTATCCAACTTCAATCGAGAGCCTGATGGATATAGCCGACGCAGGTGAAGTCATGCCGCCAAAATCGACGTGGTTTGAACCGAAGCTTAAAAGCGGGCTGGTTGTCCACTCATTAAAGTAGCCGCATGAGCAAAAAAAATGACGCGGCATCACTGCAGCGTCATTTTTTGGCAAGGTTTTTGGTCCGGCTAGGGAAAATCAACCGGGCTAGTTGAGCACTTGCTTTTAAGCTGCAGACTGCTTGCCGAGGTCGACTAGCTTGGGCTTTTCGGCATTGATCGGAATCTGCTTAGGCCGCATCGCTTCGGGAATTACTCGTACAAGGTCGATGTGGAGTAATCCATTAGCCAACGTGGCGCCTACTACCTCAACATGGTCTGCGAGTTGAAAGCGGCGCTCGAAGTTACGCGCGGCAATGCCTTGGTGTAGGAAGTTTCGAGTCTCTTCGTTAGCCTCTTTCTTGCCCTTTACTGTAAGGGTCTGTTTTTCTGACTGAAGCTCTAACTCGTCCTCGACGAAGCCGGCAATAGCCATAGTGATTTGGTATTTATCTTTGCCTATCAACTCAATGTTGTAAGGCGGATAGCTAGGCTGGCTCGCGTCGCTGCGGTTTACTGCATCGAGTAGAGACGACAGGTGATCGAAGCCAATGGTAGAACGGTAAAGGGGTGAAAAATCAAAATTACGCATGTCATATCCTCGCAATAAAGCAATATGTTTTAAGGTTATGCCTACCCTTACAGAGGGCTAGGCGATTGGGCGGTCTCTTATGAGCACCGCCTAATCCCTATATGCTGCGTAACTTATTTATTTCAAGTCTTGTCGACTATTTTTTAGATAACAAGCATATCCATAAACTCGTTTACTGGCGTCGCTTCGAGCTTCGCCTGGTCTTTGCAAAGGGCGAAAATCTCTTTGCATCTTTTAGCCGGGAAGCGGGTCGCAAGGTTGGCTTTAAACTTGTCTTCGAGCAAAGGAATGCCTTCTTCGCGGCGGCGACGATGACCGACCGGGTAGTTGATTTCGATCTTGTCAGAACAGCTGCCATCTTTGAAATAAACCTGCAACGCATTCGCAATGGAGCGTTTCTCGGGTTCTAGGTATTCCTTGGTGTAAGTTGGGTTTTCATGTATCTCCATTTTCTCGCGCAGCTCATCGATTATCGGATTAGCCTCATGGAAACTGTCTTCATAGTGTTCGGCGACGAGATTGCCAAATGCCAGCGGTACCGCAGTCATGTATTGCAGGCAGTGATCACGGTCGGCCGGATTATTTAGCGGCCCTGATTTGCTAATAATACGAATCGCCGACTCATGGGTATGGATAACGATTTTCTCGATATCGTGTAAGCGATCTTTAACCTGAGGATGCAGGCGGACGGCTGCTTCGGCGGCTGTTTGTGAATGGAATTCCGCAGGGAAAGAAATTTTGAACAGAATATTTTCCATAACATAGTTGCCGTAAGGGCGAGTAAATTCGAATTCTTTGCCCTTGAACGACACATCATAGAAGCCCCAAGTTGGCGCCGAAAGGACGCTCGGATAGCCTATCTCTCCGCGCATTGTAAAGTCGGCAAGCCTTACTGCGCGCGACGTAGCGTCGCCAGCCGCCCATGACTTACGAGGCCCCGCGTTAGGTGAGTGACGGTAGGTACGCAGACTTGAACCGTCGAGCCAGGCCTGAGAAAGTGCGTCGATGATCTGCTCGCGCGAACCGCCCATCATCTTTGTTGCGACGGCGGTCGATGCCACTCGAACGAGTAGGACGTGGCAGAGACCAACGCGGTTGAAGCTGTTTTCGAGCGCGATTACGCCCTGTATCTCGTGGGCCTTAATCATCGCAGTTAAGACGTCACGCATGGTAAGAGGGGCTTTGCCCACCGCAATATTCTGCTGTGACAGGTAATCAGCGATAGCGAGAATGGCACCAAGGTTATCCGAGGGATGGCCCCATTCTGCGGCTAGCCATGTGTCGTTGTAGTCGAGCCAACGGACTATACAGCCTATGTCCCAGGCAGCTTTTACCGGATCTAGACGGAACTGTGTACCGGGAACTCGAGCACCGTTAGGCACAATAGTGCCTTCGGCGAGTGGGCCTAGGAGTTTGGTGCACTCCGGAAAACGCAGTGCGAGAAGTCCGCAACCGAGCGTGTCCATGAGACAGTTGCGGGCGGTGTCATACGCTTCGGTTGAATCGATTTCGTAGTCGCAGACATAGTTGGCGATGTCGACGAGTACCTGATCGGGATCTGGACGGTTATTGAGTTCTACATTTGCTGACACAGTTAATTCCTTTTGTGATTTTGATTTGTTTGGTTATGGCCTTATGCGATTGCGAGGCTGGTTTCATAAGAGCGTCACAGGGTGGCTGCTAACGGTCAGCAATATCCACCCAGGTCGAGATCTCAGGGCCGGTATAATCAGCACTCGGGCGAATGATTCGGTTATTCGCTCGCTGTTCTTTGACGTGTGCTGCCCAGCCTGTAAGGCGTGACATGACGAATATCGGCGTGAATAGCTTGGTGGGTATCCCCATGAAATGGTAAGCAGACGCATGGAAAAAATCCGCGTTGCAAAAGAGCTTTTTCTCGCGCCACATGACTTCTTCGCAGCGCACCGAAACTGGATAGAGCGTGTCGTCGCCGACTTCAGTAGCAAGTTTTTCGCTCCACTTTTTGATAATCGTATTGCGCGGATCGGACTCGCTGTAGATCGCATGGCCGAACCCCATGATCTTATCCTTGCGGGCGAGCATGCCCAGAATCTCCGACTCAGCCTGATCGGGACTCGTCCAGTCTTCGATCATTTCCATAGCAGCTTCATTTGCGCCGCCGTGCAAAGGTCCGCGCAATGAACCGATTGCTGCTGTGATGCAGGAGTGGATGTCCGAGAGCGTCGAGGCGCAGACGCGCGCTGTGAAGGTGGAGGCGTTAAATTCGTGTTCGGCATAGAGTATTAGCGAGACATTCATAACCTGCTCGAAAAGCTCGCTCGGCTTCTCGCCGCTGAGCATATGGAGGAAATGTCCGCCGATGGAAGAATCGTCCAGCGCGGTGTCTATTCGCACGCCGTCATGGGAGAAGCGATACCAATAGCAAATGATAGCCGGGAGCAGGGCGAGCAGCCTGTCAATCGCATCGTCCTGCTGCGCGAAGTCAGTCTCTGTCTCTAGATTCCCGAGTATCGAACAGCCTGTGCGCATGACGTCCATCGGGTGTGCAGAAGCGGGAATGCGTTCCAATACTTCTTTAAGTGCGTCTGGGAGGGAGCGCAGTGAAAGTAGTTTTGTGGTGTAAGCAGTCAGCTCCGCTTGCTTCGGCAAGTGTCCTTTCAAGAGCAGGAACGCCACTTCTTCGAACTTCGCTTTCTCGGCGAGTTCACTTATGTCATAACCTCGGTAGGTGAGGCCTGTGCCGGTTTTGCCGACGGTGCAAAGCGCCGTTTCGCCTGCGACTTGGCCGCGAAGGCCTGCGCCGCTTAGTTTCTTTTCTGCCATTGTGTTTTCCTCTCACGTATCTGTGATATTTTTTGCGAGCGAAGTGGTTTCTCGCTTTGTATTCTTGGGTTCAGCTACTTGTCCTTTTGCCTCGTCTGGGATCTCTCTCGAGGTCCCCGCCAAGCGGAGCGGTACTAAGACGTTTCTGAGTCGAAGAGTGCATCAAGCTTCTTTTCATACGCGTGGTAGCCGAGAACTTCATAGAGCTCCATGCGAGTCTGCATTTTGTCGACAACTGCTTTCTGATCCCCGTCGATCGCAATAGTCTGGTAGACATCTAACGCTGCTTTACTCATGGCTCTGAACGCGCTAAGCGGATAAAGCACCATGCCAACGCCTTGTTCTGCAAGCTCTTCGCAGTTAAACAAGGGAGTCTGGCCGAATTCGGTGATGTTGGCGAGGATAGGCACTTTTACCGCGTCGGAAAATTGTTTGTACTGTTTCAGCTCATTTATCGCTTCGGGGAAGATAGCATCGGCGCCTGCCTCAACGCAGGCAATGGCGCGTTCGATAGCAGAGTCCATACCCTCGACTGCGATGGCGTCGGTGCGCGCCATAATGAAGAAGTTATCATCTGAGCGAGCATCGACAGCGGCCTTCACTCGGTCAACCATCTCTGATTGCGACACGATTGCTTTGTTAGGACGATGACCGCAGCGCTTTTGGGCAACCTGGTCTTCCAAATGAACCGCTGCCGCACCGGCTTTTTCCATCGCTTTAATCGTGCGTGCGATATTGAAAGCGCCACCCCAGCCGGTGTCGATATCGACAAGAAGAGGGATCTCGCTTGCATTGCTAATGCGCTCAACATCGGCGATCACATCGTTGAGGCTTGTGATACCCAGATCAGGAAGTCCGTAGGAGGCATTCGCGACACCGCCACCCGACAGGTAAATCGCCTTATGACCTGCGTCTTGGGCAAGCATTGCGCAGTAGGCATTGATTGCGCCAACTATTTGAAGGGGATTGTTGTCTTTTAAGGCTTGGCGAAATTTAGCGCCTTGTGAAATTTTCATGCGTGCTCCTCAAGGTAATTAAAACTGGGGTACTCATCTTAAAGTCTGCCTGGCTCAGACCAACTGTGGCGGGCTTACGAACCAACGCCAATGGGGTTTAGCTCGGAATCGTGATCTAACTGCGCCAATAAAGTCGCCTTGGCGCTAGCAATGTGGCGGCGCATCAAGAGTTCCGCCAACATTGCGTCGCGCTCCTCGATCGCATCAACGATACGGTGATGTTCTCTGAACGCCTGCGCCGGACGAGATGGCTGACTACTTGTCTGCACGCGATAGAGCCTCAATAAGTGATAGAGCTCGTCGCAGAGGAGATTGAACAGGCGCGTATTGCCGCTAAGAGAGACAATAAGGTAATGGAAATCGAGATCGCCTTCCTTCTGATAGTAGCGCTTGCCATCTTCAGACTCTATCTGAGCTTCATGGCGCGCGAGAAGGGCGCGCAGTTGCTCACAGTCGGCGGAGGTAGCCCGCTCGGCAGCGAGTCCGCAAGCTAGCCCTTCGAGTGCTTCGCGGATCTCATAGATCTCGATAGCTTTTTGAATGTCTAGCTCAACAACGCGGGCGCCAACATTAGCTTTGATCTCGACAAGTTTGCAGCCCTCTAAGCGGCGGATGGCTTCTCTCAGTGGGCCTCGGCTAATGCCATAGAGTTTGCTGAGCTGAGGTTCGTTTATTTTGGAGCCGGGTGACAGCTCCCCCCGCACTATCGCGGTGCGAAGCGAATCGAAGACCGAATCGGCGCGTGTGCTAGCTGTCGCTGTGGGCAGAAGCGCCTCGGTTGGCGTGGATTCATCTCTAATATTGTCAACAATTAAGCTCATGGAGCGCGATTGTGAGCGATAAATAGTCTTTATTCAATATTATTGTCTACAATATTAGAAATTAGCAGTAGAAAAAGCGCTGCCCGCGTAAGCGAGCAGCGCGATCTCGTTTTCTAAAGCTGTGAGTTAGAGGCCATTCGGCTCCATTATGGCCTGATAGAGTAGTCGGCGAGACGTTCCTCGCACATCGGGAATTCCGTTACCGAACTGTTGAATCATACCGACAAACACGATGTTCTCGACCGGGTCGACCCAGAACCAAGTGCCTGCAGCACCACCCCAGTAGTATTCCCCCTTCGAATAGCCCTCTGCTTCGACCGGGTCTTCAATGATGGCAAAGTCGAGACCAAAAGTAGTGCCATTAGCGCCGAGAATACTGTCGCTAAGCCCCTTAGGGAGTTGGTTTCTGTGCATGAGCTCGACTGTGAGTGGCGCTAAGATGCGTGCGCCGTCGAGTTCTCCGCCATTGAGTAGCATCTGACTAAAGCGAAGATAATCCATTGTCGAGCCAACGAGTCCGCCGCCCCCGCCTTCGAAATTGTGCTCGACGAGATAACTCGGGCCATTGGTAAAGCCTTCGCTCGGAAAGAGCAAGCCATCGGGGCCATAGGCATAAACTTCGGCTAAACGATCTGCCTTTTCGGCAGGCACAAAGAAATCAGTATCGACCATACCGAGGGGTTGGAAAATATTCTGTTCGAGGAAGTCAGAGAAGCGCTGCCCCGATAGTTTTTCGACCATGTAGCCTTGCACGTCGACCGACACGCTGTAATGCCAGAGCGAGCCAGGTTGCTGACGCAGCGGTATTTTTGCCAATTTATCGATCATGTCTTGCAGATTAGAGGCAGGGTCCAGCACAGCGGCCGCGTTGTACATGTCATCGACAGGAGATTGGGAGAACAGGCCATAGGTAAGACCGCCCGTGTGGTTCATGAGTTCTCGCACTGTCATCGGATGATCTGGGGGCTCGGTAATCATGTTGCCATTGTCATCCATGCCTGCGTAAACCTGCAGGTCTGCAAACTCAGGTATATGAAGAGAGACCGGGTCCGAAAGCTTAAAGAGTCCGCGCTCGTAGAGAATCATCATGGCCACGCCAGTTATCGGCTTGGTCATTGAGTAGATACGAAAGAGGGCGTCATCTGTCATGGGTGAGCCGGCCGCAATGTCGCGCTGCCCTACAGATTCGAAATGGAATATTTTGCCGTCGCGGGCGGCTGCAGTAACGACACCAGCGAGTTTTCCTTCATCGACGAAGCCCTGCATGGCCTGGGTTAACCGTTCAAGTCGTTCCGAATCCACGCCAACAGATTCAGGAGTTGCGAATGTAAGGCCTGCCGTTGAGCGGCTTGACTGATTAGGTTGTACTGCGCATCCGGCGAGAAAGATGAGGCTGAGTGCCAGCGCAAACACACCGCGCCAGGTTAAATAAAGGGGGGTACTTTTCTTCTTCATAAGGAGGTGGGCTCTTTAATTACTGAGTATGTTAACGGATTGAATGTACGGTCGGAGGATAGGCTCGGCAGCGGCTGTTTGTCTAGAGGATGTCGGCTCGCCTAAAGACAGGAGGTGAAGGCGCTAAAATTAAACCATGGTAATAATATTAATACCATGGTTTAATTAAGCTATAAACAACACGCCTGATTGCTGGCATCGACGAGAGGTAGGGGAGATCAATGAGATCGACAGACTGGGAAAACCGATTTATCGCATTCGAGGGCGAGACGCTAATCGCTGACGGAAACCAACTTGAGGTTGCGCTTCGATTGAAAAAGGAGGGCGCTGAGCCAGCGCTGCGGCGCGGGGAGGTGCTAATCTTCGCGGGGTTCGATGGTCGTCAGATAGATTTACACCTCTCGGGCAGTGAGTCCGATATCGAACGCCGCTATGGGTCTGCTGCAGCGACAGAGTCTGCCGCACCGATTGTGGGAGCTGGAGGAATGGCGACCACAGTGGGCACCGAGAAGAAATCGCGTGGTCGCCCGAAGCTGGGTGTTATAGGTCGCGAGGTAACTCTCCTGCCAAGACATTGGGCGTGGCTCGACACTCAGCGGGGTGGTGCGTCTGCAACGCTGCGTAGACTGGTCGATGCAGAGCGCAAAGCAAGCGTCGACTCTGATCATCGGCGGGCGAGCCAAGATCGAGCGAATCGGTTTATGTCTGCCATGGCGGGTGACCTAGTAGGCTTCGAAGAGGCGACAAGGGCATTGTATGCAGGCAATCGAGAGGGATTCGAAACGGCGACTGCACCATGGGCGCATGACATTAGGCACATTGCTGTGAGTATGGCAGCTGATGCGTTCTCAGTCAGTGACGAGCAAAGTTAGCGCCTAAGTCAGCGGGAATGCCAGTTAGGTGAGTGCTATACTGGTGATCCAAGCGCTCAAGCAGAATTGCCGACCCTATGCACAGCACGAAAAATAACGAAAAGAGCAGGATTAATTCAATCCGCGAAAACCTCCGCGGCGCTAAATTTGGCGTGCGCAAAGTTGAGTCGCAAGGCCACCCTCGGCCAGCGCTCGAAGTATTAAAAGGTCGCGAGCTTGAGACTCTTGTAGAGCGTATTATCAAAAGCGGCGCGCTTGGACGCTCGCAAACTTACCGAAAACTTTTGAGCTTTCTCGTCGACGCAGCGCTTGCAGGTCGTGTACCACGCGAGCTCGATATCGCGATTGGCGCGCTAGGGCGGGATGAAAGTTTTGATGTTTCGTCAGATTCTGCGGTGCGCGTCGCTGTTCACCAACTTCGCAAAAAACTAGCCAGTTACTACGCGGAATTTGAACCAGATGCGGCGCTTCGCCTTATTTTGCCTAAAGGAAAGCACTCTCTCAGCGTCCTTGTCGTCGAGAATAATCTGGCCACTGTGCCAACAGAGTCTACTGTTGTTGTGCCGCAGGCAGGAGGCTTTATCAAAAGCGCGTTCTCTGCAGTTCCCGCCAGTTACGTGCCAGTCTTATTACTGCTCGTGTTTATTGCGCTTGCCGCCAATCTCGCCCTGTTTTCCAGATTTATAAACGGCGGTGACACTCTGGCAACAGCGGCTGCTAATCATCCGCTCTGGGCAGGCGTATTGGTTGATGACAAACCGTTACTTATAGTGATGGGGGACTACTACATTTTCGGGGAGCTCAATTCAAACGGCAACGTTGCGAGAATGGTTCGGGAGTTCAACGTAAATTCGCGCAGTGATCTCGAAGAATTTCGCTTTGGTGATATCGAGCATTCAGAAAAATTCGTTGATCTGGATCTCAGCTACATGCCTGAGGGGAGTGCCTTTGCACTGGCGAGGGTCGCGCCAATCCTCGCGCAAAGTGGCAAAACGGTCAATGTGACTATGATGTCTGACCTCTCGTCGGCCGATATACGCGCGAATCATATTATTTACATCGGCTATATAAGCGCACTCGATCGTCTTGCGTCTATGGCCTTTGCCGGCTCGGGTTTAGCGGTGGGACGCAGTTTCGATGAGCTAATAGATCTGGATAATCTGACTTACTTTACCAGTGATGCCGGGCTGCCCGAAGAGGGGCAGCAGTTCCGCGACTACGGCTTTCTTTCTAGTTTCACAGCAAGCCGAGACACGCAAGTTATCCTCATTGCGGGTATGCGTGATGCGGGTTTGATGCATACAGCACAAGCGTTGACCGACATCGACTCGCTCGATGAGTTGTTGTTAGCATTCGGTAAACAGGCTGACGAGGCGCTGGGTAATGTCGAGGCGCTTTACGAGGTCTATGGGATCGATCGGATGAATTTCGAAGCTAAACTGGTCTACAGCAAGCTGCTAGAGAGTGGGAATTTTTGGGGCTTTGTCGATGAGGTAACGTCTAACTAGGCGTGTGAAGCCATGTGTTGTATGACACCGGGTTTGCGGCTTTCTACCTTTGAGATTTTGTATTCGTAGCGGGAAGCGGTTGGGTCTATGTCTAGGGCCTCATCGATTGCAGCGCGGAGGTCTGCTTGGGCCGCCTGTCGGGTCAGGTAGGGACCCGAAATACGGACTTGCAGAGTTTTGTCTTGCGGTTCCGAAGCGACAATATAGAAATTCTTTGCGTTCACGCTTTGCTCTCTCACGTCTCATGCCAGTTGATATTCATGTTGGTCGCACTAGCACTTTCGGGGCGGATTTTAGCGCGCTTGAAAAGCTAAACGCTAGTCCTTTTATCGGTATTTGAACTAATTTTGTTAGCAACTTTGAACAATAAAAGTTGGTACTTTTGCTTAGGGTTCGAGGGGTTGAATTGAAAGTAAATAAACAGATAGACGTGAGTCTTTCAATAGTCATCCCTGTGCTCAATGAGGCGCATGCGCTGCCGCGAATCCTCGCTGCTGTTGAGCAATGGCAACAAGGGTTTGAAACCGAGGTTATTGTGGTCGACGGTGGCAGCACTGACGCCACGCTCGACGTTGCACATCGCTACCAGTGCAGAGTGCTCAGTGCACCGAAAGGCAGAGCTTCGCAAATGAACGCGGGTGCAGTTCTCGCGACAGGTGAGGTATTACTTTTTCTACATGGAGACACGACATTACCTTCTTCCGCCTGTGCCTTAATCGACGCCGCTCTAGGGGGTGGGGCGACTGTCTTTAAGGCGCATCGAAGAGCGCAATGGGGTTGGTTTGATGTCAGAATCGATAGCAGCAAGTGGGCCTTTCGGGTAATCGAATTTTGCATGAATCTGAGGGCGAGGCTTACTCGCGTTTGTACTGGTGACCAAGCGCTATTCGTTCGTAGGGAGTTGTTCGAGTCTGTTGGTGGATATCCAGACCTCGAGCTGATGGAAGACGTTGCGCTGAGTAAAATTTTACGCAAAGCAGCGCCGGCAAACCCTATCGAGGCGCGTGCCATTACGTCTGGCAGACGTTGGCTTAAGCAGGGCGTTGTTCGGACAGTACTGCTCATGTGGGAGCTGCGGCTGCGCTATTTTTTCGGCGAATCGCCTCGAGCGCTTCACAGACGCTATTACCCTGATCAGTCAGAGAAGACATAGATTGAGTATTAGGTGGCAATAACATTAGTAATAAATCGATGAAATACCCTCACGCGCAGGTGCTGATCTTTGCGAAGCAGGCAATCCCGGGCGAGGTCAAGACTCGCCTTATTCCCGCCATAGGCGCGGAAGCCGCCACAAGGCTTCACTGTGCCATGACCAGGCGAGTGGCTTCGATGGTGAGCGCCTCGGCACTGGCAGCATTTAGATTCGCCGTGGCGGGCGACGCGAGAGATTCACTGTTTACCGCATTTCGAGAGGGTCTCACGCCGATCTGTCAGGTTGGGGACGATTTAGGTGAGCGTATGCGTAACGCAGCGAAACAGGCATTCGACGATAAGCTTGTGCAGACAGAGCATGTAATACTTATCGGTGCCGACTGCCCGACTATAGACGCAAGTCACCTCGAAGGGGCGTTGAAGGTGTTAGAGTCAGGCGTCGACGTCGTATTCGTACCTGCGGAAGATGGGGGATATGTGTTGGTTGGAATGAGCAGGGTTGTCGATGAATTGTTTCAGGACATTGCCTGGGGGACGTCTGAGGTCCTATCGATGAGTCTCAAGAAGCTATCCGAGGCAGGGGTGAGCACGCAGTGTCTTGAGCCGCTCTGGGATGTAGACACTGCAGAGGATCTCCCTAAACTCGCCCTGCTGGAGCCACCGCTAAACTGGTGACGTTATTTTTTAGGCGGTTCTCGACGATCAAAATCAAGCATCTTTTCGGCCAATTTGGCACTGTCGATCTCGAATTTGCCTTTCTCGAGTCGATTGTGAAGGTCAACGACTTTTGCCATATCCATGCTAGGGAGCCCTTCGATGGCGGTACGCAATTCTGCGGTTAGCCGCGCGAGTTTCTGCAGACCCGTTGCTAGGTCTTCAGCCGTTCGCGCGGAATGTTCACGACTCGCCCGTGCATCTCGCACTTTAGCAAGAACGGCTAACAGTTCATCGCTGGGTGCGCCGGGTGTGTTCTCGGATTTCTTCACTTGAGCTAGTCTCACTCGCATTAGGTCGTCTTCGGGATATCGCAGGACGTCATTATGCGAAACCACCTCTGCTGCGCACCTCACATTGACGCTGCGAGCAAAGTTTATAACGTCTTCTCGTCGGATATCTTTAAGAAATAGACGCGTGCTCTGCTCGCGCGACTAGACATTGACTCATCGAGTGGGGCAATGTCTAATCACTCAGGCAGATGATCAAACACCCACTACACGCGCGCGGCCCATGTCTTCAGTAGTCTCCACAGAAAGTCCCCCAGATCTCCCGCAGACTTCAAGCGACGCGACAGCGATCCTGTTGATCGAGGATTGTGATGAGTCGCGCCGAGACCTCACGACTATTCTTCACTTTTTAGGAGAAGCAGTGGTTTCTGCGACAAGCGCCGCATACCGTTCGGTGCTCGAGAATCAGACGATGGCTGACAGTAAGGTAGCGCTAGCGATTATAGGCCAGTGCAGCAGCGTACCACTGCCGCGGGTGCTGGCAGATCTTGCTTTACACAACGAAGCTTTGCCTTACGTTTTGATGGCGGATGCAGGGATGAGTGGGCTTGAGGAAATTGATCCGGCTGCTCGCCTCAGAATTATGGCACGCCTGCCTCGAGACTGTGGTTTTCAGCTTCTTCTCGATGCTATTCATAAATCTAAATTGTTTAACGCACACTCTAATCGTCTCCATGGATCCAACCTAATCCGTGATTTCAATATGTTTCGCAGCTTGGTTGGGGAGAGCGCTCAGATCGAGCGTGTGCGCAAAATGATGGGGCAGGTTGCAAACACTGAAGTGAGCGTGCTCATAACCGGTGAATCAGGTACGGGAAAAGAGGTCGTTGCCCGAAATTTGCACAATAATTCAGCGCGTGCCGATAAAGCGTTTATACCAATCAATTGCGGCGCAATTCCTCGAGAACTACTCGAAAGTGAATTGTTCGGCCATGAAAAGGGCGCGTTTACCGGCGCCGTTGCGACCCGCAGTGGCCGTTTTGAGCTTGCTGACGGAGGTACGCTGTTTCTAGACGAGATCGGCGATATGCCGCTTTCTATGCAGGTAAAGCTTTTGAGAGTCCTCCAAGAGCGCAGCTTTGAGCGTGTAGGAGGCGCTGAAACCCTCCAGGCTGACGTGCGAATCGTCGCCGCTACCCACCGCGATCTTGAAGAGATGATTGCGTCGGGGGAGTTCAGGCAGGATCTCTATTATCGCCTTAACGTATTTCCTATAGAGATACCTGCTCTGAGAGAAAGACCAGAGGACATCCCCGTGCTCTTGAATGAACTGATAGCAACGCTCGAACGCGAAGGGAGGGGTTCAGTAAGGTTTAATTCCCACGCCATTGCAGTCCTTGCAAAGCATAGCTGGCCTGGCAATGTGCGTGAGCTAGCCAATCTCGTCGAACGCATGGCCATACTCTATCCTCACGGCATCGTTGGGGTCAGCGATTTACCGGAGAAGTTAGTGGCAGCTGCAGAGAGACGGGAGGCGACGAAAAGCGCGAGCATGCCCGATAGCATTGCTAATGCGCAGGCAAGTGACGTAAGTACGAAGCCGTTCGTGCCCGAAGGGCTTCCCCTGGCAGGTCTTGATCTTAAAGAGTATTTGGCGCGTTTGGAGCGCGACCTAATCGAAAAAGCACTCGATGACAGCAGTGGCGTTGTTACTCGAGCGGCGGATCGATTGAGCATCGGTAGGACGACCCTCGTTGAGAAGATGCGTAAGTACAAGTTGTCTAGGTTACAAGAGGATACGCTGGAAGCGGATTCGAACAACGATCTAGATAATACTTCTGACTCTATTGCTGCTCCAAAATCCCCCCACAGGCTGCAGTAGCCTTTAGTCAAAGTCCTGCGTGTCGGGTAGTTTGATGCGCATGTGATGGGCTCCGTTATCCGTCATTCTCAACTCACCTGCCGCGAACCAAGTTACTACCTTAGGGTAAAGCGCGTGTTCTTGTTGCAGCACGCGGGCGGCAAGTGATTCTGGCGTATCGGTCTCCGCGACGGGAATACTGTGCCGTGCGATGACGGGCCCGCCATCAAGTTCTTCGGTAACAAAATGCACGCTCGCACCGTGCCGTGCCACTTTCGCATCCAGTGCGCGCTGATGCGTGTTTACTCCAGCAAACTCGGGTAGCAGAGAGGGGTGTATATTAAGTAAGCGCCCAGCGTAATGCGTGACAAACGCAGCTGATAGTATGCGCATGAAACCGGCAAGCACGACAAGGTCTGGCTCGTATTGATCGATTATGTCCATGAGAGCCAAATCGAAATCTTCGCGTGTAGCAAATGCCAAGTGCGACAGGAGCGCGGTTGGTATTCCCGCCTTTTGGGCGCGGGTTAGCCCAAATGCATCGGCTTTATTGGAAACCACGGCGCAAATAGAATAACCGCCTTCGTCGGCGGAATCGATAAGCGATTGAAGGTTACTGCCGCTTCCAGAGATAAGGACAACAACTGAGCAGCGGCCACTCGCTCTTTGGTCTGAGGAAATAGTCACGATTACGCGTAGACGACCGACTCGGCGGTTGCGTTCGCCTTCTGACGAATGGTGCCAACCTTAAAGGCGGCGATGTTGCCCTCGTTGAGGAGAGTAAGCGCCTGATCAGCCTGGCTCTCCTCTACGCACAGAATCATGCCAATTCCACAATTAAATGTGCGGAGCATTTCGCTCTCGCTGATATTGCCCTCGGTCTGCAGCCAATCGAATATCGCGGGGCGTTGCCACGCATTCAGGTCGATTACGGCCTGTGCGTCGTCAGGAAGCACGCGAGGTATGTTTTCGGTAAATCCGCCGCCGGTGATATGGGCGAGCGCGTTTAACTCAATGCTTTGCGCGAGTGCAGCCAGAGTCTTTACGTAAATAGTCGTTGGCTCGAGCAAGGTTTCACCAAGGCTCGAATTTTCAAAGCGTGCGCTAAGATCTGCTTCGCTGCGCTCGATGATTTTGCGAATGAGCGAGTAGCCGTTGGAGTGAGGGCCAGAGGAAGCAAGGCCTATCAGCACATTTCCTACTTTGACTTTCGACGGATCGATAATCTTGGACTTCTCGACTACGCCGACGGCAAAGCCGGCGAGGTCATAGTCCTCACCCTCGTACATGCCCGGCATTTCCGCGGTTTCGCCGCCGATAAGTGCGCAGCCGGCAAGCTCGCAGCCTTTGCCGATACCTGTGACAACATCGGTCGCGGTAGCGATATTAAGACCACCGGTCGCATAGTAATCAAGGAAGAAAAGAGGCTCGGCTCCGCAGACGATGAGGTCATTGACGCACATTGCGACGAGGTCAATTCCGATGGTGTCATGTTTGCCCATCTGCATCGCCAGCCGGAGCTTTGTGCCAACGCCGTCTGTGGCGGAGACTAGGACCGGTTGTGTATAACCTGCAGGTATTTCACACAGGGCGCCGAATCCACCGATCTGAGACATTACCTCTGGGCGATGAGTTCGTTTGGTTACCGCTTTGATATTTTCGACGAGCGCGTTGCCAGCATCGATATCGACTCCTGCATCTCGGTAACTGAGCGCGGTGCGTTCGGGCTTTGTTGCCGTGTTGCTGTTGCTGCCGTCTTTGGCGGTTGTCATGCGTTTTCCTCGGTTAGTGGCGGCGAGTCCGTTTTTTACGTCTGTCGAACTTTGCTGATTTGCTGAGAGAGCGTGTTGACTCTGTTTTCGAATTTTAGCAAGAAGTGTTCACACAGTCAGTCTTAAATGCATGACATTGCTGTTATTGATCGGGATGGCTCTGGTGCTCTGAACTAGGTTAAGGCTCGTGATTGCAGTATGATTCTCTTGTATGAATATCTTCTTCAACTTCGCGTCACTCTACAGGCTGCTAACGGGCTCTCTTGCTGCTGGTTTTTTCTCTGTTGTCTTGTTTTCTTCGACTGCGCAGGCGGTGCAGATCGAAGGTCTCTATAGCCATCAGACGGAAGTGTCGGGTGATGACGAATCAGAGCGCGCGCAGGCCTTTGCGACCGCGCTAGCCGCGGTAATCGTAAAGTTGACCGGTGGGGAGGACGCGCTGCGAGTATCTGGCGTTGAGCGCGCCATGTCCCGCGCACGCGATTTCGTTGAAGGTATTAGCTACACGAGCATTGGTGATGCTGCGTCCGGGCAAACACAGAGAATGATCAATGTAGATCTATCCCAGGCGCTAGTTGATTCATTATTAAGTGATCTCGGTATTCCGATCTGGAATATCAACAGGCCGAGTATTTTGGTTTGGGTCGCCATTCAATCTCCTGAGGGCAGTCGGCGCTTGATGAACCCCGAGACCGATCAGTATATGGTCGAATCTCTTGTCGATTTCGCGGACTCACGCGGCCTCCCCTTGCTTTTTCCTGTGCTTGATTTTGAGGACCGAAGAAACCTTACGATCGATAACCTCTGGGATCTCCGCAGCGAAGCGATCAATCAAGCTAGCGCTCGTTATGGCGCTGACGGCATCTTGGCTGGGCGTATTCACTTTACTCCAACGGGGGAGCTCGTTGGGCTTTGGCAGTTCCAGTTTCAGAGTGAAGCGCAGATTTTTGATGGGCTAGATTCGGATTTGAAGGCCTATCTTGAAGCGCCGCTTAAGAAGGTGACAGATCAGTTATCAGACTATTTTGCGCTGCCTTCGGTCAGCAGCTTCGAGCGGAGTATCACTCTGCGAGTCGATGGCATTCGCACTCTTGCCGATTATGCAGCGCTACTAGCTTATGTCAGCCAGTTAGGCATTGTTCCCGAGTCCTCACTTGCATCACTCGATGCCGAACGAGTGGAGCTCAACCTCGCCGTGTTAGGCGATGCCATTCGGCTTCGTGAGTTAATAGCACTAGATAGAGATCTTTTACCAATCGATTCAACTCGAAGCGAAACTGAACTGCTTCACTACCGATGGACCCGATAGGTATGAGTGATTCTAAAGATGTGTCTCGTCAGGCTAGCGGGCCTTACGACCAACTCGCGCTCGGGCTGGCGTTGGATGACTCTGCTGTATTTGAGAATTTTTTTACCTGCGAAGGTAATGCGCTAGCGCTCGCGAAGCTTAGAGATCTAGGAACTAGCAGCGAGGAGGGGGATTTCATCTTCCTGTGGGGAGAGGGCTCTCCTGGGTTGACTCATTTGCTGCAGGCGGCGTGCCATCATGGGGCACGATGGGGACTGTCCGCGTTCTACTTGTCACTGAAAGAGCGCGATCATTTGGCACCTGATATTATTGAGGGGCTTGAGAGCGTCGATATTATCTGCCTCGATGATGTTGATGCAGTTGCTGGGCTCGCCGATTGGGAAGCTTCATTATTCACACTCTTCAATAAAATAAGGGACGCGCGTCGGACCCTTATTTTATCCTCGCGACTGACGCCAGCGAATCTGCCGATTGCTCTACCAGATTTGAAATCGCGCCTACAATCCGGGCTCACTCTTCAAGTGCATGAATTAGACGACATGCAGAAACGCGAAGCACTGATTATGCGCGCTGGTTTGAGGGGAATCGACATGAGTACGGGTGTTGCGGATTATGTGCTGTCGCGGGCTGAACGCGGACTTCCTGCGCTGCTTAACGTGCTTGATCGCCTCGACGAGAGTACTATTAAGCAGAAACGACTACTGACTATTCCTTTAGTCAAAGCTACGCTCGGCTGGTAGTTAGAGCGAAATTCGCTGCAACGTCGCGCGCTTTTCGTTGCAACTCTCGTTGCAACTCTCGTTGCAACACCCATCGTTACAACACTGATCGGTATAGCACCCCTACAGCGGTGTTTTGAAATGTTCCCGATAACTTCGAATAAACAACACTAACGTGACGAACAAACCCACGCAAAGGCTTACCTCGATCAGGCCCTGGACGAGCTGCTCTGCTCTGAATGCAACGAGAACGCCATGGATAAAGTAGAGGAGCACGACGAAACTCATCCAGCCGTATGTCCGTGCGCGAGTAGTCTGCAAGCCGCGCGCGAAGAGCAGAAGCGGAAATACCTGAATTAAGCTAATGACGGTACTCCCCAGGCTCACCTCGCCGAGCATTAGCGGTGTGCTGATGATAAAGAACGCGATAAGGCTGTAGTAAAAAGCCAGGACGGCGAGGCGATTAAGCGCGACGCTGCGTGGGAGTTCCGTTACAGGATTCATGCTAGTTCCGTAAGTCGAGTTTGGTCGCCAGTCGCGCTATGCGTTTGCCAAGTGCGAGACACAAAGCTGCTTCATCGCCACTGAGAGGCGCTGTGCCATCGGCCCCTGTCACATGGCTAGCTCCGTAGGGGGTTCCGCCAGTAGTCGTCGTGCTGAGCGCGGCCTCGGAGTAGGGGATGCCACAATAGATCATGCCATGGTGGAGTAACGTCAGAGCCATGCTTAGCTGTGTGCTCTCTTGCCCACCGTGGAGTGACGAGGTCGAGGTGAAGGTAGCAAAGGGTTTGTCGATAAGCGCACCAGAACTCCAAAGAGAGCCGGTACCGTCGATGAAATATTTGAGAGCGGCCGCCATATTACCAAACCGGGTAGGGCTACCCATAATGAGCCCAGCGCAGTGGCGCAAATCTTCCTCCGTGCAGTAGACTGCCCCGGTTTCGGGCACCTGCGGCTCACTCGCCTCGGTAATGGGGGAGACCGAAGGCACTGTTCGCAGCCGAGCTTCAACTCGCTGGCCATTGCTCTCGATCTGCTCTATTCCCCGAGCAATTGTCTGCGCCATTTTCTCCGTTGCGCCATAGCGACTATAAAAGAGAACAAGTACGTAGGGTGTATTCAAGAGTCTACTCCCGAAGCTAGAGTTGTTATGAACGCGTGAATCGTTTCTGTCGCTAGTAGCTGTTTATCGCCTTCGCCGCGGCGTTTGTATTCGATGACGCCGTCGGCGAGTGAGCGCGGAGAAATAACGAGTCGATGGGGAATGCCGATAAGTTCAGAGTCCGCGAACTTGACACCCGGGCTCGTCTTTTTGTCTCTGTCATCAAGCAATACTTCAATGCCGAGTCTTTGGGCTAATTGATAGATATCCTCGGATACTGTGCATACGAGTTCGGACTTATGCGCGTCTACTTGCACGATAACGAGCTGAAACGGAGCGATATTTTCCGGCCAAATGATGCCGTGTTGGTCATGATTCTGTTCGATGCAGGCGGCGACTACTCGGGTAACACCAATGCCGTAACAACCCATCGACATAACCACGCTTTTGCCGTTCTCATCTAGTGCGGTTGCTTTGAGCGCTGCGCTGTATTTGTCACCAAGTTGGAAAATATGGCCGACTTCGATGCCGCGCTTAACGGCAAGAGTCCCCTCGCCGTCGGGACTGATGTCACCTTCCTGCACACAGCGGATATCTGCAACTTCATCAAAATTTATAGTGCCGTCCCAGTTAGCATCTACCACGTGGGTGTCATCTTTATTGGCCCCACAAACAAAGTTTTTAAGGTCGGTTACGCTATGATCTGCATAGCTATAAGCGAATTTTGTACTTGGCCCCAGCGCGCCAGGCTTGCATCCAAGCGCTTTTTGGATGAGTTCATCATCAGCGAATTCGAGTGGGCTTAAGACGCGAGTGAGTTTGGCTGCTTTGGTCTCATTTAATGTCTGATCGCCGCGGAGAAAAAGTGCTACTAACTCACCATTCTTCTCTCCTTCGGAGTCGCAGCCCAGTACGACGAGCGTTTTGACGCAGCTTTTCGCATCGACCGAAAGGAAGGCACAGAGGTCATCAATCGTGTGCGCCTCAGCGGTTGCGACTTCTCGCCGTGCCCGGAGCGTTGACTCTTGCTGCAACGGGGGAAGGCCGCCGGTTGCCATCTCCATGTTGGCCGCATAGCTGCCATCACTACTGAAGACTATTTCATCTTCGCCCGAATCAGCGAGCACGTGAAATTCGTGCGAGGTATTGCCGCCGATATTGCCTGAGTCAGCAGCAACGGGTCTGAAATCTAGCCCGAGACGCGAGAAGATGGCGCTGTAAGTTGCATGCATTTGTTGGTAGGTCTGGTCGAGAGAGGCTTGATCCATATGGAAAGAGTAGGCGTCTTTCATCGTGAATTCACGCGCCCGCATAACACCAAATCGCGGGCGACGCTCATCGCGGAACTTGGTCTGTATTTGATAAAGATTGGCAGGTAGTTGACGGTAGCTATTTATCTCATTGCGCACCAAATCGGTGATCACTTCCTCATGCGTCGGTCCAAGACAGAAATCGCGCTCATGCCGGTCTTTAAAGCGGAGCAGTTCGGGGCCCATTGTCTGCCAACGGCCGGTTTCGAGCCAAAGCTCAGCGGGCTGGACAACAGGCATAGACACTTCCATCGCGCCTGCTTTGTCCATCTCCTCTCGAACGATGTCGGTGACTTTGCGTAGAACCCTTAGGCCCAATGGTAGCCAAGTGTAGAGTCCGGTTGCCAGTTTGCGGATAAGTCCTGCCCGAATCATAAGTTGATGACTCGCAGTTTCTGCGTCCGAAGGGGTCTCTTTGACGGTCGCAAGGAGGTATTGACTAGCGCGCATTGAAGGGTGTTCCTCGTAAATTTTGGGATGATTCTGAAAGAGGATCATAAAGTAAAAAGGCAGCCCATGGGCTGCCTTTTTGCGATTGACTCGCCATCACTGCGCCGATGAGGTTACACGGGCGACGGCGGTACGCGAATCACTAGACCGCGAAGTCTTTGAGCTTCTTCAGAGGAAGCACTTTAACGCGAGTTGTCGCGGGCTTCTTGGGGATATCCATTAGTTCGCCAGGCTTGAAGGGGTTGGGAACATTCTTGCGCGCAGGGCGAGCAGGGCGAACCACAGATTTGATTTTCAGAAGGCCTGGGAGAGTGAACTCGCCGACTGCGCGCTTCTTAACATGACGCTCGATCAGGACTGTCAATTCTTCGATTACAGCAGCAACATCTTTCTTGCTTAGTTCTGTATTGCTTGCAATTTCATTGAGTATTTCAGTCTTTGTGTATTTCTTCTGGATTGCTGGAGCCTTGCGTGCAACAGGCGCCGTTTTTGCTTTTGCAGCAGCTTTTTTAGGAGATTTCTTAACAGCCATGCCCACTCTCTTCTGTATAGTCAGTTAATAGAGGTTGTTTTGTCTCTTGAGTAATTGCTTTTGAATACTAGTAACAACACTCAACGCGCTCTTTATAAAACATTCAACTTATGCCCGCAAGCGTTTGCACCCCTATTTTTCGGTATAAGTTGACCGATAGGGGGAGTTTCTTCATTGGTGCAAGTCACTGCGCAGCAATCGAGTAATTCGGTAACCCTCTATTGTCAGTTACCTTCGGTTGTCTGAGACCACGGTAATCAAGTTGAATTGGCTAAAAGGATTGTTGAACGAGGCGAATCGAGGGTGATCCTAAATTCCGAACTAGGTTATAATTAGGGGTTAATCGCCAGAAGCTTTAAGTGCTTTACACGGCTGCGGCGAGCCATTCGGGTTTTAGAGTAAGCAGGAATTATTTAAATGCCTATTTATGAATATCGCTGCGAAAGCTGTGAACAGACGTTAGAGGCACTCCAGCGAATGAGCGATGAGCCTCTTAAGCAATGTCCATCGTGCGGCAAGGAGACCCTCAGTAAAATGGTTTCCGCTGCGAGTTTTAGGTTGAAAGGCGGGGGATGGTACGAAACCGACTTTAAAACCGGCAAGAAGAAGCAACTCGCGGACTCTAGTTCTAGTTCTAGTTCTAGTTCTGGATCAGGCACAGAGACAGGGTCAACGACTTCGACGCCGAAGGCCGCCAGCTAAGTTGCAGGCGGTTAGGGCGACAATGGGCGTCTAGACAGTTAAACAAGCATTATGCCAGTGGTCTTCGAGGGCCCTTGGCGACACAACAAGACTAATTCAGGGAAAAGTTATGCGCAGCAACTATTGCGGTGAGCTAAACGAAACATTCGTAGGACAACAGGTAGAACTCTGCGGTTGGGTTCACCGTCGTCGCGATCACGGTGGCGTAATCTTCCTTGACGTGCGTGATCGCGAAGGCTTGGCACAGGTAGTCTTCGATCCTGACACCGTTGAGGCCTTTGCTCTCGCGGAAACGGTCAGAAACGAATTTGTTGTTAAAGTAACAGGTCTTGTTCGCCCGCGCCCAGAGGGTACTTCGAACAGTGGACTCGGGACAGGCGCAATCGAGGTCTTGGGAAAGCAGTTAGAAATACTCAATGCTGCTGCCACGCCTCCCTTTCAACTCGATGAGCATGCCGCCGTGGGTGAGGATATCCGTCTGCGTTATCGCTATGTAGACCTGCGGCGCCCTGAGATGACCGAGCGTCTCCGCTTCCGATCCAAGGTGACGAACACTGTTCGCAATTTCTTCGACGATAATGGCTTTATAGACGTTGAAACACCTCTTTTGACTAAAGCAACGCCAGAAGGCGCGCGAGACTATCTTGTTCCAAGCCGAACGCACCCAAGTCGTTTTTTTGCGTTGCCTCAGTCGCCTCAGCTATTTAAACAGATTCTTATGGCAGCGGGCATGGATCGCTATTATCAGATTGCTAAATGTTTCCGAGACGAAGACCTGCGCGCCGACCGCCAGCCAGAATTCACTCAGATTGATGTCGAGACCTCTTTCATGGACGAAGAGCAAATAATGTCGACGATGGAGGGTATGATAAGCGGCGTGTTCAAGAAGCATCTCGGTGTCGAGCTTGGTGAATTTCCGCGCATGCCGTTCTCCGAGGCGATGAATCGCTATGGCTCTGACAAGCCGGATCTGCGCATTGATCTCGAACTTGTCGATATCGCAGAACTCATGAAAGACGTTGATTTTAAGGTTTTCAGCGGACCGGCGAACGATGCAGACAGCCGCGTAGTTGCGCTTAGAGTGCCAGGTGGCGTTGAAATTAGCCGAAAGTCGATTGATGAATACACTAAATTTGTTTCTATTTACGGCGCGAGGGGGCTCGCGTGGGTGAAGGTCAACGACCGCGTTGCTGGGCTCGAAGGGTTGCAGTCGCCCATTCTGAAGTTCATGCCTGACGCGGTTGTTGAGGCTCTGTTGCAAAAACTAGGCGCCGAGACGGGAGATATTATTTTCTTCGGTGCTGATAAGGCGAAAGTGGTCAATGAGGCGATCGGCGCACTGCGGATTAAAGTAGCCGAGGATTTGGGTCTAGTAAAAGACTGCTGGGCGCCACTTTGGGTTATCGATTTTCCTATGTTCGAAACGAATAGCGAAGGAAACCTCACGTCGCTTCATCACCCGTTCACTGCTCCAGCCTGTTCCGTTGAAGAGTTGAAGAATTCACCAGCGACTGCGCTCTCCCGCGCCTATGACATGGTGCTCAACGGCACTGAATTGGGCGGTGGCTCAATACGTATTAATAAGCCGGAGATGCAGCAATCCGTCTTCGAGGTCTTGGGTATTGCAGAAGAGGAAGCTCAGGAAAAGTTCGGGTTCCTGCTTGACGCGCTCAGCTATGGGTGTCCTCCCCATGGCGGAATCGCGTTTGGCCTTGATCGTCTGATCATGCTGATGACAGGGGCTACTTCGATTCGCGACGTCATTGCTTTCCCTAAGACCCAGTCTGCGGCGTGTCCGCTGACCGAAGCGCCAGGTGAGGTGTCTACTAAGCAGCTGCGAGAGCTCAATATTCGCCTGCGCGAGCAGCCTAAGCCTGAGGCCGTTGCGTAGCAAATTGTTGAGTGTGCGGAGATCTGATTGCTGAACGCATGTATTGATTAGGGTAACAATGAAGGGTGCCTGCGCGGCGACCCCTGAGGATATGATACACGGGAGTGAAGAATGGCGGGTCATAGTAAATGGGCGAACATCAAGCATCGTAAGGCTGGACAGGACGCCAAGCGAGGCAAGATATTTACCAAGATAATCCGTGAGCTCACGGTTGCGGCGAAATCGGGTGGAGGCAACGTCGCCGACAATCCACGTCTTCGCGCAATCATGGATAAAGCGCTTTCGGCAAACATGACCCGTGACACCATCGATCGTGCGATCGCTCGAGGAGCGGGCACAGCCGAAAACGAAAACCTCGAAGAGTTAGACTATGAAGGCTACGGCCCGGGTGGGGTAGCTATCTTGGTCGAAACGCTGACGGACAACAAAAACCGCACTGTTGCCGAGGTGCGGCACTGTTTTAGTAAATACGGTGGTAGCCTTGGAACGAATGGATCAGTCGCGTATCTATTCGAGCGAACGGGAATCATTAGCTTCCCAGCGGGCGCTGATGAAGAGCAGATCATGGAGGTTGCGTTGGAAGCCGGCGCTCATGACATTACAACGAATGAAGATTCAAGCGTCGATGTTTTAACGTCACTTGAGTCCTTTGGTGCAGTGCAGGATGCGCTTAAAATGGCGGGTCTCGAATGGGCCGTTGCCGAAATGACGATGCTGGCATCGACTCAGGCAGAGCTCGATCTTTCTGGTGCTGAATCATTGCTAAAGCTAATCGACCATATGGAAGACCTCGATGATGTTCAGAATGTCTACCATAACGGCAATATTTCGGATGAAATCGCCGCACAGCTCTGAGCGGCGACACCGGTGCTTAGCCGTTTTCAATAGCCCCAATTTATAACCACGGTAGCGAGACGATGGCGATTTTTTTGGGAATTGACCCCGGCTCAAGAGTCACCGGCTACGGTCTCGTAAATGCGGTCGGCAATCGACTCGAATTTGTGGGCTGCGGACGCATAAAAACTTCTTCCGACTCTCAACCTGAGAGACTTAAAACTATTTTTGACGGTATCTGCACTGTGATCGAGGAATTTTCCCCTCAGTATGCGGCTGTCGAAGAGGTCTTCATGGGCAAAAACGCTGCCTCGGCACTCAAACTTGGACAGGCGCGAGGAAGTGCGATGGTGGGATGCTTGCATCACGATCTCGAGGTAAGCGAATATTCTGCAAGAATGGTAAAGCTTGCCGTCGTTGGCTCGGGTTCAGCAACCAAAGCGCAGGTTCAACATATGGTGAAGGCGATACTCAGGATCGATGATACACTCGCCGAAGACGCGAGCGATGGACTCGCCATCGCGATTTGCCATGCGAATACCCATGCGAGTTTAATAAAAATGTCGGGAGCCAACCGCTTCAGCAGGAAACGCTTTAAGTGATAGGACGCATTCGTGGGATCCTTATAGAAAAAGAACCGGCCGATATTCAGGTGGAGGTTGGGGGTATTGCCTATGAGGTTCAGGTGCCCATGAGCACACTTTTCAAGCTGCCTGAAATTGGTGAAGTGGTAACGTTGCACACGCACTTTGTGGTGCGTGAAGATGCACAGCAGCTTTTCGGCTTCATCGGGGTCAAAGATAAAGCGTTGTTCAGGACGTTGATCAAAGTCAACGGCGTAGGCCCAAAGATGGCACTTGGCATTCTTTCCAGCATCGATTCCGACGCTCTTGTCGGTTTGGTGTTGAATAATGACATTGCCGCGCTTGTTGCGATGCCCGGTATCGGCAAAAAAACAGCTGAAAGATTGGTTATCGAACTGCGTGACAAGATCAAGGACTGGGAGGTCGCAGGCGACTCGCATGCTAATGCAGGGGCTAAGGCAAGCTCGCCCAATGCGGCCTCGGCAGCGCGCGAGGCAGAAACTGCGCTCGTCAGCCTCGGTTACAAACTCCCCCAAGCGGCTAGGGCAATTGCATCGGTTCAGAAGGACAGGCCTGAGCTTGCGAGTAGCGAAGAGCTCATTCGCTTCGCATTGAAAAGTATGGCGTAAATAAGAGAATCTTTGGGACTCAGGTGCAATGATAGAAGATCGTTTAATCTCTGCGGACAGTTCTCGCACCGAAGAGTCGCATGACCGCGCAATCCGCCCGCTCTCGCTGCAGGACTATGTTGGCCAGAGCGAGGTCAAACACCAGATGGAGATTTTCATTCATGCCGCGCGCGGTCGCGGCGAGCCTCTGGATCACACGCTTGTCTTTGGCCCGCCGGGCTTAGGAAAAACCACGCTCGCAAACATCATCGCCAATGAGCTCAACGCCAATATCAAGGCGACTTCGGGACCGGTGCTTGAGAAAGCGGGCGATTTGGCAGCAATGCTTACTAATCTTGAGGCCGGAGACGTGCTGTTTATCGACGAAATCCATCGAATGAGCCCAGCGATAGAGGAAATTCTCTACCCAGCGATGGAAGATTATCAACTCGACATCATGATTGGCGAGGGGCCTGCTGCGCGTTCGATTAAGCTTGAGCTACCGCCATTTACCCTTGTCGGCGCGACAACGCGGGCAGGGTTGCTGACTTCGCCGCTGCGCGATCGTTTCGGCATTATCCAGCGGCTCGAATTTTATTCACTTGAAGAGCTCACCACCATTGTTACTCGCTCTTCGAAAATACTCGGCACTCAGATTGATCAATCAGGCGCATCTGAGATCGCGCGCCGTTCACGGGGCACGCCGAGAATCGCGAATCGGCTGCTTCGACGTGTGCGAGACTACTCTCAAGTCAAGTCCGATGGGGCGATTGGCGCCGACGAAGCGGCTGCCGCGCTCGATATGCTCAGTATCGATAATAATGGCTTCGATCATATGGATCGTAGGCTAATCATGACCATGATCGAAAAGTTCGATGGCGGGCCGGTTGGGGTTGACAGTCTGGCCGCAGCAATCAGCGAGGAACGCGACACGATCGAAGATGTCCTCGAGCCCTATCTAATTCAGCAGGGATTTATTATGCGAACGCCTCGGGGCCGCGTAGTTACTCAGCATGGCTATCGTCATTTTGGTTTAAAACCCGTGAAAGAGCATGCAGACTTGTTTGACGATCCGGAGTCGACTAAGACGCCGTAGACTTCTGGTTGCCTCAGTCTAGCCCGAGTGTTGCATGCCATTGCTAGACTGTCTCCGAAAGGTGTCATCTTTAAATCGTACACTCGTCCCAAGCCTTACCAAAAGAGCAAAACTATTTCCTCCTTCTGCCGAAAGTACTAAGTGAAGTAGCGGATAGGCTGCGGCTTGCGGCTGTCCAATAGTTAGCCTATTCGTCAGCCTGATAATTAGGCTCACACATAGCCTAAGAGCGAAGCTAATTTTATAAAAGCATCACTGCTCATCAGATTCTGGAGAACAAGAAGTGAACACAGAGATCAGTCCAATTCAATTAATACTAGAGGCAACGCTACCAGTGCAACTGGTGATGCTGTCCTTGCTTGTGCTCTCAATATTGTCTTGGGTAATGATTGTCCAGAGAGCGATGGTGCTCACCGCAGCGTCGAGAGGCGTACTGAGCTTTGAAGAACGTTTTTGGAGCGGCATGGATCTCAGTCAGCTTTATAAAGAAGGCACTCAGATGCAGCGTGATGACGTGCCGATTGTAGGGATCGAGAACATTTTTAGAGCGGGTTTCAAAGAATTTATGCGGCTGCGGCAGCAGGCGTCAGTGGATAAGGAAGCGATCATGGAGGGCGCGCAGCGGGCGATGCGGGTCGCGTTTTCGCGGGAAGAGGAAAAGCTTGAACGGCATCTTGCTTTTTTGGCCTCGGTTGGCTCAGTCTCACCTTACGTCGGCTTGTTTGGCACCGTGATCGGGATTATGAACTCGTTTATTGGTCTTGCGAGTCAGACACAAGCGACGCTCCAAGTGGTCGCGCCTGGAATTGCAGAGGCGCTTATCGCAACGGCCATGGGACTGTTTGCTGCAATCCCCGCAGTTGTCGCCTACAACCGCTATTCTTCATCGGTGGACACCATCACGGGAAGCTACATAACGTTCACCGATGAGTTTTCCAGCATCCTCCACCGCCAAGTTCACAGCGAATAGCGGGGGCTGTCGAGACTTCATTATGGATATTATCGCTCGCAAAAAACGGAAGCCAATGGGAGATATCAACGTCGTTCCTTACATAGATGTGATGCTCGTGCTTCTCATTGTCTTCATGGTTACCGCGCCTCTGCTCAATCAGGGTATTGATGTAGAATTACCCCAAGCTAACAATGAGCCGCTAAGCATCGATGAAAATCAGGCAACTCTGGTTGTTTCGATTACCTCGGCAGGCGAATATTATTTAAGCATTGGCGCGACCGGTGAAGATCGAGAGGCGACAAGCCTCGAAGGCGTGGGTGAGCAGGTTGGCAAAATTGTGTCTGCAAATCCGGAAATACAAGTGCTGGTGGAGGGAGACACAACGGCCGATTGGGGTGCGATGATTCAGCTCCTCACCACCTTGCAAGCGGCGGGTGTGGCTAACCCCAATTTCATCACCCAGCCACTTGACTCACAGTAGAGTTTAGGGAGAGAAAAAAAGAATGCCCTCAGTGCGAGAATTGCTTGGCTTTGGCGAATCAGACGGAGTGAATAATCTGGTGATTCTCAATGGCTATCCGCTCGCCGTGGTGGTAGCCATTTCTCTACATATTCTGCTTCTTGGCGGACTCGTTTATCTTCAAAGTAACAGTCAATCGCAAGCCTTAGAGCTCATTCAGCCAACAGTGATCAAGGCGCTACTGATTGAGGAGAACCCCCAGGTCGCTAATCAGCGGGCTCAAGAAAACCGTCGTCTTGAAGCAAAGCGCCGAGAAACGGAGCGTGCTAACGCGGCGGCGCAGAAAAAGAGAGAGGAGCAGGCCGCAGAAAAAAAGCGGCAAGAAGAAGCTGCAAAAAAGCGCGAACAACAGCGGATTGCTAAACAGCGTGCCGATGCGCAGGCGCTGGCTGAGAGGGAGAAAGCGCAAGCAGAGCGGGAAAGAGAACAGGCAGAGGCGCGGCAGGCCAAGCTGCGCGAAGAACAGGCCCAGCGAGACCGTGAGGCGCAGCAGCTGAGAGAGCGCGAAGAGGCGCAAAATGCCGCGGTAGCCGAGGCGGCGAGCAGCGAGTTCGAGCTTGTTCAAAGCGCAACCGGACTAATCCAGCAGCTGGTGACCGATAATTGGTCGAGGCCTCCGAGTGCGCGAAACGGTATGCGCGCAGTTATTCAGATTAAAATGTTGCCAACAGGCGAGCTCGTTGACGTGAGAATCACACAGTCAAGTGGAGATCCGGCGTTCGATAGATCGGCGGAAAATGCTGTCTACAGAGCTGCGCCGTTCGCAGAATTAACCGCACTGCCGATTCGTGTCTTCAATCAGAATTTCCGTACGCTGTCACTCATCTTCCAGCCAGAGGACTTACTTAACTAATGAAACTTAATCGCGCGACTCCGTTATTATTCGTTATCAGTGCACTGTTGAGTTTTTCAGCTAAGGCCGAGCTCAGTATTCAAATCACCCAAGGGATAGACAACCCAATTCCGATCGCGATTGTGCCTTTCTCATGGGAGGGGAGTGGGGTACTAAATGAAGCTATCGGTGACATCGTTACCGCTGATCTTCAGCAGGTCGGTGAGTTCCGGGCGCTTTCGCCGTCGAATATGCTAGCTATGCCGCGTGAGGAGCGCGAAGTTTACTATCGTGATTGGAGTGTCTTGGCGCAGGATTATCTTCTCGTTGGCAAAGTGCAGACGGCGCCCGGAAGCGAGTTGATACAGGTGCAATACGAATTTTTCGATATAAATCGCGAGATTAAGCTTGCAGGAGAGGTGCTCACTGGCACTAAAGCTCAGCTGCGAGATATTGGCCATGAAATAAGCAATGTCGTGTTCGAGCTTGTGACAGGGACGCGAGGCGCGTTTACAACGCAAATCCTTTATGTTGTCAGTGAATTCGTAAGCCCGGAGGAGTCCTATTTTCGCCTTGAAAAGGCCGATTACGATGGCCGTCGGGCGCAAGTATTGCTGGAATCTCGTGAGCCGATTATGTCACCCAGTTGGTCACCTAATGGGCAAGATATCGCTTATGTGTCATTTGAGACTGATTTGCCACGAATTTATACTCAGAACATTGCGACGGGGCAGCGTCGCCAGATCACTAATTACCCAAATATAAACAGCTCACCCGTGTGGTCGCCGGACGGGACAAAGCTGGCTATGGTTCTGTCTAAGGACGGTAGTCCAGATATTTACGTGCAAGACCTGATTAGCAATGAGCTGATACGGATAACTGACCATCCTGCTATCGACACGGAACCCGCGTGGTCGCGAGACGGCCGCTCTTTGGTATTTATGTCGGATAGGACGGGGCAGCCTCAGATTTATCAGATGGAGATAGGCGCAAGCACCTACGATGTGGAGCGCCTAACCTACGACTGTTTCCACTGTGCTAAAGGGCAGTTCTTACCCGATGGGGTCAACCTTGTTCACGTAAGGCGAGAGACTCGACAGAGTCCGGAATACCAGATTTCTATAATGAATGTGGAAACCCTGAGGGTTATCACACTCACCTCGACTAAATTCGACGAGTCACCTAGTGTCGCCCCCAATGGCAGCATGATTATGTACGCGACTAAATTCAACGGACGCGGAGTGCTCGATGCCGTGTCGATTGATGGTCGCGTCAAATTTCGGTTGCCTTCGTCGCGGGGCGACGTGCGTGAACCGGCCTGGTCGCCATTTTTAAATTAGTTACTCCAGCGAGAGGACTAAGCTTTCGGATGAGGAGAAAATATTTACAAGTTTTCTGAAATTCCGCCGATTTAAAGGAGCTAGACGCAACTTTCTAGAGTGCGGAGTATAACCTGAGAGGGATAACAACAATGGTGAACACAAAACAATTCATGCGGTCAGCTTTCGCTGTGCTGGCTTTGATCAGCCTTGCAGCGTGCAAGTCATCAAGCGATGCAGAGAGCGATGCTAACGCTTCATCAGCGATGGGCAGCATGTCTAGCGAATCGACGTCATCCGCTGCACAGGCGAGCGGCGCTGGGACGAGTGGCCGCCTTAGTGCTGAGCAGATTCAAGCTGAGAATGCGTTGAGGCAAACGGTCTTCTATTTTGACTTTGATATTGCCGAATTCCGCGGAGCAGACAGAGAAACGTTGATGTATCATGCGCGCGATTTGGCAGCCAATCCGAGCAAGCGGCTGCGCCTCGAGGGTCACGCAGACGAGCGCGGGACGCGCGAGTACAACTTGGCCTTGGGCGAGCGTCGAGCAAACAGCATTCTTAATTATCTCATCGTTAACGGGGCGTCACGCTCGCAGATCGAAGTGGTTAGCTATGGTGAAGAGAGACCTGCAATGACCGGTCAATCTGAGAACGCCTATAATCGTAATCGACGAGTCGAGGTGGTCGCGCGTTAGAATGATTGCATGCGCGTTGCCCTCTGTGAATGGCTCGCCTAAACTATTCGGTATAGTCATTCTCAATGGAGCTTCGCGCAGCGATGAAATCACGCCAATTACAGACTGTTAAAACCTCTCAAGCATTCGGTGACAGAGCCTTGCGCCTGGCTATAACTGCGACTGTGGCGCTGCTCAGTACTCTTGCAATGGCGCAAAATGCAGGCGCTCAGTCGTCGAATGACGCCATGTCGTTACTCCTAGATCAGAACCGGCAGCTTCGAGCCGAAATTCAAGCCCTGCGCGGACAACTCGACGAGCAGGGTTTTGAGATTAAGAAGCTGCAGAGAGATTCTCTCAATCGTTACACCGATGTCGATCAAAGGCTGAGTGATCTCGAATCCTCGGCTCCAAGCTCACGGCAGCCGGCTGCCGTCCCCAACTTAATTAATAGCACGGCAGGACAGACTCAAGCGCCAGCTACGGATAGCACATCACGTCCAACGCTGCAGCCTGCGACTCTCAGCGAACAGCAGCTCTATCAGATGGCCTACGATTCGGTCATTAATAGCCACTTCGAACGCTCCATCGCAGAATTCGATCAGTATTTAACCCAATATCCCGACGGACGCTTCGTGACGAATGCCCATTATTGGAAGGGCCAGGCTTATCTGTATCTCGAGCGTTTCGAAGAAGCACGTAGCGCTTACGAAATAATTCTCGAGCAGTACGCCGACTCGAGTAAAGTTCCCGACGCTATGTACGGATTAGGTCTCGCTTATCAAGGCATGGGTAACCTCCAGCGCGCAAGGCAGATGCTTAACGACATCAAGCGCCGCTTTCCGAATACAGGAGTCGCTAACCTCGCTGACACACGACTGCTTTCGCTGTGAGCCCTGATCTGAGTTTACGTCTGACGGAAATCTTTCACTCTCTGCAGGGTGAGGCTCGGACGGTAGGTCGTCCGACTGTGTTCATTAGGCTCACTGGATGTCCTCTGCGCTGTAACTATTGCGACACCGCGTATGCTTTTGAGGGGGGGAAGCAGCACTCACTGGACGAAATTCTTGCACAGGTAGCTGAGCATGCAGCGGAGTATGTGACGGTGACAGGGGGGGAGCCTCTCGCTCAACCTTCTGTGATTCAACTCATGGAAGGGCTCTGCGATGCCGGATATCAAGTTTCGCTTGAAACCGGCGGCGCGATGCCTATCGGTGAGGTCGATGAACGTGTATCAATCGTGCTTGATCTAAAAACCCCAGCTTCTGGCGAATGTGACCGCAATTTGCTCGCAAATATCCCTTTGCTGCGAAGAAAAGACCAAGTCAAGTTCGTCATCTGTAATCGTAGCGATTACGAATGGTCGAAGGCCCAATTGCAGATGTACGACCTTGGGTCACGTGTGGACGATGTATTATTTTCCCCTTCCTATGAGGAGCTTGAGCCCGCTCAATTAGCGCAGTGGGTGCTCGAAGACAGGCTTAAGGTTCGAATGCAGCTCCAATTACACAAGCAAATCTGGGGCGACAAAAAGGGCGTTTAATGCCGAACTCAATTACCAATCCAGTTATCGCCTCAAGGAAATCGAGACTATGAAAAAGGCAATCGTCTTAGTTTCAGGCGGGCTCGATTCTGCGACCTGTCTAGCGATCGCTCAGGCCGAGGGCTATGCTTGTTATGCATTGAGTTTCGACTATGGCCAGCGCTCTGTTAGCGAACTCTCCGCCGCGGCTCGCCTGAATAGTGCAGCCGTTGTGGCCCATAAACGTTGCCAATAGACATGGGAGCTATTGGCGGATCTGCGCTAACTGACCGCGTATCGCCGTGCCCGAACAGGAGACACAGGGAGTTCCTGTTACCTATGTGCCGCCCGCTGTAATACGGCAGTTTTTGAGTTATGCACTAGCCTGCCGAAGTGGTTTCAGCCGAAGCGATTTTTATTGGCGTTAACGCGCTGGATTATTCCTGGCTACCCAGATTGTCGACCCGAGTATATTAACGCTTTTCAATCTCTGATTGATCTTGCTACGAAAGCTGGCGTCGAAGGCAAACTATTATAGCTCAGAACGCCATTAATCGACCTCAGCAAAAGCTGAAATTATTGACGTTATTGCAGCTCGGCGTGGATTACGCGGGCACAGCTTCTTGCTATCAGGCGGATGAAGACGGCAGCTGCTCTGCGCCGCTGCGACAGTTGTAGGCTGCGGAAGAAAGGCTTCGCCGACGCGCAGTCCGGAAGATCCGACTCGATATCGTTAAATATCGGAAAACAGCACTTGACTTGTCTTTTTGATCGATAGTACTATGACGCCTTCACGGGCCGTTAGCTCAGTCGGTAGAGCAGTTGGCTTTTAACCACCTGGTCGTGCGTCTGGAGTCGCACACGGCCCACCATTTCCCCCGTGATTTCTTTGGAGCCCACTGCGCCATCCTCTCTCTCTGTCGTTTCTCCGCATGGGTAATGCCGTGGTAAGATAGTGACTTAAGTCCTGAACGAGAGCGCAGCATGCAAGAAACAACCAACATCTCTTCGCTACCAGAGCGCCTTGCTGCCGACACACAGCTTGTAAAATCTTACCTCGATAAGATCGACGCGTTTCAGACTGACTCCCTTAGCGCCGCAGAAGAGGCCGATTATAAGCGCCGTATTCTTGATGCGCTCGCTTCTAGCGGTGCAAAAATGGTTGCGCACTATTACACCGATCCTGTGCTGCAAGATCTTGCAGAGGAGAGCGGTGGTTTCGTCGGCGACAGTCTTGAAATGGCACGTTTCGGGCGCGACTGTGACGCGTCAACATTGATCGTAGCCGGCGTTCGGTTCATGGGCGAATCGGCAAAAATATTGAGCCCTGACAAGCGCGTCATTATGCCAACGCTCGAAGCGACGTGCTCACTGGATATCGCCTGCCCAATTTTGGAATTTTCCGCATTTTGCGATGCCAACCCTGATCGGACCGTCGTTGTTTATGCGAATACCTCGGCCGCGGTTAAGGCGCGCGCCGATTGGGTAGTTACGTCGAGCGTTGCGTTGGATATTGTCGAGCATCTAATGGAGCGCGGAGAGAAAATATTGTGGGCGCCTGATCGCCATCTCGGGCGTTACATCCGCGATACAACAGGTGCTGACATGCTTCTCTGGGATTCAGCTTGCATTGTTCACGAAGAATTTAAAGCGCGTGGTCTTCGTGATATGCGCGCGCTATATCCTGATGCAGCAGTGTTGGCGCATCCAGAATCACCCGCTGAGGTCCTGGCGATTGCTGATGTGATTGGTTCGACCACGCAGATAATAAAAGCGTCGCAAGCGTTGCCAAACTCACAGTTCATCGTCGCGACTGACCGCGGGATTTTTCATAAATTACAACGCCTCTCGCCCGAGAAAGAGTTTATTGTCGCGCCCACCGCGGGCAATGAAGCAACCTGCAGGAGTTGCGCTAGTTGTCCTTGGATGGGAATGAACACGTTGCCAACCTTGCTCGCTGCGCTCCAGGAGCTTCAAGTTGTAGAGGCTAATGATGGGCTGACCAACGAGGTCTTTGTCGATGCGGCTGTGGGGGAGCGAGCAATGAAGCCGCTGCAGCGCATGCTCGATTTCGCAGCTGCTAACGCGCTTAAGGTGAGAGGGAAAGCTTAACCTTGAAGCGCTCGCTGCTGATCTTCGAGAGTATTGATGCGCTCTCGTAATCGGGCTTCTACTGCCGCACCGGCACCCTGATCGACTTCTATCCTGAGAGCAAACTGCAGTTGCTGACGCGCATTGCGAAAGTCTCCGAGCAACCTAAAGTACTCTGCGCGAGCCTGATGCACTTCGCTTATGTTGCCGGCTTGGCCCTGTGTTTCCGCAAGCATAGCCCAAAGATGATGGTCGTCCGGACGAAAAACCGCATGGCGCTGCAACACCTCTGCCGCCTCACTGTAATTGCGCGCGGCAATTAATGCCTCGGCATAAGCGGTAGTTAGGGCGTGATTATTTGGGTTAATCTGCATGTGACGCGTTAAATACTCACGCGCTTGCCCGGGCTCATTCTGTTTCGTCAATATTTCGGCCTGAGTAACCACATAGCTTATTCGATTGGGCTCTTTGGACAGCAAGGGTGACAGTGCTGCACTTGCGCCAGCGTAGTTGCCCGCTTCGTAAAGCGCCACCGTCAAGCCATAGCGATTGGCATCGCGCGTGAAGGCGCTCGTGCTATTGGTCAGCGCTCGGCGCATCTCGCTCACTAACGCGTCTTTATCTTCAGCGTAATGGCCGACGACACGCGCTCTGACGATTTGATATTCGAGATCTTCTTGATAGAGGCGGTCGGGATAGCGGAATTCTCGGCTCCTGGCATCCGAAATACGTGACTCAGTGACGGGGTGTGAGAGGAGGAATTCTGGTGGTCGTCGTCCAAAGCGATTTATGGCGATAAGGCGTTCGAAGAGTGAGGACATGCCCTCTGGGTCGAATCCTGCGTTAAACATCGTATCTTGGCCGATACGATCGGCCTCCGCTTCGTTGCTGCGACTAAAGCGCAGCTGATTCTCGAGTGAACGGCCCTGCGCGGCGGCAAGCGCAGCGGCACCGTGACCCGCGTCCGAAGTTGCCATCACTATCACACTTGCAAGCAGGCTGGCCATTTGCGGCACGCGGCCAGCCTGAGCCTCATCGATACCCCGGGCAAAGTGTCTTTGGCTTACATGAGAGATTTCGTGTGCCATGACAGAGGCGAACTCGGCTTCGGTATGCGCATTTAGAAATAACCCTGTATTTACCCCAATGATCCCGCCCGGCGCCGCAAATGCGTTAAGCTCTTCGCTGTCGATGATGACAAACGAAAGGCGGTGGTCCTGAAGCTGACTTCTCGAGGCGAGTTTGTAGGTAACATTTTCGAGAAAGTTGTTTAGCAGTGGATCTGAGATAGTTGGTGCTCCGCGGCGGACGCTTGCCAAGAATTGCTGACCGATAGCAAATTCTTGCTCGAGCGACACTGTGCCCGAGATTCGGTCCCCAAGAGAGGGAAGCGCATTCTGCGCAGAGGCTATCTGCAAGAATAAGGTGAGCAAGGCCGTGCTCACGAGACCACAAACCGGGCGCGACGGCCGTAATTGGTAGACAGGCTGGCTAGCGAGTCTTAGAGTAAAGCAGCGTCTCAATGCAACAGAGAGGCGATTATGGTGAGGCGAGTGGCACATGGCGGTTAGCTTGATTCTCCTTGCGGCAGTGGGAATTGACTGCTACCTGATCATATTACTGAAATACTCCCGAAATTAAAGCCTTAGATCATAGGCATTACTAGCTAATGCTTGATAAAATAATCACATGGAACCCAAAAGCGACATTCAGCTAGACCTCAGTGGTTTGCAGTGCCCGATGCCTTTACTCAAGGCCAAACTCGCGTTGAATTCGATGGATTCTTCGCAGGTGCTCAAGGTAACCGCAACCGATCCGTCCTCAGAAAAAGATTTCAAGCTGTTCGCCTCGCAGAGTAATAACGAGATCCTAGCGTTCAAGAAAGACTCTGCCGCGTATTTCTACTGGATTCGCAAGGCCTAGCCTCCGCCCCATTGGAGGGCTAAAGATGAAAAAGCTTGTTCATGACTTCTACGATCGCTACTTCCACGACGAAGAATCGATCATTTTGCTGTTATTGCTTACGGCTGGTTTGATGGTTCTGCTCACGCTGGGCGGAATCTTGGCGCCTTTGTTGACAGCGATTATCGTCGCCTACCTAATGCAGGGGCTGGTTAACACCTTTCTGAAATACGGCTTTTCGAATCGCCTCGCGTTTTTTCTGGTTTACGTCTTGTTCATCGGGGCATTCTTAGTGCTGCTTTTCATTCTCCTCCCGCAGGCATGGAATCAACTGAGACGTTTGATTGGTGAGTTGCCAAATTTGCTTAGTCAATGGCAAGCCTCGCTTATGTTGTTACCTGATCGCTACCCCAGTCTGTTTTCAGAGTCGCAGATACAGGAGTTCATCTTAGGCGTGCGGGGTGAGTTAGGAGGGTATGGACAGGTCATTCTGGAGTATTCGCTCGCGAGTATTCCCGGCATTATAGATTTGGTTATTTTTCTCATATTGGTTCCGATTCTCGTGTTCTTCGTGATGAAAGATAAAGGTCAACTTATCGATTGGGCGGGTAATTTTCTTCCGCGCAACCGCCCTTTGATGAGTAAGATTTGGCATGAAATGGACCAACAGATATCGAATTACGTGCGAGGTAAAGGGCTTGAGATTATCATTGTCGGGCTTGCAAGTTTTTTATTGTTCGAAGTCTTGGGGCTTAATTATGCGTTGCTGCTTTCGGTGCTCGTTGGTCTCTCGGTGATCGTGCCCTATATTGGTGCCACGGTGGTGACCTTACCTGTAGCTGCGGTAGCTTTCGTCCAATGGGGTATTGGTGGCGAGTTCTACACTGCAATCATTGCGTATGGCATTTTGCAATTGATCGACGGTAACGTCTTGGTGCCAATTATTTTTTCTGAAGCGGTGAATCTGCATCCTGTGGCCATAATTGCGTCGGTCTTGATATTCGGAGGCATCTGGGGTCTGGCAGGTGTATTCTTCGCAATCCCTTTGGCGACGCTAGTGAAAGCTGTCATCAACTCGTGGCCTAGCAAAGTTGCGGCGGAGTCGGAGTTCACCCCAAAAACGCCTGAGACAGAGGGCTAACGACGCACGAGATTCGACGCATAGCAACGACACACGTAACAGTGCAGGCAGTGCAGCCGCATCGGCAGTCTAAGGAAAACGAGTAATGTCAGAACAGAGTAAAAACGTAAAGTGGACAGCTAGCGGCAGTCTGGTGGCGATAGTTACGCCCATGACGGAGGGGGGGAGTATTGATTTTCCCGCGTTCGATAAATTGGTCGAATGGCATATACAAAGCGGTACTCATGGCATCGTTGTTGTTGGCACAACAGGCGAGTCGGCGACGCTGAGTTCGCAGGAACACGTCGACCTTATCGCGCATTGTGTCAAAACAGTTGCGGGTAGAGTTCCCGTTATCGCCGGTACCGGTTCTAACAATACAGCGGAGGCTCTTTTATTTACCGCCGAGGCGAAAGAACGGGGCGCAGATGCCTGTCTTTTAGTCACACCTTACTACACGAAACCTTCACAAAGAGGTCTCTATGAGCACTTTAAGCGAATAGCTGAAGGCGTAGACATTCCGCAGATACTCTACAACGTTCCCGGGCGCACGATGTGTGATTTGTCCCTTGAAACGGTGAATGCGCTCGCTGATATTCCCAATATCGTTGGGATAAAAGATGCGACAGGGGATATAGATCGTGGCCTTGCATTAATTGCTCGCTGCTCAGATAGGCTAGCGATCTATTGCGGCGAAGATGCGTTGAATTGCGAACTCATTCTAGCCGGCGCGAAAGGCGCTATTTCTGTTACCGCGAATGTTGCCCCTGTCGAAATGGCGCGGGTGTGTGAATTCGCGATAGCAGGCGACGCAGAGCGTGCTCGCGAGGTAGACAGCGCATTAAGACTGCTACACCGCGACCTGTTTATCGAAGCTAATCCAGTCCCGGTAAAGTGGGCGCTTTGGCAAATGGGCCGAATTAACAGGGGTATCCGTTTGCCTCTCGTGGAACTCGATGAAAAATTTCACGTCAAAGTACTCGATGCATTGTTAAATGCTGGCATCAACGTAGGATAGTCAAAAGAGTAATTCGTCTCGTGTCTGCGCTTAAAGAATCGCATACTAATTAAAAAGACTCCGCTGGGAATAGGCAATGCATCGTAAATATCATCACTCGCTCCGACTGGCCTCCATAGCGCTTTTTTTAAGCGTTAGCGCTTGCAGTATTCCTGGTTTGGATAAAATAGGCTTAACCGGCGAAGACGGTCTGATACGCGATCGCGTAGGCGACTATAGAGAAGCACCCATTCTACCGCAGATGGAGATCCCGAGCGATCTCGACAGCTATACTATCGATCAACTCTACGTTATCCCACAGGTCGTCGAGGTGGCAGCAGATGCCGAACCGTTCGACGATGTGCCGATGCCGAAACCAATCGAGACGAGGCGGCGAGAGGGGGTCATCATCCAGAATCTGGGCGATAGCCGCTGGATACTCCTCGATGCGACACCCGCTCAGGTATGGCCTTTGGTACGTGACTTTTGGTCACGTCTAAATGTCGTTCTGGACTATGAGAATCCGAGCAGTGGGATCGCAGAAACGGCTTGGGTTGAGGTAAATTCGGAACCTCTTTTGCGACACAAATACAGAATCAGTATCGAGCCCGGATTACATTCGGGCTATGCAGAAATCTATGTCATTCACATGTCGGATTTGCGCACCGATCCAATCCCTTTGGTGCTCAACTGGCCTGAAATATCCGACTCTGTGGACAGAGAGAGACAAATTCTTGATGCCCTTTCGCAGTATTTAGCGGACCGCAATGATGTTTATCAGGCGTCGTCTTCGAGTTTGCTGGCTGGCAGTATTGAATCGGCACGCAAAGCGAATCTCATCGATATAGGCAGTGAAAATGAAAAGTTAGCGCTCCGCATCGATTACGGTCGTGCCTGGGTGCAGGTGCGGCAGTCAATTGAGCGTGCAGAAATCGAAATCATAGACGCTAATCGCGACCAGTCAGTGATCAGCGTTAAGTTTGCAGGGATCAAAGACGACACAGACGAACCAGGCTTTTTCGGGCGTCTGCTGGGTAGAGGTCGCGGGCAGGACGCTGCGTTGCTGCAAGAATTTGCAGTCAGGCTACTCGACACTAGCGATACGATCGATGTCGTTATTGAGACCTTAGGAGAGGAACAATCCTCCCAGAGCCGCCTAACCACAGAGCTTCTCCAAGAGATTAATGAGAACCTAATCTAGTCCCTGGCCTTAACTCATGGAAACTTTTTTTCTTCTTTTCTCTCTGGGCGCGACAGCTTGTTTAGTATTCGCTGTAGTTTGGTTAGCGATAAAGCTGCAGAGACAAAGAGAAACCAATCTTGTCTTAGAGAAAACCCTTGAACTCGAAAAGTCACAGTTTGAAGAGAAGCTCACACTTCTTAAAGAATCTAAAGAAGAGTTGAGTCTGCAATTTAAAAACCTTGCGAATGAAATATTCGACGACAAGAGCAAGCGTTTCGAAGAGAAAAACCAGCAAAGCCTTACAGCTCTGCTAAGTCCCTTGCAGGACAGAATCAAAACGTTTGAGAAGCGAGTCGAAGAGACTTACAGCAACGAGGCTAGAGAACGACATACACTCGGTGCCGAGATCAAAAAGCTTTATGAGCTCAACGATAAGCTGGGCGTAGAGGCGGCAAACCTTGTGCAAGCGCTAAAGGGCGACAACAAGTCGCAGGGTAACTGGGGAGAGCTAATTCTCACGAGCATTCTCGAGCGTTCCGGGCTGACTAAGGGTGTCGAATATGAGGTGCAAGTTAGTTTAAACGCTGAGGACGGTAGCCGTCTGCAGCCTGATGTCGTTGTCCATCTTCCTGAGTCGAGGGATATAATTATTGACTCGAAGGTCTCCCTCAAAGCATGGGAAGGCTTTACTAGCGCCGAAGACCCTGAATCGAAAGAGGGCTATCTAAAACAACACATCCAGTCCATTCGTGGTCACGTTCGTGGCTTAGCGGCAAAAAACTATCAGAATCTTATCGGTGTTAACTCACTAGACTATGTTTTCTTGTTTATGCCTATCGAATCCGCCTACTCGGTCGCGATCCAAGAAGCCCCCGATCTTAACCACGAAGCGTTCGAGAAGAACGTGATTTTCGTTGGCCCAACTACACTTTTGACAACGCTAAAGACCGTGCAAAATTTGTGGCGGTTGGCGCAACAGAATCAAAATGCCAAACAAATTGCCGATGCAGCAGGCCGGCTTTACGATAAATTTGTTGCCTTTAGCGAAGATATCGAAGAGTTAGGTAAAAGGTTGGAAGCGACAAATGCGACTTATGACAAGGCGCATAATAAGCTGACAAGCGGTCGAGGGAATCTCATTTCCAGAACCGAAAAATTACGCGAATTAGGAGCAAAAACAGCTAAAAAGCATAAAACGCATGTGCTTGATAAAGCATTAGGTATTGACGAGGACGACGAGCCCATAACCACCGCTCTGCCTAGTGCTGCTGATTTTAGAGAGGCGCCGTTTGATGAATGACGCGCTCGCCGACTTATTGGCGCCAATACAAAATTTCTTGCACTGCAGGACACCCGATGCATGGATCGAAGCTGCTAGTGAAAATCAGTCGCTGCTTCTGGTTGATCATGCCAACTGTGAGAAAAAAGCTGCGTCTACAGCAATGAACTTAATGTACAAATACACCGACAGACCTGAACTATTGAAGAAGATGTCGCAGTTAGCACGAGAAGAACTTTTGCACTTTCAACAAGTCGTTGAGCTCATGCAGACAAGAGGCGTGCGCTACGAGGGAGTATCCGCGTCGAGGTATGCAGCGAGTCTTAGGGCGCTATCAGAATCGAAGGGAGAGGAGCAACTCGTCGATACGCTGCTTATAGGCGCAATTATTGAAGCCCGCTCTTGCGAACGCTTCGCAGCGTTAGCACCGCATCTGGATGATGAATTAGCGAAATTTTATCGGAGTCTGCTTAAGTCTGAAGCGCGGCACTATGAAGATTATTTGGAGCTTGCTTCAGCCTATGCGCCAGCGGCGGGAGTTGATGTGGAAGAAAGGCTTCAGACGCTTCTTGCGGCCGAAGCGCTGCTAGTGGAAAGCGAGGATTCTCAATTCCGATTTCACTCGGGCGCCCCCACGTAAACTTTTTTGAGGTTAGGGTTTGCAGGAACTAGGCGCGGTGAAATTAGCGCCCATCCGCCGAGTCAGTTCCGTCACGTCTCTGCATGGGATCGAGTCATTACCGGCAAGATTCAACGATCTCAGAGTCTGAATTCTAAGCAGTGGCGAAATGTCTTCGATAAGATTGTCGCTTAGATTTAGTCCGCTCAGTCTGTCAAGACGCTCTAACGGGGTGAGATTGCTAATGCGATTTTTCCCCAGATCAATAAACCGTAAATTCTGAAGTCGCGAGATATTTGCTAAATCGGTTACCTCGGAATTTGCACACGCGAGAACCTGCAGCTGATCATCGCTTTCAATTTTTTGCTGCCGCAGCGCGAAATTGATGCAGCCCTGTAGGTCTGCGCTGCGTACCTCGCCGGTATACAAGCGGTCTTGAGGATCGAATACTGCGGTGTTGTTTATCGATACGGTGTAGGGACTTGAGCATGCAGAAAGCATTAGCGCAAGCGTGAACGCCTGCAGCACAGGGCGACTAAACCCATGCGAGAGCTGCTTTTTGATCGGTTCATCAAGACTGCGGATAAGCATCTGATAGATCTCTTAGTAACATCCTAACGACGTCGCAACGGCGCGTGACTCAACGCAGACGGCTCAGGAGAGGAGGTTGCTCTCTTACTGGGGTAATGTAAAGCCGCTCGTCATTAAGTGTAGCATCGTTGAGCTTGAACGACCCTCTGTGGCTGGCAATTGGTAGATTTCCTCGCTAGACTGCGTCTCACTGCTGATGTCACGGTAGAGACTATTTCTCTGCTGGCAGACTCGCTCAAAATCGGTTGGCGGTCGAAGATCCCTGCTGGGAATTTTATGGCACTGCGGCGTTTTTAACTTTCAAGAAGGAATACACATGTCGAATCACTCGATCACCTCACTGTCCCATTCGCTAACAACGAGCATCGCACGTGCCGCAATATCGCTGTCAGCGGTCGCGAGCCTCTCTTTTCTTCTGATGAGTCAGGCCTCTGCACAGGAAGCAATCGATCTCACCGATGAGGACAATCGCATCGGTTATTCTATCGGTGTGAATATCGGCCAGAACCTTGTTGCACAGGGCATCATTGCGGGTATCGACATGAATAGCTTCGTGGCAGGTATGCGTGACGCAGCCGGCGATACTATCCAGTTAAGCAATGAGGAATTGTTCGCCGCGATTCAGCTTTTCCAAGAACGTATGACAGCGGCGGCCCAGGCAGAAATGGAAGCTAATCTCGCGTCCACGCAGGCCTTCCTCGAGTCTAACGGTACTAGAGAAGGGGTGGTCAGTACCGCGTCGGGTTTGCAATATGAGGTGATCTCAAGTGGCCCAGCCGATGGCGGGTCGCCAACAGCAAATGACGCCGTGCTCGCTCACTATCATGGAACTCTCATTGATGGGACTGTGTTTGATAGCTCGGTCGACCGTGGCGAACCCGCTGAGTTTGGACTTAACCAAGTGATTAGCGGTTGGACCGAAGCGCTACAGCTGATGAGTGTAGGTGATAAGTGGCGTTTGTTTTTGCCACCAAATCTAGCTTACGGCGAGCAGTCGCCTACGCCAGCGATTCCGCCAAACTCTGCTTTGATATTTGAAGTAGAGCTGCTAGAAATACGCTAGCGTATCGTTTTGTCCGCTAAGTGCGCCTTCGTCGGCGCGCTTAGGTCCTAGTTAACTTGTGTTTGTGGATTCCCATGATCGCCGATTTTAATGCTCGCTTGCTCGAGTTCCTAGATTCAAGTCCAACCCCTTTTCACGCGGTAACAAGTCTTAGTAAGAAGCTAAAGGAAGCTGGCTTTATCCAAGTTGCCGACGGCGATAGCTGGCATCTGCAACCCGGCGGTCGTTACTTCGTCGTGCGAAATGAATCTGCGATCGTGGCGTTTATTTGTGGTACTGAACCATTGATTGAAAATGGGATCAGGGTTGCGGGCGCACACACTGATAGCCCCTGTCTCAAAGTAAAACCTGTTCCCGTGGTTAAAAAACAAGGGTATGTTCAGCTCGGAGTCGAAGTTTACGGCGGCGCATTGCTAAACCCTTGGTTTGACCGTGATTTATCACTTGCTGGGCGGGTAGACTATCTTGCCGCGAACGGAAGCTTGCAATCGACGCTGCTCGATTTGCGTAGGCCGGTAGCATTTATCCCGAGCCTTGCGATTCATCTCGATCGCACAGCCAACGAGGGGAGAAAAATTAACCCTCAGACTGAAATGGCGCCACTGATTTCACAATTCTCTGGAGACGAGGATTTCTCCCTCGAGGCTTTTCTTCTCGATCAAATTCAGGCGCTACCTGAGTGCGAGACCGCAGCAGAAGTGCTATCGCATGAGTTGATGTTTTATGACACACAGCCTGCCGAGCTTTTGGGGCTAAAGGAGGAGTTTTTGGCCTCTGCGCGATTGGATAATCTATTGAGCTGCTTTCTTGCCTGTGAGGCGCTTTGTGATGCGCCTGAAACGCACACATCTATTATGGTGTGTAATGACCACGAGGAAGTAGGCAGTGTCTCGACGTCGGGCGCTCAGGGGCCGCTGCTTCGTTCTGTGATTGAAAGGCTGCTTAGTTCGTCCGAGGCACAAGCTGACGGTTTCGACCGTCTAATCAGTCAATCAGCGATGCTCTCGATCGACAATGCGCACGGCATCCACCCGAATTTTATCGATCGGCACGACGATAAGCACGGCCCGTTACTGAACAAGGGGCCGGTAATTAAGATAAATGCTAATCAGCGCTATGCTAGCAACTCTCACTCTGTGGCATTGTTTAAGTCTCTATGCGCCAGAGTTGGCGTTACGCCTCAGCTGTTCGCTATGCGCGCGGACATGGCATGCGGCAGCACTATCGGACCAATCACCTCGGCCTCATTGGGGATCGAGACGGTAGACGTTGGTGTACCCACCTTTGGTATGCATTCGATCCGAGAGCTCGCAGGTTCAGAAGACGCACGCGCACTCGCGAAGGTGGTTGCAGCTTTTTTTTCGCGTTAGCGAACCTGTTTTTTGACGTCGCGGATGATAAAACGTGCGGGACTAATCAAGTCGGCTTCTGCTGCGGTCAAAGGCAGTGGTTCTCTACAGATGAGGCTGGCGAGGTACTCTGCACTCAGTGGACACGTCGCAACGCCGTTCGAACCATGACCAACATTCATAAAGAGACCTTCCTGGGATGCCAGTTTGGCGGGCACTCCAGCTTTCGCATTTCTACTTAAAGAAGACAAGCTCGCGATGAGGCTCGCAACCGCCGGCGCTCTCCCAACAACAGGGAGGAAGTCTTCGCCTGCACTGCGGATTGCGACCAGCGGCTGTCTCGATTGCTGCGCGTTCTCTGAATTCTTATCCGTCGAATATTCCGCCGCCCGCTGTGCAATCCCGTCGTCATTTTCGCGATTGGCAGACAGAGGCTTAAACAGGGCAGCTAGCCCTGCTAGGTTCTCTTCATCATCAACTGCAGATCGCTCAAGTGTCGCAAGCGAGTGAGGATCCGATCGATAGCTCGCAGCAATCACGTGATAGCCGGTTTGCATCGGAAATAGGCTGCGCTCGCCGCTGACTACGCAGCGCAGCGCTGCTGTGTCGGCGTCTGCTTTAACTAGGCTTGCCTGTCCGCGCGCGGTTTGCAGTCGTATGCCGAGATCTGGCAGCAGGGAGTCGATCGCATGAGAGTTACAAAGCACAACTGTCTTTGCTGTGAGTTTATTCCCCCTCGAATCGATCGCTACCCATCGGCTGCTCGTGGTGTCATGTGCGTCCTCGGTCAAGGACACTACGGTGGTATCGAACTGTGACGAAATTCGTGTCTCCAGCGCAAAGAGTTTGTTAACAAAGACCCGCGGATCGAGCCAGCCAGCCCCTTCGAAATGCCAGCCTCCCTCCAATACCGGAAGCCCCGCAAGCGAGGAGGCAATATTTGTACTCACAGCCTGAACGACGCGAGGATCGTAAATCGAGGCGACAGCCTCTTGACTTAGTGCCTGCTTTTTATTCAATGCGCCTGACAGTTGTACTGCGCCTGTTGGGTGCCAAGCGGCAGTTCTCGAAGGTGCTGTGAGCGCGTCAATTGTCGCGTACAGACGGCGCGCGGTGTGATAAGAAGTAAGGAAAAAGCTCGCATCACTCCCTGCCGAACGGAAAAGTCTGGGGCGGAGAGCTAATTGGGGAATTCCTGAGGCGCCGCTCATCGCTTGTGGCGCCGAATCGACTATTTTCACCCTATGCCCACGGCGCGCGAGTGCGAGTGCGGTACTACAACCCGCAAGGCCGGCGCCGATTACAAGCACGTCTTGGTCGCTGGTTTCTTGGCGACTTGAGCGTGGGTTATTTTGCGGCTGTGCAGCCTGCGATTGTTTGTGTCTTTCTCCCTCTTCATTTGCTGGCTGGAATGACTCAGTTTCATTTACCATGATGGCGTAAAGACTGTGCCTCTTTTTCCCAAAGCCTGAGCGTTTGGTCACGCTAAAGCCGGCAGCAATAAGCGCGCGTCGCGCGCTCCCTGCAACGCTATAGCTAGTCGCGGTTGTGCCGGTCTTGCTGTGCGAAGCTATGGCGCGGGTTAATGTAAGGTCCCAGAGGCTGGAATTTAGCGGCGGACTAAATCCATCTAGATACCAAGCATCGACTGCAGGTGTTTCGCTCTTCCTCATTGAGTTGAGTCGCTCAACAGCGTCGCCATAGTGCAGGTCGAGTATTACCTCTTTGCCGAAGAAAAGTCGGTGGCAGCCGGCGCTGTGTTCAGGATATTGTACGAGCAGCTCGGCTGCAGCCGGCGCCAATTCCGGCCATTGTTTAAGTGCACGAGCAAGAT
>JAGYKB010000060.1 GCA_018401885.1 Gammaproteobacteria bacterium
TCCGTGAGCATGCAAATACTCAAGTGTGGAGCGGCTCGTTGAAGTGCAAAAGAAAACACACTCTCCAGAGTAGCCTGAGGATTTTAGCGACTCAACAAAGGGGGCGAGCTGATGTTGATCTAAACGACGGGACGTGCACAAAATAATAGATTTGTTTATCACGATATAAAAATTTACTTGAGGTACAACCGGATTTCACCAGCATAGTCAGTATTTCTCAGAAATCAAGGTGTCACGGCTCAGTCCTGCCAAGACATATTGGATACTGTCAACATTAACCGCTCGCATGCTTAAACGAACTTATCTCTACTTGCTTCGTTTCCGACCGACTCGGTGCCTTCTTCGCCGCCTTCGCGCTCATCTACAATCTGTAGCTGGCTATTCGGATCCTTTTTACGAGTTGGCCCATATTGCACAAGTCTCCCAAGCCCGCTTATTCTTGGATATTGGCTGCCACCACGGGGACACCCTGCTTCGCTTTGTAGAGTCAGGCATCCACTGCCCTGTGGCCGCTTTTGATCCCTTCGGAGATAACCTCGACAAGGCCATGCATTTGCTCCGTTCATATCCCCACATCAAATTTTACCAGTTGGCGCTCTCGAACACGAATGGAACCGCTCGATTTTACCTAAACCGAAACGAGCAAACCTCGTCACTTTTGCCCAATGACACGGGCAACCTCAACTCCTTCGCCAACGACACGGCACCGGTCGGTTCCTGCGAGGTCAAAACCCGCACGCTGGATAGCTGGGCAGCCGAGCATGCGGTGGCAGGCCCCTGCATCATCAAGTGCGACACGCAGGGCGCTGAGGGTCTCGTCATCCAGGGAGGCAGAAATTTTATTCGTGAGCACTGTGTCGCCTTCTACGGTGAGGTCATGCTCGGGCACATGTATAAAGGACAAAGCTCCTTCGGTGATATCCGCGCGTTACTCGAAGACGATAATGGAATGGTGTTGCGGAGTATTTTTCCCTGCCTCCATGACAGCTCTGGGCGAGCGGTTCAAATGGATGCCCTTTGGGTGAAGCGCAGCTGTCTAAATACTCGATAGGCAGCGTACAGGCAGGGTTGCTGCGCTTACATCTGCATCAACTCGAGAAAGCGCATTCGGTTGCGGCCGCTTCAGGCCTCTTTGCCGTAGTACAAGCAGCAGGCCCCTTTAATCGCCGCCTGAATCTACATAAGAAGACTACCAAGACAGCATTAGCACGTGAAGATTCCTGCAATTTCAACCATTAGCTTGCGCAATGCTTCCTGGAGCGGGGTCTCTGCTCTGGCTCCCTCGGCAGCTCAAATCATCGCGACCCCTCTATTGCTGCACTATCTAGGACCCACTTCGCTAGGCACGTGGTTTATGTTAAACACATTTCTTGCCATGACAATTTTAGCAGATCTTGGCATCGCCACTACAACAACCTACTTTGTCGCGCAGCAACGAGGAGAGCAGCAAGCGCAACTAGTTATTCTGACTGCTAGAGCTTCATTGACCATGTATTTGGGATTAGGGGCTACTCTGGTCGCTGCGGTGTTTGTTCTTGCTATACCGTTTCTTGATATTCTCCGAGTCCCTATCCAGCAGATAAATGAAGTTGGTGCAGCGCTACCGTTTTTAACACTGGCTATGGTCTGTCACTTTCTGACCGGGCTTATCTACGCTATAATAAATGGGTTTGAGCGCTACGACATTACTGGGCTATTGCGAACGGCGACTAGCCTATTAGCAACTGCGGCGATATGCGCGGTCGTTCTTCTCGGGTTTGGACTACGCGAAATGTTGGTTGTTCAAGCTGTTTGCTTGTTGGCTGGGTTGTCTGCGGCTATCCTTGTCGCTTGTAGATTCATGCATAGCACAAGCTGGCTCAAGCCCGGTTGTTCAAGACGAGCAGTCCATGAATTCCTTTCTTTTAGTGTCTATAGCTGGTTGCAAAGTATAGCGGGTTTGCTTTCATCACAGCTTGACCGCCTATTTGTTTCCTCGTTTCTCGGGCCCAGTATGGTAGC
>JAGYKB010000061.1 GCA_018401885.1 Gammaproteobacteria bacterium
GTTTTTAAGTCCGGAACAAAATTGTTGGAAAATATTATCGAGTCTATTACCGGGCTATCGCCCATTTCCCCGCCGCACTCTGCCTCTCCAGATTATTCGAAGCCCAAGATTAATTTTAAAGAAAATAGTTTTTTTATTTGGCACACGAGAATTTCCAATGGGTTTCTTTCACTAGGTGGGGGGTGTGTCGGCAAGCGTATTTACTTAGTAAGAAATGTTTACGACTTGTTGGTTTCTCAGTATTACCACTTTTCACTGGACGTCGATTCCGAGATTGGCTGCCCAACGCACTCTAGCGGGTATTTTCAGAACCTAACTCAGGAGGCCGGGTTGTCCTTAGTGATAAGCGGTGGAACCTCGTCTCGTTTTCACTGGGAGGGTTTTGGGCCGCAACTTACTCACACTCAAGAGTGTATTAAAGCCTCTAACTATCCGAATTCGTTGCTCGTCATCTATGACCGGCTCGTCAAAGACAAAAGGAGCGAGGTGATTAGACTCGCTCGTTTTCTCGGATATCGACTAGAAACTGAAGAGCTTGACGAAATTGTTAGAAAGTCGAGCCTAGAGTGGCAGCGTTCTGAGCGGGAAGGGCGAGTCGGGCGGGCTCTACATTTTAGACAAGGGAAGCCGGGTTCATGGCGAGATGTCTTGTGTTCCCATCATATAGACATGATCAGCTTACTGAAGCTAAAGTACGCATCAGAACTGGATCATCTTTGCAGAGAACAGGAAATTGGTGATGTCGTCGCGGGTTACTGACCGTATGGCCCTGTTCAAAATCGGGTGTTCTGTTGCTACAGATGATGGGCTAGCTCCGGGATCTGTAACGGTGAATTTCCAATGCGACCCACTTGGATCGCAGAAGCTAGAGATCCAAGAAGGCTAGCTTCCATTATGTTCGCTCCGCAGGCTAGAGCCATAGCAGTGGTGATTAGCAACGAATCCCCAGCCCCCGCGACGTCCTTGGGGTGTGAATTCAACGCAGGCACCTGATCGGTCAAGATGCCGCTTTCGGTGTCGCCCTTGGTGCTGTTCCAGGCGTGGATTAGCAGGCCTTCCTCGCCCATCTTGAGCAGTACATTCTTGGCCTGCGCCTGCTTGCGCAACTTCTCTGCTAGCACCACCAGCCCGTCCTCGCGGTTGCGGACCGCGATGCGCGCTTCACGCTCGGTCGGAGTAATCAGGTCCATGCCGGCGAAACGACTTATATCACCCACCTGCGAAGAGGACTGGCTGTCAGCGGCAAGCATCACCCCATGCGCTTTCGCCATCGCGGTAACTCGCTCGACCAGGGGCTGAGGCAGGCAACCGTAATTGAAATCCGAGAACACCAGCAGGTCGGCGTCCGCTAGCACCGGTTCGAGCAGCTCCAGCATCTGCTGCTGCAGCTCGGTCGAGATCGCCTCTTGATGTAAGTGCGATACGCGCAGCAGCGATTTGCCCTTGCTACGATAGCGTTGCTTAAGAGTGGTCGGGCGGCTGATGTCTTCCAGCAGGTGCGAGCGCACCTTGAACTCGGCGAGCTTCTCGATGCTGAACGCGCGCGGTTCATCCTGTCCAGAAACCGTGATGAAATCAACCTTGGCGCCCAGCCCGGCGGCATGCGCCGCCACGATGCCGGCGCCACCGATGAAGCGCAGGGAATCGATGGGCGTGACGACGATCGTCGGATCCTCCTGCGACATACCTAGCGGCTGGCAGGTGATGTATTCGTCGATGATCAGGTCGCCGATCACAACGACCTTGAGTTTTTCAAAGCGGGTGCACAGTTGCGCCAGGCGCTCCTTGGCAATGCCGTTGCGCGCCAGGTATTCGTCCGGCATGCTGATGGAATTGTTGGCAACCTCGGTGAACTCGCGGCGGATCAGGTCGAGCGAGGAAAACACCGTTTCGCCCGAGGAGAACAAGAGCTTGC
>JAGYKB010000062.1 GCA_018401885.1 Gammaproteobacteria bacterium
AATGCCCCCCGGCAGTCTCCCATCCCTTCTCACGCCTGTCCCACCTGATGAAGTCATTCGCTCTTCATACGTCTCCCAATCATTTCATAGTGTCTTCAGAAGGTATTCTCTTGAAGCATTCCGCCCTTATCTGTCGATTGTCTGCGCGCTTTGTCCCTCTCTTAGGGTGCGGCTACCGGCGGGTTCAAATTTCTCCGCAGATAATCATCAAACATTGGAACCGTAAAATCGATATCGCCGTACTGTGGGCTGTAAATCATGCCTTTTGCAATGATTTGCGCGCGACGGGGACCGAGCTTAGACGGGTGTTCTCCCAAGCGTTCGGCAATCTCTGAAGATCGGTAAGGGCCTTGGCCGAGTTCCGACATTGCAATCACATATTCGCGTTCTTTTGGGGTGAGCCTGTCAAAGCGAACTTGAAAAAACCCTTCGTCGAGCCGTTTTAGTGCGCTCGCGGTCGCTTTTTTGACATCGCTTAGATCAATGGGCGACGCGTCAGCGACTTTCCAAGCTTGGAAGCCCCACTCTTGCAGAAAGTATGGATAACCTGCTGTAATTCGATAAATCTCCCTTAGAGCTTCATCGGTAATGCTCTCGCCCTCGTCTTTAATAGGGTCGAGCACTGCTTTTGAGGCCGACTCCTTATCCAAAGGCCCTACTTTAGGGTAGGCGAATAATCGTTCCGCATATGATTTTGCGTCGCCGGACAGGCCAGCCAGTTGTGGTAGCCCGGCACCAAAAAAAATCACAGGAAGCTGCTTTTGGGCGACCTTGTGAATTGCAACGATCAGCGCCGCAAGTTCATTTGATTTCAGGTATTGCACCTCGTCAATCAACAGGCACCAGCCATTGCCGGCCGCCTTTGCCGCCTGTCCAATCGCAACAAACATATCTGGAAGGTCGTACTCGAGATTCCCACTGTCCGCCACGCCCGGCTCGGGATCGACCGATACCGATAAGTCACCGATCTTCACTTGAAACGCACTCGCAAAGCCTCTCAATGCCTTCATGGCGGCATGGGTCTTGGCTTTGGCGCTCTCTATCAGCGAAAGCTTGCGAAGCGCTTGCTGCATCTTCGGGTACAAAAGCTCAGCAAGTGCTTTGTCTTCGGGCGCCTCGATTGCAGATGTAATGTAACCAGCATCTTCGGCCGCGTTTTCGATGGTATTTAGCAAAACCGTTTTGCCAGTCCCGCGCAGTCCAAGTAGCATCTGCGATTGTGCGTGTTTTCCAACTCGCATCCTCAGCAAAGCAACTGTCGCATCTGAGACAATATTGTCTCGACCAGCGAGTTCTGGTGGCTGTGAGCCTGCACCGGGTGCGAATGGATTTCTTATGGGGTCCACTAGTAACCTACCTACATATAATTAGTTATAATAATAATTTCATATAACGTGATAGAGGTCGATAGAGTTAGGGCTATTAGTATGAACTGAATCGTCTGGGACTTGATGCGAGTTGATCGCCGTAGCGTTCACGCCGGAGCGATATTGTAACCCTCCCAAGAAAAAATCGAGGCTCTGAGGAGAGGCCCCGAGCGTGATGGTGGCGCCACCACATTGGTTTTTTTGGCCCAGAATATTCCGGTTCATGTTGGAGAAAGCAGGTATTTCTTCGCAATCATTGTCCAATCAACGAAGTTCATCGCTGTCGACGAAGTAGCTGATGATGTCCATTTCCTTGTGGGGTATGCCGATGACATCTAGGTTACCGCTATCAAACAGATAGAAGACAACATGCTCACCTTC
>JAGYKB010000063.1 GCA_018401885.1 Gammaproteobacteria bacterium
CCATAATTCCCGCAGGAACCCTTTGGTATGGTAGAGGTGATGGTCTTCCTCTTCGCCTATCGCGTCGGAAGCTGCTTTAAGTAGGTTAATCGCTCCTCCCTGACCATGCATTGCTACATGCTCAATTAGCTCCCAATTCTGATGATCTTTAGTTTCAGCCAACACCACACATTCGGCTGCAACCAATTGCGCAGCTTCGGCAGTACATTGTTGTTTCGCAAGTTCCATTGCCTTAACCAAAGATTGACCAATATGTGCTGTTACATCGCGGCCTGGTGTTTGCGTATCTGGGTCTAATCCCAGCTCCGTGAAGACCTTGAGAAGCTCTTGCTCATGGTTGAGCGTTTGTTCTAAGTATTCCTGCCATTCAATCTTTAAATCTTTGTTTTGAGCGCATGTCAGGGCAGTTTCGTAGATCTTGATTCCGCCGCGTTCAGTTTCGATCGCTTGAAACAATAGTTCATGCATTTGCTGCTTTTTGTATGGGGTCTTTCTCATGACGTTCTCCTCGTGCCCATTCGAACACTGCAAGGCAGCACGCTCAGGGGCGTACTGCCTTTCTCTGTGCATTATGCACTTAGTGAAATCTTAATTGCGTTCTATAAAAGCAATGCAATTATGATAATGATCGGAATAGGAATCCCGAGAAAAAACAATAATATTGAACGCATAATATGTTCCTTTTAGTGTATTAAGTGTGCGTTAAACATCGCGCTGACGGCCGCCATAAACAGCCGCTAAGCTCGCAGCGAATGCACCCAGCAATAGGGACACAAACATCCAAAGAGCTGCATACGCTGCTGCGGCCCGTGCTTCATCAGCCATTTCACGAGCGCTGATTTCTGCGTCTTCAAGTGCTGTTTGCAATTGGTTAAACCCTGAATTAACACGCTCCTCGGCAGCTTGTTGACTTATGTCGGTGCGCTGCGCAACGAGTTGGGCAATATAGCGCGTGTCTTGCTGCTCCAATGTACCAGTGCGTAACGCTCGCATAACGATTCTAAGGGCCTCACCAGGTGGCGTTTCGGGTGCTTCAGTCGCTTGTTGCTCTGAACCACCGCGGAACATTGAATCAACAAAGTATTCGATGGTGTTGTTTCCCTCATCACTACTGCTGTTGTTTGCAACCATGCTAGTGGCTGTACCCGCGACACTACTCACGACTTGCCCGCCTGCACTAGCTGTACCACTTACAACAGCACCTACGGTTGTAGTGAGCAGCGCTGCCGTTAGTAAGGTTGCAACGGCCCAAGTTAGAAAGCCGTGTGCGGTATCCCGAAAATACACCTCATCGGTATGCACGGATGCCCATTTGGTGCGTAATCGGCCGGCTAGATAGCCACCTAAGCCGGATGCCGCGATTTGCGTAAAGCTTATCCATAAAATCGCAGAAAACCCGATTGTCGCTACACTTAAGCCTTCCATGCTCCACGGGGAAACAGCGGTAAAACCAAATCCGGCTCCCAAAATAACGAGAATGAGCGAAAGGGCAGCAGCACCTGCAGCACCGGCAAGAATTGCCGCCCAAGACACAGCGCTGCCATAACTGGGCGCGCCATTAATTTCTGCCGGAACCTGATGCGCTCTGGCGGGATTAGTTACTGAATTAACTTCTGACATAACGCTTTCCTTCTTTGTGATCGTTAACCAAGTGATTACATTAATGCCATTGCGCTGGCAGTTCGGTGCGCTATCGAACATCAGGTACTCGTATAGATTCGTTGTGGAAGGTTGTTCAGTAGGC
>JAGYKB010000064.1 GCA_018401885.1 Gammaproteobacteria bacterium
ATACTTATGTGTCGATTAGCCGAACTTACAAAGTCTTATCTGCGAGTGAGCTCGACGCTATCGCACGTAATTCGTCGGCTCATCTGTCTCCTTTCGAAAAATTCTATGTCACCTATCGAAAACGGATGAGTGACAGTGGCTCATGGGTGGTCACGTACTACTATGTTGATACGCTCAAAGTGACAGGACTTGCTGAGTACGGATTGGTTTTGTTGTTCGACGATTTAGTGGCGGAACAACTCGAGCAAATGCAGCACGGTATGCGGCTAGAGACACCTCTGGGTACATTTGCTGTGGTGACAAGCAATAGCCAAAAGAGCCTAACGCACCAAGGCCACTCAGCCTTAAAGTCTTACCTGTTGCGACCAGCGATGGACAATACAAATTGGATACTCTCGCAGAGCGATGTGCGAGGCAGGTTGTTCGCTGTTCTGGGCTCTTTTCAATGGCTGCGATGGTCACATGCCCTAAACTATGAACTCTTTAAGTCATATCTACCCAAGTTATCGATGTCACGGCAAGAATTCAGTCGCATTGCCGCCGTATTGGGTGGCGCAGTTATTCTTGAGTCAGCATTGCTGGGTTTGGGCGCTGTCGGACAGGCCTATTACTTAGATGTAACGAAAGCAGAGCGTGAAGAGTACAGCGCTAAAAAAAGCGCCTATTTGCAAGCTTCTGATCAACACTCAGACTTGTTAGAAATGGCCGAATCGCATAGCGATATGCGTTATGTTCCGAGTGTTTTAGCGGGCGTCACGTCGACACCTGGGCTTAGGTTAGAGGCCGTAGCGTATAGCGATGGCAGTTTGCGTTTAACGGGCTTGACCGATGATGTTGCTCCGCTCATGAATCAGTTGGGTATCGATAACCGAGTGGGTAAGTTAGAGTTTGTCTCGCCGATTAGCCCAGATCGCAGTGGTCGAGATCGATTTAATATTGAATTTGAGATTACAGGGAATCTTAGCGATGAGTGATGAGTGGCTTAAAAAACCCACTATCCGCTATGGCGCGCCCCTGATCGCGGTATTGGTTTTGATTCAGTACGTGCTTCTTCCTTGGCACGAATGGCGATCCGAACTGGTGCAAACAATGCACGAACGCGCCTCGCTTATGGTGCGGTCATCAGATTTAGATGAGGGTGCTGCAGAACTTGAATCGATGACGATCCTTTTAAACGAGCAGATTAACCAGCTATCTGCGCGCTACCTCACTATTCAGGCTTCCGAACTCGATGCCATGAAGGTCGATGCACCCACAAGCTTACGCCAACGGGCGATTGAGGCGAATATCGGCGTTAATCGTATCTCAGCAGTGAAGGAACTATTGCCTGTTTCCGATACCATAGCGCGATTTTCTCTGGCGTTCGAAGTTCAGGGCACAGCCGACGATGTTCTGACTTTTCTGTCGGATATTGAAAGTCAGTCGCCTATTTTTTCCATTGCCACCCTGCGCTTTTCGTCTATTACCAAAACGTCTTTGAAAGCTCAGCTTGAAGTGATTCAACATGTCATTATTCAAGAATAGAATAAATGTCGCGATAGCTGTGGTAATCGCAATTTTGGTTGCCGAGTTTCTGTGGGTGTTGCAACCGAGTCTCTTGTTTCCTCAGCGAGGCGTTGTGGTCGAAGATGGAAATGTTGA
>JAGYKB010000065.1 GCA_018401885.1 Gammaproteobacteria bacterium
CCAGCTATCGCAGTTTAATGACAGAAATTGGTGAGGACAGGCTCGGTCTATTTTTGTCTGCATGGATGCTGGTGCTCGCTGGCCTCTCTGGCATTCTAGTGTCAGCTGATGCGTTCAATATTTTCGTCTTTATGGAGATTGCTTCACTCGCAAGCTATGTCCTTGTTTCTGGCGGTGCCGATCGCAGAGCACTTCCGACGGTCTTCAAATACCTTGTCATGGGTACTATTGGGGCTACGCTTTACCTAGTGGGCGTAGGGCTCATCTATGTTATGACAGGCACACTAAACCTTGCAGACATGGCGGTCAGAATTCAGGATGTTAATGACCCAGTCCTATTCCTTGCCGCCGCGGGTTTCATTTCGGTAGGCCTGGCATTAAAAGCGGCTATTTTCCCGCTGCATGCTTGGTTGCCAAATGCTTACACCTTCGCCCCTCATGCAGCTAGCATATTTCTTGCTGCCTGCTCCACCAAGGTCGCGTTATACGTTTTTTTTCGGGTCGACTTCGCCTTGTTTCAAGGGAATCTTGGACACCACGCCGAACAGTTTTCGCTCTATTTAATGCCGATGGCGCTCGCTGCCATTCTTTATGGGTCGGCGATGGCTATCAGAGAGCCGCTGGTTAAGCGCTTATTCGCCTGGTCATCTATCGCGCAGATCGGCTACATCATTCTCGGTGTATCTCTTCTGACTGAATCCTCGGTATCTGCGGGCCTGCTACATATGTTTAATCATGCTCTCGCAAAAGGCGCTTTATTTGTTGGGATTGTCGCCCTCGCAGCTCATACAGGAACCTTAAGCCTTACCGGAATAGCCGGCCTTGGACGTAATCATCCCGTTATCGGCACCGCTATCCTACTCGCAGGTTTGAGTCTGGTTGGAATCCCAGGGACCGCTGGATTCATTAGTAAGTGGCTTCTCATTGAGGCGATCATAGAACAGCAGCGCTTCGCGCTCCCTCTCCTAGCAATCGTGCTGATAAGCTCGCTAATGGCTGCGGTATACGTCGCTAAAGTCGCAGAGGCTCTCTTCTTTGCCGAGGCCCCAACCCCAGCTGCAACAAGTCGGGTTTCGGCCGCCACCACGGTATTGCTGATCGTCGCACTAGCTAATATCTTCTTTGGATTGGCGCCACAGTTTCCAGTCGGCCTCGCTGAGCAGGCGGCGCAAATGCTCTTATTAGGGTCCGCAACATGACAGACCCCAGCATCCTTATACTACCCTTACTGATCCCGGCGCTAGGCGCCATAGTCATTGGTCTTTGCGGTAAAATAAGCCCCAATGTTCGCGAAACTGCAACCTTCGTAACCGCATTGTTACTCGCTGTCATCGTCTGGCAGATTGCGATTGCAACGGCTCAGGGCGATCGAGCCAGTTTCGTCCTTGCCAACCTGTCCAGCACACTATCGATAAAGCTCCATATTGAGCCATTAGGGGCTATTTTTGCGACACTCGCATCGACTCTGTGGATTGTGAATTCACTCTACTCAGTGGGCTATATGCGTGGCAACAAAGAGCAACACCAGACCCGGTTCTATTTCTTTTTTGCGGTCT
>JAGYKB010000066.1 GCA_018401885.1 Gammaproteobacteria bacterium
GGACGTTATTGCTTTCGCGAGTGAATCCGTCTAGATGCAGTCCAAACGAGCCCAACGCCGCATCGAGACGGAAGACTGTTTTGTCTTCGTCATTTACCGAGTTGTGGCTCTGCTCGATCGCGAATTCGGTTGATTCAACCAGAGCGGAGGGAATGCGGTTGTCGATCACATTTACGACGCCGCCGATCGCACCGCTGCCATAGAGCAGCGTTGCAGGGCCACGGACCACTTCGATTCTCTCGGCCAACAGCGGCTCTGCAGCGTTGGCATGGTCGGCGCTTTGCGCTGCCACGTCGACGACGTCTACGTTGTTTTCGAGAATCTTTACTCGGTTTGCAGACTGGCCGCGAATTATGGGCTGTCCAACGCCCGTGCCGAACGAGCCGATTGCCACGCCAATTTCATTCTGTAGCGTTGCGCCCAGCGAGTTGCCCACCTTCTCTCGCAGCTCCTCGGCGGTCAGAATACCCACGGGCATCGCTGTTTCAGCTTCGGAGGTCTGGAACGCGGAGGTAACAACGACCTCTTCTATCGTTGCTTCGCTGTGAGTTTGGGCATTTGCCGCGTTGTGATAGCCCGTGGTAATCACCATCCCAATGCATAGTGAGAGTTTTGACCTTTGGAACCCTAGTTTCATCATTATTTCCCTGAATTGCTACCGAGGCGCTCGCCGCATATCACCCGCACTATCCCATGCAGTGAACGCGCAGCGTCGGTTCGTTAAACATTTATCATGCTAAGCAGGTGAGCGATATTGCTCTATGCCTACCGAGTTTCGTTTAAAGAGGATTCAAGAAAGTGAGGGGGGAGCTCTTGCTTGGTGGGGTACGGCGAAAAAGCTTACGTGGGAAGCAGTGCCGCTTTGGATAAAATTAACGTTACGGGAAAAATCTAGGCCGATCTCCCCTGTGTGCAGCGCGTCGGAGAGCGAACCGGTGACCAGACAAACATCACAGTCGAACTGCGCTTGCAGATTTCCATTGTGGTTGTGACCCAGATCCACGGCCTGCCCAAACAGCAAAATAGCCGAAAACAGGACCATAGCGGCGATGCTGCGTGACCTCTTGGGAGAGAGCACACCGCCTAAGTAACGGTTAGGACCGTTGCTCACGCTACTTCTATGGTTGTATGAAAAGGGCATCGAACTATACTCGTCTAATTACATTCTTCTTATAAACTAGCGCGTGTGTCCACTGCAAGAGGTTTCGTCTAGCCGCTCTGTAAGTTTAGCATTTCTTATCGCGGACACTTAAAGATCCGCGAAAATACACGCTAGAGTTTGGCGGCAAGTTTGGCCAGAGCTGGCACACCGACGATATCTTGGGCCACGAGGAACAGGTCGTGCCGGGGAATGTTAGGCAAGGCTTTACTTAACACGTCCAGATGCGCCTGCTCCTGTTCGCGGCGCGCGCGCATGAACTCGCCATCTTCTGCGGGCGCACGCTTGTTCACCACCAGGGCGGCCACGTCGATATTGGCCGCCTTCAGTTGGGCATGGAGCTCCTTGGTTTCAAGCACCGGTAGCCGCTCGGCGGCAAGCACAAT
>JAGYKB010000067.1 GCA_018401885.1 Gammaproteobacteria bacterium
TAATCTACCACCTAATTCGAGAGCAGAATTACGATTAAGTTATTCCCTGAACCGCGCTCGCCCCTCAGCAAAATATAGCATAGCTTCATCAATTCTACGATAGAGCGCAAGCGCGACCTTCGCAAATGCTAGGGTGTTATTCTCAGTAAGGGATAAAATTCGATCGGTTCGTTCGATACCAATAGCCTGATATAAGGCAATAGTTTGCGAAATTATTGCCGTATCTGGGTGCTCTAGTGGATCGTAGCGCAAAATTGCGCAGCGAAGTAGCTTCCTACTCGACAAAAGCAAACGTAACGCAAGATATAAATCTCTTGTTGCAGTTCTTGATCGCATATGATGCGCTATTATATCAGTTACAGCATCAAACTGATCGGGCGCCGCCCTCATAGAGATATAACCAGGTGATTCTTTCTTAATCTTTTCAAGCTTTAGTCGTTTCTGAATTGGTGTAGCAGCGAGAAGATCTGAGAAAAGAGACCCGTAACTTGAACCACCAGCCAAAGGCTTGTCATAAAAAGACCTCCTTGCTTTCTTATTGCTTAGTGGATCATCCGCACCATCAACGATAGAAACGAAGGTGTAAACATCCGACATTTTTCTCTGTAGATGCCCAAACTCGGCACTATCCCATTCCCCATCTATGAACAGAGTTCGCGTTGCAATCCCAAATTCCACAGGCGCATCGATGTTTTCGAGCTCGCTGGCGAACAATTGTCCACTTGGCAGCCAATTATCAGGGATTACGTCATCCATGCGCTGCATTTGAACATTTGAGTCCGACAAATTATTAATAGAAAAAAAGTAAACAATTCGGGTCACTGGCGTTGTAAACAGGTAACGCACGTCGCACCTGTCATTTATAAACTTTTCCCAGTCTCCAGCATTAACGGTAACTGCTAGATAATCTGGAGCCTCATCAATTCCCACTAGGCAAAGTGCCAGTAAATTGGTCTTTCCAGATTTAAGATGAATAATCTCTGGCAAGTCATAGTCGAGCAGAATGGCCACCTTTCGCGCGGAGCGTCTCATTTAACGATCTCCTCAAGTGAAACATGCGAATAGCGCCAAAAATGAACGTGATTTGGTTTATCCGCGAGCCAGACGCCATGCCCCTTCTTAAGATGCACCGAAATAGCTTTTTTGTTTGCGTGTCTCGGATTCTTGAGAAGTGTGATCGCTTTCCCTTGAGAGATCAACGAACACGAAGCCCAGCTACATTCATCAACCTCTGGGGGACGCTGACGACCAAGTTTGGCATGTGACCAGAAATCTTGTTCCACGGGCACATCATTTTCTACGAGTCGAATGAAGCCCTCAAGTTCTTTGTCTTGCGCAGACGCGGGGGGGCAGCTTGGGGGCAGGGGTTCACAAAAGCTCATACTATTTACCGTTCACTTATACTAGCACCATACACATTCTACTCGCCCCTGCAACAACCCTACC
>JAGYKB010000068.1 GCA_018401885.1 Gammaproteobacteria bacterium
CTCAGGTGCATTTTATGGCTATTCGACGATTTGGGCGAGCCTGTTGACTATTTCTATTTTCTGACCGAACCATTGGGTAGCCTCGGCAATGGGAACATCTGCATTTCTCGCAGCATTAAAGTCAGCCCAAAGCGCTCGAAACTCGTCGATGTTTGCCGTTCTGTTTATTTGATCACAGTGTCTCACTGCACCAAGTACGTCCGCTTGATCAAATGCCAAATCTGGGCGACGCAAATAATGGTGAAGGTATTTTTTGAGGTAATCAAGAGACTCCGGAGTATTGATGCGAGCAAGTGCAAGCGCGTAGCCGCTACCTGCGTAACACAGGTCAGATCGGAGGAGCAGCTTTCCGATATGGTCGCAGTGATGAGCCATACGTTTTATCGCAACGAAGTACGCCGCCGTAATCCTTGGACGCCAGTTTCGTTGCGTCAGCAATTCAGTGATCAATTGGTCGTCGATTTCTGCGGCGATCTGTCGGAAACACGACTCAAAGGTACAGTACTTGTAAACGAGGTTAGTCAAGTAGAAAGGCTTGACCCATTTGTCGACGTATTCCTGAGACGGCATCTCGTCGGAATTGGGGACGACGAGTTTTGCGAATTCTCCGGCACGAGCAATCGCAGCAGCCCCAAACTCATATTCGTGGGATGTGTCGTTCAATGGAGTTAGTCGAATAACGATAGCCGTAACCGGGCGGCGACGATTGATCTCCCATTTCAAAAACGGCCGACTTCGCCGCTCCGGTTCACGGCTTGGTTAGCCCCAGCCATCACGTTGAGACATCTACGTCATCCCACGGAATGTCCGATTGCGTTATCCAGTTTATCGCATGGAGCCGATTCAGTGTAACATACTCGCCTTGGCCGTTCGGCGGCTTTCGGCCATTTAGCGCCGCATCGCGGACTGCCCAGTGAATCCGGTAAAGGCGATCGGTCTCGCGGTAGAGCGACTCGGCGTCCTGCATATCCGTGGCCGCAAGGAACGCCGAGGGATCTTCGCCGGGTTTGGGAAACATGTGAACCAATCTTTCCGTGCAACGCTCGAAGTGATCAACATTAGGGATCATCTTCAGTGCCCACGCGAATTCCCACAGAGCCTCCGGCAGCGTTCGGAACATGGCTTTTTGCGTTTCACTAGGATTCCGCTCGTCAATCAGTGAAATTTCGTTTTGTGTGCAGAATTCGCGTAGCCCGAGATTGTCAATCCACGGTACGACTAGGTCGTATTTGGCACCATAAGCGCGACCGCAAACGCTTGCGAGGATCAAACAACGACGCCGCACGTCTTTCGACGACGCAATTCGCAGTGCGGCGAAGTCTTCAATCTGCGGCAGATTCGGATTGAATGGATAGCCGCGATTTTTAAGGAATGCTTCGGTTTCGGCT
>JAGYKB010000069.1 GCA_018401885.1 Gammaproteobacteria bacterium
AATCGAACCACCGACACGAGGATTTTCAATCCTCTGCTCTACCAACTGAGCTATCCGGGCGTGTTGGGCTATGTACCTCAACGGGGCGCTATTAAACCGGTTTAGGGTTTGGGAGTCAAGGCTGGCCGGCAAAAATATTCTGAAAGATTCTGCGGCTGTACAGACCTTGATCAACCTGGCTATTTTTCTGGTGGTACGTAGCCTTCGGCCTTGTCGAAAGGCTCGTTATTGAAGAAGCGTTCCATCTGGGCCTGGAGGTATTTGCGGTTGTTCGGGTCCATCATACTCAGGTGTTTTTCGTTGATCAGCATGGTCTGCTGATGTTGCCATTCCTCCCAGGCCTGTTTGGAGATGTTCTCGTAGATATCCTGGCCTTTGGGGCCCGGCATGGGCGGCATGGTCAGGCCTTCCAGGTCTTTCTGGTATTTCCGGCAGAATACGGTGCGGCTCATGGCAGCTCCTGTGTTGATTTGGATTTGGTCGGATCATAACAGATCCCAGGACCGCCTGGCTTGAGGGCGAGCAAGGCCGGGGCTCAAAGCAGGGCAGTCTGCTCCGGTCCGGTCAGTAGGGTACGAATGGGAGTCGGCAGTCCGAGAGTCAGGGCCTCGTCGCGGTGCAACCAGCGCAATCTGTCGGTGTCTGCTATTTGTGTGCTTCTGATAACCGGTAATCGAGCGGGCTGTATGTGCAGGTGGTAGTGGCTGAAGGTGTGGCGAAAACCGCTGATCAGATCCGGGTTGCTACAGGCGATGCCGAGCTCTCTTTCACAGGCATCCTGCAGCTCTTCACTGCCATAGGCCGGGTCCAGTTCCGGCAGGCTCCAGAGGCCGCCCCAGATGCCACTGGGGGGTCTGCGCTCCAGCAATATCCGGCCTTCTGCGTCTTCCAATATCAGCATCCAGGTGGTTTTTTCTGGCTTGGCTTTTTTCGGTTTTGATCCCGGGTATAGCTGGGTTTCAGAGTTTGCGTAGGCCTGGCAATCGGTGCTTAGCGGGCAGGTCTCGCACTTGGGTTTGCTGCGAGTGCACACCATGGCGCCCAGATCCATGATGGCCTGGGTGTAGTCCCTGGCCCGATCGTCGGGTGTGTGAGTTTCAGCGTGCTCCCAGAGTGCATTCGATACCGAGGTCTGTCCGGGCCAGCCCGGAACGGCGTGATAGCGGGCCAGTACCCGTTTTACATTGCCATCCAGGATCGTCGCCCGCTGCTCAAATGCCTGGGCAATAATGGCTGCAGCGGTTGATCGGCCAATGCCGGTCAGGGATTCGAGTTGCTCCTGATCGCAGGGAAACTCGCCCTGGTATGCCTCGACAACTTGCTTTGCGGCCTTGTGCAGGTTGCGG
>JAGYKB010000007.1 GCA_018401885.1 Gammaproteobacteria bacterium
GTAAGTTCCTGCGCGAAATCGAGGTTGTAGAGACTCTGCAATCGCTTCCACTCCGAGCGCCCGAAAAACTCGAGATCGCCGCCAGCGCTGAGTATGCCTGCCAATGGCGCGAGGTCTCGCACGCTTTCAATACCCAACTCCTCGGCACGTTCCCTGCGCATTGCAAGAGCGTAGCGATTCTGAAACCCTGCGAGGCCCACCGGATTCAATCCGCGTTCACGCACAAAGGCTTGGGTAATGTCGGTTATTTCAGCTCGCCCGGGATTCCCCTCACGGCGCATGTAGCTGCCCCAGATCGTGCCGGTGTATTCAACATAAAGATCGACCGTCCCTGCGCCGATTGCATCGAAAATAACGTCCGATCCCATGCCGATGTTCTGATCGACAATAAAGCCTGCGGCCGTCAATCGATCTGCCAAGACGCTTGCCAAAATATACTGTTCGGTGAATGGCTTGCCGCCGACAATAAAGTCTGGCTTTGGGGCTGGCTTTAGGGTCACCAGTAAAGCCACGGCGAAGGCGAAGGTGAGGCTTGTTGAAAGCACCAACGCCCTACGCAGCTCACGCAGACCTACGCCAATCGCACGGCGTTCGGCAATCCATTGCAGGCTGCCGATGAGGGTATCGAGTAATATTGCAAGTCCCGCGGCGGCGAGGCTACCAACAGTCACAGCGGTGAGATTGCGTGTCTGAATACCGATGAAAATATAGTTACCAAAACTACTCGCGCCGACCAATGTAGACAGCGTCGCCATGCCGACGGTCCAAACCGCGGCTGTGCGGATTCCCGCAACGATTACCGGCAGCGCGAGGGGCAGCTCTACTTTCCACAACCGCTGCCTCGGAGAAAGACCAATTCCGCGCGCAGCTTCGACCACATCGGCTGGCACGCCTTCGAGACCGGTCACCGTATTGCGCATAATTGGCAACATTGAATAAAGGGTGAGAGCAATAAACGCCGGCAAAAAACCAATCTGGCCGCCCAACATTGCGACGACAAGCGCGAGTATCGCGAGTCCTGGTACTGTTTGAATGAGGCTGACCGTAGCAAGAAGCGGATGACGAATGCGTGGCGATCGCGATGCGATAATTCCAAGAGGCACGCTCACCGCAATACCCGCGCCGAGCGCGGCGAAGGTCAAAGCGAGATGACCCTGTAGATATTCTGGCAATACAAGAAGCTGTTCGCGTAACACGGGATTCATGTTATCACTCCGCCGCTCGCATCACGCGCTCGAGGCGCTCGGCACGGCGACGCGGCATTTCCATTAGCTGAGTGACATAGTCATGAGCAGGATGATTTAGCAGTTCACTCGCTGTCCCCACCTGAATAAGCTCACCACCCTGCATCACGGCAATTCGATCTGCCATTAGCATCGCTTCGGTTATGTCATGGGTAACGAGCACAACGGTCAGTTGGAGCTCTTGCTGAATGCGACGAAATTCCTCTTGCAGCCCGGCCCGCGTAATCGGATCAAGTGCGCCGAATGGCTCGTCCATTAGGAGCACATCGGGGCGCGCCGCAAGCGCCCGTGCAACGCCGATACGCTGCTGCTGACCACCGGACAACTCTGAGGGAATGCGCAATGCATAGTCGTCATACGGCAGACCAACGAGAGCGCAGACTTCTCTGCTTCGGGCCTCAATGATCTCTTTCGACCAGCCGAGCAACTCAGGCACAGCGGCGATATTCCTTGCCACGTTATGGTGCGGAAAGAGGCCTGCACCCTGAAAAACGTAGCCGATGTTCCGGCGCAATTCCTGCAGGTTTTGCTCCAACACATCGCGGCCCGCAACCAGTACCTGTCCGGCGGTCGGCTCTTCGAGGCGATTGATCATTTTAAGCGTCGTAGTCTTGCCACTGCCCGACTCACCAATTAAGGCAAGCAGCTCACCACGAGCAATGGTGAGACAGGTGTCGAAGACGGCATAGCTGGCGCCGCCGTCGAAAGTTTTTTGTATGTGTCTAAGTTCGATCATCAGGCGAGCGAGTCTAGCAAGGTGGTCTATCCCTGCCAACTGGGGATCAGTCGAGAATTGGAACGCGCACCCGCATGCATTGGTCGCGCAGTCTCTGAGTGCGCCCCTTCACTACTGCTGGCCTAAACTGGAAATCCTTCATAGCTCTATTCACAGCGCGGCGCAGCCTCGCGTCCTCAGCGCCAGCGTCGTCTATTTTGACACCAGTCGCCTTTCCCCTCCGCGACACATCGAAGCGCGCAGTGATTTCGGCGTGCGGCAACTCTATGTTCCACGCGGACGACTCCACATCCGGCGCTGCCAGCGTTGCAAGCCGGTCGCTGAGTGCGGTGAAAGTAGGAAGGCATTCACCGTTAGGGTTGTCTGCCTTAAGCTCTTCAAATGTGAGTCGCAGTTGAGCCGACGGAATGAGAGCGGGTTGCGCAAAGTAGTCGCCAACCTCGTCTTCTGTCAGCCCTGATGCGAGCAGCAGTTCATGTGCCTCGCGATACTCACGAATGCCCGAGCCGCGGTTCTGTAATAGTTGGTAATCACCCCGGTAGATCTTGCTCGCGGCGAGCGCCTGCCTCGTCAGAGCGACCTCGTTATTGCTCGCGCCCGCCGCGATTTGACGCTCAAGAAACTCGGTTAATCTCGCATCCATCGCCCGAATACCGAAATAACCGTCACGCAGGTAGCCCACACCAATCGGATCGCCTCTCTCTAAGAGAGGAACTCTGCTCATCGGTCCAGATACAGACCGCGCAGAAAGGCCCGGCGAACTCAGCTTATTGAGCGCACCGCCTTCGCGCCGGACTAAGTGATCAATGGTGTCGTAGGAAAAACCGCTCCGCGCATTAAGCAGTTGTACAAGCGCGAAATCGTTGTACGACTGGCGGTACATTAGCGGGAGCCATTGAGTAAGCAACAGGTACTCTGCCGCCGGATCGCCATAGCCTGAAAGCGACTCGAGGCGATTAACTACCTCCTCTGAAAGATCGAATAGCCGATCATCTATCTCTCGCGCGTCGAAAAAGCTGTCAATAGCCTCCCGTGTGGGCGTCAGGGCAACCTGCTGTACTAACCAGCCAGACTGGAGGGCAAGCGCATTGGCGAGCGCCATGCGCGCAGAGTTATCCTTTGGGCTAAGCACATCTCCCTTCTCTTCTGCTAGGCGCATTTCGTCGAAGGACCCGATGTAAATTTGACTTCTAAGGTCTAGGTAATCTGCGACCTGTTGCCAATTGGACCTGGCAATCTCGGTTCGCACAAGTGCATCCACCAAGGGGAGAAGGCGTGGATCCTCGAAGCCGAACGTGTTCCGCGTGATTTGTAATTGCCGTCTTAGCGAGCTTGCCGAGGCCTCGAAATCCCCTCGCTCAAACTGAAGCTCCGCCAATCCGGCCAAGGGTTCGAGCAGTCGGCTATCAAAGGGGCCAAATTCGGATTCGATCGCCTCGATCTGAGCGGTGTAAAGCGCCGCATCGCTTTCAACAGACGCATTCTGCGCCACGGCAGAAAAATTACAAAAAAGCGCCAACAAGAGGAAGAGAGCAAACCTTGGGCGAAACGGGGCGAAAAGTGTTGCTCTAGGCAAGTGTTTAGAAATTACACTGCAGGGATGTATGCTCATGGCTTCGACCCAAGCGTGAGAATGAAAGAGCGGGACTACATAGAAGCCCCCTCGTAGTATGCTAAATCCGCAACAAGAGATCATCGATTGAGGCAATAGCTTCTGTATCGAGCCTCACCAAACGCTGACTCTACTCTTATGATTATAGCCCTAGCAATTAACAGCACTCTCGTTGCGGTCGCCGTAGTAATCCACTATGAAATGCTGCGCGTGCTTTCCATTTTGATTCCAAGGCTACAAATCAGACACCGGCTCCGCGTCCTGATCGGTGTCTTTGGGACTATCTGTGCGCACATTATTGAGGTTTGTCTGTTTGGCCTCGCTTTCTACTTTATGGTGAGACACGGGGGCTTCGGAAACTTAGTAGGAAGTTTCGACGGAAGTCTCGTCGACAGCATCTACTTCTCATTTACCAACTACACGACGGTCGGTTATGGCGACATCGCTCCACAGGGAAGCCTTCGCTTTCTCGCGGGAGTCGAGGCCATTACAGGCCTTTCCCTAATCACTTGGTCAGCCTCCTTCATGTTTATGGAAATGACCCAGTTTTGGGATGAAGGCTAAGTTCAGTCCTCGGCCGCCGCGTCAGCCTCTGCTCGTCGAGCACCGGCAAGAATGCCGGGAAGCCCGTAATTACCCTCGTGGCAAGCATACTCGTAGAGCTTGTTCTCCGACGCATTCAGGCTCATTTCACCGCGCCAGTCTTGCGTGTAATAGATGGGATCAGAGACCTCGAATGTATAGAGAATTTGATCATCCGAATAGCGACTGAACCGCTCTATAATTTTTCCCTCGGCGGATAATGGCGCTGCATTGCGTGGCGCCTGCTGCGGATGCAAATTGACAGTTTCAACAACGAGCGTATCGCCTTCCCAATGTCCTATCGAGTCGCCGAGCCAGCGCTGGTGTTCAGCGGGTCTATGCGTGTCACTAAGCGGGATGATGCGAGCATCATTGACCATTTCAACGAGGATCATTACATAATCATCGGTCTGCACTATCTGGTACATGTTGTTGTAGAGAACATTATTCATCGGCGGACCACCGGTGCTGCCAAAGCCTATAATGCAGCGTTCCCCTAATGCGCGCCCCTCTGGGCCATCATTGCCCGAAAATTTCGCCCGATTCGCTCCGCGAATATCATTGCCTGCATCCGAAAATGGGATACGTCCGTCGGCGGGCTCTACTATCCAAGAGGTGCGCGCCTCGCCTTTGACAATGCCAAACCGCGTACCAGGATCGACCCAAAACGCGTTATAACCACGCCCTTTACCCAAGTCCGAGCCGTCAAGGAGTTCGCCTTGCACCAAACCATCGTCCGTTGCCTGTCTGACATTTTGGTGATGGTTACGCGTGAAGTCTTCTATCTCGCTGGCCGGTATAACTAAGCGATCATAATCCGAACTGCGCTGCAGCTGTGTCAGCGAAGCATTTGTCCAGTAGCCCTGCAAGTCGGGCTTACCCGATTGAGTGCGCGGCGGTTCATAGTCCTGAGCAACAGCAGCTGCGGACCAGAGCAATCCAACGCAGAGTAGGGCAAAGGCCGCAGAGGATGACTCAAGCGTAAATGCGGGAGAGAATCGTGGCTTTGTTCTTTTCATGATGAGCTCTCTTTTCTTATTTCTCTTACGAACTTAATTACTGTTTAGAGTCTTGTAAAACTAAGTATTGAAGCTAAACCAACTAGAGTAATTAGGCAACACACCCAATCTTGCTCACGATCAATAAAATTTTTCCTGTCAGGGTACACAGTGTTACTTCACGAATCAGGAGATGCTGCCATGAACAACCTTGACTCACTCGATCAAAAAATCCGTGCAACGCTTGCAGAACACGATTCAAAATTGCAGAAAGAAATAGAACTGATAGATCGCGGAGAAGGCTACTTTGACCTTCTCAAGGCAAGCCTTCACGGCCGCCAAGCTTGGATCACCTACTATTTATGGGTGCTCGGGTTCGCCACTCTTGCACTCTTTATTTACTGCCTGACAAGCTATCTCGCTTCTGAAAGCGTCGATTCATCTCTTGATTGGGTGCTTGGATTAATCGCCTGCATGTTTGTCTTTACCTTAATAAAATTAATCGCATTCGAGCAAATGCTAAAATTCGAAATGCTTCGCGAATTGAAGCGCATCGAACTTAGACTCATGCTTAATAATAGAATCACGGGAGACTCGTAATCCCCGGGTAACTACCAAGAGGCGGCAGGTTTATTGGTGCGCCGGAGATGTTAGAATCGTGCCGTCAATTCCCTAGCAGAGCACTCACGAGTCGATGACCAGAAAAACAGTAGTCACTAGCGTTCCCGTTTTAGACCTTATGCCGAGTCCGCAACCTGCAGGTTCCGGTGTTGATAACAAATGCGGACGCTGCACTCGTTCGATTTGTTGCAACTCGATAAACCAGCAGGTTCCTACGCCGCGAAGCAAAAGCGATTTCGATCATTTGCTCTGGCAGGTCGCGCATGAGGGAATTAACTTGTTCAAAGACTCCGACGGTTGGTTCTTACACATCGAATCGCGCTGCGCTCATCTGCAGCCAGGCGGATTTTGTGGGATCTATGAAAAAAGGCCTGAAGTCTGCCGAGACTATAGCAACGACTTCTGCGAGCTCGATGAGTCGATTCCTGAGGGCAGCGAATTATTCTTTAGCACCTACGCGCAGCTCGACGCGTATTGCCGCGCTCGATTCAAGCAGTGGGATAAACGCTTCGACTAGGGCATAGTCTGCCGAAGGCAGCCTTCTAGATCGCGCTACCAAAGCAGCAAAAAATCATCGTCGCCGATCGCTGCTGCGGCGGGGAAACTAAAGTTAGGTATCGTGATCTGCGCATCAAGAGTCCAATCGATTTTGTCGCCGTGCTCACCTGTGAGCTGTGCGCGAAGTTCACCTCCTTTACTGTGGCTGATCGCCTCACCCCACGCGGTCAGAACGGCGCCGCTGGCGGCGACGGCTATGCTCGGGTTTTTTTGCCTAGTCTCTGTTTCCGGCTCTTGGACGGCCTCCGCAGCGCCACTGCTTTTTAGTCGAACAACCCTCGCTGCCGTCTCGAACACGGCCCAAAGCTCGCCATTTTTGTCGACCGTGAAGTCATTCGTACTCAGAGGACACGAACTCATTTCCCATTCCTGCAAAGGCTGCAATGGCGAATAATCTCCGCGCAGGGCCTCGTTCGCCTTCGCAAGGCTCGGAGAATCGGCATAAAGCGTGAGCCATTGCATGTGACGCCCCACCCCTCCTATCGCAGAACGGTAGGCAATTGATAGCCTTCCGCGAGGGTCAAATTCGGTTGCCAGTGAACAGCAGGCACAGGCGCCGAGGTCTGTATTGCCGACACGTTGTTCGGGACCGAAGTTTTCACCATTATTATCCGAAAAACGCGCGTAGACAGTTCTTTCTTGCTCAGCGCTCAATGCGCCCGCGCCCCAAACGACCGCCACCTGATCGCCCTCGGCTGCGACGTCTGCTGCAGCATCAACGCCTTCGATATAATCGGAGACAAGCGAACGCTGCACCTCAAACTGCGACCGTTCAATATCAGAGCGAGAGTAGTAATAGCGATTTTCGCGAGGCAAATACCAGATTACGTGCGCGCGCCCGTCTCCACCAATCGCCATGGAAGCCCGAGCAATAGCAAATGTTTGCAGATCAAATGCGCTGCTAGACACCTTGACCGGCAGCCCGAACCGACGTTCCTCGCGGAGATACTCTCGGTAATAAAGATTGCCCTCGCGCGCGCTTGGTGCGCTGAGCCTTTTCTTGAAATAGAGAAGATGGACGCCACCGTCGAAAGAGGTAACCAATCGCGGTTGTAACCCTCCGTCAGGAGTTGGCATGTCAAAAACCTCTCCGAGTAAAGGAGCGGCGGCTAATAATAGGAGTAGCGCCAGTGATACAGCACTCAGCACTTGAGCGAAGGACTGGCTCATTGATTTATTCGCGTAGAATCTCACTACCTACTCCTCGTCTATTGGCCATTTGTGGGAAGCGCATCCATCCACTATTCGTGTAGCAGCATTCATCTATTTAGGGCAGACTATTCCTTTTAGCTATGTCTCACTTTAATTACGCCGTTTTGGTTACTAAAGACTATCAGGTACACATCATGAATGCATCGAGCCACCTAACCATGTTCGCCAAGACGTTCTCGTCGTTATTTTTGGCAGCAAGCTTGGCCGCCTGCTCTGCACCAGACGAGCCGTCTCAAGCCGATGAAACCGCCGCTCTCTACAACACCACGCTGACTAATAAAGAGCTCATGGCGCTCATCATTGAACCTGCGTCAGATATTCTTTGGGATTCCGGCGGTTGGGTGCTCGATGCATCGGGCTACGAAGAACTCTACCCGACTACTGACGCGGGTTGGGCCTATGTACGCGCGCAGGCGGCGATCGTGGTCGAGGCAGGCAATATGCTCGCACTTCCTGGCAGAGCCGAGGACAACGATGCATGGATGATCTATTCGCAAGGGCTAAGCGATGCTGCCTTACGTGCCATGGATGCCGCAGCTGCCCAGGACGAAGAAGAATTTTTCCAAGCTGGCGCTCAACTCTATAGCGTCTGCTCCGCCTGTCATCAGGCTTACAATCCCGACATCGTGAACCGCTTTGTCGAGTCCGACTAGTCGGCCTTCTGTTTGGAGAGAATACGTTGCTCGTTGATAAATCGGCAAATCGAGCGAACACTCGGCGTACAGTTTTTTTTCAGCGCTGCTCGGTGGGAGTGGTCACTGCATGCGCCACAAGTCTTGCGCTAGCGCATTCTATCGAAGGTGGCGACGCGAGTTTTGTGGCCTCGATCAACGGTCCGGCGATAGGCCCCTTTATCTATCTTGGGGCAAAACACATGGTGACGGGGTACGACCATCTCTTATTTTTGGTCGGAGTTATTTTTTTCCTCTATAGGCCTGCCGATGTCATCAAATATGTCACCCTATTTGCGGTTGGGCACAGCATTACACTCCTAGCTGGCGTTTTAGGTGGACTGCAGGTTAACGCCTACCTCATCGATGCGATAATTGGCCTTTCGATTGTTTACAAGGCGTTTGAAAATCTTGGGGGATTCGAGCGCCTACTCGGATTTACTATAGATGCTCGGCTCGCTGTTTTCATATTCGGGCTTTTTCACGGATTAGGTCTTGCCACTAAGCTTCAGGAATTTTCGCTCTCAGACAATGGCCTAGTCACGAATATCATCAGTTTTAATATGGGTGTAGAAATAGGCCAGATCTTAGCGCTCTCCGGGGTTTTCATTTTGCTCACACTTTGGCGAACAACGGAAAGCTATTTGCGACATGCGTTTACCACCAACATAGTGCTGATGACGGGCGGGATTTTGCTGACTTTTTATCAGCTAAACGGTTATTTCTTGACGGGCTATTAATGAAGGGCGCTTCATAAAAGGCGGCTTCTTGACAGTCTAGCGTGGTCTTCAGCTGGGAATTCTGCCCACCTAATTACATTTCAAAACAAGCCTCATAATTTAACTGCCAACGATTTCGAGGGAAACGAATGAACAACCATAAACACAACCCAACGGAGTTAACAGGCTACTCCCCGCGTAGCATAATCCTTGCGACCGTGAGTGCCATTGTTGTCGCGACCTTGGTCTTTGTTGCTGCAATCCTGCCAGCCGAATACGGCAGTGATCCACTAGGCACAGGTGCCTTACTAGGGCTCAATGCCCTCGCCAATGGCGAAAATCCGCTAGAGGAGCAAATCGAAGGCTACCGCCAAGACAAGGTGGAGTTCATTCTCGAACCTTTTCAATCGGTTGAGTATAAATACCACCTAGACCTTGACGCCCCGATGGTCTTCGACTGGCAGTCTACTGGTGTCGTTTATTACGACATGCATGCAGAGCCGGCTGGTCTCGGCGAGGAAGGCGTGCAGAGCTTTAAACAAGACAACGGCGTCGCACAAACCGGCTCTTTCCACGCGCCTTTTGCGGGAATACATGGGTGGTTCTGGGAAAACCGCAGTGGGCGCGAGGTAACAGTCACATTGAATGCAGCCGGCTATTTCTATGCCTCGACTGTGTTTAGGGACGGCGGCGATTACGAGCGCAACATCGACGCTATCAGCGCGCCTTGAAAAGGCGGACAGCGCACCTTTCAATCCTAGTCTAGATTTCAAGGTATAAAAAAACCCACGTCGATTAACCGCCGTGGGTTTTGGTGTAGCAGAGTGTTCGTTGGCCAAAAACGCCTAGATCTTACTGCTCTGTCTCGTCAGAACCGTCGCGTGGCGCGCCAGTACCCGATGAACCCATGAAGAGTTTGCGTCCGTCTGGGAATGTGATGTCGCGGCCATTAGCGCGGCAAGTCGGTTCGCAGAGGCGATCCTTTGACTGATAGCCGGTAACGACGATATCCGTACCTAAAACAAGAGAGTTGCGATTGATGCCACGACGCAGCAGCGTGTTTGGCGTGCCGCCCTCAACCATCCATGGACCCGGATCGCGAGTCGCTTCGGGATCGTTGTTATCGAGGTGAATCCAAGTATGTGGGTTAATCCACTCTACACGTGTAATCGGACCGCCGAGCCTTACTGGCAGGTTCGCATCGAATTCGGCTGAGAAAGCATGGTGAGCAACCGCAGGAGTTTTGATTGCAGCAACGCCAAGAGCGGTTACAGCGGCAAGAGCCAGTAGTTTGATTTTCATATTTATAACCCTATTGTAAAACCAGAACCTAGAAAGCCTTGGCCTTCTAGTCTTATCCATCAATGTTAACCCTATTCTAACGCTTTCGTGCGTCTAAGCAAGGCATCGGTAACTATCTATTTTAAGCTCCGCGGGCACTCGATTTGCCTTGCCCGCAGCGCAGCGTTGCGGGTCTTAAAACCCTAGTTCAGACTCGCGACCTTTTCGGTATTTTCCGTACATCATCTCTTCGACGAATTCGACGCATTTGAATTGGGGCAATTCATAGCCTTCCTCGAGCCTGCGATAGATAGGCATCTTGATAGTCCAAGGACGCTCAAATACCTGAGGATCTTCCATCGTGGCTTCGTATTCGATGACATTCTCGCTTACGAGCGTATAGCGTTCGGTGACCTTGAGCTCATAGCTGTGGTAGTTACCAGCGCGGTCAAACCAGGTACGGTCGTCGAGGCCAGATACTTCGACCACCCAGGTGTCACCGTCCCAATAGCCATGCGATTGACCCATCCACGAATCGAGGGGTGGCTCACCCGGATCAGAAAGAAAGACATTGCGCACTGCACCGGCAAACGAATAGGCGATAAAAAAGGCACTCTCGCTCTGGAATATCTGGAAAGGATGCGGCAGATAAGTCGCTCGCGGCACACCCGGCATATAGCATTTTAATTCGGGGTCATTGGTAAGCCAGTTGGCGGCGTTTTCATCGCGTCGAGCAAGCGCCTCTGGCTTATAAGGAATGGCCCCGCCTTCAACTACACCGTAGCTCGCAGGAACAGCACCTACAGCGCCCATCGCGACTATTTCAGGAGCGGGCACAGGGACGAAATCGCCAGGGACAAGCTGATAGGCCGCCTTGGGTGGCGCTGGTTCTAGATTGTCATTGGCATTCATTAGCACCTGCCAGATACCGTTAAAATCTGGCTTACCGGCTGGCGTACGCGGTATATCGTTACTCGTGGCCATTGCCGTCGCCGCATTCGCGCCGGCGTCAGTCGAGGCTGAATCAGTTGGGGAACATCCCACGGCGAGCGCGGTGATTACAGGAAGCAGCCATTGAATCTTCATAATTCATCCCTTGTTGTTTTAATTGGTTTTTAGACGTTGAATCGTGTCTTGTAGATAGCACTGATATAACCATCGCGCCCAAAAACTGTCAAGCACGATGCCTTCGCCAGCACGCGCCGCCTAAGAGTCTAGCTAACCGTCAAGCTATCGCGCCTGCCGAGCGTCGTAAGCCCAAAATGCCTAACCAAAGGAACGAACAGAATAAGACTCGCCACAGTCAGCAGCGCAGCGGCAAGAAAAGGCGCACCGGGTAAATAGTAACTGGCATCGAGACCGGTATAGGTCGAGAACAGTTTGGTCATCAGCAAGGGGCCGACAATCGAGGTGACACTATTCAAACTACTTAACGCACCTTGAAGCTCGCCCTGCGCATTGGCTGGCACCTGACTGGTCATAATCGACTGGAAGGCTGGGGACACGAAACCCGACAGCGCCGCGAGCGCGAGCCACCCGTAAAGCTGCCAACCTTCGGTGGATAGAGCATAGCCTGTGAATCCCATAGCCATAGTCAGCAGCCCGACTAAACCTGCTTTGTAAGCACCAAGATTGGGAATAGCCCAACGAATCAAAAAGGCCTGCACGATAATCATAAACACACCGGCATAGCCTAGCGAGAGTCCAACCTGCCATTCCGACCAGGCGAACTTTTCCATGGTGTAGTAGGTCCATGTCGATGGCAGCGATAAATGGCCTAGCATATAAAGGAAATAAGCGAGTGCGAGACCAGATACTATCGGGTATTTCCGCAACGCCACTAAAGCCCCTATCGGGTTGGCCCGACGTAACTCGAACGGGCGTCTATTCGCCAACGACAGCGATTCGCCTAAGACGAGGTAGCCATAAACCACATTAACTGCGGCTAGAATCGCCGCCACGATGAAGGGAAGTCTGGCACCGTATTCTCCCAAGAGGCCACCGATGACAGGGCCCAATATAAAGCCGCCGCCGAAGGCCGCACCAACCATGCCAAAGCGCTGTGCGCGTTTTTCTTCGGGGGTGATATCAGTGATATAGGCGTAGGCGAGTGAAAAGGTCGAGCTCGCAGCACCGGCAACCATACGCGCGGCAAACAGCCAGAGCAGGGTCGGCGCGAACGCCATCATCGCGTAACCTGTCGCTAGCACGATTAAGGAGTAGAGGATAATTGGGCGACGACCGAACTTGTCTCCCAAATTACCCAAAATCGGCGCCGCAAAGAACTGCATTAGCGCATAGGCAAACATGAGGTAGCCACCAAGCTGTGACGCATTCGACAGATCCACGCCTGTCAAATCAATAATCAGCTTCGGTGTTACGGGGAGAATTATGCCGAAGCCGATGGCATCAAGTAATACAACGACGATGATAAAGGCTAAGGCATGTTTATGCGTGCCTGGGTCGATGCTCATCTAGACCCTGCTAATTTCGAATGTTACGCCGAACTCATTCGCACCCTCGGCGCCGCGCTGCGAGCTGAAATAAAGCCGTGTATAGCTCGGATCGAATGCAGGCCCCGTAATCTCCGACGCATCGTGCCCAACCACTTGTAGCAACGGAACAGCATCAAATTGTTCGCCCTCTTCGGACGGCAGCAGCACAACGAGTTGCATGTCACCACCGTCCTCTGCAACAAGGACGTCACCGCGAGGGGTCACAGTCACATTATCGACTCCCGCCAAGACTGGATCGGTTGATGTTTCAATATCGTAGATTACTCGTAATTCGCCAGACTCAACCTCGTAAGACCACACCCGATTGTCGCGCTTGGTCGTAAAATAAACAGATCCGTCGTGATAGGCGATGCCTTCGCCACCGCGAAACGCGTGATAACCCGCGACCTGATGGCGCGTCGCCGTGGTACTTGCAAGAGGGTCTGGCACAGCAAGCCATTCGATATACTGCCTATCCCCGCGCTGGACCACAGACGCAATCTCTAGTTGACCGGCACTTAAATCCGGCAGCCCGCGCGTCGCGGTGAAACGATAGAAACCACCGTCGCGCTGATCTTCGGTAAGATAAAGCTGATCGTTTGCAAGGTCGACTGCGACAGCTTCGTGTTCGAATCGGCCAAGCAACGGCCTTGCTTCGCCGTTCCCTGCTTTCTGAGGATCGCACTCAAAAACCAATCCCTGTTCATATTCCTCACAGGACAACCAGGTACCCCAAGGCGTCGCTCCGCCAGCGCAGTTCGACGTCGTATTCTCCAAAATGCTATAGCAGTCGACTATCTCTCCATTGGCGTCAAAGCGCAGCGCGCGAACGCCACCAGCGGCATCGCGCAATTCACTATTCGAGGCGTAAATCCAACCTCCATCAGCGCTTGGAAACACAGCACCCCCGTCTGGCGCTCGATGCCAAACGACCTCTGAATTTTTGCTTGGCGCCACACCGCTTCTTGCAACAATGCGTGACCGAAAGCCCGCCGGCAAGCGCAGCCCGTTTTCATCTGGCGGCAGCAACGGTCCTAGCTCGCTCAGACGAGCGATAGCTGCGAGCAGTTCTGTATTTTTCTGCGCAGCATCGCCGGAGTTCATAACAATCGCCTGTGCCTTGATGCCGCCGGCCGCAAACAGGGCGAAGCCAGTGGCGCCGTGGCGCATAAATGCTCTTCGATTTACTCTTAGTGTTTTCATAGGGTAAGCATACCTTAGGGTACGTGACATTATTTTGACCAAGAGTATAGATCAGTTGCGACGGAAAAGTTGCATCGCTACGTAGAAGATTTCGAAGGCGCTTTCCACTATTGATTAATTTGGAGCACTACGATGATAAACAATACAGATCGACTGACAGACAATGGCTTCGCCCGCAGCTCGAATAAGGTAATTGGCCTTACTCTCGCGCTAGCACTTTTCAATGTGTCCTCGCTGTATGCGCAAGATGCGCCGCCGACTCAACGGGCAGCGGCATTTGATACGTTGGATGCTAACGGTGACGGTAATATAAGTTTCGACGAGTTCTCAGTTCGTGAACGGACAATTATCGACCGACTAGACAGCGACGAGAACGGTGTTTTGACCCTCGACGAGTTTTTAAACGCTCGACCATCTCGTCCCGGTGTTCGCGGCCCAAAAGATCCGTCGAAGAGGCCGGCCCAGCGCGGAGAGAGAGCGCCTCAATCTAATGTCGAGAAGCAAACCCAAAAAGAGGGAGAGCGAGAGCCGCGGGCCGAAAAAATGGCAGAACGCCGTGCTATGATGCAACAAAGAATTGAAGCGCGTTTCATCGCAGCAGACACTAACGGCGATCAATTGGTCACTGCCGCTGAGTGGATGGAAGCGAATTTCTTGGCTCTCGACGCGGATAACAATGGCGCGCTAACCAAGGCCGAGTTTGCGACACGCGGCGATGCGCGAGATGGCGCCCATAAGCAGCGATAATTTGCACACTGAGTGCGGACGCAACGGCGGCTCCGCACTCAAATTTCGCTCGGCAAACGCCACACAGACGACACGCGATGAATGATGAAGAGCTGATGGCAGCAGTCGCTCAAGGCGACCGGCGGGCCTATGACGCACTGGTCCGAGCACACCTGCCTGCAATCACGCGCTACTCATTGAGGATGCTCGGCAACGGGCGTGATATCGAGGACGTTGCCCAAGAAACATTTCTTCGGCTCTGGGTTAGCGCAAAAAAATGGGACCCTGGGAAAGCTAAACTAAGCACCTGGCTCCACCGCATTGCGCATAACCTCTGTATCGATATGCTTCGTAAGCAGCAACGTGTGTTGCTCGGCGAGCGATTCGACGAGGAATTAGATAGCAATTCGAACTTTGATAATTCGCTGCGTAACGCAGTCGTCGAACACGCAAAAGAGGAACCAAGCTCTCAGCAAATGATCGAGAAAGACTCCGAGCTTTCAGCATTGAATCTGGCGATAAGCAAGCTACCAGAGACACAGCGCAGCGCCCTACTGCTCTGCTACTATCAAGGCTTCTCCAATAAAGAAGCGGCGGACATCACAGGATTATCAGTGAGAGCACTCGAATCACTTATAGCAAGGGCTAAACGCAGCTTACGGACACAAATGGAGGCCCATTACAATGAGCGGTAAGGATAATAATCGCATAGCATCCCTCAGGGACGAGGAACTCGAAGCCCTGATCGCCCGCGCGGCAGCGAGCACGATGAACGGCCAGGACGACAGAGCGCTCTACAAGCGCATCGAATCGCGAGTACTAAACCAATCGCTTCCCCCTCAGGTAGCCCAGACACCCCGCAAAGTGCTCGCAGCATCCGACAGTTTCATGCGGGGCATCGATGCGCTTATCGATTGGCTCAACCCACAGCGGCAGAGTCTTTGGCGTCCGGTTTTCGCCGCCGCCTGCCCGCTCGTCCTGGGTATTGTGATCGGCAATTTTTTCAATTTTGGCCTAACCCCGGCGAGCGAACCAAACTTCGAATCGTGGGACGACGAACTCGTCATGTTGTCTTTTTTGGATATGTCAAACCAAGGTGAAATAACCGAAGAAAACGAAGGCGAAATCAGATGACACAACTCAATAGACGTCGCGGCCTTGTCGTCGCGTTGCTTATTTCGATCGCGATCAATCTTTTCTTAGTCGGCGGCGTCGCTTATCGATTCTATCTGATCAACAGTGAGACGAGCATCGGGAGACCCTTACCACCTAATATCAGCTGGCTCATTCGCGACATCACACCCGAGCGTCAAGAAGAGCTACGCGCTGGCCTCAGAGAACGAGGAATGCAGGGGCGCGCAGCGCGCAGTCGATTATTTAAAGCACAGAGTGAATCGAACAGGCTCATGGCCCAAGATCCTTTCGATGAAGAGGCGCTCGCCGCAGCTTTGGCCGAACTGAGAGACGCTGCCAACGATTACCAACGCCTGTCTCATCTACAGACAGTTGAGACTTTAAGCGAGTTGAGCGCCGAGGAGCGCCGTAACGCGGTAGAATTTATTAATCGCCGTGGACCTCGCGATGGCAGGCCACCGGCGCTGAACAACAACGCCAGACGGCCTCCTGGACCACCACTCGGAAATGACAGTGATCGGCGTGGACCACGAATCGATGCGACTGTTGGGTCTCCACCCTTAGGACAAGAGCGTCGATAAGGACTAGTAGCATTTACACAAGGCAAGCTATGAGCAATCAGAGTAACAGCGACAAACCAGAAGTCACTATTCCTTCAATACAGCGTGGTAGATACCAACACTATAAGGGACAGTTTTACGAGGTAATCGACGTCGTGCACCACAGTGAGACGCAAGAGCCTCTAGTTTTGTATCGCGCGCTGTATGGGGCACAGGGGCTGTGGGTCAGGCCTTACCAAATGTTTTTTGAAGACATAAGTATTGAGGGAAATTTGTTACCTCGTTTCGCCTTTCTCGGCGAAGAGAAATAAGCCTCACTCCAGCCGTGCTGCCAGACTCTTAAACTCCGCCAGTTGAGCGTCGATGAATTTATCCGCCACAGCGCGCTGAGCAGGTGGAAGATTTTCGCCCAGTTCACGTCGTGTAAGTTCCAATGCCTCGCGCTGCAAGCTTAACCGCGCTTGCTGCGAGGTTTCTTCAAGGGCATGTGGATTGAGCAGCGCATAGCTGCTGTCAAAGTGGGTTGCAACGAGATGATCAATCTCACCCGCAGCAAAAACCAGTCCATTCTGGCGCGCGAATATTTCGACTTGCCCACGATAGCTTGGCTTAAATCTTTCCCATGCGTTGCGCCGCATAAGCGTCTCAAGCTCTGTGATTTCGTTTTGACTAAGTGTGGCCCGAAGGCGCGACAGCACATAATTTGCAGCCGGCTTATACGCCCTCTGTCTGCTGCCCATCACACCCATGCTCTGCGCCAACCTAAAATCAGTTAATTCGCGATGAGCCTGGACAAGCGCATTGCGAATCGCGATCTTTCGCTTTTCGTCACCGGAGAGGCTGGCATAAAATTGTGCAAAGTCAGCGTCTACCTCGCCGAGTAGACGCGCCTCAGCGACCGCCGACTGCTGCGCATCAAGATCAGCGAAAAGAAATTGATTTTGAAGCTGCGCGAGGGAGAAGTCTTCAGAGGCATCTTGGACTAAGAAGCCAGAGCGCGGAGATGCACTCGACTCGGGGCCCTGCGGCGTTGGCAGCACGAGCGTTAGAATCAAGACTATACCGAGGCCTAACAAACCGCCCAGAAAAACGCGAAGTACTCTTCTTACACTGTGCTCCATGCAACCTCTTCTAATTCACTTAACATCACTCTGAGTTTACGCTCTTTTGGCAATAGCTGATCAGTGTGACTCCGGTTACAATTTGCACAGAGCACTGTTGTAGAATTCCATAGTTAGCCAAGTGCATCAGATTCACCCATTTATCACTCTTGCTAACTGCATTTAAGGAAATTAGAAATGTCGTTCCGCTCGTTTCGTCACCTCAGATACCCTTCGAGACTCATTAAAGCTCTCACAAACTGCAGCCTAAGAAAAAGTTTGGCAGTCGTGGTTCTCATCTCGACCCTCGCTCAAGGTACCTTGGCTTCAGAGATAGTTCGCGTCGACACCGACACCGGAAGCTTCGTTCTCGAGATGTATGCAGATATCGCACCGGTAACTGTCGCTAACTTTCTTTCCTATGTGAACTCTGGTGCCTACGAAAACACAATTATCCACAGAAAAGTAACTAATTTTGTCATTCAGGGCGGCGGCTTTCTTTACAACCCAGAACTTGGTGACATTTCAAGTATCAACGTTGGGCCTGCGATTGTGAATGAGTTCAATCGTTCGAACACGCGAGGGACTATTGCGATGGCAAAGTTCCCGATCAGCCCAATAGCGCAACAAGCCAAGATGGTTTATCAATCTTCAAGACAACAGCTCCCAACTTCGACACTCAAAACGAGGGGTTTACGGTATTCGGCGAGGTATTGGGCAGAGGCTTAAACGATCGATTCTATTGGCAGACTTAACGACACGGGATGCTTTCGGTCAGTTTTCATCTCCCTTACACAAGAGAGGGCAGCACTCTCTTTCTTTTAACTTTGTCAGCGATCGATGGAGACATCGAGCAAGCTCAGTACAATCGAGTTCTCTCTGTCGCTCTTGACGCTGGCGACTTAGGTCAGGCCTGGGTCAGATTTTACCGTGACTCAAAATTCACCAGCACCAATAATCAAACTTGTCCCTTCGAGTGTGTTGTTCATCGACAAAGTACTGGAGGAGATGGCAACTTTCGACGGCTTCTCAGGCACTCTATCGATCCCAGAACTGGAGTTAAATGGGAAAGTAGCCTATACCAATGTCGTTTTTAAACTCACTGACACGCAGACCTATTCCTTCACACTGCAAAGTTTCGACGAAGCGCCTTAAACAACCACAGAGCAACTCGGTAATAAAAAAGGGTCAACTTAATGTTGACCCTTTTTTGTAATGCGACTTCAGCATGAAGGCCGCTGTCGCTTTTTATCGCAGCTTAGGGGATTAGACGCGGGATAAACTTAGTCATACCCTGAATCGGGCCGACTTCACCAGCGTACACCACGCCATTGCGGTCAACCGTTACGCCTTCACCCATTGAGCCAGTGCCGCCCATACCAGAGGCTCGCTCCGAAACGTGCTCAGGAATGAAGTACATGACTTCACCTGTCTTCGCGCTGCCTACTCGAAGACCCTTACGCCAGCCACCTGGGTTGTAGTTAGGATCAGACTCGGAGTCGATTGCGTAAAGCATATCTGTCGACTTATCGATAAACAGACCACTGATGCGGCTAAACTGATACCAGGTGTCTTGATGATTGCCGTCTTGGTCGAATATCTGAATGCGGTTATTGCCGCGGTCAGCGACGAAGAGTCGACCCTGAGAATCCATTGCTAGAGAATGCGGTGAGCGGAATTGGCCATCTTCGAAGCCCCAATCACCGAAGGATTTGATGAAGCTACCATCCGGGGCGAAAATAGATATTCGGCTCTTAGCAGTGGGTCCTGCTTCGTCTTGGAACTGTGCACCGTGCGTATCGGCAACGAAAATATTGCCGTTCGGCGCGATGAGCACATCATTAGGCGCGTCAAAATGCGTCGGCGGATCGCCTGCTTCTCCACCCGTTCCGAGGGTCATAAGTAACTCACCGTTTGGGCTAAACTTAAGCACAGTATGACCCTTACCAGCCGCCGCAGGGTTCTCTTCAAGCTCCCTTGCGTTTGCGGCGCGTGCATCAACCACCCACACGTTGCCATCAGCATCTACATCCATGCCGTGAGGCCATATGATGAGGTTGGCGCCAAAACTTTGCACCACATTGCCCTGTGGGTCGAGCTTCACAATAGGATCGACGTTTGACGTCGCACAGGAATTTGAGCCACAGCGGTCACCAGCCCATACGTGGATTCCGTCGATATCGATATTAACAGCGCTCACCGAGCCCCAGCTGCGACCATCGGGTAACACACCAAAGTCGCGCTGTGTTTCATAGGGATTAGGCAGGTGGTTGACGGGTTCCTGGTTCGCATGCTCTGGCGGCTGCACCGCACCGCGCTGAGCGACAGCGGCACCTGACAACAAACATAGCGCGAGCGAGGCAAGGCCCGCCTTGCGCGCAAACCCCGACTGCATTGTCCGCGTTGTTTTTGTTAAAAATGTATTGGTCTTCATCTCTCACCTCGTTGAATTTATGAAACGGCTAACTATTGGGTTTGCAGGCCCTAATAACTCGAAGCACACAGTTGGGTTCGGCTGAAATCTGTTTCCTCAACCTTTTCTTAAACTTTCTTAATTTTCTTTGTGAGCTTTTAGCTTAGTCGTCGGAAAATGACCTACAGGAACCAACTTGTCAAGATTGAGAGGAGCTGAGGGATAACTGCGCAAGAGCTAAAAGAGGTGTCGCAAGAAAAGCTGCGAGAGAGTGCATCTCCCAATTCTTCGGTCGAGCACACTGCCCCTAGACTAAGGGAGAGGCGCGCTTTATGCTCGAATCCTCATCGCCGCGCCCTTCGAACGATGGGGCATCGCTTGCTCTATGCGGGCATGAATCAGATTCTCACTGAAAAAGTGAGCCGGAGCCGCCAAATGGGCCGACAGCTTATCTACGTCATCGCCGCGATCTGCACGACAATGACCGTAATTTTACTCTTGATCCTAACGGCCGAGCCGGTTGCCAATGCCGGCGGCGCTGCCCACCCCGTGTTCGCAGGAATGCGCATCGGCGGAGACGGGCTCGCGCGTCTCGAAACTATCGGCTCTCTGGGCTATGCCTTCCAAGCACTTCTGCTCTCGCTTATCGTCGCGTTCGCCACGCTTGGCGTGAGCGAACGTCATCGCACGCCGCGACTGCGTGCTTACATGATAGCGACGCTGGTTTTTAGCCTGTTTATCCTGTGGCGCATGGTGGCGAGTCACCTGAATTTTATAGCGACAGGTGAGACAAGTTACTTTATGGGCTTCCCTACCGCCACGGCGTGGGCGATGTATGGCGTGTGGCTTGGCGGCATACCGCTCGTTTTCATTTACACACTAGGCTTTCGCCAATTTATCTATACCGATGAAGATCAAGCCGAATTCGAACGGCTTGTCGCCGAGTCTATCGCCGAACCTATCGCCGAACCTATCGCCGAAGGGCGCGAAAACGAAAACAGCTCCGAGGATGCGCGCTAGTGGAAGCCTACAGACAGGAAATAATACTCGCAGCCGTAGCTCTGTATATGGTGTTTTGTGTCATCACCGGTCTATGGGCAATGCGGAAAACAACTGACGCCAGCGACTTTTTCGTCGCAGGCCGCGGTCTCGGTCCTATTGTCATCTCGCTCGCACTGTTCTCTTCGACGTTGAGCGGCTTCGGCTTCGTTGGCGGGCCCGGGTTGGTCTACTCCATTGGCGTGAGCTCTTTTTGGATGATTACCATCTCGACGGCCGGCTATGCCTTGGGCTTTTTCATGGTATCCAAGCGCATCCGAATGATTGCCGAACTACGCAACTGTATTTCCCTGCCCGATGTGCTCGCAGCGCGCTATGGTAGCGAGGCCGTTCGCCTACTCGTCGCCATAACCATCGTGTTAGGCGTTATGGGCTATCTCGCCACGCAGATTCTCGCGATGGCGGTTGTGATGCAGGCAATTCTTTCGGGCACAGCGATGTTCGCCGACATCAGCCTCGTTTCCTGCGTGGCGATTTCTTCGGCTGTGCTTATTTTTTACTGCGTAACCGGCGGGATCATAGCCTCGGTTTATACCGACGTCGTTCAGGGTGGCATTATGATGACCGCCGGCGTTTTGATCCTCCTCACCGCGATGTCTGTTTTCGATGGCGGGATGACAGAGGCCACCTCGATTATTCTGAAAGACGATTCGGAGGCGATTATGCCGTGGGGATCGGCCGGCATCATGGCATCGCTTGGCTGGTTCTTCGTTTTTGGCCTCGGCCTTGCTGGACAACCGCATCTGGTTACCAAGATGATGATGAATCGCAAAATCTCGGACAACCGGCACATTTTTCCTCTGTCGATTCTGGGCTATGTGCTGGCTGCTCTACTTTGGGTATCGATTGGCATCATCATGCGCGCTACGGTAATCGATGGTGTGATACCGCCATTGACTCTGCCAGACGACGCTGCGTCGGTTTTCCTCTCTGTCTTTACCAGCCCGCTTTTAGCAGGCATCGTGTTTGCCGGTCTCTTCGCTGCTATCATGTCTACCTCAGACGCCTTTCTTAACATCGGCACTGCGGCAATAATTCACGACATTCCAAAAGCTATTCGTGGGAAAAGCATCAACAACGAGTTGCTCTGGGCGCGCATCGTCACGGTGATACTCGCCATCGTGGCCGCGCTGTTTGCCCTTTATTCCTATTATGCGGATGCGACGCTTGTCGCGCTCCTCGGCGCTTTTGGATGGGCAACCTTTGCGGCATCCCTATTTCCGGTTGTCGCACTCGGCCTAAACTGGAAAGGCGCCACCGTCCCTGGCGCCGTTGCCGCGATTGTTTCGGCGCTGATAATAAATTTCGGGGTACAGCTGGCAGGCATAGCTCTTCCCTACGGCGTGAGTGGAGGCCTTCTCTCCTTTGTCGTCTCTCTGTTCCTCTTCGTCAATGTCTCTCTTCTCACCAAACCGCCGTCGTTAGACAGCGACATTGATCGCGTCATGGATATTTAAACCCAACATTCCTAGAAATCTAGGTAAAAGGGTGCCTAAATAAGAAGAGAAGGAAAAACAGAGGCATACATAGCCACGCTTTTCGCGTAGACTCCGCACTCAATTTTTTGGCCACGGCTGTGGCAGCAAGGATTATCATGTCGGAGTCAGAACAACTAACATTTCAGCAACTAGCCCTCTCGGCGCCCATTTTACAGGCGCTGAATGACGTTGGTTACGAAACTCCGTCGCCTATCCAAGCGGAAACGATTCCCCTACTTCTCAGTGGCCGTGATGTACTAGGCCAGGCACAAACCGGCACGGGAAAAACTGCTGCTTTTGCACTGCCCGCGTTGTCTAATATCGATGTAAACCAGCGCGACCCGCAGATCCTTGTTCTCGCGCCGACGCGCGAGCTAGCTATTCAGGTCGCCGAGGCTTTTCACAAATACGCGAAACACATCAAAGGCTTCAACGTCTTGCCGATCTACGGCGGCCAAGAGTACGGCGGCCAAATTCGCTCATTAAAACGTGGCGTGCATGCAGTGGTGGGAACACCTGGCCGGGTCATGGACCATATCCGCAAGGGGACTCTCAACCTCGACGGGCTCAAAACCCTCGTTCTAGACGAAGCCGACGAAATGCTTCGCATGGGCTTCATCGACGATGTTGAGTGGATTCTCGAACAAACGCCTAAAACACGACAGATAGCTCTCTTCTCAGCAACGATGCCAACGCAAGTTAGGCGCATTGCAACGGCACACCTGACCGACCCGGCTCAGATTACGATTAAAATGAAGACGGCGACGGCCAATCTCATTCGTCAGCGCTTCTGGCCGGTCAGCGGCATGCATAAACTGGATGCCCTAACTCGAATACTCGAAGCCGAAACCTTCGACGGCATGATCATTTTCGTGCGCACCCGAATAGCCACTGTCGAGGTTGCAGAAAAACTCTCCGCGCGCGGTTTCACGGCAAGTGCCCTCAATGGCGACATTCCGCAGGCTCAGCGTGAGCGCACGATCGACCAATTAAAGAAAGGCAAAGTAGACATCATTGTTGCTACCGATGTCGCTGCCCGCGGTCTCGATGTTGAGCGCATAAGCCACGTTGTTAACTACGACATACCCCACGACACCGAAGCCTATATCCATCGTATTGGCCGAACAGGACGAGCGGGACGCGAGGGCGATGCGATTTTATTCGTAGCCCCCCGTGAGCGCCGCATGCTCAACGCCATCGAACGCGCAACTAGTAAGAAAATCGAATTGATGGAGTTACCGTCGACAGAGTTGATTAACGATAAGCGAATCGCTCAGTTTAAACAGGCCATTTCCGACACGCTCGCCACCGAAGACCTCGGCCTTTTTAAACATCTCGTCGAGCAGTATCAGAACGAACACAATGTACCCGCCATCGAGATTGCATCGGCGCTGGCCAAACTCGTTCAGGGTGACTCGCCCCTACTGCTTCAGCACAAGCCCGTACCACGCGCCGACAAAGCATGGGAAGCACGCGGCAATGATCAGCCTCGCACTCGCGACCGTGGCAAAGGTTCGGAGCGCTCGGACAGGCCGCAGCGCCCCCGTAAAGACGCACCACCTGAAAAAGGCATGCAGCGCTTCCGTATCGAGGTGGGTCACATACACAAAGTTATGCCAGGTAACATAGTTGGTGCGATCGCCAATGAAGCCAATATCGATGCGCAGAATATTGGCCGCATCAATATTTTTGATGATCACAGCACGATTGATCTTCCTGCCGATATGCCCGACGACATCTATGCTGGTCTCAAAAAAGTCTGGGTTGCCGGTCAGACGCTAAATATAAGCCGCGAGGGAGAAGCACCTAAGGCGCCATCGAAGCGTTCGCCGGCCCGCCGCACAAGCGATGACCGCGGCCGTGTATTCGACGATGACAAACTAGGCAAAGGCTCAAAATCCAAGCGCGATGCCGGCGATAAACCGGTTAAGAAAGCCAAGCCTGGCGTAAAAGCACGTGAGCGTGAACGCGAGAAAGCCGCTGCAAAGGCAAAAGCGAAAACGGCTAGCTCGAAGGCGAAGAAAACCAAAGCAGCGGGTAAAGCTAAGAAGAAGGCAAACGGCAAACCGTCTCTCTAAGTTTTTGTAAAGCCCGTTAGCGCGGTTTCATTAAGTCGTTCAGATACTCGATATTGCGCTGGGGAATCGCGCCAATATCGGGGTGCGACGCAGCCGCGACCTCAATCGACTTCTCCCTCAGTAGATGCAACATAGGCGAGGGAGAGCGATTCGTCAGATTTTCGGGGGCGGACGCCACGGTACCGGCAAAACGATAGTCCGGATGAAAGCTCGCAACCTGCAACACGCCATCGAGCTCCATGCTCACTATAAGTTCGTCAGCAAGATCTAGAAAATCGTTATACGCAGCAAAGCTTTTAAGCACATGGGGATGGACGAGGAGCGTGGTCTCGATTCGCGAGTCGGCTTGGAGCAATGCTAACTCGTCACTGAGGCTGTGCAGAAGCGCTTCGATGTCCCTGGCGTGCGTCTCAACAAATCGGACTCGCCCCGCCCGCAGCTCTTTACCCGCGAAGGGACAAAGATTGTGACCGACAACAAAGTCACTCACCCAATTCTGCACCTCTTTTATTACGGCGCTGCACTCTTCAGTCATCGAAAATCCTTAGTCGTGCTGCTAGAAATCGCCGAATGAATCCAGACCCAAGAGCTCGTCATAGCGCGAATCGGCGATTGACGCTTTATCAAGTTCGCGGCTCAAGAGGCGCCGAACGTCATCGCCTACTAGATTAAACACTTCGAGGCGTTGCGTCCCAGGCGTTGCCGACTGCAGCGTTGCCCCCCACAGTGCTAGCAGGCGATTATCGATGGCGCGGGCACTGTTCTCTTTGGCCCACTCTGCCGCGATTAGGCGCCCCATTTCCTCAATTTGAGGCACCAACACGTCGACATTCTCAGGCGCAGAAGTGGCTAGCACGCGCTCTTGCACATCGAACCATCCCGTTGGATAGAGCACTGTCCCTCTGTAAAAACTCTTGATCCATCCAAGATATTCCTCGCGCGTCTGCAGCAATTGATTCGCCGCATCGGCAGAATAGGCTGACTCAAAAAAAGCGCGATCTGGTAACTCCGGCGGCCACTCGATCTGCTGCCTCGACGTACAGGCCGACAAAAGCACAAAAAGCATAAGCGCAATCATGCCCCGGCTAGGCGCAAAGTGGGTCTGCGACGACCGATTGCTCGCCCCACTCTGCAGCACTCGTTCGCAACTCCTTTCGATTAGTCTCACAAAAAATCCTTCGAATTTACCCAATCTGACTGACCCATCTCTTCTGTCTACTTTATCTTCACCAACCCGATTCGGTTCGAACTCGTTTGATGGATCAATAAGTCTCCCGCTTCGGTAACCCAAACGTTTCGCACGATGCCGACACCGGAGGGGATCGCCCAACTCTGAAATCGCTCCGCTTCTGGATCAAACCTCACGAGCGCATCAGGGCGCATGCCCGATTCGTTATACCAAATGACATCGTCGATAACCGCAAGTGCATAGGGGTGTGAGCTTTCGCCGCTGGGGGAATCCCACTGCTTGATGCTACCCGTCTTGGGATCAAGCCTGCCAATCTTCCCAAGCGTTGAATTCACAAACCAAACATCCCCTTTACTGTCGATATCGAGGCGACGGATGCGCGTGCGGGCATCCGGAACATCGAAATAAGTGATCTCGAGGGTGTCCGGATCTAAACGTCCTAGCTTGTTTGTCCCGTTATAAGCGACCCAAACCATGCCATCGGGCGCGACCTGGATGCCGTAGGGTCTTAGCTCCGTGTCAATTTCGGTGACCTTGCCACTACTGGGATCAACACGCCCGAGCATGCCAGCCCCCTGGGCGGTGAAATAGAGATTACCGTTAGGGTGAAACGTCGCTGAATGCGGGTCGCGCGCTTTGGTTCTAAACTCAGTCACAAGCCCGGTTTCGGGGTCGAGACGGCCTATCGTCGCATTACTATTTCCGGTATACCAAATACTGCCATCTTCGGCCGGCACCACAGTGTGGGGGCGTGCCGCGGGCGGCAGTAGAAATTCCTCCATCTCACCCGTCTCTGGGTCAAGCCGCCCAGCTAGGCTTGCCCACATACCGGTCCACCAAATTGAGCCGTCTTTCGCCTCGACTGGGTCTCGCGACCGCTGCCCGAGCGTTGGCACCATCCATTCAATTATTTCGATCTGAGTGTCGCCGGCAATAAGCGTCGGACGCCTACTCGCGTCTTCAGGGAAATGTTCAGCCAAATAATTTGCAATCGTCTCAGACTGAGCCCTGGGCAATTTAATCATCGTCGAAAAAAGCCCCTGCCATTCGGCGGCGCTTCCAAAACCTGCCGAACGCTCAATCTGCGCGGTGCCATGGCAACTCGTGCAATGCGCTAAAACCAAGTCGCGCCCTGCCCCTTCGGGCAGACCCGTTTGGGCCGAGGCGAACCAAGGAAGGGTGAGCAATAGCAGTAATGCGGATACGTTGCGAGTCATTATCTTGATCCCTCTTAACAGACTCATCCTCGAGACTGGGCGGAAGCGGCTTTCTTTTGAACTGAGTTTCGCTCTGTCTGCCTGTTCAAATTGGAAACTAGATTAGCAGAAATTTAAGCCTGTGCCAGAAGCGCACAATGGTATAACCGGCCTTTCTTGATCGCTCGCTCTGCCTACTTTGCTTACTCTGCTCACTCCGCCATTACCGCGAGTAGTCGTTCCTCCTCGCGCCACCGTCCCTTCCAAAGACGCCACGAAAACAGCAAAGCGATTGCGAATAACATTGTAACGAACGCAACCCACGACGCCCGCGGCCCCCATTCTGCGACCTTAATAACGTAGTACTGCGCCCCAAGTGCAACCCAATGTGTCGTTGTCGACGCATACATTAGCCATTTTGTGTCCCCCGCGCCACGCAGGACGCCGCCGGCTACCTGTATTGTCGCATCGGCCATCACATAGCTCGACAGACCGATCATCATGTAACCCGCAAGTGCGAGTATGTCGTCGAAATCCCCTTCGGGCGGCTCGAACACACTCACTAACTGAAAACGAAATACGCTATAGATGAGTGCGATTATTCCCGAGTAGCCGAGCGCCATCACGAAGGCCGCAAAGATGACTTGATTCGTTCGATTCATATCTCGTGCCCCGACGAACCGGCCGATCAGGCTAACCACACCAATATTTAATCCGATCATTGGGACGAAACAGAGAATATCCCAATTGAACACGATGGCGGCCGAGGCTGCTTCGGTAATGCCATAACTCTGAAACATAAGAAGAAACAGGTTGAATGCCGCCACGTTGAGAAAAAGTTCTGTGCCCGCCGGGAGGCCCAGGCGAACGAAGCGGCGCATGATTCCCAAATCGAAGACAAAAGACTCCATCACGCGAAATGTTTGTCTATGCTCTTTTGCAAAGAAACAGCTGATGAATAGCACAAGCGAAAACAATGTCGAAAGTATTGTGGACAGAGCGGCACCAGTTATTCCCATCTCAGGGAAACCGGCAATACCGAAGACCATGGCATAGCAAAGTGGAACATTGAGGACGAGGCCACAGAGGTCGCAAATCATGACGAGCTTGGTGCGACCAATCCCTGCAAAGTAAGACGAGAACACCACCTTCGCGAGTGAGATTGGCGAGCCTATCATTAACCAGAGATAGTAGGTGCGCTCGAGCTCGGCAAGCTGAGGTTCATGCCCCATACTGACGAAAAGATCGGTGACAAAATAGGCGATAAACGCGAGCACCGGCAGACAGGCGACAGTCATAATCAGCCCCTGACTCACTACCTTCGAACATTTGAACAATTCTCGGGCACCGAAATATTGAGCCGAAAGTGCGTTGGCGTACCCAAACAGACCTGAAAAGAAGCAAAACGAAAAAAACAAGGCCACACCACCGCCAAGCGCAGCGGCCATGTGCGTAGGATCGATCATCGACATAAATAGCCGATCGGTAAAAATCATCACGGCGAAAGTACCCTGTGAGACCACCATTGGAACGGCGAGCTTGAAGAGTTCGGAAAACGTTTCGCGATTGTAGTGCTGGGTAACTGCGCGCATAAAAACTTCGATTAGGCTTTGAGGACTAGAGAATTCGTCGGGGAGGGATGTTACGCGATTGAGTGGGGCTAAACAATCAAGCGGCCGAATACAAGCCATTGAGCGTTAACGCAGTTTTTGACGATGAGTCGGCAGTAGCCGGTTGGATGCCGCTTTAAAAAATGACGCCGACAAAGTACCATGTCTAGCTATAGATGACAGGTTAACCCCTCTTTATCGGAGTAAATGATGGCAACTCTCCACCTAGCTCAGTATCGCTCTCTCTCAGCAGTAATTGTATTTATTGCGTCACTCACCTGCGCTGCATCCCTCTCGGCTCAATCGATCGATGACATTACGCTAAATGTTTACAAAGATATTAACTGCGGCTGCTGCGTAGGCTGGATCGATCATATGCAGGACAAAGGCTTCGCATCAAAGATTAATCACCCTCGCGATCTCAACGGAGTGAAGCATGAACTCGGCGTGCTGCCTGAATGGCAGTCTTGTCACACTGCCGTGACTAAAGAAGGCTATGTTTTTGAGGGACATGTCCCAGCAAAATTTATCGAACAGTTCTTGGCTGCGCCGCCAGAGGGGGCACTAGGACTGGCGGTCCCGGGAATGCCCTTAGGAAGCCCGGGTATGGAGATGGGGAACCGCTTCACTCCCTACGACATAGTTCTGATGAACAAAGACGGCAGTTCAAGCGTGTTCGCTCATGTCGAAAGCGCAGCAGCGCAGAAGTAAGCCACTTAGGCGTTAGTTGGGAAAACCAGCATAAAGGTCGCATTGCACTTTGCCACCAGCTTGCGCGTTTGGTTTTCCCCGAGAGTCATACTGAACACACACATCTCCACTCTGTACAGACGCTTTCCGGCATGCAGCACTTCGGCCTCGGCTTCGAGCCGATTTCCCATAGGCGGCCTGATAAAGGCGATATTTAGGTCGGTAGTAGCGGAAGCGACGCCTTCGGGCCGCAAGCTACGCACAGCGACTCCTGCGCACGAATCCGCAAGCGACGTCAGCACACCACCATGCACTCGCCCGCCTGCGTTAAAGTGGTGAGGCTTAACCGCGATACTGCATAGTGCTTTGCCTTCGCCAAAGGATTCGATTTCAATTCCGAGAAATTCACCAAAGGGGCTCATCACCAAGCTAGTCGGCATGGGATGTCCTTTTCGCCCGCTCATAGTCGCGCTGCTCTTCTTTAAACTTAAGCTTCTGTGCTTTGCGCTGCCTGATGAGCTGCTCCATCGGTTGCCCGATATGCGCGTCGCCGCGCGCTTTAGCGAGAGCCATCTGCCTTTCTCGCTCGGCCAAACCCTTCACTTTCTCGCGGGGCTTCTGCGCAGCGCAGTGATGACAACTCACCCCTTTCTGATACTCCTCGCGTTGCTTGTCGTCTTCACTAATTGGCATGCGGCAGGCGTGACACTGATCAAACACACCCTGCTCTAGTTTGTGATTTACGGTAACTCGATTATCGAAAACGAAGCACTCACCGCGCCAGAGCGTCTCTTCCTCGGGCACTTCTTGTAAATAATTGAGAATGCCTCCCTTTAGGTGATAGACCTCATCGAAACCCTGTTCGCGCAAATAGGCCGTCGACTTCTCGCAGCGAATGCCGCCGGTACAAAACATCGCCACTTTCTTGTGCTTCGCCGGATCTAAGTTGTTCTTTACATAGTCGGGGAATTCGCGGAAAGAGTCGGTTTCGGGATTGACCGCAGACTCGAAGGTACCGATTTCAACCTCGTATTTATTGCGCGTATCCAGCAAAAGCACCTCGGGGTCGCTGATAAGCGCATTCCATTCGCTTGGCTCTACATAGGTGCCAACGATCTTCTTCGGGTCGATGTCCTCGACACCCATCGTCACAATTTCGCGTTTGAGCTTGACCTTCGTGCGGTAGAAGGGATTTTCCGCCGCGAAGGATTCCTTTGGCGCGAGATCAGCAAACCGCGCATCTCGCTCAAGAAACGCAATCACAGCATCGACGCCCGCACGCGAACCTGCGATAGTGCCGTTTATCCCCTCGGCGGCGAGCAGCAGTGTGCCTCGCACATCGTTGTCGAGCATGCACTGTTTTAGTGGCTCGCGCAGGGATTCATATTCAGGGAATGTCGCGAAACGGTATAACGCCGCGACCACAGTGCCTGGCGTGGCAGAGTTTGGGTTATTCATGATGTGTCCTTTTTGCACTCTGGAGCGTAATTCCAGCGCAAATTAAATTACCTTAATCGCAATTGCTCTCGCTATCGCGTGGGCCCAGTGTACCAAAACAGCACAACAAATGCCGGCAGGCTTACCGGCAGACCCTGTCACTCAGCGATTCTCAGAGACCTCTCAACTTAAACGGTCTCTTTGTCAGGACCCGCAACAACCGGCAGAGCCGGATCCGCCCCCCAGTCTGCCCATGAGCCATCGTAGACAGAAAGATGCGTGTAGCCCGCGAGCGACGCAGCGAAAGTGACGACACAGGCAGTGAGACCCGAGCCGCAGCTGGTCACCACTCTCTGATTTCGCTGTGCAATGGGGGCCAGCATCAATGCGATCTCGAGCGCCGACTTCATTTTTTCGCCGTTTAGCACGGTCTGGAAAGGAAAACTCAGTGACCCAGGCATATGACCACCGCGCACGCCCGGGCGAGGCTCCGGAGCCTCGGCATTAAATCGAGCAGTTGAGCGAGCGTCTAAGACGCGGCAATTCGAATCGGTTAACGCCGTGGCTACTGCAGCGCTATCGACAAACGCGTCCAATCTGGGGATAGCGACATAATCACCCTCAGTATAGTCGTCGCCCGATGCTTTTTTACCCGCGCGCCATTGCGCACCTCCCACCTCCGTTGGATTGCCGGCGTCAATCCATGCTCTGAGGCCGCCGTCCAACACGGCGACATTGTCATGCCCCATTGCCTTGAGCATCCACCAGCCGCGCGGACTCGCGTAGACGCCAACATCGTCGTAAATCACAACAAGTGAATGCGTGTTCAGGCCTAGGCTGCGCACTTCTTTTTCGAAGAGTGCCGCACTCGGCATCATATGCGGAAGGGTGGCGTCGGGATCGCAGAGACGCGTGTCGAAATCAAAGCGGCGCGCGCCTGGGATGATACGCCAGTCAGCCTCCGGCACGTGGGAATTAAGTGACTCATATCCCGGCACGACTGGAGGCGCAGAGGCATCGAACACTACTACCTCGCTTGAGTCCTGAGAAAGCAGAGCCTGCAAATCGGCAACCGATAATAAAGGCTTTAGAGGAGCACTAGCGTGTGAGTTCAGCATAATTTCAGTTCTGGCCTGTCTAATCGATGTCAGTACTTCTCTTCACCTAGAGTGCCGCTTTAAACTCGCGCAATTTCGCCTTTAGGCGAGCACTGTTCTCAGGACCAAGGCGGATAAGCTGTTTGTTCATGTCCGCAAGTTCCTCGAGCCGAGTATCGGCATAAAGATACATCACAGAAGGCTTAACCAATTGAAAAGGGCCCTCGACTTCGGGTGCACTCAGTACCGCATCAATAGCCTTTCTAAGCGACTGCTCAAATTCGGCGTCACGAAACCCGATCTCGGCGTAGGCCTGTTGCAGTAGTGGAGACAGGAGTTTGTAAAGCCCCACGGCCTGATCGGTATCAAGCGCTACAAAGGCGGCGATTGCAGCATCGAACCTTTTGTACGACGACGCTTCCATAGTAAACAAACGGCCATCGACGCTGCTCACCTGCATTTCTTCGGTTACCGGTTTATAGGGCAGCGCCGTCTGTGGATATTGTCCGCGTGAAATATTCTCGATCAGCACTACGGTTCTGCGGATAAGTTGCTCGTCGACGAGAAAGCTCAACAGCGACGCGCCGCTCGACAATTCCTTTAGCTTCTCCGCTACGAAACTGTCGCTATCGTTTAATCGCGGCAGATCGATGGCAGCCTCTATCTCGGGTGCTTCGACCTCCACTACTTCAACCACTTCCGGCTCCTCTTCGACGGAAGCTGGCGCGGCGGGAACAACAGGGGTTATGCGGGTGGGAACAGGACGCGGCGGAGTGATTTCTACCTCGGCCACAGGAGTCGGCAAGATAACCGTCGTGGTCCCACTCGGAGCTTCGAAAGCAACAGCAAGATAGACCAGATAAAGGAATGTACATACCGCGATTGCCGCGATGGACCAGATTCCCACCTTAGACATGATTCGCTCCAAAATGCGTGTTGTCGTATCGATACCGCCTATTGTTGCATATCTAGACCGGCCAACAAATCAGTATCATCCTTAAAAGGGCCGCTTGAGAGAATTGCAATAAAAAAGGCAGACTCCCGAAAGAATCTGCCTCTTTTACGCGACCTTTATTTAGAGTTTGGGAAAGCCAAGCTCTTCCATCGTCCTCGTAAGGTCTTTACCCGCCGTTGCTGGCTTGGTTTGCTTGTCGATCTTTAGGATCGTGCCGTCGATGCCTATGTAGTAGGTCCACCGATTAGCAAAGCCTGCGCCCATCAGCGCGCCATATTCTTCAACCATGGTCTTCTCGGGGTCAGCAAGAATTGGAAAGCCCGCTTCATGCTCTGCCGCGAAAGCTGTGTTGTCCTCTAGCGTGTCAACACTCGCCATAAAATATGCAACGTCGAAACTCTGAATTTCTCTAGCACTGTCACGCAGCGCTTTACATTGCATCGTTCAACCACCGGTGAAAGCTTTCGGGAAAAACGCGATAACGACGGGCTTAACCCCGACGAATTCCGAGAGCGTGTACGTTTTACCGTCGGACGCTTGCAGCGAAAAGTCAGGCGCTTTATCGCCCTCTTCTAGCGCCGAAGCGAGCTGGCTGCCAAGTGCAGTGAAGGCAACGGTCGCCGACAACGCAATCTTTGCGAGCCTGTTTAAAAAAGATGACATAAGTCCTCCTAGTTTAGTCCGGTCAGGACAGAGGATGCCGAGCAACTCCCAGCATCCCCCTTATTGAAGCGCGTCTTGCTCAAGATTACTACTGCCAGTGAGGGTACTTGAGAAAATGCAACGCACAACTTCCTCTACGCCGGCGCTAGACGAATAGGATCAACCGGTTCATCGCTCGGTGCTACTCAGGGCCGCGTTCGAGCATTTAGAATAAGCTGCGCGATCGTGCCTGCCGGAGCATCTGCTGAGTTTCCAGCTCGAGTCGTGCAATGCGCGAATCTAATACATCAACCTCGTCTCGATCGAGCAGCGGTGCGCTATCACGGAGCCTCTCGATGCGCTCAATCGCCTCGCGGATTGACCTAACCTGCCGATTGACTGCGACTTGCTTAGCGTCGCGCTGTGACTGCCGATACCTTGGGTTTTCGACCTGAATATTCGTGCACTGCTGGACGACCTGACCATTGGCATCTCGCACATTGCGACAGCGCGAACGGTAAACATACGGGCTTACCGTGCCCGGAAAATCGGTGTAAGGCGTAGACGCAATCGCTCTGATCAACACCATATCGGTCTCTGCCTTTGAAAAGACGAAATCCAACAACTCTCCTGATTTTTCCTGCCCCTCGGTCTCGAGGGCCACAATGACGGCGCCATAAAACCCAGATAGCTCCTCGGCAGTTCGCGCGAGTCCCTGGTAGGAGTCGTCGAGCAGGTTCTCACTCATGACGCGAAACCGCCAATCGCCATACTGCCTGGCAGCAGCCAAGAAGCGTCCGTCAGTTTTCGAGTACAGACGACTTGCGATATGCAAATGGAGACTCTGAAAGTCGTCCGCTTCGGCCCATGCTTTGCTTTTCGTGTTGCTTGCTATCAGCGCCATGATGACTGGCAGCTGCTCCTCGCTATAGAGCCCCGTGTTTATTCTGGTAATTTGCAGGGCCTCAGAATACACCTTCGCTGCCCCCTCGAAATCCTCCATCTCAATCAAATAGGCGCCTAGGTCTGCCTGAACCTCGCGCAATTGATCCGAGTAAACCCCCGAGGAATAGCGAAGCTCCTCGATAAGCGCCTCGCGCCGCGCAATCTCGCGGCTAATTTCTAGCGAGCGCGCCGCCGCAGCGGCGCTCTCCGCAACACTTTCCTCATTACCCTCCGCAGCACTCTCATCAACACTCTCAGCTTCGCGGCCGGCGCCCGCGGCTACTGGCTCGGCCTGCTCTTCGCGAATCCCAAGTGAGTCGGGGACGCCGTCGGCGTTCGCATCAGTCAGCAAAGAAGAACCATCCTGAATTGACTGCGACAGCGCCACCGAGGGCACAAAGATTATCGCAAACCCTAAAGCCAGAGCAGAGAGAAATAGACGCGCGAATAAACCGTGCCAACAGGCTGATGCGGCGAGGTGACCACTGTCATGACTCATTTTCAGTGCGCGCATTGACTAGAGTCCTTGGCGAGAGCATTAACTTAGACAACAGGAAGTTTAGGAAACGCGACCAAATGCTCTACATCGAGACGAATTCCCATTGGTTCGCCTATCGCGTGGTCGTGGTGGCTCGGGGCAAGAGACAAAACACGCTTCCCGCTTTCGAGTTCGAGCGTGTAGAGAAATACCGCGCCCCGAAACGCCTTCTCGACCACTCGCGCCTTCGTTGGGCTCGCGTCATCATGAAACACATCGTCAGGCCGCAGCAACAGCGAAATGTCTATCGTACCCGGTAAGTTGAAATCCTGGATCTGCCGCGTATCGATGACTCCGAGCTCAGTCTCGACAGTATGCTCTCCGACAGCACGTCCATCGATTAACACGCCCTCGCCGATAAAGTCGGCGACCGCGAGGGACGCAGGCGTATGGTAAAGATTAAACGCATTGTCCCACTGCAGCAGTTTTCCACCTTTGATCACCCCAATCTCGTCAGCCATGGCGAATGCTTCGAACTGATTATGACTTACCAGAATCGCCGTAATACCCTCGTGCTTGAGAACGCCCCTGATCTCACGCGCAAGCTGCTCGCGTAGCTCGACGTCTAGGCTCGAAAAAGGCTCGTCGAGGAGGAGTACCTCAGGGCGGGGCGCCATCGCGCGCGCAATCGCAACTCGCTGCTGCTGTCCTCCAGACAATCTATGCGGATAGGCATCGAGTAGATCGCCTATCGCCAGCAAGCGGGCTAGCTCGTCTACGCGCGCATCGCGCTTGGCAGCATTTAATGAGTGCAGGCCAAATGCGATATTGTCGCGAACACTGAGGTGTGGAAAAAGCGAGTGGTCTTGAAACACCATGCCCACTCGGCGTTTCTCTATATCAAGAGTTTTTTCCGGCGTGCTGACCTGCGCGCCATCGAGCGAGACGCTTCCTGAACTAACAGACTCAAATCCTGCGATGGCTCTGAGCAAGGTGGTTTTGCCGCAGCCACTCGCGCCTAGCAGACAGCCAATCCCACCTGCAGGGATGCGAAACGACACAGAGTCGACAATTAATTTACCGCCGAGATGGACACTGACGTTGTCCAATTGCAGTGCAGGTGATGTCATCGATTCTCGTCCGAGGGTAAAGAGGCTTGGGGCAGAGAGGAAGGCGCCTCACCTGCTTGCCGCAGTGTTCGACTGAGAAGAATAACAGGAATTAGGCTCGCCAACACGATCGCCAGTGCGGGACCGGCAGCATCAGCAAGTCTCTCTTCATTAGCAAGCTCAAAGGTTCGAATGGCCAGCGTATTAAAATTGAAAGGCCGCAGAAGAAGCGTCGCTGGCAGCTCTTTGAGCACATCTACAAACACCAGTAGCAGCGCGGTTGCCAAGGAGCCGCGCATAATCGGAATATGTACACGCCGTAGCAACGCAGCCGGACCCAACCCCATACTCCGCCCAGCCTCGTCCATCGATGGCCGAATCTTGGCTAGACCCGCATCTACGGTATTAAGCGCGATGGGTAAAAACCTGACTAAATAGGCAAATATCAGAATAAACACGGTGCCGCTCAGCAAAAGCCCCGTGTTGTAGTTAAAGTTAGCGATCATAAATTCACTCAGTCGATTGTCGAACCAAGCGAACGGCACCAATACGCCTATCGCGACCACGGTGCCTGGCAACGCATAACCGAGACCGACGAGACGCGCCGAAACACTAGACACTTTACTTGGGAAAGCCCTCTTGCCGTAGGCGATAAAAAGCGCGAGTCCCAACGCCGCACTCGCGGTGAGAGCAGCGAGAGTGACGCTGTTAACGAGATAACCCGCAAAGTCGCTAGTCAAAATCGTGTCGTAGGTGATTGATGCCCAGAAGAGAAGCTGCAGAAAAGGCACAATAAAACCAAACAGCACTGGCAAGACGCAGACCGCATAGGCCAAACATAAACTGAGTCCTTGGAGCGTCCCAGGATCGCTCGGCCGGTTGCGCGCACCTGTATTAAAAAACTGCGACTGCTGCCGCGACCAAGCCTCTAGTGAAAGTAGTATAAAAACGAAGCCAAGCAAAAGCGCCGAAAGCTGCGCTGCACCAACACTGCTACCCAAGCCATTCCACGTGCGATAAATACCGGTCGTAAACGTAGAGAGACCAAAATACTGCACCGTGCCGTAGTCGGCGAGGGTCTCCATCAGGGCGATACTCAAGCCAACCACAATCGCTGGACGCGCCAGGGGCAATGCTACCCTCAGAAATGCGCTACGTTTAGTGCAACCCAGGCTCCGCGCGGCTTCCATTACGCTGCCCGACTGTTCGGTGAATGCGGCACGCGCGAGGAGATACACATAGGGATAAAAAACCAGAGACAGCATCGCAATTGCGCCGCCCAGAGACCGAATTTCGGGAAACCAATAATCACCGTAGCGCCATCCGAACGCCTCGCGCAAATTACTTTGCAGAGGACCCGCGACGTCGAGCATTCCGGTATAGGTATACGCAATGATATAAGCGGGAATAGCCAGCGGGAGCAACAGCGCCCACTCGAGCACTTTACTGCCAGGAAACCGGTAAACGGTCACAAGCCACGCAGGGAAAATGCCTAGGGTGAGAACGCCGACGCTAACACCCGCCATAAGCAGCAGAGAATTACGCACGTAGCGCGTGAGCACAGTGTCGAACAGATGCGCCCAAATGTCCCCCGCGGGGAAAAACACGGAGGAGATAACAACGACGACTGGGGTTGCAAGCAGCAACGATAATACCAGCAACAACAAAGGCCAAGACCTCAATCGAGACAGCCTTGGCCTAGGAAAGTCACTCTTTATCAGTGAGACAACGCTCACACTTCGCTCTTATTCATAAACGATCGATCATTAACACTGCTTGACCACACTCGAAAAAACCTAAAAAAACTTCTTTCCTCGAGTAATTTACTGCCAACCCGCGCGGTCAGCGAGCCTTACTGCGGCCTCGTTATTCTTACCGAGCGCCTCGAGATTTAGCTGGTCAGCCTTGAACGAGCCAAATCCCTGGAGAGTAGCGCTGACAGGAATATCTGCTCGCACTGAATACTCGTTATTAACCTCGGCATACCATTGCTGCGCATAATCGTCGCTCAAAAATTCGATTAACTGCTGTGCCTCATTGGGATTCTTCGCTGTTTTGATCATACCGGCTCCGCTCACATTCATGTGCGCGCCACGGTCTGCTTGGTTGGGCCAGATCACCCCTACCTGCTTTGCCACATCGACATCGGCGGCCACGCTCGAATTGAGCATGCCGGCGAGATAGTAAGTATTAGATACCGCGAGTTTGCATTGCCCTGCGACTGCCGCACGAATTTGATCGCGATCCCCGCCCTGCGGACGCCTCGCTAAGTTCGCAACCAACCCCTTGGCCCATGCCTCTGTCGCCTCTTCACCAAGATGCTCGATAAGCGAAGCGAGTAGCGACTGGTTGTAAATATTTCCCGATGAGCGGATGCATATTTCGCCCTTCCATTTTGGATCGGCGAGGTCTTCATAACTGGTTATTTCGTCAGCAGAGACACGCGACTTATCAAACATGATGACGCGCGAACGCAGCGACAAACCGAACCACTGATTATCTGGATCGCGGTAGGCGGCTGGAATGCGCTGCGTCAGAATCTCCGACTCGAGAGGCGCCAGAATACCCGCTTCTTTAGCCCTGAAAAGTCGTCCTGCGTCGACCGTCAACAAAACATCGGCGGGTGAGTTGGACCCTTCAAGCTCAATGCGGCGGATAAGCGCGTCGGCGCTCTCGGTGATTAAATTTACTTCGATACCGGTCTCCTCGCTAAACCGGTCTAGCGCAGGCTTGATGAGTTCTTCAGAGCGCGCAGAATACACATTGACCTCGGCAGCACTTACGCAGCCTGCGGCGATCAATGCTGCGCAAGTGGCGAGTGACAATAGTTGTTTCCTAATCATCGATATTTTCCTCAAAAAATCTAATTACCTGATTCGTGCATCATAAGGAGCGCCTAGCTTCTGCGCTTTTCGGGCGCGTATTATGCGCCAAGTTTGACCCCGATTACATTGACTTAAAAATTAAGTCTGAGCCCCGCTGACAGAGTGCGCTCTTTATTGGGGCGCGCGCCATAGGGCTGGCGACCCATGATGTCATGCGTGTTAGTCAGGTTTTCGACTCGTGCGAACAGATTGATCAGCGGACTTGACTGATAGCTCGTACTGAGGTCGATCGTGAGACTGTCATCGGTGCGCTCAAAAGCACCGCACGACGCGCGAACGCAGACATCGTCAACATAATTGGCACTCATGTACGCTGTCCATTGACCAGTCTCAAGCCCAAGTGCAATACGCAGCTGATTCTCTGGGAGATAAGGGAGTGGATCACCCGCCTCGACTGCGCCGAAGAAATCCGTGTCCGCAATACTCGTGTCAAATTCGCCATCAATACGCGTGTAGCTCAACGTTAGCGGCAGTCGATAGGCTGGGTTCTGCGATAGATCAGCCGTGAGCAACGCCTCCAAACCGCTTACCGTTGCCGCGTCGCCATTGAAAGCGTCGCCAATAATGCAGTCGCTGCCCGAGGAGGCTGTGCATTGGCCCAGTAAATTATCGTAGTCACTCATAAAGGCAATGAGTTCGGCTGAAAGACTGCCGTCTTGGAAGCGTGCTCCCAGCTCGTAGTTAATCGCCACTTCCTCCTCCACGCCAGGAGAATTTGACGGCGCTGTAAAGCCTTTATGTACCCCACCGATCAGACTCAAGCTAGGCGTTGCCTGGTAGCTTACGCCGATGCCTGGTAGCCAGACCTGCGCAGTGTTGGTTCGGCCATCGCGGAAATCACGCGCTGCGCCATTCTTGAAACGCGTGCGGTCCTGATCTATGTCTTCAAAACGAATACCGGGTGATACAGTCCAGTCGCCGAAGGAAATTTCATCGCGGATAAAGAAGGCGAGCGCCTCGGCCGACTGCACTTGATTACCCGCATTACCCTCAGTACCCAGCGAGTCCAGACCAAGCTTACCTGCTCTTTGCGAGTAGGTATCGTTGCGTTGAAAGCGATCTTCCTCGTCTTCGTGGAAGCGCAGGCCAGCACTGATTTCATGCTGTGCCCCACCGAAATCACCTACCCAGTTTGCGCCGAACTGAAGTCCACGGGAATAGTACTCGCGGTTGTTCGATCGCAGCTGCACGCTGCCGGTTGGCGTGTCGACAGAGCCATCAAGAATGCCCTGTAGCTGTTCGTGGCTGTAAGCGCCCAATCCATTACCGAGATTCACGGCGTCGATGACACTCGCCCAGCTCTTGCCCGAATAACTGTCAGCATTCGTACTGCCATCGAGGTCCAGCCCTTCGGTTTTGAACCAATTGCGCTGGTGCGTATTGTTGTAGGCCGTTGCCGTTACGCTAAAGTTCTCGGACACGTCAAAGCTGTAACGCAGAATCGCCTGCTCGTGTTCCGTCGCTATGTTGTCGAGCTCCGAAAGCCCATAGCGGCGCAGAGCATCATCGCCGAAATCATTATCGGTGAGACCTAAATAGCTTTGATTCGAATCCTGATCAGCAAGCTGCAGCTTTAGTTCGATCGCGTGGGGCGAGCCGACGGGTGCGTAGCTTAGCTTGGCAGTAAAATCTGTAACGTCGAGACCTGTATTCGCATCGCTTCTATCGATCGTTTGAAACCCATCTGACTGCCACTGATGTGCTTCGATGAGAAAGCCCACACCATTGTCGCTACGGCCACCGTAGGTGGCATGAACACGAACCGTCGCGTCTTGTCCGACTTCGGTTAGCCATGTACCACCAGTCTCGCGTGGGATCGGCGTCGATGCCATATTGAGCGCGCCACCAATTGTGTAAGGCCCCTGAGTAATTGCCGCCGGCCCTTTCACTACTTCCACCGCCGCCATGCGTCCCATCGTCGGAAAATAATAAGCTGAAGGCGCTGAATAAGGTGCTGGGGCGATGAGCACATTGTCTTCGAGCAGCGTAATGCGGCCACTGCGCTCAGTCGCCACACCGCGAATACCGATATTTGGACGCAGGCCGTAACCATCTTCTATTTGCAAACTCACTCCGGGCACTTCGCGTACAATTCGCTGCACATCAGAATAGGCGAACTGCCTAAGCTGCTCCTCGCCAATAAAATGGGCCGAACCAGCTATTTTGCGTGCTTCTTCCAAGCTTCCAACTATAGTGACTTCTTCGACCGATGAGCCAAACGCATCCTGCGCCGCGGCCAGAGTAGGGGTCATTTGCAGCACGCCAAGGGCTATCGCGCTAGCAAGAGTGTTACGTGAAAAGCGTGTGTACATTTCAGTTCCTGTGGACCGGCGCTTTATGGCGCGCCGATTTATCACTGTAATTGATTGGTAGCGATACTATTGTCTGTCTGCCCCGCCAGCGCCTGCGATCCTTCGCTAACACGCTTCGTGGCGAGACAGAGAAGACACTTTAATGCAGATGAGAATCATTATCAATTAGATTTGTGTTTATTTTTGATATTTTTTGCTTCGCGTTAGACACTACGCTCAGAAATCAATATTCGAGCATTCGCTCCAGCCCTAGGATGAGGCAGCCACGCAAGCAAATAAGCAAGAAGCGATCTAAGCAGCATTAGAGAGCTTTTAAAGAGACGACAAAGAACCACCATAGGACCATCCAAGCGTTATTAAAGGACAGTTAAATGACCCTACCTAACAAGCATTCGACACTCGGCGCCTTGTTTACGTCATGGCTCCTCGCCTGCTCATTTTCAGCCACTGCGTCAGCAAGCGATGCCAATCTACAGGCTATAGCTACCGCACCCTCCGCGGTGCGAATCGCGGCCGACATCGAGACGCTCGTGGGTTTCGGAACACGGCATACGTTATCGGAGACCCAATCGCAGACACGGGGTATCGGCGCAGCGCGGCGCTGGATCGAAGACGAATTCAATCGAATCTCGGCTGACTGCGGCGGCTGCCTTGAGGTATTCACGGTCGGCGACACCGTATCAGGCGATCGCATACCTAAGCCAACCGAAGTTGTTAACGTGGTCGCCGTGTTGCGCGGTACGCAGGACCCCGACCGCTATGTGATCATGAGCGGAGACATCGACTCGCGCGTCAGCGACCCTCTAAATGCCGAATCCGACTCGCCGGGCGCCAATGACAACGCCTCGGGCATGGCTGGGGTGCTTGAGGCGGCGCGAGTGCTTAGCAACTATCGGTTTGCGGGATCAATAGCCTTTGTTGGCCTTTCAGGCGAGGAACAGGGGCTTTACGGCGGCGCGATACTCGCCAGACACGCCATTGCCCAAAACTGGACTATTCAAGCAGTCATAAATAACGACATGATTGGCAACATAACGGGCGTTAATGGCGTCACCGATAATAGTACTGCACGCGTCTTTTCCGAGGGGACACGCTATGTCGAAACTACCGAAGAAGCGCGACTGCGTCGCTTCCAGGGCGGAGAGGTCGACTCCGCCTCGCGCAATATCGCGCGCTATGTAGATCTCATGGCCGACAAATACATAAGCAACCTTGATGTGATGATGGTCTATCGCTTAGACCGATTCGGGCGTGGAGGCCACCACCGCCCGTTTAATGAAGCCGGTTTCCCCGCGGTACGCATCATGGAAACCAACGAGAATTACACACAGCAGCATCAAGACTTACGAATCGAAGACGGTATAGAGTATGGCGACACGCTCGAGCATGTGGACTTCGATTACGCCGCCAAGCTGACCGCACTTAATGCGGTAGTCTTAGCCGGCATGGCATGGGCACCGGCACCGCCAAGCGACGTCGAAATACGAGGTCAGGTTAGCCCCAACACCATGCTCAGCTGGACGCCGGACGAGCGTGCAGCGGGTTATCGCGTGCACTGGCGGCTAACCACGTCGCCAACGTGGGACTATTCGCGCGATGTCGGCAAAGTCGATACGTTTACGCTCGAGAATGTCGTCATAGACAATTACTTTTTTGGGGTGTCCAGTCTGTCGACTGACGGCGTGCAGAGTCCGGTAGTATTCCCAGGGCCGGCCGGCGCTTTCTAGCCAGACTTTCTAACCTCAAGCTTCTGGGATTGATGCGTGCAATTCGCTAGTCTGCGCGAGCTGTGTAACACTCTTATCCATCAGACTAGACCGATATAAGAGATCAGCAAAGCCTTAGTTTCGCTCGCTCAGAGACTGCAATTTTTTTGATGTTCAAAAACAAAGAGCCGCGGCCCTGGTGCCGCGCACGATCCATAACTAGCAACAGCGAGAAATAACAGGAGACTTAACATGAAGACTAAACGCTTACTCACTTGTGCGGCGGTCATCGCGGCGTCGACTTTCAGCGTGATCAACGCACAGGACTCAGAGACAGATAATGCCATGAGCTTTTTTATCACTAGCGTCGGCAGCGGCGACGGCGCCAACCTCGGAGGCCTTGCTGGCGCCGACGCGCATTGCCAGAATCTGGCAGAAGCGGCTGGCTCACGCGGCAAGACTTGGCGCGCGTATCTCAGCGCCCACGCGACCGAAGAAATGGCAGCGATCGACGCCCGTGATCGCATAGGTTTTGGTCCGTGGTATAACGCGAAGGGAGTCGAAGTAGCGAGCACGCTGAATGCTCTGCACAGTGACTTCATGAATCTCGGCAAAGAAAATTCACTCGACGAGAATGGCAATCAAGTGAAAGGTCGCGGAGACTCGCCGAACGAACACGACATTCTTACGGGCTCCTCTTTAGCCGGCAACGCCATCGATGACGGCGAAGATCACACGTGTAACAACTGGACAAGCAACAGTGCGGGAAGCGCACAGGTCGGCCACTTTGATCGCCAAGGTGGCGGTGCCAATCCCAATTCATGGAATAGCGCTCACGGATCGCGCGGCTGTAGTCAGGCAAATCTAGTTGCGACTGGCGGCGCAGGTTATTTCTACTGTTTCGCGACAAACTAGCGATCGCTGAATAGAGCAACGACTGCGAGAACCACTATCGCATTCGTTGCTCGCTAATTTCCAACTTCCCTGCCCTGCGCGCGAAAACAAAATCGGCTATATCAGCGCTATTGTTTATTAAGAGACGAAGACTATGACTCTCCCAACACCACTCAAACTCTATGGGTTTGGACCCTCTCGCTCTTTCCGCGCGCTTTGGGCGCTTGAAGAGGCTGGGCTTGCATTCGAGCATATCGAGACAGTCCTGCGTAAAGATGGGGCGCTACCGAACAGCGCAAAGCACCCAAGCTATCTCGCACTCAATGCTCAAGGCAAAGTGCCAACCCTCGTCGACGGCGACAAGGTACTCACCGAAAGCATCGCAATTGTGAATTACATCGCACGACTCGCACCCGAATCGAAACTGATGCCAACCTCCGTGAGCGACCTCGCGCGCTATGACGAACTCGCATGTTTTGTTCTTGCTGAGCTTGAACAACCTCTATGGAGTAAAGGCAAACACCTGTTCGCGCTTCCCGAAGAACAGCGTGTGCCAGCGATGTTAGACACGGCCAAATTTGAATGGGCGAAGGCAGTGCGCAGCCTCGAGGCTCTGCTCGACGACACCGAATTTGCCCTCGGCGATCACTTCAGCGCGATCGATATTTTGCTCGCACACACCTTTAATTGGGCCCAGCGATTCGAGTTTGACGTGCCCGAAAAATACATCGCGCTTCGCGATCGTCATTTCGCGCGCCCAGCGGCGCAGCGAGCTCTTGCGTCGATGGCTTAGGACTTCGATGCTGGGAGTATTATTTAGCATGAGTTCACCGGCACGCCCTATTCGCTGGACACCGCGCCGTTGGCTTTATCTTTTTTTAGCGGCGCTTGCATCTGCAGGGGCGCAACATTCTGCTGCACAAGAAATCGACGCGCTGACGCCACTCGATAGTGCTTTCTACCGAGTCCAGAGTTTTAACACCAGCGCGGGAGACCGGCCTACCGCAATCAATCACCTTGGTATCGAGACCGAACGCGCAGCCGACGGCGGACACCTGATTACCGCTGCTCTCGAAGGCTATCCCGCGCACGCGGCTGGACTCGAGCGAGGCGACGTTATTCTAAGAATCGATGGTGCTGAATTTCACCCTATTCTCAGCTTGAACCCACGCGCAGCGGAAGGCGAATTTCATCCGCTATTAGGCAGTATAGAGATAACTTACATGCGCGGCGCGGCGATTCTTACCACCCCCGTCGCGCCTGTTTTCGAAAGCCTCTACGACAGTTATCGCACCGCCACACTCAATAGTGTGCTCAGCTTTGCTGCAGGCAATAAAGTCATTGGCTATGTGCGCTTCTGGGCGCTAACGCGAGAGACGGGCGATCTGATTACTTTGGCGAAGCTAATTCGGTCATTACATGAAACCGACGGCATCGTGTTGGATTTAAGAAATAGTCATGGGTATTTGGCTCCAGAGCACATCGATTTTTTTCGCACAAGCCGCAGTGATTTCTTATCGATTGGTCTGAGTGACCCAAGTGATGCAACCGGAACAAATCGCGAACGGAAACTACTACCGGATCGGCCGCGAGATGATGAACTTCGCGCTTACCGCAAACCCATCGCGATCCTAATCGACAGCTCGACGCGCGGCGCGGCAGAATTGCTTGCCTATCAATTAGCCAAACTCGACAGAGTCACCACAGTCGGCGAGGCGACTCTCGGGCGCCTAGGAAGCTACAAACTCGACAGCACTGATGAAATAATTCTGGAATACTCGGAAGCCTACTCCACTCTGATAGATGGCGAGATCTTCGAAGGCATCGGCATCAAACCAAAGCGCAGTGTATCCTTTCCCTATGATTCCATTTCGCGTAATGATCCCCAATTTCAAGCCGCCGTCAATGTGCTGATGGGCGTCATTTAGACGCTAATACCTGAACGTAGCGCTAGAATCCTGCGACTCGATCGTCGGCCTCACTCCACTTGAGCTTGCGATAATCAAAGCCCTGTTCCAGAGTGGGCTTTATAATGCGAAAGTAGGGAGATAAATCAAAATCTCGAGGCGTGTAGTGCGTAAAATGACGACGATAGTAAACTGGCACCTCGCCTCCTCTCCCAACAGTCTCACCGTCCAAGGTGAATTGCTTACCCGCCTCATTCAGAGCGAAATCTTGTATGGGCAGGATGGGGTAGTCGATGGATTGAAAGCTCTCTGCGATGAGAGTCGAACAAATCGCTTTCGTAGGCTCGCCGCTGCCGAGCCCGATCATCGCGCGGCGAAGCCTATTAGGAACCGCGGGTTTCTGAATAAGATACCGCATTAAGTCAAAGACGTTTTTCTTATCATACTGATGCCCAAGCTTCGACAGCGCAAAATTCACCAGCGCATCGCGGTCTTCGTCGCTTAGCCCGACGGGCCTGCAAATTCGTAAATTAGCATCGGCGTAATAGTTCGGCTCTACAAGCCTAACGCCCTCCTGCAGATCAGCTTCAAGCAGCGTGCTCGCGCTACTCGACTCCCCTCCTCGCCCTACGAAGAGGCAGGCATGAGACCAGGAAGACTGGGTAAGGTATTTGATCGCCGTGCTTATGCGGGTATTGCCATCCACCAACAGAATATCGCCAGTTCGCAGCGCTGACGCGGTCTGATCTATTGACGTTGATTCGAAACGTTTGTAGCCGGGTAAACGCTTGCTGAGAAACTCAGCAAGCTTGAAGCCTGTCGCCTGTTTCAACCAATTGAGCATGCAATGACACCGTTATAAGACCGTTCGAAAACCTGTATGGAGCCTGCATACAACCTATACAGCCGATACCTGAATAGCCCATATGAGACGAGTAAAAAAACCGTTAATTTTCTAGCTATGTCTTGTACACTGATCCACGTAGTAGTGTAAACGAATCATCAGGAGTTAAGAAATGACAACAGCTTATAATAAATTTTATATCAACGGCGAATGGGTAGAGCCAGCTGGCCGCGAAACAATCGACGTAATTAACCCCGCGACTGAAGAAGCGTTCGCGACAATAAGCATGGGCACGGCAGAGGATGTGGACGCGGCGGCAAAGGCAGCCCGAGCAGCATTTCCAGCCTGGTCGCAGTCGAGTGTAGAGGAGAGAGTTGCTGTCCTTAAGAAAATCATGGCAGGCATTCAAGCTCGCGCTGGCGACCTCGCCGCTGCGATCACTAGCGAAATGGGGGCTCCTGTGGGCCTCGCTAACGCCGCACAGGTCCCCAGTGGACTCGGGCATTTCGCCGCCGTGCTGCCAGTGCTCGAAAACTATAAATTTCAAGAAACGCGCGGCAGCACGCTGATTGTTAAAGAAGCGGCCGGCGTATGCGGTTTCATCACACCTTGGAACTGGCCGCTCAACCAAATCGCCTGTAAAGTCGCACCCGCGCTTGCCGCCGGCTGCACAATCGTTCTCAAGCCTAGTGAAGTCGCCCCTATTAATGCCTATATCCTCGCCGAGATAATCGATGAGTGCGGTCTTCCGCCTGGCGTTTTCAACCTCGTTAACGGTGACGGCCCTAATGTTGGCGCGGCGATATCGGCACACCCCGAAGTCGACGTGGTTTCGTTTACAGGGTCGACACGCGCGGGTCGAGAAGTGGCGAAGGCAGCTGCCGATGGCATCAAGCGGGTCACGCAGGAACTGGGCGGCAAATCTGCCAATATCATCCTCGACGACGTAGCTGACTTCGGCAAAGCCGTGTTCAGCGGCGTGCTCAACTGCTTCGGCAACAGCGGCCAGTCGTGTAATGCGCCTACGCGCATGCTCGTACCTAAGGCGCGCATGGCTGAGGCAATCGAATCAGCGAAGGCCGCTGTGGCTAAGGCTGTCGTCGGAGACCCCACTAACGAAGGCACAAGCCTCGGCCCAGTCGTAAGCGAGCTCCAGTTCAATAAGATCAATGCGCTAATCGAAGCGGGGATCAAAGAAGGAGCAGAGCTCATCGCCGGCGGACCCGGTCGTCCAGACGGACTTGATAAAGGCTACTACATCAAGCCGACTGTCTTCGCCAATGTGACCAACGACATGACGATCGCTCGCGAAGAAGTCTTCGGTCCGGTGTTAACAATTATCGGTTACGAAGACGATGCTGAAGCCGTTGCGATTGCGAACGACACCGAATACGGCCTCTCGGGCTATGTTTCGGGCGAGCCGGCACACGCACAGCAAATCGCTCTCCAGATTCGCACGGGCATGGTTCATATCAACGGCGCTCCGCTCGATATCTCGGCGCCCTTCGGCGGCTATAAGAAATCTGGCAATGGGCGCGAATGGGGACTCGAAGGATTCGAAGAATATCTCGAGACTAAGGCGATGATGGGCGCGGCGTAAACGCCACCATCTGCCTGTTTAAGACAAATGGTCGCTGCTGCGGCCATTTGTTTATTGGCCTAACCGACGCTTACACAGGTCGCCTTGATTAGGCACAACACACCTCAGACAAAGGATTTACTATGAGTCTTGCTATTACCAAACCCTCTATCGATCTAGGCATCGTCTGCAAGGATATCGATGCCATGATGACATTCTACGGCGAAACCCTGGGCTTGCCTTTAGAGGCAACAATCCCAATGCCAGGTGGCGGTAAGATGAATCGCTTCAAAGTTGGCGACAGCGTCATCAAGGTGATCGAACTCGACCCTACGCCTGCGACGCCAGCCGCGCCCGGCGGCATTCGCGGCGCGACAGGTTATCGCTACTGGACTATCGCGGTAAGTAATCTAGCCACGAGTGTTGAGAAAGCAGCGGCTGCAGGCGCACCAATTGTCGTTGCCGCAAAAGAAGTACGCCCCGGCATTACTATCGCCATTATCGCTGATCCCGATGGAAACTGGGTTGAATTACTCGAAGAAAGTGCATAGGTTGAGGTGACGTGAGTCTATTGAGCAGCGGCAGTTTGACACGGTCGAGGAGCAGTTTGAGATCGCCGCCGAGAGGATTCACGATTTCACCGTTCGAGTGAAAGCGCTTACGGAATAACAGCGCATAAAGTATCGGTATCTATTCCAATGGATACCGACTACACTGACCTCTCTTGAGCGTTGTTCTTTTTGGCGACCCCCTTCTTTTTGCACGCTGTGTAACCGCAGCCTATCCAAGATCGTAGTCATTGCCCGTCTTTAGATTGCATCCTAGCGGTGCAGTTTCTTGAGCATACTAGGCCCACTAGCTGACTCCTCTCTCGACAAAGGCACTGCCGACAAAGGCACTGCCGAAAAAAGCACGAAATGCGCGTTCGGCACTCTGCCGACTGTGTAAAGTGAAAGTTAATTCCAAATAAGGAAAGTAAGTAATGAGTAAAGGTACAGTGAAGTGGTTTAACGCAGACAAAGGCTTCGGCTTTATTACACCAGAAGACGGTGGCAAGGATCTGTTCGTACACCACTCAGAAATCAAGAACGGTGGCGGCTACGCGACATTGAACGACGGCCAAGCAGTAGAGTTCGAAGTAGGCCAAGGCCAAAAAGGCCCCTGCGCGAATAACGTCGTAGCAGTATAGCTCCTCCCATAGCTGCCGTTAGCGCGGCCTCTATGTGTTTCACATCTGCGCCCCGTCACGAGTCTTCTCGTAGCGGGGCGTTGTTGTTTCTGGGCTATACTTTCCCTGAGACCGTTGTCGAACTCATTAATACGTCTCGTCGACCCTACTTTAACGTATCTATTTAGCGTTTTTTTTGAGCCGCACCCTTTCGACATGGAGACACGCAATGTCCACACTGATTCACCAGCGCGTTCGCGACTGCAACCTCGGCCTCTACCCAAAGGCGATTGGACGAGTGAGTTCTGGCTGGGTTGTCGCCGGCGATGTACAGTTTCTACCGGGCTATTGCCTCCTCTTGCCAGACCCCGTAGTGCCCGATCTAAATGCACTCGATCACGAGGCGCGGAAGACATTTTTGCTTGAAATGAGCGTGATTGGCGATGCGATACTCGCAGTCACCGGCGCGGTGAGGATCAATTATGAGATGCTCGGCAACATCGAGCCGGCGCTCCACGCTCATCTTTTTCCTCGCAGAAATGATGAACCCGAGGCGCTGCGCTTAAAGCCAGTGTGGTTTTACGACTGGGAGAAAGAACGCGCGTTCGACCCAGCCCTAGACGCGCCAATGATGGCTGCTATCAGGGATGAATTAGCCAAACGCGGCGTCCTCATCGACTAAATTACTTCCAGATGCTTCGTGCCTTGAGGTTAATATCGAATTTAGCCCCTGCAGCCTGCTCAACATGAATAATAAAGGTGTCGGCGTCTGGGTGACTGTAGCCGAGGGTTTTCATTCCGCCTTCGCCGACCGCTTCGAACTTCACGCTGTTGTCGTCAATTTCCATAAGGCGCATTTTTTGCGCGCCTGGCGTGCGTGGCGACATGCCCGGATTCCACTGCTGAATGTTGAGCTCTAACGAACCGTCGACTTCTTCGATCGTGATCATCTCGAACATGCTCGTCGCATTGTCACCTGTCATTCGAACCATCGCGGCTAGTGAGCGCCCGTCAGTTCCAATCCAATTTTCTTCCAATTGATTCGGTCCTAGCGCGCCTGCCCAGTTACCCGTCATCCATGTCAGCTGTTCGATCTTCGCTTCGGGTGCGGCGAATGCCGAAACCGATGCGACTAGCGCCAAGGTTGCGAGGGCCGTGTTTGCAAATTTAGTCATTTTCATTTTTATTCTCCGGGTTGGTGATTTAATTTTGACAATCAAGTGGGTCGCCTAATCCTGCGATTCTTCGCGCTTTCGATAAGCGTCCTCGAACTTGTCGTTGAGTCTGCGCATACCGCCAAGCCAGCGATCATAATCATCAGTTTTTCGCCGCATATACGTTAGCACTTCGGGATGCGGTAAGACCAAGAATTCTTCTTTTTCGAGCGTCTCGATTACCGTGTTAGCGAGTTGCTCTGGCTCGAGCATACCGTCGAGTCCCGCAACGCCACCATCGCCCGCACCTACCGCAGTCATTGCAGTTCGCACGGCCTGTGGGCAAAGCGCTGACACTTTAATACCCGATTGCCATAGGTGATCGAGAGCCACTCGGCGAAGCCGATAGCCGCGTGCTTTGTTACCGAGTACGGCGCAGAACCGACCTGGCTTAGTAGCCCGGCAGCCGAGGAAGTATTAAGCAAATAGCCCTCGCCGCGCGCGAGCATCGAGGGCAGCACGGCTCGCGCTGCAAAGACATGTGACATTACATTGATGTCCCAAATAGACTGCCACGCCTCGGTTGAGACATTCTCGCCGCCCGCAGTAAAAATGCCGGCATTCGAGCAGAACAGATCAACATGGCCAAATTCGGCGAGCGTGGCGTCAACCAGCGCGGTCACTTCCTCCTCTTTGCCCACATTCGCGACGATGCCCCGCGCCTGGGTGAGCTCGGCAATATCGGCAACGGTTGCATCAACGCCCGCTCGATTGATATCCGACACAATGACTGCTCGAGCACCCTCTCGCGCAAAGCGCTCGCTTAGGCTTTTCCCTATTCCGCTTGCACCGCCCGTTACGACGACGACTTTATCTTTAATTTGCATGCCGCTTTCTCTTTTTTGTCTTCAATCTGGCGCCGCGGCGTCTGCGTATAAGCAGAGGCACGACAGTATGACGAAGCAGTTTACGTGGTTATTTCGAGGCGTGCAAAGCCGCCTGAAAATCCCGAAATACGCACAAATAACCTGCCTTTTAGCAGGTTGTAGGCAGTTACAATAGCCGAAGTCGAGGCAGAGCAGATCGCTGCGTCCTGTGTTATATTTAACGACTTAACACGACTCGTCGAAGCTGTCGAAGAGCAGCCGCAGAATACAAAGCTAATTACACGAACCCATTGACACGAACCCGTCTACAAAATCCCGGGTTCAACACAGTGAACTTCAAGTGGAGAGACTCATGGTACGCACACTTCTACATACAGGCATCGCGACAAGCCTGGCACTCATCGCCCTCTCAGCCTCTGCACAACAGGCTGCAGACGGTATAGAGGAAATCACAGTCACCTCGAATAGCCGCAAGTCTGAGGGGCTCGCTGACATCAACGCGGCAGTGTCGGTTATTGGCGAGGAAGAACTCCGCTCTATAGGTCACACACACCTACAAGAAACGCTCAACAGACTCCCAGGGGTGAGTATTCACCGCAACAATGGTCAAGAAAGCTTGACCGCGATTCGCTCACCAGTGCTCACCGGCGCCGGTGCCTGTGGCGCATTCCTCGTTGCCGAGAATGGCATACCGGTCCGCTCTAGCGGGTTCTGTAACGTAAACGAAATGTTTGATCTACACGCCGAGAACGCGTCAAGCGTCGAGGTTGTTCGCGGGCCGGGCAGCGCATTTTGGGGTTCGAATGCTGTGCATGGACTCGTCAACGTGGTGCTTCCAAAAGCCGGCGACGCTCGCCAAGTCACGCTTGAGCAAGGCCCGCGCGGCTCGCAGCGGATAAAAGCGCAGCTCGGACAAGATCAGGGGAATTTCAAACAGCTCCTGCTCGTTAACGGTACGAGCGAAGAAGGCTATCGTACAGAAAGCGGCTTCGATCAGCAAAAACTCACCTACCTCTACAACTACACGACCAGCAACGGCTGGGAACTCGATGGCGGCATCACCCACATTAACCTCAATCAGGAGACTGCCGGGTTCGTCACAGGTTTCGAGAGCTACAAAGGCGCCAGTCGCACAGGCAACCCAAATCCCGAAGCGTATCGCGACAGCAAAAATACGCGCGCATGGACCACTCTCACTAACACCCTAGGTGACTGGGATGTTGTGCTGACGCCCTATGTGCGCGACATCGATATGAATTTCATTCAGCATTTTTTACCCGGCCAGCCAATTGAAGACACCGAGCACCAGAGCATTGGCTTGCAGTCCGTAGCCTTTACTGATCTCAGCAATGGTGCCGAGCTCGCCATAGGCTTCGACGCCGAAGTCACCGATGGCTCACTCATTCAGACCCAACCGAACCCAACCGAAGGCTCGTTCTTCTTAAGAAACTCGATCCCTCAGGGTAAGCACTACGACTATCAGGTAGACGTCGAACAGGTCGCCGCGTTCGTGAGCTACGAACAGAGCTTCCAGTCAGGCTGGGACTTGTCCCTCGGCCTGCGCGTCGAAGATACCAACTACGAGTACGACAACGGATGATCGACGGCGCACTGATGAATTCAGCGTGAAAGCACCGCTTCGGCTGCCGTTACAACCGACCTGCAGATCGCAGCGACAGCTTCACCAATATTTCACCGAAACTGGGCTTGAGCTATGCGCTTAACGACTCGCATAGCTTGCAATTCCGCGCGCAGCGCGGCTTCCGTGCTCCTCAGGCGAGCGAAATGTACCGCCTGCAGGAAGATCAGAATATCGCAGACCTCGACTCAGTAGAGCTCGACAGCTACGAAGTCGAGTTTAAAGGCGCAGGCGAAGGTTGGGCCTACTCCGCCGGTTATTACTTTATGGACAAGCAAAATGAGATCGTCACCAATAGCGATCGTGTGAATCTCAATAACAGCCACACACAGCATACCGGTCTCGAGTTCACGCTCGGCCTCGATCTCACTGAAACCTTGGCGTTAGCAGCGGTCTACAATTTTGCAGAGCATACCTATGAAAACTCCGAGCTCTCAGGTGGCATCGATATCCAGGGCAACAACGTTGACACAGCGCCGCGTCAGTTTGGCAATCTACGCCTGCGCTGGACACCGAGCGAGCGCATTACAAGCGAGCTCGAACTTGTCAGCATGGGCGAGTACTACTCAAACCCCGAGAATACGGCGAGCTACTCTGGTCACAACCTGCTGAATCTCCGCACGCAGTTTGCGGTCAATGACTCGGTGCAGATCTATGCGAACATTCTGAATCTCGACAACCGCGAATACGCCGAGCGTGCAGACTGGACCTCGTTTACCGGTGACCGCTACTTCCCAGGCGAGCCACGTCGCGCGTTTATAGGTATAACGATTAACTACTAATTGCAGCGCAACCTGGAATATGAAGAAGACTCTCAGCAACCTCTCTCTTAGCGAGTACAAAAACGCTTCAAGAGAGGCGACTGAGCCCTTCGAAAAATCTGAGCAGCATCGCACTTTCGCGGCACTGCTCAGACATTTTTCGGATCCAGCAGAATCTGTAAATAAACCTACCGAACACGCCGACCCCCGCATCCATCAAGACATACTCTCACCAAGCTCGCTTCGAGCAGCGGCAGTATTAATTGCGGTTACCAAACCAACCATGACTGATGTCAGTCGAGTAGTACTAACTCTTCGTTCCGAAAATCTCAAGTCTCATGCCGGCCAAGTAAGTCTGCCTGGCGGCACTTGTGATGCTGGGGACGATAGCGCGATCGCTACCGCATTAAGGGAGGCCGAAGAAGAAGTGGGACTTGCCCGCTCATCGGTAGAGGTCATTGGACAGATGAGCGAGATTTCGCTCCCCTCGGGCTATCGGATCACTCCCATAGTTGGCCTTATCGATGCTGGTCTCACCTTGACGCCCTGCATCGACGAGGTCGCGGATATCTTCCATCCGCCGCTGGATCTGCTGCTCGACCCCAGCGCTTATTCGCGCTCGACAACCCATTACCGAGGCGCCGATCGAACAATTTTCGAATTGCCCTATGAAGGTTTTCGCATTTGGGGAGCGACAGCGGCCATCCTGCATTCTCTTGCCCGGCAAGTGAGGTGCTAGCGTTGCAGTTTCTGCGCTTTATTCTGATAGAGAGCCTCATCGGCTGCGGCCAAGAGATTGGCTGATAGTTGCTCGAGGGAGTCTTCATGCGTCGCGCAAACTGGGTTAACGAGGACTGGTTTTCCACCAGAATTTGGCACCGAAACTCCGCTGAGATCCACGCTCGCGAAGCAAATGTCATAGACCACGGCGACCCCCTCGCCGAAACCAATTACAAGATTGCTACGGCGCGGCCCAGCTTGGGAATTCGCCAAGCACATCGAAAGCAACGTGACCTAATGTGTAAACGAAGGCTGTAACGATAATGACCGATAGGAGATCAAGCCAGAGACCGGCGATGACCATTTTGGTGATCGGCACACGTCCAGACGCGTAGATAATTGCATTCGGCGGGGTTGAGACAGGCAGCATAAAAGCGCAGGACGCCGCGACTGTCGTCGGGATAATAAGCAACAACGGATGGACCGCTATCGCCTGCGAAAGTGAGCCCATAATCGGAAGCGCGAGTGAAATGGTGGCAACATTAGATGACACCTCGGTCAGCAGCGTGATAAATCCAACGGTGCTGAGTACTATCGCAAACGGACTCGCATCACCCAGCAAGGCCTGAAGTTGACTCGCCATATAGGTGCCAAGCCCCGACGTTGAGAACCCCTTCGCAATCGCGAGCCCACCGCCGAAGAGAAGCAAAATTCCCCATGGGACATTTTTCGTGTCTTCCCAATCCATCAAGCGGCCGCCTACGCTTTTGCTGGCAGGAATAATAAACAGAGTGAGCGCCATTGCGATAGACACAGTACCATCGTCGATGAGTGAGCTTATTGGGGCTGCACCAAATTTTTCGAACAGCAGGTCGAGATAATAACTCCAGCCGAATATGTCGACGTCCTCTCCAAAAAGCCTCTCTTTTCGAGTCATCCACAACACCGCAACGGCAATAAAAACGCCGCGCACTCGCCGCTCTTCCGTTGTGATTGGACCAAGCTTTTCGATTTCTTCGGCAATAAACTCTTTGCCGCTAAAAGGCGTGGTAGCCGGCAGCGGGAAAACGAACCGCGTCAGCAACACCCAACTGGCGAGGAGAAATACGAGACTCATCGGCAGGGCAAATGACATCCACGTCATAAAGGCGAATTCAGGCGCGTCTGGAAACAGTTGACCCATTTGCGTCACCAGCACGCCATTAGGAGGTGTGCCAATCAACGTTGCAACGCCGCCGATTGACGCCGAGTACGCGATACCCAATAGCAGCGTAAGCGCAAAGTTAGGCGCTCGCGCGTCCACGTGTCCGCCAGCAAGTCGTGTCTTTTCATTGAGCTCTTCGTAAAGCAACACGAGAGACATACCCATAGGCATCATCATCATCGCGGTTGCTGTGTTGGAAAGCCACATCGATAAAAACGCCGTGGCGACCATAAAACCAAGGACAAGTCGATGCGGCTTACCACCAATGATGCGTAGAATGCTGAGGGCGATTCGCTTATGCAAATTCCATTTTTCAACCGCGGTTGCGATGATAAATCCGCCAAGATACAGGAGGATGATCCAGTCCATGTACTGCGCAGCAACGTTAGGGTACACAATATCGAGATCACTCAGTGCCACCCCCGATGGCAGACCAGCTCCCTCGGCGTCGATAAGCCCAGCTGCCGACTGTGCGCGCCCGCGCATGATGCCGAGAAGCGGGAACAGCACGATAGGGAGAAGCGCCGTCGCGGACAGTGGAATCGCCTCAGTAATCCACCAGATAGCCATCCAGGCAATGACTGCGGCCATTCGCGTAACCATGGGATTACTTGGATCTAGCTCGACGAACAACAACATAAAAATAAAAGCAGCCGGCCCGAGAAGGAGACCAATGCGCGACCTCAAAGGCGTTTCTACGCTCGCGTTCTCATTCAACTCTGCTTGCACTGTCATTTCCGAACCTCTGTTATTTTTATTCGCTCGTGTCATGCGATGGTCTGCTCTTCACCCTCGCAGCCGTTGCAAAGCACCTGACCGGCTCTTTGCAACGGAGGAGAAGTGCTCGACGGTTAGCTAGAGCTGCGCGAGGATCGCGTCGGCCGAACTAACTTTTATTTCGCCAGGGGCTTCGACGCCAAGATACGTCACCGTTCCGTCTTCGACAATCATGCCGAAACGCTGCGCGCGCTGCCCCATGCCAAAACCGCTTGCGTCAAGCGACAGACCGATCGCAGAAGTGAACTCGCCATTGCCGTCTGCAAGCATGACAATCTCTTCAGCATTCTGCGCCTGCCCCCAAGCTCCCATAACGAAGGCGTCGTTAACTGACATGCAAGCAATCGTATCGACACCCTTCGCTTTGATCGCATCGGCATTCACGACGAAACCAGGCAAATGCGTCATAGAGCAGCCCGGGGTAAAGGCGCCTGGTACCGCGAAAAAGGCCACTTTTTTACCGGCAAACAAGTCTTCGCTGCTCAGCGGCTTGGGGCCTTCGCTAGTCATCACTTGAAAGCCGATCGCTGGTACTTTATCGCCCACTTGAATAGTCATAAAAATGCTCCTGCGGCGTTTGCCGCTGTAGGGTTTATAGCTGGGTATGAATAAATTTCGCAGGAATAATAACAAACAAGCCGTCTAACTGACGACAGTTAAACGGCTCGATGTGAGAACTAGTCGCTTAGGCTAAGGTATAGTTTTCAGGGTATAGAGCGAACCACCGCCCTCTAGACCCTGCGTAACTCATTGGCCTAATTTCTCAGGTTACGCAGCCTGTTACTGAGATCTTCGACTGAGGTACCGAGCGCCTCCTCTACTTTTTCTGTTATTTGGTCTTCGATTTTTTCAACCTCCTCGCGTGCGCGGTCTTCGACGCCCTGCCTCACTTGATCGAGACTCGGTAAATTAGCTTCGCCAATCGAGCTTAGCAGTTCTCTTATTACGACCTCGGCCGCCGCGGCTATTGACGCACCACCGTTTGCGCCACCGATGTCTGTCAGGATAATGTCCGGCAGAACCAACTGAGTTGAGCCAAGTGCCGCAGTGACGGATAGCAGTGGTCCAAGGATTTCGACACGCCGCAGGAGAATTTTCTTAGCCGAGTCCGTCGCAGGCTCTTCTTCTGATTCTGAACCAGCATCGCTGCTTGGCAGATTAGCGAGCAGCGCCCGGAGATTGTCGCGAGTGATCTTTGTTTCGTAATTGATCTGTGGCTGGGCAAGTCTTAGCAGCTCGATCTCTATCGTGTCATCGAAAATAGAAGAGAGATTTACCGTAGCTTCGACGGCGCCTAAAGCAATGGCAGGTCCTTCGGAGAACCCCGCGGGGTTCGCTATCGATAGACCGCGAATGCTAGATTCGCCGGTGAGGGGAGACAGCGTTACTGAATCAACTCGCACCTCGGTCTTAAACGCTGATTGTCCCGCAAACTCGATACCCGCCTTCGCCGCCGAACCAAGATAATAATAGCCAGCCCACAGAACAATAGAAATCAGCAGTACGAACGTCATAAAAATTCGTGCAATCATTGGCTAATCTCCTCTCCTGCCCACGCGAACGAGAGGCAAAATCCAACTCGCTTAGGCATAGATGTGATTTAAGTCTCCTTGTAGTAGACCCGAAGGAAACCAGTTTATGCTCGCCTAAACGGGGAAAATACTACGGCGCCAACGGCCGACTCTCGAGACTTGCCCCGACAACACTCTCGATCCAATCCCGATGCAGACCAAGATACTCGAACACGGCGACAGCGCCATAGCTACCTTGTGTCTCCTCATTGAACGCCGCGCCGATAACTTCGCCCACGGTGATCCCTCCAAGCGCATAGCCTTCGGCGGTCTTCATGAGTGCAGGACCGCCACTGTCGCCTAGACTAGGCATTCCCTCGAGTTTTTCAGTCGCCCCCCTATCGACGCGGGGGTCGTCGAAAAAAATACTGAGACGGTTATCCACCTGAGTAAGACGGTTGCTCGCCCGCCTAAACTTACCATCGTCACGATCACGCCCAGACAGTCCCTGCCCGGTATATCCCCATCCTAGCAAGTAGATGAGCTGACCGACCGCGACCTCGCCGTCGGCTAGTAGTATGGGCCTCGGAAAAGCGAGCGGTTCCTCAAAGTGCAACAGTGCAAGATCAACATCAGTTGACGAGGTCAGGTCGTAAAGGGGATGAACGACGAACGCATCGATTGCTCTCGATTCATTGGCAAGCTTCACACTAAACTTTGCCTCACTCGCAAGCGTCGATTTCAATGAAGTTTGCTCTAGGCAGTGCGCTGCAGTGATCGCCCACTGAGCATGAATCAGCGTCGCAGCACAAACCTTACGAGAGCCCTGCTGTTCGAGAAAGAATACCGCTGGAAAGTCGCTCGCGTTAATCTGATAGGCGCTGTCCGCGACGTCATGCCGCGTGATGATCGCGCTAGCCTGAGAAGGCAACGCGCCAAGTGAAACACTCAATACAGACAACGCAGTACCTAAAATCCATCTGGACTGCTCAGTGTTTTTTTCGTGTTTTGCTGCGCGTGGGCGGCGCAGCGGTCTGAGATTGGGTGCCAAGCGCTTGCGGCGAGAAAGCGAAAAAAGACCAACCATGCGCCACAGCACCACACCCATCGTGACGAAGATAAACGCTAAAAGGACCGCCGCGAGCCATTCTTGCGATCCCCAGCCGTTTGTATTGATGAACTTTGCTAGCATAAGCACGCCACAGTGGGATTAATCTTCACCTGATAAATCCTTGAGTAACTGCATAAGGCTTTCGGCGCGCGCCCAAGGGTCGTCTAGCTCAAGCAGCGCCTGCCGACTATTCTCGCTCATCGGTATGAGCTCGCTAAGATGCCAACCAAGGTGCCAGAGATTATCGTACTCGATAGCGAAATTCTTCTCGGCAACGAGCGGGTGTTCCTCTAACCCCCGAAGCACCTCGACTAGCTCACCAAAGTCATCTCCGTAGGCCACAGGCTCGCTATCTATCGTATCGCGTTCGCTTAACACAACCTTTGCCATCAATAGATCAGAGTCCGCCTCCCAACAATCTTCGACACGGAATTTAGTTGTGCCTTCGATGGTAATACCGAGCAGACCGTTTTCAAGTTGGTTCCAATCGATGATGCGGGCAAGTGTCCCTATGCGATTAACGCTGTGCTGCGTGCCCGCCGCACGCTCGCCGGTTCCCGACTCAATCGAGCAAATACCAAAAGGCGTGCCTGACTTGAGGCTCTCAGTGACCATATCGATGTAGCGCCGCTCGAAAATCTGCAGATCATGTCTGCCGGCGGGAAACAGCACGATTCGGAGTGGGAAAAGGGGTATGGTGATGACGTCTTCTAACTTCGCGAAAGACATAGAGCTTGATCCTGAGGTGACGCGCGGGCTCAGCTTAACGTCGAAGCGCCCGCAGTAGTTTGTCGTGTATGCCGCCGAAACCACCGTTGCTCATTACAACGATATGATCGCCTTCGACCGCACTCTGTGCGAGATAGCTCACAATGTCATCGACCTCATCGAAGCTGCGACTCGGCACAGGATTGCTGGCCTCGAGCGCGGCGAAATCGAGACCGGAGTTTGCGGGGCGACGCCAAACGACCTCATCTGCTGATTGGCATGCGGCTACCAAGGTCTCCTGATGTACGCCCGCGCGCATCGTGTTGGATGCCGGCTCTATCACGGCAACCAGCCGCTGTGGCTTGCCGTTGCGGTCAGAATGAATCCGTGACGCCATACCCTCGAGTGTTGTTTCGATCGCTGTCGGGTGATGGGCAAAATCATCATAGACGCGAATACCACGACGCTCACCTCTAAGCTCCATGCGTCGTTTTACGCCACGGAAATGATTGAGCGCCTCCGCCGCAGTCGACACCTGAACGCCTGCATGATGGGCCGCCGCGATCGCAGCCACAGCATTGTTGACGTTGTGACGCCCGGTCATCTGCCACTCGATCTGCACATACTCTATAGGTTCTCCCCCTACGCCCATCTTCGACAAGGAAAACCGGCTGCCGTCATCGCGATTGAGTTCGGCATTCCAGTAGACGCCGCCAGCATCAAGCAGCGCAAGCGAATCCGCCGGGACCGCATCAACGCCAAAGCTCTGCCGCGGAGTCCAGCAACCCCGCGCGAGAACATCCTCAAGCGCCTCTTCACCACTGCCTGATAGAATAAGCCCGTTGCTCGGAAGCGTTCGAACGAGATGCTGAAACTGACGTTTGATCGCCTCGAGATCATCGAAAATGTCTGCGTGATCGAATTCGAGGTTATTTAAAATTGTCGTACGCGGCGCGTAGTGAATAAACTTCGAGCGCTTGTCGAAAAATGCACTGTCGTATTCGTCTGCTTCCACAACGAAGAAAATAGAGTCGCCCAGACTCGCCGATGCCGGAAGATTATTCGTCACACCACCGATCAGATAGCCCGGTTTCATTCCCGCGTATTCGAGAATCCACGCAAGCATGGCGCTAGTCGTCGTTTTACCATGCGTGCCCGCAACCCCGAGCACCCATCGGCTGTGTAGCACATTTTTTGCTAACCACTCTGGCCCCGAGGTATAACGTATCCCTCGATCGAGCACGTACTCGACACTAGGATTCCCACGGGACATCGCATTACCAATGATCACGAGATCGGGTGCAGGGCGCAGATGCTTGGGGTCAAATCCCTCACAGAGACGAATGCCCTGCTGTTGTAGCTGCGTACTCATCGGCGGATACACGTTTGCATCGCTACCGCTGACTTCGAATCCGAGTTGCTTAGCAAGTATCGCGAGGCTGCCCATAAAGGTGCCGCAAATACCTAAAATATGAATATGCATAGGGCCTAATTCTGCGGCTCCGCGGGCCGCCTCTTTCATGGATGTATCGTGTTTATAACATGAATCTCGGGTAGCATTGCAGCACTGGGTAGGCAAACTTTCCAACAAGCCCGACCCGAACCTACTTTAACCCCGACAACGAGACTATTTCTGTGACCCTCTGGGATTTTTCGCTCTCGCTCTACGATAAACCGGGTGTGCCTGAGGCCTGCCTTACCTTGCAGAACAGGCACAATCTCGACGTTAATCTGGTTCTATTCTGTTTGTGGCTAGCCGCCGAGTCTCGCTGTTTAACCAAAGACGCTATGCAGGAGGTCATCGCTCACTCTGATACGTGGCGAGAGAAAATGATTACCCCTCTGCGCGCACTGCGGACAGAAATGAAGGGCTGGCCTTCGGATGTGAGCATCTCCGATTTCTCTCGACGCGAAGACTTCGAAGCGCTAAGAGGTAAAGTGAAAGCAATAGAACTCGAAGCTGAGAAGTGGCAACAGGAAATGCTCACGAGCTACGCCGAACACTCCGCGGATGTCGCAGATCCCGAACTGGCCTGCTTCTCTACAAGCCTGGGTTTATTAATCGCGAGGAGCGGCGACGATAATCCAGGCTGGAAAAACGCAGTTTTATGGATTGCCGACGCCCATGGAGCGGACTTTGCTGAAAAAGTACGCATCGCTCTAGTCTAAATACGAAGACGCGAAACGTATCGCTAGCGAGAAGGACGAACCTTTTCACGAAGCGTCTGCCACAGAGAACCGCCGCTCTCGGACTTCGCTGGCACCGATCGCTGCCCGCTTGAGCCTTGACGCCACGAACGCGCAGTTGCCGCGCCATTGGCGCCTCGACCGCCTGCAGGGCGCGGATTCGCAGCATGAGAAGGAGCGCGATTCCCGCGATTGTCGTCTGCATCGATTCGGTTGCCGTCACGATCACCGTTCTCATCGCGCGGCACTGGTTTCGCCTTTGCTTGGTTTGGGCGTCGATTCTGAGCTTGGGCCTGTGTTCGGCCTGGCGACTGCCCCGCACCTTGCGAGCGAGTGCGACCCCGCCCATCACCCGCTGCGGAACCAGAAGAACGGCGACTGCTAGTCGCGCCACCTTCGGCACTTCGCCCATTACGACCTCCACGCGCACCGTTGCCCCGGGGCTGTCTAGGCGGACGCGCTTCTTCGACATAGTCCTCTGCACCCGCAACCGGCGTTAGATCGAACTCTTTCATGTCGGCTTTGGGAATAGGCTTTTTGATGAGACGCTCAATATCGCGTAGCTGTTTGCGCTCGTCGCTGCTGACTAAAGAGATAGCAAGACCGCCTGCGCCCGCGCGTCCGGTCCGACCGATGCGGTGTACATAGTCCTCAGGTACATGCGGCAAATCGAAGTTGATCACTGACTCAAGCTGATGAATATCGATACCTCGTGCAGCAATATCGGTTGCTACGAGTACTTGAATCGAATCTTGCTTGAACGAGTCCAATGCTTTGGTGCGCTGAGCCTGCGACTTGTTGCCGTGAATCGCCGCGGCCGTGATGCCGTCTTTGGACAACTTTTTAACAAGGTTGTTGGCACCGTGTTTAGTCCTGCTGAAGACCAGTGTCTGAGCTGTATTAGAACGAAGAATCGCACTTAATAGCTGCGCTTTCTGCTGCTTCTCTACTTGATACATACGCTGCGTAATAATCTCGACGGTCGAGTTGCGCGGCGCAACGTCGATTTCGACAGGTTGATAGCAGATTGTTTTTGCCAGCTTGCGAATGTCGTCTGAGAAAGTTGCAGAAAACATAAGATTCTGTCGTTTTTTGGGCAGCAGCGCCAAAATCTTTCGAATATCGCGAATAAAGCCCATATCGAGCATGCGATCGGCTTCGTCGAGAATAAGAATATCGACTTTGTCAAAATGCACAGAACGCTGCTGATGAAGATCAAGCAAGCGACCCGGCGTCGCCACCAAAATATCGAGGCTTTTGCGCAGCATCGTTTTCTGCGGATTGATATTCACGCCACCGAACACGACGCCCGAGCGCAGATTCTCATTCGTGCCATAGGTTTCGATGCTGTCTTGAATCTGTGCGGCGAGCTCACGGGTAGGCGTTAAGATTAACGCGCGCATCGTGTCTGGTTTTTTATTGGTCTCACCACTAAGTAGCTGTAAAAGCGGGAGGGTAAATCCAGCCGTTTTGCCCGTGCCGGTCTGTGCGGCTGCCATAACGTCTTGACCGCTCAAGATTACGGGTATCGCTTTTTCTTGAATCGGTGTTGGCTTAGTGTAGCCAGTCTTTTCGACGGCGCTGAGTAATGAATCGGACAGGCCGAGGTTTGCAAATGTCATAAAAATCTCTAATTTATCTGTTTGAATTGCGCACGAAACGCCGGCTAGCTGCGCGCAAGGCGGCAACAGATAACTTAGGTGACAAGGTGCACGGGTGTGCATTCGAAAGGTCGCAAGCTTACTTGCCAGAGACGCATAAGTGCGCTCAAGGGGAGCTAGACTCAGTAGAAGCACAGTCGACGGCAATAAGGTGCCTTGATCGACTTGCGCGCAAGGTACAGCAATAAGAGGCTCGCGTCAGCTTTTATTTCGCGCGCCTCTCGTGAGGAACCTCTGCCTAGTTAATGAAGAACCCGCCGTCGATCAACAGGCTGTCTCCAGTATGATAGCTGCTCGCATCACTCATCAGATAAACCGCAATTGCCTCGAAATCTGATCGGTCGCCCCAGCGTCTAATCGGTATGCGTGGTAGTACTGCGTTGGCGAATCGCTCGTTTGCATAGTTATCCGCCGTCATCGCGGTCTCAATATGCCCGGGCAACACAGAGTTGGCAGTAACGCCAAAGCGCGCGTACTCGACTGCCAGCGCCTGCATCATCGAGATAACAGCTCCCTTGCTCGCGCCGTAAGCCTCTACACGCGCCATACCCATTAGCGCGCCGAGAGATGCAGTACCGATGAGTCGACCGCCTGCATCGCCCGCCTCTGCACGCGCGCGCATATGACCAGCAGCCGCACGCAGCGTATAGAAGAGCCCATCCAGATTAACATCGAGCACCGCGCGCCAGTCGTCTGTCGTAGTTTCGTCGAAGCGGCCAGAGCGCGCGACGCCTGCATTCGCGAAACAAGAATCGACGCGACCGAACACGTTGAGAGTCTCGGCAAAGCTTGCCTCGACCGCGGCTTCATCCGCGACATTGCAGACAATCGAGTGAATCTTTTGCTGCGAATCGCCGTTCGCCTCAGCTAGCGCGGAGAGCGTGGCAACCGCCGATGCATTTTTCTCAACACTGGTTCCCCATATGCACACGCTTGCGCCGTGCTTTACTACCCCCTCGCCGAAACCGAGGCCGATACCACTGTTACCACCCGTGATCAGCGCGACTTTACCGCGTAGGTCGAAAAGGTTTGCTGCCATGAAAACTCCCGCGCCTTATTTAGCTATTCGTCCAAAGAGTGTCTATTTTGCGTCAGCGACTGCCTGCTGCACACCCTGCCATCGCTTTACGAGACCTGGATCGATATCAAAAAGATCAAGCACCCGTCCGACGTGATGGTTGACGAGATCGTCGATCGTTTGAGGTTTAATGTAATGCGCAGGCATTGGAGGCGCGATTATCGCCCCGAGCTGACTTGCCTTTAGCAGCAACTCGCAATGTCCCATATGGAGAGGTGTTTCTCGGGGCACTAGCACTAACCGCCTGCGTTCTTTAAGTATCACATCAGCCGCACGTACTATGAGCGAATCGGCATAGGAATTAGCGATCGCCGAAAGTGTCTTAATCGCACACGGCGCGATAACCATGCCGTCGGCTCGGAAAGAACCGCTTGCGATACTCGCACCGATATCCTTATTGGAATGCACGCGATCTGCCAGTGCCTCTACCTCCTTTGCGCTGAAGTCAGTTTCGACGGCGATGTTTAATTTGGCAGAGTCCGACATGACTAGGTGCGTCTCTACATCGGCAATGTCTTTCAACACCTCTAAAAGTCGAATACCGTAGATGGCACCACTCGCCCCCGACATTCCAATAATCAATTTCACTGCATATCCTAAATGAGCTGTGCTCAATTTTTACTAAAACAGGGCTGCGATGGTGCATTAATCGCAAGTGACAGGCAAGCATGAGGCTTGCCTGTGGTAATGCTACCTAAATTTCTCGCGAAAATTCGCGTTCGAGATAAGCGCCAGATGCCATCGCCTCGTTAGTGAAAACAGCTCAAATTGCGGCGAGGCGCACCAACGAGTAAACTGCGAGGCGCTGAGTAATGGCAATTTTGGATGCCATTCATGCGCCGGCAGCAGGAAGCGCTGCTAATAACTAGTCAAACGTGAGCACCCAATCATGAGCAAGGCCAATCTTTTCTACGCCCAGTCCGGCGGTGTCACCGCTGTAATTAACGCGAGTGCCTGCGGTGTTATCGAAACCGCGCGTAAGCACAAAGACAAAATAGGGAAGGTCTATGCAGGACTTAATGGCATCGTCGGCGCTCTGCATGAAGAACTCATCGACACCAACAAAGAGTCTGCAAAAACGATTGCCGCCCTGCGCTCTACGCCTGCCGGCGCCTTCGGCTCTTGCCGCTACAAGCTCAAATCATTCGAAGAGAATGCGCGCGAATACGAGCGCCTCATGGAGGTGTTTAAAGCGCATAACATTCGTTATTTTCTCTACAACGGCGGCGGCGATTCACAGGACACCGCGAATAAATTTGCCCAGTTGTCCATCGACAAAGGCTATCCGATCACGTGCGTGGGCGTGCCAAAAACTGTCGATAATGATCTTCCTATCACCGACAACTGCCCAGGCTTCGGCTCTGTAGCAAAGTATGTCGCGGTTTCGATTCGTGAGGCCGGACTCGATGTTGCATCGATGTGTGCGAGCTCGACTAAAGTATTTGTGATGGAGGTGATGGGTCGCCACGCCGGCTGGATTGCTGGCGCCGCTGGCCTTGCCTCAGAGCAAGAGGGCGATGCACCGCACATCATTCTTTTCCCCGAGATCGCGTTCAATCGCGAGAAGTTTCTAAAAAAAGTTAAGAGCTGCGTAAAGAAGTTCGGCTATTGTGCAGTAGTTGTCTCTGAAGGTGTTCAGAATGCCGACGGCAGTTTTCTCGCCGAAGCTGGAGGCAAAGATGCCTTTGGTCACGCGCAGCTCGGCGGAGTCGCTCCATTCATTGCCGACATGATCAAAGCAGAGCTTGGCTACAAATACCACTGGGCGGTAGCAGACTACCTGCAGCGCTCAGCGCGGCATATCGCGTCTGCCACTGATGTCGAACAGGCTTATGCAGTAGGGGCTGCGGCCGTTGACTTTGCACTCGCAGGCAAGACAGCGGTCATGCCCGCGATTATTCGTGGAAAAGGCAAAAAATACAGCTGGAGCATCGGCGAGGCTAAGCTGTCCGACGTCGCCAACGTCGAAAAAATGATGCCACGCAATTACATAAGCCGCGATGGTTTTCACATTACCGACGCGGCGCGCGAGTATTTCGCGCCACTGATTAAGGGCGAAGACTACCCCGAATATAAAAATGGCCTACCGCAGTATGCGCGCCTAAAAAAAGTGCTCGAAAAGAAAAAGCTAAAAGCGTGGCGCGGCTGAGAGAGTTAGGGTGCAAGTCTCTCGATTCTCCAGCTCGATCCCTCTCGCGCGTAGCGAAAACGATTGTGCAGGCGGTTAGCGCCACCCTGCCAAAATTCAATTTGCGACGCCTTTACCCTATAACCACCCCACGTCGAGGGGCAGGGAACTTCCGCTCCCTCTGTGAGCTTATCGAGCTCAGCGAACGCCGCCTCTAGCACCTCCCGCGACTCAACCACCTGACTTTGCGGTGACACCGCGGCTGCGAGCTGACTGCCGCGTGGCCGGCTATGAAAATAGCGCTGCGAGTCCTCTACGCTGAGCCGCTCGGCTACGCCGCTAATCCGCACCTGACGCTCAACACTGTGCCAAGGAAAGTGAAGACTAATGTTAGGATTCGACTCGAGGTCGCGCCCCTTGTGGCTGGCATAGCTGGTATAAAAAACGAAGCCCTTAGCGTCAAAGTGCTTGAGCAGCACAATGCGCTGGCTCGGCATGCCGCTGGCATCCACTGTCGCGATTGTCATAGCCGGCGGATCCACAACCTCCATGTCAAATGCCTGCTGCATCCACTTAGCAAACTGATCATGAGGATCATCGCTAAGATCAGCACTGCGTAGCTCCCCCATTAAATACTCGCGTCTGAGATCGTGTAAATCCATTGTCGCCCTAAATCCTTCTCTGCCTACATGACAAACTGACCGTATTCCCATACCTGATTGCGCCGAGTGCCGGTCGCATAAAAAAATGTGCCCGGGCCATGCTTTTTACTGGCGAAAAAACGCCCTTCGTAGCGCTGCCCATTGGGCCAGCGATAGGTCCCCTCACCCTGGTAATGGTCGTTAACGAAATTACCCGTGTAGTTTTCCGTGTTCTGGCTTAGCCAGTATTCGGAGTGTTGATTCTCTTCCCAGCGTGGCAGGCCGAAGAAATAAGAGCCATGGCCATTGCGCTTATCGTCTTGCCATTCTCCGATATAGAGCTTGCCATCGCCATTCCAATAAGTTCCTCGACCGCTGCGGAGTCCTTTTTCCCAACTCCCGACATAAACAGATTTTTCGAGAAACGACACGGGTATCTCGAGTCGACCCTTGCCGTGAAACTCACCGCCTAAAAATTCGCCGCGATAAAACCCCTTGCCGAACTCAGTTTTCAGCTCGAGTGTTCCGCTGCCGTTCTCACAGTCGCCGCGCACGCATTCGCTCGAGGTCACAGAATCCAGTGGCAAAGCATTGCCCATCGCTGCGGTAAATAGAGTGACAATAAAAACACAGTATCGCGTAGCTAACTGACGTCTTTTGCTAGATGCGACAGACCAATTTCGAAAGCCTGATAACATTTTGTGCATCGGTTGATCCTCCTCAATCAGCCCTAAGCTAGTCGTCTAAGCACATTTAACGGGCTTATATTTACAACGCCGCGTGTCGAATTAATACCAAGCCCTGCGATTATTATCATGCCGGCGAGCGGCCCCGCGATCCAAACCCAGTAGTGAAGATTAAACTCCTGCTCGAACACTTGCTCCTGCAGATAATACAGACTCGCCTCTGCACCGAGCGTCGCCACTAGTCCCGCCATAAGACCAATACTGGCAAACTCGATTAGTAAGCTCGTCATAATTAGCCGCTTACCGGCGCCAAGAGTGCGCAGAATCGCGTTTTCGTAAAAGCGCTCGTCGAGCGTGGCATTAACGCAGGCGAGTAGCACAAGCGCACCGCACACCAGCACCAAGACTGAAATAAGCTCGATCGCCGAGGTCACCTGCGCGATGATATTTTGTATTTGCTCGATCAGCGCGTCGATTTCGATCACAACGATCGTTGGGAAACGCTGCACTAATTCGTTGAGCAATATTTTCTGCTCTCTCTCCATCAGTGCGGTCGACAAGAACGTCGCGCCCAGATGATCGATTGTGCCGGGCGAGAAAATGATAAAGAAATTCGGCTGCATATTGTCCCAGCGTACGCTGCGGAAACTACTCACCTCAGCGCTAACCGTCTGCGCGTTGATCTCGAACTCGATCACATCACCTAACTCGATATCTAGCCAGTCGGCATAGTCTTGCTCGATCGACACAAACCCCGCTTCGACCGCCTCACCCCACCACTCGCCGCCGGTGACACGGTTATCCGCTGGGAGTTCCTGCGCCCAGGTGACCTGACGCCTGCTCAGGCGTCCACCGACTTCGCCCTCTTCGGCCTCATCACCTGCTTCGCCTTCACTTGCCAGCTCGCTTGAACCTGCTGTAGGAGTGGCACTGGCTGCATTGGCCTCGCCCTGCCCGTAACCCACTGAAAGGCCTACGCGCGCGGCACCCTTCGCGGCGTCTTCCTCGGTGTCATCGCCACCGCCGGCCAGCGTGCCACGCTCGGCATCAGATTCAAGCTCGTCCTGCGGATCTGGCGTCGCACCATTTATCTTGGTTACGCGCGCACTGATAAGTGGATAGAACGCATTCCCCTGCACGCCATTTTCGTCGAAAAACGCTTCTATGCCAGCGATCTGTGGCTGAGAGATATTCATCATGAAGTGATTTGGCGTATTCTCAGGAAGCTGCGCCTGCCAGTCAGAAATGAGATCAGTACGCAGTAGGCCTAAGATAAGCAGAGACATTATCGTTACCGAAAACACCATCACTTGTAAGACATTTTGCTTTCGCCTGCGACGCGCCGCGCTCATCGCAAGCTTCCACGCACTGCCGGCGCGCATGCCCACCGCGCTGCTCGAGTTCAACAGCAATAATGAGAGCCCCGACAGAAGAACGGCGATGCTGGCGACTGCAACGACGAGGACCGACGTCAGCACCGCGTCTTGGCTATACCAGTAGACGAGCCCGATCGTGCCACCAACGCCGAAAATATACGGCACATTGGCACCCACTTTTTGCTGGCTAATATCTTTTCGTAACACGCGCAGCGGCGGCGTTTCTCGCAGAGCCAGAAGCGGCGGCAATGCGAACGACAGCAGGCAGATTACAGCCGTCATTGCCCCCACGATGAAAGGCTCGAACCCCGCAGCGGGAAGATCGACAGTGATCACCGTTTGCAGCGCCCGCAGAATCACGTGGTGGACACCCCACCCTAAAACACTGCCGACCAGCACGGCGACAATCGCAAGCAGCGCCTGTATCCACAAATAGATAAAGCCGATTTGCGGTGAGGTACAGCCGAAGGTCTTGAGAATCGCCACGTAGTCATAGTGGCGTTCGGAGTAGCGCTTGGCGGTTAGTGCTATAGCTACGCCGGCAAGGAGCACGGCAAATAGCGAGCCCAGAAGCAAAAACGACTCAGCACGACTCAGCGCTTCGCTAACTTCTTCACTTTCGTCTCGCACGTCGCGAAGGCGATACTCGCCCTCGTATTCGGTGTCGACCCATGTTTCGAAGTCGTCGAGAGCCAATAGTTCCTCGGCTGCAAATAGGAAACGGTAGCTCACGCGGCTTCCAAGCTGCACAACATTGGTCTTGGCAACGTCATCCATATGAAGCATTAGACGCGGGCCAGCGTTGTCGACCATGCCACCGCCGGATCTGTCGGGCTCCGCGATAATTATTTTGCTGACTGTGAGTTCCGCTTCTCCAACATAGACACTGTCGCCGACGTCCAGCCCGAGCGCAGGCAGCGCGCGGGATTCCAGCCACACCTCACCCGGCTGCGGACCGCTTTGAATCGGCTCACCACGAATAAACGGGGCATCGGCGATAATGACATCGCCGCGAAGCGGATAGGCATCGCTAACCGCTTTCGCGCTAACGAGCATATTGCCGGTATCGGAGAATGCCATCGAGGTAAACGACAGCGTGCGCGCCGTGCGCAAGCCGCGCGACTGCGCTTCGTTTAGAATCTCGTCGGGTAGCGCCTTGCCGCTACCGAGAACACGGTCAGCGGCGAGCATGTTCGCCGACTCGAGCAGAAGCGCTTTCTCCAGGCGATCGGTAAATAGCGCAATGCCGCTCACCGAGGTCACTGCCATCACTAAGGCAAGGAACAAAAGACGCAGTTCACCGCTCAGCCAGTCGCGCCACAACAGTCGTGAAGCAAGACCTATGAGTGTCGACCAACTTTTACTGCCGTCGGTGAGCCGCTGCGGCGAGGACTGACCTGAAAAACCAGCACTGCGGTTGTTTTGAATTGGCGACTGAGACGAAGGCATGGGTGAATTAGACACTCGCAGACTCCGCGCTTGCACTCATGGAAAGTGCCACACTCGGCGACCCTGAATCACTCTCGATCCCGCCGGCGATCAACCGGACGATGCGACCGCAGCGCTGCGCAAGGCGTTCGTCGTGGGTCACTAATACCAGCGTTGTCGAAAACTCTTTATTGAGATCAAAAATAAGTTCGACGATCTTCGTGCCTGTGGCAGTGTCAAGATTGCCGGTGGGCTCGTCGGCAAATAGGATTTTGGCCTCGGTCGCAAAAGCGCGCGCTATTGCCACGCGCTGCTGCTCGCCGCCCGAAAGCTGATTAGGGTAGTGAGTGATGCGCTCGGCGAGACCAACTCGCTCAAGAAGCGCAGTTGCTTTAGCACGTGCCTGTGCATCGCCCTTTAGCTCGATCGGTAACATCACATTCTCTAGGGCAGTTAGGCTGGGCAGTAATTGAAAAGACTGAAAAACAAACCCGACAATCTGACCGCGTAGCACTGCACGCTGCTCCTCATCCATCGCCGCCAGACTGTGTCCACCGAGCCATACGTCGCCACTGGTCGCCGCGTCGAGACCCGCCATAAGCCCTAGCAGCGTAGACTTGCCTGAGCCCGAAGCACCTACTATGGCGACAGTCTCGGCCTCCGCGATACTTAAATCGACCGACTTAAGGATCGTCAAGACACCCTCACTGGTCGTCACGCTCTTAGTCAGCCCGCGAATCTCTATCATGTTCATTGTCGTCCCTGTCTTTGGTGATGCTGCGCTACCGCGCTAGCTCTAGCGTCACGTTACCGATATCCCGCAGCCAAGCAATTCAGTTGCAAGCGTAGAGTGTAACTACGCGGGCGTTGTAACACGAGCGGTGATAAGGTTTCGTTAACCAAGTATAACGCTAGATCAAGCTTGGCAGTTTGCCGAGAAAGACTTACCCCTAAAAGACCACTGAGGTATTCTGAGCGTAGTTTCCTTGATCTTCGTAAATTTACGCCACGAGAACTGTTCTATCGATGATTAAAGCTTTTATTTCAGTAGTCTACGCTGCATTACTTTTGATGCAGACGTCAGTTGCTTTTGCGCAAGAGAGCCCCTCCTCACAGGCTCCCACTCAGCCGAGCATTCTTGTATTCGGCGACAGCTTAAGTGCAGCCTACGGCATAGGTGAAGACGAGGGCTGGGTGACGCTGCTCGCTGAGCGACTCAAGCAGGAAAACAGCAAGATTCAGGTGATCAACGGCAGCGTGAGCGGCGAAACAACTACAGGCGGCCGCGCTCGACTGCCGAGCCTGTTGCAGCGCTACGCTCCGGCTTATGTCTTAATAGAGCTTGGGGGTAACGACGGCCTGCGTGGATTACCGCTGGCGCTGATGCGTGAAAACCTTACCGAGATGATCACTCTCTCAAAGGCGAGCGGCGCAACGGTATTAATTGCTGGCATGCAAATCCCACCGAATTACGGCCCACGCTACACCGAGCCGTTTTACGCGCAATACGCCGAATTAGCCGAGGAATTCGACCTTTACCTCATCCCCTTTCTCATCGACGGCATACCACAGCAGCCAGAGCTGATGCAGGCGGACGGCATCCATCCGAAGGCCGAGGCGCAGTCAATGATACTCAACAATGTCTGGCCGGTCCTGCGCGAGGCAATGAGCGCAGACGACTTTTAGCGTAAGCAACGAGGGTGATACTCTGAATCAAAGTACCGTTCGCGCTCGATCAATTGCATGTACACAACCCAGAAAATTCTTAGCAAGGCCGATGGCCTGGCTAGCTCCGCGGCAGCCTATCTTTGATTCGATACAGCATTAGCGCCGATCCCATATTGCATACCGCAATCGCAACCAGTGCGAGGTCATAGTTGCCGACTTGGTCGTAATAATATGCGACAAGCACAGGGCCCAACGCTGCCATACCGAGCACAAACGGGAGCGCAGTCGAGCGAACCGAGCCGAGGTAGCGGCGCCCGAACGTGGTCGCCCAGATCACTTCCTGAAGCGGCAACAGACCGCCCCAGCCAAACCCCATCATGATGAACCCAGAGTACACAAGCGCATCAAAACGTGTAGCGACGCTATAAACGATAACCAGCACCGCACCACCAGTCAGCGCCGCGCCGATTGCCGCTAGCTTTTTGGGGCTGTACCGATCAATTAAAATACCCCAAACAGGCTTGCTCAAAAAAGCAGGGATCGATGCGAGTGAAATCATGCTCGAGGCTATAAAGCGGGAGTAGCCCGCGTCGGTCATCAAGGGAATTGTTTGGAGAAGCATGACTGTAATTGAGATCTGGAACAGACCGAAGGCCAGCACTAGCGTGTAGAAGGTTGAGGTGCGCATCGCCTGCGCGCGGGTCATAGAGTTGGCGAAGTCTGCGCTCGCCGCTTCGCCCTGCCCAGCCGAAATCTGGTCTGGCGAAATGCCATCGGGGTGCCAACCGAAGTCCTCAGGCGCGCGCCGTACGACGAATGCCATGGGTAATGTCATCACACCGGCGAGTAGTGCTAGTAGCTGCCAAGACGTGCGCCAGCCAAAGGAATCGACAAAATAGGTCGCGAGAATCGGTAGTACAATGCCCGAGAGCGAAATGCCCATGCCGGCGAGAGCGACCGCGCGGCCTCGGCGCTCGACAAACCACTTACCCAACGTCACGTTAACAACGAGATTGCCCACCATCGCAGCGCCTGCGGTCAACACAAGCCCGTTCAGCACTAGCCAGTGCGTAAGTGTCTGCACTTTGCTCAGTCCGAATAGCGCGGCGACGAGCAGACTTCCACCGATGAGAATAAAACGGCGCCCGCCATGCTTATCAATTTGCGCTCCGATTAAAAATCCGGTGAACGCCATGACCATCTGGCCGACGGAGCGCGACGCCGAAAACTCAGCGCGACTCCAGCCGAACTCCTCGGTCATCGGGATCATGAAGGCACCCACGACATAGTTCGCCATGCCCACCGAGATGAACTGGGTGACAAAACCGGCGAGGATTATCCAGTAACCATAATAGAAACCAGAACTCGCGCCCGGCTCAGGCGGCGTCAACGGCCCCGAGGCTTTCTCGATAACACCGTGTCTTGAAATATCTGGCATGGAATCCTTAAGCTAGGTAGGTGTCGCGCCCGAGTGCAGGCAGGTTCGTTCAGCGCATCTCCTGCGGGGCAACGAGCCTTATGCAGCCTCTGCACACAGCGCAAGATAGCGCGCTATTACCTTATCGACACCCTGATCAAGAGACTCCACTATTAATGCGTGTCCAATAGATACTTCAAGAATGGAAGGGATAGTTAAAAACTCGCCAAGGTTGGCAAGATCCAGATCGTGACCCGCATTGAGGCCGAGTCCAAGCTGCGTCGCACGCAGCGCCGCTGCGCGATACTTCTCGAGAACGGTGTCCTGCGACTCGCTATCGAACGCCTGCGCGTAGCTTTCAGTGTAAAGCTCAATTCGGTCGGCTCCAACACTCGGCACGCGCTCGACCATCTCGACATCGGGGTCTAGGAAAATACTGCTACGAATATCAGCATCGCGAAGCCTCGCTAAGACATTCGACAGAAGGCTTTCGTGCGCACTGATGTCCCAGCCATGATCAGACGTCAGCTGATCTGGGGCGTCGGGGACGAGCGTGCACTGGTCGGGCTTAGCGTTGAGTACAAGCTCCATGAACTCTTCGCTAGGATAGCCCTCGATATTAAATTCGACGCCCGGGTAGTCGGCGAGAAATGAAGTGAGTTCGCGAATATCGCGGCGCGTAATATGACGCTCGTCCGGGCGAGGATGCACGGTAATACCCTTAACACCCAAGCCAATTACGCGCTTTGCGAAAGCTATTACACTGGGAAAATCACGCCCACGTGAGTTTCTTAGCAGCGCAATTTTGTTTACGTTGACACTCAATACAGTCATCAATCTACTCACTTATAATGGGAAAGCCGCACAAGAGTTAAGAACAAATTTATGCATCCGTCGCCTCTAGAAAATCGAACACAATCTTCTGAAACGCCTGCGGCTTGTCTGCATGCACCCAATGCCCAGCTTCCATAACAATTTTAACCGACGCCTGCGGAAATAAGGCGAGTATTTCCGGCTCGTGCTCTGCGCCGATATAACCTGATTCGCTGCCCTTGACGAACAGCACCGGTTTGTCGAATGGCGCATCGCCCTCGGGCTTCTCGCGGAGTCGATCGTATTGGTCTTTTATTGCAGCCACGTTTAATTTCCAGCGCAGCCCACCACCCTCAGCGCGCGTGAGGTTCGTCATAATGAATTTAAGCGTCGCCTCGTCTTCGATATGTTGCGCTAGATGGGCCTCGGCATCGGCTCTATTGACTGCCGTCGTCAGATCCAGCGTCATCATGCCCTCTATAACGCGATGGTGGCCTGGCCCCATGCTCTGATAGGCCACCGGCGCAATGTCAACGATGATTAGGCGCTTAACAAGAGCGGGATAGCTCAGCGCTAGCTGCATCGCGACCTTGCCACCCATTGAATGGCCAAGCACTGTGCAGGCGCCGAGCGCATGAGTCTCGATAAGCAGGCGGACGTCCTCCGCCATCGCCTGATAATCGAGTTCGGGTGCGTGCGGCGACTCGCCATGATTGCGCAGATCGATGCCAATCACACGATAGCGTTCGGCAAGCGCCTTGCTATGCAGCCCCCAATTGCCTTGATGACCAAATAGCCCATGCAGCACCAGAAGCGGTTCACGTTCTGCTGCATTCGCCTTGGCAACGGCCTCGTCTGCGGCAACATAGTCTCGGACATTTAATTCAACAACCTGGCGCATCAAGCGTCGAGCTCCGCGAGCAAAGCGAGGACATCGTCGTGATGTGACTTGGTCTTCACCTTGTCCATCACCTGCGCCAAACGCCCCTGTTTATCGATGATAAACGTTGTGCGCAGGATCCCCATGAATTCTTTACCCATAAACTTTTTCAGCCCCCAGGCGCCGTAAGCGTCGGCTACCGCGTGATCTTCATCGGACAAAAGTTGAAAATTGAGCTCGTGCTTTTCCTCGAACTTTGCCAGACGCGCAGGCGGGTCTGGGCTGATGCCAATCGCTAACGCACCCAATTTGGCGAGCGCTTTCTGCGTGTCTCTTAAGCCGCAGGCCTGCACCGTGCAGCCGGGCGTCATCGCTTTGGGATAGAAGTACAACACCACGTGTGACTTGCCCCTGAAGTCCTTCAGACTAATTTTCTCACCGGCCTGATTTAGCAAAGTAAATGCCGGCGCGAGATTGCCAACCTTCGGGAAAGGCTTTTTTGTGTCGGTTGTCATCTTAATCTCCTTGGTGATTCAGCCGATGGATTATACTCACAAGACTCAGATTAACTAGGCTACTTAATGCACTACAGTAACGCCCTTTCGCGCGCACCTAGATCGGTTGTCGTCTTGACCGGCGCCGGTATTTCCGCCGAGTCGGGTATACGAACCTTCCGCGCAAGCGACGGGCTATGGGAAGAGCACCGCATCGAAGATGTTGCCTCGCCCGAAGGCTTTGCCCGCAACCCAACCCTTGTTTACGATTTCTATAATCAACGCAGACGCCAGTTACAGTCCCCAGCCATAAAACCCAACGCCGCCCACAGCGCGCTCGCAAGATTCGAGCACAACTTCGTGCAAGCCGGGGGCGAATTTCTCCTAGTCACCCAGAACGTAGATAACCTCCACGAACGCGCCGGCTCAGAATCGCTCTGTCATATGCATGGGGAGTTACTGAAAAGCCGCTGCCTTAACAGTGGGCTCATCTTTGAGTGGCGCGAAGACCTTGGATTCGACTCAGTTTGCCGCTGTTGCCAGCAGAGGGGGAATTTGCGACCCCATATCGTCTGGTTTGGCGAAATGCCGTGTCACATGAATGTGATCGAAGCCGCCCTTACCCGCTGCGACCTCTTCATTTCGATTGGCACCTCGGGGAATGTTTATCCTGCAGCAGGGTTTGGACAGCTCGCACGCTATGCCGGCGCACACACGGTGGAGATTAACCTTGAAGACACCCGCTCGGGATTCGACGAGGTAGTGCTAGGGCCAGCGGCAACTCGAGTCCCCGAGTTTTTTAACTCACTTCTACAGAACAGCTAATTCCGCTTTCAGACCAAAATGATAGAGCATTTACTTTGTTCGGCGATTCCGAGAAAATGATGAAAATTTACAGGGAAAATCAATATGCTACGTAAAATTGCCCTTGGTCTGAGCGCCCTTGTGGGCGTCTTGTTTTTGGGCGGCGCGATCGTCTATCTCGCCACTAATCCCTCCCAGCCTCCCGAAGGCTCAGTAGCGGCCGAATTCCTGAAGCCAGGCGCCTTTGATGTAGGCGTGCAGGAGATGGTTTTTGTTGATACAAGCCGTCCCACGGCGGTCAACCGCGACTACGCAGGCGACACTAAGCGCACGTTTAACACCACGCTCTGGTTCCCGATAGGTGCGGACAGCGCGCACCCTCTAGTCATTCACAGCCACGGCTTCACCTCCGCACGCAACGACCTGAGCTATGTTGCCGAACAACTGGCGAGCCACGGCTATGTGGTCGCCGCTGCGGACTATCCTTTAACCTATGGAGGCGCGCCCGGCAGACCGAACTCCGTCGATGTTTTAAATCAGCCCGAGGACGTGAGCTTCCTGATTGACTCGATGCTCGCGCTCAATGGCGCCGATAAGCCTTTCGATGGCACGATCGATTCTCAGCGCATCGGCCTGATGGGCTATTCGCTAGGAGGCCTCACGACCGAGCTCGCCACCTACCACCCTCGCCTGCGCGATCCTCGTGTCGCCGCGGCTGTATCTATCGCTGGCCCCACAGTGGGGATGACTTCTCAGTTTTTCTCCACCACCGACGTGCCTTTCTTGATGATCGCCGGGACATTGGATTTTCTAATAAACTTTGACGCAAACGCCGCGCCAATTCCCGAACTAATTCCCGGCGCACAGCTCGCATCAATTCGAGGCGGCACGCACCTTGGCTTTGCAGGCGTCGCCGACCCTATGTTCCGCTTCATGCATCACCCGGACGATCTCGGCTGCCAAGCGGTGCTCGCGAACCTCGACACCGACCCTAATGACACTGTGCTACTGCTCGGCGGCGAAGACGATGGCATCGTCGTAGATGTGGACGCGCCCCAAGTCTGCGAGATCCGCCACACCGAGAAGGCGCTGCATCCGGGGGAGCAGCAGATAATCACAAGCATCGCAACCCTTGCGTTCTTCGAGTCGGTGTTTGCCGAGGCCGCCGCCGACCGAGCAGCGGCTAAGTCCGCGTTGAACACAGCCTTGAATGAAGAGCTAGCGAATGCGTCTCTTGCCGACGATGATTAAGAGGCACTGTTCGCCTCGCCTGCGCTCAAGTCGGAGGTCATAGATATCGGAGGCGTTGTCTCCAACGCCCTCCGCGCCAAGGATCACCTTGTTTACTATCCCAAAGGCAGCAGGCAGCAGATATACTTGTTTTCTCAAAATCTGGAACACAGCAGCGGCACGACCGACTGCCTAAAACAAATAGCTCACGCCAAAGCCAGTACCAAAATCTGAGTCTTTACCAAAGACGATCGCGGTGCGTTTGCTTAAATTAAAGCCCACGCCTAGGCGATATTCTTCGTCAGTATTCCAGCGCCAGTCGAGTACGAATCGGCGAGTAAGCTGCAGACCTGACCCTAGCTCAATGCGCGCGTCACCGGCATCATCAATGCCGATTTCGCTGTCGATGAACAGCGGTAGCGTCATACGCAAGCCGGCGAATACGCGCGTGTCTTGTTCGCCATCTTCGTGCCGACGTCGCTCCATACTGACGAATGGTGCGGTGAAACGGCTGAGCTGATAGCTATAGGATGTTCGTAGTTCGAAATTATCTCGCGCCGTTTCAAGCGCATGATCCGCCTCAACCAGAAACGAATGCCTCTCATCCATAATCGAATAGTCTATGCCCAGAACGTTGCGTTGAGCGCGAAGGGAATTTCGCGAATACCAGCGCCGCATTGGCAAAATAGCTTGTTCCATAGCAGCGTCGAGCTGCGACGAATCGACATAGCTAATCACCCGATTCATGCCAGATTTCATGTGATACTGATTGTGGCAGTGAAAGAGCCAGTCTTGATCTTCGCTCGCCGCAAATTCAATCACAACGCGCCCCATGGGTGGTACATCGACCGTATGCTTGAGCGGACTCCGCTCTCCTTGTCCGTTTATTACCCGAAAGAAATGACCATGAAGATGGATCGGATGATGCATCATCGTCGAGTTGCTTAATTCGAGGCGCACATTGTCGCCCGCCTCAACGCTAAGCCTCGGGTCCTCTCGCTGCGTAAGGCCATTAAAACTCCACACATAGCGCTGCATATTGCCAGTGAGTTCGAGCGCCACAACACGCGTTGGTCGATCGGCTGGTAGCGTTGTGTCCACAAGTGAGAGAAGCGATTCATAGCTCGTCAGGTGATCAATGGTTTTCACCTTAGTCACAGCAGACTCATGCTGCGCCACCGGCGGCGCATGGCTATCGTGCTGCGAATGAGCAACACTCGTTGCGGGCATTTTGTGTGCGCTATGGTCGCTGTTTGCTTCAGGTACATTCACAGCGTGATTTGTTGAGTGCCCTGTCGAGTGGTCCATCGAGTGATCTGTAGAGTGGTCCATCGAGTGATCTGCAGAGTGATCCATCGAGTGACCTGCCGGATGGTCCATCGAGTGCTCAGTCGATGCGTCACCGGCACTATGCATCGCGTGCCCCTGCAGTAATAAATTGGGCCTCGGGATTGTCGGCGCTGCGACACGCTCGCCTTCTCCAATAAACGTGCTGCTATATCCACTTCCATCGAATGAGGTCGCCCGCATTTCAAACGCTTTACCCTTAATCAGCGGCACTATGACATCGTAAGTCTCGGCGGTTGCCATCCGGAGGCGTTTTACATTGATAGGCGCCACAGGTTGCCCATCAGCCGCGACGATTCTCATCAACCCGCCGGCATACTCAACATCGAAATAGCTAGAGGTAGACCCGTTGATTAACCGCAGTTTCATCTCGCTGGCCGACTGAGTCTTTACGTCGATCTGCGCTATTTCCTCACCATTGGCGAGGAACGCGTCGTAGGCCACATCGGCAAGATCCATGGGTCCCATACGTGTGAGGCTCTGGTTAAACCTCGCCTGTAGCGTCGGCTGACCGCCGGCAATCACTTTGTCCCACGACTGCACATTATTTTTCTTAAAAGCATAGTAATCATCATCTTTTTTCAGGTTTTCGAGCACGCGCGTGGGAGACTCGTTAGTCCAATCCGAAAACAGAATAACTTCCTCCTGCAGTGCGCTTGCATGCCCACCGTGAGCGTCGTGCGCCGTTGACTCGGCCAGGACTATCGAGCCGTAAACGCCTCTCTGTATCTGCATATCAGTGTGCGAGTGATACCAGAATGTGCCCGCCTGAATTATCGGAAAGTTATAGGTAAAACTCTGCTCAGGCAAAATGGGTGCGGTATTGAGGTACGGAACGCCGTCTTGATCCCCGGGCAAGAGAAGCCCATGCCAGTGAATAGATGCAGGAACCTTTAAGCGGTTACGGAACGTCACACGCAGGGTATCGCCCAAGGTCGCTCGCAGCGTGGGCGCGGGAATTTGGCCATCGATGGCGAGAGAATCAACAGTGGCCCCGGCGATCGTGGTACCTAGCGTGTCGATAGTTAGGTCGTATTCGACGACTTTGGCTTGGGCTGAACCTAGCAGCAATGCCGTCATCATTAGTCCAGCGCTGAATATCCCTCGCCGTTTACGGATAGTAGATAATTTCACAGTTTTCTCCATTGAACAGGGTTCACTCGCCTTTCGGCCGAGCGCAATCACGAGACAAATCTCGAGAAATTAAGCTCTAGGAGAAATTGGGTGGAGGGAGCAGTAGATCGAGCGTTATAGAATGATAGTCGCGCACTCGGCTGGCGAGATCGCCCTCCGTGATTGGCGAATGGAGCAGTGAGGCAACCTGATTGAGACTGGCCGCACTAAAGCAGCAAATATCGTCGCAAGCGCATTCCGCGTCGAGATTGCTCTGCTGCTCCTCCGACTGCATCATGTGATGGCTGCCGTGCGCTTCCAGGCTGCTATGCGATGAATGTTCAGAAAGCTCTGCAGCAGGCGTGTGAGCGTGAGAATTATGCGCCATACCTTCGGCGACTGAGGACACATTAAATAAAATTGACAGCACGAGACTCAATACCCAAACGACGGTGCGTTTAGATTGTCGACCCGAAGGTCTTGCCAAAGTGATGAAACGTGCCTGATTCATAGTGCCGAAATCTCGATTGCCGCCTCGCGGCAACTTTACCCTTGTTTCGATACGCTCTTCTAGCGGAAACAGATGATTGGGGCTCTTTTGAGTTTTAAGTGTACCCCACCGCTCCCTAAACCAACACATCAATCTTATGCGCGAGCAGGCACTGCATGTCGCTACACAATTGTATTGTTACCCTGAGCTTGCATGCTTGATCGAGGCTCTGCTTATGTTCAGGTTTGAGCGTCATCACTAGCGGGAATTCTTGCTCACCACGATAATCTCGCTCGTTATTGCCGACTATAGGTTCAAGCGCCCAAGCGCTTTGTTCAGAGGCTTCAATACCGAGCGCAAGCGACGAGCCTTCGTCTTGACTCGCAGCGACATGCCAGCCTTCGGCAATGTGCAGAGTTAGCGACACTTGCCTTTTACTCGCTTGCTCGTCTACGCGACTTCCCTCGAGGGGACGAGAGGTCGCACTGAGTCGGGCAAGTCCGCCATCAACATAAACCACACCTGCTGTAGCGCCGCTGTCATGCTCAGTCTGCACACGCAGCAGGCTCGTGTGACTGAGCGGATGTTCGTTGAGCTGTCCACTAACGGCGTTAAATCCGCGACGGTAGAGATCCGCATAATCGTAATCGCGCGCGTCTGACGCTGGTAGCAGCGCTTTTCGCTGGTCCAATAACAACAAGCAGCGCAGTGCTGTCGCAATGGGTGAGAGTGTCGCGCCATCACTTGCGCTTTTAGAGCGTGTTAGCCGCGGGCCAACCTGCTCGCGAGGGCTTAGGAAAAAACCGTCTTGGCTGGAATCCCAAAATTCATCGATCATGGCGTCGGTAAGCGTTTGCGCTTGAGCGAGCCAATCGACATCGTCTGCATTCGCCGACGGCTTGATGTCATCGTCACCGCTTTGTAAGGCATCGAAAAGCGCTATCAGCCCCTCGATTAAGTTCGCATAATCTTCGAGCTGACCGTTGATCGAGGTTGCGCCATTGAGAGCAATGCGCAGCAACGAGCCGTCGGCCTGAATATTTTCGCGGCATATTACCTCGGCAGCCCTCAATGCCGCCGCTATCCAGCGCGGCTCTGCCAATCGCGCGCCTGCCTGCGCGAGCGTAGCAATCATCGCACCGCTCCACGCGACAATGAGTTTGTCGTCTCGCAGTGGATGAATCCGCATCTCGCGCGCCGCGTAGAGCGTTTCGCGTATTCGATCTAACCGTCGATAGAAATCAGCTTCGTCTTTTTTTTCAGCCTCGCGAGCGCTTACTTCTAGAGAGCGCGATAGGGCCAGAATGTTCGAACCTTCGAAATTACCGAGCTCATCGGGACCATAGAGACGACGCACAAACTCAAAATCTTCCTCTGCAAGTGCCTCGCGTAGTTCGGCAAGAGACCAAGTAAAAAAGACACCCTCCTCTCCCTCACTGTCGGCGTCGGTCGCTGAATAAAACCCACCCTCCGGACGCTGCATATCGCGCAGCACATAGTCGAGTGTTTGCGTGAGTATCCGCAGGAAAAAGGGTCTGCGAGTTAGGATATATGCCTGCAAATACACCAGACCCAGCTGCGACTGGTTATAGAGCATTTTTTCGAAATGCGGCACTAGCCAGTCTTCGTCAACGCTATAGCGTGCAAAACCGCCGCCAATCTGATCATAAATGCCCCCCCGCCCCATGCCCTCGAGTGCTCGATCGACAAAACTCAGCGCATTGGCATCCTGCTCCCGCGCCGCCTGATCGAGTAAAAACAGGAGCAGCGGTTCCTGCGGGAATTTGGGGGCGCCCGCAAGCCCCCCGCGCTCTCGGTCTTCGCGTTGAAACAACGCCTGAAGCGTGTTCGCGCGAAGAGTAGGATCAAGTTCGGCGACCGCCTGTCTGTCTCCGAGTATTTTCTCGATCCCTTGCTGCATCTGGCGAGCGCTGGTCTCGAGCTCTTCGCGCTTGTTCTCCCAGGCAACCACCACCTGCTGCAGAAGCGCAATGAATTGCGCCGCGGGGAAATAGGTCGCGCCGAAGAAAGGCTCGCCAGTCGGCAAGAGAAGATTCGACATAGGCCAGCCTCCGTGTCCGGTCATCAGCTGTACGCCGGTCATATAGACCTCGTCGATATCTGGATATTGCTCCCTGTCCATCTTGATGCTTATAAAATGTTTGTTGAGCACGGCGGCGACCTCAGGATTGTCGAAACTCTCGACCTCCATCACATGACACCAGTGGCAGGTTGAGTAGCCTATCGACAGAAAAATTGGTTTTCCGGTCGCCTGTGCCTCGGCAAACGCCTCGTCACCCCACGCATACCAGTTCACTGGATTATGGGCGTGCTGTAGCAAATATGGAGAGTCTTCTTCGATTAACCGGTTGATGAAAAGGCCCCTTCCTGATTCGTCGATATGCTCGGTGCGCTTGTCATAGCGCCCATGTTTCGCTTCCTCAACTGCCCTGAGGCGCTTTTCTACCTGTTCGCTGTTCATGAAGTTTTTGCCTAGTGAGTGAGAAAAGAAAAATAATCTTAATAAAACAATTAGATAAGAATTATCTCGCAGAAAATACTGAAATTCATGGCCTTTTTTGTCTCGGAGAACCGTTTGACTGAGACACGATTCCCATTAACCCGAGCGCCAAGCGGAATTAGGGTGACATTAAAGCCTACGTCCGTTATTTTCGATGACATGAAGTAGGATCTGCATCAAAAATGCGCACGGTGACACCTACTCCAAACTAACAGATCATTCTTATAACATGATCGCGAAACGCTGAGTCGATTACGGAGCCACTAATGAAACTATTCAAATCCACCTTAGCCGCGCTGCTAACAACGGCTGTTGCTGGAAGTTTTGCCCTGACTAGCTACGCCGACCACCATGGTGGTGGGCACGCAAGCCTCGAGGCGCTCGCCACCGGCGCGCATCGTTCTGCGGAGAATATAGCGCGTAATGATGCTAGACATCCTGTGGAGACGCTCGAATTTTTTGGCCTTGAAGCCGACATGACAGTGATCGAAATATTACCTTCGACAGGTTGGTACACCGAAATCATCGCTCCCTATGTGCGCGACCAGGGAAAGTTGTATGCGGCGCACTTCTCGCCCAACGCGAGCCTCTCTTATATGGCCCCAAATTTACGTAACTTCGAAGCCAAGATGAGCTCAGACCCGTCGCTTTACGGCAAAGTCACAATCCGCCACTTAAACCCTCCACATGAGGTCGTTATAGCGCCGGCAGAAAGCGCCGACATGGCCCTCACCTTCAGAAATGTCCACAACTGGATTATGGCCGATCAGCAAAACGAGTTCTTTGCTACGTTCTTCGCCGCACTCAAACCCGGGGGTATTCTTGGCGTCGTCGAGCATCGTGCCAAGCCCGATGCGGATATGGAAGTCATGAAAACATCAGGTTATGTCACCGAAGCCTACGTCATCGAATTGGCTGAAGCAGCGGGCTTCGAATTTGTCGCCAGCAGCGAAATTAACGCCAACGCAAAGGATCCGACGGTGCACCCACGCGGCGTCTGGACTCTGCCACCCAATTTCCGCATGGGTGATGAAGACAGAGAAAAATATGCCGCTATAGGCGAAAGCGATCGCATGACACTAAAATTCAGAAAGCCCCTGTAGATGCAAAAACAAAAAAACTGCCTAATTGTCGGAGCAGGTGACTACATAGGCGCGGCGATTGCCAAGCGCTTTGCCGCGGGCGGTTTTACCGTCTGCCTCGCGAGACGCAGCGGCGACAAGAATGCAGGGCTTGTCGCCGAAATCGAGGCTGAAGGTGGAAAAGCGCATAGCTACTCGCTCGATGCCCGCGAAGAAGATCAGGTGATTGCTGGCATCAACGCTATCGAGTCTGAGGTAGGCGCTCTCGATATTGTCATCTTTAATGTCGGTGGCAATGTTAATTTCCCGCTCATTGAAACAACCGAGCGTGTATTCCGCAAAGTGTGGATGATGGCCTGCCTAGGTGGCTTCCTCACGGGACGCGAAGCAGCTAAACACATGCTTGAGCGGGGTCAGGGATCCATTTTTTTCACCGGTGCAACAGCCAGCATGCGCGGCGGTAAAGGCTACTCTGCATTTTCATCTGCAAAATTTGGCCTTCGCGCGCTCGCCCAAAGCATGGCCCGTGAACTAGGCCCTCAAGGAATACACGTTGCGCATCTCATAATTGATGCTGGCGTCGATACCGAATTCGTCCGTCAGCGGATTAGCGCCGGGGGCGGCGACCCCGACTCTTTAGCACCAGACACACTCATGCGACCCGAATCGGTTGCCGAGGCCTACTGGCAACTCCATCATCAGAGTCGCGATGCATGGACGCATGAATGCGATCTAAGACCCTTTGCCGAAACTTTTTAAAAAAGCTTTAGGAATAGTTATGAGCCTACGCGTCGAATTTCACTACGATTTTGGCAGCCCGAATGCCTACCTAAGTCATCGAGTTCTGCCAGCGATAGCAGAGAGAACCGGTGTCGAATTTCATTACATTCCGGTTCTGCTCGGGGGTATATTCAAAGCAACGAACAATCGGTCGCCGATGGAGCAGTTTGCGGATGTACTCAATAAGCAAGAGTATCAGGCGAAAGAGACACTGCGCTTTCTCATGCGACACGGCATAACCGAACTCGTCCGTAATCCCCATTTCCCCGTTAATACGATCACACTGATGCGAGGCGCAGTTTTTGCTCAAGGCAAAGCCTGGGAAGCTGATTATATCGACGCGATGTTTAAGGCGATGTGGGAGCAAGGCTTAAACATGGCGGACCCAGAGCAAGTCGCTAGGGTGTTAGCCGATGCAGGTCTACCCGTAACCGAGATCATTGCTGCGACCGGCGACCCTGAGGTCAAGCAACAACTCATCGACAATACAGCGAATTCTGTCGCGCGCGGGAATTTCGGCTCTCCGAGTTTCTTCGTCAATGAGGAGCTTTATTTTGGCAAAGACAAACTGCGTGATGTCGAAGAGGAGATAGTCGCATTACTGGGCTAACGCTCAGCGACTCTATCGAAAACACGCACGAGCTCAATGGCTGCGCCAAATGCGTCAGGTTCGATTTGCATCTCGATGCGCAGCCTAGCGCCGTTTTCAATAAGTGTGTAAGTTTCGAGCGTAAATCCACCATCGCGTGGGCGCGCCTCAACAATTAACGTGTCTCCATTCCAGTTTGCGAAAGAAAAGTCCTCCGCACCCTCTTCGTAGAATGAATTCGCTGTGGTCCGCCTGCGACGACCGTCGCTGTGGAACAGGCGCACGAAATTATCTGCATACTCGAATCGCAGCTCCGGCTCATCGATCGCAATAAAGAGAACGTCATCGTAGGAAATACGATCGTAGAGTTCTTGTTCGGCGGGGCCTCCGCGATAGAAATCCTCGGGTCGTTTACGCAAAAATTGTCGTTTTACTTTACCGCCTGCCTTCTTTATCGCTGCCTCGACCGCATCGTCGGTATTGTCACTTAGACTTTCATTGATAACCCAGCTCCCGTTAAATGCTTGACCGCGTGCGATAGCCGCTTGCGACGATCCTAGCGCCTGCGTTTGCGCAACACCGTGTAGAGAAGTGAAGAGACAACAACTTACAGCGGCTATAAACACAGCATGCGTTCTGATCGCAGCCTTTCCCCTCATAGGGCCTTACCTCCAATTAGCCTAAACGGCGCGCCATCGTTCACCAACACCTTTGCCGCAAACAGTAACAGAAGCAATAGGACGATGAAATAAAGAGGAAAGGCAGGCAAAGCACCAATAAAAATTTCGTCTTCAGATCCGCCTGGTGTCTGCCTGCGCAGGCTAGCAACTAGCGCGGTGTAGAAGACACTCGCAATACCCAGCCCTAAATTCAGTGCGAGCCCGCGAAAACTTAGCACCGTTGCACGTAAATCAGATTCGACCATGCGGTTTAGGTAGTAGCTCGATTGAAACTGCACCATCCCAAGCACTGAAAAAGACGCTATAGCGAACACCAGCCCTAGCCAAGGAATCGCAAAGCTCGCGCCCAGAAGTCCAACGAGCAAAAGCCCCGAGAGCGCAAAAAAATTGCTCATAGGTACCTGCGTCACCACCAAGTAACGCGAGAGGCGCGCATTGACGATGCTTACTAGAGAGACGCCGGCACCAATAAATCCAAACAGTGACACGGGAATGTCGATGACTCGGTAATACTCACTTGCGAGCACCACAAATTGTCTAGCCACGCTATCGAGTATCAAGGCGGCGAGGATAACGAACAACACGAAGCGATGGCCGAGCGTCCAACTCGCAGCTTTGCCTATTTGTTTAAACGGGCGCGCAAGTTGCGATGCAAGACTCGCATCCTGTTCCAGGGTTGCTCGCAATGCCGATAGTCGCAACTTATCGATGTCGTAAAATCCAATCGCGACAAATAAAACAACTACTGCAGAGACGAGCGTGAATATCACCGGCAGTCTTATGATTGACGTTTGAGCGAGGTTTAGATTCGCACTTAGTGAGCCGAGCACGCCATTAACGACCGCCGCGTCGTAAATCAACCCGCCGGTAATCATAGAGATAAAAAAACCAATGGATACGACTCGTGTTGTTCGCTCCAAAAAGTGCGCCCATTGGTCTTCGCGTCCCAAGGCTTTCAGCGAATCATAAGCGAGCGCTTCGTCGGCGCCGCTCGCCGCGGCCTCCGACAATCCCGAGCATAGCCGGTTGCCTAAGAACAACCAAAACAGAAGCGGCGACGCCTCCCCATGCTCTCCCCCAGAGAATCCAGCGATTGGCGCAAACGCGATGAGCGCCATTTCGGCTACCATTAACGCCGCCGCAAAGACGATAAGGCGTTTACGCCCAACAATGTCAGCGAGCGCCCCTGATGGGACTTCGGCGCTGACGATAGTGAGCGCCCAGACAATATTGAGTATTGCAAACTGCTCGAGGGTGAGCCCGTAGTCGAGAAAAAGAACGGTGAAAACCGGGTAGTAAAAGCGGGCCGAATACAGCAGCCGGAACGCGATGAAGCGTTTGAGATTTCCCTCTAGCCGAGCCTGATTCTCTGAATCTGCCATTTTCTTCCTAAATTACTCGCGCAGTTGCGGGAGTAAACTAATGTGGATTTCGAAAGTAATGTGCTCCCGAAAAAGCGCGCACGCGAGACATCACGCGTGTTACTGCGGAGCCCGTCGATAGATCAGAAAAACTCATAAGCTCATATAAAAACGAGAAGCAGCAATTCGGAGAGAATACTCGCAGCTATTTGAATAGTCACCCGCTTATCAGCTATGCTTCAAGGCCAAAGTTGATTGCGACAATCCTATCAAACCGCTAGTCGACTCAACGAATTAAAGAATAAAACTCCTAGGGAGAGATTTTCGATGACAATGCAGCAAACGCCTTTACTCCTGTCGCGCATTCTTGGTCGCGGCGCCATTCTAGATCCAGATGTAGAAGTAGTTACCGCACAGGCGGGCGGCACTACTCATCGACAAACGCTCGGCAAGACCTGGGAGCGGGCTAATCAAGTCGCTCATGCACTCAAAAGCCACGGTATCCAAGTAGGTGATCGAGTGGCTAGTTTTATGTGGAATAACTATCGCCATCTCGAACTATATCAAGGCGTGCCGTCAATGGGCGCAGTACTACACACCCTGAATGTGCGCCTCTCACCAACCGATCTCGAATACATTATCAATCACGCTAACGATCGCGTAATTTTTGCAGATGAAGATATCCTGCCTTTATTAGAACCTATTTGGGATAAAGTACCCTGCGTCGAACTCCTCGTCATCTGTCGCCACGGTGAAGGCGGCGAAAGCAGTTTCAAGAACCAGATCGATTACGAAGACTTTATCAAAGGCCAGCCCACTTGCTACGACTGGCCCGAGATCGACGAAAATTCACCTATGGGGCTCTGCTACACCTCCGGGACAACTGGCAAACCCAAGGGTGTGATGTACACTCATCGTTCAACTTACCTGCACACCATGGCAGGCTGTCTCACCGATGCGCTAGGCCTCACCGCGCTCGATTCACTATTGGGCATTGTACCGATGTTCCATGCAATGGGTTGGGGCTTGCCTTTTAATGCCTCTATGCTGGGCTGCAAACATGTTATGCCACACCGGTTTATGACGCCCGATACTTTCCTCACACTGATGCACGAAGAGGGCGTTACAATCGCTACTGGCGTGCCGACTATCTGGCAGGGCGTAAAGGCTGCGGTCGAGGCGGCGGACGGCAAGTTCGATCTGAGCAAACTTGCGCGTCTGACTTGTGGCGGTTCCGCTCCTCCTGTCTCGATGATGCGCTGGTATTGGGATGAACTCGGCGTCGAGATGATTCAGGGCTGGGGAATGACCGAAACCAATCCATTGGGCACGCTGTCGCGGAAATGTGCGAAATACACTCAGCAGACCCTCAGCGAAGACGAGCAATTCGAGAATATTGCTAAAGCCGGCCTTACAATGCCGGGCCTCGAAATCGAAATTTTTGACGAAGAATGGAATCGTCAACCTCACGATGGTGAAACCGTTGGTGAACTTTGCATCCGAGGTCCGTGGATCGCTGCTGAATACTACAACGATCCACAGCCAGAGAAATTTCATGATGGATGGTTGGTTACCGGAGACGTCGCGAAAATCGACAAAGATCAGTATCTAATGATTGCCGACCGCTCGAAAGATCTTATCAAATCAGGCGGCGAGTGGATCTCTTCGGTCGACCTCGAAAATCATATTGTTGCTCTGCCCGGTATTGCGCAGGCAGCGGTGGTAGCGCAACCACATCCACGCTGGGACGAGCGCCCTGTTGCGCTCGTCATCATGGCGGACGGTGCAGAACTTGATCAGCAGGCAGTGCTCGATCACTGCTCGAAAATATTCGCTAAGTGGCAACTCCCCGACGAGGTCATTAAGACTGATGCAATCCCGCTGACGTCGACGGGCAAAATCGACAAGAAGGTAATCCGCGCTCAGCTCGAAGCCGACGGCTACAAGCTACCCGACCTGCGCTAACAAAAAGTAAACCCGACTAAAAGAAAAAAGGCCGCGGCTAACGAAGAAGAGACTCTTCCGATACTGCGGCCTTTTTCGTTCTATCGCGCCTTAAATTATTACTGCAAAGAATCACTGGCCCGAATAGGTTGGCGCATACTCGGCACCTTCGGAATCTGCGCGGCGGGCGCCGGCCAAAATACCCGGCAGCGCATAGTTGCCTTCGTGACAGGCGTATTCATAAAGCTGCTCGTCGGTTGCCATCATGGGAAGCTCTCCGCTCCATGGCTGTGTGTAGTTCTCCGGATCATCCACCGTAAACTGATAGAGAATAGTCTCGTCGGCCGTGCGGGTGAATCGCTCAGTTACCACCATCTCGGGAGAGCCATAGAAACGATGATCTAAGGATGAGCGCAAGTTCTGCTGCAAATGAAAATTAGTGGTTACCACCACAAGGGTGTCGTCTTCATAATGGCCTACCGAATCCCCCATCCAATAGTTCATCGGCGGCTGAGCGTGCTCGGCGTTTAGTCGAATAACGCGTGCGTCGTGATTCATTTCGGCAAGCAGTACAACATAGTCCTCTGTTTGCACGATTTGCGTATTATTATTGTACAAAACAGGAAGTTTGGGAGGACCGCCTGTAGAGCCGAAGCCGACCACACAGCGCTCGCCAAGTGGACGCACTTCCGGGCCGTCGTATGAGGCTCGCTGCGTCATTGCCGCTTGATAATTCTGGCGACCCTTCTCGCTATAAGGCAACCTGCCGTCCGCAGGGTCGGTGATAATCGACGTTCGAATTTCTCCGTTTACCACGGCTAGTCGCTGACCTGGATCCATCCAGAACGTGTTGTAGCCGCCCACATTACTCGAATCTGGCGCCTCTCGATTAGGATCACTGGGACGATTGCTCGCCTCGAATCCCGCCTGCACAGCAGCTTCGATACGCTGCGCCTCGTCGGAGGTTAATACCAGCTTCCCACCGAAACGCTCCGCGCGCTCGAGATTCGTCTGCGTAGCGATCGACCACACGCCCTGAAGGTCAGGCGCGCCAAATTCTGTGCGCGGCGTTAGGTAGCCGCTATCGGGCGCTTGAGCGGAACTCATGCCTGAAAAAATTAGCGCGGCAGCCGACGCTATCGCGGCAGTCAGCCGACCTCGAGTCGAATGGTTACTCATGTGTTAGCACTCCAACTTCAGAAAAAAGAGGCGCCGCTAAATATCGCGCGCGATCAGCAGCTTCATGATTTCGTTGCTGCCACCATAGATCTTACCGATGCGGCTGTCTGCGTACATCTTAGCGATCGGGTATTCCATCATATAGCCATAGCCACCGAAAAATTGCAGGCATTCATCAATAATTTCGCACTGTTTCTGCGTTGTCCACCATTTAGCCATCGCCGCGGTGGTATCGTCGAGCTTGCCTTCGGCGAGCTTCATCGCGCAGTCGTCGACGAAAATTCGGGCGATCTTCGCCTCGGTAAACCGCTCCGCCAGTTTAAACTGAGTGTTCTGGAAATCTAAGATGCGCTTACCGAACGCCTTGCGCTCTTTCACATACTCAGCGGTTAGCTTTAACGCTTTCTCCATTGTTGCGCAGGCACCGGCTGCGATGATCACGCGCTCCTGCGGTAGTTGTTCCATTAGCTGGATAAATCCGCGCCCCTCGGTCGGACCAAGCAGGTTTTCGACAGGCACTTTTACATCATCGAAAAAAAGCTCAGACGTATCCTGGGCTTTTTGTCCCAGTTTCTCGAGATTACGACCACGACTAAAACCACCCTCGCCTTCACACTCTGGTGTTTCAACCATAATCAGCGAGATCCCTTTGCCACCAGCCGCGGGGTCTGTTTTAGCCACAACGCAGATCAGGTCAGCAGACATGCCATTAGTAATGAAGGTCTTCTGACCGTTCAGCACGTAATGATCTCCATGTTTTATCGCCGTCGTGGCGATCGACTGCAAATCGGATCCAGTGCCTGGCTCTGTCATCGCAATAGCCGTCACGATTTCGCCTCGCGCCATTTTCGGCAACCAGCGCTGGCGCTGTTCTTCGCTACCATACGAATGAATATAGTGAGCAACGATGCCCGAATGCACGCTGTTGCCAAAGCCGCTTACACCTGCATGACACATCTCTTCAACCAGCACCATCTCGTGTTTAAAGTTGCCGCCACCACCGCCGTACTCTTCCGGAATCGAGGCGCAGAGTATTCCTGCATCACCGGCGACTTTCCAGGCATCGCGATCGACAATACCCTGTTTTTCCCAGCGCTCTGAGTGAGGCACAAACTCTTTGACGAGAAATTTTTGCACCGCGTCCCGCATGATTTTTAGTTCTTCATCCATCCATGGGGATTCGTAAGCTTCAAACATGATTCAACCCTTTGTTGAATTGGCGCTCAGACTAACAGCGCTAGAAATTAACAGAATAGCGTTGGCGCGCAGCAAACCAAAAACTGCGCGCCTCGACAGCCTGCCTAGTGGCTGACCTCGCTCATACGTTCGATGATCATCGCATTAGCTGTTCCGCCACCTTCGCAGATCGCGATGAGGCCATAGCGGCCACCGCGACGCTCGAGTTCATGTACGAGCGTCGTCATGAGTTTGGCCCCGGTCCCGCCTAAAGGGTGGCCCAACGCCTGCGCGCCGCCATTGACATTTAACTTGCTCATGTCGGCACCGACTGCTTTCGCCCACGCTAAGGGGACAGAACCGAATGCTTCGTTCACCTCATACAGATCGATATCGTCTATAGAGAGACCGGCTTTTTCGAGCACCTTAATCGTTGCGGGAATAGGACCTTCGAGCATAATCACCGGATCGGAGCCAACAACGGCAAGTGAGTGAATCTTCGCGCGCACCTGCAAGCCGTGCTTTTTAACCGCGTCTTCATTTGCGATCATAATCGCCGCGGCGCCGTCGCTGATCTGACTCGCGCTGCCGGCAGTAATGACGCCTCCCTCTCGGAGAGTATTCAATCCTTGGAGGCCTTCGAGTGAGGCCTCTGGACGAATGCCTTCATCTATTGTGTGTACGTCAACCGTGCCGTCTTCGAGCGTGATGTTCAGAGGAACTACTTCCTTTTCGAAATAGCCTTTTTGCGTTGCTTCCCACGCGCGCTGATGACTGGAAAGCGCAAAGGCATCCAGCTCCTCGCGACTAATGTCGTATTTTTCAGCCAGCAGCTCCGCCCCATCGAACTGGCTAAATTGAATGCCTGGGTATTGAAGCTCGAGTCGGTCGCCCTTAGGAATGCCTCGTCCATTGGCGAGACCATCGCGTACGTTAGAACCAATTTCGACGGTACTCATTGCTTCGACACCGCCAGAAATGATCACGTCTTGTGTCCCTGACATCACTGCCTGAGCGCCAAACTGAATTGCCTGCAACGAAGAGCCGCATTGTCTGTCAACAGTCGTGCCCGGAACTGCGAGGTCGAGCTTAGACGCCATGGAGACGTTTCGACCGAGATTACTCGCCTGCGCACCGATTTGCATGACCACGCCAAAAATCACATCGTCGACTGCATCGACCGGGATCCCGGTGCGATCAACTAGCTCGTCGACCACAGCGGCGCCGAGGTCGATAGGATGTATCGCGCTCAAACGCCCTTTCTTCTTACCGGTTGCTGTGCGCACCGCGCCCACAATGTATGCATCTGCCATGGTCTTTTCCTTCTCTCTCGTTTTATTTATTTGTCGTTTTTGGCGTTCTTGATCGTCCGCGTTAAGCCGGCATTCGGATACCTGAATCGAGGCGAATCGTCTCGCCATTGAGGTAACCGCAATTGACGATATGCGCGACTTCTTGTGCAAACTCTGCAGGATTTCCTAACCGCTTCGGAAACTGTGTAATCGCAATGAGCGGTTCACGAACTGACTCTGGTGCGCCTGCCATCATCGGCGTTTCGAACACGCCAGGAGCGATAGTCATTATGCGCACGCCGCGCTTCGACAGGTCGCGGGCAATGGGGAGTGTCATAGACACGATGCCGCCTTTGGATGCGGCGTAGCCTGCCTGACCCGTCTGGCCATCAAACGCGGCGACAGAGGCAACATTCACAATCACGCCGCGCTCGCCGTCGTCAGTAACCGGCTCATTTACCTGCATAACTTCTGCGCAGAGACGCAGCACATTGAACGTACCCACAAGGTTAACGCGAACGATGTGCTCAAATTTAGCCAGAGGCATGGGCCCGTCTTTGCCTACGGTTCGCGCTGCACCGCCGATTCCCGCTGCATTAACGTTGATGTGAATAGTGCCAAACTTTTCTTTCGCTATGGCGATCGCCTCGCTGACACCCACCTCATCGGCAACATCGCCCGCGTGCCAAGCAACGTTAGGGCCCAGACTCGCTGCAGCGGCCTCGAGCGCATCGGCACGCAGATCGTAAAGCATGACATTGGCGCCGGCGGCGAGGAAGTTTTGAGCAGTCGCAAGGCCGAGGCCTGACGCGCCGCCGGTGATGAAGGCAGTTTTATTTTGGAGATCCATAGAATTTTTTCTCTGCATTAATTGGCGTCTAGCTCAAAAGAATAGTGCATCCCCGCTAAAAGGGGAACCATAAAGGGATCAGGTGAGTTAACACCGCGATTCCTTCCCTAAACGCAGCGCCGGGACTACCAAACTGCCTCGCGCATGGCCTATTATCGAGTAACTAGCGGTTGTCTGAGCAACCAATAACAAGACGCATGACGCAGGAGCGATAATGGGACCACTTAAGGGGATTAAAGTAGTTGAAATGGCAGGTATCGGCCCTGGGCCCTTTTGCGCGATGATGCTGTCAGATATGGGTGCAGAGGTTATTCGCGTTGACCGCCTCGCCCACAAGGGCAGTGGCCACAGAGCGAATGTTCTCAATCGGGGCCGACGCTCGATCGCAGTAGACCTTAAAAACCCTGACGGCGTGGCAGCCGTGCAGCAGCTAATCGACGGTGCCGATGTGGTGATAGAGGGTTTTAGGCCCGGCGTGATGGAGAGACTTGGACTCGGACCCGACACCTGCTTGGCGCGCAATCCGCGACTTGTCTTCGGCCGCATGACCGGGTGGGGGCAGAGCGGCCCCCTCGCGCCAGCCGCTGGTCATGATATCAACTATATTTCGATAGGTGGCGCGCTCGGCGCAATGGGTTACAGCGACCGTCCCCCTGCCCCGCCTCTCAACCTTGTCGGTGATTTTGGCGGCGGCGCCATGTATCTCCTCGCGGGCGTACTCGCTGCGCTTGTCGAGCGCGGCACCTCAGGCCAAGGACAGGTAATCGATGCGGCGATGACCGATGGCACAGCCAGCTTACTTAGCCCCTTCTACGGCATGATGGCGATGGGCATGTGGACCAAGGAACGCATGGACAACCGTTTAGACGGCGGTGCACATTACTACGGAAGCTACGCCTGTGCGGACGGCAAATTTATTAGCATAGGCTCGATTGAACCCCAGTTCTACGCGCTGCTTCTCGAGCTCTGCGAGATCGATGACCCTGAGTTTGCAAAACAAAACGATAAACAACACTGGGCGAGCCTCAGAGGCAAGCTCGAGGTTCTCTTCGCTACCCAGACCCGTGATCACTGGTGCGCGCTGCTCGAAGGCACCGATGTCTGTTTTGCACCTGTACTCGACCTGCAAGAGGCTCCCCAACACCCGCACAATGTGGCGCGGCAGAGCTTCGTTGAAATCGATGGCGTCACGCAGCCGGCTCCCGCGCCTCGTTTCAGCCGCACACCGACCTCCGTAAAGGCGCCGGCGGCAATGGCAGGCGAGCATAGCGAAGAAATCTTAAGCGATTGGGGATTTGCCGCCAATGAAATCTCAGCCCTAAAGCAAGCAGGAGCTATTTGACTTGACGAGAATTCGGCTCGCTACACAGAGCCAGCAACGCTCATAACCACACTCGATTCACACTTACGACCACAGGATGCACACATGAGGTTCAACACACTACTCTGGGAAGTCGATGCCGGCATCCTGACCCTTACCCTCAATCGCCCCGAGCAAATGAATTCCTTTACGGTTGAGATGGCCAATGAACTGATCGCTGCCTTCAACGCTGCCAGCGAGGATGACTCCGTCCGCGCCGTAGTTGTTACCGGTGCCGGCCGCGCATTCTGCGCCGGTATGGATCTCTCGCGGGAAGGTAACGTCTTCGGCCTCAACGAGACGCTTGAACCCACGATGGACGATATGCGCCATAGACTCGACGACCCCCAGATCGAAGAAGGCGTTCGTGATACCGGCGGTCAGGTAGTACTCGCGATTTACGACTGCAAAAAACCGATCATCGCTGCGATCAACGGCGCGGCGGTCGGCATCGGTGCAACGATGACCTGCGCGATGGACATACGCGTTGTTTGCGAGCGCACAAAGGTTGGTTTCGTCTTCAACAAAATCGGCATCACACCCGAGGCCTGCTCATCGTGGTTCCTACCACGCATTGTCAATATGGGCACTGCGCTGGAGTGGGTGTATAGCGGCGATTTAATCGAAGCCGAGGAACTGAAAGCGCGCGGCTTCGCTAACCATGTGGAGACAAATGAGACGCTTCTCGACCGCGCCTACGCCATTGCCAAACGCATCACTCAGCATAGCCCCGTAGCGATCGCGCTGAGTCGTCAAATGATGTACCGGAATGCGGCAGCACCGCATCCAGTCGAAGCGCATCGCGTCGACTCACTCGCGATTTTCTACGCAAGTCAGACTAGTGGGAAGGAGGGCGTCGCGGCTTTCCTTGAAAAACGCGCAGCTAATTACACCGATAAAGCGTCGACCGATATGCCTAGATTCTATCCTTGGTGGTAGTCGTTTCGAGAAAGATCGCGAGTCTATAAAGACGCCCTTAACAACAAACCAAATTGAGAGAACATAATGACTACTGTTAACCAACCCCCTTTTCAGGCGCTCTGCGAAACCACTGGCCGTGTCATGCTCGGTCTCTACTTCCTATTGCCCGGCGGCCTGATGAAGATACTCAACTATCAGGGCACGGCCGATTACATGGCGAGTCACGGGATGACCTTTATCCCCTTCTTTCTGATTCTAACGATCATCATTCAGACCGGCGGCGGGCTTACGATGATTGTCGGCTATCAAACTAAAGCCACTGCATTTTTACTCGCAGGGCTTACCCTCGTGATCAACGCGGTGATACATGATTTTTGGACTCTTCCAGCCGGCGAGTTGCAGACTGCTCACGAAACGCAAAACTTTGTAAAGAACCTAGGCATCGTCGCCGGCCTTCTCGTCGTATCTGGACTTGGTGCCGGGCGGTGGAGCCTTGATTCAAGCCGCTCTTGATTCACGCTATTAAGACCCCATTTACATCGTACCGCGGCTTTTGTATTGGGCACGTTTTACGTTTACAGTAAGACACGCGAAATTTAACGGATTTGCTTGAGGAGAATCAGCGATGATCATGGTGCAATCAACCTTCTTTTTAGTCGACGAGACCAAAGAGGACGCGCTCGATCTCATGCGTGTCATGGTCACTAAGTCGCGCAAAGAAGCGGGCTGCGTGAGCTATGAATACTTCGCAGGTATCACCGAAACCAATCAAGTCGTTCTGCTACAGGAATGGACCGACGCGGAGAGCCTGCAGGGACATTACCAGAGCGCGCATATGGAGGAGTTTCTGTCCAAGCTCGGGCTCTACCTCGAAAGCGAAGTTATCACCCGAACCTATGCGTCGCCAGACGAACCCGTCGCGCAGCGCGCGGATGCGCGTGACGAAGCGGAGCGTAAGCGCGCCGCCGCTGCCAAAGCGCCGCAGACCATTCACTAAGCCCTTTCCTTCCTTTCTAGAGCCGAATCGAGTCACTGTCCTATGTTCTATACTCAATTAGCGGGGCAACGTGCTCCAGTCAGCGCTGCCGAGTCTGCACGACTCGTTAAATGGCGTCTCTCGACCTTCTGGGTCATGCTCATCGGCTATATCGGGTATTACATCTGCCGCGGGAATCTCTCTGCGGCTTTTCCTCTTCTCGAACAGGAATTTGGTTACTCCAACACGCAGCTTGGGCTCATCGTCTCTCTGTCGGAAATCGCTTACGCAGTAGGCAAGTTCATAAACGGGCCTTTGGCGGACCGTATTGGTGGGCGTCGCATTTTTCTCGTTGGGATGGCTGGTGCAATTTTCTGGAATTTGATCTTCGCTCTTTCCGGCTCCCTTACCGCCTTCATCGTTGTCTGGTGCTGCTGCCGTTACTTCCTCTCGATGGGCTGGGGCGGCCTCACAAAAACCATCGGATCGTGGTATTCGAGCGACAAGAACGGCCGCGTAATGGGCGCGATAAGCGTTAGTTTTCAATTCGGCGGAGCTATCTCAGCACTCTTCGCTGGTTTCCTCGTTTCGATGGGCGTGAGTTGGCAGGGGGTGTTCGTATACCCGGCGCTAGTTTTGAGCGTCATCGGCATCTGGGCATTTTTCGCGTCCAAGGGTACGCCCAGCGATGTCGTGCCGGGCGCGATTGCCGTGGAAGGCGCATCGGCAAAGAAGCAGCTAGCCGATTACGGCGATGACGAGACGCCTGGCGTGATGACGATCCTAAAAACCCTACTCAAGATGCCGATCTATCGTCAGCTTTTGGTTTTTAGCTTTCTCACAACCCTGCTGCGCTCGGTGTTCCTAATTTGGACGCCGAAATTTTTGTTCGATATTGGTCAGGGGGCCAGCGCTGCGATCCTTAAGTCGGCGGTCTTCCCGCTTCTTGGTGTTGCCGGTACGCTGTTCATCGGCTGGTACACCGACCACTATGCACGCAACGGCGACCGGGCGCGCATGATGTGGATGATGCTCGCCGTGCTAGTGATCTGCACATTCTCGATCTCAGTTCTAAGCGTTGCGGAAAACCCTAACTACAATCTGATTATTTTCTTTTTAGGCGGCAGCGGATTCTTCCTGCTTGGTCCTTATTCGATGAGTAGCGGCGCGCTCACGCTCGACATCGCAGGCGCCAAGGGCGCTGGTTCTTGTACCGGAATAATCGACGGGATGGGGTATATCGGCGGGGCCATCGCTGCCTTCGCGGCCGGAGCAATGTCCGACAGCTTGGGCTGGTCGCAGGTGTTTATTGTGCTGACAGGCTTTGCCGCCGTGTCGGCGGTTAGCGCCTACGGCATGAGCCGCGGCTTCCAAAAGCTCGCTAAAAACAGTGAAGCCTAGTCAAATTCACCCGCATCTAATCTCGCGAAATAGCTTATCGCGACAGCTTTCACTTTCGGCGCTAGCAGCAGCGTCGACACCATGGTGGGAATTGCCATGGTCGCGTATGCGCCGTCGAGTAGATTAATAACGATATCGAGTGAGACCACAGAGCCTGCCACGATAAGCAGCATGTAAGCCCACAGGTAATATCTCTCGCGATGTGCACCAAATAAAAATCCCATGCATTTGCTGCCGTAATACCAGTAGGTAAGCACGGTAGTCATGCTGAGAACGAAGACCATTATCAGCAACAGGTAAGCACCGAAACCCGGAAAGACCTGCTCATACGCCTCTGCAGCCATCGTTACGCCCTGAGCCCCTCCCTTCCAAACACCGGTGACCAGAAGCGTCAGCGCAGTGCAAGTGCACACGATGAGCGTGTCGGCGATAGGGCCGACCATTGCCACCAACCCTTCGCGTGCGGGTTCGTTGGTTTTCGCCGCGCCATGAGCCAAAGACTCGGTGCCTATACCTGCCTCGTTGGAGAACGCGCCGCGCTGCACGCCAATCAATATGACTGTGCCTATCACGCCGCCAGAGACAGCCTGACCGCTAAAAGCATCCGTCACGATAAGAAGCAGCATCGACGGTACCTGCTCGATGTGGCTAACCAGAAGAACAGCAGTTACTGCGAAATAAAATACCACCATCGCCGGCACCATTTTCCCTGCTACGGCGGAGACGCGCTTTACATTGCCTACGGTGATAGAGAAGGCAATTACCGCTAAGACGATGCCCAAAACTAAATCAAAATTGAAATGCGAATCGGCCGCGGCCAGTCCATTAGGGATGGCGACAGTGTCGCGGATAATCTGCACAAGCTGATTAACCTGAAAGACCGGCAGCGTGCCAACCATTCCCGCCGCCGCGAATAGCCACGCAAGCGGCAACCATTTTGTACCTAACCCCTCGCGGATAATATACATGGGGCCACCCTGCAATCTGCCTGCATCGTCGATGCCGCGATACATTATTGCGAGCGTTGCCGTATAAAATTTAGTGCTAATGCCGACGATTGCGGTGACCCACATCCAAAAGATTGCGCCAGGGCCGCCGACGGTAAGGGCAACTGCCACGCCAGTGATGTTGCCCAGACCCATCGTGCCGGCGAGCGCCGTGGCGAGCGCGAGAAAATGCGAAATATCTCCGCCGATGCTGTCGGAGTCGTCGTTAAATTTTCCTCGGAGCAGATCGAAGCTGTGGCGAAAATAGCGGAAGTGTCTGAGCCGCGAATGCAGCATGAAGAAAAAGCCACCGCCGACTAATAAGATTACCAGCGGCAGTCCCCACATAAAATTAACGTAGGCCGCAATAGCCGCTTCGATCTGAGTCATTGGCACGCGGTCCTCGATGGTCTTCTAATTTCTATTAACAACAGTAAGTGAGCCTGCCACTTTGTGGTCTCGCGCTCGCAGGTTATTTCGCGTCTGCTTCTCGCCTGCGCTCGCCCGCAAGGATCGCGCGCATCGCGTAATTTCCTTCGTGGCACGCGTATTCGTATAGCTCAGAGTTACCGTACATCGGCAGTTCGCCCGTCCAAGGTTCGGTGTAGAGCACCGGATCGTCGATGGTAAATGAGTAGTGAAGCTTCTGATCTTCAACACGCGTAAAACGCTCAGTGAGGTGGATGCCCTCTGAGATTAGGCGCTCTTTTTGAACCTGCCAAGGATTGAAGTTCTTGGTCTCGACAACAAGCGTATCGCCTTCATAATAGCCTATGGAGTCTCCCAGCCACTTTTCATAGGGTAGATCTTTAAATTCTTGATCGATACGGACGATACGGGCGTTGTGCACCATCTCAGCAAGCAACATGACATGCGTTGGCGACTGAACAATTTGCATATTGTTATTGTAAAGACTGCTCAAAAACGGTGCCGTTGAAGAGAAGCTCACGAGGCATCGATCGGAGAGCGTTCGACCCTCTGGGCCATCGCTTTCGGCGCGCCCCATCGGCAGGTCTTCCTGCTGCGAGGCTCGCACGGCCTTACCGTCTTCACGCCACGGGATGCGCCCATCCTCTGGATAGGTAATTATCGACGTTCTGTAAAACCCGTTCATATATGACAAGGTATCGCCCGGCGTGATCCAAAAGCCATTATAGCCGCCAACATTCTCAGGACCTGGCGCCTCTGCGCCGGTGGCCTCGAGGAACGCAATATAGTCAGGCGTCGACACCATCGTCTCGAGCATCTCTTGCTCAGATATCTCAAGCTTACCGTTGTAGTTTGCGGGGCGCTCGAGCGACGAACGCGTCTGATAATTCCATACGCCCTGCACGTCCGGCACGCCCCAGTCTAGCATTGGCGGCTCCCAATCAGACGTCTCCTGCGCTAGCGCCAAGAGCGGTATCGCGCTCACGGTAAGCCCAAACAATATTAGCGAACGGGGACACACTGTGGTCTTTTTATCGAATCGAATCATTGTTTGCCTCTTTGGGTATCTTGGCTGTAATCGGCTTAAATCGAGTTTAGTATCAGAACAGCAACGCGCGAAATAATCTCACTCGGCTATCTGTCTTTTTATCTCTATCTTTTTATCGCCATCTTTCTATCTAGGACTTTCTATACTTTGCTCTGCTTTACAGTGAAACAAGCGTTGAGGCTACCTTAGCGTTCGAGTTGAGTGCAAGTTCCGACAAACTACTCCGCCTATCCATTCTGAGACGCTATTCAATTATCTCAGTGAGCAATTCGCTACGTTGCTTAAGGGATGTTCGCCGCGAAGCGGAAATCTGCGACTGGTTCTCCCTGCGCAAGGTGACGCACGAAGTAGTCCCAGCGCTTCTTCATGAAATAACGCGAGTTACCAAATCCGTGCCCCGCGTCTGGGAGCAGCAAGAGATCGAAGTCTTTCTCGGCCTTGATCAGCGCCTGCACAACCAGCAGCGTATTCGATGGATGAACATTGTCGTCCATCAGTCCATGGGCCAGGAGAAGTTTCCCTTCGAGTCGATCGGCAAGCAGCTGATTCGCCTGACGATCGTAATTAGTTACCTGCTTGGCGCCGGAGCCCGTCTCTTCGACCAACGTCGTCTCAAGCAGTCCCTGCCACTTCTCGCCCCAGTCGTCCTCATAATTGCGATTGTCGTGATTGCCCGCGCCCGAAACAGCGACCTTGTAAAATTTGGGATAGCGTAGGATCCCCGCTGTCGACGCAAAACCGCCGCCCGAATGTCCCCAGATGCCAACGCGGTCGAGATCCATCCAAGGGCGTGACGCGGCGAGCTCGCGAATGCCGGCAATCTGATCGGGCAGACCATTGTCACCCATGTCGGCATAGTAAGCGTCGTGGAATGACTTCGAGCGGCCCGGCGTGCCCATTGCGTCAAGCTCGACAACGACAAAACCCAGCTCCGCCACCGCCTGCTTATCTCGGCGCGCAGCACTGAACGCACGACTGCCCACGCTGCCGGTCTGAGGTCCCGGATAAAGGTAGTTCAGAACTGGGTAACTCACCGACTCATCGAAATTCGACGGTTTATAAAGCAGCCCATGAATAGAGGTAAGTCCATCGCGCGCTTTGGTCACGAAAGGCTCTGGGGCGACCCATCCTGCTGCAAGCAAACGATCGAGCGAAGTGTTTGCGAGCGTGAGTAACACCTCGCCATTCGCTCGTCGCAACACACTCCTTGGCGGGGTCGTCGGTGTCGAATAGCTATCAAAAACGAAACGTCCACTTGGTGCGAGACTCAGGTCGTGATGTGCAGTTTCTGGGGTAAGCAGCTCTAGCTCACCGCCATCAATGCTGACTCGATACAGATACTGGAAATAGGGATCGCCGGCTTCGCGATTCGAGCCAATAAAGATGATTGTTCGCGTATCCTCATCCACCCTGAGCATCTTTAGCACGGCCCAGTTGCCGGTTGTTATAGGCGCTTTAATCTCGCCGGTTGTGAGATCGCCTAAGTAAAGATGGCCCCAGTTGCTGCGCTCAGAGAACCAGATAAATTCATTGCTCGCATGCAGCACTTGCCAATTTTCGGCATCGAATCCCGACTCATAATAGGTTTCGGTGACCTCCTTATAGATATCTCGGACCGCCCCTGTATCGATATCCGCCAGTCTCAATTGCGCAATTTTATGATCGCGTGAAGACGACACAAAGGCGAGCGTGGCGCTATCCGCACTCCACTCTACGTCGAGGAATTCGCCGCTGCGGCCTGCAATGTGATCGGTTGTGGTCGAACGCTGCGGCTCTGCAGGCATATCGAGCGCGACGAGACGCGACATGGGATCGAGATGTATCACGACACGCTCGATCATGAACACATGCTCATCCCCTGGCAGTGGGTATTTCCAGGTGTCTACCCTCGGGTGTCCCACCGCAGTCTCAACAAGAGTCAGTGTTTTCACCTCGCGAGAATCTTGCCTAAACGTCGCGATTTTTGATGAGTCCGGTGACCAAAGTAGCACGGGGCCTGGATCCTGAATCCAACCTGCGCTATTGGTTGCATATCCGTAGTCGGCCGATCCATCGAAAGTAAGCTGCACTTCGCTTTCATCACGCGTGCTGCGCACCCATAGATTGTGCTCGCGGATAAAGGCCGCACGTTCGCCGTCAGGTGAAAGGAACTGATGCGGCGGTGGCGCTTGCAGTCGAGTGAGGGCTGCATCGCTTGTAAAAATGTTGCCTAGGTCGAGAGCAAAGCGGTCGCCGGCAAAGTCGAATCGAAGTTCATTCGCTTCGAGCACTAAGTTGCGTAAATTCAGTTCGTCTGCGTCTATTTTTTCAGCCGTGTCTGCCGCTTCGGCACTTGTCTGCAGTTTGAGCAGTGCCGCAACTCGAGCAGAATCGAACAGCTCAACAGACGAGCCCGCGACGGGGTCGACAAGGACATAGTCGCTACCCTCTTCGGTCCGGCGTCGAAGAATCAGCCTGTCATCCTGCTGCCAATAGTGCGCGCGAATCTCACCGGCGAGCAAAGGCGTCATGTTGGGTGCGAGCATCTGCTCGGCACGTCGATAGTTTTCGATAGTCGGCGAAGGCGGGCGAGAGTCGGTCACAATATCCCCTTGTTCAGATTGCGATTGGACAGTGGTTGGAGACCCACCGTCCCCGCAGCTGCTCAATAAAAGTATCGAAGAGCACACTGCAGCGAGAGCAAAGAATCTGCGAGCGTTGAGAGGCTGTTTCATCATGTTACTTCCTAAATGGAGGCCGGATGCTATTTTAGGCCTTGTTAGGCGCAGCGCTCAGTCAGGTGAGTGTATCGAGTATCAGATTCACCGATTCGACGAGACGCTCGTCGCGCGGCCTCAAATCAGGCACGAAACGCACGCCTAACAAATGCTGCAAGCCTTCGATATAGCGCACTGCGATCTCATTGGCCTGAGCCTGAGTGAACTGTTGATCGTGTTCGGTCACCATGCCGCGCGCAAATTCTTTCGAGAACGAGACGGGCTCGCCATCGCGGGTGAGTAGTTCGCCCGCGTCATTGAGACGCCAGAAACGCGAAGAATCCATCGTATAAAGCTCGTCGGCGGCAACAATCTCACCGGCACGATTTATCCCATGTTCGGTTTTTGTATCGACAAGCACCATGCCCCGCTCTCGTAGGTGTTCTGTCACGATGCCGAAGGCCATTAGAGAGGAATTGCGTATTTGCGCATACTGACCTTCAGTGCAAACGCCCATCGCGACAAGCTGTTCAGCATCCATTGTTTCATCCACCGCAGCCTTGCTGCTCGGCGTATCGAGAAGATAGGGAAGACAGCCATTCGGCTCGAGGCTGTTTACCGCAAGCTCGTGGCCGGCGAATCGCAGCACGCGTGCGCCGCTCTGCTTTGCTGCTAGCCAGTGCTGATAGAGCGACGTAGACGTCGAGCTCTTGGCCATGTAGCGACGCAGGACATTCTCGAGCATCACCAGCTCAAGGTTCTCGGCAGGAATCACTGTCGAGGTAGCAGCAAGACCCGACACTTCAAACTGCGACGTGCCTATCGCGCCGCTGACAAGCCGGCGCATATGATCATGGTTGAGGGCGAGGACTTGGTCTTTAAATGGAATCGCGCCGCGATTTACGTCGTGAGTCGAAATTCGGTTATTGCGAAACATGAGCCTTAGCTCGCGACCGTCGGCAGCAACAAGTGATTCGCCAAAAACTGAATCCGACACCTTGCCCTTTAGTACCGTCGCGTCCGCTAGACGCGGCAGCTCTCCATCGGCGATAAGCTCACCTATAGAGCGCCCGAGGCTCACTGTTGCGCCATGCTCTGCGACGAGCTCTTGGATTTCGGTAATGCTTAGGGGCGCGGCTGCGGTCATTTCGGCGAGATCTCGAGTCGTTTGGCGAGTCAATGTGCTCGCGGAAAAATATGACGCCAAGTGTAGATCAGTGGGCGAGTTTCGGCA
>JAGYKB010000070.1 GCA_018401885.1 Gammaproteobacteria bacterium
TTTATCTCTATATTTCAATAATCTGAGTACCATTCCTACTCCCACTCAATAGTAGCCGGCGGCTTAGAGGAAATATCGTAAGCCACCCTAGACACATCTGCGACCTCGTTAATAATCCTGCCGGAAATAGTCTCAAGCAATTCTGGAGGCAGATGCGCCCAGCGCGCAGTCATAAAGTCGATGGTTTCTACTGCGCGTAGCGTAATGACCCACGAGTAGCGGCGAGCGTCGCCTACGACGCCAACGGAACGAACGGGCAAGAATACAGCAAATGCTTGGCTTACTTTGTTATACCAGCCTGAGCGGTGCAGTTCTTCCATGAAGATGGCGTCGGCACGACGCAGAATATCGCAGTACTCTTTCTTAACCTCGCCGAGCACGCGAACGCCGAGACCAGGCCCGGGGAACGGGTGTCTATAGACCATGTCATAAGGCAGCCCGAGTTCTACGCCAATTTTTCGTACCTCGTCTTTGAAGAGTTCGCGCAAGGGCTCGACTAACCCCATCTTCATATCTTCGGGTAGCCCGCCGACGTTGTGGTGAGATTTAATGACATGCGCCTTGCCGGTCTTCGAGCCTGCGGACTCGATTACGTCGGGATAAATAGTGCCCTGTGCGAGCCACTTCACATTGGTAAGCTTGCTCGCTTCGGCGTCGAACACTTCTATGAAGGTATTACCAATCACTTTGCGCTTCGCTTCTGGGTCGTCGACACCGGCGAGCTTACCTAAAAAGAGGTCTTCAGCGTCGGCGCGAATGACCTTGACCCCCATATTCTTGGCGAAAGTCGCCATCACCTGATCGCCCTCATTGAGTCGCAGCAGGCCGTTGTCAACAAATACACATACGAGTTGATCGCCAATAGCCTTGTGCAGCAGCGCAGCAACGACAGACGAATCGACACCACCGGAAAGGCCGAGTAACACGGTGTCGGTGCCGACCTGAGCACGAACGGTCTGGATAGCATCTTCGATAATATTCGCCGAGGTCCACAGAGCCTCGCAGCCGCAGATCTCTCGGACATAGCGCTCAAGTAGCCTCAAACCCTGCAGCGTATGAGTCACTTCGGGATGAAACTGGATGCCAAAGTAATTACGCTCGGCGTTAGCCATGGCGGCAATCGGTGCACTCTCGGTTTTCGCAATAATATCGAAACCCGGAGGCACTTGGGTGACCTTGTCACCGTGACTCATCCACACGTCGAGTTGAGGCATGCCGTCGGCA
>JAGYKB010000008.1 GCA_018401885.1 Gammaproteobacteria bacterium
AAAGAGTTGTACACCATTTGCATTGACTTGCAATTTTTGCTGTTATGAATGTGACAGTTTTATGAATTGAGTGAGTCAATGCAACATCAAAGTGTTAAAGGCGGCTTATGAGCCAGTCGAGAGAACAAAGAGGGTGAGCGCTCGCAAGGTGAAGCGCCATGGGATCCATGCACTGTGGCTGCTCGCATTTACTTGGCCCGCTCTATGGTCAGTGCTTGGCATGGGCGCCAGCCCACTTTGGCTTGCCTCTAGCTTGTTATTAGCTGGACTCTTCGCGTTTGTTGGCTTTCGAGGGCGCTTAAACCACTGGCATGGACGGATTGGGCTGAGCGCTTTAGGCTTTATCGTAATTATCCTTAATTGGCTTCTGGCGGTCTCTTACTATACTCAGGGTACAGGATTTAATGATCAACTCTTCTTTCATGTAACACCGACTAGCCTGGGCGTTGCTTGGGGAACGAATCGGTTGCAGATGATTAGCCAGTTTACCGCCCTTGCGTTTGTACCGGTGCTAATCTGGGTTCTGTCGAGGCCAACTGCTACTGCCCCTGTATCTAGCAATCCTGTTCCGCAGAGTAAGGGGGCATCAGTGCACGGTTCGGCCACGATCTCTCTGTTTCTTGGTGCTGCGGTAGTGCTCTCTTATCCAGTCCTTAATCTTGCTAGCTATTTTGTCGACCGCGCAGCATATTCGACAGCGCCGCAGCGAGTAAGCACCGAGTTCATTCCAGTTGAGGGCGCTAGGCCAAAAAATATTATCCTTATCTATGCGGAATCTCTGGAGGCAACTTATTTCGATACGAGTCTTTTTGATGAGGATCTCCTGCCCGAGTTAAGCGAACTGAAGGAGCGTGCCAAGGTTTATACCGATGTCAGGCAAAGGCCGGGAACAGGCTGGACAATAGCAGGCATGGTCGCTAGCCAGTGCGGCTTCTCGGTTCAAGTCAATACGCCGTTTAGCGGCAATACGCGATTAGCGGCGAGCGAACGGCCTTATGACTCGGCGAAATGTTTAGGGGATGTGGCCAAAGAGTTAGGCTATCAGACTCTCGCAATGGGTGGCGCTAATAGCGCGTTTGCGGGCAAAGGCAATTTTCTGCGCGCCCATGGATTTGATCGAGTGTGGGGTAGAGAGGAAATAATTTCACAAAGTTCAGTGCCGCTCGAACTCTCACCTTGGGGTGTTCACGACGACGATCTTTTTAATCTCGCTTTAACAGAAATTGTAAAGCTTGAGGCAAATGCGGAACCCTACCTTGTCTCCCTGCTAACGCTCGATACACATCATCCCGATGGCTATCCCGCCCCGAGCTGCGCGCAGTTTCCGAGTGAAAACCCGATGGATACTGCGCTGTCATGCACTGATTCGCAAATTAGCGCTTTCATAGAGTCGCTCGGTAAGGTTGTTGATATGGACAACACTGTGGTGGCTGTGTTCTCGGATCACCTTGCCATGCGCAATAGCCACTGGTCGCAATTGGCCGCGAATCCGTTTAAGCGGCGTCTTTTATTTATGGTGCTCAACGGGGAAGTGGCCGCGGAAATAGACACGCCGATCTCGCACTATGAAATTGGCCCGACTCTGCTTGTCGAAGCGAATGCTGTGTCGTCGATCAATATAGGATTCGGTAGGAGCGAAGAGTCGCTGCGGGCAGAGGCAGTAAGCTCACGCTATTTTCAGCGAGCGCTGTATGCGGAGGAAACGCTGGACCTAAACCTATTTAGAGACAAGCTAACCGTCGATGAGGATGACTTACGCATAACCTTGGGCGACTCAGACTTCTACATCACAGAAGACGGCGGGCCTTTTGTGTATGGGGTCTATATGCTTGTATTCGATGATGAGGGGCAGTATCTCGATGTGCTGTATGCAAGGAGTCTCGATGACGTCATGCCTCAGATGCGTGGCAAGCTTGTCGCTTATTTTGTTCGCGAGACTCGCGAGAGCGATCAGATTTTTACCATTGGGCGTCTAAGTGAAGATCCAAATACAAGCCGCAGTTATTCCAAATTCGGCGCCCTTGAATTTACCCAAATTAGTCGTAGCGAGTTCAGCGACTAGCCTGCTTGATTGTCAATCCTGTTAATGCGACCTTTAACTCTCTACTTAGGCGGTGAATCGGAAGGGCATGAGGATGCATGAGTTACAGGCTGATTATGTAGTCGTTGGCAGCGGCGCCGTGGGTATGGCATTTGCCGATATCATTCTCACCGAATCCGACGCCACGGTGCTGATAGTAGATCGCTATGCGAAACCCGGTGGGCATTGGAATGTTGCCTATCCCTTTGTTGAATTGCATCAGCCTGCGGCATTCTATGGTGTTAGTTCGAAGGAATTAAGCGGCGGGCGGTTGGAGCAGGGCGGTCTTAATAAAGGGCTCGGCGAACTCGCCACTGGTGCGCAGGTGAGCGCGTATTTCGACGACGTGATGCGTCATCAATTCCTGCCTACGGGGCGTGTTCAATATTATCCTTCTTGCGATTATCTTGGCGAGGGTCGGTTCGTATCAAAAATCAGCGGCGAGCAACATAGCGTAACCGCGCTCAAAAAGCTTGTTAACTGTACACACTTAAATACCGAAGTGCCTTCGACTCATATCCCCAATTTCAGCATCGCTGAAGGCGTGCGTTTCATGCCATTGAATGATCTACCCAAAGTCACCAAAGCGCCCTCAGGGTATGTTGTTATTGGCGCAGGTAAGACCGGCATTGACGCTTGCCTGTGGCTGCTGGGAAATGGGGTTAATCCCGATGCTATTACCTGGGTTGTGTCGCGTGATGCGTGGCTGCTCGATCGTCAAAATACCCAAATAGCCGATGAATTTTTCTTCGACACAATGGGCTCCTATGCCAATCAAATGGAAAGTCTTGCCGAGGCTGAGTCTGTTGATGATCTGTTTGAAAAGCTCGAAGAAACTGGCTACTTCTTGCGGATTCATCCTGATGTAAAACCGTCGATGTTTCATGCCGCCACCGTTTCAAAACCTGAAATCGAAGAGTTGAGGCGCATAAAAAATGTTGTTCGGCTTGGGCGAGTTAAGTCGATCAGTCGAGATCAGATCGTGCTCGACAAAGGTGTGATGCCGACCTCGCCTGAAGCAATTCACATAGACTGCTCGGCGAGTGCGCTGGCAAATATAAAGACTAAAACGATATTTAAAGGCAACACTATTACTCCGCAGATGGTGAGGCCCTATCAACCTGTCTTCAGCGCCGCGTTTATCGCTCATATAGAGATAAGCTATGCAGACGACGACACTAAAAATCGGTTCTGTGCGCCGGTTCCTCTGCCTAATCACGATACGGATTTTTTGCGTTTCACAGCGGTGTCTCTCGCCAATCAATACCAATGGAATACTGAGCCTGAGCTAAGAAGTTGGATCGCTAGCAACCGTCTCGATGGCCCAAGTAAATTACTGCGAAACTTAAAGCCAGAGGAGAAAGAGAAAATGCAAATCGTGAAGAGGATTCAAGACAGTGTTCCTCGCGCCGCGGCGAATCTGCAAAAACTTTTGCTCCAAGTGAATTAGTCTGCTCGTATCGACGGTGTCACGCAGTTTCATACTAGTTAACGAATGAAGAATCGCTATTATCATAAGGTTTTATAGAGAATGGAGAGACCATGTCCTTACAGTTACAGGTAAGCCGAACACAGTTAGCAAAACACAGGGTTGTCGAGCGAGTAGAGCAGGCACTGGGCGAAGGTGAGGTAAGGTTGACAGTCGAATATTTCGCCTTTACCGCTAATAATATTACCTATGGCGCTGCTGGCGATCGCCTAGGCTACTGGCAGTTTTTCCCGGTAGACAACGAGGTAGGGGAGGACTGGGGTGTTATTCCCGTCTGGGGTTTTGCCGATGTAAGCGAATCCAATTGTGCAGACCTGCCGGTAGGCGAGCGTGTCTATGGTTACTTCCCCCCTGCAACATCAGTGGTCATGCTGCCGGTAAATGTAAAGGCACATTCTTTCGTTGATGGCGCAGCGCATCGTCAGGCCTTGCCACCACTTTATAATCGTTATCAGCGTGTAAGTTTCGATGCTAGCTACAGTAAGGCAGGGGATGTTCCGCGCATGCTATTGTCTCCTTTGCACCTCACCTCCTATTGTATCTGGGATCATCTCAAACAGCAGAATTGGTTTGGTGCCGAGCAAATTATCATCGTCAGCGCGTCCTCGAAAACGAGCCTTGGCGTTGCTGTCGCTCTCGATCGAGATGGTGCTGCGCCCACGGTAGTAGGCCTTACCTCTCAGGCTAACAAACAATTTGTTGCGGATACCTCCCTTTACGCGACGACTATTGGTTATGATGAAATCGCCGCATCGCTCGAGATAAAGAGCGCAGTGATTGTCGATATGGCTGGCAATCCTAATGTGAGACATGCATTACAGGCGAGGTTGGGAGGTCAGCTACAGCATTACATTAGCGTAGGATTAACGCATTGGGATGAAGAAGCGAAGGGGAGTGAGAGTAATAGCAGTCTCGTGCCTATTAAGTCTCAGGAGATGTTCTTTGCGCCAACGTACATTCTCGAACGCATGAAAACGCTCGCGCCCGGCGAGTTCGAAACCAATTCTGCTAACTACCTAAAAGCTGCAACGGAGGCGACCTTCGGCTGGATGGAGGTGGTAGAACTCGGTGGCATCGAAGCGCTCGCCGAGCTCTATCCCCGTTTTGTTGAGGGCACGCTACCGCCTTCCGCAGGTTATGTCGTTAAACTTTAGGGTTGCGCGGCGACCAAGCGGCCGCCGTAATTTTGATTATCTGATCGCACCTTGGGGCGTGTTCTGCCAATAGAAGGGGCGTAATGCAGTCGAGCCGGTGACTTGTTCGCTTAGATCACCAGCGCGATACAGGCGGCCATTAAGCATGATATGGCTGATTCGATCGGTATTGCGGATGTCTTCGAGCGGATTTGCATCGATGATAACGAGGTCGGCGAGCTTGCCTGCCTCAAGCGATCCGATGTCGTTGTCCATGCCCAAATAGCGCGCCGGGTTGATCGTCGCTGTAGCGAGGGCCTCCATCGGTGAGAATCCGCCTCGAGCAAAACTCCACATCTCCCAATGGCTAGCCAGCCCTTCTCGCTGCCCATGGGCGCCAATGTTTACCATGATGCCCGCTTCCATAAGGATCTTTGCGGCCGCAGCTGCGTCGTCGTCTCGGTAGTCCTCCTCCGGCGCGGTTACGCGGCGCACGGAGCGTGCTTGCAGCTGCGCCGGTGGAACAAAGTTGCTGAGGATGGGGTGTTTCCATACCTCGGTGTTTTGATAAAAATAATCTTCTGAGGTGAGGCCACCATAGGTGACGACGAGGGTGGGCGTATAGCCCGCTCCCGACTGACGCCAGAACTGATGGACATCGTCATACATTTTAAGTGTTGGCACATTGTGCTCGATGCCGGTGATGCCATCTGCAATCATGCTCATGTCGAGCTGATAGAGAGAGCCACCTTCGGCCACGCTGATCAATCCTTCTTGACGAGCCGCTTCGATAACCTGTTGCCTTTGCTCTCTTCTTGGCTGGTTGTAATTTTTTACACTAATTGCACCCTGCGCCGCGAGCCTGCGAACGTGTGCTAACGCATCGTCGAGGCTATCGATTGGCGCCCAGCTTGTGCTTTTTGCACCGTAGACTATCTCACCAGTGGAGAAGATGCGCGGGCCAAGAATACGACCTGCGCGAGCGTATTCGGCTGCTGCGAAGGCAGATTTCGCGCTGCTCGAGGGGTTGTGTACAGTGGTAACGCCAAGTGCTAAGTGCGCGAGTAGATTCCAATTTTGCTGCGGAATAATGTCGTCTCCCGCATACGGACCGTGGGCGTGGGCATCGACAATGCCTGGCATGATGGTTTTGCCCGCCAAATCGATTTCGGTATAGCCTGCAGGGACAGGGGAGTCGGGTGTTATCGATTCAATCCGGTTGCCATTAATCAACACGGTAGCGTTATTAACTACCGAGCGTTTTGAATCCATTGTAATGACGCGCGCGTTAGTCAGCGCCACTGCAGACTCAGGTTTGGCGTGAGCAACCTGCATGCTTAGGTTATTACCTGTGACGGGCGTTTCGTAGTCGTCACTCATGAGGGTATCGAGTTGCGCCGTTTTAAATTCAGCGCCTACCGACCAGCTAATCGCATCGCTGTCCGGCGACCACGCGATATAGGTCGCGCCAACCTTGCTTGCGCGGCGTACTGGAAAAGCGGGTTTAGCCGCGTCGAGATCGAGAGACGCACCAAACTGCGAACGTGCGGCGACGTGAAGCTGGAACTGATTGATAAACGCAACATAGTTTCCATCTGGTGAGAGACGCATTTCACTCGCAAACTCTGCCTCGGAAACGATGCGCTTATCGAGTCCTTCTCGATTAACCGACACGAGCTGTGTTACTGCAGTAGAGCTGCCGCGCCCCTCAGCGCTCTCATTGCGTTCCTGCAGATAAATTCTTTCATCCGGACCGAAATGTGGGTTGTTGCCACTGTCAGTCACGAAACTGAGCTGCTCGGAGGCGAGGTCGTAAAGATAGATGCCAGGCTTGTTGTCAAAATTGGGGTGAAGCAGATCGCTGCCTCGGCGCTTACGCAGTAGGAGTTCTGTTCCGTCCGCGTTGATCGCGAGATCGTCGTATTGCCCCTTAATAAGTACTATCTCTCGAGGTGCTCCGCCACGAGCGCGAACGCGATAAAGCGTGCTGAGCGTGTCGTCAGTCCAGCGCAGAAAGTAGATATAGGTGCCGTCTGGCGAGTAGATCGGAGAGTAATCGAAACCATCATGATCACCTCGCGTCAGGCGCTCGGGAGGAGACTCGCCACGCTTGATAAAAAGTTGTCCAAGCGATTCAAACACAACCGAGGCCCCATCGGGTGAAGGCTGTGGGTAGCGCACCATTTTCGTCGCAAATGTATCCGGGGCTACCTCGACAGTGCCGCGCAGAGGGGGATAAATTTGACGCGTATCTGCAACATGGAAAGGAATCTCTGTGGCCGTCTCTGAGGCAATATCGAGCTTAAATATCTTTCCTTTGGCCCAGAAGACGATGGCGTCTGAGCTCGGCGTCCATTCCATGGTTGGATAGAAGCCGTGTACGGCCCATGTCTCTTGCATATCTGGATCGAGCTCTGCGTAAACCATGCGCTCCTCGCCTGTGGCGAGGTCCATGACAAATAGGCGTGATTCCGCGCGGACGCGTTTCACATAGGCAAGCTTGCTCCCATCAGGCGATGGCGTAGGGCGCACCGCGCCGCCTGGACCGCCTGCGACTGTCGTGATCTCGGTAGAGGCAAGATCAACTCGGCGAATCTGGAACAACTCGGTGTTGCTGTCTTCATGGTAGATAAACGTATTTCCCGGCGACACATTGCGCACGAAGTAGATCGCGTTGCCGTCCGGTGCGAAAGCTGGTTCTCCCTGTTCTTTCTGGAAGGCCTCACCCGGACGCGCGACAATACGCTGTCCCGCGATAGAGTCATCGCCCATGCTGTCATAAAGCCACACCTCGCCGGTACCTAGTGAACGCGAGGTAGTGAAGTGTTTGCGTGCAGCGATATAGCGGCCGTCAGGACTCCAGGTAGGGCTATTGAGTAGACGGAAGGACTCATGGGTTACCTGATGCATCACTCCACTTTCGAGGTCGAGCGTCCATATATTATCGCCACCGGTGCGATCGCTAGTGAACGCAATGCGACGGCCGTCGGGGCTATACTGGGCCTGCATATCCCAAGCGAGACCGCTCGTCAGGGCAACCGCGTCTCCGCCCTCGATAGGCATTTGATAAATATCTCCGAGCAGGTCGAACAGCACCGATTTTCCATCTGGGGAGACATCGATATTGAGCCAAGTACCTTCGGTGACATCGAGTTGAGCTGTCATGGATTGGGCGCCGAATGATGGGATGTTAACGTCCCATGCCTCTGCCGCCGTTGTGTTTCCGGCAAGTGCAGCGAGTCCTGTTGCTATAAACATAAGGCTAAATCTGGTTCTCATCGGTGTTGCTCCTGACAAGAGAGTCTCTACCTGACAAGCATTAATGGCTTGGAGTTAGGACCGCGGGTCGAATTAGAAAGCCCATTGTGTGTGATGGGCACATGCGTTCGATTGTAGCTTCGCTTGCGCTCGGAAAGCGAATTTGGTGAATGCGCAGACATTGAGATATTCTCGGTCAGTTTCATAAAAAAAATAATTAATTTGCTTATAAGGAAACCAAGCCGTGGCTGTTAATAGAGAAAAGCTGTTGATTCTGTTTATGCTGGTTACAGGCGTTATGACGGCGCTCGTTGGCCTAGGGCTTTTGGCACCCGCGCAGGTTCAACAGGCAATGTTCGGTGCGCCATCGGATAATCCTCTGGCATTACTCCTTACGCGCGGATGGTCGGGCCTTGTTGGCTTGATGGGTATCCTGTTGATCATTGGTGCGCGCAGACCGGCGCTGCGCACTTTCTGCCTTAATGTCTCCGGTGGCAGCAAGGCGATGTTTATTGCCATGGTTTTAATCTGGGGTCAGGCTTTTGTCCCAGAACTTGCAGGCGCACTCTTTATCGACGCGCTTGTGGTCTTGGTCGCTATCGCCAATCAGGTTCAACGCACACAACATCTAAACTAACTAGCTGAGTAAACGTTCATGAAAATGCCCTCCAGGCTTTACCCGCCTCATTATCTCTTGCTGAGCATACTGTCGATTGTTGGGATTGATTCATTCGTGCCGGTGCCGTTTGTTTCGAGCGCTATTTCATTAGTTGGCGGCTTACTTTTTTTATTGTCTGGAATTGTCCTTACAGCTTCGGCCGCTAGACTTTTTTCCAAGGCGAAAACCGGCATAGTGCCCTTTAGCGAATCAACAAAATTGGTTGTGAGCGGTGCCTACCGGTTCACTCGAAACCCGATGTATTTGGGAATGTTCTGTTTCCTCATCGGCGTCACACTTCTGGTCAATAATGTAATGGGATTGCTCGTGCTCCTGCTATTTTTCTTCATCATTAGGCAGCTATTTGTGCTGAAAGAAGAGGTGCAAATGCAAGAGACTTTTGGGGACGATTATGCCGAGTTCAAAGCCCGTATCAGACGCTGGATTTAATGAACTCAAATGCGTATTTAGCAAGAGAGAATAACTATGAGTTGGCAGAAAGAAGTCGATGAACTCAGGCGGCGCGAGGCGCTCGCCTACCAAATGGGCGGTGAAGAGAGGGTCTCCAGACAGCACGACAATGGCAGGCTAACTGTCCGTGAACGTGTTGCTGCGCTCGCAGACGAGGGGAGTTTTCATGAGATTGGGGCGCTTGCTGGCAAAGCGACTTACAACGACGCCGGCGAGATGCAAGACTTCGTGCCATCGAACTTTGTGTTAGGTACGGCGCTCATCAATGGCCGTAAAGTCGTGTTAGGCGGCGATGACTTTACAGTGCGCGGAGGCTCGGCAGATGCCAAAGTTGGCGATAAAAGCGGATATGGTGAGCGCTACGCGCTGGAGATGAGGTTGCCGCTTGTTAGACTGATCGATGGCAGCGGCGGTGGCGGGAGCGTCAAGACTCTTGAGATGGTTGGGCATTCGTATGTACCAGCGCTTAGGGGGATCGAGACTACTATGCGACTTCTCGGTCATGTTCCTGTTGTTTGTGCGTGCATGGGTTCAGTCGCAGGGCTCGGCGCCGTCCGAACAACGATCTCGCACTTTTCGCTCATGGTCAAAGAGACAAGCCAGATGTTTGTCGCCGGCCCACCAGTTGTCGAACGCAGCTTCGGCAAGCCTGTTGGTAAAAATGAGTTGGGCGGCTCGCAGATTCATGCGCACGGCAGCGGCGCGGTGGATAACGAGGTTGCAAGTGAGGCCGAAGCATTTGAACAGATTGCGCAATTTCTGTCTTACATGCCACAAAGCGTTTGGCATCTACCCCCGCGCACAACTTCGCACGATCCAGCCGACCGTAGAGACGAATCCTTGCTCAGCGTGATCCCGCGCGATCGTCGTCAGATGTATGAGGTGCGGGAGGTTATCTCGGGAATTGTTGATAAAGAGTCTTTCTTTGAAATCAACGCCGGCTATGGCCGCTCACTCGCGATAGGGCTTGCGCGCCTCGATGGCTACCCTGTAGGAATAATGGCAAACGATACAAAGTTCCACGGCGGGGCTGTAGATGCTCAGTCTTCAGAGAAGATGATGCGCTTCGTCGATCTATGCGACACGTTTCATCTGCCGGTTATCAATCTCGTCGATAATCCTGGATTCCTCATTGGTATTGAGGCGGAGGAGGCGGGCACAGTGAGACTCGGCAGCAGAGCGCTGATGGCATGCTTGCAAGCGACCGTGCCTTGGGTGTCGGTTATTATCCGGCGCTGCTACGGCGTTGCCGGCGCAGGACATGGTAATTCCGACGGGCTTAATTTGCGTTACGCCTGGCCTTCCGCCGACTGGGGCTCGCTCCCAATCGAAGGCGGAGTGCAGGCGGCATATCGACGCGAAATCGAAGCTGCAGACGATCCAGATGCCAAGCGTCGCGAGATCGAAGCCATGCTCGAGCAGTATCGCTCGCCGCTGCGCACAGCTGAGGCGTTTGGTATTGAAGAGGTTATCGACCCGCGCGATACGCGTCCGCTTCTGTGCGACTGGGTGAAGCTTGCCTACGACCGCACTGCGAGTGAATTGGGCCCTAAAGCGCGAACTACGAGGCCATAGGCCTGCGCTTTACTCATGCGCCGAACGCTTTTTCGCCTTATACTCAGGCGCTGACTGTTTCTACAAAAAAATAGGAAAGCGCAAAGAGAACAACCCCATGATTTGTTTTACCTTCCACTGCCCCGACAGGCCAGGCATTGTCGCCGAGCTGTCAGCTTATCTTGCACAGCAGCGCTGCAATATATTGGCATTAGAACAACATGTTGAAGATGATCGATTTTTCATTCGCATCGAGTGGGAAGACAATGGGGTATGGCCTGATGCGGCAGCATTTCGGGCGGAATTTTCTACACTGCCTGTGAGTGAGGGAGGCGTGCTCGATATCCATTTCTTCACTGCGCCACAGTCACTCGGCCTCTTCGTTTCACGTGAGCCTCATGCGCTACTCGAAGTGCTCAATAAGATTGAGCTTGGCGACCTTGTAGATGCGCAGGTCAGCTTCATTGTTGGCAATTTCGATCACAGCGCGATTGCTGCAAGGTTAGGGATACCTTTTTACTACATTCCCACCAAAGATAACCCTAGTTTCGAGGAGCAACAGCTCGAAATTATTGCGAAATATGCGCCTGATTTTATCGGTCTCGCCCGCTATATGAAGATTCTCAGCGCCGAATTCATCGATCAAGCCGCATGTCCAATTATCAATATTCATCACTCTTTTCTTCCTTCGTTCGTTGGCGCGAAACCCTATGAAATGGCCTACGAGCGTGGCGTCAAATTGATGGGCGCGACATCACATTTCGTAATACCGGAACTCGACCAAGGGCCTATCATAGAACAAGATGTTTCTCGCATCCGCTCGGGCTATTCAGTCGATAAGCTCAAGCAGATTGGTCGCGACACTGAGAAGAAAGTTTTCGCGCAGGCACTAAAAAAGGTGCTCGAGCATAAGGCGGTTGTTTTCCGCGGGCGTACGGTAATTTTCGAATAGGGTGGCGCTGCTTAACCGTTAATTTTAGGAACATTAATGCTCGACTTCTTGCGTGTTAAATCAGTGCCAACGGCTAGCTGGAGTTCGCCTGCGCCGCTCAATTTTTTTCCGGCGCCGCCTACCTTCATCCTGCTGTGTTTTGGCTTGATGCTGTTTGGCGTCGGTGAGGCGCTTCTCATCAATGCCGGTGTCGGTGTGAGTCCATGGACAGTTTTCTCGCAGGGGGTCGCGAATACCTCGGGACTCGGGATAGGAATGTCGACATTCTTCATTGGTATAGGTGTCCTCTTGTTGTGGATCCCGCTGCGGCAAACCCCAGGTCTTGGCACGCTATTGAATATCATAATCATCGCGGCGGTCATGGAGCTGTCTTTGCCGTATCTCCCTAAGATGACAGGGATTGTGATGGGCATTGTGCAGACGCTAATCGGAGTCTTGGTTGTCGGTCTGGGCAGTGGCGTCTATCTGATTGCGAATCTCGGCCCGGGGCCCCGCGATGGTGTCATGACAGGCCTGCAGCGAGTCACGGGATTGCCTGTTGCGTTGGTGCGAATGAGCATTGAGCTCACAGTGGTTGGCATTGGGTGGTCGCTTGGCGGCGTTGCAGGGCTTGGCACGCTGATATTTGCAGTCTTTATCGGGCCTTCAGTGTCGATCGGACTGTATCTTGTGGGTAAATTGAGCGGGCAGTCTGCGCAATGAGCAAAGCAACCGACGACTCAGATTCAGCCGAGCGAGATGCCCTGTGGATGCAGCTTGCGCTGGAACAAGCGCGGCTCGCCGAGTCACAGGGCGAAGTCCCAGTTGGTGCGGTATTAGTTATCGGAGAAGCACTCGTCGCCGCGGCGTATAATGCACCTATTAGTGGCTGTGACCCGAGTGCACATGCCGAAATAGCGGTTTTGCGCAAGGCAGCCGGGCTGCTTAATAACTACCGGCTGCCGACCGCGACTCTCTATGTCACCATCGAGCCCTGTACTATGTGCATGGGAGCTATAATCCATTCGAGGGTGCAGCGGGTGGTTTTCGGTGCTCGCGAACCGAGAGCTGGGGCTGTGGTAAGCCAGCTGAAGCTTGCAGAGCAGGATTTTTACAACCATCGAGTGGAAGTGACCGAAGGGGTTCTCGCCGATGAATGCGGCGCTCTGGTGTCCTCTTTTTTTCGCTCTCGGCGCTAAGGGTTCGATCGAGAATTAGGTTGACGCTGTGGTGAGTCGGCTGCGAGCGCGCCGTCTTGCTTCAAAGCTCAGATAGCTGTACCTTTTCATGGCTTCCAACTGCATTAAGCTTTCTTCCGAGCACAATTCATGGCATCACTCTATTGCGCAATCAAACATCATCTACCGAAGGTGCAGCGCCTGGTAATTGCAGTTAAGAGACTTTTACTCGTTGTCATCTGCGGCGCGCTGCTTAGCGGATGCGTGACCAATGTTCAGGCATTCAAGGCCTACATCGGAGACGCAAATTCACAGGTTCAGACGTCATTGATTCGTGGTGGGCAGTTAGTCCGAACCGATTTAATGAATCGCTATGTTGATGTCGTCCGATTCTTGCGTGTCGACGATATGGAGCTTCGCTCGAACGAGCAGATCGCTGCAGTTGAAGTTGTTCCCGGCCATCGTGAAATAGAGGTCTATTATTCGTGGGATCATGGCAGCCAGCGAGGCCTCGCCCCAGCCTTAGTTGATTACGCCGCCGCGCAGACGAGCGTGAGTCGGGTAATAAGGTTCACAGCGCTGCCCGGAGAGATCTATACCGTGCACGCCGAGCCAACTTTTCTGGGTGAGCGCCAAGATATCACAACACTCGCAGCGGTAGATTTTTGGGTTGAGGACTCCGGTGGCACAGCCGTGGTGCCTCCCGAGAAGGCGCAAATCCCACCGAGGCTTTAGTTTCTCCCTTGTCCTTTGATTTGCGCTCAAATTGAGCGCAATTTGATGCTATTTCGGCTATCATGGCGCGCTTCAGATTTGAGAGTCTCGTCACAAGGACCCATACGATGCACGCGTTGTTCGGAGCGGCAGCTCTTTCGGAATTCAAAACATCTAGGCTTCTCGCCACCCTCCAAGCTGCAGTGCCCTCCGTCCTAGCGATTGATGCACGATTCCTTCACCTAGTCGAATCTTCGCCCCTAACAGACGGCGAGTCAGAAACGCTTAATTCGCTTCTGCGGTACGGAGAAGAATTGCACGGCACCACCGAATCGTTTCAGGCGACAGCGCTGTCACTTCATAGATTGGTGGTTCCGCGTAAAGGGACTCTCTCGCCCTGGTCTAGCAAAGCCACCGATATCTTACATAACTGCGGCCTCGAAAAGGTGCGCCGAGTGGAGCGAGGAATCGTCTATACACTCTCACTTAGCGCTCAGCTGGCGCCTGATGAACTGTCGCGCGTTGATTCATTGCTTCACGATAGAATGACACAGTCGGTGCTCGATGGCGTACAACAGGCAGAGAGCTTATTTCAGCGTGCTGAGCCGCAGGAGATGAAGAGTATTGACCTGCTAGAGAAGGGCAGAGCTGCATTAGAGCAGGCAAATACAGCGTTGGGCCTCGCGCTCGCTGAAGATGAAATTGACTACCTTAGCGCGCAGTTTACGAAACTTGGGCGCAATCCCAACGACATCGAGTTAATGATGTTCGCTCAGGCGAACTCCGAGCATTGCAGGCACAAAATTTTTAATGCGAGCTGGGAAATCGGCGGCGAGCAAATGCCTCATTCGCTTTTCGGTATGATCCGCAATACTTATAAAGCGTCTCCCGACGGCGTTCTGTCTGCCTATTCAGATAATGCGGCGGTCATGAGGGGCTTCACCGCCGAGCGCTTTATGCCGGGTGCTGAGGACCAGCGCTATCGGTTTAGCACCGAGCCTATCCACATATTGATGAAAGTAGAGACACACAATCATCCAACTGCAATTGCACCATTTCCTGGGTCAGCAACGGGTTCTGGTGGAGAAATTCGAGACGAAGGCGCAACCGGAATTGGCTCCAAGCCTAAAGCTGGCCTTACTGGTTTCTCGGTGTCAAATCTAAGAATTCCTGCTCTCCCGCAACCTTGGGAAGTTGACTTCGGCAAGCCAGCTCACATTGCCTCTGCGCTGGATATTATGCTTGAAGGTCCGATAGGTGGAGCCTCGTTCAATAACGAATTTGGTCGTCCAAACTTGTGTGGGTATTTTCGCAGCTTTGAAGAAGAATGGATAAATGACGCCGGCGAGAGCGAAGTGCGCGGCTATCATAAACCGATAATGATAGCCGGTGGCCTTGGCAATATCCGCGACGGCCATGTTACGAAAGAAGGTATCGATACTGGCGCTCAGCTAATCGTATTGGGCGGCCCTGCTATGTTGATTGGTCTCGGCGGCGGCGCTGCATCATCTATGGCAGCGGGGGCCGGAAATGAAGATCTCGACTTTGCCTCGGTGCAGCGCGAGAACCCAGAAATGGAACGTCGCTGTCAGGAGGTCATCGACCGCTGCTGGCAAATGGGTGACGCAAATCCGATTGCCTTTATCCACGATGTTGGCGCCGGCGGACTCTCAAACGCTCTGCCGGAATTGGTGAAAGACGGCGGCACCGGTGGACGCTTTAATTTGCGTGCCATTCCGAGTTCTGAATCGCAAATGTCGCCGCTAGAAATTTGGTGCAACGAATCGCAAGAGCGTTATGTGCTCGCGGTCAAACCCGAAAACATCGAGGTGTTCGACGCCCTCTGTCGTCGTGAGCGTTGTCCTTACGCAGTGGTCGGCGAAGCAACCGAGGAAAAGCGGATTGAGCTTTCTGATGCACATTTTGGCAACAAACCTATCGACTTACCGATGGATGTTCTTTTCGGTAAGCCTCCTAAGATGCACCGCAAGGTCGATTCCAGTTCGGTGCGCGAATCATTATTTGATACGCGTTCCATCGAGCTTAGCGACGCGATAACGCGAGTGCTAAGCTTGCCCAGTGTTGCGAGTAAAGGCTTTTTGATTACGATTGGCGACCGAACGATCACTGGGCTCGTGCACCGTGATCAAATGGTGGGGCCATGGCAGGTGCCGGTTGCCGATGCGGCGGTTACTGCCAACTCATTTAATGGTTACACAGGCGAGGCGATGGCGATGGGAGAGCGTACGCCGCTAGCACTGCTCAATGCGCCTGCCTCCGGCCGCATGGCCATTGGTGAGTCGTTAACCAACATCCTGTGCGCTGACATCCAATCGCTCGGTGACATAAAACTGTCGGCGAATTGGATGGTGGCTGCGGGTTACGGTACCGAAGACGACAAGCTCTACAAGACCGTAGAGGCGGTGGCAATGACCCTTTGCCCAGAGCTCGGCATTTGCATTCCAGTCGGTAAAGATTCCATGTCCATGCGGACAGTTTGGGAGCAAGAAGGTGAATCTCGGAGTAATACTGCGCCGCTCTCACTTGTTATCTCGGCGTTTGCGCCGCTGAAAGATATTCGAGGAACGCTCACGCCCCAGTTAAAAACTAACGCCGGCGATACGCAGCTAGTGCTCATCGATTTGGGGCGCGGTAAAAACAGACTCGGTGGCTCTGCACTTGGACAAGTATTCCGCACGCTCGAAGGTACAGCACCAGACCTCGACGCGGCGAGTGACATGTTAGGGCTTTTTTCGCTATTAAAAGCGGCGCGCAGCGAAGGGCTCCTACTTGCGTATCACGATCGCGCCGATGGAGGCCTTTTAACCACAGTGGTGGAAATGGCTTTCGCCGGTCGCTGCGGTGTCACGCTCGACTTGGCGAGCGCTGCACCAATCGAAGCCTTGTTTAGCGAAGAGCTTGGGGTAGTCGTGCAAATCCGTAGCGCGCATAGAGTGCGTTTTAACGAACTTGCCAATGAAGCAGGGTTAGGCGACTGCACACACACTATTGCAACTGTCGAGACAAACGATGCGGGTCGGGAAAACCCGCGTCTGACAGTGCTCTCGCGTGGTGAAACACTCTATTCTGAGTCACTTTCTTCGTTGCAGCGCACGTGGGCAGAGACCAGTTATCACATGCAAAAATTGCGAGATAACTCTGATTGCGCGCAAGAAGAATACGACTTGCTCCTCGATTCGAAGGACCCGGGCCTTAATGCGGCACTGAGTTTCGACGTGAATGATGATATTGCAGCGCCATATATTGCGAAGGGTGTTCGTCCTAAAGTTGCTGTTTTGCGTGAGCAGGGTGTGAATGGTCAGGTCGAGATGGCAGCGGCGTTCGATCGCGCTGGCTTCGAGGCGATAGATGTCCACATGACCGACTTGCTGCAGGGGCGGCGAAGCCTCACCGAATTTTCGACGCTCGTTGCCTGCGGTGGTTTTTCCTACGGCGACGTCTTGGGCGCTGGCGGTGGCTGGGCAAAAACGATTCTGTTTAATGAGGCATTGCGCACACAGTTCGAGGCGTTCTTCGCCAATCCCAACACGCTCAGTCTAGGCGTGTGTAACGGCTGTCAGATGTTATCGCATCTAGCTGACCTCATCCCCGGCGCTCGCCACTGGCCTTCATTCCAGCGCAATCGCTCCGAGCAGTTCGAAGGACGCCTTTCGCTCGTGCGAATCGAAGACTCCAATTCTGCCTTTATGCACGACATGCAGGGTTCGCGATTCGCTATTGCCGTAGCTCACGGTGAGGGGAGGGCAAGTTTTGCCTCCACTGTTGATGCCGAGGCCTTCGCGGCGTCCAATATGGCAGCGATGCGTTATGTAGATGCGCGTGGTGAAAAAACCATGCTCTATCCCTCTAATCCTAACGGGGCGAGCGATGCGATTGCCGGCATAAGCAGCGAGGATGGTCGTGTAACTCTAATGATGCCACATCCAGAGCGGGTATTCCGAGCGAGTCAGAATTCTTGGCATCCAGAGGAGTGGAAAGAAGACGCGCCGAGTATGCGTCTATTTCGCAATGCGCGTCGCTGGCATGGTTAATAGGGGTGAATCGCAGAAAGAACGGCTTGAGTCCGTTGTTCGAATGCGGCACTGGCTGTATCAGCTAAGGTGCCCGGAAGTCAGCGGTGCAGGCTAAGCGTTAGGCCGACTTATCAGATACTTACGTAAAATTAGGGCTTCTGCGCTAAGCAAAAGTCTCTATAATGCATCGTTTTTCGCGGGGAGACCCGCATAGCAAAGGCGGGAGAAGCCAATGCCAGATCTAGAAGTCGCAGACCAAGTTAAAAGCAGCGGCGTTCGAGTGTCGATAATTATGGGATCGAAGTCAGACCTTGAGACCATGCGCGCGGCGACTACACCCTTGTCCGAGCTGGGAGTCGAATTTGAGCTCAAGATTGTCTCAGCCCATCGAACTCCGGCACGGCTTTTCGAGTTCGCAAGCAATGCACACACGCATGGCATCGATGTCATTATAGCGGGTGCTGGCGGCGCAGCTCACCTCGCCGGCATGACTGCAGCGATGACGCATCTCCCCGTTATTGCAGTGCCCGTATCGAGCAAACAGCTTAAGGGCATGGACAGTCTTCTTTCGATGGTACAGATGCCCAAAGGTGTTGCCGTCGCCTGTCAGGCGATTGGTGAGGCGGGAGCTTACAATGCAGGTCTTATGGCGGCGCAAATTTTGGCGCTAAAAGACGCAGACCTATGTCGGCGGCTAATCGCATGGCGCCAAGCACAAACCGACAGCATACCGGTGGACGTTTAGAGATGCAGATAGGAATTATCGGCTGCGGCCAACTTGCGCGAATGCTTGCCCTCGCGGGGTGGCCTTTAGGATTAAAATTTTCTTTTTTAGCAGAGCCCGGTGATACCGGCGACTGCGTTCTCGGACTCGGCAATTTGGTTTCTATGCCTGATGATTTCGAGACGATGTCCGCAGCCGCGCTTGCCGAATGGGTCTATTTCGCGCTCGATAAACCTAGCGTGATTACCGTCGAAAAAGAAAGCGTGCCAGTCGATTTGCTAGAAGCCCTAAAGACACACTGCGCAGTTTATCCAGACCCTAAAGCAGTGCGAATCTGTCAGAACCGCGGTTGCGAAAAAGAATTTATCGAAGGAGTCGGTGCCACGATGGCACCGAAGATTATCGTTAACACAATGGAAGAACTCGAGGCGGCGATCGAACAACTCGGCTTTCCCGTTATCGTTAAAACCTGCGAGGAAGGCTACGACGGCTTGAATCAATGGAAGATGGATGTCGCAGGCGATTTAGTCAAGTTTCTTGCATCGCACGACTCAATTGTGGAATCAGTAGTTGAGAAACGGGTGAATTTTAGTCGCGAAATTTCACTGATTCTTGTGCGAGCAGCAGACGGTAGAACAGCCTCTTATCCCGCTACACAGAACTGGCATGAGGGAGGTATTCTTCGGGCTTCACTTGCCCCTGCTCAGAATATCGATAATGACCTAGCTAAACAAATCGAAGACCTGGCAGAAAGAGTGCTTGGCAATATCGACTATGTCGGTGTACTTGCTATCGAGTGTTTCGTCGTCGATGGCAAGCTCTTGGTGAACGAACTCGCCCCGCGCGTTCATAACAGCGGTCATTGGACCCAGCAGGGCGCAGCGACGAGTCAATTCGAGAATCACCTGCGTGCGATTGCGGGTCTGCCGCTTGGCAGTACTGACGTACATGGTTTCGCCGGAATGGTTAATCTTTTAGGCGTTGAGATTGATGCGCAAACCGCGTTGAAACCGAATGCGTTCTTCCATACCTACAATAAATCTGTTCGACCTAATCGGAAAGTTGGGCACATCAATATCGTGCATAATGACGCGAACTCGCTCAAGCTGCAGCTAGATAAGACGCTCGCGGCCATCTACTCATAATTGATTGCTAGGCGCTGTGGCTAATGAGAGTCGTGGTGATCTTGCGTTCAGCGCTGTAATGAACGTCGAACATGCGGACCGGAAATCGTTGCGCTTGCCGATCGGCGAAATAGTGTTTGAGCGTGCTGTGGACAACAGGGAAAGCGAGTTCGTCCCAAGGTATTTCATCCTCGGCGAATAAAGCGACCTCCAAAGATTCGACACCGGCTTGGAAATTCAAATCGGCAAGCTCCGCACGGAAGAACAGGTAAACCTGATTGATTTTAGGTAAGTTAAACAGCGTATAAAGACTATCTTCGCGTACTTTAATCGTTGCACCAGCCTCTTCTCGAGTCTCTCTAATAGCACCCTCCAGACTCGACTCACCGTTTTCCATAAAACCAGCAGGCAATGTCCATTTTCCTAGCCTAGGCTCGATTGCGCGCTTGCACAACAACACCTTGTCGCCGTAGTAGGGGAGCGTTCCGACGACATTATTTGGGTTTTGATAGAAAATGCTGTCGCATGCGTCGCAGCAATGGCGAAGCTTGTCATCTCCCTCGGGGATTTTATGGACTAGTTCAGAGGCGCAGTGGTGACAGTATTTCATAGGGTCTCAATCGGCTAGGGGTCTTGCTCAAGCTTTTAGAATTGGTGATCGTTGTTTAACAATACGATAGCGCCATTATTCTAGTTCGCCAGCAGTTTACCCTCTTGTCCGATTGGAGCAAAGAATGTGAATGTGCCTTAAATGCGATTAATCTCGCAGTGCAGTCGAAAGCGCTTCGAGGTTATATATGCCTCAACCTCACGCAGCCTAAGCTCTAAAAGCCTAAACACTTCGGCGCATTGGGCTTCGTCGTAGTGCTGATGCTTTTCTTCATGCGGCGCAGAGTGAGCGTTTTGAATATCTGGTTGGGGGCTGGAGGCAGTAGGGTTTTCCCGCTGGAACTTGTTATGAGTTCCGGATTTTTTAGCCGCTTTCCGCTCTGCGCGTCTACGGCGGCGCTCAGCGCGACGGCTCGAACAGGCAGGTTCATTTGGATCGATATCAAAGGCTATCCAGCAGATTACGTAGCCAAGTAACGTAAACGGGCCAAACAGGAAAAGTGACCCGAGTGTCGCAAGCCGTACCCAAAATGTTTTTATCTCAAGGTAGTTAGCGACGCCCGCACAAACGCCTGCAATACGCCCCCGTCGAGGATAGCGGTAGAGCGGCTTTCGATAGTTTAGCTTGCGAAAATGCTCTGCGGTATCAGCACCGCGGAAATAGTCTTGTACCGAGTCAGGCGTGATTCCTCTGTCGAGAACGAAATAGGCAATCACATAGGCCAGGAGAAGAGTAGGCCAGCTGATCACGCAGATGACGAAGATGACGCGAACCAGCGCAATAGGCAGATCCAGCCAACGCGCAATGCCAGCGCAGACCCCAAGCCAGCGAGCTTTTTCCGAGTCGAGTGTCAGTGGCGTACGCATACTAGTGTTGTTCATTATTCGCCCTCCAGTCTGGTACCTCGGCATCGAGTATCGACTCGAGAATGTCTATACGCTCGGTAAGTGACTGCGCCATGGTCGAGAGTTCCTGTAAATCATACTGACTTCCTGCCTGCACGGAAATTTTGTTTCTGTCATTACGTGCAAGCAGGATCCAGAAAGTAACGAATGAAAGGACCATGCCGACGATTGAGATGATGAAAACAAAAGCATTCATAATGGTTGCCTGTTTTTGCATTGCCCCGCTCGAAGCGCAGGCTGTTGCGGTAGATGAATTGTCGCATCGACGCTAGAGCTGATGTTTAGTTTGGCTGCTGAGCGATTGACGGCTAACGCTAGATTTTTAGTCTAGCGTTTCGCAGCGCCTTCGACTACGTCTTACTCACCCGCGCTAGTAGTCGATTTTGCCATTTTTGCTTTCAATGCAGCGAGCTCGGCCTCAATTTGTTCTTGGCGTTCTAGCTCTTCGAACTCGCTCTGCAGACCGCGCTGCTCTATATGGCCTGTCTCTAGCTGTCCTTCCATCTGGTCGATTTTGCGCTCGAAGTGTTCAAATTTCTCGAGAGCGCTGTCTATCGTGTGGCTCCTCAGTTTAACGTGAACGTTGAGGCGGCTTTCTGTTGCTTTCGTTCTCAGCAAGATAGTTTTCTGACGTGCCCGCGCATCGTTTAGCTTCGCCTGGAGGAGCTCAATCTCGCTGCTAAGTTTGTCCAGCGTCTCATCCAGCTTTGCAAGATCGGTTTGGGTGATCGCAATGCTCGCGTTTATCGCCGAGCGTTCGACAAGCGCGGCTTTGGCGAGATCTTCGCGTCCCTTAGAGAGCGCGAGTTCGGCTTTCTGTCCCCATTCGTGGGCTTGCTTGTTTAGCGTGTCAACGCGGCGCTTGAGGGTTTTCTTGTCGGCGATCACTTTTGCTGTGCTGCTGCGAACTTCGACCAGGGTCTCCTCCATTTCTTGGATCACCATGCGAATCATTTTTTCGGGATTTTCTGCCTTGTCGAGCAAGGCGCTGATGTTGGAGTTTACGATATCCGTAAGTCGGGTAAATATGCTCATAAGTGCTTCCTTAGTTTGTCATGCGCCTCGCCAGCGAGGCTCCTAATTTGCGTTTTGGGCTAGAGTCCTTTCGGTATTTGATCCTGCCTTCGCATGTGCCGAATCGGGCCGAGGCGCCCTTTGTTGCTGTCTGGTATAGGAATTGCATAGACTGTGCCAACTTATTTCTATGCATTAATACTCTGATATTATTGGAATAAATATTTCGGGTATAATTTTATTTGGTGTAAGGTGGTTAAATGCGCTATCGAGTAGTAATTTTAACCACTCAATTAGAGAGAACACGTGTTGAGTAGGTAGAGGCTAATAAACTTTCTCTACTCGTAAGCCTCGTGTGGCCTGCAAAAAAAGGATGCGGACTAGAATGGATCAAGACGTAACAGACGATGGACTTACGCAACGCGCCTCACGAGCTCAGGCGCCTCGCATGATTGGTGAGTCGGCGTGCTTTCTCGAAATGCAAGAGCATATCTCGCGCGTGGCACCGCTCAGTAAATCGGTGCTTATCGCTGGCGAGCGTGGCACGGGCAAAGAGTTGATCGCCGCTCGCCTGCACTATCTTTCCCCGCGTTGGGAAGCGCCTTTTCTCAAGGTCAACTGCGCCGCAATGAGTGAATCTCTGCTCGAAGCACAGCTGTTCGGCCACGAGGCGGGGGCTTTCACCGGTGCGACTAAACTGCGCAAGGGGTATTTTGAGCGCGCCGATGGTGGGACCCTGTTTCTCGATGAGCTTGCAACGACTGCAATGTCGGTGCAAGAGAAAATTCTGCGCGTTATCGAGTACGGTGAGTTCGAGCGTCTAGGCGGCAACGAAACGCTTACGGTCGACGTCCGCCTTGTTGCAGCGACTAACGAAGATCTTCCCGCGCTCGCCCGCCAGCGCCGGTTTAGAGAGGACCTGTTAGATAGACTTGCGTTCGACGTCGTCACCCTGCCGCCGCTGCGTGCGCGCGGAGAAGACATACTTATCCTTGCTGAACATTTCGCGGTAGGAATGGTAAAAGAGCTCGGTGGCGAGGCCTTTATGGGGTTTAGTGATCGCGTGCAAAACGCCCTCGTGCGTCATTCATGGCCTGGGAATATTCGTGAGCTTAAAAATGTTATCGAGCGCGCGGTCTACCAAAACGAAGAGAGGGTGATCACCGCGCTAGTCTTCGATCCGTTTGAGTCTCCTTTTCGGCTTGGCGGTGCCAATAATGCGGTTGAATCTGATGAGACTATTCAAGCCCCGTCTGCTCCGAAGTCAAGATTGCTAGCGAAAGGAGCGGCAATAGATTTTAGGCAAGAGGTGCAGGATTTTGAAATAACGCTGCTTAAACAGGCGCTCGAGCGAGCGCAGTTCAATCAAAAGAAAGCCGCGGAGCTTCTGTCGGTTAGTTACCATCAGCTGCGCGGCTATCTTCGCAAATATGATTTGCTGGGTTAGAGGCGAAGGATGACCTTCGCTTCGTCGTTATTTAGGTGATTTAGTTGTCCGCAGATAAGGCAATACGACATCGATTTCGCCAAATTTCTCTCTTGCTGCTGCGTCATCCAGTGACAAGGCCACGATAACGTCCTGACCCTGAACCCAGTTCGCAGGTGTCGCTATGGGTGTCTTGTAAGTGGTTTGCAGGGCATCCAGCGCGCGCAACACTTCAGCGAAATTACGTCCGACCGACATGGGGTAGGTCATCGAAAGCTGCAGCTTCTTATCGGGGCTGATGATAAATACCACGCGCACGCTTGCTGAGTCTGCTGCTGTTCGTCCATCGGGCAGATACGCATCAGCGGGGAGCATATCTAGCGCTTTTGCAACGGCGAGCGACTTATCGGCGATGATCGGAAATCCTGCCTTAGCGTTTGCGAACTTTTCGATGTCGCGCTTCCACACGACGTGTTCCTCGACATCGTCAACAGAGAGCCCGATCACCTTTGTGCCGCGCTTTTCCCATTCGGCTGCCAGCTGTGCTACTGCGCCGAATTCGGTTGTGCAAACGGGGGTGAAGTCTTTAGGATGGCTGAACAAAATTGCCCAGCTGTCGCCAATCCAATCGTGTAAGTCGAACGAGCCTTGGTCTGTTTCAACATGAAGATTTGGAATCGTGTCATTAATGCGAAGTCCCATGATGTTCTCCTTGTGGGAATTGTGTGAGACAGTATTGTCTCACTTGCAGACACAATAGCCTTTTACTATAAATCAATAAAATGAATAATAATGACGACTCTAATCGATTTTATCGATGGAAGCCGTCATCTGGAATGGGCTCAAGGTAAACTAGTTCAGCATTGCTTTGTACACGGCAGCCTGCGCTTTGGTGAGGTCCATTGGCGCTCCAGAAGGACCGCCGCGAACCTGCGCCATGTAAAGCATATAAAAGTCATTAGCTGGATCAACGATGAAGACTGTGCCTCCTACGCCTTGCCAGCCGAAATTGAAGGGGCCTTCATTGTCAGCGCCCGGAATCGGTTGGAGATGGAAGCCCAGACCCCAGTCGCCGCGAGGTCCGAAAAAGAAAGCACTACGGTCGACATCCTCGCCGATGAATTTTTGCTGCATTGCTAAGAGCGTGTTTGCTTCTAGGATTCGGACGCCATTATATTCGCCACCACCAAGGAGCATACTCGCAAATCGAACGTAATCTTCGGTAGTCGAATGTAATCCACCACCCCCGCTGAGCATAGGGGTCACTACGGTTGGGTCAGCCATATCGCCGTGAATGGGCTGCGCGAGTCGAGTTGCTTTGCTTGAATCGACAAAAAAAGTCGTTTCGTCCATCCCAAGTGGTTCAAAAATGCGCTCATTGAGAAGCGCATCGAGGGGCTTGCCTGCGGCAACTTCTATTACCGCACCAAGCACGTCGGTTGAGCGTGAGTAGTTCCATTTGGTGCCGGGCTCGAAACGTAGGGGAAGCGCTGCCAAATTTTTTGCAAGAGTTAGCGCGGTGATATCAGAGCGCAGCGATCCTGCTTGAAAATACCTTTTTCCGAGCTCGCTCTGAGGGTCAAAAATGCCGTAAATCAGACCAGACTCGTGTGTAAGGAGATCTTGTACTGTCATTTCGTTTGCAGCTGGCGTGATTGCGCCAGTCGTCTCGTCAATAACAGTCATGTTGGCAAATTCCGGAATGTATTTTGACACTGGGTCAGAGATTGCGAGGAGACCATCTTCGACAAGTGTCATCGTTGCAACGCTGACGATAGGCTTTGTCATTGAGTAAATGCGGAAAATTGTCTGCTCATCCATAGGGGTGGATTGTTCCGGACCCTGTGTGCCTGTCGTTTCAAGAACTCCGACCCCTTTACTATTACCGACAAGCAAAATATTGCCAGCTACGAAACCACCGTCTACAGCTGCTTGCATCTGCGCTTTGATATCGGCGATCTCGATTGCATCAATACCGAATTCGGTTGAGTCGATTTTTTTGATCGAGCTCGCATGGCTGATGCCATGGTGATCGGCGAATACGAGAGAAGAGGTGAGGAGAGCTGCCGCCGTGAGAGCGCCAGCTAGGGGGTTGAATAATTTCATGTCAATTGTCCTTAAAAGATCGACTGATCGGGTAGCGCTCGAGTCTACCCGATCGGCCTTTTAGGGACAATTCGCTAAGGTGATCCACTGCGCAGTGCAGTTGTCGAAGACCTCCTAATCGAAGTCGCGCAGTAGAGATTCTCGAATTGAGTCAGGAACCGGATCGACTGCTGCTTGGTAGTTAACATGAGCGCTGCGAACGACCCATTTTGCGCCGGCTTTCGCGGCGGCGATCATCTCATCGGTGAATTCAAAGCGCAGGAAATGCACGGAGGAGGTTTTCTCATCGGTTGAGCGCTCGAGATCCTCGTTCGCAATTGGGTAAACTGGTTCAAAGCCTTCGATCTGAATCGATAACTGCTCTTCGATCCCTATTAGCTGCCCTAAGCGTTCACGGCGTTCAGCTTCTACTGGGAACTCGAGCATAAAAGTCGCTTTGAGGTTCTTGCCGTCAGGGATGAGAGGGTTATACGCCTCTAGCTCGCCTTCAAGGTCCTCTTCACTGCGGATTTTCTCAGCGCGAATCAGTTCAAGCACCTGGTAGCGCATTACCATGTAGTCTTCAAAATGAATCGACGCGTTGTCTCCTAGGGGCAGGCGACGCGTCTTTTTGTGATCCATCATCGACTGGCGAATCGCGGGGCGCTGTGCGTTGTATTCTTCGATTGAGAGCAGATCTGAAAGAGCAATTTTTTTCATGTTTATCCTATCTAATGCGTTCTTTGCTGTGCGATCGACTAGCGATTAAATGCCGTACGCGAGACACAGCAGGTCAAGTGGATGAATGGCGTCTTGGCTGTCCTTGGCCTTATTTTTTAAGTTGTTCTCGATATGGCGGCCGGCAACAGGGCAGTCACTCCCGTAGTGATCGGGTGCCTGCTGTTCTATCTGTTTTACGATAGGCCCAGCGATCTTATTGGCAAACTTAAGTGTTTCTGATTTGACCCCGTAGGTGCCGTCGTGGCCCGAACAGCGCTCTATGTTCTTAACCATGGTGTCTTGAATGAGTTCAAGCACGAGCTTGGTTTTTGGGCCTATGTTTTGCACACGTTGGTGGCAGGCTACGTGATAGCTGACGTTGCCGAGGGAGTGTTTAAAGTCGAGATTAAGTCGGCCTTCTTTATGTAGCTTATGCAGGTATTCAAAGGGGTCGAAGAAGGCCTTGGCGACAGCCTGTACCTGCTCGTTCTCTGGGAACATCAAAGGCAACTCTTGTTTAAACATCAACACGCAGGAGGGCACAGCTGCCACGATAACGTTGCCTGCTTTAACGGTTTCGTAGAGCGCTGGAATATTCTGCGACATCAGCTTTTCGACAGTCTTCAGATCGCCAAGTTCAAGTTTTGGCATACCGCAGCAATGCTCGCGCGCCGCGAGATCGACTCCGACGCCGTTGTGCTCTAATACTTTAATGACACTATCTGCAATCGACGGCTCGTTGTAATTGCAGTAGCACGTTGTGAACAACGTGACGCGCTCGTGTTGGGTCGTCTCCACGGCTTGATTTTCTGACGCTTTCGCTGCGGCCTCTGCGGCTTTTTTAGGGTCGAAAAGTCGCGCGCCGTGTGTTTTCCGCGAAGGCTTGGTGGTATAAGGCGGCAATTTAGCGTCTTTATGTATGCCCATGGCTTTATCGAGCAGCGCGCGCACCGGAGCTGTTTTGTTACCGACATTGACGAGTGTGTTTACAACCGGCAATGAAGCAACCTTACCAATCATGTCTGTACTGGTAATGATGTTGTCGCGGAATTTTGTATCGCCTTTTTTGAAGTTGATCGCTTTTGCCCTCAGCATGAGGTGAGGGAAGTCAACATTCCATTCGTGGGGCGGCACGTAGGGGCATTTCGTTAAATAACAGAGATCACAGAGGTAGCATTGATCGACTACCTTGTTGTAATCAGCAACATCGACGCCATCGACTTCGAGAGTCGGGCTTTCATCGATAAGATCAAAAAGTGTAGGGAACGCATTGCAGAGGCTGACGCAGCGTCGGCATCCATGGCAGATATCATAGACGCGCTCGAGTTCTTTATTGAGGTCGGACTCGTCCCAGAACGTTGGATCATTTTGATTGAGGGGATGCCGAGTGGGGGCGTCGAGGCCGCCTTCTCTACCTTCGTTAGCCATAGCCAAGCTCCAAGAGATCCTATGCGCGATCTTCTTCCATGTGAATGCGTTTGATTGGTGTTTTTTGAGAAAAATAGCTTCTTTCCAGCTCTTTCGGGCTCTGTCGCAGCATGCGACGCTAACAGCTCCTCGGGCCCGAGGAGCTGTTAGTTTTAGACAGACGTCTTAGTCGTTCAAAGAGTCTAATGCTTTCTGGAAGCGGTTTGCATGCGAGCGCTCTGCCTTGGCGAGAGTCTCCATCCAATCGGCGATCTCGTCGAAACCTTCGTCGCGTGCGTCTTTAGCCATTCCAGGATACATGTCTGTGTACTCGTGGGTTTCACCTGCGACGGCCGACTTGAGGTTTTCCTCTGTGCCACCCATAGGCATGCCGGTGGCCGGATCGCCTACTTCCTCGAGGTACTCGAGGTGGCCATGTGCGTGACCAGTCTCGCCTTCAGCGGTAGAGCGGAAAAGCGCTGAAACGTCGTTGTAGCCTTCTACATCTGCTTTTTGTGCAAAATAGAGGTAGCGGCGGTTGGCTTGAGATTCGCCCGCGAAGGCTGCCTTCAAGTTTTCTTCGGTCTTTGAACCTTTTAGTGACATGGTGTTCTCCTAATTTCATTTGCAAATAAAGCGTGTCTAGCTATGCTTCGACAGGATAACGATTAAACACGGCGCCTAGATGACATTCCGTGAATAGATTGGCAGTCTAGGTGATGCTCGTTCAACACTCAAATTGAATTTATCGAGTGCCACCATCGTTTTTATCGATTAAGATTCTGGTATGTCTCCTTCTATAAAACAGCTCAAATATCTCTGTGCAGTAGCAGAGCACAAACACTTCACTAAAGCTGCAGATGCCTGCTTTGTCACGCAATCCACGCTGAGCGCGGCTATTGCTGAACTCGAGTCGCAGATCGATGCGAAGGTGTTTGAACGGAACAAGAAGACTGTCCTCATTACGCCGCTTGGCGAAAAACTGCTCAAACAGGCACGTGTCATCCTTGGCGACGTTGAGGATTTCGTCGCGCTGGCGAAGGCTTACGCCGAGCCGCTATCGGGTGATCTCCGGCTTGGTGTCATTCCTACAATCGGCCCATTCCTTTTGCCGCCTATGCTGTCTAGCCTAAGGCGCAACTTTCCCAAGCTCAAACTTTTTCTGAAAGAAGAAATGAGCGCTCAGCTAGAGCGGCAGTTGCAGCAGGGGCAACTCGATCTCATTATTCTCGCGCTGCCGTATGCCTTGCCCGACATGGAAGTGATCAGTCTGTGCAAAGACGAGTTTTTGCTATGTCTACCGCCCGGGCACGCCTTCGAGAATTTAAAGCTGGTTGAACAAAAACAGCTAAGGGGCGAAAGCCTGTTGCTGCTCGAGGAAGGGCATTGCCTCAGAGATCATGCACTTGAGGCCTGTCAGCTAAAGGCCGAGGCAACCGATATCGTCTATCAAGGCAATAGTTTGCACACCTTGGTGCAGATGGTCGCCAACGGTCTCGGGCTTACGCTGCTGCCGGCGATGTCTGTTGCAGCCGACGTTTTGGGTGACACGCACCTGAGTATCAAACATTTCAGCAATGAAAACGTCGATCGTGAAATAGGCATGGCTTGGCGTAAAACCGATCCGCGCCGAGACGACTATTTGCTGCTTGCAGAACATATTAAGGCCCATCTCGCTGCGTCAGCTGAGACTGAATCGTCGAAAGCCGCAGTTAAGAACGCCGCAGTTAAGAACGCCGCAGCGAAGAAAGCCGCCGCGAAGAAAGCCTCCGCGAAGAAAGTGCGTTAGGTGAGAGTGTATGCAGTGTCCGACATTCATGTCGACTACCCTCAAAACCTTGAATGGGTGCTGGGATTAGACTGTCAGGGATACCAGGCAGATGTATTGTTGCTCGCTGGGGATGTGTCTGAGGACATGATGCTGCTCGAACGTGTGCTGCGCGGCTGCGTAGAGCGATTCGCCAAAGTGATGTTCGTGCCGGGTAATCATGACCTATGGGTACGCCGCTGCGCGTATGACTGCTCTCTTGCAAAATTTGAAGGAATTCTCAAGCTCTGCAGAGAATTGGGCGTGGCAACCGAACCTTTCGAATACGCGGGAGTAGAGTTTCTGCCGTTGTTCTCTTGGTACGACTTTTCCTTCGGATCGATAGATCGATCGCTGCGCCTTGGTTGGCGCGATTTTTACGCTTGCAGTTGGCCAGAATCGCTACCAGATAGTCATGCCATAACGCGTTATTTTCACGAGCTTAACAGTGGCGTTTTCGAATGGATCAAAACGCGATCGGCGCATCGTGATCGCGAGTGTCACGGGCTAGCACCGAATCCACGTATCACCTGCTCGCATTTTCTCCCGGCTATCGAATTGATGCCTAGCTGGGTGCCCGAGTCAAAACGCACTGTCTACCCAGTTCTGGGAAGCGTTGAGTTAGGCGCTCAAGTCTGTCGTCTCGCGCCAGATGTTCATGTCTATGGCCATAGTCATGTAAATCAGACCATCAAGATCGATACGACACATTACGTTAACAACGCCTTCGCCACGCCAAGAGAGACGAGTATTGCCTCGAAACAGCTTCGCTGTATTTACGACAGCGAAGACAGCAAAATACTTTCACGCTTGAGCGCGCTGGCCAAAAGCGGAGGGCTGTGGTCGTGAGTGATGCGATTGATTTGTGGATACTCGATTCGTCGGGATTCGAGCTTGCCGATCTCGAAGCTAACGCAAAGAACCTGCTGAGCGTGCCTGAGAAACAGCGTTATGAACGCTACGCGCTCGCGCGGAGCAGGCATCAGCTGCTGATTTCACGGGTGCTGCTTCACGATGTGCTCTCGCGCTACCTAGACAAGGACGAATTACAACTAACCGTTGGCTCACATGGTCGCCCAGAACTCATCAAGAAGCGCGGCTTGTCCTTCAATCTGTCGCATTCGCGTAATCGCGTCGTGGTTGCTGTTACGCGGGCAGGCATACTGGGCGTAGATGTCGAATACGCCGCGAGGCAGCGCCGCGTCGAGAGGCTTATCACGCGCTACTTTTCAAAGCGCGAGCAATCCGCGCTTCTCGCGCTTCCCGAGTCCTCTAGGCTGACGCGTTTCTATTCGCTTTGGACACTCAAAGAGGCGTATATCAAGGCGCGCGGGCTCGGCTTGGCTATACCACTAGGTGATTTTAGCTTCAGCTTTGCAGAGGACGCTCAAATGAGCGACGCGGATGAGGATTCACCCGCGTCTGTGAGTATTAGCTTTGAGGGCTCTTTGGTGGATCAAAAGCCGGCGTCGTGGCGTTTCTGGCAGGGGGCGCTGGCGGGCGAGGACTATGCGTTCGGGCTTGCCTTGCAGTCTGCGGGTGATGCTCCAACTAGGAATAAACCAATCGAGCTAAGCATACGCTATTCTGATGCGGGGCTAGGGCTCGAACACTGGCGCCGCGCCTAACCATCGATGCCATCACCCAATTGAGCTTGAGGCGCGCGCCACATCTTTACTGTTTTAATCACATTGTCTTTGACCTGCACAATCTCTGCGTAGTAGCCATCAAGATTGATGCAGACAGAGGAGTCGGGTATCGACTCAAGTGATTCGGTAAGCAGGCCGTTGAGCGTTTTTGCACCGCTGCTTTCGAGATCCCAGGACAATACCTTATTGATGTCTCTGACGCTGGCTGAGCCGTCGATTAAGAAGCTGCCGTCTTCCTGTGGATGAATGTCTTTGCTGCTTGCAGCAAGGTCGGTTGTAAACTCTCCAACAATTTCTTCCAGAATATCCTCGAGGGTAATGATTCCTTTGACCGCCCCATATTCGTCGACTACCACCGCCATGCGCTCTTTTTTCTTTTGAAAGTTAAACAACTGCGTGTGCAGAGGCGTGCTTTCTGGAATGAAATAAGGCTCGGCGGTTTCCTGAAGTAATGCCGACTTGTTCAGCTCCTCTATGCCAATTAGTTTGCCTGTACTGCGCAGATGAAGCACGCCGACGATATTGTCGATGTCGTGTTTGTAAACCGGTAAACGAGTGTGCTGAGCGCTGCTAATCTGTAAAAGTATGTCGTTGAGATCATCTTCGATATCAATTCCAACGAGCTCGTGACGAGGAACGAGAATGTCGTCCACAGTCACGCGCTCGAGGTCGAGGATGTTCATGAGCATGCCGTGGCGGCGGCGGGGAATGCGACCGCCGGATTCATAGACCACCGTTCGAAGCTCTTCGGGGGTAAGCTGGTTCTCGTTGCCATTGGCCTCGGAGCTAAAGCCGATTAAGCGGACTAAGGCGTTGGATACCACGTTGACGATCCACACCACCGGATAGAGAAGCTTGAGCAACAAGGCGAGTAGCAAGCTCGATGGATAAGCGATCTTTTCAGGATGCAGCGCAGCAATCGTTTTGGGTGTTACCTCGGCAAAGATAAGCACGACAAGTGTGAGAACAACAGCCGTCAGAATTGGAGAGGGGTCACCGAATAGGGCGATCGCAATCGAGGTCGCGATAGAGGCGGCGAGGAAATTGACGAAATTATTGCCAATGAGTATCACTCCGATCAATTTGTCGGGGGACTCGAGAAGCTTGCTTGCGCGCTTCGCCCCTGCGTGATTCGAACGCGCTAAATGACGAAGTCGATAGCGGTTGAGACTCATCATGCCTGTCTCGCTCGATGAGAAGTAAGCAGACGCAATAATCAGTGCGAGGAAAGAGAGTAGAAGAGCGAGTAACGAACTGTCGTCTTGACTCATGTTTAATAGTTGCCTAAGTGGGTTGCCAAAGTGGGTTGACAAAGTGAGTTGCCAAAGTGGGTTTTCTAACTGGAATGTCAGAGTATTATTTTATGAGGTATTCAAGCGCAAATTTTGAGCCATAAAAACCGAGAATCAGCAGGGCAAAACCGCTCAGCGTAAAACGAATCGCTGTAACCCCTCTCCACCCTAAACTGCTGCGCCCCCATAGAAGCGCCGCGAAAACAATCCACGCCAGGAGAGAGAAGAAAGTTTTATGAATGACGCCATCGATCCCCCAGATGTTATCGAAAAATACAAAGCCGGCGAAGATGGCGGTGCTCAGGAGAAGCTGGCCGGCCCAGAGAAGTTCGAACAGAAGTGCCTCCATGTCCTGAAGTGGAGGTAGTTTGTTGAGCAACCCGCCCGGGTGATGATGTTTAAGTCTGTTATTTTGATAAGCGAGCAGGAGCGCCTGCAGCGCAGCAATGGTGATCACGCTATAGGCTAAAATAGATAAAAGGACATGGCTTGCCGATCCGGTATCGAGCTGTGTCGGTGGGAACCGGCTACTAACGCTCAGAGATGCAGCAATCGAGAAAATCGCGAGCGGGAAAAGAGCCAAAAAAAGGTTTTCTAGAGGCTTCCTTAAACTGCTGACTAGGACTAACAATGAGATAACTGCACTAATTAGTGTGCTGATTTCGACGAGACCAAAATGCCAGCCTCCGGGCGCATGCAGCAAGGCAAAGGCGCTCGCAGCATGTGTCGTGGCTGCGACGAAGCCGCAGGCGAGCATAGCTGATCGGCGATGCTGTTTTTGCGGCCCTGCCACCTGCAGTGAAATGCTTGCGAGGTAGAAGAGAATCGCGATTACGCCAGCTATTTCTTGCATGTTTATGGGCCAGATTGTCGCTCAAAGCGACGAGACGAATACGTTGGGTCTAACATGTCGAAAGTGTCGCACATGTAACAGGGTCGTTGAAGTAGTTTTTGGGCGTCATTTTAGCTTGCAACTGCGCTATACTTGCGCATTATCTGGTTGCATCTCGAAAATTTAATCTCCCGTTAAAGCGGGCAATTGCAGAATTAGGTGGTAATAAACAGGTGTTCGATACCCTTAGCGAAAGACTCTCAGGCACGTTCCGTAAGCTTACTGGCAAGGCCGTGCTGTCAGAGGAGAATATTCAGGACGCGCTACGAGAAGTGCGGCGCGCGTTGCTCGAAGCTGACGTGGCGCTCGCTGTCGTCAAAGATTTCACCGATCGAGTAAGCCTGCGGGCGGTAGGTCAAGAAGTCAGTAAGAGCCTGAGCCCGGGTCAGGCCTTTATAAAGATCGTGCAAGCGGAACTCGAAGCTGTGATGGGTAATGCCAACAGTGAGCTCGATCTCAAGGCTGCACCGCCCGCTGTCATTCTCATGGCAGGTTTGCAGGGTGCAGGTAAGACGACATCTGTAGGAAAGCTTTCACGCTATCTTAAGCAAACGGCCAAAAAATCGGTCATGGTGGTGAGTGCGGACGTTTATCGACCGGCGGCGATCAAACAGCTGCAGACACTTGCCGCAGAGGTTGAGGTTGAGTTTTTCGAGAGTAATGAGCAGCAGAAGCCGGAGGCTATTGTTTCTGCAGCGCTAGCTGAAGCAAAGCGCAAGTTCATCGACGTTCTAATTGTCGATACTGCAGGTAGGTTGGCAGTCGATGCAGAGATGATGGCGGAGATCGGTGATCTGCATGCGCTGTTAAAGCCAGTTGAGACGCTGTTTGTAGTCGACGCGATGACGGGTCAAGACGCTGCAACTACTGCGAAGGCCTTCAATGATACCCTGCCGCTGACCGGTGTGATTCTGACCAAGGCAGACGGTGATGCTCGAGGTGGCGCTGCGCTGTCTGTGCGGCATATTACCGGCAAGCCGATCAAGTTCATCGGTATGGGTGAAAAGAGTGATGCTCTAGAGCCATTTTATCCCGATCGCATCGCTTCGCGCATTCTCGGTATGGGCGACGTTCTGTCACTTATCGAAGAGGCGGAGCGCAAAGTTGACAAGGCGCAGGCAGAGAAGCTCGCGAACAAGATCAAAAAGGGCAAGGGTTTCGACCTTGAAGATTTTCGCGAGCAGCTCAAACAGATGCAGAATATGGGCGGCGTTGCCAGTATCATGGACAAGTTGCCAGGCATGGGTGCGCTGCCGCCTGGTGCAGCAAAGATGGTCGATGATTCAAAGTTTAAGCGAATGGAGTCGATTATTAATTCGATGACGCCGCGTGAGCGGCGCAATCCGGATGTGTTGAATGGTTCGCGCAAGCGCCGCATTACGCAGGGCTCGGGCACGCAAATTCAAGATCTAAACCAGTTGCTCAAACAGCACAAGCAGATGCAGAAAGTGATGAAAAAGATGAAGGGCGGCAACATGGCAAACATGATGCGTGGCCTAGGTGGGATGCGCGGTATGGGCGGAATGGGTGGTCCCGGAGGAAATTTCCCACGATTTTGAATCTGTCTCGGACTGTCATCGGCAACTGTCCGTGTTGCTCTGATGACGGCGGGGCGGTTCAGTTAGATTTGGCGCATTATCCCTGCTTCCAATCCCCACTTATTTAACATAGAATACCCGCCCTTTTATCCAGGCCGGATATTTCGTGCACTGTTTATAAGATAAAACAGCAGGAAAATAACGGCTTGTCGACGTAAGTCGCGGATTTAATAGAATATTTGCTAAGTAAACCTAACAGGAATTAAGTATGGTCACGATTCGACTATCTCGTGGTGGCGCTAAGAAACGTCCTTTCTATCACATCACGGTTACTGATAGCCGCTCATCGCGCGATGGCCGTTTCATCGAGCGCATCGGTTTCTTCAACCCACGCGCTACCGGCGGTGAAGAGCGATTGCGTCTGGATCAGGAGCGCATGGACTACTGGCGCGCTCAGGGTGCTCAGATGAGCCCTCGTGTAGTGTCGCTAGCTAAGGATGCCGCAAAAGCGCCAAGCACAGAGGCATAGTCCTGAGCTTGAGCAGTTCGGGTGACAGTAACGCGTCGAATGAAGTCTGGGTAGTCTTGGGCAAAGTCGGCAAAGTACATGGCATCAAGGGCTGGGTGCGAGTCATCTCGTTTACCGAGGCCCCAGATGGCATTCTAGATTATCCCGTACTAAGGGCAGAATCTGATAGCAGTCTGGCACCGGCTTCCGCCTCGCGTCTGTTAGAGGTAGATGATTATCGGGAACAGCCGAAGGGGTTAATCGTCCACTTTAAAGGGATCGATAATCCGGAGGAGGCGAGGCTGCTAAACGGCGCAACGCTTTCGGTAGAAAAGCAGGCCCTACCTGAACTCGAAAGCGACGAATACTATTGGTATCAGCTCGAGGGACTAACGGTAGTAAATCTGCAGAATGAATGCTTCGGCGTCATTAAATCGATGCTCGAAACCGGCGCAAATGACGTCATGGTGGTCAAGCCTACCGAAGAAAGCATGGACGATCGGGAACGACTGATTCCCTATCTAAGCGGTTCGGTTGTGCAAAAAGTCGACCTCGATGAGGGTGTTATTAGAGTTGATTGGGAGGCAGATTATCTCGCCTAACCGTCGCGCTCGGCTCAGGGCGACCTTGGGGCGATTTTAGGGAAGAGAGATCAAGAAATGAAAATTGGCTTGATCACGCTTTTGCCGGAAATGTTCGCTGCTATAAGCGACTATGGAATATGCGGTCGGGCTATTCGTGAAGGATTAGTCGAGCTTAAGTTGGTTAACCCGCGTGATTTTACCGCGGACAAACACCGAACCGTCGACGATAAGCCTTTTGGCGGCGGTCCGGGCATGCTCATGAAGACCGAACCTCTCGTCGCGGCAATTCGTGCGACGAAAGACGCGTTTACGCGCAGCATGGGGTCTGCACCTAAGGTTGTTTACCTCTCGCCTCAAGGCGTGAAAGTAAATCAAGAGAAAGTAGTTAGTGAGTCACAGGCGGCGTCACTGATTCTCATCTGCGGCCGATACCAAGGGATCGACCAGCGGGTGCTAGAGAGCGAGATAGACGAGGAATGGTCGCTAGGTGACTTTGTTATCAGCGGCGGTGAGATTGCAGCGATGGCAGTCGTGGATGCGATGATTCGTCGTCAAGTCGGCGCGCTGGGAGACAGTGACTCCGCGCTGCAAGACAGTTTTGAGGACGATTTACTGCACTGCCCCGAATACACGCGGCCGCAGAGCTTTGAAGGACGTGACGTACCCAGTGTTCTGCTGAGTGGAGACCATGCTGCAATTAAGCGTTGGCGACACAAACAGGCGCTAGGAACGACATGGCGCAAACGACCCGACTTGCTAGAGGCTAGGGAGTTGACGCCAGAGCAGCGCATACTGCTCGATGAATACCAAAAAGAACACGGTGACCAGTAAGCTAGGCACCCCAGATCGAATTGACACAGAATAATCCTCAGGCGTGAGCCGCGGGGCCCAGAGAGTTTAGGAGCAGGCACGATGAGCAAGAACAAAATTATTCAGCAGATCGAAGAGTCACAGATGGCACGCGAACTACCAGACTTCGGTCCTGGTGACACGATCGTTGTGCAAGTAAAAATTAAAGAAGGCGAGCGTGAGCGCCTTCAGGCATTCGAAGGGGTCGTAATTGGCCGTCGTAGCCGAGGACTAAACTCTGCATTCACCGTTCGTAAAATCTCGCATGGTGTCGGCGTGGAGCGGACTTTCCAGGCGTATAGCAAGCAGGTCGAGAGCGTCACTGTTAAGCGTCGTGGTGATGTTCGCCAGGCTAAGCTTTACTATTTGCGTGACCTCGCTGGCCGTAAGGCGCGTATCACCGAGAAGCTTGAAAAGAAAGCCTAATCGCTTTCTCTTGCGATCAGCTTAGCGCAACTTATAGCGACTAAGCTTAGCGACTAAGCCGGCTGATGCCGGCTTTTTTGTTCGTGAAATGCGAAAAGTTCTCGCGGCTGGCAGGCGATACTCACCTATGTCTTTCTGTGACGCTTCAATAGCCAAAGCCCTTATCAATTGAGCCCTTCGCGTTCAAATGCTATAAAATAGGTTATCGTCAGTGGTCAACAGGTGGCCAGGAGCAAGAGTATGAAAGTTTCGATAGCTACCCTGCGGCATCACGTGGCCGTGCGGTTTGAATTGATGAATTCAGGCGTCACTAAGCGTTGGATCATAGGTCTTCTCACCGCGATTTTGGCCCTGAGTGTCGGGCAGGTTAGTGCTCAGCAATCGCTCAGAGATAAGCTTTCGGCCGCCATCGAAACAGCCTCTGGCAACCAACTCAAAATTACTGCCTTAAAGAAAACAGTTTTGCCAACTATCTATGAGGTGCAGCTCAGTACGGGAGAAATTCTTTACAGCGATATCTCAGGTGATTATCTGTTTGCTGGAGACATGTACAGAACGAGCCCGTCTGGTTTGGTCAATCTGTCTGCAACCTCTCGGCAGGGCACAAATTTGGAAAAGCTCAACAAGATCGCCGAGTCCGAGATGATTATTTTTGAGCCTGAAGAAACCAAGGCGACTCTCACCGTCTTCACAGACGTCGATTGTACGTATTGCCGTAAATTGCACGGCGAGCTTGATCAGCTTCTGGCCTACGGCATTCGTGTCAGGTATCTCGCTTATCCCCGCGGTGGTGCCGATTCCCCCGCCTTTCCTAAAATGGTTTCGGTATGGTGTTCGAGCAATCGTCACAAATCGTTTAATCAGGCGAAGAACGGGCAGAGTTTACCCGCAGCCGATTGCGAAACGCCGATTCTCGATCACTATGCGCTCGGCAACGAGTTCGGTGTGAACGGGACGCCAGCACTGGTCTTCCCCGACGGACGACTTGTGCCCGGATATATCGAAGCGACGCGTCTTGCCGCTATGTTAGGCATTCTATAAAAAGTATTCTTAGATAGGATTACTCAGATAGGAGGCTGTCACCTCCTAGCTCATCAAATCCAGTATAATTCAGGACGCCGCGGCTGTGCGCGTCTTCTTCTTACGAGGCTATGTGTTGGACTCCGTCAAATTAAAAACATTGAAAGTAGGTATTTGTGGCTATGGTACGGTGGGAAGCGGCACGCTCGCTCTCCTGCAGGGCAACGCGAAGGAAATTACGCGCAAGACAGGCGTCGAAATTGAGGTTTACCGTGTGGCCTCCCGCAGCCTTCAAGTTGCTATCGCCGGAGTAACCCATTCAGGCACTGATCCTTTCGCGGTAGCATCCGACGAAGAGGTCGAAGTCGTCGTCGAGGCGATGGGAGGGTTTGAACCTGCTTTTGAGGTGGTGAAAAAGGCCTTAGAAAACGGCAAGCATGTTGTAACTGCAAATAAAGCGCTAATTGCCGAGCGAGGGGCTGCGCTGATTGAGCTCGCCGAGCAGAAAGGTGTGACGTTAGCCTATGAGAGCGCGGTGGCGGGTGGTATCCCGATTGTTAAAGCGCTTCGCGAGGGTCTTGCCGCTAACCGAATCGATTGGCTGGCGGGCATCATTAATGGCACTGGCAACTTTATACTCTCTGAGATGATGGAGAAGCAGCGAGAGTTTGCCGACGCGTTGGGGGAAGCACAAGCCCTTGGCTATGCAGAGGCAGACCCTACGTTCGACGTTGAGGGAATTGATGCTGCACACAAGCTGACAATAATGGCTTCGATTGCCTTTGGTATGCCCCTGGCCTTCGACAAGACGTATACAGAAGGTATCAGTGCACTGACTCCCGAAGACATCGGGTATGCCAAGGAGCTTGGCTATCACATTAAGCATTTAGGCATTGCGAGACTCGAAAACGGCTGGGTACAAACACGGGTCCACCCTACGTTAATCTCTACCAAACATCTGCTAGCCCACGTGCATGGCGTTGGTAATGCAGTTGTCGTTCATGGGCATGCGGTCGGGAGTACTCTCTATAACGGTCCGGGTGCGGGAGCAGAGGCAACGGCGTCGTCGGTTGTTGCGGATATTATCGATATCGCACGTGCTAAAGCGCAGGGACTCGCCAGACCGAATGTCCCTATACTCGGGTTTGAAACACTGAGGACCGACCTCAAAGCGCTGACAATAGATGAGATTGAAACTGAATATTATTTACGAATCACGGCACAAGATATCATTGGTGTTATGGCAAATGTCGCCTCTGAGTTGGAACGTTTTGGCATTGGTATCGATGCGCTGATTCAGAAAGAGAGCGACGGTAAAAATGTACCGATCGTTATACTGACCGATAAAGCGCGCGAAAGTGAAATTGATGAAGCTATCGCAGCGATTGAGAAGCTCACTAGTGTCACAGCGCCGGTTATGAGAATTCGTGTCGAAAGCTTCGGCGAATAAAAGGATTAATCGTGAAATACGAAAGCACACGTGGCGGTTGCCCTCAGCAAAATTTCGAGCAGGTGTTGCTCACGGGTCTTGCCCCAGACGGAGGTCTCTATGTGCCCACCGAGCTCCCGCATTTTTCACTTGAGGAAATCGCGTCCTGGCGGGAGCTAAGTTACCCAGAACTGGCTATGAAGGTGATTGCTCCTTTTATAGGTGAGGAAATCCCTACACAGGACCTGCGCGAAATTATCGAACAGAGTTATGCCACATTTAATCATCCCGATGTAGCAGCGCTAGAGTCTCTTGGAAATGAGGAATATGTTCTCGAGCTTTTTCATGGCCCCACGTTGGCGTTTAAAGATTTTGCCCTGCAGGTGCTTGGTCGCCTTCTAAACTATGTTCTGAGTAAGCGCGACCAACGGGTAGTTATTCTAGGTGCAACCTCGGGGGATACCGGCTCCGCTGCGCTCGAAGGCTGTCGTCATTCTGATCGGGTTGATATTTTTATCCTTCATCCGCATAACCGTGTCTCGGATGTCCAGCGCAAGCAGATGACAACGGTCACAGGCAATAATGTGTTTAATCTCGCCGTTGAGGGAAATTTCGATGACTGTCAGCGAATTGTAAAAGCCGCTTTCGCTGATCAAAGTTTCCTTGCTGAAGATCGACAGTTAGTCGCGGTCAATTCGATTAACTGGGCGCGCATATTGATGCAGATTGTTTATTATTTTTCGGCTGCGTTACGGCTCGGAGGTCCAAAGCGCAAGGTGTCTTTCTCGGTGCCGACGGGCAATTTCGGCGATATCTATGCAGGCTATCTTGCGAAGAAGATGGGACTTCCGATCGACCAGTTAGTCGTCGCAACAAATAAAAACGACATTCTCCACCGGTTTATCGCCCATAATGACTACTCGGTGTCCGAGCTCGCAAAGACCTATTCGCCAAGTATGGATATTCTAGTGTCGAGCAACTTCGAGCGTTTTCTGTTCGATGTGTTTGATGGTGACGGTGCAGCTGTCGCCGATCTGATGACCAAGTTCGGTAAAGAAATTCGCAGCGTGCCTGACGATCGCTGGCAGCGCGTGTCTGCTATTTTTGACAGTGCGGCCGTAGATGACGAGACGACCTGTGAGGTTATCGCGTCGGTTAAGGCGCAGACCGGCATGTTGCTCGACCCGCATTCGGCGATTGGCGTTGAAGCCGCTCGCCGCTGCCGTCGTGAGGCTTCGGTGCCGATGATCACATTGGCAACGGCCCATCCTGCAAAATTTGGCGATGCGATAACGGCTGCCGGTCTGGCTTCGCCAGAATTGCCAGAACACCTTGCTGATCTTTTCGAGCGTAAAGAGAATTTTAGCGTAGTCCTCAACGACCTTAGCGCCGTGACCGACTATGTGAAAAAGCATGCGCGGCGTTAAAGGATGCCACTAGAACTCATTATCCGCACGCCCGGCGATTTAGTTCTACCCGATTCTTTGCCGCCGTTGGTCCGCCGAATTTACAGTCAGCGGCCACTCGCAGCACTCACCGAGCTCGAGCTGAAACTGTCGCAGCTTATTTCACCGACGCAGCTCAAAGGAATCGACGCGGCAGTAGGATTATTGGAAGCTGCGCTCAATAACGCAGAACGGCTATTGATCGTCGCAGATTTTGACGCTGACGGCGCTACGAGTTGCGCGCTGGTTATGACAGTGATGCGCGCCCTAGGTTGCGCGCATATCGATTACATCGTGCCCAATCGATTCGAATATGGCTATGGGCTAACACCCGAAATCGTCGAGCTCGCGAAGGCAAAGGCTCCTGATCTTATAATTACCGTCGACAACGGCATCTCGAGTCTTGAGGGTATATCTGTTGCGCGCGAAGCGGGCATTAAGACTCTCGTCACCGATCATCACCTCCCGGGGCGCGAGCTGCCGGCAGCGGATGCGATCGTCAATCCAAATCAGCCCGGCTGTGAGTTTCCGAGTAAAAGCATCGCAGGCGTGGGTGTGATTTTTTATGTAATGCTTGCGCTGAGGAGTCGTCTTCGGGAGAGCGGGTGGTTTGAACGGAAAAACATTCCTGAGCCGAATCTGGCCGAACAGCTCGACCTAGTGGCGTTGGGAACGGTAGCCGATGTTGTCGCGCTCGATCACAATAATCGTATTCTAGTCAGTGAGGGGATCAAGAGGATTAGAGCAGGACGTGCGCGCCCTGGGATTCTTAGCTTATTGGCGCTCGCAAAGCGCAATTTCGCGACACTCGCTGCAAGCGATCTGGGCTTTGCTGTTGGGCCTAGGCTTAATGCTGCAGGGCGGTTAGATGATATGTCGACAGGTATCGAGTGTCTGCTCACGCATTCCGAGCACGAAGCGTATGAGTATGCCTTGAAACTCGACGGCATGAATAAAGATCGCCGCGATATTGAGGCCGGTATGCGCGAGCAGGCGTTTGCCTTGGTCGAGCAGCTCGCCCTCGACACCGATGATCTCCCCGCGGCGTTGAGTCTGTTCGATGAGCGATGGCACCAGGGCGTGGTCGGCATCGTTGCGTCTCGAATTAAAGAGCGCTGCCATCGTCCGGTTATCGCTTTCGCGCTGGCCGATGCGGATGCCCCTGATTCTGAACTCAAAGGCTCGGCAAGATCGATACCGGGTTTTCATATACGCGATGCGCTTGATGCGGTTGCAACCGCCAATCCTGGCCTAGTGACTAAATTTGGCGGTCATGCGATGGCGGCGGGGCTCAGTCTTTCTCGCGCTAACTTTGATGCCTTCGCACGCGCCTTTGCCGCGGAGGCAACACGTATTTTAAGTCCTGAACTGTTACAGGCAACGATTGTGAGTGACGGCGAGCTTTCGGCCCATGAGCTAACGCTTGGCTGTGCTGAAGAGATTGCCGCCGCAGGCCCGTGGGGGCAGGCGTTCCCTGAGCCCTTGTTTCATGGTCGATTCAAGCTGCAACAGCAGCGCCGCCTTGGTGAGAACCATCTTAAAATGGTGTTGAGTCCTCTAGACGACGATGCGGTTATCATCGATGCTATTGCCTTTGCTGTGAGTGAAGAAGAGTGGCCTGAGGCCACAGCGACTGAGATTGAGATAGCTTACAGGCTCAGCGTTAATGAATTTAGAGGAAATAGGGCGGTTCAGTTGATGGTTGAGCGTCTTCTCCAAAGTCATTAGTGTGACTGTCAGGGTAGTTGAGTGATCGCAAGAAGAGGAAGCATCAGTCGCGGAAGCCGGACACCGATAGGTCTACAATGACAGTGGAGAGCGTATTTGTTACCTTGTAACCCTCGATTTAGCTGTCTATGAAAAGCTGGTTCTATCTGACGAAATTGCAGAGCATGGTGTTGCGTCTCTCCATCAAATTGCGGGTAAACGCGCTTATAACAATGGAATAAAGCATGTTAATTAAGTCTTATAAGCTATTGTTATTTATTATTTTAAGCTTAATTTCGTCTGTCTCTTCTGCGCAGATTCACAGGACAGACCAGATTGAAGTGGAGCTGCTTGCGGAAACGACCAATGTTGTGCCTGGTGAGACCTTGTGGCTCGCTATCCGCCTCAAGCCCATCGAGCACTGGCATACCTATTGGAAATTTGGCGGCGACAGCGGTGAGGCAACAAGCACTAGCGAGTGGCGGCTCCCCGCAGGCGCAAGTGCCGGCGAGATTCAATGGCCGATTCCTGAGTGGACACCGTTTCCAGGCAGCGATCTTGTCACGTTTACTTACAAGAGGGAGGTCTACCTACCTCTTCCAGTCACAGTCCCCGCCGACTATGCCGATTCTTCATTTAATCTCGCGACTCAAATTGATTGGCAGGTCTGCGACGAGATCTGTATTCCGGGTGCAGCCGAGTTCTCACTCACACTCCCGGTTGCTTCAGAGCCCACAATTGACCCGCGCTGGGTAGACGGCTTTGCAGAGGCGCGCGCTAGCACGCCGCTCAAGCGTGAAGAACATGAGTTGGTTGCCACATTTAACGCACACGGCGGCGAAATTAATGTCATGGTGCAGGCGCCGGATGCACGCTTCATTGACGCCGACGAAGCATGGTTCTTCCCACAGCAGCGGCGAGTCATGAAATACGCGCCCGTACGCAAGGTCATGCTTGACGGTGATCGTGTGCAGATAAGCACGGAGCAGCATCGGCGCTTCGATCCGCAGCAAGGCGAACTCGAAGGCTTGCTCGCATTCATCGACAGCGAGGGACAGTTACATGGCTATGATGTCCTCGCGACTCGCTCTCAGGTAGCCTGGGATAACAGTATCGAGGTTGAACTGCTAAGCGAGTCAACAACACTTGTGCCCGGCCAGACACAATGGTTAGGTCTGAGACTGAAACCCGCAGCGCATTGGCACACTTATTGGAAAATGGGTGGTGACAGCGGCGAGCCAACGAGCCTCAGTGATTGGTCTGTGCCGGCAGGCACTCGCATCGGAGAACTTGAATTTCCCGCTCCGCATTGGCTGCCATTCTACGAGACTGACCTCGTTAATTTTGGCTACGAAGACGAAGTGGTGATTCCTGTTGCAATCACGCTGCCCGCTAACTTTAGCGATGACAGCGCAACAATAGCCACGACTGCTTTTTGGAATGTATGCGAGCAGATTTGTATTCCAGGTGAGCAGCGTCTCGAGCTCACTTTGCCTGTTGCGCAGAGCCTCCAGCTTGACGCCGTCGCTGAGGGGTATTTTGCGAAAGCGCGTGAGCAGCTTCCGATCCAAGACCATGACATTGAGCAGAGCGTGGTCGCTGCGGGCGAGCGTGTAAGTCTTGGGTTTAGCTCGGAGCAGGGGATTTTTGACGGCTTTACCGATGCCTATTTTTTCCCCGAGAAGCGCCGCGTAATAAAACCCGGCCCTCTGCGCGATGTCACCCTTAGCGCTAATTTACTACAGATCACCCATTCGCAGCCGCGGCGTATGCTCGAAGATCTAAGCGAGGTTTATGGCGTGTTGGTGCTCGAAGACGCGGACGGTGAGCGCGTAGCCTATGATTTCTCAAGTCCCGCGGTTGAATTGAGTGAGTTTTCGTTGCTGCCCATGGCTGCGGTAAATCAGCAAGATCAGAATGGCGGCGGTTTGCTTCTCTACGTTGCTTTCGCTTTCCTCGGTGGACTCATCCTTAACCTGATGCCCTGCGTGTTCCCAGTATTGTCGATGAAGGCGTTAAGTCTCGCCAAAAATTCCGGCGCCACTGCGCAGAAGCAGCGCAGGGATGGCTTGGCTTACACGGCGGGGGTTCTCGTGGCATTTATGGCGCTCGCGACGGTGTTAATCGTGCTGCGCGCCGGCGGCGAGCGAATAGGCTGGGCGTTCCAATTCCAGCAGCCTTGGTTTCTGGCACTCATTGTTTATGTGTTCTTCATGCTCGCCCTGAGCCTGTCTGGCGTGTTCGAAATTGGCACGAGCCTCATGGGTATGGGCGGCAATCTTGCGCAGAAAGAGGGTTATAAGGGATCTTTCTTTACAGGGGTGCTCGCGACCACGGTTGCGACTCCCTGCACGGCGCCCTTTATGGGGCCCGCGCTAGGCTTTGCTTTGACCCAGCCCTGGGCGCTGGCGATGATCGTGTTTATTTCTCTGGGGCTTGGTATGGCTGCTCCTATTTTGATTCTGTCCTATGTGCCCGTGCTGACTCGGTTCCTGCCCAAGCCTGGGCAGTGGATGGAAACCTTTAAGCAATTTATGGCATTTCCGCTCTACGCCTCTGCGCTGTTCTTCCTCTGGGTTCTGGGCAATCAGGTCGGAATCATGGGGATGACTCTCGTGCTCGGCGCCTGCGTCGTGCTCGCCTTTGCAGCTTGGTTATACCAGAAGCGATATACGATGGGGCCGATCGCCTTGAGCTTAAATTATGCTACCGCCGCCGTTGCGGTCGGCTTTGCTCTTTATCTGATGCAGACGCCATTTCTGCAGACTCAGGCGCGTGAGGCGAGTGTCGCCGAATACGACGAAGAGGGTAAGCTCCTCGCGAGCAGTGATAATTTCGAACCTTTTTCGGCGGCGAGACTTGCCGAATTGCGCGCGGAAGGCAAGCCAGTCTTTATCAATATGACGGCAGACTGGTGTATCACCTGTCTCGCAAACGAGCAGACATCACTCAGCAGCGACGCGGTTAAGAAAGCGTTGGTCGATAATGACATCACGTATTTGAAAGGGGACTGGACGAACGAGGACCCCGAGATTACCGAAGTCCTCGAACAGTTTAATCGGCCTTCGGTTCCACTCTACCTTTTGTATCCTCGCGAGGGAGAGCCTGAAATCCTGCCACAAATACTCACGCAGTCGACGTTACTTAATGCCTTCGGCGGTGTGTAATGAGCGCGCAATGGGGCGGGAATTAATTCTTCCCCTCCGCGCTGTAACTCGCTAAAACGACGCTGACATTGTCTCTGCCACCGTTGCGATTAGCATGATTGATCAGCGCGCGGCAGGTATCTGCAAGATCTCCATCAAACTCTCTGAGCGTGTCGCTAATCTGCCAGTCGGCGACCAGATCACTTAATCCATCAGTGCAGAATAATAGAAGATCGCCTTCCTGCAATGTGCAGTGAAGAGTGTCGACTTGGATGGTCGCTTTGATTCCCAGTGCGCGGGTAACCACGTGGCCCATCCCTGTCGATCTGGAGTTGCGCTCCGTATAAAAGCCGTCGTCGATTAGCTCTTGGAGAAGGCTGTGATCATTCGTCAATTGCTCAAGGCTGCCTTGTCGAAAAAGATAAAGCCTCGAGTCGCCGATATGGGCAATAGTGAGCTGATTATCTGAGAGATGTGCCGCGATGGCAGTCGTCCCCATGCCCTTGTTTTCGGGCTCTAACGCCTGTGCGAAAATCGCGGCGTTAGCCTGTTCAAACGCTAATTTAAGGCTCTCTGCAGCCGAGTTTGCTGAGTCGTTATAGGATTTTGCGAAGTGCGCAGGTATGCACTCAACGGCAATCTGAGCGGCGACTTCGCCAGCGCGATGACCGCCCATCCCGTCGGCGATCACGATCAGTGTGGTTTCGACATCGATGTGGAACCGATCCTGATTGACTTTACGCCTTCGCCCGCAGTCGCTCTGCGCTGCGAGAGAGAGATGGCTGCGCGACCCTGCCACGAGTGAGTGAATCTCTGAAATGGCAGCGTAATTCTTGTACACGCTGTTGTTATTCTTGCTGCGCAAAAACCGTTTATCCTTTTGCTTCGGATCGGATTTGCATTCTAAGGCGCAGAGACTAGTCAGTAAACGATTGATTGCGAAGTGTTTGGCGCTCATCAGAGTGTGGTAATCTCAGCTTTGACGCAGTCCATCTAAGGAGAGCAGGGCATGAAGATTCCAGGTTTTGCGATGACACTACTCGCGGTCGTTCTCGTGTTTTATCTGCTGATCGTCGGTGAGGCCCTGTTGCTGCCCTTGGTGATTGCTATTGCCATTTGGTATCTGATCAACACCTTGGCCGCGATGTTTGGCCGAATAAGATTGAACGAGCATGAACTCCCGCGCTTTCTTTGTTTGATTCTGTCGTTTTTAACGTTTGCGTTGACGCTTTGGGGTATCGGTGGATTTCTCGGCGGCAGGCTAGAGGAGGTCATGCAGGTAATACCTGTTTATCAGGTGAACCTTACATCGAGGCTCGAAAATCTTCCTTTCCTCGATATGGCTGCTTATCAAGAGCGCGGCCTCATGCAGATGATTACCGAATGGATAGACCTGCCCGCCTACGCAGCGACTATCGCGTCCTCCTTTGCAGGCATACTCGCGAGCGGCGGATTAATTTCGATTTATGTTCTTTTCCTTTTTCTCGAGCAAGGCAAATTCGATGAGAAAATCTCGGCCCTGTTTGGGGCGGGTGGACAGGAGGGAGATGTGCGGAAAATCATCGACCGCGTCCGCAACGACATACAGAAATACATCAGCATTAAAATGTTTACGAGTTCTCTTACCGGTCTTCTTAGCTATCTTTTCCTCCGTGCGGTTGATGTGGATTTTGCCGGTGTTTGGGGACTTGTTATATTCCTGTTGAACTTTATACCTACGGTCGGCTCAATAATTGCAACAATCTTCCCTGCGATGATTGCGCTTGCGCAGTCCGATGGGTATAGCCTGTTCTTGCTTGTGTTAGCGGGCATCGGAACTCTCCAAATCGGTATAGGCAACATATTAGAGCCAAGGTTGATGGGAAGCTCGTTTAATCTGAGCCCCATAGTGATCCTGTTGAATCTCGGCCTTTGGGGCTATATCTGGGGCATTCCGGGTATGTTCCTGTGCGTGCCTTTCCTAATTATCCTTACCATTATCCTTAGTCACTTTCCCCAGACCCGTTATATTTCAGTAATTCTTAGCAGCGACGGCAAGCTTAGGGTTGCGGCCGATGAGGTTATCGATGACTTTGACTTTAAGCCAAACATGGCTGCGCTGTTAGGTCGCGATAGGAATCCAGAGAGCGAGTCTAGGGAAAAGCAGAGCGAGAACGAGGGGTAATTAGCCTCTTTTTTCTGTCGCTCTGAGCCAAAAAACGCCTGCAAAATCCGCTCGCTAGGCGTTATACTTCCTCCCCTTTAATTGCAGTCTGATCCGCAAACTCATGCCGGCTTCGCGCCGGCACTTTAGCCGATAAGTAGAAATTATGAAAAGCGCAGAAATTCGCCAAAAATTCCTTCAATTCTTCGCCGACCGTGGCCATGAGATCGTGCCCAGCAGCTCGCTAGTACCGGGCAATGATCCAACGCTTCTGTTCACGAACGCGGGCATGGTCCAGTTTAAGGATGCTTTTTTGGGCGACGAAGTGAGAGCGGTCAATCGAGCCACTAGTTCGCAGCGCTGTGTGCGGGCGGGGGGTAAGCATAATGACCTCGAGAACGTAGGCTACACGGCGCGTCATCATACTTTCTTCGAAATGCTCGGCAACTTCTCATTTGGCGACTATTTTAAGCGCGAAGCGATCAAGTACGCGTGGGAGTTTCTCACCGTGGAGCTAGGTCTCCCGGCTGAGAAACTGTGGGTAACAGTTTATCAAGACGACGACGAAGCAGCTGCTCTGTGGCTCGATGAAATGAAAATCGATCCAACTCGTTTCTCGCGCCTGGGCGAAAAAGATAATTTTTGGGCGATGGGCGACACAGGCCCCTGTGGCCCGTGTTCCGAAATCTTCTTCGATCATGGCGAAGACGTGCCAGGTGGTCCGCCCGGCAGCCCCGACGAAGATGGCGATCGTTACATCGAAATCTGGAACCTCGTCTTCATGCAGTACGAGCGCAAAGCCGACGGCACGCTGATCTCATTGCCGAAGCCCTCTGTGGACACCGGTGCGGGCCTCGAGCGTGTCGCCGCTGTTCTGCAAAACGTACACAGCAATTACGAGATCGATCTTTTTCAATCACTTCTAGTGGATATCGGGCAGATCACCGGAGTGAAAGATCTCACCAACAATTCGCTGCGGGTTATTGCCGACCATATTAGGTCCTGCTCGTTCCTCATCGTTGATGGTGTGCTGCCGTCTAACGAAGGACGCGGCTATGTTCTGCGCCGCATTATTCGCCGTGCGGTTCGTCATGGCTATCAACTCGGTGTGAAGGAGGTGTTTTTCTATAAAATTGTCGCAGGACTCGTGAAAGTAATGGGCGAGGCCTATCCCGAACTAAAGGCGAAACAGAGTAGTGTCGAAAAAGCGCTGCGCGATGAAGAACAGCAATTTGCGCGCACGCTAGAGAACGGCATGGTGATTCTGGAAAAAGCGATCGCTAGTCTCAACGGCGACACACTGGCTGGCGAGACGGTGTTTAAACTCTATGACACCTACGGGTTTCCTGTTGACCTCACCGCTGACGTTGCTCGCGAGTCCGGCATTACACTCGATATGGAAGGGTTCGAGGCTGCGATGCAAGTTCAGCGCGCACAGGCGCGCGCGGCCGGCAATTTCTCCGCAGTCGATAAGCTCGAGCTCGACGGAGTGGAGGTGACAGATTTTCGCGGCTATGAGGCCTTAGAGGCGACTGGCGACGTTGTTGCAATCTACGTCAACGGCGAGGCGCAAGAGTCGCTAAAAGCAGGTGAAGCGGCGACGCTGGTGCTAACTAGCTCTCCATTCTACGGAGAGTCAGGTGGGCAGGTAGGAGATAGCGGCACGCTGTTTGCCGAAGGTGTTGAATTTCGCGTCGATGACACGCAGAAGCAGAATGATGTGTTGCTACATATCGGTGAGCTAGTAATCGGTTCACTCAAAGTAGGGGACGCACTTGCTGGTCAAGTAGAGGCGAGAGCACGTAAAGCGATCACACTTAATCACTCGGCTACGCACCTTATGCATGCGGCGCTTCGTAATACGCTTGGCGAACATGTGACTCAGAAGGGATCGCTGGTGGATGCAACGCGACTACGCTTCGACTTCTCGCACTCAGCACCAGTGACTGCGGATGAGCTCGCAAAAATTGAAGCCGCTGTGAATGCCGAAATATTGGCGAACACTCAGGTTGCGAAAGAGGTCATGGCGTTAGAGGCAGCGCAGCAGCGTGGTGCTATGGCGCTATTCGGCGAAAAATACGGTGACGAAGTTCGTGTGGTCAGTATGGGTGGCAAATTCTCGGTCGAATTCTGCGGTGGCACACACGTCGAGCGGACCGGTGATATTGGCCTTTTTAAAATTCTGAGCGAATCGGGAATCTCCTCGGGTGTTCGCCGAATCGAAGCGGTAACCGGGCAGGGCGCACTCGCGCTTGTTGCACGTGAAGAGCAGACGCTTAAACAGTTATGCGAGCTCGTTAAAGCTAATCAAGATGATTTGCTCGATCGCGTAAAGCAGATGAATGCGACTAATAAGGCGCTAGAGAAAGAGCTCGATCAGCTCAAAGCGAAAATGGCCTCGAGCGCGGGCAGCGACCTCGCGGCCAGCGCAAAAGAGGTTGGCGGCATCAAGCTTCTAGCCTGCGCGGTCGACGACTTCGATCCCAAGGCGTTACGCGAGACGGTAGATCAGCTCAAAAACAAGCTCGGCACCGCGGTCGTGTTACTGATCAGCACTGCGGGTGGAAAAGTCAGTATCGTCGCCGGCGTAAGCAAAGACCTTACCGATCGCATTAAGGCGGGCGAGCTTGCCAACATGGTTGCTACACAGGTCGGTGGCAAAGGGGGAGGTCGTCCAGATATGGCCATGGCGGGTGGAAGCGACGTCGAAGCGGTGCCGGCTGCCGTGGCGAGCATTGAAGAATGGGTAGCTAACAAGCTTTAAGGCTTCGTTAAGCAGCTAGTGAAAATAAGCTCGCCACGAGGCGAGTTCTTTCTGCCCTTGTAGGGCATCGAGTAGAGAATAATGGCGCTGTTAGTATTGAAGTTCGGAGGTACCTCCGTAGGTACTGTAGAGAGAATCGAAGCGGTGGCCGATAAGGTTGCTGGCTTTAAAGCTGCGGGTGACGATATCGTCGTCGTGCTTTCGGCCATGAGTGGCGAGACAAACCGGCTTACCGATCTTGCCCACCAGATCATGGACTATCCGACGCCGCGTGAGATGGATGTGCTCCTATCCACAGGCGAACAGGTGACTATCGCATTGTTGAGTATGGCGCTTGAAAAACGAGGCGTTCCTGCACGCTCGTTTACGGGTAATCAGGTACAGATTCGTACGTGCGAGACTCACACTAAAGCGCGCATTCGCGAGATTGATGGCACGCGAATCAGCGCTCAATTGCAGCAAGGCAACGTAGTCGTTGTCGCGGGATTTCAAGGCGTAGATGAGCACGGCAATATAACAACGCTCGGACGCGGCGGCTCCGATACGACTGCGGTTGCACTTGCGGCGGCGCTTAACGCCGACGAGTGTCAGATCTATACCGATGTAAAAGGTGTCTATACCACCGATCCACGGGTGGTCGAAGACGCGAAACTCCTCGACAGTATCACATTCGAAGAGATGCTCGAGCTTGCGAGTCTGGGTGCCAAGGTTTTACAAATACGTGCGGTTGAATTTGCCGGCAAATACAAGGTGCCGCTGCGAGTGCTGTCGAGTTTTGAAGAGGGCGAGGGTACGCTCATTAGTTTAGAAGGGGAGTCGAAAATGGAAGATCCAACTATCGCCGGAATTGCTTTTCAGCGCGATGAAGCCAAGCTTACGGTCGCCGGAGTTCCCGATATTCCAGGTATCGCATACCAAGTTATCGGTCCTGTTAGCGCTGCCGGAATTGAGGTAGATGTGATCGTGCAGAATGCCGCCGCTGATGGTAACAATGACATTACCTTCACGGTAAAGCGCAGCGACAGTGAGCGTGCAAAGAAGATACTAGATGATCTGTCACCGTCGCTTAAAGCGGAGTCGGTCTCCCTCGATAAGAAAATCGGCAAGGTCTCTGTTGTTGGGGTTGGCATGAAATCGCATGCGGGCATCGCCAGCAAAATGTTCAAGGCACTAGCTGATGAGAACATCAACATTCAAATCATCACTACGTCCGAAATAAAAATATCGATAGTGATCGATGAGAAGTACCTTGAGCTCGCCGTGCGTGCCTTGCATAGCGCATTTGATCTCGGTGATCCAGATTATGAGAGGAAGAGTATAGACTAAGGTATTCAGCCACCTTACTTTGCCCCGCGGCGCACTTCAGCTAGGCAATTCTTCTTAGGTAGAGGCCTGAAAGTAAGCCATCGCCTTAAGCACTCCTTATTCAGTAGCTAAGGACGGGAAGGTTAATGGAGTAAACCGCTCGAGGAGAGTCAGGATGTTGATATTGACGCGCAGAATTGGCGAAACGCTTATGATCGGCGACGACGTGACCGTAACGGTGCTGGGTGTCAAAGGAAATCAGGTACGCATTGGCGTCAATGCGCCGAAGGATGTCGCTGTTCACCGTGAAGAAATATATGAGCGCATTGCAGGCGAGCAGGAAGTTCTGTCCCCAGAATAACCACTCATCTGCCCGACGAGATACACAGCGCAGTCAGCATAAAGTCTTCCCTCAGCTCAGCAGCGCAATCCACGCAAAATCTTCTCGCTTCTCAGTCTAGCTACTTGCCAACCCCAGGCAAGATCCGCACTTCTCGTTTTACCTTACCCTATGTTACTATGCACGCGATTTTTGGAGAGGTGGCCGAGTGGCTGAAGGCGCGCCCCTGCTAAGGGCGTATAGGAGAAATCTTATCGAGGGTTCGAATCCCTCTCTCTCCGCCATAATCAAAAAACCCGACATAAGTCGGGTTTTTTTTGCTTTCGGTTTTTGTTGATTTGAGCGAGATTACCGCGGGTTTCCCGCAAGTAAGTTGGAGAAAACTCGGGAACTCGACTTCAGTGCTAGCTAGCGCTTAAATGGAGGCCGGCCTCCGAACTTCTTTGTACGAGATTTTTTAGTCGGTGCTCCGGCTTCTAATTCGAGCTGCATAATGTCTATGGCAGGGACCAGCTCCTTGCTGCGCTTGAACGGCGGTTTTCCGCGGAACTCGACCTTATTGACTTCGACCATGTCCACAGCCTCAGAGTCGACGATCTCGACTTGAGCTATCTCAATGGCTGGCACTCTCTCAATCGTGCGCTTAAAGGGTGGCTTCCCTTTAAAATCGGTGACCATGCGCTCAGCGCAGTTTTCAGTGCAATCGTCTGCACCTAATCCCGTATTGCCGAGCAGTAACGCTAGACCGCTTACTAACAAGGTTATAGATCGCATCTGATATCTACCTCCTGAGTGGCCTCTTTTCAGAGGATAACGTTGCCTTTCGGGCCGCTGGAGCCCCATTGACCCTTGGCAAAGTGTATTTAAATGCTCCAAAAGCGTCTAGATATTCCGCTCATATCTGCACCAAACTAGATCGTTTTAATCAAAAATTGCACCAAGATAGCACTTTTTTTATAACCCCTTTGGGTGCTTAAGTTCACTGGAATCCTCTAAAGCCGCCAACCACGCGTTGTCCCGAGATTGGCTTGGTTGTTGCTTCAAGTTGAACATCCTTAATGAAAAGTGCAGTGAGATGAGTTTACTATCAAGCAGATTTCTATCGTCGTTGGGCGTAATTCTCGCTCTTTCTCTCGCGGCTGGCGTAAGCGCTGGGGATTTCGAGCATAAAATTCCGCTCGATAGGCAAAAATCAGGTAATTACTACATTACTGGCACTATTACTGACACAACGGGCGCGGAAACCGACGTGCAGTTTATGGTTGATACCGGCGCAGGCATGGTCACACTGGCAGAGCGTACCTTCAAGTCGTTGTCACGTGATATACGCGTGAAGCCGAGCCGACGCGTTGCTGCCCGGCTGGCTGACGGGCGCACCCGTTCAATAAATGTTTACGAGATCGCGCGTTTTTCGCTCGGGGAGCATTGCGAGATTGGTCCCACGGAAGTCGCGGTTATCCCCGGCGCTACGAATAACATCCTTGGGCTCAACGTGTTAAACCGCGCTGCGCCGTTTGCAATTTATACCTCTCCTCCATCACTCGCGCTCAGCGTCTGTACCTCACTCCTTCACGATGAGGCGGAGTCCGCTCTGGTCACTGCGAACTTTGAATAAGTGAATTCGGCAGGCTAGCCTCCCCATCAATGTAACTTTTTGCTGTGTTGCGCTACTATCAGTCGGCGTTGCTGCGAGTTATTACTTATAGTGGCGCTAGCTTTGTTGGGTTAAAACGCATTAGACCGCAACAGGATAGTCGAATTAGAAAAAAAGGAATAATGACTATGTTATTCGCAAGAGAGAATCGGTTCGATCTCACGCCGGCTGTGACCGTGGCCGTGGGCCTTATCTTGTCAGCAATCTTCTTACCGGTGATGCTCAACGCACAAACGGCTCCGAAGCCTGCGTTCACCAGTCATCGAATTACCGATTCGATTGCTATGCTCGAGCCTGCAGACACCAACGGAAATGTGGGCGTGTTCTATGGCGAAGAGGCGGTGTTGCTGGTCGATTCTCATTATGAGCGTAACGTTGAGGCCCTCGTTAAAGAAGTCGCTAAGTTGAGCGATTTGCCCATCAGTTTTGCCGTCAACACGCATATTCACCCAGACCACATTGGTGGCAACGCGCGTTTAGCGGGCTATGGCGTTACTCTCGTCGCGCATGATCGCGTTCGCCTGCGCATGCTCAAAGAGCTGCGTATACCGCGTAGGGGTGGGATTACCTTTCCGCAGCCTGCGGAAGCTGCGAGGCCGATAATAACCTACAGCGAAGCCCTTAGCTTCCATCTTAACGATGAGGAAGTGCGGGTGTTTCTCGCGCCGCCGGCTCACACAGACGGGGACAGTTTCGTGCATTTTGTCGAATCCGACGTGCTGCATCTAGGCGATGTGTTTCGGACCAATATGTACCCGATTATCGACCAATATAATGGCGGCAGTTTCCTTGGCATGATCGAAGCGATGGAAGTGGCAATAGAAATCGCCGGTCCTGAAACAAAAGTCATACCCGGACATGGCGGAGAAGTTAGTGATCTCGAGGGGATGATCGAGGTGCATGGAATGCTTTCTTCGTTACGCGACCTAGTTCAGAGCGCTATCGACTCGGGTGCCTCGCTAGAGGAAATCTCGGCAATGAACCTTTCACAAGAGTTCGATGAGCGCTGGGGGGGTGTGCCGTCTTGGACGTTCACCGACTTGTTGCCAATAATAGACTCAGAATTACGCGCACAGCGCTAGGGAGCAGTATGCAAGGCAAAAGCAAAAAGTCACTCACCTCGCTTGGTGAGGTTTTTACTACCTTTGTCGCTGGCCTACTTTTGAGCGGGCACATAATTGCTCAGCAAGCAGCGATGATGAATCCGGGCCTCGTCGGGCGTGATCAGACCGAGGCGATTCGAATTAACGAGGCGATTTTTCAAGCGACCGGATTTGGCAACACAACAATGGTGGTGACGCCAGACGGTAACGTCATTATCGATACTTCGCTCATCGTCAATGCGCCACGACACAAGCGTCTGCTGCAGGCCGAGGACGATGGCCCTGTAAAATATATTATCCTGACCCATGCTCACGGCGACCATACCGGAGGAGTCAATGCATGGCGCGAAGAGGGCACCGAGATAATCGCGCAGGACGAGCACTATGAATTCGTCAATTATCAGAACCGGTTAAAAGGAATGTTTTCGCAACGTAATGCGGCGCAGTTCCCTAGTCTCAATGTTGTGCAGCTGAGTGAGCTCGAGATCGCCGAAGGAGTTGATAATTTTGGCGCCGACATAGTGCCAACGATCATGTTCGACGAAGAATATGATTTCGAAGTCGGAGGGGTTGAGTTTAACGTGCTGCATACGCCAGGAGAGACCTACGATCACTTGAGCGTCTGGATACCAAAGTATCGCGCTGCTTTTGTTGGCGATAATTTTTACACTTCGTTCCCGAACATGTATACGCTGCGCGGAACTAAGCCGCGCTGGGCGCTGGACTATGTCGATTCGATTAACCGGATACTTGCCCTAAAGCCCGAAATCCTTATTCCGAGTCATGGAGACGCAATCATTGGTGAACAACAAATAGAACGCGAACTTACGCGCTATCGCGATGCTATCCTTTATGTTCACGACAAGACCGTGTTAGGCATGAATCAGGGCAAAGACGTGCATACACTCATGGCTGAAATCAGTCTGCCGTCTGATCTGGATATCGGTGAAGGGTATGGGCGTATCTCATGGTCTGTGCGCGGTATTTATGAAAATTATATGGGCTGGTTCGACGGTAATCCTACTTCAATGTTTTCGACGCCAGTCGACGATGCCTATCCCCAGCTCGTAGAACTCGCTGGTGGCGCGGAAGCGGTTGCCATGCTTGCCGAAGCGCAGATCGAGTCTGGTGACTTAGAACTCGCATTGCATTCAGCAGATATTGCGCTACGTGCCGAACCGAAAAATACAAGAGCACTGCAGGCACGGCTTGCTGCATTTAAAGCTTTGCTAGCTGCGTCAGACAACTCAAATGAAGCTGGCTGGCTTGGCTTCGGCGTGCGCGAATCTCAGGCCGCGCTGGACTCAGTGCTATCACCATAGCTCAGATCACGCGTGCCGCGGCCAATGCCGCAATTTCGCTGTCCGAGTAGCCGAGCTCCCCAAGAATGGTGCGAGTATGTTCGCCTAGCGAGGGCACCTTAGAGACAGCAGCGTCGAAAGAGTCACTGCGCCCTGGCGGCGCAAGCGCTTCGAGAGTGCCCACTTCGGTTTCCACCTCGATAAACCTGTTTAATGCGCGCAGTTGAGGATGTTGCCAGAGTTCCTCTATTGTATTGGCTTTCGCGCAAGCGATGCCGCAGGACTCAAGCGCTTCGATGACTTCTTCAGTTTTTAGTTTCTTCAATTTTTCTTCAATAATTATGCGAAGACTGTCTCTATTCTGTGACCTATTACTATTGCTTACGTACTCAGGCGCTGTGATCAAGCTGTCATCGCCGAGGATGATTCTGCAAAATTTTTCCCATTCGCGCTGGTTCTGAATACCGATCATTATCTCACTCTCGCCGCTACTGCTCTCACTGCCGGTACGAAAGCAGCCGTACGGATAGATCGTCGCATGGTCTGTTCCTGTGCGAGGCGGCTGACTTGCTCCATCTAGCGAATAGTAAAGCGGGTAGCCCATCCACTCTGTCATTGCCTCAAGCATCGATATTTCGATATGGCTGCCGATGCCTGTCTTACTTCGCTGTATAAGCGCAGCAAGTATTGCAGCATGTGCTTGTGTTCCTGCAGCAATATCCGCTATCGAGATGCCGCTTTTTGAGCCCTGCTCAACATTCCCCGTTATGCCCAACAATCCCGCTTCGGCTTGTATGAGAAGATCATAGGCTTTGCGGGAAGACTGCGGGCCAGAGTTGCCGTAGCCGCTAATATCGCAAACTATTAGCTTTGGGTTTCTGGTCGCCAGTGTCTGTTTCTCTAAACCCATTTTCGCTGTAGCGCCGGGCGCGAGATTTTGAATAAACACATCAGCGGTATTTAGCAGAGTGTTAAGAACCTCGAGTCCTGCAGACTGTTTAAGATCTAGGGTAAGGCTTTCTTTCGACCTGTTTGTCCAAACGAAATGTGAAGATAAGCCGCGAGCCCGTGCGTCGTAGTGCCGCGCGAAATCGCCGCCATCGACGCGCTCGATCTTGATTACGCGTGCACCGAGTTCGGCAAGCTGGCGAGTTGCGAATGGCGCAGCGATCGCGTGTTCTAATGCGATGACAGTTATGCCTTCTAGCGGCGGTGTGTGATGTGCCATTGTCTGAATTTTATTAACTCACTGATTTAATTAAAGGCATTTACCTGCTTAAACAAACTGTGCTTCTGCACGCATTGCCAGTATGCCATTGTCTTTAATTATCCAAAGTGGAACGCGCCCGTCAGAGTTTTTATTTCCTGCACAGAGAGTATAGTTCTGCGTGTCGACTATGGGGCTTACGGCTTTGAAGCTGAAGCTACCAAGGCGGCGATCGCTGGTCTCAAAATTTTGCTCGGCAAACTGAGCAAGTTGAGTAGCCAGTAAAGGCCCATGCACTACTAGTCCAGCATATCCCTCGACATTAACAGCATAGTCACGGTCGTAATGAATGCGGTGGCTATTGAACGTAAGTGCTGAAAACCGAAAGAGAGTGACAGCATCCCCGCACAAGGTCTGCGAGTATAGAGGGGCGGTTGACTCGAGCGGCGGTGTTACGCCCAGTGTTTTGATACCCGTTGCGTCTGAGTTGGTATTAGTTGCGGCTTCTCGAAAAACGAGTTCTTGTTGCTCTGTGAGTAGCTTGATTTCCTCCTGCCAGTATTCGTGTCTAATCGTGACAAACACTAGCTTGCCACTGCGGCCCTCTTTCGCCTGGATAGAATCAATAGTGGAATGACGTATTAGCGTCGCGCCGATCGGAATTTGGGCGAAAAATTCGAGCTTTCCGCCAGCCCACATGCGTCGTGGCAGCGGTATAGGAGGAAGAAAGCCGCCGCGCTGCGGATGGCCGTCTTCGCTGAGCAAATGAGCAGGTGCTGGAGACTGGAAAAAACACCAATGGCCGAGTGTGGGTAAAAATTCAGTAGATAGAGTCTGCTCATCGTTTAGTAGAGTTGTTCGAAGTCGTGCAGCCAGAGCAGGATCAATAACGTCCTGAGAAACCTCGGTCTTCCCGCACCATTCGTCAAATTCATACTCGTTAGATGCCACTGTGATTTCCCTGAACTGTGCTATTTTAAAGACTAATTTAAGCGCTAACTTAAGGGCAACTGTGTATGCCTTTTTGGATGATGCAATCGAGGACTTAACATACTGTATGTCCTTTAAAGTTTCCAACGACTTTCGCTGGCAAGGTTGCCGTAAACTCAGTGAGGCATTTAGAAAAAGGAGGGATGATGGCTGGAAAAACTTTCGAAGGATTAACAGTGGGCGCGGTATTCGAACACGAAATACGCCGCACTATAACCGAGACCGACAATCTGCTATTTAGTGCAATGACTCACAATCCGCAGCCGTTGCATATTGATGCGGAGTTTGCGGGCAAAAGCCAGCACGGCCGGATTCTAGTTAACAGTCTCTATACACTGGGGCTAGTGATTGGCATCTCCGTCTCAGAAACAACGCTAGGCACGACAATTGGTAACTTAGGCATGGAGAATGTCGAATTTCCGCACCCTGTTTTTATCGGTGACACGTTAAGGGTGACAACGGTAATCAAAGATAAACTGGCGTCGAAAAGTAAACCTGACAGGGGGGTGGTGTGGTTCGAGCATAGCGCCTACAACCAGCGTGGCGAGCTAGTCTGTCAATGTCTCCGCAAGGGTATGATGATTCGCGATTCGCACCTTGCTACCACAAACTAAAAAGCCTCGGCTTGCAAGCGCGAGGCTTCTAGTTTTTCTATCCTCTCATGTGTTAGATGAGAGGCGAATTTGTCGCGGTAAAGCTACAGTGCAAAGTCCACCGAGTAAGAGAGAACAAACTTTAGATTGTCGTTATCTCGCGCGCTCATGCTTGCGTAGTCTTCCTCGCCGTCATTGTTGTCGTCGCTGCCCAACGTTGTGCTGCTGATAGTAAATGCGAATCCATCCTTAGCGAGAGTGACGCCATAATCTAAATAGTCGTCAGTTGTACCATTAAACGCCTCAACAAAATCGCCCGCATGGCGACCGACGTGGAAGCTGAGCTCCGCCTCATTTGCGAGTTCAATAGCGTAGTCACCGTAAATATAGGTGGCTTTACCAAATCCAAAGTCTTGACCTGCTCCCTCGGCAGCCTCTGTGTCGGCAAGAATTTGTGCGCCGACGGTGAAGGCTCCAAAACTCAATGAGCCATACACTTCAGAAAAGTCGAATTCTGCGTTCTTATCATAGTTAAAATAGAGATAGCCCACGTCATAACCGATACCGCCTGCTTCACCAGAATAGCCGAAGTAAACGTCATGCTCGTAAGAGAATGCGTCTCCAGCATCGTATTCTACGTTAGAGATCCAAGTACCTACATAGAACCCATTGTCGGCAGCATAGTCTATGCCACCCTGAGTGGCGGGCAAGTTGACTGATTGAGTAAGGCCGCGCCAGAGGTAGTTGTTCGTTATGCTTGCGTTCGCACTGAGTTCAGCTTGTGCGGCGACCGAGGTGAGCATTAAGCTGGCACCGAGCGCTGTTGTTGCGACGAGCTTGGCTCGTGTTGATGTTGTCATTGCGTTTAATGCTTTAGTCATCATCTGGTCTTCTCCATTGAGTGCGAATGCTTTTACCCGCTTTAATTCCATGAGAGGTATTCTTGGGTTTCGTGTACGACGTTTGCCCAGTTTTTAGGGGGCGAAGTAGTCACATAGGGTAGATAGCAAACGCTGTGCCAGTTATAGTAAAAACAATAAAATCAGATGTTTGAGCAGTTTTTTACGGATAGGTGTGAATCGCCAATACAATTTTGCCTCGTTATGGCGCTCGATTTTGTGCATCGTGCTCTAAAGCGGTGCATAAATGGTTGGCGTCAGAGTCACAACGTTTTTAGGCTGCACTACTAAGGGTCATCTCGGTAGAATTAGGTCTGAGATAACGAGTTTCTCTACATGCCGAGATAGAACTTACACCCAAATGACTAATGAAAAGGAAGAAAGAATGCGTCTTCGCCGCTCACTCCACTTTGTACCCGGTGCTAATGAGAAGATGATGGGAAAAGCGCTCACTCTAGGTGCTGATGCGCTCATTTTTGATCTCGAGGACTCGGTTACTCCCGAGGCAAAACTGGCCGCGCGTGAAGCTGTGTGTGATTGGCTTGATGAGAATCATGAATGCGGTAAAGAGCGACTAGTGCGAGTGAATCCCTTAGACTCCCCATGGGGACGAGACGACCTCGAAGCAATCGTGATGCATCAACCCGATGGCATTGTTTTGCCGAAAGTGTTCTCCCGAGAGACTGTAGAGTCAGTAGATTCGATTTTGCGGATGGCGGAAAAAATGCTGCCCGAGCAGGCGACTCTTCCGCGGCTTGTTTTGATTGGTACTGAAGACGCGGGTGCGGTTTTTAACTTGCCTCTAATGACGTCGCATCCACGCGTGGACGGATTAACCTGGGGTGCCGAAGATCTCTCTGTTTCGCTACGTGCGCGTCGGAAGCGCGACAGTAATGGCAATTATCTCGAAGTATTTGGGTTTGTCAGGTCATACTGCTTATTGGCTGCAGCAGCGGCGGGGGTTCAACCCATTGACTCTGTCTATACTGACATACGTGATATCGCCGGCCTATGTCGTGAGAGTGAGACAGCAGCGGACATGGGTTTCACCGGTAAACTAACCATTCATCCCGATCAAATCGAAGTCGTCAATGCGGCCTTTACACCGAGTAGCGAAGAGATTGAGCGCGCAGAAAGTCTTCTGCAGGCTTTCGAAGAGCATCGACGGAGCGGAAAGATGGCGTTCATTTTCGAAGGGTCGATGGTCGACGTTCCCCATTTAAAACATGCGGAGCAATTACTCGCAGTCGCTGCGCAGATTGCCGCTCAAAATAGCTGAGCTACTTCCGCAAACGTAGATGAGAATGCGAGTACTCTCATTGGGCTTAAAGGGCAATAGATGGATTTTAGTGAAAGTGATGAGCAACGCTTAATCCGCGAGTCGGTGCGAAAACTCTGTCGCGATTTTCCCGATGAGTATTGGGAGCACAAGGATGCCGCAGGCGAATTCCCAAGCGATTTTTTCGATTCGATGGCAAAGGCGGGCTGGCTCGGAATTGCGATGCCAGAGAAATATGGCGGTGCAGGAAAAGGAATTCAAGAAGCCGCAATATTGCTCGAAGAAGTTGCTGCATCTGGTGCTGCGATGAATGGCGCAACGCCTCTGCATCTATCTATATTTGGTATGCACCCCGTTGTTAAACACGGCAGCGAATCGCTAAGGTCTGCCTATTTGCCAAAAGTCGCTCGTGGCGAAATGCATGTTGCGTTTGGCGTCACTGAGCCTAATGCGGGCACAGATACAACGGCGATCGAAACTTCGGCAAAGCGCGATGGTGATCATTATATCGTTCGCGGTCGCAAGGTGTGGACGACCAAGGCGATTGAATCCCAGCGCGTGTTGTTGCTTGTGAGGACAACGCCGCGTAAAGAGGTGCTGCGAAAGACCGATGGCATGACGCTGCTGTTAGCGGAACTACAGCGCCCTGAGGTGACTATTTCACCTATTCCCAAACTTGGACGAAATGCAGTACGAACCTGCGAGGTGGTTTATGATGACCTGCCTGTGGCGGTATCAGATCGCGTTGGGGAGGAGGGCGAAGGCTTTCGTTATTTGCTCGACGGACTCAACGCCGAGCGAATACTCATCGCTGCAGAAGCGCTGGGGATAGGGCGTGCGGCACTAAAGCGGGCGGTAAACTACGCAAACGAGCGCATAATATTCGATCGTCCCATAGGCAAAAATCAGGGGATTGCCTTTCCGCTAGCACAAGCGCGCACGCAGTTAGATGCTGCCGAACTGATGATTAGAAAAGCGGCGTGGCTTATCGATAATTCTAAGCCGTGTGGTGCCGAAGCGAATATGGCGAAATATCTCGCTGCTGAAGCTGGTTTTTTCGCCGCAGACGCGGCAATACAGACCCATGGTGGCTTTGGCTACGCACGTGAATATCATGTCGAGCGCTATTGGCGCGAAGCGAGGCTAATGAAGCTCGCGCCAATTTCGCAGGAAATGATATTAAATTTTGTTTCCGAACACGTGTTGGGGCTTCCGCGTTCGTACTGATTAAACAGACAAAAAGTTAAAGGATTGAACATGACTAAAACACTTAGGCTGGCTTTTATTTCTGCACTCATTGGATGGATTTGGCTCTCATCAGTGCAGGCGCAGGAGAACTCACCTCGCGATGATCCAAAGTTTCAGCGTGTGGAGCCTTTTCAGGTATTCGATAACCTTTATTACGTTGGCGCGAAGTGGGTGTCGGCATGGGTACTAGAAACCGATCAGGGGCTCATTCTTTTTGATTCTCTCTATGGTGAATTAACCGATATCGCCATAGACGGCATACGCGATCTTGGTATGGATCCCGATGACATACGTTACCTGATTGTGAGTCACGCTCATTTCGACCACATAGGGGGAGCGCGACGCATCCAGGATGAATTCGGTGCGGTTGTTGTCATGACCCAAGAAGACTGGCAGATGACTGATGAGCCGGCGATTTATCAAGAATACCCCAAGCCTATTCGTCATCTCACCGCTACACATGGCGGGACTCTCAATCTTGGTCGAGAGAAACTCACGTTCATGAAAACCCCTGGCCATACGCCAGGTGTGCTCTCGACGAGTTTTACGGTTTACGACAACGGCTATCCCCATGCCGCGGTAATGTTTGGAGGCGCAGGGCTAAATTTCGAAGGCGTTGAACGGACGCAAATGTATCTAGATAGCATTGCTTTTTTACAATCGCTCGATGGCGTTGAGGTTAATATCCCTAACCATGAAGGGTCAGGGGCAGTCTTCGAGCGACTTGAGGCTCTTACGACACGGAAAAAAGGTGAACCGCATCCTTTTGTCGACCCGGAGGGCTGGACAAAGTGGTTAGAGGAGCTGTCAGCAGCAGCGCAAGAGAAAATGATTGAGGAGCGCTCGAAGCTCTAACAGAGGCAAAGAACCTCTCTGTAACGTTGCACAAAGGTAACGGGGCGCTTAGAGCTTGTTTGGCGGTGATAGACATACAGACAAAGCAGGCAATGCAGGCAATAAAAAAGGCAACGATCTTGAGGAACGCTGCCTTGATTATTCTTGTATGGCGCACCCGGCACGATTCGAACGTGCGACCCCCTAGTTCGTAGCCAGGTACTCTATCCAGCTGAGCTACGGGTGCTTAAGAGGGCGGTATTATAGCTAAATTTCGCGCTTTGCCTAGTGCCAATTGCGATCTTGATCGAGAATAGACGAATAGGGCGCTACTCTTCGGATTTCAGTGCGTGCTTCTCAGAGCTAGTCTGTATAAATGAAAGACTTAGTGCGTTTTATCGTTTAAAGAGGGTGATATGAGTCTTAATCTAGTCAGTAATCTGGCGTGCTTTCGCACAAGAGTATCGTTTGCACGATTCCCGCGCACAAGGTTAGTTGCGAGCATGACTTTGATTGCTGCCTTTCTGGGTAATGTAGCCAGCTACGCTGATTATGAGCAGGGCGTGAATGCCGCGTTCGACGGCGATTATGCTACCGCTTACCGTGAGTTTTCGATCGCCGCGAAAGAAGGCCTGGCACTCGCTCAATATAATCTGGGCATCCTCTACTTTACAGGACGTGGGGTCGAGCGCGACGCAGAAGAGGCCTACCGCTGGACGAGTGCTGCGGCAGAGCAGGGTCACGTGGCAGCGCAGTTTAATCTCGCTACTCTGTTAATGACCGGTGAGGGAGTGGCGAAAGATGCTTCGATGGCAGTAAACTGGTATTCCCGAGCCGCGAAGGCAGGCCATCCCGAAGCAGCAAGCGAACTAGCAACTCTTTTTTTCGACGGTAGGGAGGTCGAAAGGGACAGGGTGGTGGCACATGCTTGGGCTAGTTATGCAGTGGCGAATAAGGCAGAGGGCGCCGATGCGCTGTTAACGCGAATAGAACGCAAACTCGATACCGCAGAGCTATCCGCAGCGCGACGGCTCTTCGCGCAATGGAAAATCGCGCCTTAGGTCTCTGAAATCATCCCGCTGCGCTCAGTGCCGGAGCGTTTAGCTTCCTCCTGTTGCCGGCGCCTGGCCTCGCCTCGCTGCCGTAATTCCTCTCTATTGGAGTCATCTACGCGCGAATAGTCATCACGCCACGACTGATCATGGCTCCATTCGACAGGGCTGCGGGCAAGCCATTGCTTCTCGCTTGCAGTGACTAACCAGTCAAGCGCTTGGCTAAGAATTTCTTTCTGCATCGCTCGATCGTAGGGACGACCGCAGGGATTGCCGAGGGGAAAATCCACATGAAGATAGCGCGGCACTCGCGCGTGCTCGACAATGTCGAGAGCCGAGCCAATTATGAGTGTTGGGATACCGTTCGCTTCAAGGTGTCTCGCGACCAGACTCACGGTCTGGTGACATACGGGTCACAACGGAACGAGGAGAACTATGTCGACTTCATCCTCTCTGCACAGGTTAAGCAGATGAGGCGCCTCGACCTCTGACGTATTGCGTTTCGAATAATCCGTGGGCACCGTATAGAAGCGCTCACAAAGCTCGCCGATAATTCCTTCGCCGGCAGCCTCATCGAGGGCGCGTAGCGGGAGAAAAGAGCCTGTATCGTCGGTGTGCGTTGCGCTTTTGTGCCATGACAGCTCGGAGGTAAACATCGAATCAGGGTAGGGCCTACTTGGCCGCGGATAGATGCCCCGCCGAGTTCTACCCTGTTCGGTATCTGGCATCGCCGTGGTAATAACCGCGACTCTGCAATCTTCGAGTGGTTTTTGCAATTTTGTGAAGGGCGTATTTGAGTTTTTCGCCCATTGGTAGTGGTTGCTGTAGCCTTGTGCGCTGTAAAAGTCGCGGGTACGCTGCATGTAATCGACATCGTATTTTCGCAGGGTTACGTCACTCGCATTTCCATCTGTTTTATCGTCGTCTTTTTTCGGTGTCATGCGCGTCTCCTTAAATAGCTAGCCTGTCTCGCTGACTATCTCCTAGTTCCACCTGAAAAGAGGCGTTTGATAAGTACACCAGCGCTCCCTCGATTTAGTACACTGTGAGCCGAAGTGTTTGCCTAAATGGTTTCTTGGCGAGTTTAGCTGAACGATGAGGCGAGGACTAGATACTGTGTACTACGTCATAGCGGGTGAAGTATAAGTAGCATACGCGCACCGCTAGCTTATTTTAGTTGTTTCACAAAACGAATTTTCGGGATGCATTGAACTATGAGAACAAAACCAATTGTCGGAAAAGTAGCGATGACGCGATTCGCGTTTGCGATGTTATTCCTTCTAATGGGTGTGCAAGGTCAGGCAGCGATGCCTGCGAATGAGCAAAAAGTTGAGGAGGAAATCGACATGCGCATGACTTCACCAATCGCAGGCGTTAATTTTAGGATGATCGAAACCAATGGCATTTCAATGCGAATCGCCGAGGCTGGAAGCGATGGCCCTCTCGTGTTGCTAGTACATGGCTGGCCGGAATCGTGGTACAGCTGGCGGCATCAGATTGTCGCGCTTGCCACTGCAGGTTACCGAGTTGTTGCTCCAGATATGCGTGGCTATGGGAGCACCACGGCCCCCGCTTCGGTAGAGGACTATGACATCGTGACTATTGCTGCAGACCTCATTGGCTTGCTTGATGCCCTTGGCGAGGAAAAGGCGGTCATGGTGGGGCACGACTGGGGGGCGATAGTTGCGTGGCAAACTGTCTTGTTTCACCCAAATCGCTTCTCTGCACTCGTTGCAATGAGTGTGCCCTACGGGGGAAGACCTGAACGTTCGCCGATGTTCGAATGGCGCGAGGCGTATGGCGACAACTTCTACTACATTCTCTACCACAATGAACCGGGAGGTGTCGCAGAGGCCGAATACGATGCTGATCCTCGGGGCTTATTGAGTCGCCTTTATCTATCGCCCGATAGTGAGCGCGAGCCGCGGGAAATTAACGATCCTAAGGCTGCAGCGGGTGGCTGGATAGGGCGTCTCGGTGCCGCGAAAGGCCTGCCCGATTGGTTAAAAGAAGAGGATCTCGATTACGTAGTCGATGAATTTAAACATGCTGGGTTTCGAGGCGGGATTAACTATTACCGAAACTTTCAGCGCAACTGGGAGCTCACCGAAAGCATTGGGCGCGATACAATTAAAATTCCGACACTATTTCTCGCAGGGAGTGAGGACATGGTTATCGGTCATGCATCACAGGAGCGCCTGGAAGGTGCTATGTCGCGAATTGCCAAAGACTTACGCGGCGTGATTCTGCTGCCTGGCATAGGTCATTGGGTGCAGCAAGAGGCACCAGGGGCCACTAATGAGGCATTGTTGGAATTTTTGAAGGGGCTTTAAACGCGGAGCGTGCCTTATTCTATGGTCTGGACAACCCCCTCGCTTGCATCGATACTGTGTCTTCTCGTTGCCTGTAAATGCAGGCAATAAAAATATAAAAATCTGAAAGCCCTGCAGAAAAGTGCGCTGTAAATAAAAGCGCAGCGAATTAAAGAACAAAGAATACAAAAATAGAATAATAAGCCGAGAGAACTATGAAAAAGCCCCTCACCGCAGCCCTCTTAGCCCTATTTACAGGCTTTAGTATCCCCACAACAGTCTTCGCCGCCGAAGCGATGGCGAGCGGCACGTTTACCGAAGAGCAGTTCGAGCGAGGGCAGGTGCTGTATGCTCGCGAGTGTGCAAGCTGTCACGGCGCCGACTTAGAGGGGGGAGTAGCGCCGGTGCTTTCTAGCGTGGCGTTTCGAAAATCGTATTCTCTGCAAGGGTCTAATGTCGGCGAGTTATATAATCGCATTCGCAATACGATGCCTCCGCGACAGCTCGAAGTGCTTAATGATGCCGAGTACATTGATGTGATGGCGTATGTGCTCGGGCGCAACAATGTTCTGCCAGGCACCGAGTTGCTCACCAACGACTACGATGCACTCGCGATGATTCCGCTGTCGCGCGGCGATGAAGGTCTCGATAGCGCGTCAACGTTCATTGCAGGCGAAGCGGGCATTCGACCGAGCGGGCATGGTCCTAGTTTCGCAGATCTAAAAGCGGCGCAGGCCAACCATTCTGACTGGTTGTACCATAATCAAAATTACAAAGGTACGCGCTACAGCGCGCTAGATCAGATTGACGTAGCAAATGCCGGCGATCTGCAGCAGGTCTGCGCCTATCAGCTTGAAACTTTTGCGACGATGCAGACTGGACCGATCGTGTACGAAGGCGTGATGTACATTACCAATTCGACACGCACCGCTGCGATAGATGCAGCAACATGCGAGCGCAAATGGGAGCACACCTGGACGCCGAAAGACCGCACCGTTTGGGGTAATAACCGCGGTGTCGCAATTAAGGATGGCTATGTGGTGCGCGGCACTAACGATGGTTACCTGCTAGCTCTCGATTCTGCTAACGGTGCTCTGCTCTGGGCGAGACAGGTTGCAGACCCATGGATCGGTGAGACATTTACCATGCCGCCGATGATTTTCGAAGATCTAATTTTAATTGGCCCGGCAGGAAGCGAGAACGCAATTTCAGGCTGGGTCGGTGCGTTCTCTCTTCTGGATGGAGAGGAGAAGTGGCGCTTTCATACAGTGCCAGAGGCAGCAGCAGGCGGCGGTCCGACGTGGGGTAATCCTGACAATATTGTCTTGGGAGGAGGTGCGGTCTGGACTCCGCTGAGCATGGATCTAGAGAAGGTCGAACTCTACGCTGCAGTCACTAATCCCGCGCCCGATCTGCCTGCGTATCTGCGTCCAGGCGACAACCTCTATACCAATAATATCATTGCGCTAGATCCTTGGAGCGGTGAGCTCCTGTGGCATAAGTCTATCGTTCCGAACGACGATCACGATTGGGATCTGACTCAGGTGAGCCCCGTACTTAAAGCCGGCGAGGATAATGTGTCACGTGATCTTGTTACTACAGTGGGCAAGGATGGCATTCTACGTACACTCGATAAGAACACGCGAGAGGCGCTCTATGAGACTCCGGTAACAACGATTCTGAACGCAGAGGTACCGGTTACCCAAGAGGGCGTCTTCGCCTGCCCTGGTGTTTTCGGCGGCGTTCTGTGGAGTGGCCCGGCCTACCATCCGGCTGAGCGGATTGTGGTGACGCCCTCGATAGACTATTGCGCTCGTTTTGTTGCGGCAGAGGAGGTTGAGGTAAAGCCTGGGCAGTTATATATGGGTGGTGGCGTCGTACCTGATAACGAGCAGAGTGGTTGGCTTACCGCAGTAGACGTCGAAAGCGGAGATGTTCGTTGGCGTTACCACTCGCCAGCACCAATGGTTGCTGGCGTGACTACAACGGCAGGGGGGTTGGTATTAAGCGGCGAACTGACGGGTAACCTTTTGATGCTTAGCGCCGCCAGCGGCGAGGTGCTTAACAGTATTTACACCGGCGCGCCTATTGGGGGCGGTGTAATCACCTATGAAGTCAATGGCACCCAGTATATTGCGACTAATTCAGGAAACGCGATGATGACGTTTCAAACCGGCCATGAAACAGCGCGTAGCGGTAGCGTAATCGTCTATGCTTTGCCGAGAACTGCGCGCGGGGATTAGTCGATTCGGCGATCGAAGAAAGCCTTAGCGTGATGCTAGGGCTACCCTCACTTTCTAAATTATGCGGTTGGCGTGCAGGTCAGCGATCTCGTTGTCCGAATAGCCGAGTTCACGCATGAGCTCATCAGTATGCTCGCCAAGCGTCGGTGCGCGATGCCTGATCTCTCCGGGAGTCTCCGAGAGTTCGACTGGGGTTCGCATAAGCGGCGCCGGTTTGTCTAACCCTGGGTAGTCAACCGCTTGGAAAAGACCTTTGGCAGCAATGTGAGGATCTTCCAACACCTGCTGAGGAGAAAGCACAGGGCCCGCAGGCAGCCGTGCCTTCTCCATCGCCGCGAGCGCCTCGGCCGAAGTGCGCTCGGCACACCATCGAGCCATGCGCTCGCTGACGAGGATACTATTGTCGCCGCGGCTGATGTCATCTTTGAAGCGCTCATCCTCAAGCCAGTGGCTTTCACCCATCAAATCAGCCCAGCGCTTAAACAGAGGACCGCCCACTGACTGAACTAATACCCAGCCATCTTTACATTTGAACGTATCCGATGGCGCGGCGCCTTGTCCTCGATTGAGGCTCGCAACGCGATTTACCCCTAGCGCCGACTGCTCGATGATAGTGCCATTCATCAGCGTTAAGGCCGTGTTGAAGAGAGAGCCCTCCACTACCTGGCCCCGGCCAGTTTTCTGGCGCTCAAAAAGCGCCGCCATGGTGCCGAATGCGGCAAAACTCGCCGTGCCAAAATCCACGAAAGGTGGCCACGCTTTTACGGGTTGATCAGGCGTGCCGGACAAATACATGGCGCCAGACATTGCCTGTCCAAGCCCATCGAAGCCGACGCGATTACTGTAGGGCCCGCCGCGGCCAAACGCCGAAATCATTGTGAGAATTATGTCTGGCTTCACCGCCTTCAGGCTCTCGTAATCCAATCCCATTGCGGCGAGTGTATCGGGGGGTAGATTTGCGATGACGACATCTGCAGTAGCAACCAATTTTTTGACAATCTCGCGACCCTCGGGCTTCATCGGATTAAGAGTTAACCCTTTTTTATTACGAGCCAGCTGCATAAACGTCCCGCCGTCATCCGTGTCGCTTATGGGCGCGAGATAGCGATCCTCGCTGCCGTCTACCTTTTCGATTCGAATCACTTCAGCGCCCATGTCGGCGAGGAGTGTGCCGCAGAACGGCCCTGCAATGTAGCGCCCAAAGTCGAGGACGCGAATGCCTTTAAGTACTTGTGTCATGATCTAGCGGCTCGTGAGTAGTTGATTCAAGGGCCCGAGTCTAGCATAGGGCGGTCGAGAGAAAAGGGTGTCTTGATAGCGACAAGGCATAGCCACCGATCGTTGCGCTGTAGTATTGTTGTTTCAGACTCTTGTGACGCTTCTTTGAGGAATGACCCATGAACCACTCACTGTCCTTTCGACTGAGAAAGGTGGCAATCGTTTTTGGTAGTGCTGCGGTAGGCTTGCTTATTGCTGCTTCGACACATGCTGCGGAAAATCCAGGCTATATCGAAGACCCATCGCGCCGAACGACAGGTATCGGAAAATTTTATATGGGGCGAGAAATCTCATTTGTGATGGGGCATCAGGCTGCGGGATGGCTCAATCGCCCAGGGCGTATCCAAGAGGAGATGCCCGATGAGGTGGTCGCCAATATGGGGCTCGAGCCTGACCATGTCGTCGCCGATATTGGCGCCGGCTCGGGTTATTTTTCTTTCCGCATAGCCAAACTAGTTCCAGAGGGAAAAGTGCTTGCCGTAGATATTCAGCAAGAAATGCTAGATATCATAGAGGCAACGAAGGCTACAGAAGGCGTGACTAATATTGACGGGGTAAAGGGTGAAATAGACAACCCCAACCTTCCGGCTAACTCAATCGATGCGGCGATCATGGTCGATGCCTATCACGAGTTCTCGCATCCCTTCGAGATGATTGACGGCATCTATACTGCACTGCGACCGGGTGGCCGAATATTTCTGCTCGAGTATCGAGGCGAAGATGCCTCTGTGCCGATTCGCCCTTTGCATAAGATGACGCAAGAACAAGTCATTAAGGAGATGAGCGTATTCGGGCTCGAATGGACCGAGACCCTCGATTTCCTCCCTTGGCAGCACATGATGATTTTTACGAAAACGGAGTGAGTATAGGAACCAGCAAGAGTTTAGAAAGTATTTCTGATCTTGAGTGAATATCTAACGCCTGGCTGTCTGCAGGAGTTTTCAATTTCTTCGACAATACCATCGACCGTTGCACCATCGAAGCGGGTACGTTCTCGGCAGAAATTACGGTCGTTGACGTTCCTGATGTCGAATCGGAAGGTTACGCCGTCAAACGCGCGTTTTTCGAAGAACAGGTTGAGGTCATAGTCAGGAATCTCGCGCTCAATATCAAAAACGTCTATGCGATTATAGTTGCTGCCTTCCCTTGCCTGCGTTGAATAATTAAAACCGTAGCTGAGATTGTATTTATTAACATCGTGGCGGAATTCGGTTCTTCCATTCCATCTACGACTCCAGCTAAATCTCCTCTCTATCCCTAAGAAGGGATCGAGCAATTCGGATTCGTTGATGCCAAGCCTAAATGTCAAAAGCGCATTTGGTAGACCTAAATATGTTAGCTGTGTGCTTGCATCGAAATTAACGCCATAGCGTTTGCCATCGCCAATATTTCCGCGTGCGGACTGTAAATTATCCGGCGACGGCGAGACATCTACTCTGTCGATTACATCAGTTACATCTCGGTAGTAAAGCTGCGAATTAAGTACACCGATGTTATTCGGTAGACGGTACTCGAGATTCAGATCGTAACGCCACGTCTGCTCCTGTTTAATATTTGGGTTGCCCGCAACGGTGTCTTGATCGTCGTCTGAGTTATCTGTTGAGGCGCTGAAATCAGAAAAACTTAACTGTGATACCGTTTTCTCGGCCGTTGCCCGAAATTGTAGGGACTCGGTAAGATTGTAGCGATAATCGATCCTCGGTTTAAAAAAGCCGAAACTCCGAGAGTTGCCGACGTCACCAGTCTGTGTAATCTCCGAGGCTTCGTAGACAAGTGCTGTTTCTAGCGACATAGCCTCGTTTAGCTGCCAATTGTGAATGGCGAAATATTCGCTGCGAATTTCTTCGACAGTCGATAGGGCGTTGTCGACGTCTACCGGATACAAGCCGCCATGAAGCACAGATGTTTCGCCGCTGCCGTCATCATTCCCAAGTCGGAGTTCAGAGTCGCGAATAGTCTGAGCGATTTCCACGCCGGCCTCGATTGCCTGCTCCGAAAATAAATTAAACGTGTAGGAACTGCGCGCGATTCGCTCCCGATCTCGCGCTCCCGAGAAAAGGAAAAGATCTTTGTTGTCTTTATCTCTGCCAACCTGAAAACGTTCACGAGTAAAATCAAAATCGCGATCATTCACAATGAAAAGGAAGCGGAACTTAGAGCGATTTTCAAATGAGTATTCATAATCTCCGCCTATTTCCCAGTTATCTCTCCGCCCTTGATTAGCCTCACGCTCCAGATTGACGCTGGGGCTGTCGTCTGCAAGCCCGATTATACCTCTCGTAATGTCAGTGGGAGGCGCAGTTTTGCCATATAAGGCATTTAACTGGATCAGCGATTTTTCGAATTGATACCCGAGGTTCATGCTGGTCTCATAGTTGGTCTGGTCGCGGGTGCTTTCCTCAAATCGCCTCTCTGTTGGGACGCCCTGGGGATCGTAGCTCGACTCTCGAGTGACCTGATTGACGTAGCTTGGGTCGCCTTGGATATGAAATAGGTAATTTAAATTGCCGTTTTGTCCCGAGTAGGAGAGTCTCGCGCCTGGCGCGAATTTACCATCCTGCATGCGATCGGTGCTTATTTCTGCTGCTATGCTTGATCGAGACTCTGAGGCGAGAAGGACAATATTCACGACTTGTCCACCACCGCGGACATCGATCTCTTCTGAAGTGCCGCGAATAATCTCGATATAGTCAACATCATCGGCACTGATTCGGCTCAGCTGACTCCGACCTTCATTGCTTTTGCCTGTGATGCGTTGGCCATTAATCAAGATCTCGCCTGCGCCACCACCGAGCCCGCGACCTCCGCCGCCTCCGCCGCCGAGTGCTAGCCCAATGCCGGGAATCCTGCTTACCATGTCGTTTACGGAAACAGGCTGAAATTGTTCGAAATAAGACGCCTCGTATATTACGCTCAGGTCGTCTACCGAAGAGGGCTCAGCCGACCTCTCGGAAGCGAGCTCTTGCGACAAACCCAATGAGGGAAGCAGTGCTAGGACTGGGTAAAAAGAGGCGATGCGCCGCTTCATTGAATCTCTCCGAGAAAACTTCACTACCTCGGTAACGCTTAGACGCGATGGGCAGATCGTATTAGTTACGTTTCGTGACTTTTAAGCGCCGGGAATCGACTCGTCAAAGAGCTTAGCGATGCGCGGGCCGATAACTTTAGAAATTATCCCCAAGACAGTATGTCCCTGAAAATTCTCGCGCTTGCGGGCTGATGATTTTTGCGCTGCAGCGTGGAATTGGCGATAATGTATGGTCTGTCGCGCGGTCCTAGGCCGTATAAACCTCGCTAGGCAAGAGGCCTACTCACCGTGCCACATAATCGAATCGAAAGGGGAAAAGCATGCAACGCGAATCTATGGTAGTCGATGTAGTAATTGTCGGCGCTGGACCTGCCGGTCTGTCGACTGCTTGTCGACTGCTACAAATGGCGCAAGCAGAGGGTAAAGAGATCTCGGTGTGTGTACTCGAAAAGGGTTCTGAAGTAGGCGCGCACATTCTCTCAGGTGCGGTTTTCGAGCCTTCGGCTCTGAATGAGCTTTTTCCCGACTGGAAAGAGAAGGGTGCTCCGCTGAACACGCCGGTGACTGGCGACAATGTCTACTATCTCCCAAGTGCAAAATCGGCAATCAAGTTCCCTGATTTGTTAGTTCCCAAGCCGATGCATAACGAGGGTAACTATATTATCTCGCTGGGTAATCTCTGCGCATGGCTCGGCGAGCAAGCGATGGAGCTAGGTGCTGAAATTTTTCCAGGCTTCGCCGCAGCTGAAATTCTGTATAACGACGACGGCAGCGTGAAGGGGGTAGCGACTGGCGACATGGGAGTCGCGGCGAATGGTGATCACAAGCCTTCCTTCGAGCCTGGATTTGAATTTCATGCTAAATACACCATTCTCGCAGAGGGTTGCCGCGGTCATTTAGGCAAAGAAATTATTGCGAAATACGCGCTGGACAAAGACAGCGATCCTCAGCATTACGGTATCGGCCTCAAAGAGGTCTGGGAAATCCCCGCCGAGAATCATCAGCAAGGACTCGTTGTTCATACTGCAGGCTACCCGATGATCGGTGCAAGTTATGCCGGTACTAGCGGCGGTTTCCTCTACCATGTTGAAGACAACAAAGTCTCTCTAGGGCTCATCGTAGACTTAGGTTACAAAAACCCCCATATCAGCCCCTTCGACGAGTTTCAAAAGTTTAAACATCATCCAGTAATCGAGAAGACGCTCAAAGGCGGTAAGCGCATTAGTTATGGGGCGAGGGCGCTCATTAAAGGTGGTTTGAACTCTCTACCTAAAATGACTTTCCCTGGCGGTTTGCTCATAGGCTGTGATGCGGGAACGCTTAACGCCGCTAAAATCAAGGGCAGTCATACGGCCATGAAATCGGGCATGCTTGCCGCAGAATCCCTCTATGCGGCGCTAACGCAGGCTGGTGAGGGCGAAGCGCCTGCGCGTGAACTAGAAGATTACAGTGAGCGCTTCAAGCAATCGGACCTCTACGAAGAATTGCACAAAACGCGCAACTTTAGTTCCGGCTTCCACAAATTCGGTTTCTGGATAGGAAGCGCGCTGACCTTCATTGAGCAGAATATCTTGTTTGGTAAGTCGCCAGTTACGATACATGACCGGACACAGGATCACGCTCAGCTCGTGCCGGCCGAATCGGCTCCTAAAATCGACTACCCAAAGCCTGACGGCAAAATATCCTTCGACAAACTGTCGTCAGTGTTCCTGTCGAATACTAATCATGCCGAAGACCAGCCCTGCCATTTAAAGCTCAAAGATGCGTCAATTCCAATAAATGTAAACCTGCCTAAATTCGACGAGCCCGCTCAACGCTATTGTCCGGCAGGCGTATATGAGGTGGTAGACGAGGCTGATGGGTCGAAGCGTTTTCAGATCAATTCGCAGAACTGCGTGCACTGTAAAACCTGTGATATCAAGGATCCTTCCCAGAATATTCAATGGGTTGTCCCAGAGGGTGCTGGAGGTCCGAATTACCCCGGCATGTAATAAATAATTATATTAATTACAATTATTTATGTTGTTTTTTAAAAGTAATTTAAAAGGGGTGAAAGCCCCTTTTTTACGCTCACTAATTTCACTGAATGGAAAACTATCCGCGAAAGGTCTACTCTGGCGTTAGGTTGAATTTACGCCTAGTTTAAGGAGGGTGCATTATGACAACGTTACGTTTGTCTGCTGTAGTAGTCCTCATACTCACTCGCTGTACCGCTATCGATCTAGAGAGTGAATTTCTCCTCGACAGCGAGTTACAAGCGCAGATACTCGATCAGACGAGTGACGCATTCGCTGATATTGATCCATTGTTTTTGAGCGACGACCTAAAACGGCATTTGAATGAGTATATTGGCCCTGCTCGTGACGATCGTGCGCGCGTTGAGCGCCTTCAAGACTTCCTCTATGACGAAGCGTTTTTAGGCATCAGTTATTCGGCAGAGAAAACCCATACCGCAATGGAGCTCTACGAAACGCGTACTGGCAACTGTCTGTCGGCTATGAATCTTTATATTGCGATGGCACGGTATTTAGGAGTCGAAGCCCGATTTCAGCGCGTTGATGTGCAGCCGAGTTGGGATAAGCGAGGCGGCCTCCTAGTGCTCAGTCAGCATATCAATGCAACGGGTCGGTTTGATCAGGCTAGTCGTTATGTAGCTGATTTTACCCCAGAGATTGCGTTGCAACAGCTCACGTCTCAAGTCATCACTGATACGCAGGCGCGTGCGCTTTATTTTAATAATTTAGGCGTCGAGGAACTGATCGCGCATGACTACGACGGCGCAATTGCCTATTTTAAGAATGCGCTCTTCTTGGATCCTGACAACGCAATCGCCTGGAATAATATCGGCGCAGCGTTTAATCGGGTCGGAGAGCGGACGCTTGCCGAATACAGCTATCGAAAAGCTTTTGAGCTTGATGCGACAAGCGCTACGGCGATAGCAAATCTCGCCAAATTTTATCACGCGGCCGGTGATGCTCGCCGAGCGCGAGCGTATGAGCTCGCGATCGAGCGCTTTAACGAGATGAACCCCTACTATCACTATGCACAAGGGCAAGTTGCCTACTCTGAGGGCGATTTAGACCATGCGCGAAAGGCGTTCGAGCGCGCGCTTGCTCTCAAGCAAGAGGAACCCGACTTCTATGAGGCGCTGGGACGTGTTTATTTCGAGCTTGGAGATCTGGGTGCGGCCAGAAAACTCAACCGAGAGGCTGAGGAATTGGTTTTTCTCAACGATGAGATATACAGACCAAGCAGCTCTCGCCTCCGAGTGTTAGAGCGTAAGAGTGGAAATATCGACGGCGCAAGCCTTCGTATGATCTATGCCCAGTAACCTCTAGCTCTAGCTAACATCAGTTGCGAATACATAGCTTTTTACGAGATCTCTAATGGTCTCAATCTGTGACTTGTCTTGCGCGACAGCTTTTATCACCAATCCGCGTTTCTTTTCGTTTTCGCTACTGATCTCGGCGACGATATTCGCATTTTCTAGCAGCCCGTTGACCACTTCTTCGGCTATTTTTTGTCTGAGCGCTGGCCTAAATATTTTGCCTACGGCCGTTAAGGGCATCTCTTGCAAAAAGTCTATGCGCTTTGGAATCGCAGCGCGCTCCGAGATGAGGCCAGCAGCATAGTCGATAAGCGCCTGCTCTGAGAGCGTGCTGCCCTGAGTGAGAACGACATACGCCATGGGAAGCTCGCCGGTGTAAGCGTCGGGCAGGCCTATCGCCACAGAGGTTACGACCTCGGGGTGAGAATTGAGCGGTTCTTCGATGAGCTCGGGGTCGATGTTGTGGCCGCTGCGAATGATAAGGTCTTTGGCGCGGCCGGATAAGTACAAGCAATCGTTCTCATCTAAGTAGCCGAGGTCGCCCGTGTTAAACCAGCCATCTTCGATCCATGCATTGTTGTTGTCTGCTTCGACCTTATAGCCAGCAAAAACCTGGGGGCCTTTGACTAGAATCGCGCCGCTTTCACCGATTTCACAGTTTTTGGTCACCGTCGTTCCCTCTAACTGCACGATGCGTATGCCTCCATAGGGTATTCGCATGCCCACGCTCCCAGGTGGCTGCTCGATGGGGGCGCGACTGATAACAGAGGTTGTTTCGGTCATGCCGTAGCCGTTGCCGATTTCGACATTAAACCTTTCTTCGAAACTCAGTTCGAAAGGGCGCGAAAGAGGTGCTGCACCCGAGTTCAAATTGGTGAGACTTGAGATATCAGCATCACCCACTGGGATTTCAGAGAGTGCCATGAGCACTGTAGGTACCGCAGAAATCTGCTTTACCTTGAAGCGTTCAATTAGTTTCCAAATATTCGGCATCGCAGTTTGCGAGCGGAACCCTGAGGGCGTCATTAAGAAGACGCGGTAACCCACCGCAAACGAGGCAACTCCTTGAATGATGCAGCCGTAGATATGGAATAGTGGTAGTCCACAGAGCACAGTATGGTGCTCCATATGAGCCGTATAGACCTGCATCAATTGACCCACGAAGGCCATGTTCCCATGCGTAAGCTGAGCGAGTTTAGGGCGTCCTGTTGTGCCGCCGGTGTGGAAATAGGCAGCAATTTCACTCGCCTCAAACTTACGCGCTGTATCCAGCGCGTCGGCGTTCATTCCTGCAATCGCTTTGTCGAAATCGTAAAGCGATAACGAAGATCCTTCAGGAAGTGTCGCTGATGGGTCGCACATACCCGCGGCGTTAACAGCGACTATTGTTGTTACCGAATCAGTCATTGACGCCGCTGTGAGGCATTTCTCCCAGATATCGGTCGCGGCCGATTTGCCGAGGCAAATTATCACTGTCGAATTTGCCGCCGAAATGATTTCGGCCATGTGCTCTGCTTCGAGCATTGGATTGATGGGATTCGATATACCTGCAGCTTGCGCGCCCCATATCGCGAAATGGGTCTGAGGCAGTACGGGTAAAATTATCGACACAGAGTCGCCGGGTTTGATGCCGAGAGAGGTGAGAAAGTTCGCAGTGCGAGTAACCTGGGCGCCGAGCTCACGGTAGCTTGTGGAGACTTCTTTTTCGTCTGGCAGGCCCTGTAGCAAAAACTCCATGGCGTGTTCATCGCCAAACTGTTTTGCCGAGTTCATCAATAGTTCATAGCTGTTGGTAAATGGGAACTGCTCAAAGAGGGGCGTTTTCTCAAATTCGCGTACGTTCTCGATGGTCTCCATTATCGGTTCGGGAAGCGGGCGGTTAGCTAAATCGATCAAAGCAGAATTCTCCATGTGCTGAAAATGACAGGGCAGTTTTACTCTTTTTTGCCTGTTTTTCTGGTTTATAGCACGATCAAAGGACATGAACTAGGGCGCGAGCCAAATCGAAATCTAGTCCGAGCTAAGAATATGATTAGGTTTTCCAGGTAGGTCTGGCGTCAGATTTAAGGGGCTAAGTGTTACGTGCGACAGAGAACTCTGCGAGGGTGTGCAGGGCATCGAGGTAGATCGAAGAGGGGAGGCTGGTGAGATTGCTCTGCGCGAGATCGGCCTGTTCCTGAGCTTTAGCGCGCGTATATTCAAGAGAGCCTGTCTTTCGGATAATTTCAATGACCTGCGAGAGTGTCTCAGGCTGGAGGGGGGATTTGTTGCTTAAGCATTCTCGGATGAGCTGGGTGTCTGTTTTGCTGCACTGAGTCATCGCGTGGATGAGTGGAAGCGTTGGCTTGCCCTCTGCGAGGTCATCGCCGACATTCTTGCCAAGATTAGCGGCGTCACCGTCATAGTCTAGCGCGTCGTCGATAAGCTGGAATGCGGTGCCGATGTGCATGCCAAAGCGTCTCAGCGCATCCTGAGTCTCGGCGTCGGCATCGGCCAGAATAGCGCCGCAGTGCGCGGCTGCTTCAAAGAGAATCGCTGTCTTGTTATGGATAACCCGAAGATAGCTTTCTTCAGTCGACGCTGGATTATTCTTATTGATTAGCTGAAGAACTTCGCCCTCGGCGATTTTGTTAGTCGTGTCTGCCATGATATCCATAATGCGCATATCGCCAATACCGACGAGTAGCTGAAAAGCGCGAGAATAGATGAAGTCACCAACTAACACGCTCGATGGGTTATTCCACTCGGCGTTTACCGTAGGGCGGCCGCGACGCAGCGACGACATATCGACCACGTCGTCGTGCAGTAGGGTGGCGGTGTGGATGAATTCGATGACAGAGGCCAGTGCGATTGGGGCAGGTGTCTCTGAGCCACAGCAGCGCGCTGCGAGCAACACCAAGATGGGTCGAAGCCGCTTACCGCCGGCATCAACGATGTAATGGCCGATATTCTCAACCAAAGGCACTTGCGAATGGAGCTGTTCGACTATGTAGCGGTCGACCGCGTCCATATCGTCGTTTACTGCATTGCGTATTGCTTGATACATGCGATTTCTCTGGTTCTTGCGCCTCAATTCGAGCGCTGCATGCTAGGGAGAGGGTGGGTTCCTGTCAAGTTTCAGGGGTCGTTCTGAGGCGCTTTCACCGCTGCGAAGGCCCCGCCGTTGTTAGTTTTGAGGTTTTTTTTCGCAGTATGGGTTTTTAGTGTGCATACCCCTTGCCTACACCCCTAATTTTCCGTAAAATCCCCGCCCCTATATGGAATGGGTCCAATGTCCATTCGTAGCGGTTTCGGAGAGAAATATGTACGCGGTAATAGTTAGTGGCGGAAAGCAGCACAGGGTCACGGAAGGCGAGACGCTGAAGCTCGAAAAACTGGAAGTCGCCACAGGCGAAGTGGTCCAGTTCGACAAAGTCCTCATGGTAGGCGAAGGCGAGTCTGTAAAGATTGGCGCCCCCTATGTCGAAGGTGGTCAGGTCACAGCCGAGGTACTCTCGCAAGGCCGCGCGAAAAAAGTGCAAATCATCAAATTCAATCGCCGCAAGCATTTCCGCAAGCAGCAGGGTCACAGGCAGTGGTTCACTGAAGTCAAAATCACTGGTATTAAAGGTTAAGTAGGAGTTAAGTCATGGCGCATAAGAAAGCAGGCGGTAGTACTAACAACGGCCGCGATTCCATATCCAAACGCCTAGGCGTGAAGCTCTTCGGCGGCCAAGCAGCTCGCGCTGGTAACATTATCGTGCGTCAGCGCGGTACGCGTTTCCACCCGGGAGAAAATGTAGGCTGTGGTAAAGACCACACTCTCTTCGCGAAGGCCGACGGCGTCGTTAAGTTTGTAGTGAAAGGCCCACATAACCGTAAATTCGTTACTATCGAAGCGGTTTAATATTTCGCGGTCCTAGTGGGCTAAGCGAGATAAACTAAGAAGCCTCGTCACTAGACGGGGCTTTTTTGTATCGGACGAAAAAATGAAATTCGTAGATGAAGCAGAAATCGTAGCGGAGGCGGGGCGCGGCGGAAGCGGCGCTCTCAGCTTTAGGCGCGAAAAACATCGAGCGCGGACCTGACGGGGCGATGGGGGCACGGCGGTGTTTACCTGCAGGCTGACCCAGGCCTTTAATACGCTAGTCGATTTTCGCTTTCAGCCGCGCTATCGCGCACAGGCCGGGCAGGCCGGACAGAGCCGCAATTGCACTGGCCGTGGCGGCGATGATCTCATCGTTAAGGTGCCCGTCGGTACGACGGTTATTGATGTCGATACTGAGGAACTGATCGCTGACCTCAAAGACCCCGACCAACCTGTAATGGTCGCGAAAGGTGGGTTCCACGGCTTGGGTAACACGCGCTTCAAGTCAAGTACGAATCGGGCGCCGCGCAAGACTACTAAGGGGACGCCAGGAGAAATACGTAAGCTGCAGTTGCAGCTGCGTCTCGTAGCCGATGTAGGACTTTTGGGGCTGCCTAATGCGGGTAAGTCAACGCTGATTCGTGCTGTGTCGGCCGCAACGCCGAAGGTTGCTAACTATCCGTTTACGACGCTTGTGCCCAATCTCGGCGTGGTGAGTTTAGGCATGGAGCGCAGCTTCGTGATGGCTGATATACCGGGTTTGATCGAGGGGGCATCAGAAGGTGCAGGACTGGGTTTTAGATTTCTGAAGCATCTTTCTCGCACACGCTTGCTCTTGCACCTTGTCGACGTGCTGCCTATGGATCAGGAAGACCCCGTCGAAACGGCAGTGAAAATCGCTGCCGAACTCGCGAAGTTTAGTCCTACTCTCGCAGCCAAAGATCGCTGGCTGGTGCTGAATAAAATTGACATTATCGAGCCTGAGGCGCTTGCAGAAATCAAGGTTAGGATGCGCGAAGCGCTTAACTGGGAAGGAAAGATCTTTGAAATCTCAGGAATTAACGGCCAAGGTTGTGATGAACTCTGTAATGCGTTGATGGATGAGATCATCATACATCGAGAAAGGCTGCTTAATGACGAGGAGTATGCCGAGACACAACAGGCGCTCGAAGCAGAAATGGCATTTGAGATTCGCCGTACAATCGAGAGTAGCAAAGCAGCGCGGCGCGCTTTGCGCGCGCAAGCTGAAGCTGATTTCGATGACGATTGGGACGATTGGGATGACGAAGACTGACGAGCGGCTCGCTTGTCTGTGTGAGCCATCAGTTCTGGCCATGAGAGTAGGTTAGAGAGCACGTTAATGAGAGATAAGGTAAGCCAAGCAAAACGCTGGGTGGTGAAAGTCGGCAGTTCTTTGGTGACTAATGACGGGAAAGGACTCGATCTTACCGCGATCGAAACGTGGGCGGAGCAGCTCGTTGCGATGCGGGCGCAGGGAATTCAGGTAGTGCTTGTTTCCTCCGGCGCAGTCGCAGAGGGGGTTTCTCGCCTCGGACTTAGTCGTCGGCCTAGTCAGGTCAATTTGCAGCAGGCGGCGGCCGCTGTGGGTCAGATGGGTTTAATTCAGGCCTACGAGAGTTGTTTCAATCGTCATGACGTACGCGCTGCGCAAATTTTGCTGACGCATGAAGATTTATCGGACCGCACGCGGTATCTCAATGCGCGATCGACGCTGACCACGCTGCTCGATATGGGTGTGGTCCCGGTTGTTAACGAGAACGATACGGTAGCCACTGCTGAAATTTGCCTAGGCGACAATGACACCCTCGCCGGTTTGGTGGCAAATCTCATCAACGCCGAGGTCATGGTCCTGCTTACAGACCAAGAGGGTCTCTATAGTGCCGATCCTCGCACGGACAAGAGTGCCCAACTCATCTCTGTGGGCTCGGCACTCGATCCTAGCTTTACGGCTATGGCAGGCGGAGGCGGAAGTCTTGGGCGCGGCGGTATGCGCACTAAACTCTCTGCCGCGAGGCTTGCAGCACGTTCTGGCACCAACACGATTATTGCCAATGGCCGCGAAACCCAGGTACTCGGCCGACTAAGTCTTGGCGAAGAAATTGGGACTCTGCTTGAGGCTGACAGTGAGCCGGTAGGCGCGCGAAAGCAGTGGCTGGCAAGTCAACTCACAACGCAGGGAGAGGTGGTTCTCGACGCCGGTGCTGTGAGGGTTCTGCGAGAGGCGGGTAAGAGCCTTCTCGCTGTGGGGATTGTTGGCGTCTCGGGCGCCTTTCACCGTGGTGAAGTAGTGGTCTGCAGAGATGTCGCCGGTAAAGAAGTGGCGCGTGGCTTAAGCAATTATAGCGCCGCTGAGGTCGAACGGCTCAAGGGGCACAGTAGCGATAAGATCGTTGAACTGCTCGGTTATGCCGGTGATGACGAAATTATTCATCGCGACAACCTTATTCTCAGCGATAGCTAAGCCTTCTAGGTTGCAGCACTGCGTGTTGCGAAAGTGATTTGCGGGAGACATAAAAAAGCCGGCGTTGCCGGCTTCTTCATTTTTTAGTTTGCAGTGCTCGCGAGGCCAGTAAAGGCTGCGAAGAAATCTAGGCTTGAAGCGCCTTGATCGCAGAATTCAGGCGGCTCTTGTGACGAGCGGCCTTGTTTTTGTGAATGATGCCACGGTCGGCCATACGATCGATGACAGGCACTGCCGTGTTGTAAGCGGTTGTTGCTGTAGCGTGGTCGCCTCCGATGATGGCTGCGTCGACTTTCTTAATGTAAGTACGCACCATCGAACGGAATGACGCGTTATGACGGCGACGAACTTCGCTTTGCTTAGCGCGCTTACGGGCTTGTGCTGAATTAGCCAATTGTGACTCCTTGGTTTTTCAAGTATTTGTTTTAACTTTAGAAAATAGTTTTCTAGCGAATTTTTTGTGTCTGGTATCTAGCCGGCTATTCTCGGCGCAGCGCAAAAAGAAGCGTGCGACAAAGGCCTAACTTTAGGGGCGATCTGGCCGAACGACACCCTAATTTAAGAGCGCGACACTATGCCGCTTAGGTCGGGCATTGTCAAGCGTTGCTGGCGGCAGACTAGTCGCGTCGATCCAACTTGGGCGCGTAGTTATACTACTTAGGTCATTGAATAGCCAAGAAATCGCTGTAGTTATCACAAACTCGATCCGATAAGCTTACGATGCTCAGCCCAAAGTCCATTCAGCGGACTGCAGAGGGCGCCGGCCGAGAGAAGCTACCGACCCATGACACGAGACCAAGATCAGGCCATCCAACAACAAGACAGTGTTAACAGGCCGCCTGGAAAGTCAGAACGGCCACCCGAAAGGGGGCCGAGTCTTCTAGGGTCAAGCGGGATAACGGGGTCGATGACCCTTGTTTCGCGTTTTCTAGGGTTGGCTCGCGACATTGTCATTGCTCGATTGTTTGGTGCTAGCGACGCATCTGACGTCTTCTTTCTTGCCAACAAAATCCCCAATTTCCTGCGCCGACTTTTTGCAGAGGGAGCGTTCAATCAGGCCTTTGTGCCGGTGCTTTCCGAATACCGGAGTCTGAGGAGTCACGATGATGTCCGTGAGTTGATCGCGGCGGTCGCGGCAAGTCTCGGTGGACTCCTCACGGTCATCAGCGTGGTGGTTATGGTCGCGGCGCCTCTTATCGCGGTACCTATAGCCTATGGTTTCACCGACAATCCGGCAAAGTTCGCCCTGTTCGTCGATATGCTCCGTATCACCTTTCCGTATCTTCTGCTGATCTCGCTGACAGCGCTTTGCGGCGCCGTGCTCAATAGCTATGGCCGCTTCGCAGCGCCCGCCGTTACGCCCGCTCTTCTCAACATCTGCTTGATCGGCAGTGCCTTTCTGCTCGCGCCATACCTCCACACACCAGAGCTCGCGCTCGCTTGGGGAGTGCTTATCGCAGGAGTTGCACAGCTGCTATTCCAACTGCCGTTTTTGCTGCAAATGCGCCTTTTGCCGATTCCAAAGCGAAGCCCGGGTCATGAGGGCGTTGCTCGAATTAAGGCACTAATGCTGCCGGCACTTTTCGGCGTGTCGGTCAATCAGATCAATTTGTTGCTTGATTCCTTTATCGCGTCGCTACTTATGACCGGCAGCGTCTCGTGGCTTTATTTTTCGGATCGGCTGATGGAATTACCGCTGGGGATATTCGGTGTCGCGCTCGCGATTGTCGTGCTGCCAAGTCTCTCACGCTCCCACGCGGACAAGTCGCCAGAGGAGTTTAGCGGAACCATCGATTGGGCGCTGCGGCTCGTGTGCCTCATCGCCTTTCCCGCCGCGCTTGCATTAATATTGCTCGCGAAGCCACTGCTGATTACCCTGTTTTTTAACGATAACTTTACAGCAACCGATGTACAGCAAGCCTCTGCGAGTCTGCAAGCCTATGCGTTTGGTTTGCTCGGGTTTATGTCAGTGAAAATTTTTGCGCCTGGATTTTACGCGCGACAAGACACGCGTACACCTGTTCGCATTGGTGTAATCGCAATGGTCGTCAACATGCTGCTCAACGTCGTCTTTTATTGGCAGGGCTATGGTCACGTGGGATTGGCTGCAGCAACGAGTCTTGCCGCCTGTGTTAACGCGGGGCTGCTCCTGCGCGGATTAATCCGAGAGGGTGCATTTGGCTTCGCCTCTGGCTGGGGCGTTTTGGGGCTGCGGCTGTTGCTCGCAAATGTTTGCATGGGGGTGTTCTTGTACTTTCAAGCGGGTGACTGGAGTCAGTGGTTTACGTGGGACGCAGGCAAGCAGGTTTTGCAAATGGCCATTCTGGTCTGCGGTGGCGTGACGCTGTATGTGGGCGTTCTATTTGCAGCTGGCCTGCGTTGGCGAGAGGTGTATCGCTAAATGGCGGCGCGCTTTACTCGACGCGTTTATATTGGGGATACCCCTGCAGAGGCTTGGCATATTCTCAACGTGTTAGATCAGCACGGGATCGTGTCGGAGTTGCGCAATGAGACATTGTTCGGGGCCACCGGTGAAATTCCCGTTCTAGAATCACTACCCGAGGTATGGGTTAGTGACGTCAATTTAGTGGCAGCAGAGGCGCTGATTAAAGAGATTCGTCGTAAACCTGACGAGTGCTCTGTTTGGAGGTGCGATGGCTGTAGCGAAGTCGTAGACGGCGTCTTCGCAATTTGCTGGCGCTGCGGCGCGTCAGCGAGTATCAGCGGTTAGGCGCGCGACATAAATTTGCCGGTGACCGTGTTGATCTTTATGGTCTCGCCCACCGAGAGATATTCGGGTACCTGTACTTCGAGTCCCGTCGACAGACGCGCGGTCTTACTGCGGTTCGTGGCCGATGAGCCAGTGACCGCCGGAGGAGTGTCCTCGATGACTAGGTTTACCGATTGCGGCAGTTCGATACCGAGCAGCACCCCATCCATCAGCAGTGCAACAATATCCTCTTGCTGCTCGACTAAGTACTCGCTTTGTCCTTCGAGCGAGTCTGCGTCGACTGTGTACTGACTATAGTCCTCGAGATTCATAAAAACGAAACTCTCTCCGTCTTTGTACGAATACTGCACGCGGACTCGCTGGCAGTCAGCGTCTTTTAACAAGTCATCGCCTTTTAAGGAGAGATCCAGCTTTTGTCGCGATTTGAGATTGTTAAAACGCACTTTGTAGAGGGTAGCCGCGCCTCGCGAGGAGGGGCTCTTGCTTTCAAATTGCCTCACGACATGCGGAATGCCTTCGATGTCGACAATCATCCCGCGCTTTAATTCGCTCGCTTTAGGCATATTCAATAATCCTCTAAGAGTGGCAATACTTACCCTTGGTTTCCGCTCAAGAGGGCGGTTCGATTGGGTAGCCGAATCCGCCGCGAGTGCGGGCTGTTCGAGCAGCGCAAAGGTACAGAAAGCGCCTGCAGCTGTAAATACTCTCGACCCGATAGCACCTCAATTCCTCGTATCTAGAAAAGCAGGCTTGCCGACTCTTTGAGTTCGTTGTGCAGTTCGCGCATAATTGCGCCTCGCCGAAATATTGAGAATGCCATCATGGTTGAACGCGTTAAGGAAATAGACGATTTGCACATAATTCGACACGAGGAGCTGATGACGCCTCAGCAGCTTAAGTCTGAGCTTGTGCTCGAGGGTGTCGCACTCGACACAGTGCTTACGGGACATCGTGCAGTGAAAGCGGTTCTGGATCGTCAAGATCCGCGTCTCATCGTAGTGGTCGGGCCGTGCTCGATACACAACCCTGAGGAAGCGCTCGCTTATGCGCGTAAGCTGAAACCGATTGCTGATGAATTAGCAGAGAGCTTACTGATTGTTATGCGCGTCTACTTCGAGAAGCCGCGCACCTCAGTGGGCTGGGAAGGCCTTATCTATGACCCCCATCTCGACGGCAGCCACCGAATCGATCATGGTTTGAAGATCGGCCGAAAGCTCATGCTGGATATTGCTGAGATTGGTTTGCCAATCGGCATCGAGGCGCTAGATTTGATCACTCCGCAGTATCTTCAAGATCTTGTTACTTGGACAGCAGTCGGCGCCAGAACAACGGAATCGCCCACACACAGAAAACTTGCAAGCGGCATATCATCGGCGGTGGGATTTAAGAACAATATCGACGGTAGCCTTACGGTTGCTGTCAATGCGATTCGTTCGGCGGCCGCGAATAACAGTTTTATAAGCGTTACGGACGAGGGGAAGGTGGCGCATTTCCGCACAGATGGAAACCCTCATTGCCACGTGATTTTGCGTGGAGGCAAAGAGCCAAACTACGATCGCGAAAGTGTCGCGGCGTGCGAGGCGGAGCTACAAAAAGCCGGACTGATTGATAATCTCATGATCGACTGCAGTCATGGCAATTCGCGCAAGGATCCGAAGAACCAAATACCCGTACTGCGCGATATCGCCGAGCAGATCGCTGAAGGCAATAAATCGATCATAGGAGTGATGCTTGAGAGCAATCTCGAGGCCGGCAATCAACCGATACCTGATGACTTAACGGATTTGAAGCCCGGCGTGTCGATTACCGACGCCTGCATCGATTGGGCGACAACCGAGTCGCTGCTTCGAGAGTTTGCGATGAGCGTCGCACCGGCCCTAAAGGCGCGGCAATAGCGTCAATGGCTGTGTCTGAGTGCACCGCCGCCCTGAGACGGCCGGTGCACAACATCGCTTAGTCCTTGAGGACGGAGGCGAGGCTTTCTGCGAGGTATTCGACATTGGCATCGTTTATGCCGGCGACGTTAATGCGGCTCGAATCAACGAGGTAAATACTGTAGTCGCGCACGAGCGTCTGTACTTGCTCGACATTGACGCCCAAGAAAGAAAACATGCCTTTCTCGTTCTGAATAAAGCCAAAATCGCGGTCTATGCCGACTTTACGGGTCTGCTCCACCAGTTTTGCACGCAATCCATTGATGCGATCGCGCATCCCTGTCAGTTCAGCATCCCACTCGCTGCGAAGGGCGGGGTTGTTGAGAATAAGTTGCACTACCTCTGCACCATGATCGGGTGGCATTGAGTACATGGCGCGCGCCGAGGCGGCGATCAATGTAGTCGCAGTCGTCGTCTCGGTTTCGGTTTCGCAGATTAACGTCATCGCACCTGTGCGCTCTCGGTAAAGACCGAAATTTTTAGAGCAAGAGCTTACCAAGACAAGCTCTGGCAAAGACTCAGCCATGAGGCGGGTGCCGATCATGTCCTCTTCAAGTCCGTCTCCGAGGCCTTGATAGGCGAGGTCGATAAAGACAGTAAAGCCCTGATCGAGGGCGACGTCGCGCACAGCCTCCCACTGAGCGAGGGTGAGATCTGCGCCGCAGGGGTTATGGCAGCAACCGTGGAGTAGGACAATGTCGCCCTTCGGTACGGTCTTTAAGCAGGCGAGCATTTCTTCGAAACGCACACTGTGGGTCGCGTAATCGTAATAGGGGTATTTGCTAATTTTGAGGCCAGCGGTGGTCATCAACGGCACGTGATTAGCCCACGTCGGGTCGCTGACCCAGACGGTCGCATCGGCATTCGCCTGCTTCAAAAATTCCGCAGCGAGCCTCAGTCCACCGCAACCCCCGGGTGCTTGCACGGTGACTCGACGCTTACCTAGACTTGAATATAATTCTTTTCCGAAAAGTAGCTCGGCAACCGCTTCGTTGTATTCGGGAGACCCAGTTGGACCGACATACTTTTTGCTGGTCTGTGTCGCAAGGATTTGCTGCTCCGCTTTTTTAACGGCGGTCATCACCGGCGTGTCGCCATTCTCATCTTTATAAATACCTATACCCAAATCTATTTTGTTCGGGTTTGTGTCTGCCCGATATTCGGCGACAAGACGGAGAATTGGATCTGCGGGTAGGGCGCTGAGAGACTGGAACATGATTATTTCTCTGAAAGTGAGTTATCGGTTGGCTATCTAAATCTAGGCTAGCGAGCTTGATGCGCCTTGAGCGTGTTTTGCAATAGCGACGCGCGAGTCATAGGACCGACGCCGCCTGTCACATAAGTGATATAGGAGCACTTCTCTTTTACATTGTCGAAATCGACATCGCCAACGTTTCTGAAGCCGTTTTTCTTTGTGGTATCGGGAACGCGTGTTTGGCCAACATCTATAACAACAGCGCCTTGCTTCACCATGTCAGCGGTGACAAATTCGGTTTTGCCTATCGCAACGATCAGGATGTCAGCGCTTAGGCAGAGCTCTTTTAGATTCTTCGTTCGGCTGTGGGCAATAGTCACAGTCGCATTTCCTGGGTTCGTATTGCGCGACATGAGTACAGCCATTGGTGTACCTACAATATTGCTGCGACCCAAGACCACGCAGTGTTTGCCTTCGGTCTCGATTTTGTAGCGTGCTAGCAGTTCCATAATGCCGTTTGGCGTCGCTGAGATAAACGTAGGCAGGCCGAGGTTAAGCTTGCCGACGCTAACAGGACTGAAGCCATCGACATCTTTCTTCGCGTCGATTGCTAATATAATTTTATTCTCGTCGATATGCTTTGGTAAGGGCAACTGCACAATGAAACCGTCTATGCCGTCATCAGCATTAAGCTCAGCGACCTTCGCAAGCAGCTCCTCTTCGGTCACCGTGTCGGGTAATCGGATAGTCGTTGATTCGAAGCCTACCTGCGCGCAGTCCTTCACCTTAAAGGCGACATAATTCTCTGAAGCGCCGTCGTTTCCAACAAGCACTGCGGCGAGATGCGGTGCACGCTGACCAGCCGCCTTTATCGCGTCGACCTTCTGCGTGATTTCTTGGCGAATTTGTTCGGAGCAAAGATTGCCGTCAAGTAACTGCATGAGGGATTCCGTATGATCAGTGTTTTATTGGGCGAGCGTCGACGCCTTGTAGCCCTTGGCACGGGCAGCTAATGATAAACGAGGCTGGTATTTGTCTCAATAAGCGATGTCGATTTAGAGCGCTTAGCGTTGCTGCTAGCGAGTAGGCGTGTCACTGAGTATTATGTTGTTTTTAATCGATAGACAGAATGCGTGATTCCGGCTTGCCAAGCCGCTTCGCAAGTTTAAATGAAAAGGGGCAAGCACGGATGGAACTCGCACTCGCTGCAGTCGTAATTTTAATAGGCTCGTATGTTCAGAGTAGCATCGGTTTCGGCCTGGCGATTATCTCCGCACCCCTGTTGTTCGTAATCGATCCACTGTATGTGCCAGGACCGGTCACTGTGTGTGCACTCACGCTTTCGCTCGCCAATACCTACCACCACCGTAAAGCGGTTTCTCTCAAAGGTCTCCAATACGCGATTCTCGGGCGTATCCCCGGCACTATCGCAGGCGGATTTTTGTTGTTGTGGATCTCGCATGATGCGCTGGCGCTGTGGCTTGGCGTGTCAGTGCTGGCAGCTGTGGGATTGAGTTTGAGTAGCATCGTGATTCGCCCGAGTAATCCGGCGATGGTTACGGCCGGTTTCCTCTCTGGATTTATGGGCACGAGTTCAGCGATAGGCGGACCGCCCATGGCGCTTGTAATGCAGCACGAGGGGAATGACTTTATTCGAGCGAATCTCGCGGCGTTCTTCATCGTAAGCTGTGTTATGTCGCTATTCATGCTTGCCTCTATCGATCGCTTTGGCAGCCCCGAGGCACTAGTTTCATTGCCATTGCTGCCGGCCACGCTAGTGGGCTACTGGCTAGCAAAAAAAACAATGCATAGGATTTCGCATCGAAAGCTCAGGTTATTCAGCCTGACCCTTTGCGCTGTCGCAGGCGCAGGTTCGATTTTGTCGGTCTGGATCTGAGCGGGACTCGAAGAGCGGCGAGTTTTTACGAGCAACTGTTTCGCAGCAGGCGGCGATCAGTTAGACTCAAAAACTCAAGTAAGGATACTAGGTTTCGCTCACGGGCACGGATTTGCTCGTTGTCAATAAAGTGTTTCGCAACGTCTAATTATTCAGAGGAAATCTCAATGTCATACTCAGTTCTAAAGAAAATTCCCCGCGCGATCGCGAGTCTTTCACTGATTGCTTTTCTCACATCTGCCTCGCAGGTCGCGCTCGCAGATGACTCTGCGGCGGTCAGAACCATTGCCGGGGTACTTGTTGGCCTTAATCACTTCCCTTCCGCTGAGGATAAAGCAGTGCTAGCGGCAATTGCTGCCGATGAATCAAATGGGATGGCTGTTCGGGCGCTCGCGAATGCGGTAGCCAATATTCAGCATGCGGCGACTGCGGAGGACAAGGCGGCTATGGAGCAGATAGTGGCGAGCGATATGGCTGATAGCCAATCGAAGTCATTAGCTCAGATTGTGCTGGGCATAAATCATGTGCCGACCGCGGAGGCCAAAGCGTCATTGCAGGCAATGCTATAAGTGAACTGCCGTTTGTGAGCAGTTATTCGACACAAGCCGAAACGCGGTCCATCGAGAAAACCGGCTGGCCCCGGGTTCTTACGATGGAGGCGTTTCGCGCTGCTTGGCCTTTCGAAGGAGAGGCGTTTTGGCAAACAGTTTTTGAAATGCATAAAGATAAGATGCAGATTAAAAATCCCCGTGTCGCCATCGTTAATTTAGAGAAAATTTTCACCGCTACCTTTAGCCTTACAACCGAGAAGGGATTTCAGGCAATGAGTCTTCGCGATCTTAGTAGCGAGGCTCAAATAAGTATGGGCGGCCTTTATTCGTATATCGGTAGTAAAGAAGATTTGGCCTCTGTTATTGAAGGCGTGCTTCGCTCGTGTATCGACAAAGTTGTAGCCGGACTCAATAGGGCTAATCTTGAACCGGTCGACTTTTTGCGTACGTTAATTTTCAGCGAAATTTACATGGTCGAGGTTTTAAGGCCGTGGTATCAATTCTGCTTCATGGAAGTGAAAGGTCTTCCGCGGTCACAGCAGCAGCAAACCTTAGAGCTCGAGCTGCGGTTCGAAGAGTCGCTTATTGAAGTATTCGAAAAAGGCGCAGCAAGCGGCGTTTTTGATTGTACAAATCCTCAATTGCTCGCTTCTCAGGTGACCGCTCAACTTGAGCAGTGGCATTTGAAGCAGTGGAAATTTAAGCTGCGGGGCGTCACGAATGATGACTACGCGCAGTTCATTTTTGATAATCTGATGCGCTGTCTTCGCTGTGAGAGTGTTTAGCCTGACGTTAGCTATTCGCTGGGATGAGTCCTTTTTTGTCGGCATAAAATTCGCGAATTTTGATTAAATCAGCTTCCATGTCGCCGCTGGGATAAAAGAAATCGGCGAGACCTGCCTCTTTGTTATCACCATCAACATAGCCCATCAATATTGGTACGCCAGCGTTGCGCGCGATGTGATAGAAACCGGTTTTCCAAGCCTTCACCTTACTGCGCGTGCCTTCTGGAGGCACTAGCACTATTACCTCGGGATTCTCTCGGTAAAGCCGAACTGTTTCGTTGACCACGTTGTGGGATTTGCTGCGATTAATGGGAATACCTCCGAGGTATTTCATAAGCCAGCCAGCACCGAAAGGGAAAAGGGTGTGCTTGCCCATCCAGAAGACGCGAAGGCGTAGCTTCAGGACCACCATAAGCATCAGCGGAAAATCCCAGTTGCTCGTGTGGGGCGCGCCGATCAAGACGAAGCGGCCGTTCTTTTGCTCCTCTCCAACAGCTTTCCAGCCTATTAATTTCAGACCGACAATCGAAAGAAGTCTGAGTAGTGGCGTGAGTAGCGGTGTTGAAAATACTGTCATACGCATAGGGTAGTTATTCCTTAATAAAGTGCACGGCAACTGCGATAGAGGGCTCGCACCGCGTCTAATCAGTTTCCCACAGGCTGAGATAGTCATTTACATCGTGTTCTACCAATCCCTTCAGCGGGCCACAAGGGGTTCCAAGGTATAGAAAGCCGATAATTTTTTCGTTTAATTGAACGCCGAGGCCAGAGCGAACTATTTCGTGATAGGCCTTCGAACCGGTCCGCCACATCGAGCCAAGCCCCTGCGCATAGGCGGCAAGAGACATACATTGAACGGCTGCAGCCGCGGAATATTCCTGCTCGATGGTTGGCACCTTGGGGTGTTCTTGGAGTGCGGCTATGGCAACAATGATTGTTGGCGCGCGCAGCGGTTTGTTGAGTATTTTCTCTCGCTGGGCCGGGGTTAGCTCGACACCGTCGGCAATATCGGCTGCGAGAAAGAGTTCGCCTAATCTAGTTAACGCCTGGTCCTGCAGCAGCAGAAATCTCGAAGGGCGCAGAAGCGCATGATCGGCGGCGCGCAGAGCGGATTGAACGATAATATCGATCTGTTCGTGAGTCGGAGCGGGTGCGCTGAGTCGAGGACTAGAGCGCCGTGTGGTGAGGGCTTCAAGTGCGTCCATAAAAGCGTTCCTAAAGTGTGTATGCCTGCCGCGCGAAGCTGAGTCTCAAGCGGCTGTAAGCGGTGAGACGCAGCTTACTGGATTTGATCGAGTTCGCGTACCCCTAGGTGATCATTTACTTTCGGTAAACGAATAGCCACAAAAATTGAAGGGAATAACACCTGAAAAAACAATGCATTGTCGTCATAAAAAGGTTTATTAGCCGTGATATTGTCATATTCTTGATGGTATACTTTTAGCCCGAATTGACGATAACCCTAGCAAGCAGCTGTGATTCCGCTCACTCACCACAAGCGCGGTTTAGGTGATTATACGTAGAGCTTTTAAGCCAATGGTCTCAGTCGCTATTCGCAGCGTAAGTCAAATTACAAAGTGAGTATTTCGCGTGCAGTTTGCGTGACAAAACTGTGAAATTTTCTCAAAAAAGATAGGATTGCTCTAGTTATGAATTCGAAGGCAGATGTCATCGCGATAAGCACCGAACGCGCACCATACCCGCAAGCCAAATCGCGGTGGTTTGGTAGCGTGAAGCGAGAGCGACTGCGTCTTGTCTTTGCCTTCTACTCGCCTGATGGTAATGAAATCGCCATGCCAATCGCGAGTATGTCTGCCTACCTCAAACGAGATTTCCCGTGGGTCGATGTCATCAATGAGCCAATACTGATTCTGCGTGATGAAGAAAAGTATTCGCCCACCAATTACGCAAAGATGATTGAGGCTCACGATGCTGACGTAATTGCATTCTCGGTGATGAGCCCGCACTGGTATCCCATGGAGCCTTATTTCGAAGAGCTCAAAAAGTTGATGCCAAAACTACCAATTGTTATCGGCGGCTACCAGGCTATGCTGTCGCAGCAGCAAACGATTGAGAATCCTAATATTGACTACATCTGCACCGGCGATGGCGAATATGCAATCGGCAATCTAGTTCAGCATTTGAAGGGCACAAAAGACGGTCACGCCGACGGTATGTGGGAAAAACTTATCGACGGAGAAATTTACGAATCAGAACCGCATCAGATAGGCGACCTCGCTTCGCTCCCATTTCCAGATTACGAAGTGTTTGCCAAAGAAGATGGCTTCAAAGATGTGAACTCCTCCATTTTTGGCCCGAAGGGCAAACTCGTGCTACCGGTGATGACCGGTCGCGGTTGTCCCTATCGCTGCACTTATTGTTGCAATACGCCAATTTTAGAGGGATGGAAAACCAAGAAGACGTTTCTGCGAAAATACGATCCGCAGGATATGGTCGACGAACTAGTGCGACTGCGCGATAAGTTTAATGTTGGCTATTTTGAGTTCTGGGACGAGTTGTTTTTGTCGAACCTGAAATTTGTGCGAGCGTTTTTTGCGCTCTATAAAGAACAGCTCGGATTGCCATTCTCTATAAATTCTCGTGTAGAAGTGATGAACGAAGAGTTTTGCAAAACCGCAGCCGAGGCGGGATGTCATACTATTTGGTTCGGAATTGAAAGTGGCGACGAGGAGTATCGCGCAAAAATGCTAGGACGCAAGATGACGAACGAGCAGGTTATTGCGGCAGCAGAGAATTGCAAAAAAGCGGGAATCAATCGCCTGACGTTTAATATCGTCGGCGCGCCGTTAGAAACCGCAGAAAATATGCGACAGACCCTTGAGTTGAATAAAAAGATTGCACCAGAGCATTTCTTCTTCTTCCCCTACATTCCACTGCGAGGAACGCCACTTTATAACATTGCGAAAGAGGAAGGCCTGCTACTTGAGACCAAACGCAATCTTCATTACCTTTCGGCAGCTAATGACAGGCAGTTCACGCTCAATATGAAGGAGCGCCCAGAGCTTTTAACAGCCGAGGAATACGATGAGATCTGCAAAGAGATGTTAGCCTTCCAAGAGGCTAACAATCGACTCAGCTACTCCGATGAGGAAACGGGCGAGACTTCGCCAATGACAGTCGAAGACAAGAGCTTCTCGCTTGTGGAGGATCCAACGCCTCGGGCCGAGGCTGAGGTTGAAGTCCAACTTGCGCCTGTCGTAGACGACTCTGTGCAGCAGTTCACGCCGCCACCTCAAATCGCGACCAATGGCAAAACGTCACTGCTTGACAGCGTGAGAGGTTTCTTCCGCAGCTAGCGCGCGTCTTACCGTGGCCCAGCTGATCATTGCCACGAGAGTGTTGGCGAAGACGGCCCCTCCGAAAAAGCCTGTCACACCATAGAGACGGCTTCCCAGGTACGCGCAAGGCACGTAGAAAACAAAAAATCGGGCAATGCTTAAATAGAGGGCCGTCATAGGGCGATGCATGGCGTTAAGCGATGAATTACTTAATATGATGATGCCCTGCATTCCGTATCCCATCGGTAAAATCCAAATAAAGAGACGTATTGTCTCGAGCACTTCAGGGTCCGAGGTGAACAAGCCTGCTATCCAGGGTGCTGCAAGAATTAGCAGAAGATAAACAGCAAATTGCCAGATCACAATGAAGCGAAGGCTCATGCTGTAGGCCTCCTTTATCCGATCTAATCGTGCCGCCCCGTAATTTTGGCTTATCAACGGCGGCAGCGTGGATGACATCGCTAGCACTAGAAGAGTGGCTATGGCTCGAGCCTTGCACCGACGCCAAAGGCTGCGACGACGCTGGTTCCGATCCTGCCGCTATCGCAGTCATTGTCCCCATCGCTAGGGGTGTCATCATGTTGGCGCCAGCCGCTGGCAATCCTATTCGTAACATCTCCCGTGATGAACTTATAAGTATTTGCTGACTAGGTAGGCTAGTGCTTATAAGTCGATGCTTTATCGCAAGATGATAAAACAGGTAGCCATAGCCAACCGTCCACGCGGTAAGCGTCGCGATAGCGGCGCCTTTAAGGCCCATGGCTGGGACAGGTCCCCACCCGAAGATTAGCAGGGGGTCAAGGCATGCATTGATCAGGCCGGATCCGGCCATGATTATGCTCGGCGTTTTCGAGTCGCCATGCGCGCGCAGAATGCTGTTGGCCGTCATTAACCCAACAAGGAGAACGCTGCCAGGGAACCAAATGCTCATATAGTCGTGAATTAGTGCTATGAGCGTTGCGTCGGCTCCCATTACAGTGAACAGCGGCTCCATAAAAAACCAGCAACCCGCGATGAGCACCGCAGCGAAGGCGAGCGCGACATAATTGATGACTGTTGAGCTTTCTTTAGCTCGCACGAGGTCTTCGCGGCCAATGTATTTAGCGACAACAGCGGAAGCGCCGATACCGAGGCCGATCGCGAGGCTCATGATGGTGAAGGTGATAGGGAAGGTGAAGCTAATCGCCGTGAGCTCGGCGGTGCCTAGAAGGCTTACGAAGAATGTGTCTACGAGACTGAACGTAAACATCATGAACATGCCGACGATCATCGGCAGCGTCATTCGGATTAGTGACGCTTTTATGGAGCCTTCGACAAGGCTATGTTTTTGTTGCTGGGAAGGCGGCTCATTGCGCTGGCTAGTATTCGATGACTCGTTTGACATAGCGCGCCTATCCTGTGTGATTGCTGTTAAGCACCTTTCTTCGCTTGGCGCAGTTTTACCATCTGCTTAAGGATTTTGGGGTTGGCGAACAGAAGTTCTTGCGCGCTCGAATAGTCGGGGTTTGCCAATTCCGAACCAATTAAGCCTCCTGCCTCCTTTAAAATCAATGCCGCGGCGTCGATTGAGTGACTTGCTACGGCGACATTTGGCGCCCAGCCGCCTTGGAGCCGATCCGCGGCTGTGCTGACTATGTCCAATGCCGCGCAGCCTGAGATGCGGACACGTGCGCCTGCATCGACAACAGCACGCTGCAAATCTAGAAGCGTTCCAATGTCCTCCGAGTCGTCATTGAGACCAACAAGCGCGCCGACACTTAGTTCTGTTTCTTTGCCGACGCGGAGTCTTCGAGAATTAAGCTGAGCGCCACCACCGCGTGAGGCCACGAACTCTTCATTTGTCATGGGGCAGACTATGGCAGCATGTTGAATAACACCCTCTATTTTGCAGGCGAGCGATACCGCGAATTGCGTGTAGCCTCGAGCGAAATTGTGGTTGCCTATCAACGGGTCGATCAGCCAAACGATATCCTTGCGTATACCAGCCCGCAGGCCAGTTGCGCGCGAATCGATGCTATGCTCGGGGTAAGCCTTGAGTAGGTGATACTGCAGCGTTTTGTCGGAATCGAGGTCCATCGACGTGAGGAACGAGTTGGGGTCATCGTTAATCACTTTGATTCGGTCGAGTCTATCGCTGCTATGGGCTATCGCCTCGGCGGCATCACGCGCTGCTTTGAGCGCAATATTTATCATTGGGTGCATTAAACCGATCCTATCAAAGTGGTCTCTGCGCGCGCAGATTGTAGCGCCGAGTAACGAGCAATTACTCGATGAACGGCGCGCGAGGCGAAAGCAGAAAAAGTAAAGAGCGAGAGACTTATCTATCGCACCATCGCATAGCCATGGTAATCAAGAGCCTCAGGGGAGGTAATGATAACAGAAGAGAGGCGATGCGATGAATTTCTTTATCGACCTCACGAGGGGTTTTGGCTAGTCGATCCTCGTGTCCATGCTGCTATAATGCGCTTCTGACAGACTCCTCCTAAGGAAATCCCACTTGAATATCGAGAAAAAGCCCACTGCGGCCGAATGGATGCCACAATTGGATCCAAGTCAAATAGCCGTTGTATTAGTTAACACCTCGCATCCCGGTAATATTGGCGCTACGGCACGGGCAATGAAAAACATGGGCCTCACGCAGCTGATTCTCGTGGATCCCGAGGAATTTCCAAGCGGTGCGGCAACGGCGCGAGCGGTTTCTGCCGTTGATATTCTCGAAAACGCGCGAGTCGTAAACACGTTGGAAGAGGCGGTGGCAGACTGTGGCCTGATTATCGGCACGAGTGCGCGTTCACGAAAGCTCCCATGGCCCATGCTGGACGGCGAAAGCTGCGCCGACAAGGTATTTAGAGAGCACAAGACTAACAAAGTAGCTTTAGTCTTTGGTCGCGAAGATTCGGGTCTCAATAACGAGGAGCTTCAGCTCTGTCAGTACCATGTGCAGATACCTACCTCGCCCGAATGTAGTTCGCTAAATTTATCGGCGGCAGTGATGGTAATAACTTATGAAATTGCCAAGCGTGCGCGCTATCAAGAAAACGCAGTGAAATTACCCGAAGATGATTTTTGGGACCAAGAGCGTGCTACCGCAGATGAGAATGAGCGATTTTTTGAGCATCTTGAAAAAGTCATGATCGCAATCAGATTCCACGACCCAGAGAACCCTCGGCAACTCATGCAGAGGATGCGCCGGCTCTTCGGGCGTATTCGAATCGATGTCATGGAGATGAATATTCTGCGCGGAATTTTAAGTAATATCGAATGGCATATAAAAACGCGAGAGGAACGTAAGGTGCCTCCTCGCGGCGCGACTATCGAGCAACTCGAAGAGCAAATGTCCCAAGAAAAAACTTAGCGCCTCGCGCGGGCTGCTTGTCCTGCGCTTTTGCCGCGGCCGCCTCTCGCGGTCTTCCCTCGAGTCACAGGTCGGCCCTTGGGTTTTTCATGCGGCACCAAATGCTTTTCTTCATTGCCAATCAAGTCTGTGCGTCCAAGCTTAGTTAACGCTGTGCGTAGCATTGGCCAATTTTTTTCATCGTGATAGCGCAGAAACGCCTTCTGCAGGCGGCGCTGCTCTAAATTCTTCGACACTTTTACTTTCTCGCTCTTGTAACGCACTTTTTCGAGTGGGTTGCGCTCGGAATAGTACATGGCCGTTGCGAGCGCCATTGGCGAAGGGTAAAAGGTCTGGACTTGATCAGGTTTAAACTTTCTTTCCTTCAGCCACAGGCTAAGATTCAACATGTCTTCATCGTCGCTGCCCGGGTGTGCTGCGATAAAATAAGGAATCAAGTATTGCTCTTTTCCTGCTTTTTTAGAAAATTTGTCGAACAGTCGCTTAAACTCGTCATACGCCGAAATGCTTGGCTTCATCATCTTCGCTAAGGTTTTGTCTTCGCTGTGCTCTGGCGCTATTTTCAAGTAGCCGCCAACATGATGCGAAACTAGCTCTTCAATGTATTCGGGATCTTTCAAGGCGAGGTCGTAGCGCAGACCGCTCGCGATAGCGACGCGCTTTACGCCAGGAATTGCGCGCGCTTTGCGATAAAGCTCGGTTGTTGGCTTGTGATCAGTTTCTAGGTGTTTGCAAATGCTTGGATAAACACAGGACAGCCGCTTACAGGTTTTCTGAATCGCAGGTGATTTGCAATTGAGTTTGTACATGTTGGCGGTGGGGCCGCCCAGATCTGAAATGGTGCCGGTGAATCCCGGTACCATATCGCGTATTTTTTCGATTTCGCTAAGGATCGATTCTTCTGAACGACTTTGAATAATGCGGCCTTCGTGTTCGGTAATAGAACAGAAGGTACAGCCACCAAAACAGCCCCGCATGATATTAACCGACGTCTTAATCATGTCGTAAGCTGGGATTCGAGCGTCGCCATAGGCGGGGTGCGGACGACGCTTGTAATCGAAGCTAAATACCCAGTCCATTTCGTCTGTTTCGAGCGGAATAGGTGGTGGGTTTACCCATATCTCCAGTGTGCCGTGGCGCTGGACTAGCGTCTTGGCATTGTAGGGGTTCGCTTCCTGGTGCAGCACGCGAGAGGCGTGTGCATAAAGCGCAGGATCGCTTACTACCTTGCTGTACGAGGGCAGACGAATATAGGTTGTTTTGGCGTCGTATTTTTCTTTTCGCTGGAGAGGCATCGGTATGATTTTGATCGCCTGGGTCGAGTCGGATGCAGCATTTACCGAGTTCCCAGCAGTAGCGGCCGCTTCGGCATCGGGTTCGCGGTCATGGAAGTCGTAAGGATTAGGTATCGCATCTATTTTCGATGGCCAGTCGATGCGTGTCGAATCGATTTCAGTCCAACCTTCGGGTAATTCCTTTAAGACAACTGCTGCACCGCGCGTCTGCCAGAGCTCTTTGACTTCCTTACCGTTGGCTATTGCATGTGCAACCTCGACGAGTGCTCGCTCTGAATTGCCGTAAAGAAGAATATCCGCATTAGAATCAATCAATACAGAACGCCGAACGGCGTCTGTCCAGTAATCGTATTGCGCAATGCGCCTCAGGCTAGCCTCAATGCCGCCGATGACAATAGGCGTGTCGTAATACGCTTCGCGGCAGCGCTGGCTGTACACGATCACCGAGCGGTCGGGGCGTTTGCCAGCCTCTGCATGAGGTGTATAGGCATCGTCGTTACGCAGTCTGAGATCTGCTGTATAGCGATTGATCAGGGAGTCCATGTTGCCGCCGGTAACGCCGAAGAATAGGTTCGGTTTGCCTAGCTGCTTAAAGGGCTCGGCGCTGTCCCATTCTGGCTGCGCGATGATGCCAACGCGAAAGCCCTGCGCTTCGAGCAAGCGTCCAACCACGGCCATGCCAAAGCTAGGATGATCTACATATGCGTCGGCAGTGACGATTATAATGTCACAGCTATCCCAGCCGAGCGCATCCATTTCGGCGCGCGACATTGGCAGATAGGGCGCCGTGTCGAAGCACTCGGCCCAATACTTGGGGTAGGAGAACAGCTTGCGCGGCTTGAATTCGTCTACCGCGTCGTTCGAGTGTTTCTGCGCCATGATGTACTCGTTTCCCAGTCTTGCTGCGCTGCCGGCTCGTTTTCTAGAGTCCTTTTTTAGCGCGTGTTCGATTGGGTTAATAAAACATTAATCAGGCGCAAAGCTGAGTCAGCGCTGCGCTTGTATTGACTCGATAGTATACCGCGTCTACGCGCTGGTTTCGTGATTAGTTTTAGCTGCAAAAGATTGTCGCTACGCATCGATGGGTTGGATTCGGTAGGCGCAACGTCTCGCGCCTTCTAGCAAGTAGTCGCTACGTTCGACAGTTGCGTAGCCCTCGAGAAGTTTTTTGAACAAAGACAACTCTGCTACACAAAAAGCGGAACAACTACTCGCCGCGGCAAAAATAGGGCAGTGATTCTCAATTAATAGCCAGCCACTAGGCGTCAGCCTGAGTTCGGCCATAAATCCGTCGCGGCTGCGCTTAGCACAAAGTGCTTCGAGTGTGCCGCTAAGGCTTAACTGTGGGTCGGGCAATTCGTTTTGGTATTGGGAGAGAAGTGAGTTTTCGTTCACTTCGATGAGCTTGCTGAGGCCGGCATCGCCGAATGTCTGCGCTGCTGCAGTTATAAGCTCCACTGCAATACGCGCGTGCCCGTCGGTAAACAAGGCATGGCCCTGCGTGGTAAGTTTCCATAGCGTTACCGGCCGTCCTCGAGTCTGGTGGCTCAGCTGTGCATGCTTAACGTAGCCTTTATCCTGCAGCTGCGCCAAATGCTGGCGCACTCCCATCGTGGTTAGGCCAAGCTGGCCTGCCAGTATTTTAATCGACTGAGGCCCGCGACTTTTTAAACGTCCAACGAGCTGCTCTTGGGTGGTCGGCAGGAGCGAGAGATCGGTCATGGCAGAATCCAATACGCGGTTGTCTAAGCTTTCGGCGAAGTTAACAAATAGTTTACTTTATTAATTCTCGCCGGTAGTTTGGAGTGGTTGACCTATCGCCGTCGGTTGGCTAGCTGATATTCTTTAGCCGTCGCGTGTTAGGCTCTTTCGTCCCGGCGTTGGCTCTGTACCAAAATCGTTAGAGCTTTCTTCTAGACGTCAGGTCATCACTCGGCAATAACTAACAATTCAGGGGTATCAATTATCGATTCGTTGTCTTCAATGTCGCAAGGGTCGGCTAGCTCATGGCCGCTGCTAGTGACGTTCTTCGTTTATTTGCTCGGCATATTACTACTCGGTATCCGCGCTTATCAGCAGACCCATGATCTAGGTGACTATTTACTTGGTGGGCGTAAATTGGGCTCTGCAGTCACCGCGCTTTCGGTTGGCGCCTCCGATATGAGCGGATGGTTACTCCTCGGATTACCCGGCGCAGTGTATCTTTCGGGGCTTCAGGAAAGTTGGATCGGCATTGGTCTTATTATCGGTGCGTATCTCAATTGGTTGCTCGTTGCTCGCAGATTGCGCGTATTCAGCTTTCATGCCGATAACGCCCTCACGCTACCCGATTATCTTGAGTGTCGTTTTAGAGACGAAAGCAGACTGCTGAGAATACTCTCAGCAGCGGTGATTCTGTTGTTCTTTACCTTCTATGTCGCCTCGGGGCTCGTGAGCGGGGCGATTCTGTTTGAGAGTAGTTTCGGTCTCGATTATGGCGTTGCGTTACTCATTGGTGCGTTTGTCATCGTGTCTTATACCTTTGTCGGCGGCTTTCTAGCGGTGGCTTGGACCGACGCCATACAAGCGTGCCTAATGGCCGCTGCGCTAGTGATGACCCCGATAGCTGTCTTCTCAGCGGTGGGTGGTACGCAAGAAGTGATGGAGCAAGTCGCTTTGGTTAACCCTAATGGCCTCGATCTGTTTGGCGATATGGGTGTGCTGAGCTTGATCAGCCTCCTTGCTTGGGGGCTTGGTTACGCAGGTCAGCCGCACATTCTCACGAGGTTCATGGCGATCGAAGATCCTTCAAAACTCGCCTCCGCGCGGCGGTTAGCGATGAGCTGGATGGTGATCATGCTGGCAGGATCTGTTGCGACGGGCTTCGCAGGTATAGCTTATTTTTCTGCTGCGCCGCTCGCTAACCCCGAGACGGTCTTTATCAGTCTAAGCCAGGCATTGTTTAATCCTTGGATGGCAGGCGTTATCACTGCGGCAATCCTCTCGGCGATCATGTCTACGATCGATTCACAGCTGCTCGTTTGCTCCTCGGTTATCAGCGAGGACTTTTACAGAACGTTCTTCCGACCACAGGCGAGCGGCAGTGAACTGGTTTTAGTGAGCCGCCTTGCCGTTGTAGGTGTAGCGCTTATTTCGCTTGTGATCGCGATGGATCGCGAAAGCAAAGTGCTAGAACTGGTCAGTTATGCGTGGGCGGGTTTTGGTGCTGCGTTCGGGCCGGTTATCCTGCTGTCGCTCTTCATGCGAAGCATGACCGCATCGGGCGCGATCGCAGGGATTCTTGCCGGCGCGATCACAGTGGTTGTTTGGTCGAATCTCTCTGGCGGCATTTTTGATCTGTATGAAATGGTCCCTGGCTTTGCCGTATCGCTTACTTGCGTTCTCGCTGTGAGCTTGCGCTGGCCCGAGTGCCGCGAAAAGGTATTAGGCCAATTTGATGAGGCAAGGGCGCTCTCTCGAAATTTGACGATCGGAGAAGAGTCTTAACCGCGCGCGGCTCGCGTCATCTGAATATGGGGGATATCGTCTTCTAGATAGGGGGACGAAGTCGTCTCGAAATCGAATGCGGCATAAAAGGCTTCTAGGTGCTGTTGAGCCGAAATTGTGATTGCGGCTTTTGGATAGAGTTTGCAGCAGGCATCGATTGCCTCTCTTACTAGTGCTTTACCTCGGCCTGTTCCACGAAGAGAAGGGCTGGTCACGATACGCCCAATTGAAGCGCCTGCATATTTTACGCCCGGAGCGACGATGCGAGCGCAGCATAGCACTTCGTTCTCTGCATCAAGCGCAATAAGGTGATGCGCATTTTGGTCGTAGTTATCGAGGTCGAGATAAACACAGTCTTGCTCAACGACAAAAACCTCACTGCGCAGTCTCAGCATTGAGTAGAGTTCCGAGTTGCTGAGCGTGTCGAAGGTTTTTGTATGCCAAGTGAGTGTTATAGCGAGTGTCATGGGGGCCTGCTTTGGGGTGGGTCAAACGCATGGACTATATGAATTTAATGCCCCTGAGTCTATCATCGCGGCTTAGGGTGACAAATCTCTCGCGTAAGAGATGACATCTGCTTCGAATAACAATCCGCGCGAAAACCCTCTAAAGACTATGATAAACTTCGCGCTGATATTAACCTGCTAGTCTAGTTATCTAGTTGTCCATAATTGATCCTCAGATCTCTTTCCTATAGATGACCCATAGACGATAGCAGGCAGGTACTTTTTAAGAATTCACCGATTAAGCCCCGGTGGCACAGCTGGATAGCGCGGCCCCCTCCTAAGGGGCAGGTCAGAGGTTCGAATCCTCTCCGGGGCACCATACACCGCAAGACCTGCTCATTAAGAGGAGCTTTCGATTGCGTCAGTCGCTACGAAATCGGTTCTCAATAGATTTCCCGAGTCAAATCAATCTTTCTGCCATCAGGCACGGCTAAACTTTTTCTACAG
>JAGYKB010000009.1 GCA_018401885.1 Gammaproteobacteria bacterium
ATTTACCCGCGTATTTGATTTACCCTGTGGGTAAGTTACCTGTAGATAACCTGTGATTAAGCTATGACTCAATGCGGCTAATCTCCATAACTACACTCAAACATCAAAACTTACTGCAGAAGCTGTCCAAAACGCAGCGTTAATCCACCGATTAAAAGAAAGGAACTGAGAGAAGCATCTGACGTAGGTGCTTTGAATCAAGGGTCTTTTCGCGTTACAAGGCATTGCATCTTTGCCGTAAACCCTCTACTATTCGCGTCCCTTTGTGAAAGGGTATTCGGTTCAGGCATAATCGCAAAACCTAACCAGTACTACTTTCGTTGCAAGGTCACTCATTATCTAGGTGTAAGTCATGAAAAGAACATTTCAACCAAGCGTACTCAAGCGCGCACGTACTCACGGCTTTCGAGCTCGCATGGCTACAAAAGGCGGACGCGCTGTCATCAATCGTCGTCGCGCTAAAGGCCGTGCTAAGCTATCCGCGTAAAGACGAAGAGTAGAGGGTAGAGTGCGGCGTTTTTTGGGCCCCATCCATATTAACCGCACTCTTTCTTAAGTGTCAGAGAACGCATTTCCAAAGACCGCTCGGCTACTGAGCCCGAAAGATTACAAACCGGTCTTCGATAACTCTCGCTACAAAGTCTCAAGCAAGCAATTCCTCCTCTTAGCGACGGCTTCACAGGCCAGGCGCCCAAGACTCGGCCTCGTAATAGCTAAAAAACACGTCTCCAAGGCCGTTCAACGAAATAGGCTAAAACGAGTTCTGCGAGAATCCTTTAGGCTTCGACAGACAGAAATTCCCCTGATAGATATAGTCGTGCTCGCGCGCAAGGATGCTGATAAACTAGCGACCATTGAACTGCGCACAATGATAGATCGACTGATAGACGACTTAATCCTTCGCGAGATGAAAGATAAAAAGAGACTCAATAAATAATGCGTCTTATCGAAAGGATAGCGAACACACTACTAAGCCCTCTGCTCTTACTACTCATACGAGTTTATCAATTAACACTGAGCCCGTTCATAGGTCGGCAATGCCGCTTCGTACCAACCTGCTCACATTACACGGCCGAAGCTATCGCGCTGCATGGGGCAATAAAAGGTTCCTATTTAGGGATAAAACGCTTGGGTAAATGCCACCCTTGGCACGAAGGGGGTTTCGACCCAATTCCGCCGACCAAAGGCACCAAAGACGGAACCAAAACTTACCAAACAAAAAACAAGTAGACTCAAATGAACTTTATACGTTTAGGCCTTTATACCGCACTCGCTTTAGTCACCTATTTGATGCTACTCAAGTGGCAAGAAGACTACCCACAAACAATAGAGCAAGCGAGCGCCATCGAACCGGTCACGCAGAGCCAGTTGCCACAAATCGCGCAGACCGACGTCCCAGCGGTAACTGCCTTAACTGCTGGCGAGCCTGCTGTTAGCGCCGACGTACCCAGCCTCCCAGCCGAACCACGCGCAGAGCAAACCGTAGCGGCACCAGAAACACTTGTCACCGTGAAAACAGAAACCTTTGTTCTTAGCATAAACACGGTGGGCGGAGACATTGAATACCTCGCTTTGCCCAAATACCTCAAAGCACTCGAACCTAACTCAGACCCCTTCGTAATACTAAGCAACTCTGCAGGCCAAACTTACACAGCACCAAGCGGATTAATTGGGCGCGATGGAATTGATAGTGACAGCCGGGCACGGTACCGCGTCGAAAAAACAGACTATGTTATGAGCGCCGATCAACAAACCCTAGACGTTGATCTAACATTCACAACAAGCGAAGGTATCGACATAACCAAACGCTTCAGTTTCGCCAAAGACAGTTATGCTATTGATGTAACTTACCTAATAAACAACCAATCGGCTTCAGAATGGCGCGCAAACGCCTTTGGCCAAATCAAACGCAGCAATTTCGACGACCCAAGTAATGCAGGCGGCTTCGGGCGTACCTATTTAGGTTTTGTCTCGACTACGCTTGATGATCCCTATTATGAAATAGAGTTCGACGATATCGATGAAGACGGCGCAAATACAAACACAACAACCGGTGGCTGGATTGCCTTTAGCCAGCATTACTTTATAAGCGCTTGGATTCCAAACGACGTGTCGCAGAACAATTTCACAACGCGGAAGAATAACGCGGGTCTCTATTTTGGTGAATTTACCAGCGATGCGATCAATGTTCCTCAAGGTCAATCTGCAACTTACACAACGCGTTTTTACGCAGGGCCTAAGGATCAATATAAATTAGCAGAAATTTCAGAGCATCTAGATCTCACCATCGATTACAGCTTTCTGTGGTTTTTAGCCGCACCCATTTACTGGCTACTCACACAGATCAATCAGTTTATTGGCAACTACGGTTTCTCAATAATTTTGCTGACCGTCAGCGTTAAAGCCCTTTTCTACAAACTTTCAGAGACCCAGTATCGCTCGATGGCAGGTATGCGCCGCATCATGCCTAAGATGCAGAAACTGAAGGAAAGCTACGGCGATGACAGAATGAAAATGCAGCAGGCTACGATGGAGCTGTACAAAAAAGAGAAGATCAATCCTTTTGGCGGCTGTCTGCCAATGCTCGTGCAAATGCCGGTTTTTATCGCGCTCTATTGGGTGCTCCTCGAAAGCGTCGAGTTAAGACATGCTCCCTTTATGCTCTGGCTAACAGACCTTAGCGTTAAAGATCCATATTTCATCCTGCCATTGTTAATGGGTGGCACGATGTATTTGCAAACTTCACTAAGCCCTGCGCCGGCAGATCCCATGCAGGCCAAAGTGATGAAGCTTATGCCAATTATGATGACCGGGATCTTCCTCTGGTTCCCCGCCGGACTTGTCCTCTATTGGTTCACCAATGCGGCTCTCGGTATTATTCAGCAATGGTATATCACCCGCAAAATTGAAGCGCAGTATGAAGCGAAAAAAGCATAGCGATTTTTGCAATCGTCGCTTGAGTGAGGGATCAAGTGAACGCACTCACTACTGATACGATCGCAGCGCTTGCTACAGCACCGGGTAAAAGCGGAATCTGTGTTGTGCGGGTTTCCGGACCGGAGGCGGCGTCCATTGCGACGTCTATTCTAGCCTTCGCTCCAACCCCGCGGACAGCGCACCTCTCTAAGTTTAAAGATGCCAACAACGACACAATCGACGAAGGTATCGCGCTCTTTTTCAAAGGCCCAGCGTCGTTTACTGGTGAAGACGTTCTCGAGCTTCAGGGCCACGGTGGCCTTAGTGTACAGAAACTAATTCTCGATCGAGTTCTAAGCCTGGGCGCAAGACTCGCAAATCCCGGAGAATTTTCAGAGCGCGCATTTTTAAACAACAAAATCGACCTTGTTCAAGCCGAGGCGATTGCCGATCTGATTGATGCAAATTCAGCGCAAGCAGCACGATCTGCGCTACGCACGCTTAGCGGAGAATTTTCAAATAAGGTTAATCATCTTGTTGCAGAACTGACAAAAATTCGAGTGAATATCGAAGCTGCAATCGATTTCAGTGATGAAGATATCGACATAATAACCGAGTCCCGCGTAAAAGAGGGTCTGCGGGAAATAAGCGAGTCTCTAACTCTCGCGTTGTCACAAGCAAACAAGGGAATGTTGCTGAAAGAAGGGATGCAGGTAGTTATTGCAGGCGAGCCGAACGCAGGTAAATCTAGCCTTCTTAATGCACTATTAGGTAATGACTCAGCAATAGTCACCTCTATCGCGGGCACCACTCGCGATCTTCTCTCCGAGCAGCTACAAATAGATGGGATGCCTGTTCACATTACTGATACCGCTGGCCTCAGACTAAGTGAGGATGTTGTCGAACAAGAAGGTATTCGACGAGCGGCAGATGCGGTGCGCAAAAGCGACAAAGTTATTTTAGTGATAGATAGCTCGGCACGCGCGTTGCAAGAAGAGTCGCTAAAGGAGAACGGCCTACAAGAATTATCACTGAGTCTTGTCCCGAATTTGCTTTTAGACGAACCAACACTTTTCGCGAAAACTCTTGTTGTCTTTAACAAAGCAGACCTAACACCGGGCGTGGTCATAGGTAGAGACGCGATAAAAGTCCCCGCATCATTACAGACACACGCTGACATCCCGGATAAGCTTGAGACAATCACACTAAGCGCCAAACTTAACGACGGCATTGATGGGCTTCGCGATGCGTTAAAAGAGTCGATCGGTTTTAACTCAATGATAGAAGGAGCTTTTGTCGCCCGCGAGCGTCATCTCATTGCGCTTAGGACGGCTAGCACACTCATCGCATCTGCTGAACAGGGTTTAGTCGATGGTGTGCCTTTTGAACTGGCTGCTGAAGACTTGCGGCTTGCCCAAAACGAGCTGGGTAAAATTACCGGACAGATTACAAGTGATGATCTACTTGGCGAAATCTTCTCGAATTTCTGCGTGGGTAAGTAGCAACAGTCAGTGCCGAAAGTTATCAACACTCTGCGCACAACTAACTCTAAGACTATCTACAGGTTAACCATCAAACTCAAACGGTGGATAAAACAAGCGCGAAGACAGATTAGCTATTGATAACCGTCGCCAAAACGATAAAAACCTGTGTACAACAAAGGATAAGTTTACTCGCTCTCTGCGACCTTGCGTTTTATCCCCATTGATCCATAGCTTTAAAACGCGTTAAACACATCCTAACCACACACTTAAGATTTTTATAAAACGCTGTTTTTAATACTATAATTCGACTTAGCCACAGAAAACCTGTTTACTATATTCATCAGTATTAACACTCTATTTACTCTTAACGCGAACAGTGGCAAATACCAAAGGGGAATTAAGAAAGATAAGTCAGTAATAAAGTGCTTGTTTTTTAATCAAAGACCCAATAAAGCAATTCACTACGACGCTGAATTCTATATACTTCTCCACCCTAAAACCGCGAACAGTCATTTTAGAGGCACCCATGACGACTCCGCCCCTGACAACAATGGAATACCCTACGCCGTTCGATGTGATCGTCATCGGCGGTGGCCATGCCGGTACGGAAGCAGCGCTCGCCGCTGCCCGTCAGGGTGTGGCCACGATGCTAATTACTCACAGCATCGACACATTGGGTCAGATGTCGTGTAACCCAGCCATCGGCGGTATCGGCAAGAGTCATCTCGTTAAAGAAATTGATGCCCTCGGCGGGGCTATGGCAATAGCAACAGACAGGGCGGGTATCCAGTTCCGTGTTTTAAACGCGAGCAAGGGCCCTGCAGTACGAGCAACACGCGCGCAGGCCGATCGTACGCTTTACAAAGCTGCTATTCGCGAGATCTTAGAATCTCAGTCCAACCTAAGCCTCTTCCAGCAGGCAGTCGACGATCTCCTAATTGAAGATGGCGAAGTGAGGGGTGTCATAACACAAATGGGCGTGTTGATCCGCGCTAATCGGGTTGTATTGACTGCTGGTACCTTTCTGGGGGGCAAGATTCATATTGGGCTAGAAAGTAGTTCAGGTGGTCGTGCGGGAGACCAGCCCTCGATAGCGCTAGCGAACCGGCTCCGCAGCTTGCCGTTTAGGGTAAACAGGCTAAAAACAGGTACGCCCCCGCGAATTGATTCCCGCTCAGTTGATTTTAGTGTTATGCAACAGCAGGCTGGCGACGAACCATTGCCCGTGATGTCCTATCTTGGCAACGCAGCCGATCACCCTAAACAGGTAAATTGCTACATCACATCGACCAACGAAGCATGTCACGACATAATTCGTGGTGGACTCGACCGTTCACCTATGTATACCGGAGTGATTGAAGGTACAGGCCCGCGCTATTGCCCGTCTATTGAAGACAAGGTAATGCGTTTCGCTGATAAAAATTCACACCAGATTTTTGTCGAGCCCGAAGGGCTAACAACAAATGAGCTATACCCTAACGGAATATCAACGAGCCTACCTTTCGATGTTCAAGTTGAGATGGTTCGAAAAATTAAAGGCTTCGAGAATGCGTTAATAACGCGGCCTGGGTATGCAATCGAATACGATTTTTTCGATCCTCGAGATCTTAAGTATTCTCTCGAAACAAAGTTCGTTAAAGGGTTGTATTTTGCTGGTCAGATTAATGGAACGACAGGTTACGAAGAAGCCGCTGCGCAGGGGCTCTTAGCAGGACTTAACGCAGGGCTCGCCGCGCGTGGAAAGGACTCATGGTGTCCTCGCCGTGACCAAGCTTATCTTGGTGTCCTGGTAGATGATCTTATCTCACTAGGTACCAACGAACCCTATCGCATGTTCACGAGCCGCGCCGAATACAGACTCACGCTACGCGAAGACAATGCCGACCAACGACTCACTCCTATTGGCCGAGAACTGGGTGTGGTTGATGATCTACGCTGGGCTTTCTACTGTGATAAGCAAGCGCATATTCAGCATAGGCTTACATGGCTTAAAAAGACATGGCTGCAGCCAAACACACTAGAAGCGGCTAATGTCGACGCGTTTCTAGAAAAACCACTCACGCGTGAATACAGCTTAGCCGATCTTCTCGCGCGCCCGCGTGTGACCTACGAAGGTCTGACAGGTGCGCTTAAAGAGAGTGATAAATCTCTCGCGGCTTATTGTAGTCATACACCTATCGAAGGGTTAACGGGATCTCTCACATCAAGGCTTGAAGACGAACTCCTTAAACAAGTCGATGAACAGGTGAGTATTCACATCAAATACCAAGGCTATATCGACAGACAGCAAGACGAGATAGAAAAGCTTAAACGACATGAAGAGTCGGTGTTGCCAGACGATCTTGATTATTCTTCTATGCAAGGTCTTTCTAACGAGCTCAAGCAGAAGCTCATCGCTGCAAGACCAGAAAATATAGGCCGTGCCTCAAGGCTTCCAGGTATGACACCGGCCGCTATCTCGCTGATTCTTGTGTATCTAAAGAAGTATAAATCGTCTAATAATGAGGCAGTCCGCCGCGCTAGCTGAGCGTTCGCGGCAGAGAGATGACAGATCGATTAGAGGTGATGCTAGAGCAAGGAATACGTGAGCTTGAACTCACTATTCCAGCGAATGCACAGTCTAAGCTTTTACACTATTTACATCTTATCGTTAAATGGAATAAACGATTTAATCTCTCTGGTATTACATCTATTCAGGAAATGGTGCCACTACATTTACTTGATAGTTTAGCAGTCTCTCCTTTTATCGAAGGTAATCAAATCTTAGATATAGGCTCGGGTGCAGGGTTGCCAGGAATTCCGTTAGCTGTCGTCAACCCCGATAAAAACTTTGTCCTTCTTGACAGCAATGGCAAAAAAACAAGATTCCTTTTTCAAGTTAAAGTTGCGCTCGAACTTGAGAACGTTGAGGTGGTAAATGCGCGTGTTGACGAGTATTTTGAGAGATGCCAGAAGGACTTTTCGCTTATCACCTGCCGTGCATTCTCAAGCTTAACTTCTATAGTTAAGATGAGCGAAAAACCTCTAAGCGTCGGAACGCAGTTGCTTGCGATGAAAGGAGTCTATCCTCATGAAGAAATCGCCGAGCTTGAGCAGTTTAATGAAGCAAACAAGGCAACTACTGACGTTTATTCAGTAAAGCGTATTACCGAGTTGCTCGTTCCCGGTATCGAGTCAAAACGTCATTTGGTTTTAATTGGTAGTGAAAGGTGATCTAAAAAGAGTAACCAGCTTAGTAAAAGCCTAGGAGTAATAAGAGTGGCGAAGATTTTCGCGATAGCGAACCAAAAAGGAGGGGTAGGTAAAACAACCACCTCTGTAAACCTTGCTGCTTCGTTATCTGCTACCCGAAACAAAGTCTTACTTGTCGATCTCGATCCACAGGGTAATGCAACTATGGGCAGCGGTATCGATAAGTCTTCTCTGGAGCTATCACTCTACGACGCTATTGTTGGTGAGGTAGGTGTTGGCCAAGTGCTCACTCGCGCAGAGGAAGCGGGCTATGATCTCCTTCCCTCTAATGGCGATCTCGTCGCCGCCGAAGCCCAGCTTTTCGGCATGGAAGATCGAGAGTACAAACTCAAAGAGATTCTCGACTCTATTAGTCACTCCTACGACTATATGATCATCGACTGCCCTCCTTCACTCAACATGTTAACTATTAATGCGCTGGTTGCAGCAGAGGGAGTCATTATTCCCATGCAGTGTGAATACTATGCGCTTGAAGGGTTGGCAGCATTAATAGACACAGTTGATAAAATCCGCGAGCACCTTAACCCTTCACTACATATCGAGGGGATTATTCGCACAATGTACGATCCCAGAAATAGACTAACAATTGAGGTAAACCGCCAACTCTTTAAACACTTCGGTGATGCGGTTTATCGCACTGTGGTTCCTAGAAACGTAAGACTTGCCGAAGCGCCTAGTTTTGGCCTACCAGTATTAAAATATGATAAGAGCTCCAGAGGAGCCGTGTCTTACCTAGCGCTCGCAGGTGAAATACTTCGCCGTAGCGATCAAGCGAGCGCAGCAATCGACAGTGTTAGCGCATCCTAGCGAAACAGGGTTCAGAGAAATTAAAGAAAAGTAGAAGAGACGAGAATGGCTGAAGGTAAAAGAATGGGTAAGGGGTTAGATTTTCTCCTTTCCGCAGGAAAAAAAACGAAACCAGTTTCAGGTGCTACTGAAGCAAACGATGCTGGAGAAGTTGGAAAGTCCAGTTCCGCTCCCCAGCCCGATAAAGCGCCACGTGATGGCGAACTGCGACATATCCCAATTGATCTTATTCAGCGGGGGAAATACCAACCGCGCATGGATATGCACGAAGAGGCCCTCGCTGAACTTGCTGCGTCTATTAAACAGCAAGGTGTAATGCAACCGATTGTCATTCGACCGATATCAGCTGATCGTTATGAAATCATTGCTGGAGAGCGCCGCTGGCGAGCGACGCAACTCGCTGGTCTAGATACAATTCCTGCCATCATCAAACCTGTTTCTGACGATGCAGCGATTGCTATGTCGCTTATCGAAAACATCCAGCGCGAGAATCTAAACCCAATAGAGGAGGCTGTTGCGCTGAAACGGCTTCAGGATGAATTCGAACTAACACAGCAGCAGGTTGCCGATGCGGTTGGTAAATCCCGAGCCACTGTCACAAACCTCATGCGGCTCATCAACCTCAGCCTAGATGCAAGGGTGATGCTAGAAAGAGGTGATATCGAGATGGGTCACGCTCGCGCATTGCTCGCGCTTCCCCAAGAGCATCAAACCCAAGCTGCACGGAGCGTGGTCGGTGGCGGTCTTTCGGTGCGACAGACCGAGGCTCTGGTGAGGCGCCTACTCTCAGGTCCTGGCAAAAAATCAGCAATCCCAATCAATCCCGATATTCGTCTACTCGAGCAAACGCTCGCGGAGAAATTAGGCGCTAAGGTAATGGTTCAGCACACCGCCAAAGGATCGGGAAAATTAGTATTAAAATACAACAGTTTAGACGAGCTAGACGGAATTATTGCGCATATTAAATGACAAGTATTTGTCATTTTTAAAACTATAACCGCTATATAACTTCTAAGAGATGATGTGGTTCTCTAGATTAGTTGCTTGACGCCACTAATCTACCTATAATGCGCGCCTTGGTTTTGCTTTAACTCGGCCTAATCTCGCCCTAAACATCTCTCTTTCGAGACTAATTTGCGCGCGTTTTTGCATAAAAACAGAAGCAGAAAAGAAAGATTGAGAGAAAAGCGCTTAGAGAGCTTAAGGTTTAAGCTTAAAGAGTGGAGAGAATGGCTGTGACGACGATTAAGCCACCACCTTTTACCCGAGTGATTGTTCTACAGTTTACCGCCGCCGCAATTTTTGCAGCACTGGTAGGGATTATAGCGGGTGAAGATAAGGGTGTAGTCGCCTACTCGGCGTTTCTGGGTGGGTTAATAAGCGCGGTACCCGGTGCTTATTTTGCTTATAAGACGTTTCAGCACCGTGGAGCGAGCGAAACAGAAAAAATGATAGCCTCCGTTTTCAAAGGAGAAGCTATTAAGCTTGGTCTTATAGCAGCAGGATTTGCGTTGACCTTTGCAGTTGTTGAGCCACTGGCTCCGATCTGGGTCTTTGCAGGATTTTTAGTCGTCCACAGCGCGGGTATTTATGGCGCCTATCGGCTGACTAAATATAGACAGTGATAAGTAAGAAAGACGAAAGCACTAGAAAACACATTCGACGAAAATTGAAAGAAGACTGACTTATGGCTGAAGCAAACGGCGACGTCCTCTACGCGAGCGGCACCGAGTATGTATCTCACCACCTTGGCTTTCTTACCTATGGCAAAGTAGATGGCCATTGGGGCTTCGCGCACACACCTGAAGAAGCAGCTCAGATGGGCTTTTGGGCGATAAACGTCGACACCATGCTGATCTCAATGATCCTAGGTGTACTGTTTATGGCCTTTTACTATTTGGTCTCTCGCAAGGTTACCTCCGGCGTCCCAGGCGGCGTACAAAACTTCGTCGAGATGATTGTCGAATTCGTTATAGAAAGCGTTGACGGCGCTTTTCATGCCAAAAACAAGTTCGTTGCACCGCTAGCACTCACGACTTTTAGCTGGATCTTCCTGATGAACGCAATGGATTTGGTCCCTGTGGACTGGATACCGCTCTTTGCGCAAACCGTTGCCGGTGACTCACACCTTTACTTCAAAGCAGTGCCGACTACAGACATCAACATCACGCTAGGCTTTGCGACTGCTGTGTTTATTATGGTTATTTACTACAGCCTAAAAGTGAAAGGTCCTCTCGGCTTCGCAAACGATTTTTTAATGCACCCATTCCCCAAGTGGTATTTAGCGCCACTTAACTTATTGCTCGAACTACCAGGATTTTTTGCCAAGCCTGTGTCACTCGCGCTGCGACTCTACGGCAACATGTTTGCCGGCGAGGTAATTTTCTTAGTAATCGCTTTACTCGGTTGGTATCAGCTCCCCTTGCACTTTGCATGGGCTGTGTTCCACATCTTGGTCATCACGCTACAGGCTTACCTGTTTATGATGCTCACGATCGTGTATCTGAACCAAGCGCATCAAGTCGATCACTAAAAAAGTAAGACCCAAACCACTGAAACCCGGAGCCAGAAGGCTCCACAAGAAAGTAAAACTTGGAGACAAACATGACCATTGAAGCAATGACTCTACTCGCGGCAGCAATTATCTTCGGTATCTGTGGTGCTGGCACCGCGGTAGCGTTCGGCAGCCTAGGCGGCAAGTTGATCGAAGGTTCGGCTCGTCAACCAGAGCTCGCCCCAAAGCTACAAACACAGTTCTTCCTCGTTGCGGCGTTCGTGGACGTAATCTCCATCATCGGTGTTGGTATCGCGTTCCTGTTCATCTTCGCTAATCCTTTCCTCGGTTAATTAACTGCAGCTCGGTAGGGGTAAACCCAACCAGACAGGAGAGAAAGCATGAATTTAAACGCAACAGTACTTGGTCAAAGCATTGCATTTGCACTCTTTGCCTACTTCTGCATGAAGGTGGTTTGGCCGCCTTTGGTCGCTGTGCTCGAAGAACGTCGTAAGAAAATTATCGACGGACTCGAAGCGGCAGAACGCGCGCAACTCGATCTCGCCGCCGCACAAGAAAAAGCCGGTGCGGACAAGGAAATCGCGAAGCGAGAAGCTGCTGAGATAGTTGAGCAGGCGAAGCGTCGCGCTAACCAGATTGTAGAAGAAGCTAAGGATCAGGCACGCGCCGAAGGCGAGCGTATGATTGCCGCAGCGAATGCAGAAATCGAACAGCAAGCTAACCGTGCGAAAGAGGCGCTGCGTGAGCAGGTTGCAACAATCGCTATAGCCGGCGCCGAGAAGATCCTGCAACGATCTATCGATCAAGCTGCTAACGAGGAGCTACTCAAAAGCCTTGCAGCTGAGCTCTAACAGTGCTGTCTAGCCCCTCGCCGCGTTAGCGGCCAGAGCGAGGCCAAAACAGTCGAATGCTTGCGCTAATTAGCGCCAGCAACGAACGCCGCGAGGGAACTCCCTCCGGTGCAACTAGGTTAAAAACCAGGTTTCACACATGGCAGAACCAATAACTCTCGCACGGCCCTACGCGAAGGCTGTGTTTCAAGTCGCAGTAGAGAGCAATGACCTCGCGGGCTGGTCGCAGATGCTGCGACAGATCGCCTTAGTCTGCAAAGACGAGCGAGTTGCCACGCTCCTTTCTTCGCCGATTATCACCGCCGAAGAACAAGCTGAAAAGCTCATTGGACTTTTCGGCGACGCCTTGACGCCAGCGGCTCAGAATGTCGTTAAAGTGCTCGCTTATCACGGCCGCTTAACACTGATCGCCGAGATAGTTGAGTTATTTGAAGTGCTCCGAGCACAGCAAGAAAAGTCGGTAGACGCGATGGTCACTACCGCCTTTGAGGTGAACGACGCGACAGTGGACGCGCTCGCCGCCGCGCTTACGAAGAGCCTTAACCGTGAAGTGAAACTGGTTGCCAACGTTGACCCAAGCTTAATCGGTGGTGCGATTATTCGCGCCGGTGATACCGTGATCGATAGCTCGGTGCGAGGCAAACTCAAGAAACTAGCCGAATCAATAAATTCCTGAACACGTCAGGATCTAGGATATAAGCATGCAAGAACTGAATCCCTCAGAAATCAGCGAAATTATTAAGCAGCGCATCGACAACCTCGACGTCTCGGTTCAATCGAAGAACGAAGGCACGATCGTTAGCGTATCCGACGGTATTATCCGCATCCACGGCCTCGCAGACGTGATGTATGGTGAGATGATCGAGTTCGAAGGCGGCATCTACGGTATGGCACTAAACCTCGAGCGAGACTCTGTCGGCGCCGTGGTATTAGGCGACTACTTGTCGTTGGCCGAAGGCCAAACGTGCCGATGCACACAGCGCATCCTAGAGGTCCCAGTGGGTCCTGAGCTGGAAGGCCGCGTAGTCGACGCGCTCGGCAAACCTATTGATGGTAAGGGCCCGGTCGAAGCGAAGCTCTCTGCGCCTGTTGAGAAGATCGCACCGGGTGTAATCGCACGTAAGTCGGTTGATCAACCTATTCAAACCGGCCTTAAGTCTATCGACTCTATGACTCCGGTTGGGCGCGGACAGCGCGAGCTAATCATTGGCGACCGTCAGGTTGGAAAAACAGCGGTTGCGATCGATACGATCATTAACCAAAAAGGCAAGGGCATTAAATGTGTCTACGTGGCTGTCGGCCAGAAGGCCTCGTCAGTTGCCAACGTCGTGAAGAAGCTCGAAGAGCACGGCGCACTTGAGTACACAATCATTGTTGCCGCAACAGCGTCCGATCCTGCATCGATGCAGTTCATCGCTCCTTATGCGGGTTGTACGATGGGTGAATACTACCGTGACCGCGGTGAAGATGCCCTTATCGTTTACGATGACCTCTCTAAGCAAGCGGTAGCCTACCGTCAGATCTCACTACTCCTCCGTCGTCCACCGGGCCGTGAAGCTTATCCTGGTGACGTTTTCTATCTGCACTCACGTCTGCTTGAGCGTGCGTCACGCGTAAGCGCCGACTATGTAGAAGCATTTACCAACGGTGAAGTAAAAGGCAAGACAGGATCACTGACCGCACTACCGATCATTGAAACTCAGGCGGGCGACGTATCAGCGTTCGTTCCGACCAACGTGATCTCTATCACCGACGGTCAGATATTCCTCGAAACTGACTTATTTAACTCAGGCATCCGCCCTGCGATGAATCCGGGTATCTCGGTTTCACGTGTAGGTGGTGCCGCACAAACTAAAATCATTAAGAAGCTCGGCGGTGGTATTCGTATCGCCCTTGCGCAATATCGAGAACTCGCTGCTTTCGCACAGTTTGCATCGGACCTAGACGAGGCAACACGTGCTCAGCTAGAGCACGGTCAGCGCGTCACCGAATTAATGAAGCAGAAGCAGTACTCACCGTTGTCGGTTGCCGAAATGGGTATCGTTATTTACGCGGCTAACAATGGTTACCTGAAGGACATCGCGCTAAATAAGGTGTTGGACTTCGAAGCGTCACTTCTTTCTTACATGAATAGCGAAGAAGCTGCGTTGATGGCGAGCATCAACGAGACCGGCGACTGGAATGACGACTTCGAGTCTAAGTTCAAAGCCGCCTTGGATAAGTTCAAGTCGACTCAAACTTGGTAAGCCCTGCGGTGCTCGAGTTTTAGAATCGCTCGAGCTATGCACTCACTTACAACTAAGAGAAGCAACTGAGCAATGGCTGTCGGAAAAGAAATACGAACGCAGATTTCGAGTATTAAAAATACTCAGAAAATCACTAGCGCGATGGAAATGGTCGCAGCTAGTAAGATGCGCAAGGCACAAGATCGCATGGAACTGGGCAAACCTTACGCCCAACGCATCCGCGCGGTAATTGGCCATATTGCGCACGCGACGCCCGAATACCACCACGTATTCTTCGACACGCGAGAAGTTAAGCGAGTCGGCTATATCGTTGTGTCTACGGACCGTGGCCTCTGTGGCGGCTTAAACACTAACTTGTTTAAAGCAACCATTGCAGCAATGAAGGCAAACCGTGATGCGAATATCGAAGTCGATGTTTGCGCTATTGGTGCCAAGTCGATGAGCTTTTTTAAGAACTTTGGCGGCAATGTGCTGGCTTCAGTTCGCGACATGGGCGAAAAGCCAGAGGCTGCTGACATCGTCGGCGTCGTTAAAGTCATGTTGGATAAGTTCGAAAACGGGGAACTAGACCAAGTGTTTGTTGTGAGCAACGAGTTTGTTAACACCATGACACAGAAGCCCACAGTGCAGCAGCTGCTACCACTAGAACCCTCGGACGAAGACGAGTTAAAAGGACATTGGGATTACCTCTACGAGCCGGACGCTCAAGAGCTACTCGATGGTCTTCTAGATCGTTACATCGAGTCGCAGGTTTATCAGGCTGTTGTTGAAAACAATGCCTGCGAACAAGCGGCTCGAATGATCGCAATGAAGAACGCTACCGATAACGCGGGCGATCTCATCGACAACTTGCAGCTCGTTTATAACAAAGCGCGCCAAGCGGCGATTACACAAGAACTCTCAGAGATCGTCGGTGGTGCATCAGCTGTTTAACAGCAATGCGAACTGATATTAATTTAAATAGAATTTAGTGCTTAGGATATAGAGGAACCGAACATGAGTAGCGGTCGAATCGTACAGATTATTGGAGCTGTTATTGACGTCGAGTTTGCACGGGACAGCGTGCCTGCGGTCTATGATGCCCTCAAGGTTATTGATACCGAAATTACACTCGAAGTGCAGCAGCAGCTTGGCGACGGCATCGTTCGCACGATTGCTCTTGGTAGTACCGAGGGTCTTCGCCGTGGGCTCAACGTTGAAGATACAGGTGCTCCGGTTACTGTACCTGTAGGTCAAGAAACTCTTGGCCGTATCGTTGACGTACTCGGTCGTCCAATCGACGAGCGCGGCGAAATCGGCGCGAAAGTGCATATGCCTATTCACCGCAAGGCACCAACCTACGAAGAGCTTTCGGCAAACAACGAAATTCTCGAAACAGGCATTAAAGTTATTGACCTTATCTGCCCGTTTGCTAAGGGCGGTAAAGTCGGCCTCCTCGGCGGTGCGGGTGTAGGTAAGACAGTTAATATGATGGAGCTCATCAACAACATCGCAACAGCTCGCGGTGGTTTGTCGGTGTTTGCAGGTGTAGGTGAGCGTACTCGTGAAGGTAACGATTTCTATCACGAAATGCAGGAATCGGGCGTAATCAATCTCGAAGGTGAGTCTAAGGTATCAATGGTTTATGGCCAGATGAATGAGCCGCCCGGTAACCGCTTGCGCGTTGCCCTAACCGGCCTCACTATGGCAGAGCAGTTCCGCGACGAAGGCCGCGACGTACTGTTGTTCGTTGATAACATCTACCGTTATACACTCGCTGGAACTGAAGTATCAGCTCTCCTAGGCCGTATGCCATCTGCGGTGGGCTACCAGCCAACACTCGCTGAAGAGATGGGCGCGCTGCAAGAGCGTATTACGTCTACAAAGGATGGTTCAATTACTTCAATTCAGGCGGTATACGTACCTGCGGATGACTTGACTGACCCATCACCGGCAACGACGTTCGCCCACCTTGATGCGACGGTTGTACTTTCGCGTGACATCGCCTCTCTCGGTATTTACCCCGCGGTAGACCCGCTCGACTCGAACTCGCGTCAGCTCGATCCATTGGTTATCGGATCTGAGCACTACGAAGTGGCTCGTGGCGTACAAACCGTGCTACAGCGCTATAAAGAACTCAAAGACATTATCGCGATTCTCGGTATGGATGAACTTTCAGACGAAGACCGTCAGACCGTTGGCCGTGCACGTCGCATCAGTCAGTTCTTGTCACAGCCCTTTACGGTTGCTGAAATCTTCACTAACGTACCGGGTAAGTATGTGTCGCTCAAAGATACGATCGAAGGCTTCAAAGGCATTCTCGCTGGTGAATACGATCACCTCCCAGAGCAAGCATTCAGCATGGTTGGCACGATCGAAGAAGCTGTCGAAAAAGCAGCGAAGCTTAATAAATAAAGAGAGCAGACCACTATGGCCACAACCCTACACTGCGATATCGTTAGTGCCGAGAAGAGCATCTTCTCCGGTTCCGTCGAGATGATCGTAGCAACAGGCGTGCTCGGCGACCTCGGTATCGTGCCCGGTCACGCTGCGTTGTTAACGCAGCTCATCCCGGGTCCGGTAAAGCTCACAATGGAAGGCGGTGCCGAAGAGATTTTCTATGTCTCTGGCGGATTCTTAGAAGTGCAGCCCGGAGTCACTACCTTATTGGCCGATACGGCAGAACGTGCGGAAGACCTCGATGAAGCTGCTGCAGCCAAAGCGATAGAAGACGCTGAGCAAGAGATTGCTGATCGCCAAGCTGACTTTGACTACGGCAGCGCTGCGGCCCGCATTGCAGAAGCGGCCGCGCAGTTACGAGCGCTTCGCCAGCACAAACGTTAACGCAGATGCTAGATTGGCATTGCCGTAACGAAAGAGACAAAGGGTAGCGAAAGCTGCCCTTTTTCGTTGTGTAAGGGCTATATTTCTGCAGTCGAACTAAATAAATCAGCCGATAACCTTCGGTAATCCACCATAAAACAGTGAGAGGCCTATGAGACTCGATGTAGTAATTCTAGCTGCCGGAAAAGGCACGCGAATGAATTCTAATCTTCCCAAGGTAATGCATAAGATTGCAGGCAAGCCGATGATAGAACATGTCGTCGACTGTGCATCTTCGCTTGGCACGGAGCATATCCACCTTGTTGTTGGCCACGGCGCCGATGTGATCAAACGACACTTTCTAGGCGATGACTCTCACGAAGGCTATGTTAGCTATGAAGGGCTTAAGGGCAGCGAGCTAAGCTTCGTTAATCAAGATAATCAGCTTGGTACTGGACACGCAGTACAACAAGCGATGCCCAATATACCTGCACGCAGTGTTGAAGACCGAGTACTCGTTCTGTATGGCGATGTGCCGCTCGTGAGCAAAGACACGTTGCAAGAGCTTATCGACACGAGCGCCACGGCGCCACTTGGCGTGCTGACGCTCTTTACGCAAAACCCTGAAGGTCTGGGTAGGATAATCAGAGATGACTCACACCAACTACGCGCTATCGTTGAAGAACGCGATGCATCAGAAGAGCAAAAAGGCATAAATGAGGTAAACAGCGGAATTTTGGTAACCTCAGCTATCGAGCTAAAGGATTGGCTCAGCCGTCTCAGTAATGACAATGCGCAAGGCGAGTATTATCTAACGGATATTATCGCGATGGCAGTTGCCGACGGGCACGTCGTAGAATCACTAACCACCGGCGACGAATACGAAGTACAGGGTGTAAACGATAAGCTTCAGCTGTGCATGCTGGAGCGTCACTTCCAGATGATTCAGGCGCAGGCGCTACTCGCAACGGGCGTTACCGTAATGGACCCGACCCGCGTGGATATTCGTGGTGACATTAGCTATGGGCGAGACCTTACGATCGACGTAAACGTCGTTCTCGAAGGGCAGATAAAACTGGGTAACAACGTCTCTATTGGAGCAAACTGTCTCATCAAAGATGCAACCGTAGGTGATGACGTAACCCTGTTACCAGGGACGATTATCGATGGTGCAGTCATCGGAAACGCCGCAACCATAGGCCCCTATGCGCGCCTGCGACCAGGAACTGTGCTTGCGGACTCAGTAAAAATAGGTAATTTTGTCGAGACAAAAAAAGCTGTCATGGGCAATGGTAGCAAGGCGAACCATCTTGCCTATATTGGCGACGCGGCTATCGGTGCAGACGTGAATATCGGTGCAGGTACAATATTTTGTAACTATGACGGCGTTAACAAACACACCACCACATTAGGCGACAATGTATTTGTTGGATCCAATAGCGTTCTCGTCGCACCTGTTGAACTCGAAAACGGCGTTTTTGTTGCTGCAGGATCGGTAATTAATCGCGCAGTGCCTTGCGACAACCTCGCTGTCGGCCGAGCGAAGCAGCGCAATGTCACCGGTTGGAAACGACCCGCAAAAAAATAGACTAGAAGAACAGAGGTCAAGGTATGTGTGGAATCGTAGGGGCTATCGCTGAACGAGAAGTCAAAGAGATTCTATTAGAAGGTCTTAAGCGGCTCGAATATAGGGGCTACGACTCTGCCGGACTCGCGCTCATATCACCGACGTCTGGCACTCCCGCAACAACAATTAATACGATTAAAACGGTTGGTAAGGTAAACAAGCTCGTTACCGCAGCGGCCAAACCCAACGCAAAAGCGAGCGGTCGAATCGGCATTGCCCATACGCGCTGGGCAACGCATGGTAAGCCCAGTGTTGCCAATGCGCATCCGCATATGTCGGGGCCTGATATTGCCCTGGTGCATAACGGCATAATCGAAAACTACGAAGCACTCCGAGGCGAACTCAAAAAAGCCGGCTATATTTTTGTTACAGACACTGATACCGAAGCCATTGCCCACCTCATTCACGCCAATCGTGATGGCGGGAAAGTCTCTCTCGTGGCGGCGGTAAAAAAGACGGTGAAAAAACTCGAAGGTGCCTACGGACTTTGCGTTATTGATAATAACGAGCCAGATAAACTCGTCGTCGCCCGCAGCGGAAGCCCACTGGTTATCGGTGTCGGAATTGGCGAAAACTTTGTTGCATCAGACCCGCTTGCATTAGGTCAGGTTACTGACCGCTTCATCTACCTCGAAGAAGGTGATATCGCACAGATCGAAAGGCAGACGATCACCATCTGGCATAAGGGTAAAAAAGTAAGTCGTCCGACAACGACGGTAATGCATCAGACAGATGACTCCGACAAGGGCCGCTATGAGCATTTTATGCTCAAAGAAATTTATGAGCAGCCGCGGGTGATTAAAAACACATTAGACGGACGTGTAAGTAAAACCTCGGTTTTAGAACAGGCGTTTGGTATCAAAGCACCGCCCATTTTCGATAAAATCAACGCGGTACAAATAGTCGCCTGCGGCACGAGTTCACATGCCGGTTTGGTCGCTAAGTACTGGTTCGAATCGATTGCTAAAATTCCATGTCAGGTCGATATCGCTAGCGATTATCGTTACCGCGATATTATTGTGCAGCCAAACACACTTTTCGTTACTATTTCGCAGTCGGGTGAAACCGCTGATACGCTTGCAGCCCTAAGGCATGCTAAAAAACTCGGCTACGTAGCCACGCTTGCGATATGTAATGTAGCGACCAGTTCACTCGTGCGCGAATCTGATATCAGCATGCTAACTATGGCTGGCCAAGAGATCGGTGTTGCATCGACAAAAGCGTTTACCACGCAGCTCACCATACTCCTCATTCTCTCAATCGTGCTTGCCCGCCGCACAGGCCTAAGCGTGGCCCAGGAAGCTAAGCTAGTTAAGGAGCTGCACAAACTTCCAAGCATCGTCGAAAAAACCTTAGGGCTTCGTAAACAAATCAAAACCATTGCGAAACAGTTTAGCGATAAACACCATAGCCTCTTCTTAGGGCGCGGTATTCAGTATCCGGTCGCGAAAGAAGGCGCGCTCAAACTAAAAGAAATTTCATACATTCACGCGGAAGCCTATCCAGCGGGCGAGCTTAAACATGGCCCTCTTGCGCTAGTTGACAGCAAAATGCCGGTCGTAGCCGTGGCGCCCAATAATGATCTTTTGGGTAAGCTTAAAGCGAATCTCTCGGAGGTAAGCGCACGCGGGGGTAAGTTATTCGTTTTTGCCGATGAGAGTATTGGTTATGAGTCCGAAAAAGGACTTAAGGTAATCAATGTACCGCGCTGCTCAGAGGTTCTTGCACCCATTGTTTTCACTGTTCCGCTGCAGATGCTTTCTTATTATGTTGCTATTACTAAAGGTACGGATGTCGATCATCCTCGTAATTTGGCGAAGTCTGTCACAGTGGAATAAATCATGAAGAACTCTAACTGATGCGTGAAGAGTCTAAGAATTCTGAAAACACCGGAAGCGGGATCGCAATAGGTGCGGCGATTGGTTCTACGAGATCCAATAACAATAAAGAGAAGAACTGATATCAATAAATACACAGTAGTGACACGAGAAGACAGCTTTGAGCGTATTCATTACATCGAGCATGTACTCACAGGGCAGGTATTCGAGCGCTGGGAGACAAACTTCTATGCGCCTGAAGACCCACTCATTATTGCAATCGATCCGGCTGAATACTCTGTTGACGATTTGCTTTATAGCGACGCCGAGATACTCTTTAGCGAATGGCGGGAGTGTGACGACCCCAGGGTGTCTGATCAGTTTCGACTAGTGATCGGAAAATATAGTCTGCCGCGTGAAACGCATACCGATGATAAGGGTTGGAGTATTCCTGAGGACCTTTGGCAGTCTTATGAGGAGTTCGAAGACAGTGGATATGCTAACGACGAATGGCGTCAGATTGACAGCGAAATACTCTTTACGCCGATCGCACTCGAACCCGTTGATTATTAAGGCAGACGCGACACTATGACCACAATCGGTACTCCCTTCGGCCCGTCTGCAACAAAAGTACTCATGCTTGGTTCAGGCGAGCTTGGCAAAGAGGTAGTGATAGAGCTGCAGCGACTCGGGGTAGAGGTTATAGCCTGCGACCGCTATACGAACGCACCTGCTATGCAAGTTGCGGACCGCAGCTATACTTTCTCAATGCTAGACCCAATCGAACTCAGGCGCATAATCGAGATTGAGCGACCACACTATGTCGTTCCAGAAATCGAGGCTATCGCCACGCAGACGTTGGTGGAGCTAGAGGCCGAGGGCATCAACATAGTGCCGAGTGCGCGAGCCGCGCAGCTCACAATGAACCGCGAAGGCATTCGACGACTCGTTGCAGAGGAGCTGGGCATTGCAACGTCTACGTATCGATTTGCGTCAACCTACGATGAGTATAAAGAGGCCATTGCGGCCATTGGAATCCCATGTGTCATCAAGCCGATTATGAGCTCCTCTGGCAAGGGCCAGAGTACGATCAAGAGCGAGTCAGACATCGAGCCGGCTTGGCATTACTCGCAGGAAGGCGGTCGTAGCGGTGCTGGCACTGTCATAGTCGAAGGCTTCGTCGATTTTGACTATGAGATCACGCTGCTCACCGTACAACATAGCGATGGTGTGAGCTTCTGTGAACCTATCGGCCATAGGCAGGAAGACGGTGACTACCGCGAGTCTTGGCAGCCGCAGACTATGTCGCAGCCCGCATTGGACAAAGCCAAAGAGATTGCACAGAAGGTAACAGGCGCGCTTGGTGGCCGCGGGCTATTCGGTGTTGAGCTATTTGTGAAAGGCGACGAGGTGTTGTTCAGTGAGGTGTCTCCGCGTCCACACGACACGGGTATGGTCACGCTCATCTCGCAAGACCTCTCAGAATTCGCCCTGCATGCTCGCGCGATTCTGGGACTGAGTATTCCGGCGATTCGCTTTTATGGTCCTTCCGCCTCGGCAGTGCTGTTAGTCGAAGGCGAAAGTGCGCAGATAAGTTACGGCAACCTGAAGGCGGCTACTGCAATACCAGATACGTCGATTCGCCTCTTTGGCAAACCCGAAGTAAACGGCATGCGGCGGATGGGCGTTGGTCTCGCACGCGCTTCGACTACCGATGAAGCAACTCAAAAAGCCCTCGCCGTTGCAGCTTCAATACACGTTAAACTTGAGGCTTGAAAAGAAACGGTAGTTGCCGACAATTAGCGCTTTCGGAATACTGCCGCAGGATACCAAGTGCGTTAGTATTAATACCGAATGCAGCCAAGAATGGGCAATAGTTACTGAGAGTTGTTGAGAGTTATTGAAAGTTAACAAGAGTTAACAAGAGTTATTACGAGAAACCGATAAACACGTAGTGTAAAAAGAGAGGAAAAATAATGTTTAGTCACATCATGTTAGGTGCCACGGATATCGAAGCATCAAAGAAATTTTACGACGAAGTACTTGGCGTTCTTGGCTACGGGCCGGGCGTGTTAAACGAGAGTCCAACCGGCAAGAAGCGCTATTTTTACATGGCACCTACCGGTATTTTCTCAATCTCTGAGCCGATAAATGAGCAGCCGGCAACAGGCGGCAATGGCAGCACAATTGGTTTTTCAGTTGCCGACGAAGCGCAGGGTGATGCTTGGCATGCAGCTGGACTTGCGAACGGCGGCTCCGCCTGTGAAGATGCGCCGGGTATACGCGAAGGAGATAACGGTAAAATGTATCTTGCCTATCTACGGGATCCGTCGGGCAACAAGATCTGTGCTCTTCACAGAATCGCAGGATAGCGTCAGCTTACCGCGGTGATAAAAACCCTCTCTAAGGCAATGCATCGGCACCTAGAGAGTCAAAAGACGACGTTTCTTGTCGAAAAAATCGGTGAGCCGCGTCGTCTTTTGTTTTACGCAGTTAGTTAAGGACTGTGCCATGACCTTTAATACTCAACCAAGATTAAGCAACGAAATACTCACTCTGCGGCCTCTCGCCGAGGCTGATTTCGAAGGTCTTTATCTGGCGGCGTCTTCGCCGGAAACTTGGGCTGGCCATCCTAAGCATGATCGCTGGCAGCGGGACGTCTTCGAGTCGTATTTTGAGTATTTGCTCGCAACAGAGACGACACTCGTCGCCATCGATAACGCGACCGGTGGCGCGCATGAGGCACGAATCATCGGCTGTTCGCGTTACTATCCCGCACCGGATATCGAAGACTCTATGTCGATAGGCTTTACCTTTCTAGATTCTCTTTACTGGGGCGGTGTTTGGAATAGGGCAATGAAGACACTGATGTTAGATCATGCTTTCGAGACATTTGATGAGATTTGGCTTCATATCGCGCCAAATAACATTCGCTCGCAAAGAGCCGCTGAGAAAATAGGGGCCGAATACGCTTACACTGCAGATCTTGCGATCTCCGGCGAGCCTACTAAGACGCGCTGCTATCGAATTACCAAAAACAATTGGCAGAATGAACAGTCTAAAAATAGCTAATCAACTTCATCTAGCAAAATTTTATCGCTGCCCACGGGCAGCGTGACCCTCGTGCCGTCTACTGAGAGAGTCCAATTGTCAGGACGTACCTCCTTCACGCCGCGCAGAAGTCTGTTGGCTATAATCGAATTTCTCGGCGAAGGCGCGAGGTGGTAAAAGACTAAGTGTTTAACACCTGCCTCATTCGCAACCTCGGCGGCCTCGATTGGCGTTGTATGGTAGGTTTGGATATCCTCGAATAGCTGCGCGAGCTTGTCCGCTGAATTCGCCCTCGACGCATCAATCATGATGTTGAGTATTTCGTTCGACTGCGCTTCATGAAACAGCACGTCAACTCCGCGGCTATTGTCGATCATCGCCTGACTCTTGTTGGTATCGCCACTGATTACAAGCGACCGGCCTTTATAATCGAATCGATAACCATAGGCCGGGACGATAGGTGGGTGATCGACTAGAAAAGCGCTGACTTTTAAGTCGCCCTCGTCGATTATCGTCAATGCGTCATTATCGATTGGCCTTGGATCAAAGCCGGCGACACTAAGCGGCGCGAGTGAATCGCCATGATGCGCATTGCGCAGGCCATAATCGATACCGTAAGCCATTTCGAAACCCGCAGTCACCTGCTCGACACCGACAGGGCCGTAAACTGGCAGCTTGGCGGGTCTGTCTTGCAGAACCCACGTGGCGAGATGCATATCTGCTAGGTCGGAAATATGATCCGAATGGAGGTGGGTAAGCATCACCGCCTCGATTTTATTGAACGGAGTAGCCCACTGGCGGAGTCGTGCGACACTGCCATCACCTACGTCGACAACGAAGAGTCGCTCGCCCGCCTGCACCAACACACAGGCTTCCGCGCGCGCTGGATCTGGAATCGGTGAGCGTGAGCCGCATACCGAGGCGCTGAGCGCGTCTGCCTCAGCGGGCGCATCAGCATCAGGCGTGGTCGTGGAAAAGACTCGGAGCAGCGCCCAATCCTGCACGAATTCGAGTCTCATTGCCCCAAAACCTGCTAAGGCGACAAGCGCCAACACGACGCTGGCCTGTAGTAGAACCCTTTTAGTTGAAATCATTTTTCCATTCCTAGAAACGCGTGACTGTCCGTAGTACACAAGATAAGTAGAGCGTACGTTGCCACACAGAATAGTCGGTGTCTATGTCATAAATCATACACAAAAACACAGGGTGAGGTGGGGTGAAGTATTGGTGGACTCCATTGTTAGATTGTCAGGTGAGTTCTGGCACCGCGACCGAAACTTCATTCGAGGCTTTGCGGAGCGAATCGCTCGAAAGATGCGCATAGCGCTGAGTGGTCTTAATCTGCGAATGACCGAGTAATGTCTGGACTTCATAGAGACTGCGCCCTGCGTTAACTAAGAAAGACGCGAAACTATGGCGCAGGTCGTGCACGCGCAAGTCGTCAAGACCGGCATCCTTGCGCGCCGAATGCCAAGAATAATAAAAACTATTGTAGGGTTTACATGTGTTCGGATTGGCGAAGACATAGTCGCCGCTTCTCTTCTCCTGCAACCGCTCGACTAGTTTGGCTGCCGTATCCGACAGTGGCACGACGCGCGCTTTACCTGATTTAGTAGTTGGTATGCGCCATATTTGCCGAGCGAGATCGAAATCCTCCCACTTTGCATCTAGCACTTCACGCTTTCGTGCGCCGGTTAAGATGAGCATGGGAACAATGTGCTTAAGCATTTTGTTGCGAGAATAATTGATCGCGCGTAGCAGTGCTTTTGCCTCGAGCGCCGATAGAAAGCGTTCGTTTTGGTTGTTCTCTTTTAGCAGCGGAATCCCCGAGGTAGGATTGCTCGTTACACCGTCGACCTCCCATTTGATCGCGAGATTAAACAGATAGCGCAGTAGAATCACAACGCGATTTATGGTGCCGGGCTTGAAGTTTTCTGCAAGCCCGTTGATTAATGCAACCACATCGCGCTTCTCGATGTCGTTCATCCGCCTCTTTCCAAAATGCGGGAGAATATGGTTTCTAAGCCGCGACTCATCCATATTCCAAGATTTTTTGTAGGTCTTCACATAGGATAGATACTCGTTTTTGGCGAAAGCTTCAAATGTGGGAGCCGAGTTTATTGGTGAGTGTAAAAAAGGATCTTGGCCCAGATCAATCTGCGCAAGGTAGCGCGCCGCGATCGCCCGCGCTTCATTAAGGGTGAGGATTGCCGCATTGCCTATTTTGCGTTGGCGGTTTAAGCCGGCGCTATCTTTATAGCGTATATAGAATGTCTTTCGCCCGCTCTCCGAAACCTTTAGTAGCAGGCCCTTTATTTTTCTGTCGTAGTAGTCGAGGTTACTTTTGTTTGTGTCGACACCCGTGTTCCGTATAAAAGACTCCGTTAACTCTACTTTTGGCATACAACTCCTTAGGTTAATTCGGGCACGGCAAGCGAGACTTCGTTTGATGCGCTGCGCAGCGACGTGGTCGAAAGATGGGCATAGCGCTGCGTGGTTTTTATTTGCGTGTGACCAAGCAGAATTTGTACCTCGTACAAACTTCGGCCAGCATTGACTAAGAAAGACGCAAAGCTATGCCGCAGATCATGGATTCGCACATCAGAAAGTCCCGCCATCTTGCGTGCGGTATGCCACGAGTAATAAATGCTTTTATAGGGTTTTAGCGAAACAGGATTGGCAAATGCATAAGGACTGCGCTTTTTCTTTCTCAGCTTCATAAGAACCACTATTGCAGTGTCAGACAGCGGCACAATGCGCGCTTTGCCTGCTTTAGTATTCGGAATGCGCCAACTCTTTCGCTCTATATCAAAGTCTTCCCATTTAGCATCTAACACCTCACGCTTACGAGCGCCCGTTAGGATCAGCATTGAGACAATGTGTTGGAGCATCGGGTTCTTTGAGGCTTTAATGGCAATCAGCAGCGCCTTGGCCTCCTCAGCCGAAAGGAAGCGTTCTACCTGATTGTTCTCCTTAAGAAGCGGAATCCCTGCAGTTGGGTTGCGAAAGACGCCATGCACCTCCCATTTGATTGCGAGATTGAAGATATAGCGAAGCAGGATAATCACGCGGTTTATACTGCCAGGTTTATAAATCGGTAATTGATCGTTAATCAGCTGAACGACATCGCGTTTTTCTATGTCTTTCATCTGCACGGCGCCGAAATACGGCAGTAGATGGTTGCGAATACGCGAGATATCCATCTCCCAGGATTTCTTATAGGTCTTCACATAGGGGATGTAGTCGTTTGCGGCGAATGCCTCGAGCGTAGGGGAGAGAATTTCCGATGTGTCCGTGAAGGGGTCACCCCCCATTGCCACTTCGGCGAGTTTGCGACGCGCCAGCGCGCGCGCTTCGCTGAGCTTTAGTATTACGGCGTTGCCAATCTTACGCTGGCAACTTACTTTGTTTAAATTTTTGTAGCGAATGTAATAGGTTTTGCGGCCGCTCGATAAGACTTTCAATAAGAGACCTGGCATGCGTTCGTCGTAGTAGTCAACGCTGGCGAGTCCTTTTGGTATTTCAGATTTTCCAACAAAACCCTGGGTTAAATTAAGCTTGGGCATTACATCTCCGGCAAAATCGCAACCGAGAACAGCAAGTCTAATCAAAAACTGGTTCTATCATTTTATACGTTTCGATAAGGGGCGAAACGAATAGAAATGCGTCAAAAAATCCCTTTCACAAAACTATTATCGCCAACACCGAATACAGATTTCAGCTCATTTCCTTAAGCAAAAAATAATAATTCATAAGTATTTAGCGAACAGCTTTTAATATCTCTTGTATTCTTTTAATTATAATTTTCTATCGAGTGTAGAAATCAACTAAGCATCAAATAGAGCGAACGTTTGCTCGCATTTTCGATTTCTTATCATTGCCTATCGTCAGTAGGCATAAGAGAAAGAGGAAAAAATTTCTACTGTTTGTAACAAAACGGATTGAGGAAAATTAGATTAGTAATAAAGTAATACAGCAACCTTTCAGAATTAGGGCATTTGCGAGGAGGCTTGGCAAAAAACGAAAGGAAAAATAGGCGGCTTATTTGATACCAAATTTTACAACTGTAGCAACGTAGAGTGTTTAACTTCCTCCAACCTTCGAGCGGAGAACTCGCCCCTTGCGCAAGATGCGCTGGCTAGTATCGAGCTTTTGGAGATGGTCTTTGAGCACCGGCTTACGTTTTAGTGCAACTCCGGTTGCTATGACGTCGATTACGACGAGATGCGCAATTCGTGAGGAGACCGGCGCAAAAGTTTCGTGATCTTCCTCTCCATTGACGTAAATTGGGATTGTGCATTCTTGGCTTAGTGCCGTATCGCGTGGCGCGAGGCCGATGACCGTTGCGCCCGCCTGCCTGGCAAGACGCACACTTTGTAAAAGCGCCGTTGTTTGTCCGGACTGAGAAATCGCCACCACCACATCGTCACGGCCGAGGGATATCGCCGACATATGCTGAATATGAGGATCGGTATAGGCAGCCGAAGACATCTGTAGCCTGAAGAACTTATGCTGCGCGTCGGCGGCAACCGAGCCCGAGGCGCCGAAACCATAGAATTCGACGCGGTTGGCGCGGGTGATCGCGTTAATTGAGCGTTCGAGTGCGATGGGGTCGAGTTCATCCCTCACGGTGAGTAATGTACCGATTGTCGTATCGAAGACTTTGTTGCGCAGGTCTTCGACCGTGTCGCTGTCGTCAACGGCAAACTGCGAATACACACCGCCGCGGCCTAAATGCTGCGCGAGATTGAGTTTGAATGACTGAAAGCCATCGAAGCCAATCGCTCGGCAGAACCGAATCACCGTCGGCTCGCTAACTTGGGAACCTCGCGCAAGGTCGGCGATTCGCATCTTAATCACCTCGTGTGCGTTGTCGAGGACATAGCTCGCGACCTTGGTCTCAGATTTGCTGAGCGTCGATCTGGCGTCGGTAAGGCGGCGTATGAGGTTGGGTGAACGCAATGCTATCTCCTTAGTGATTACCCGATGCTACCTAATTCGGTGCGGCACTGCATCAGGAATAGGCAGGTGGTAGACTCACTGTAACCTTCGTCGCGCAGCCGCGCGCCAATCTTTCAAGTGAACCGCGTCTAATGAGTCGTCTTCCGTGAATCCCTATAGCTACACCTTCGTGCATTCGATAGAAGACATCGGCCATGAGGCGTGGAATAGCTGTGCGGGTACTAAAAATCCCTTTACGCGCTACGAATTTTTGCATGCGCTAGAATCAACCGGCTGCACAACCGCTGCGACCGGCTGGCAATATCATGCGGCGGTGAGGTATGCGACGCAGCGTGCTCGTTGCCGTGGTACCGGTATATCTCAAGACCAACTCCTACGGCGAATATGTATTCGACTGGTCTTGGGCAAACGCCTATCAGGGAAACGGCTTGAGTTATTATCCCAAGCTGCTTACCGCAGTGCCGTTCACGCCAAGCGAGGGCTCTCGGATACTGCTCAATGACCCCACTCTTCTGAACAGCGTCGCTGAGGGCCTTGTTCCGGCACTGGAAGCTGAGGTGCAGCGAGTGGGTGCTTCGTCTTATCATCTGCTGTTTCCGAACCCCGCCGAGCGCGCAGCCTTCGCATCGACCAAATTGGTCGAACGCATGGGCAGTCAGTTTCACTGGCATAACCGCGACTACAAGGACTTCGATGCGTTTCTCGCTACCATGACCTCGCGTAAACGCAAGTCGATAAGAAAAGAGAGGGAGACAACGGCGGCCGCAGGGTTTCGGTTTAGACGCACAGAGGGCGCCGCTATTAGTTCGCAGCAATGGGCTGATTTTAGCCTGTTCTACCATCGCACCTACCTCGTGCGCGGTCAGCAGGGCTATTTAAGCCAGCGGTTCTTCGAACGTCTGGGAGAAACCATGCCCGAACAGATTTTGCTTATCGAAGCGCTAAGGCCGGCGGGTCTAGACGGTGGTCAGGCAGCCGACGAGGTCTGTGCGGCAGCCCTGTTTTTTAAAAACCAATCTCAACTTTTTGGTCGCTACTGGGGCAGTACAAGCGATCAGCCCCTATTGCATTTCGAGACGTGCTACTACCAGGGCCAAGACTACTGCATTGAACACGGGCTACGCAGCTTCGATTCTGGCGCACAGGGGGAGCATAAAATTCAGCGCGGCTTCGAGCCGAAGTCTACTTATTCACTGCATTGGCTAGCCCACGAGGGCTTTGCGGCGGCGGTCGCAAACTTCGTGGAACAAGAGAGGCCGCATATCGAGAATTATATTGCCGACGCGGCAACACTCCTTCCCTTTCGCCAATCCTAGCTTGCCCGAAGGCTTGGGCCAGCTAACCGGCAACGCGTGACACTGACGACCCAGCATCCGTAATCTCCTGGGGTAAGGCAAACCACCGCAGTGCCTCAACGCTTGCAGGTAACGTAACCGAATAGCGGGTCCCAGCTCTTTGCTCGCGGGTGAGTTCGTCTCGCGCCTGTGTCAAAAAGCGTGGAAGATCGCGGCTAGGCTCAAATACCGGCATTCCGTCGCTGGCGGCCTCTGTTGAGAAAGCGCTCGAGTTATCGGTCATAAAGTCAAAGTCGCTAAGCGCCGTGCCCAGCTGCATTTCTCTGCCCTGGTAACGCCAAGTTGCCGAGGACGAATCGAACTCATAGAAAGGGAGAAGGCGGGCGCCATAGTCGGCGATCAGTTCGATAGCGCTAACAAGATACGCGAAAGTCGATTCGTCGATAAAATAGTTGAAGTTAAGCCTTACCCACCCCGGACGCAGCACCATATGGCCTTTCTTGATCTCTTTCTCTATCGCGCGGCTGGTGCGCATGTCCATGTTTAATAGGTCGTGGCCGTAGGGACCCGCGCAGGAACAGCCGCCCCGCGCCCGAATACCAAATAGGTCATTGAGCAGTGCAACCACGAAGCCATAGTGTAGATCACGACGGCCAGTGGCTGTGTCGCATTTCAGCCGCAGGGAGAAAATTGCCAGCGAGTCATTGTCTGTGTTGCCGAGCACTTCAATGGCGGGGTTGTCGCGCCAGCGCGCCAGCGCGCGGGTGCGAAAATCTCTTTCGTTTGCCTCGATTGTGGCTACACCTACATCTTGCTTTAGCTTAAAGACTAACCCTGCCCGAATCGCCTCGACTATCGCTGGCGTGCCGCCTTCCTCGCGCCGCTGAGGATCGGAGATAAAGGTATGATCCTTCGGATTTACATACAGGACGGTCCCGCCGCCTGGCATCGCGGGTACCGCATTGGTTAAAAGGTGACGCTTAACGACAAGAATGCCGGGCGTGCCGGGGCCGCCAACGAGCTTATGGGGAGAGATAAAAACAGCGTCTTTAGCTGCCGCCACGTTGTCGCTGGGATTCATGTCGATCGCCACATAAGGTGAGGCGGCGGCATAGTCCCAAAGTGAAACAGCGCCGTGGGCATGAAGCAGACTCGCGATGCGGTGAGTATCAGTTTTCACACCGGTGACATTCGACGCTGCTGAAAAACTACCAATCTTAACCGGACGAGAGGCGAAGCGAACAAGCTCGGCCTCGAGCCTTTCGCAGTCAATTAGCCCGTCTGAAGTGAGAGGGATGACCACCACCTCGGCGCAAGACTCACGCCAAGGCAGTTCATTGCTGTGGTGTTCGTAGGGTCCAATAAATACCACCGGTCTAGCGTTTAGATTCGCAGTTCCCTTCTCGCGCAGACCCATAATATCGATGAGCTTGTTAATTGCGGCGGTGGCTCCTGAGCCACAGAAAATAATCTGATCGTCGTCGTTGGCATTGACTGCGCGTCGAATGATGCCGCGCGCCTGTTCACGGTAGGCAGTGCTTTGAGCGCCCGTGAACGAGGTCTCGGTGTGCGTGTTGGCGTAGAAAGGCAGCACTTTTTCGCGAATGGCGTCCTCGATGAACGTTAGAGCACGTCCTGACGCGGTATAGTCGGCGTAGACCAGCGGCTTCACTCCGAAGCTCGTAGGAATGCACTGCCCCTCGCCAATCAGTGACTGTCGAATCCTCTCTACTAATTCCACGCCGTTTTACTCCTGCCCAAATGATTGCTTGAACAAGTATAGCGAGGGTTGAAATAAACATTGTGCCTATTAATTCAGTTTATAGTATAAAATCGAGACATATTTTCGAATAACTCGTCAAAATGAGAATTTGTTTCGAAATAGTGAAACTAATTGAACTGAAAGCCTATAGCCTGCAGCACCGTTCGCTCGGCGTCGACAGGCATGCCGTAGGCCATTTCCACTAAGCAGGATTCTCAACATGCAGCTAGATAGACAAGATATTGTCCTATTATCAATTATTCAGAAGGATTCTTCGCAGTCGGTAGGGGAGCTCGCGGACACAGTGGGCATGTCCAAATCGGCGTGCTGGCGCAGGCTGCAAAAGCTCGAGAGTCAGGGGGTCATTAAGCAGCGGGTGGCGCTGCTTGATGCGAATGCGCTAAACCTATCGCTCACCGTTTATATTTCGGTGAGGACAAATCAGCATAACGACGAGTGGGCGGCGACCTTTCAGCGTGCCACTGAGCTAATACCGGGCGTGCTGGAGGTGTACCGTATGAGCGGCGATCTCGACTATCTCATTAAAGCCGTTGTTGCGGACATGCCCGACTACGACCGCTTGTACAAACAGCTTATCAAAGCTGATATCTACGATGTGAGTTCGAGTTTTGTAATGGAGACGCTAAAGCACACGACCTGCCTGCCTCTCTGAGCGCGAGAAACACTCAGAGAGGACTAAGCGGACTAAGCGGACAGGCCTGCCGTGCCGAGAGCCGTAAAGGGATTAGTCAGCACCACGATCAGTGTTAATGACTTTCCAGTCCGCCGCGCCGAAAAACATTTCGTCCATGCTCTGCAGACCCCAAGGAACTGAACGTGAAGGATCCGGATTCATTTTGTTCTGGGCAGAATTATCGAACGCGCCAACCGCGGTGATCTGTGTGCCAGCAGGCATAAACTTTGGTTCGACGAGCGTATAAGCAAGCTGCCAGTTGTAATTGTAGTTGGCAATATTGATTAACTCTTCTTTCGTGCCATCGGGATAAGTGGCGTAAAAGCGCATACGCTTGCCGCGGAAATGCATATGCGGCGTTAACGAGTACAGGCGAGAATCCTCGTCAATAGTAATCGTCTGCTGCATTTCGTAGTCGGGGTCGAACGGAGGAATGTTCACCCACGTCGGAGTGAAGTGACAAGCACATTCGCCGCTCATCCTCTCTTCTGGCACGAAGCCCTTTGGATAAAACCATACACCAATCCGGCTCTCGTCGACCGTGGCCTTACCCGTAGTAGTAAAGTGCATCTGCATCGCTATCTTGGACCCAGCTTGCAGTAGCCCACCTGTATTAGGTGGCTCTTCGCGCGGCGATTGACCCGGAATGTAGGGCGCAATGCCAGGGCGGTCAGGGTCACCGCCAAGCAGCGAGCCGCCGCTAGTCGCGCCCGGGGGAATTATGCTGTGCAGAGTGTGGTGAAGAACCGTTCGGTCTCCCGGAATGTACTGACTTGCGCGAACCCAGCGATCCTCCTCAATATCGATTTCAACTAGTGCGTTGTAGTAGTCGAGGATGCCAGTCGCAGGGACTTCCTGTGGCGGTATCTCAATGATGTAGTCCGGCTCGCCAAAGGCCCACTCTGACGTTGGCCAAGTGAGTTGCGCGAGCGGGTCGGCTTCAGCGGTCTCGCCGTCGTAGGGGGCACCCGCACCTATCCAATGAATAAGTTTCTGTGTGTCACTCTCTGCTAACACCATGTCGTTAATAAACTCACCGATATGCGAATCGATCTGTCCAGGCGGCATGCGCTTTGTGAGCAACACTTCGCGAATCATGGGCGACCATCCCAACACCATCGTGTAACTGTCCATCGCAAACGGCGCGATGCCCCCTTCACGGTGGCAGCTGGCACAGTTCTCGGCAATGATAGGTGCGATGTCATTAACATAGGACGGCGTTGAAGCAGTATGCGCCTCGCGGGCGGCGTAGCGTATTTCGACGCCCTGTCGCTGCGTTGTCGAACCGACTGCCGCCGCTGCTGCTGTGATGTCGCCACCCGTGTCTAGCTGGGCGAGTAGCTGTTGAACCTCGGCCAGGACCTGCCTGCCGGCACCGCGCGCGATAATCGAAAATCGCTTGGGATCGAAAACCAGTACTTCACCGCTTGCGGTAAGGGTCAACGCCTCGCCTACGAGTTGGGTGTCATCCATTAAAACAGGAATGTCTAAGCCCTCCGCACGCATGGCCTCGGCGATATCATCTCGGTTGTGCTTCGCCTGCGAGTCGATAAGGAAAAACGCGAACGATTCACCGGCGCTATCGCGTAACTCGGCGTAGGTGTCGAGCAGTGATGACAAACCCTTGTCGTCCTCGGCATAGCTGAGTAACACTACGGCCTTGTGGTCGTCGTACCAACTCATCTGATGGAAATAGCCCTCGGCATCAAGGAGCGAAAAATCCCCTATACGCTGCGACGCCTCGGCTGCGGTCGCAGTAGGCGAGGCCAGCATGGTTAGCACTGCCAGCGCTGTCACTGACGCCACTGATGCCAATGACGCCAATGAAGAGCGCCAAAAGGCGGTCGCTTTTCTTGATTCCAGAAACAGTCTCATAGTTTGTTATTCCGGTTTATGAAAGTAGTTTGCCATTAACTTGTACCAAAGCTTCTTTAAAAATGCCATCTCATTGAGCATAGTCTATGCTTAAGGAACATCTGAGGCTTGTCCACGGCGCGAAAAAACGCACGATTAACACCGACTTAGAATAAGAAAAAGAATAAGAAAAAGAATAAGAAAAAGAATATAAAGAATATAAAGAATAAAAAGAAGAATAAGAAAAAAAGAAGACTGAAAATATCTGTAAAAATTAGCAGCAAAATTTCCAGTCGAGAGAAGATCAAAAACCGGAAAAGAACAAAAACGGAAAAGGAACAAAAAGGGGCGCCCAGTGACCGAAATTATCCAGACAATGCCAGCGTCAGACCGATCACACTCGCCAATAATAGACCATCCGATCGAGTTCGAGGGTAAAGGAGGCGAGTATTTCCGTATCTGGATCGTTAACGTCTTGCTTTCAATTGTCACCCTCGGAATCTACTCCGCCTGGGCGACCGTAAGGACGCGGCGCTATTTTTATGCAAACGTAAAACTTGCTGGCGAGGGTTTTGAGTATCACGCCGAGCCTATGCAAATACTCAAAGGCAGAATAATCGCACTTATCGCCTTCGTTCTATACTCGATAAGCTCCGCGCTTTCTCCTCTTATCGGTGGCATCGCCGCGCTACTATTGATTCTCGTTGTCCCGCCATTCATCTTACTTTCACTTAGGTTTTCTCGGCGAATGACATCGTATAGGAACATTCGTTTCAGTTTTCAGGGTGGCTGGAAAGAGGCTTATATGTCGATATTGGTGTGGCCGTTTCTTAGTCTACTCACCCTCGGTATCTTATTCCCGCTCGCACAGGTCAAATTGAAGCGCTTCATTCTTAATAACAGTCGCTATGGCACCGAAAATTTTGTTTTTACCGGCACCTACTCTGATTATGGAAAACTGCTTCTCTTGTATATTGGGATCTATGTCGCTGCTAGTTTGCAGCTAGCTCTATCACTTACAGTTGGGGCCTCTTTTCTTGGTACTACTGTATTTATAGTTCTTATCTACGGTGGATTCTTTTTTATACAGCCTAAGTACATGAATTTAATGTATCGACGTACTCTGTTGCGCGAGCATAGCTTTGACGCTACCTATACCGGGTTCGGCTTCGTATGGGTCTGGCTCAGCAATATAATGCTCATAGTTGTCACGCTAGGTTTATTTTTTCCATTCGCAAAGGTTCGTCTAACAAAGTATCTGGCTGAAAATGTCACACTCAAGGTGAAGGGTGGCCTCGAAGACTTCACCGCCAGTGAGACAGAAAAAGTGTCGGCGCTTGGTCAAGAAGTGGGAACCGCATTCGATTTCGATCTCGGAATTGGAATCTAACAATGGCAGACAGTCGCACCGCAGCTATTGAGGGCCTCTTTTATACGGGTGAAAGCTCGGAAAGTATTCAGGCTGTCCTTTATTTTGATGCGAGTTCGGGCAGGGTGACACTATCGGAAGTGATGATTGGCATCGCAGAAGGGCCTGCGGCACTCGAACAACAGCCCGAACAGAAGACTTTGTTCTCGTCTCTACTCATCGACATAAAAATACCGCCGCGGCTGGCAAACACCAGGCGTCGATTAGCCCTCAGTAATGGCGCAGCGTTCGTGACGCAGGACAATGAGTCGATCGACGCACTGGCCGAACGAGCGCGTGCGCTAACACGGTCGTCAGTCGGCGGCGTGAAAAGTGGATACAGAGGGAATTGGCTCTATAGACTCGAGAGCCATCTTGGTGCCGTAGCCGCCTGTTTTGTTGCGATTATCGCTATCGCGGCGCTCACGCTTGTTTATGGAATTCCGATCGCTGCAAAACGCATCGCCTACGCCGTGCCGCAGCCTGTGCAAAACTCAATGAGCGAAGGCACGCTCGAACTGCTCGACTCTCTCTATCTGTCTCCCAGCGAGCTCTCTCGCGAGGAGCAGGCCCGCGTGCTCGCACTCGCCTCAGATGCGATCGAAGGAGTTGGCATTACCAGCTACGCGGTCGAGCTACGCACCGGTATTGGACCCAATGCAATGGCGCTACCCGACGGGACGATTGTCATCACCGATGACATTGTCGAACTCTGTGCTAACGACAACGAACTGCTTGCCATCCTCTATCACGAAATCGGTCATCTCCAAAATCGGCATCTGCTGAGACGAGTCCTGCAGTCCTCTTTTGTGTCGCTTGGGCTTATTTTGATGAGTGGCAATGTCGAAACAATCGACTCCCTCATCGCATTACCGACATTCTATTTGGATATGAGCTACACGCGAGGCTTTGAAATCGAGGCCGATAGATACGCGCTGCAAAGCCTCAAAGATCGCGGCCTCGGCGTTGATAATTTCAGTGCGATTATGAATAAGCTCGAAGATTCCTTAAGCCGAATTTACGTCGACGAAGACGCTGACGAACCAACTTCTCGAACGGCACGGCGGCAACAAAAGCTGCTGAAATATTTTGCGTCGCATCCGCTCACTGCTGAGCGACTCGCGCTGGTCGAGGAATATCGGGATTGAGACTCGGTTTCTACACCAATCTACTCAGCGGCGCGTTTACGCCAGACGAGTAGCCGGTTGTTGGCAGGCATTTCGATATCCTGTTCGAACTCAAAATTGGCAATGTCGGCAATTGAGCAGACTGCCTCGAAGCTGCGAATGCCGCTTACCGGATTACGCTCTTTGAGCCAGCCATCGAATTCTTCATTGCTTTGTGAAGTAAATTTACCGGCGTAATTGAAAGGGCCATAAACAATTAACAAAGCGTCTTTAGCAAGCAGCTTGCCCGCGCCTAAGAAAAAATTGGTTACCGAACCTTCGCTCATAATGTGAAGACTGTTTGCGCTAAAAAGGGCATCGAACGGCCCTGCGTTGATGGCGGCGTTTTTGCCGAGCCTATCGTAAATCGCTTTTTCGAATTGTTCGCCTGCGCTTAACGCTTTCTCGCCCTGCGTGGGTTCAGTGCGCTGTGCGGGCGCAGTTGGCCAAGTCCCGAGCAGCCAGCTCTGCTGGTCGACATCGAGCGCCAACGCCGCCGGCAAATTATCCAGCTTCAGAGACTCGATACGGCTATTTAGCCCCGCCAGCGCGCTTTGAATGTCGCTAGACTGCCATCGCAGCTGCGGTAAAGCCTCGGCGAAATACGCTGCGTGCTGACCGGTTCCGCCGGCGACTTCGAGCACATGTTTGGCATCTGCTAGCAGCCTTTCGAGCTGGGTAAGAATCGGCTGCTTGTTATTCTCGCAGCTTTGGCTGAAGGGCAGGTCATTGGTCTGCGACATCGGTGGCCTCACTGTTTACGAAGAAAAACGGGCATGTTTGGTTTTGATTCTTCGGCGCTGTAGCGATAGCCGTTAACATCAAAGGCCAGCAGTGCTTCGGGATCTTTTAGGCGATTCTTAATGATGTAGGCTGCCATTTCGCCGCGGGCTTTTTTCGCGAAGAAACTGACTATCTTGTATTTACCCGACGAAAAATCTTTGAACACGGGTGTTACCACCTCTGCATCCAGCAGAGCAGGCTTTAATGAGTTGAAGTATTCGTTTGACGCAAGGTTTACAACAACTTTGCTCTTGCCTTTATGCGCTGTGAGCTCGTCGTTAAGAAACCGAGTGAGACGTTCGCCCCAGAACTCATAAAGTGTGTTTGCCTTACCGCTGGCGAATTTACGGCCCATTTCGAGTCTATAAGGCTGCATGAGGTCGAGAGGTTTTAGCACGCCATACAACCCCGAAAGGATGCGTAGGTGGTTCTGTGCGAAGGTGATATCCGCCGCAGAGAAACTGGCGGCGTTGAGCCCTACATAGACGTCGCCCGTGAACGCGAAAAGCGCTTGCTTAGCGTTATCGAGATCGAAGGGAGTATGCCAGTTGGCAAAGCGCGCGTGGTTTAGCTCGCCTAGCTTTACGCTGACCCCCATGAGTGCCGAAATATCATCGGGACTAAGTTTGCGCAGATCTTTGATAAGTGCCTGGGACTCTTTTAGAAAGCTCGGCGTGGTAAATTTTTTCGTTTTCGCGGGGCTTTCAAAGTCTAATGACTTTGCAGGGGAGACAACAATTAACATAATAATTACTCTTACTTTCTTCTAGAAATCAGCACGCTAAGCTAAACCGGATACTTGGTCTATGCAAACAATGCGTCTATCAGGGTCCGGCTACTTCTCGTCTAGGTCAATCCACCACTCCATCGGTGTTGTGCCGTCCTCTGGATCGTACACGTTTCCATAATTCCACAGTGTACCTGGAAACTGGGCGCAGGCCTCGTTAAGTAGCGCTTCGATCGCGTTAAAGCCTATCGACACGTGAATTGTATAAACCAACGCGCGAGGATTGCTATGGTCGAGTACACCTCCGAGCTTCTCAATTTTGGGTGTCAGCATCTGCTCTACCGGATCTATTTCCTCCTTACGCAGTACCCGAATACTGAGATTGCCGCTGCGCTCGATAAGCGCATATTCGGCGGCCGCTGCGTTGACGACGTTGAGTTTGTCGCCAGCGGCAAGATTTCGAGTGAAAAGGGGCGAGCGAAGCAGTCTAACTTCGTGGTTGTCGGCGCTTAAGAGCTCGACTTCAAGGGACTCGAAAACAGGATGATCATCGGCGTTGAAACCGGCAACGAAGGGTAATTCTACTTTGTGGATGCGATCGGTCATGCGGTCATGCTCGCGCGGGTTGGATCGTCAGTCACAGGCCATTGGTGTATGCTTTTGACGATAAATTAATGTGAGCTGTCTATGATAGAGCGACTCTCGCGAATTGCTAGCCATTTACACCGATTCCGGCTCTTGTTGCTGCTCGTCGCGCTGTGCGCATTGGGCGTTTTGGGTTGGCGCATCCCGCAGGTCGGTAGTCTCGAGCGAGACGGCCCAGCGATCGCAGGCTTGCTCGTTTTCTTTTGGGCCCTTCTCCTTTACGCTGTAGCCGCGCTGTTTCGTTCTGTTCCTGAGAAGACAGGGCTTGGAGACGGGCTCATTAGCTGGCTGGGCTCGCGTCTGAGGCGAGGCCTATTCTGGCTGCTCGGTCTGGCCCTCTGCATACTGGTGTTCGCCGTGGTGTTGCTCAGCTATCAGCTTGGACGTGTGATGACGCTATGAATTTGCGTGCACTCGCCAATCCCCTCCACAACGTGCTTATGAGATACTAGGCAGATGCCTAACAATCCGCCATCAATCGAAGATCAACCGTCTGCTGCACAAAGCTCAATTGCGAATAGCCGAGCATCGACGTTCGCTTACCGTTTAGCCGCCGCTATCGACAACGTTGCCGAGAGGCTCGGCCGCGCTGCGGCCTGGCTGAGTTTTGTGCTCGTGCTGGTGGTTGGCGTGATTGTAGTGCTGCGATACGGCTTTCAGCTTGGTTCGATTGCGCTGCAAGAATCTGTTATGTATATCAACGGCACGCTTTTCGTGCTCGGCGCAGGCTATACGCTCAAAGCGCAGGGGCATGTGCGCGTCGATGTGTTTTATTCTCGCTTTAGTGCCCGCGGCCGCGCTCTAGTCGACAGCCTCGGTGCGCTATTTTTCCTTCTCCCCTCAGCTTTTTTTATTGCCTGGATTAGTTGGGACTATGTTGCCGTGGCTTGGCGTATTCGCGAAGGCTCGCCCGAGGCGAGTGGATTGCCATTTGTGTATCTGCTTAAAACACTCATTATCGTGCTGCCTGTTCTGCTCGCAGTGCAGGGCGTGGCGGAACTCCTTAAATCTCTGAGCGCCTTTTTCACGTCGAACGAGTCTGCCCCTCAAGTTTCGAACGCGGCGGAGACGCATCTGTGATTGAGCTTATCCCCCTGCTGTTTTTTGCGGCGATCTGCGGCGCGCTTATGCTTGGCTATCCCGTGGCGCTAACCCTTACTGGCGTCTCCTTGGGCTTTGCCGGTTTGGGCATGGCGTTAGGGGTTTTCGACGGGATATATCTCAACCTCATTCCGAGTCGGCTCTACGGCATCCTAACGAATCAAAACCTTCTCGCGGTGCCGCTGTTTGTGTTTATGGGCACAATGCTCGAGAAGAGCCGCGTGGCCGACGATCTGCTTCAAAACATGGCGATAGTGTTCGCTCGCTTACCCGGTGGGCTTGGTTTGTCGGTGGTATTAGTGGGCATGCTGCTCGCTGCCAGCACGGGCATCGTTGGTGCAACGGTTGTCACCATGGGCATACTCTCGCTGCCCACTATGCTCAAGGCGGGCTATAAACCAAGCCTTGCCGCGGGCACGCTGTGCGCGACCGGCACTCTGGGTCAAATAATCCCGCCGTCGATTTGCCTCGTGTTGCTGGGTGAAGTCATCTCGAATGCCTACCAACAGTCGCAGCTAAACAGCGGCGTTTTCGCTCCAGATTTTGTGTCTATCGGAGACCTCTTCGCCGGGGCGATCATCCCGGGTTTGCTGCTGGTAACGAGTTACCTGGGCTATGTGTTAGTTACCGCCATAGCTCGACCGCAGGATGCGCCGCCGCTAGGTGAGAAAGACGTAGCTGCTTTGCGCAGCGACAACGCAAGCCTTGCGATCGCGCTTTTCAAAGGCCTCCTGCCACCTGTTTTTCTCATGGTCGCGGTGCTCGGCTCGATTCTTATGGGCGTCGCGACGCCGACCGAGGCGGCGAGTGTCGGTGCACTCGGTGCGCTGGTTCTTGCTCTTATTAAGCGGGCGCTGAGTATGAGAGTACTGCACGAGGTAAGCCTTGAAACGCTACGCGTGACCTCGATGGTTTATCTTATTTTGGTTGGTGCGGCGATATTCTCGTCGGTGTTTCGCGGCTTTGGTGGTGATGTGCTAATCGAAGAGGTCTTGCTCGCCCTTCCGGGCGGGGTGTTCTCGGCGATGCTCGTGGTCATGCTGCTGATTTTTCTGCTTGGTTTTATTCTCGACTTTATCGAAATCACGTTTATGGTCGTTCCCTTGGTGGGTCCGATATTGCTGAGCATGGGCCTCGATCCCATCTGGCTCGGTATCATGATCGCGGTCAACTTGCAGACGTCCTTCCTCACGCCGCCCTTCGGTTTTTCGCTTTTCTACCTGCGCAGTGTGGCGCCACCCGAGGTTCGTACACAGGATATTTACCGTGGAGTGATTCCCTTTGTGTTATTGCAGTTGGCACTGCTGTTATTGCTTGCGCTGCAGCCGGGAATCGTGACGTGGCTGCCTAACTTACTGAAGAGCTGACACACCGCTAGAAAAACCAGAGTCAGCTCATGTGCAGCTCTCACTTAGCTCTTAAACTTAGCTCTCAAACTTAGCTCTCAAACTTAGCTCTTAAACTTAACTCTCAAACACCCTTACACAGCACTCTCACAAAAACTTACACAGCTCTAACGCAACTAGAATTTAAGTAGGACAAACAGCATGACCGACAACGCAGTAATCGATTCGGCAGAGCCTCAGGGCACACTAGCGCTTCAGACTTTTTCGATGCCCAAAGACACCAACGCCAACGGCGATATTTTCGGAGGCTGGCTCGTTTCGCAGATGGATATTGCGGCAGGCATAAGCAGCAAGCGCGAATGCCAAGGCCGCTCTGTCACCGTCGCAATCAAAGAAGTTAATTTTATAAAACCGGTGGGCGTGGGTGACGTCGTAAGCTGTTACACACAGGTTGTGCGCCGTGGCCGCACATCGCTAGATATTGCGGTAGAGGTGTGGACCACGCCGTTCGACTTAACCAAAGGTGTAAGCAAGGTCGGCGATGGCCTGTTTGTTTTCGTTGCTATCGATGACGACGGCAAGCCGCGGGAGCTGCCGCCTCAGGTCTGAATTTGGCTAGTCTTGATCGCGCCTTGCATCGATATACGCCTCTTCAGAAATGGCGTGATAGTTTTCGACGCCGCGCTGAAAAGACGAATAAGACTCGTAAATTCTGCGGGTAGTCTCATCGGTGTCGGCGAGTTCTGCGACGACTTCAGCCGACAGGCGGCGAAACTCATCGAGCACGTCTTTGGGCAGTTCGCGTAGCTGCACGCCATGCTCGTTTATTAAGGTTTGCAGCGCCTTGTTGTTGAGAGCGGTGTACTCGTCATAAAGCTTTTGATTCATTACTTCGGCTGCGTTGAGTACGATTGCGCGAAGATCATTGGGCAGGGCGTCCAGCTTCTCTTTGTTAAAGACCAGCTCGATCGTCGAGCCTGGTTCATGCCATCCAGGGTAATAGTAATAGCTTGCTATCGTGTGATAACCCGCCGACAGGTCGTTATACGGGCCAACAAATTCGGTCGCATCGAGCGCACCGGTTTGCATAGCAGTAAATACGTCGCTCACCTGCATTGTCACGGGCAGGCCGCCCGCGCGGCTGAACACCTCGCCCCCGAGACCGGGGATGCGCATCTTGAGTCCCTTAATATCCTCTAGCGAATTTATCTCTTTGTTAAACCAGCCAAACATTTGAGTGCCGGAGTTACCGCCGCGCGTAGGGTATAAATTAAACGGCTCGTAAATCTCGCGCCACAGCTCCTTACCGCCGCCGTAGTCGAGCCACGCATTCATCTCGACGCCGGTTAGCCCGAACGGGATAGTCGAGAAAAAGGGCGTGCCGGCGATTTTGCCCTGCCAGTAATAGGCGCCCGAGTGACCGATTTCGGCAACGCCCGATGACACGGCGTCGAAAACCTCTAAACCGCCGACGAGCTCGTTTGCACCGAACACACGGATTTTCATGCGGCCGCCGCTCATCTCGTCGACTATTTTGGCGAAGAATTCGGGCGTCGTGCCAAGGGCCGGTAGGTTTTTAGGCCAAGAAGTAATTAACTTCCATTGGTAAGTTTGCTGTGGCGCTGTGCCGGCTGCCGCAGCAGAGTTAACAGAGGTGGGCTCATTGCCACAGCTCGATAGGAGGAGACAGAGAGCGGCCGCCGCCAGCGAACGATGTGAGAAACCTAAACGCATTGAAACAGTCCGATGTGAGTTCGAAAGAGCGCCCAAGTTACACTATTTGGCGAAATCGTAAAGGCGCAATTGAAGTAAGCCTAGAGCTCGCGGCAAGGGTATTAAGCAAGCACCTCGAGTTTCGCATAGGAGAGCACCAACCATTTGCTGCCCGCCGAATCGAAGTTGACCTGCACTCGCGCACTTGTGCCCTGCCCCTCATAGTTCAGCACCACACCCTCGCCGAACTTGCCATGGATGACGCGCTGGCCCAGGGAAAGGCTTGTTTGTGGCACTTCGACGCTGCCGTCGAGATTACCGCTTGGGTTAGTGCGACCGAGGTGCGCGCCGCCAATTGATGGTCGACTAATGGCTGACTTAAGGCGAACCTCTTCGATTAGCGATTTGGGAATTTCACGCACGAAACGTGAGGGGCGGCACAGGTTAATCTCACCGTGAAGCCTGCGGGACTCAGCATGGCTCAGATAGAGTTTATGTTTGGCGCGGGTAATACCGACGTAGGCAAGCCTGCGTTCTTCTTCGAGTCCGGACAGGTCGTCCATCGACATCTTGTGCGGGAACAGTCCCTCTTCCATGCCCACTAAGAAGACTAGATCGAACTCTAAGCCTTTCGCAGAATGAAGAGTCATGAGTTGCACTGCGTCTTCGTCAGCGGCGGCCTGACCCTCGCCGGCGTCGAGGGCAGCTTGGTCTAAAAAGGCGGCGAGAAACGCTGTGGAGGTGCTATCGAACTCTTCGTCGGCGTCGGTTACGTCGAAATTACCCGCGGCGTTGACCAACTCCTCGAGGTTTTCGATGCGCGCACGTGCTTTTTCTCCACCTTCTTTTTCGTGGTGTGGTATCAGCCCCGTTGTTTTTATAATCAGATCGGCTTTGGCGTGCAGCTCGAGATCGCGGCAGCGCTCGTCGAGTCCATCGATAAGTTCGAGGAAGGCAAGCATAGAGTTTGATGCGCGCGAAGTAAGTAAAGACTCATTAACCGATGCCACAGAGGCTTCCCAGAGCGAGCAGTTGCGGTCCCGCGCTACCTGACGCACGAGCTCGAGTGTGCGCCCACCAATGCCGCGCGTAGGCACATTGATGATGCGTTCTACTGCCGTGTCGTCGAAGCGATTGGTGATGAGGCGTAAATAGGCGAGCGCATTCTTGATTTCGAGACGCTCGTAAAAGCGCTGACCGCCATAAATACGATAAGGCATACCGACGCGCAGCAACGCCTCTTCGAGTTCACGCGACTGCGCGTTAGAGCGATACAACACGGCTGAATCGACACGGCGATTGCCGCCATTGAACCAATCTTGCAGTCGATCGACAACGAAGCGTGCCTCGTCCTGTTCGTTAAACGCCTCGTACAAGCTTATTGGCTCGCCTGCCACTCCCTCGGTCCAGAGCTGTTTGCCTAGCCGGCCGGCGTTATTGGTGATTAGGCTGTTGGCGGCGTCGAGTATGTTCTTAGTCGAGCGATAGTTCTGCTCGAGTTTGACGAGCTGGGCACCGGGGAAGTCGCTGCTGAATTGCTGAATGTTCTCGATTTTGGCGCCGCGCCACCCGTAAATCGACTGATCATCGTCGCCTACTACCATCAGATTACTGCCGCGACCGGCAAGCACTCGCAGCCACGCGTACTGTATCGAGTTGGTGTCCTGAAACTCATCAACCAGAATATGCGCGAAACGCCGCTGATAGTGATCGAGTATCTGCGGATTCTTCAGCCACAGCTCGTGGGAGCGAAGCAGAATCTCGCCGAAGTCGATCATGCCACCGCGGTCGCAGGCGATCTCATAGGCGCGGTAAATGCGCAACATGGTTTTGGTGTAGTCGTCGCCGAAGTCGTCGATGTTGTTTGCACGCAGGCCTTCGTCTTTCTGGCCGTTGATATACCACTGACACTGTTTGGCGGGCCAGCGCTCTTCGTCGATCTGCAGTTCGCGATTGATGCGTTTGATGAGACGCAACTGATCGTCACTATCGAGGATCTGAAAGTCCTGGATCAGCCCGGCCTCTTCCCAGTGCGTACGCAGCAATCGGTGAGCAAGTCCGTGAAACGTGCCTACCCACATGCCGCCGAAAGATTGCCCCATGAGGGATTCGATGCGGTGCCGCATTTCGCGTGCCGCTTTATTGGTGAAAGTTACGGCGAGAATCGAAAAGGGCGACACCTGCTCGGCCTCCAACAGCCAGGCGATGCGATGCACGAGCACGCGCGTCTTGCCGCTGCCGGCGCCGGCGAGCACGAGAAGGTGTTGGCTGGGGTTGGCAACGGCGTGGCGTTGTTCGTCGTTTAGCGAGTCGAGTATATGCGAGACATCCATCGACGCATTTTACGTGCTGTTGAATAAGCATTACTAGCGCGGCGTGGATTTGCGGCCAAATTAGCGCCGCCGCGCCCACAAAATGACAACGACTTGCTAATCCCATAGCGATCCTTTTTAGGGATATTGAGCGTAGTTTGCTAGAATCACGCCACTTATACCTAGCGGCGCTTCCAGCGCCCGCCATACCGCACTACCGATTTAGGAGAAGACTATGTCTGTTCGCTCGGACAACGCGCAATTCGATTGGAAAGATCCGTTCCTTATGGAGTCACAGCTCAGCGAAGAGGAGCGTCTGGTGCGCGATACGGCGCGCCAATATGCGCAAGAAAAATTATTACCGCGCGTGCGCGATGCCTACCGCAATGAGCAGACTGATCCCGAAATCTTCCGCGAAATGGGTGCACTCGGTCTTCTCGGTTCAACAATCGAAGGCTATGGCTGCGCCGGCGTTAATTACGTCTGCTACGGCCTCGCCGCAAAAGAAATCGAAGCGGTCGATTCGGGTTATCGCTCGATGATGAGCGTGCAGTCAAGCCTCGTGATGCACCCTATCAACGAGTTCGGCAGCGAAGAACAGAAGCAGAAATACCTTCCGAAACTCGCCACAGGTGAATACATCGGTTGCTTCGGCCTCACCGAGCCAGACCATGGTTCTGACCCGAGCAGCATGGTGACGCGCGCACGCACCGTCGATGGCGGCTTTAGCCTAACCGGTGCGAAGAACTGGATTAGTAACTCTCCCTTCGCCGATGTGTTTATCGTTTGGGCTAAAGATGACGATGGCGTTATCGGTGGCTATATCCTCGAAAAAGGCATGAAAGGCTTAAGCGCGCCTAAGATCGAAGGCAAGCTTGCACTGCGCGCCTCGGTAACCGGTGAGATAGTCATGGACGAGGTCTTTGTTCCGGCGGAGAACAAACTGCCCAAGGCGCGCGGACTCAACGGGCCATTTAGCTGTCTCAACTCTGCCCGTTTAGGCATTGCTTGGGGCGCACTCGGCGCGGGAGAAACATGCTGGCATGCTGCCCTCCAATACACCCTAGACCGCAAGCAGTTCGGTCGACCACTTGCAGCCAATCAGCTCATTCAGAAAAAACTCGCGGTTATGCAAACAGAGCTTTCGCTCGCCTTGCAGGGCTGTCTTCAAGCGTGTCGCCTCAAAGACCAAGGTAAACTTGCCGTGCCGCTTATCTCGCTACTAAAGCGAAACTCCTGCGAGAAGGCGCTAGCCGCAGCGCGCGACGCCCGTGACATGCTCGGCGGCAACGGTATCTCGGACGAGTACCCAGTGATGCGCCACATGCAAAATCTCGAAGTCGTAAACACCTACGAAGGCACGTCAGACATTCACGCGCTGATCCTCGGACGTGCGCAAACAGGCATTCAGGCTTTCACTGGCGCCTAGAACAAACAGAGGAGGGAAAAGGCCTCTTTTCCCTCCTCAGATCCCAAATACCACGCCTGCGAAAACCGCCACTCCTACCCAGTTATTGTGTAAGAACGCCTTAAAACAGGGCTCTGGCAGGCGGTCTCGTATTAGATATTGATGGTACGCAAAGAGCAGCCCCGCAACGATGACGCCGAGATAGTATCCGGCGCCGAGCTCGAACTGCGCGCCTGCCAACCACCAGGCAATAAGAACCAACCCCTGTAGCACACCGATCATCGTGCGATCGGCGTCGCCAAACAGAATCGCAGTAGACTTCACGCCAATCTTCAAATCGTATTCTCTATCAACCATCGCGTACTGGGTGTCGTAGGCAACAGTCCATAGGCAGTTGGCGATAAACAGAAGATAAGCCGCGGGCGGTATCTGCGTTCCCACCGCGGTAAACGCCATTAGAATCCCCCAAGAATACGCGATGCCAAGAACGAGCTGAGGCAGATTTGTGATGCGCTTCATAAACGGATAGAGCGCAACCAAAGCAACCGCGCCAAATGACAACAAAATCGTCTCACGATTCATGAAGAGCACAAGAACAAACCCGATCAGTGAAAGCACGACGAAGGCGACGATCGCATCGCGTCGTGTAAGCTCACCAGTCGCCAGCGGCCGCGTTTGCGTGCGCGCGACGTTGCCGTCGATTCTCGCATCGGCAAAATCGTTTATGCAGCAGCCCGCAGAGCGCATTACCACGGTGCCGAGTGAAAAGATGAGAAGCAGATCAAATCGCGGAAAGCCGCCGCTTGCTATCCAAAGCGCGCCGAGGGTCGGCCATAACAGGAGAAAAATTCCAATCGGGCGATCTACGCGCATGAGCTTTAGATAAGCGGTCAACACCCTCTGTTTACTCGGCTTATCGCGCTGCGTTTGTTGCTGCATTTTTAAAATCACGTCGCTAGTTGAAGCGAGAGTATAAGCCGTCAAGCTTCACATGTAACGACTGACCAGGTTATGCGCGATCGCCGATAAGAATAGTGCGTGCATCAGCGCCCTTGGCGCAAAGGAGGGACAGGTAGAGCGTCAAAAACAATGCGCCGCCAAAAAAGGCTAACACCGCAAGTCCGAGACCTTTAGTAGAGAATGCATGTCGCCATGCCACCCACAGCGCACTGAACGAAAGCATCATCATAAAATCTAAATTGAACTGGCCAGGCCAGGCGACCGCAGCCATATCGCCGAAGAAAACAGCGAATAGGTTGATCCCATAGTCAGCAATAACCACAAGCGTATAGCCGCTTAAAATAATGAGCATTGCGAGTAGGTAAAATCTAAACAGGGCCATTGTGTCATTCCTCTTGCTATTGTGACTGTCTGTCAATTGCTATCGGCGTAAGCAAAAACCACCTGAACGAGGTCGGCTTATCCTAATTTATACATTTGCGTAATGAATATTCTCACCCAGCCAACGCCTGACCAGCGAGTCGACAACGTGTGGGTGTTGACTTAGTACATGGTCGGCGGCGTCTTTAACCTCGTCGAGCATTGCTGCATCGCGAACAAGATCGGCTATCCTAAATTCCATGAGCCCGGTTTGCGCGGTGCCGAGGACTTGCCCGGGCCCTCGCAGTTCGAGATCTTTCTCTGCGATATAAAACCCGTCGTTGCTTTCACGCATCACGCCGAGCCTCTCTTTGCCGTTGCGTGAGAGCGGACTTTGGTAAAGCAAAATACAGTGGCTTTTGATCGAGCCGCGTCCGACCCGTCCGCGGAGCTGATGCAGCTGAGCGAGACCCAGACGCTCGGGGTTCTCGATTACCATCAGGCTCGAATTAGGCACATCGACTCCTACTTCGATTACGGTTGTCGCAACGAGAAGATCGATTTCGGCCGCTTTGAAACGCGCCATGACCTCGGCTTTTTCACTCGGCTTCATGCGCCCGTGGACGAGGCCGACGCGCACCTGCGGCAGCTGTTCTGCTAGTTGCTGCGCCGTTACCTCCGCCGCCTGACACTGCAGCACCTCTGACTCGTCTATTAACGTACATACCCAATAGGCTTGGCTGTGGTTTTCGCAGGCGGCGGCAATGCGCTCAATGACTTCGCCCCTGCGCTCGTTGGAAACAATAAGTGTGTTAACCGGCGTGCGCCCCGGCGGCAGCTCATCAATAATCGAATTGTCTAAATCTGCGTAGGCACTCATCGCGAGCGTGCGCGGAATCGGCGTAGCAGTCATTACCAGCTGATGCGGATTGATGTGCATCGACGCGGCTTTGTCGCGCAGTGCGAGCCGCTGCTGCACGCCGAAACGATGTTGCTCGTCGATGATAATGAGCCCGAGCTTTGCATAGTTCACCTCACCCTGAAACAGCGCATGAGTGCCGACGAGAATCTGGCAGTCGCCCGACGCAACGCGCTCGAGTTGCTCGGCGCGTGGTTTACCTTTCTGTTTGCCGCTGTGCCAGCCAACCTCGACACCCAAGGGCTCGAACCATTGCCTAAAATTCGCGGCGTGCTGCTCGGCGAGAATTTCGGTGGGTGCCATCAGCGCAACTTGATAGCCAGCATCGATTGCGCGTAGCGCCGACAGCGCGGCAACTACCGTTTTTCCCGAGCCAACGTCGCCTTGCAGCAAGCGCAGCATTGGAGTCGGCCTAGAAAGGTCTTCACTGATCTCAGCGAACGCGCGACGCTGGCCGCCGGTTAATTCGAATGGCAGTGTAGAAAGAAAGCCGCGGATGAGTTGGTTTTCGCCGACAAACTGCGGCGCTGCCTGCGCGGCGACGTCCTCTCGCAGGCGACGTAGGCTAAGCCTATGAGTGAGTAGCTCTTCGAAGGCAAGACGATCTCGACCGGGATTTGGTGCCTCGCGATCCCAACCGCCAAAGGCATCAGCCGGTGGGCGATGAATATGTTTTATCGCGTCGGTAAGGCTGGCGAGATTGAATTTAGCGACAAGCTCACGGGGCAGGTAATCTTCGATCGCCTCATGTCCCACGACGAGATCTACAGCCTGTCCGATTATACTCCGAAGCCTCGGCTGCATAAGCCCTTCGGTTGTGGGATAAATCGGCGTGAGCGTGTCCGTCACTTCTTGATTTGCCTGTGAAAGAGGCTTGTATTCTGGATGGAAGAGTTCAAAACCCGCGCGACCGTGTTTTACTTCACCATAAACCCGTAGCTGTGTGCCGACAGAAAGCGAGTCTTTTTGCGCCGCGCTAAAGTGGAAAAAGCGCAGCGTTATGCTACCCGATGAATCTCTTAGACTGCAGCGCAGACTTCGGCGTTTTCCAAACTGCAGCTCGCAGCTCGTTACCTCGCCTTCGAACTGCATGTACTCACCAACTCTTGCGCGCGCGGTAAGCGTGATGCGGGTACGGTCTTCATAGCGAAGTGGGAGATGAAAGAGAAGGTCTTGTATCGAAGTAATGCCAATAGCGGCGAGCTTTTTTTCCAGCGCAGGCCCCACACCTTTGAGTCGTGCAGGCGACATTGCATCGAGGCTCTTCACCATAGGTCGGGCTCGCTCGGGATCAGAGGCGGATTTCTATAAACAAAGCACCGCGTCAATTTCGACGTTGACTCCCTTCGGCAGCGCCGAGACCTGTATCGTCGCGCGCGCAGGGTAAGGTTCGCTAAAATACTCCGCCATGATGGCATTCACTGCCGCGAAGTCGCCGAGATCGGTTAGGTAAATAGTAAGCTTGGCAGCGTGTGCCAGCGAGCCGCCAGCTGCCGCGCAAACCGCGATTAGGTTTTTAAACACCTGATGCGTCTGCGCTTCGATGCCACCGTCGACAACTTCCATCGTTTCCGGCACCAAGGGGATCTGACCTGAGAGGAAAACCATCTGCCCCGATTTAATGGCCTGCGAATAGGGGCCAATCGCAGCGGGCGCGGCGGCGGTTTGAATCGGTTCTAACGTCGACATAATCATTTCCTTGGTGGTGTTTCTGAGCAAGCTAAAACGCGGAATAAGTTACTCGTTAGCGCCTAAGATGCTCTTGATAGTTTTTCGAACCTTGCGGCTCTTCACGCGCGTCACTTTGAGCACCGAGCGAATAAGTCGGACTTTCTTTAAGACACGCGCGAGATGAATACGATTGCGCACATTCAAGCTTAGATTAACGATGCTGAAGCGTGCGTCGCGTTCGACGGTCGAAATGCGTTCGATGTTTGCTTCGCAGCCAGTAATAGTGGTTGCAAGCGTCGCGATGATACCGCGCTGGTTTTCGAGCTCTACACGTAGGTCAACAGAGAATTCACCCTTAACGTCAGGATCCCAGCGCACCGAGACACACTTCTCTGGATCGTCAATGATCTCAGCGATGTTGTTACAGTCTTCGGTATGAATCACCATGCCGCGACCCGTGCTGATATGCCCAACGATCGGGTCGCCGGGAATCGGATGACAGCATTTTGCATAGCTCATCACCATGCCTTCGGAGCCGCGAATGTCGATAGAACCTTGGCGGTTTGACTCTTCCAAAGCATCGACAGCACTGAGCTCTTCGTTGTTGCTTAGGCGCTGCGCGACCATAAACGACATGCGATTGCCTAGGCCAATTTCGGCGAGCAGAGCGTCCAGTGACTCGAGCTGCGTTTGCTTAAGTACAGAATCAATGTTGGCAGGAGGTAAGTCGTCGATTGTTGTGCCAAAACCTGCGAGTGCTTTGGTAAGCAGTCGTCTGCCGAGCGCGACAGATTCAGAGACTTTTTGATTTTTTAAATAGTGGCGAATGTTGCTTCGCGCTTTCCCCGTAACTACAAAACTGAGCCATGCAGGATTAGGCTGCGTGCCGGGCGCGGTAATAATTTCAACTGTTTGACCGCTCTGAAGCGGCTCACTCAGCGGCGCGAGACGACGACTTATGCGGCACGCGACGCAGGAGTTGCCTACGTCGGTGTGAATCGCATAGGCGAAATCGACGGCGGTTGAACCGGTTGGTAATTCGAAAATAGTGCCCTTCGGCGTGAACACGTAGATCTCGTCTGGGAAGAGATCGATTTTCACGTTCTCGATAAATTCGAGTGAGTTGCCCGCGTGCTTTTGCAATTCGAGTAAGCCGTTTACCCATTCGCGGGCGCGCCCGTGAGCGTTGCCGGGTAGGTCTTCGTTTGACTTATACAACCAGTGCGCGGCGATACCGTTGTTCGCCATCGCCTCCATTTCTTCGGTGCGAATCTGAATTTCGATCGGTACACCGTGCATGCCAAAAAGCGTCGTATGAAGTGACTGATAGCCGTTTGCCTTGGGAATGGCGATGTAATCTTTAAAGCGTCCGGGAACAGGTTTGTACAAACTGTGAACGGCGCCGAGCACGCGGTAGCAGGTGTCCGCTTTGTCGACGACTATTCTAAACGCGTAAACATCCATGATGTCGGAAAACGACTTACGCTGGCTGCGCATTTTCTCGTAAATGCTATAGAGGTGTTTTTCGCGGCCGCTACAGCGGCCTACTAATCCCTCGCGCTCGAGACACGCCTCTATCGAGGTTTGAATTTTAGTGATGATCTCTTTGCGATTGCCTCGTATCGCCCTTACCGCCGCATCGATGCGACGAGCGCGCATCGGATAGAGCGCGTTAAAACCAAGCTCTTCGAATTCGACGCGCACATTATTCATGCCGAGGCGGTTGGCGATTGGCGAATAGATGTCTAGGGTCTCGCGCGCGATTCGTCGGCGCTTCTCCGGAGTGAGGACTTCGAGCGTGCGCATGTTATGTAGGCGATCGGCGATCTTGACCAAGATGACTCGCAGATCTTTGGCCATCGCCATCGCCATCTTTTGAAAGTTCTCGGCCTGCGCTTCGGCGCGACTCGAAAAAGTCATTTTGTTGAGCTTGCTGACACCATCGACGAGCTCAGCAACACTGCCGCCAAACTGGGTCTTGATCGCGGTCTTGGTGATGCCGGTGTCTTCGATCACATCGTGTAGCATCGCGGCCATGAGGCTCTGCGGGTCCATGTGCATTTCGCACAGAATGCCGGCGACGGCTAAGGGGTGAGTGACATAGGGCTCGCCGCTGCGGCGAAACTGCCCCTCGTGCGCCTGTTCGGCGTAGTAATAAGCGCGGCGAATGCCGTTAATCTGATCGCGATTGAGGTATGAAGAGAGACCCGACGCCAGTGCGTCGATAGACTCAACGGGTGGGGCGATGGCGGTGACGGGCACTTAACTCTCCCTCTCATCAACCCGCTGGCAAAAGAGCCGCGGGTGCGGCACTTGGAACTTCCTAGTCTTCTACTTCTTCTGCAGCGGCTTGATCTGCACCCACTTCTTGTGCGTCGTCTGCGAGAATGATGTCGGCTGCAGCGGCTTCAATAGCGGCTTCGGCTTCGGCAAGTGCGTTCACCTCGGCTTCCATATCGATCTCTTCGAGTTCGTGACGTGGCTTCGCCTTCAGGATATCGGCGTTAACATGCCCCTCGGCGATTTCGCGTAGCGCGATAACCGTTGGCTTGTCGTTGTCTGCGGCGACCATCGGGTCTTTACCACCCGTCTGGATTTGACGCGCGCGCTTGCTCGACACCATGACGAGCTCGAAGCGATTCTCTACGTTGTCTAAGCAGTCTTCTACAGTAATGCGTGCCATTTCAGTACCTTATACCATTGTGGGGCGTACCCCGAATTTAATCTAGCGGGAGTCGCTGGGATTATTCACAGCGGGTCAGCGATTTTACGCAATGTTGCGCGAAATTGCAGTCTTTTCAGCCAAATCAGCGAGTTAAATTGCCGCCGCCCCGCGGCCTACTGGTTGAACCCCGTCGATTATTAGCCGCTTACTAGTTGCTTACGAGTCGCTTAGCAGTGCGCTTAGCATTGCCTCGAGGCGCTGTGACTGCACTTCACAGCTGAGCCTCTGTGACAAAATAACCGTTTTAAGATCCGCGAGCGCAGTATCGAAATCGTCGTTTACAAGAATATAGTCCGCTTCCTTAACATGCGATATTTCGGCGACCGCCTGCCGCATTCGGCGTGCAATCGTCTCGGCGTCGTCCTGTCCACGACCTGTAAGCCTCTGCGTAAGCGCGTCGAGCGAAGGTGGAAGAACGAATATTGAACATGCCGAGGGGTGCTGTTCGCGCACCTGCGCCGCGCCTTGCCAATCGATCTCGAGAATGACATCGATGCCCAAAGCCAGCTGCTCGTTGACCCATGTTTTCGACGTGCCATAAAAATTGCCATAGACCTCGGCGCTTTCGAAAAACTCTTCGGCTTGGCGCATCGCGCTGAAGGCCTCTTCGTCGATGAAGTGATAGTTAACCCCGTTGACCTCACCGGCGCGCGGCGCACGCGTCGTATGCGATACCGACACGCGCAGCGATTCGGTGCTTTCGACAAGCGCCTTCACGAGACTGGTCTTACCGGCACCTGAAGGCGCAGTGACGATAAACAGGGTGGCTTTGGAGGCTTGATCTGACATGCATTGACTCTCTTTCGCGTGAAACTTCATTATCCGCTAGAACGGCTTTAGAGTGTAGAGTCTATCGGTTAGATCCAAAGCGGTTAGATTCAAAGCGGTTAGATTCAAAGCGGTTAGATTTAAAGCGGTTAGATTCAGACGTCCATATTAAAAGCGGCGAGACGAAGAGTGCTATGACCTTTAGTCGTAACATAACATCGCTGATGGAAATATTATTCGGAATATTTCTGAAATCAAAAGCGCAAGGGGCGCCCAGTCACCCCTCACTCACAAGATTCTGTTTGAGCCGACTGTTTATTTAGACTCAGCCTCTCTCTCAGCGCGTCTTGCGCCTGCCAAAATGCCCGGCATCGCGTAATTACCCTCATGACACGCGTATTCGTAGAGGCGGCCATCGGTCGCATGAAAGCTTAGTTCGGCGGTCCACGGCTGACTGTAAAGATTACTGTCGTCGACCGTGAATTGGTAGACAATCTCGGTGTCGCTGTAGCGCGTAAAGCGCTCGGTAATTTTGCCCGCCGCCGAAATCGGTACAGAGCTTTGTTGCATCTGCTGTGAATTGATATTTACTGTTTCCACTATCAGCGTGTCGCCTTCATACCAGCCCACCGAGTCGCCAAACCATTGCTGAAGGACCGACGGGCGGCGATTGGCTCGCGCCTCTTCTTCCGAATCAAACGTTGGGATTATGCGAGCATCGTGCGCCATTTCCACCAAAATGGTCACATAGTCGTCGGTTTGAACAAACTGGTAGGTGCTGTTATACAGCGTGCCCATCATGCCCGGGCCTGCGGTATTACCAAAGCCGATCAAACACCGCTCCGCCAACGGCAGCGCCTCGGGGCCAGAATTGTCGCCAATGCCGGTTAGGTAGCGGTAGCCGAAGCTCTTTCGATTCAGATCGACTAGCGGTTCTTCGAGTCGCGGGATCTGGCCATTGGGCGGATCTATTATGTAAGACGTGCGGAATTCGCCCATTACATTGGCAAGCTGCGAGCCTGGGTCAGTCCAGAACGAGTTATAGCCCCTGAGTCCAAAATCGATGCTGCCCGCAGGCGGCGCGCCGTCAGGCGTTTCTGCTGGCGCACTCTCGTCGAAATCACCCGGCGCAATGCCGGCGATCGGCGTACCGTCAGCGATCTGCTGCGCTAGATCGGCATTTACGACAAGCGGGTCGACGCCCTCGGGACGGGTTAGCCCGGTTAGCGACATATTCGTGAACGTCCCGTTTAGATCGGGGCGCTGGGCGAAGGCTGCATTTGTTGCGACAAGACTCAATGCTGCAGCGAGTAATGTGTGGGTGAGGCGGATTGCTATCGACATGATGGTCTCCTCGACTGTGTTTTAACGACATACGGCACTATTTATATCAGAGAAAAACACTTTGGTCAGGTGCAGTCTGATCTGTTCTTTGGGTTTTGGCGTTAATGAGTAGCTCCAAACACATTCTTCTATTAAGGACATCCAAGATGATTAACACACTACGCACGTTGTTCATCGCATTAAGCTTCACCGTATTCTCTACTGTTTCACTTGCCGACCACCACGGTGGCGGGCATGCAAAAGACATCGTCGATACAGCTGTCGAAGCCGGCTCATTTAGCACACTCGTCGCAGCTGTCCAGGCGGCAGGTTTGGTCGACACGTTAAAAGGCGAAGGCCCCTTCACTGTATTCGCACCAACTGACGAAGCGTTCGCTGCATTACCAGCAGGCACGGTCGAGAATCTTCTTAAACCCGAGAATATCTCAACGCTTGCCGGAATACTGACCTACCACGTATTGCCAGGTAAGGTGATGTCAGCTGACATCGCTGGCAAGTCACTAGAAGCGGCTACCGTCCAGGGCATGAATCTCGCTATCGATGCAACCGACGGCGTAACAGTCAACGAGGCAAATGTCGTGACAGCTGACATCGAAACGTCGAACGGCGTGATTCACGTAATAGATAAAGTACTTATTCCCTCAATGTAAATTTGAGATTGTAAGTGTTGAAAGAAAGCCGGCCTTTGAGCCGGCTTTTTTTTGGAAGTCGGTACCTATTTAACTAAAACTGGGTAACCAAAAACCGGGTAACGAAAAGCTGGCAGCCCGTGGGGCGAATGGAATAGAGTTACCTTCAGACCACTTTCGCCGAGATCGCTCTTTACGCCGAATTTTTCGACAGAGGAAACCCATGACTGACGCAACCTACACCCCGCCCAAAGTATGGACATGGGACACCGAAAATGGTGGCCGTTTCAGTAAAATCAATCGGCCTATTGCTGGCGCTACGCATGAAAAGGATTTACCAGTGGGTGAACACCCACTTCAGCTTTATTCGTTAGGCACACCGAATGGCGTTAAGGTAACGATGATGCTCGAGGAGCTTCTCGCGCTCGGTAGAGATGCCGAGTACGATGCGTTCTTGATTAACATCACAGAGGGCGAGCAGTTTAGCAGCGGCTTCGTAGCACTTAACCCAAATTCAAAAATCCCAGCGCTACTCGATACAGAGACCGGTATTCGCGTGTTCGAGTCCGGTGCCATTCTGCTTTATTTGGCCGAGAAATTTGACGCCTTTATACCTAAAGACTTATCCGGACGCACCGAATGTTATTCGTGGCTGATGTGGCAAATGGGCAGTGCTCCCTATCTCGGCGGCGGCTTTGGTCACTTCTACGCCTATGCACCGGAGAAATTCGAATACCCAATCGATAGATTTAGTATGGAGGTTAAGCGCCAGCTCGACGTACTCGATCGAACCTTAGCTAACAACACGTATTTATGCGGCGACGACTATACAATTGCCGACATGGCAGTGTTCGCCTGGTACGGCTCGTTGGTTATTCATGATCTATACGCCGCCTCCGAATTTCTGTCAGTAGCGAGCTACAAAAACGTGGTCAGATGGGCTCAGCAGATTGACGCGCGACCTGCTGTTGAGCGCGGCAAACGCGTAAATAAAATCTGGGGGCCAGAAAGCGAGCAGGTAGCCGAGCGCCATTCGGCCGCGGACTTGGACTAGAAGACGAGTCTAATGCGACAGGATAAAAGCGGCGGCTTGCGAAAGAACTCCTCATGCCTACCGCTGCGTTTTAAACGCCTAGTAAAAAACTATTCGATGTTTTGAATCTGCTCGCGCATCTGTTCAATCAGCACTTTAAGATCCACCGCGCTACGAGTGGTCTCCACCACAATCGACTTCGACGACAGCGTGTTGGCTTCGCGATTAAGTTCCTGCATCAAAAAGTCTAGGCGGCGACCCATCTGATCGTCGCTGCGCAAAACGCGCTCTACCTCGTTTACATGGGCGCCGAGTCGATCGAGTTCTTCGTCTATGTCGGCCTTTTGAGCGAGCAGCGCGATTTCTTGCTCGAGGCGCGCTGGATCAATCTCAATCTCGATTTCGGCTATCTTCGCAATGAGGTTCTGGCGCTGTTTAGCGAGAATATCGGGCATCATCAATCGAACATCGGCAACGATTGCGCGTATCGCATCGAGGCGTTGGAGAATAAACTCGCAAAGCTCGGCACCTTCGCGCTCGCGCGTGGCGATGAGATCGCGTAGTGCCTCTGAGAAAAGTGCAAGCGCGTCTTGTTCGAGCGCCTTCTTATCGATCTCAGTGGTGCCTATAACACCAGGCCAACGGAGAAGCTCGGCGGTCGAAAGCGGAGCCACGTCTGAGGCAAGCGAGCCGATTATGTCGCCAGCTTCGAGCAGCTGTTTAACGAGCGCGGTATCAACGTGAATTTTACTAACCGACGCGCCATCGGCCGCCTCGGTTTGAAATCTAAGTTGACACTCTACCTTGCCGCGATTGAGCTGTTTACGCAGCGCTTCGCGCACCGTGTTCTCGAGCGCACGGAAACTCTCTGGCACGCGCACACTTGCCTCGAGATAGCGATGATTTACCGAGCGTATTTCCCACGCGAGCGAGCCGTAGTCCTTGTCGATTTGCTGACGAGTGAAAGCGGTCATGCTCTGGACCATGGTCGATCTCCGTGTGCGGTAAAACGTCGAGCATAACCCAACTTTGTTGAGTTGTCCGTCATGTTGCCTTCGGCGAGCCTAGCTCAACGCGTCTCGACTCGCGTTAGCCGCTCTATTGGGCGATAATTTGCTCTCACTGACCGGTGTCGCCGATGCCGTTCCCTCTGATACACCGCAGTAAATGGATATTCTATGACAGACCTAGCCCGACCAAGCCAACGCCAAGCCGACCAATTACGCGAGGTAATACTCACGCGCGACTACACCATGCACGCCGAAGGATCGGTGCTTGTGGAATTCGGCAATACAAAGGTGCTATGCACCGCAAGTGTCGAGCAAGGTGTGCCGCGTTTTCTTAAAGGCAGCGGCAAAGGGTGGGTGACAGCCGAATATGGCATGTTACCGCGCTCGACAGGCAGCCGCATGGACCGCGAGGCTGCTCGCGGAAAGCAAGGCGGGCGCACGCAGGAGATTCAGCGCTTGATCGGTCGCGCATTGAGAGCCATCGTCGACATGAAGTTACTCGGCGAAAATACAATTAAAATAGACTGCGACGTCATTCAGGCGGATGGCGGCACGCGTACCGCCTCTATAACCGGCGGCTGTGTGGCGTTAATCGACGCGGTGAACTATTTGCTGCGCAACAAAAAAATTAAAGACGACCCCATCAAACATAAGGTCGCCGCGGTATCAGTCGGCATCTATAAAGGTCACGGTGTGCTCGATCTGGACTATGCCGAGGACTCCACAGCCGAAACCGACATGAACATTGTGATGATCGAAAACGGCGGTTTTATCGAATTGCAGGGCACTGGCGAGGACGGAGACTTTACGCACGCGCAGTTGCTCGAGATGATCGGACTTGCTGAAAAAGGCATTCGCGAACTATTCGATTTGCAAACTGCAGCGCTGCGCGGCTAACGGCCACGACAAAAGATAAAAAATAGGGGCAAAAGATGAAAGACTTTCAAAGCCAATTTCTGCATTTTGTGATCGATCATGAGATTCTGCGTTTTGGCGAATTCACGTTGAAGTCTGGCCGTAAAAGCCCCTATTTTTTTAACGCTGGGCTATTTAACACTGGCGATAAATTGGCCTTTCTTGCGCGCTGCTATGCAGAGGCGATTCTCGACTCCGAGGTCGACTACGATGTGCTTTTTGGCCCCGCGTATAAAGGCATTCCTTTGGCGGCGACGACGGTTGTCGCGCTTTCTTTGGGACATGGAGTTGATAAGCCCTATTGTTTTAATCGCAAAGAGGTCAAAGACCACGGTGAGGGAGGCAGTATTGTTGGCGCGCCATTGGCCGGTCGCGCTCTGGTGATCGACGACGTTATCACTGCAGGGACTGCTATACGCGAAGCGGCGCAGATAATTACTGACAACGGCGCGACGATGGCCGGCATCGCTGTTGCAATGGACAGGCAGGAACGAGGCACCGGTGAGCTATCGGCGATACAAGAGGTCGAGCGCGACTACGGTGTGCCTGTGATCAGCATCATTCAGCTCGATCACATTATTGACTATCTCGAAGCGAGCAATAATGCCGAGCTGCAAAAGTTTTTACCGGCCGTTTCTCGGTACCGCCAAGAGTACGGCGTTAAGGCCTAATCGACGCATGCGTTACGCAGGTGCGTTGCTGCCAAAGCCGTCGTCTATGCCGAAGGGCATCATAAGATTCGCGCTTAGATACGGCCACTGAATGTCCCAATGCTCGAGAGGCGACTGGGTAAAACCGCTGCGCACAAACTGTGCGAGACGTCCCTCGACTGCGGCCAACAGCAGACTGGTGAGCGCGGCGGCTGAAATGCTCGGCTTCAAATTTTCCCGAATCTGCGCCTCGCGCAGTATCTGTTTTATCTGTGCTTCAAGACGCGCGTAGAACTGACTAATGCGTTCGCGGAGGCGATCGTTCTCGCCGTTTAATGCGTCGCCCGTGAGTAGCCGCGTCATGCCAGGGTTACGATCGCAGAAGGTGAGAAGTAGCGAGAGAATATTGTAAATACGAGTCTCTGCTGTGCCCTCGTCCGCGGCGAATCGCGCAATGCGCGCAAACAGCGTTTCTTCGATAAACTGAATAAGTCCCTCAAACATCCGCGCCTTGCTCGGGAAATGGCGATACAGCGCGGCCTCCGAAACGCCTACTTCGCGAGCGAGTGCCGCGGTGGTGATACGCGCGCCGGGTTGTGTTTCGAGCATTTGCGCAAGCGACTGCAGAATGTGGTCTTTGCGTGAAATCTTAGTCGTTGTTTCCATGGCTTCGCATCTTCTCTTTTTCAGTAAAATTGTAAGGGCCGCGCCTCTTCAGCGCGGGTGCTACAGGACTAGCCCAGCGATTCGCTGGTGATTAATGTGCCTACACCTTCGTTGGTGAATATTTCGAGCAGAACCGCATGCTCTACCCGACCATCGACAATAGTCGCGCTGCGTACGCCGCCTTTCACGGCGTTAAGCGCACACTCAACTTTTGGCAGCATGCCACCGTGAATTGTTTTGTCGGCAATCAAACTGTCCACCTGCTGCGTGCTTAGTCCGGTCAGCACATTGCCGTCTTTGTCTTGCACGCCCGAAATATTCGTCAGTAGGATAAGTTTCTCGGCGCCTAGCACGCGGGCGAGTTCACCGGCAACTGAGTCAGCGTTAATATTGTAACTCGCGCCGTGTTCATCTGTACCGATCGGTGCGATAACAGGAATAAAATTACTGTTCTTCATTACCTCCATTATTTCGGTATTAATACTGACAATCTCTCCAACCTGACCGATGTCGATGCCGCCAATCTCTGCCCCGCCGCCCTTGAGTTTTAACTGACGCGCGCGGATTAAATTGCCGTCTTTTCCCGTAATGCCCACTGCTTTGCCTTGATTTTTGTTAAGCAATGAGACGATCTCTTTGTTAACTAAGCCGCCGAGCACCATCTCTACCACGTCCATGGTTTGTCTGTCGGTAACGCGCATGCCGTCGACAAAATTCGACTCAATGTTGAGTTTGGCTAACAATTCGCCGATCTGCGGACCGCCGCCATGCACAACAATAGGGTTGATTCCAACCAGCTTCATTAGCACGATGTCGCGGGCGAAGCTTTGCTTAAGCGCTTCGTCGACCATAGCGTTGCCGCCGTATTTAACAACGATCGTTCGGCCTGTGAACTTTTGAATATAGGGCAGCGCTTCGGTTAGTACCGTCGCAATATTTTTTGCGTTACTTAACGTCAGTGACATGATTCTCTCTTTGTTAATAGCTAAGCTGCGCGTATGCGCGTTCTGTTTTACTTGGTGAGGCGTTCGGCAATCAGTTGCAGCATTTTACGCGCAACTACGTGTTTATTGCCCACGGCGAGTTCTGTGACCCCCGCAGCATCCACCGCCGTAATCGCGACGCTGTCGCTGTTAAAGGTATCGGTCGCCTGATTAGCGAACAGCAGGTCGAGTTTTTTCGCGGCGAGCTTGCCTTGACCGTTAGCGACGACGTTCTCGGTTTCGGCGGCGAAGCCGACGACCAGCGTTGGTCGCTGAGTAAGACTTGCGACCTCGGCGATGATGTCGGGGTTTTTAACAAGCGACAGCGTTATCGCATCGCCCGCTTTTTTGATCTTTTGCTCGGCTATCTGCTCAGGTCGGTAATCGGCGACAGCGGCAACGCCGATAAATACATCCGAGTTGCCAATAACCTCAAGCGTCGCTGCGAGCATGTCTTGTGCGCTAACAACGTCTACGCGCGTCACTCTTTCGGGCGTGGCGAGTGTCACCGGACCGCTGGCCAGGTGTGACGCGCGCACCCGCGGCCGCCGCCTCGGTGGCCAGTGCGTGAGCCATTTTTCCCGAACTGTGGTTGCTTATATAGCGCACCGGATCCAACGCTTCGCGCGTCGGCCCGCCGGTAATCACAATGTGGCGACCGGCAAGTGCGCCAGTGTCGAAAAGTGCGGCACAGGCGGTGACAATCTCATCAGGCTCGGACAGACGTCCGAGGCCGACATCACCACAGGCCTGTTCCCCCGACCCAGGGCCGATGAGCGTGTAGCCCCGCACGGCCAGCGCCGCGATATTCGCCTGAGTCTGCGCATCGCTCCACATGCCTTGATTCATCGCCGGCGCAATTGCGATAGCAGCGGGGGTGGCGAGCACAAGCGTGGTGAGTATGTCGTTGGCCTCGCCGTGGGCGATGCGCGCAATCGAGTTGGCCGTCGCGGGCGCAACGAGTACGAGGTCGGCCCAGCGGGCGAGCTCGATATGCCCCATCGCTGCCTCGGCTTCGGGGTCGAGAAGGTCGAGATGTACGCGGTTGCCTGAAAGCGCTTGCAGCGTGAGAGGGGTGATGAATTCGGTGGCCGACTGGGTCATCACCACGCGCACCTCGGCACCTGCCTTAATAAACAGACGGGTGAGCTCGGCGCATTTATAAGCCGCAATACCGCCGGTAATGCCCAAAAGTATGCGTTTGTTAGAAAGACTCAACATGATGATTCCAACGAGGCGACTGTGCCTTCTGGTCGATTGCGATCAAGTCCGCCTGCTTGCGGCGAGCTGCAGCTAGCGACGGGATTGATTAAAGTTGCCTGATTAAAGTTGCCTAAGTATAGCAGGCGAAAGCGTCGAAGAGAGTACTTACTAACAAACACGTAGCCGCTAATAGAAACCGGCAAAAAGTCGCTTATCTGCGCTGCGCCGCCTATATTTATAATTAAACCTGAGCCTGACCCCGAATCTTAAAAATAGACTAACGAATTCGCTGATCACACCCAACTAACACCTAACTAGCACCCAACTAACACCTAACTAGCACCCAACTAACACCTAACTAACACCCAACTAACACCTAACTAGCACTCAATTAACACCCAACTAACGCTCAACTAACACCCCCTAACCCACCTCTAGTTCCAAGAGATGACATGGCTCTTTCTACATGGCCCGAAAGCGAAAGGCCCCGCGAGCGATTTATCGCCGAGGGCCCGCAAAACTTATCCGACGCCGAACTCATCGCGCTGGTCTTGCACACCGGTGTGCGCGGCCATTCGACCGTCGATCTCGCTCGGTCGCTGCTTGCCGAATACGGTGGGCTGGCGAATTTGCTTGGCGCCGACAGCGAACGCCTGCTGCGCTCGCCGGGTATTGGGGCAGCCAAGGCGGCACGGCTCGGAATCATCCGCGAACTGTCTCACCGTCATCTCGCCGAGCCTCTGGCTGCGCGCGATGTGCTCGAAAATTCGACCGAAACCCGAAACTATTTTCGCGCCCGCTACCGCGACTGCCCGCGTGAGATATTCAGCTGTTTGTTTCTCACCAATCAGCATCATATTGTCAAACTTGAGGATATGTTCACCGGTACGATAGATACGGCAGCGGTATATCCCCGCGAGGTGGTCAAGCGAGCGCTCTATCATAATGCCGCGGCTGTAATACTCGCCCACAATCATCCCTCGGGTATCGCCGAGCCGAGTCGTTGCGATATCGACATCACCCTGCGGCTAAGAGACGCGCTTGGCACGGTCGATGTGCGGGTCCTCGATCACTTAATTATCGGACACTCGCAGGTCGTGTCGCTGGCCGAGCGGGGGCTAATCTAATGCGCGGGCTCGCGTCTGAAAACGACGCGACTTCTGTGCGCGTGGCTAACAGAAAAACTAGGTATAGTGGTCTAGCGAGACACGAGCACCTAGGCGGCTCGAGAGCGGCGAATAATTGACGCTTTAGTGCGTCAAAACCACGCTTTCGTTTGCTATCTACTGGTGCTTTTGGTATAAAACGCAGCTCTTTTTTGCCGACATCCCCGTCGCGCTGACTCGGTCGGCACCTCGCGGTGACTTTACGGCAGGAAACACAAGTTCATTACAATTCACTAAGACTACTGTGAGGCGCAGCCCAGCTGGGTTAGGGTTAAACAGGTTATACGAGGCAGCAACATGTCTAGGGTTTGCATGGTAACTGGCAAGAAGCCAATTACAGGGAACAACGTATCCCACGCTAACAACAGGACCAGACGTCGGTTCTCGCCCAATCTTCAATCTCACCGTTTTTGGGTTGAGTCTGAGAAGCGCTTCATCAAGCTGCGTATCTCAACGAAGGGAATGCGCATTATCGACAAGGTGGGTATCGATTCGGTACTGGCTGATATCCGCAAGAATGGCGCGAAGGTTTAAGCAACCTTCGAGCTAGCGCTTCAACTAGAGCTCGTCAGCGAGCTGATACGCAAGGCTAAAGCTATGAGAGACAAGATCCGTTTAGTGTCCAGCGCCAAGACTGGTCACTTTTACACGACAGATAAGAACAAGCGCACAATGCCCGATAAGATGGAAATCAAGAAATTTGATCCCGTCGTTCGTAAGCACGTTATCTACAAAGAAGCCAAGATCAAGTAAGCACGCTTACTCGCCTTCGCCGATGCGCCGTTACTAGGATGGTGTAGTGGCAAGAACTTCTTTTAGACTCTTGAGTCTTGACCAGAGCGCGTAAGCCCTGATCAGAGAACCAAGAGCCGCGCGAAAATGCCGGCATTCGGCTACCCCAAGCAAACACTTAGGGTTAACGAAGGCCGGCTTTTTTGCGCCTGCGGTTTGGCCGTCGCCATTGCACTTAGAAAGGCAATTAACGTTTCGTCGCCACAATCACCACGCGCCGCGGCGCAGGATGGCCCTCGATGCTGCGGCTGTTGTCGTTTGGGTCCAGCGAATCTGCGAGCGACTCATAGGGCATCCATGCAGTCGCGCGCTGCTCGTCGGTGGTGGTCACCGACTCATCTACCACACGCACTCCATCGAATCCCGCTTTGCTGATCCACGCCGTCAGCGTCGCAATCGTCGGCACAAACCAAATGCCGCGCATCCGCGCGTAGCTGCCCTGCGGGATGAGGCTATAACCCTCCTCACCCTCCACAAATAGCGTCTCAAGCACCAGCTCGCCGCCGCTTCGCAGGCAGTCACGCAGCTGCAGCAGATGGTCGATCGGTGAGCGTCGATGGTAGAGCACGCCCATCGAAAATACGGTATCGAAGGCGCCGCAGCGTTCGGGAAAATCGTCGAGGGTGATCGGTAAAACGTCGACCGCCACCTCGGAAAGATAGTGCTGAAGGAGTAAAAACTGCGCAACATACGGCACATGCGGGTCGATGCCCAGCACCTGTTTCGCCCCCGCGCCCGCCATGCGATACGCGTAATAGCCGTTGCCGCTGCCAACATCCAGCACGCGGCGGCCGGCGAGTGGACTAACCGCGTTCTCGAGCCGCGCCCACTTTAAATCGCAGCGCCACTCGGTATCGATGCCTACGCCAAACAGCTCAAAAGGCCCCTTACGCCAGGGGATAAACGCCTCAAGCTGTGCCCTAAACTCGAGTGCCGGCAGCACGTCGTGCAGATCGGCCGCATCGCCAATCACAAGCCGCGCCGAAGTTAATTCGATACTCGAAGGCCGTGCGGCGGGCAGGGCGTCGAGTGCCTTTGTCCAGCGGCCTATATCGCCGTGATTGAGCGCGCTCGGTGTTACGGAGGCGAGCGATTGGGCGAGCACACTAAGCTCCTTGGTGTCCGCGCGCGCGCTAAAGCGGTTGAGCTGCGCCGAATAAAAGCGCGCAAACACTTCCGGCTCGAGGGAAGTACTAGGGTGAGTCATTACAGACGCCTTACTTAAACGCCACCATCGACGCGAAATTAAAACACTGGAACCAACAGTCAACCGAATGGAAACCAGCGCCGTTCAGTCGCTCGCGATGAGTCGCCAGCGTCTCGGGAATCAGCACGTTTTCGAGCGCTGCGCGCTTTTGGCTAATTTCTAGCTTGCTGTAACCTTGAGTCTCTTTAAAGCGATGATACAAGTCGATAAACAGTTCGTTGAGTGCGGGGTCGGGGAACTGGATCTTCTCGGAGATCACCAGCAGACCACCCGGACGCATGCCGTCGTAGATCTTTTGCATCAACGCCTCCCGCGCCGCAGGATCAATAAACTGCAGGGTAAAGTTGAGAATAACCATCGAGGCATCTTCAATCTTACTGTCGCGCAAATCTTCGTGTCGGCACTCAATAGGGTAGGGCTCATCAAGCGCGTCAAGTTTTGCAGAAAGTCTTGAGGTCATCGCTGCCGAATTGTCTATCGCGATAATGCGGTAGTCGTTGTGAGGTAGCTGCTGCGCGACTGCAAAACTAGCACCACCGAGACTCGCGCCAAGATCGTAAATGGTACTCCCCGCGCCGCAGTAACGCTCTGCTAGCACGCCGATCATTGAAATGATGGTGCTGTAGCCCGGCACCGAGCGGTTAATCATGTCTTCGAAAACGCTCGCCACTTGATCGTCGAAAGCGAACGCCGTGGGTAGGCGCTCGGTCGCAAACACACGGTCGGTTTGTGCGTTGCTGCTGTTTTTCTCGGTCATAATTTTCACCTAGTTTTGTCGCACTTCAAGCGCGGGCGAGCGTGATTATATTCGAGGCGCCCGGCTCTATACAGACGACTATCAGAGCCGCTATTATCCACTTCATTCGACGCGAGCTGAGTGACCTTTACACTCAGTCTGTGTTGAGAGAGCCACACTTTTTGGCAGCCGAACATTAACACCGCGCGTCTTCTCTGAGGTCTTACCCGCTAAAACGATGAGTCAGTTTCAGTGTGAAATCGTACGCCAAAAGCGCAAGACACTCGGCCTCTATGTCAAACACCGCTGGGTTGAGGTGCGGGTGCCACTGCGCGCATCCAAGCGCGATGTCGAAACGTTCATCGCCACTCACCGCGACTGGATCGAGGAGCGCCTCATTGCCGAAGCCCAGCGGCACAAAAACAGGTTGCGCATAGAACACGGCGGCAAAATTTTGTACAAAGCGCGCGAGCTCACCATCGAGTTTCGCGACAATCGCAAAGAGCGCGTGATAATCGAAGACAAAACCTTCGTGATACAAGGCCACAAACTCACGCCAGCAAAAGCCAAGGCAATCGTCGAGAATTATCTACAAACCAAGGCCAAGGAATACATCGTGCCCCGCGCTACCGGACTTGCGCAGCACCTCGGTGTGGATAAGAACATCACCGACATCCGGTTCCGTAAGACCAAAACCAAATGGGGCCACTGCACCTCAAAGGGCGTGCTGCAATACAACTGGCTGATTATGCTCGCGCCCAACAGCGTGATCGACTACATGATTTCGCACGAGGTTTGCCACTTAAAACACATGGACCATTCCAAGCGCTTCTGGTCGTTGGTCGACTCCGTGTGCCCGAACAGTGATCGCTTTGTCGACTGGCTGCGCGAGCACGAACACCGGCTGTATTTTTAGCTAGCGCCTGCAATAGAGCAGATCCCAAACCCCGTGCCCTAGCCGAATTCCCCGGCGCTCAAATTTTGTGCCCGGCCTGTCTGGCGTGAGCCAGAACTGCCCTGCGCCGTTGGCGTTAACGAGACCCTGCACCGCTTCCATTGCCTCTACCATATGCTCGGCATACGGCTCCCAATCGGTGGCTAAATGAATGCGCCCCGAGTCAGTTAAAAGCGGCAGCAGGCCGTCAATAAACGCAGTCTGCACAAGACGGCGTTTATTATGCCGCTTCTTGTGCCACGGGTCGGGAAAGAAAATAAGCAGCGTATCAATGCAGCCCTCGCCGATGCAGTGCGCCAAAATGTCTTTCGCGTCGTGGCAAAAAACTTTCACGTTGCTTACCCCATTCTCGGCGAGCCCGTGCAGCAGTTTTCCAACCCCCGGCTTGTGCACCTCGATGCCCAAAAAATTGCGCTGCGGATTTGCCATCGCCATCTCGAGCAGTGAGTCGCCCATGCCGAAGCCGATCTCAACCGTCAGTGGATTATCGTTGCCGAATAGCTCGTGGGTTGAAAACAAACGGGGCTCATACTCCACCACGTAATTGCCCCACTGTTCGTTGATCGCCACTTTTTGAGCATCAGTGTAGCGCCCTGCCCGAATCACATAGCTGCGTATCGGACGTCGGCTATTGTCTAAGGCAGACTCTCGCTTGGGCGGCTCGGATGATGTGTTCATCGCCTCGGTAATACTGCCGATCTTGTTTTCGTCAGTGCTCATAATTTCTAATCAACGCTTCTGTTCAATTTCGCTTTGGTTCAATGACGCTTTTGTTCAATGTAGCCACTTGAATTGCATGAAGGCTCTGCTTTGGGTGGGGGTTAGGTTAAGACTGCAGCTGGCTGGTTGCCGCAAACCAGGCAAGGCAGCCCCACGCAGCTAGAAAGCAAAGACCCCCTAGCGGCGTAATCGCCCCTAGCCAGCGGATACCGGTAATCGCCAATACATAAAGGCTGCCCGAAAACAGCGCGATGCCGACCGTAAACAGATACCCGCTAATACGCGGCAGCGTCGCCTGTGGCATCGCGAGCAGCAAAAGCCCCACGCCAAACAGCGCCAGCGTGTGAAACATGTGGTATTGCACGCCGGTTTGAAACGTCGACGCCAGTTCCGGCGTGAGCCTATCGCGCAGTGCATGCGCACCGAAGGCGCCGATGGCCACGGCCAAAAAGCCGTTAATGCCGGCGAGTGTGAGAAATAGAGTTGGCATAGCTGTGCGTCCGAATAGTAATGCGAGGCATTCTATCGCGTTTGCGTAGGGGATTGGATGAAAAAGGTGCGGAAAAACGGGGTCAGACCCCTTTTACCTTCTCTCCGCTCGGTGCGAAGATCGAATAGAGCCACATATCGCACCAGCCGCCGTCGCCTTTGATGAAACTGGCGCCTTTAAAAACGCCTTCAAGAGTCATCCCAAGGCGCTGCGCCAGCGCCGCTGAATTTGGGTTACGCTGGTCGATATGCGCATCGATTCTATTAAGGCGAGCTAAGATGAACGTCTGATTTAATACCGCACTCGTTGCTTCTGCAGCGTAGCCATTTCGCCAGTAGTTAGGATTTGTCACCCACCCTATATTTGCTGTGCGCTCTTCCACTGAGGTGAGTGTGAGAATATTTTGTCCGATGATTTTATTCTCCCCTCGCAGCTCCCATCCCACCACCAGGGCATCGCCTTTGCGTTCGAAATTTGAGGTTTTGCGAATGATTGCACCCGGCTTGCCGTCCGCATTAATTCGCGGCCGCCACGGTACGAACTGAGTTACCTCGGAGTGGGATTGATATTCCAGTACATCGTCGGCGTCAGAATTATCGAGGGAGCGTAGGATAAGACGCTGCGTTTGGATTCGTTCGGGTAGCAAAGAGTTGATTCTTCCGGATATTGAGGCACAAAGTTCTAGGGGTTCCGGGTGAGATGTTAAACCAATCGTCTAAAGACAAGCGAGGAAATCAGGCGTAAAAAAAGGGGCTCGAAAGCCCCTTTCTACTCGTCTGACTAATTCAGGCAACCATCTTAGCCTTAATCTTATTCATCGCATTTTTTTCTAGCTGTCTTACGCGTTCGGCAGAAATGCCATATTTATCGGCAAGATCGTGCAGCGTGGCTTTATCGTCGCTCAACCAGCGGCTAGCGAGAATGTCCTTGCTGCGGTCGTCGAGACCCTCCATTGCGAGATAAAGGCTGTTGTTGGTTGTCTCTTCCCACTCCTCTTCTTCGATTTGGGCTGCGAGATCGGAGCTCTGATCTTCTAGAAAGTACGCAGGCGCTTTGAACGCCGCGTCGTCGTCGCTGTCGTTGTCAGCGTCGAAGGCCATGTCGTATGACGCCATGCGCCCTTCCATTTGCTGTACAACTTTCACGTCAACGCCTAAATCTTCCGCTACCGCGTCGGCTTCGTCGTTGCTTAACCAGCCTAGACGCTTCTTGGAGCTGCGAAGGTTAAAGAAAAGTTTGCGCTGCGCCTTTGTTGTGGCGATTTTCACGATACGCCAGTTACGCAGAATAAATTCGTGCATTTCGGCCTTAATCCAATGCACCGCAAAGGAGACAAGGCGCACGCCGACTTCGGGGTTATAGCGCTTTACCGCCTTCATGAGGCCAACGTTGCCTTCTTGAATGAGGTCGGCTTGCGAAAGCCCGTAGCCAGAATAAGATTTGGCGAGATGGACAACGAAGCGTAAGTGCGCGAGTACGAGCTGGCGCGCAGCGTCTACGTTGTCTTCATAGTAATACTGTTTGGCGAGTTCGAGCTCTTTTTCAGGAGTCAATATAGCAATGCTATTGACCGACGTCATGTACGCAGACAGGTCTCTTCCCGGCGTATTAGGCCCAAAGGAAGGATCGAATGCCTGAAGGCTCGTACCTGTATTTCCTTGGAAGCTTGTGCTCATTGTGTCGTTTTCCTCAGTTTTAAAGGGCTGATCCCTCATCTACCTAGCCTTTACGCAAGCGCTAGCAGTCGAGATCAATTGCTCTGCAATCTGTCGACGGCCGAGTAGTTTAGCACTTTTTCGGCCGTCTCGCCTAATAACAAAGCCCGTTGAGATGGCAAAGAACATTGAGAGAGTGGTTAGAGTGCCCTGTTGGGTCCCTCGCAGTCCGGCTCACTCAAGTCCAGTATCGCGCTGTGGCGACAAAGGATATTGATCTCGAATAGATATAGTGTCGGTTAGCAAAGTTTCAAGGGCCGGACTAGGGCTCGCAGGCGGCTATTGCTCGTCGACTAGCAACTAATGCGGCAACCCAGCCGAGCAACCCACCCGCGCTAAGGAAGAGTCCCAGTTCTCGCCCAGCGCGCTGCACCCCCTCGCCTAGCTCAAATGCCCCGGTGTTGCCGTCCACGACAGCGTAAAGTGCCAGAAACTGGCCTACCTCATAACCTATAAGACCCACAACGATAAGCTGTAGCAGCCACGCCAGCAAACCGCCGCCAATCCCCAAGAATAGCCCCAAATAGAGAAACGGCCGAGCGATATAGCCGTCACTTGCCCCAATGAGTTTACTCACGCGAATCTCGTCCCGCCGCTGTTCTACCGAAAGTCTGATGGTGTTGCCGATTGCGGTGAGCAGCCCCACCGCCATGAGCAAGCTGAGGAGCTGCGCTGCGCGGCGAATGATCTGCGTGAGCGCCTGAAGACGTGCAAGCCATGCGCCCTCAACTGCCACACTTTCGACGAGCTCGACACCGCGTATCTCAGTAGCGAGACGTTCCGCTGCCTCGCCGAGCGTTTCGTCGCCGCTCACGCGGGCAGAAACAATGAGAGTAGTTGGGAGCGGATTTCTGGGATTGAACCGAGTATCACTGACTTCACTTCGAGAGCGAGTGCTTACTTCACTATCAAACGAGGCGATAAATTCGCTATCGAGTCCCGCGGTCTCGCCCAGCTGCGCGAGCGCTTGGGCAGGGGTAATGATCTCGAGAGAGTCGACCTCGTCAAGATTAAGTATCTGTTCACTTACGCGCTTGGTGTCGTCATCACTGACGCCCAGGTCGAGATACACGCTGATGCTCGCTTCAGACTCGAGCGCGACAATGCCGGCTGACATCGCGCGCTGCAGCTGAAGTAGCAGTGCGGGCAAAAGCAGGGCAATGCCGATGACTAGCAGCGTGATCAGCGTTGCGGCAGGCGCCGACCGCAGTCGTGACAGAGCACGCGCCGATTCGCGGCGGTGTTCGGCAAGCTTGCTCACGCGTTTAAGGCTCGCGGTAGCCGAAGGCTTAGTGCTCATTGGCTGAACCGCCTGCTGGGTGAGGGTTTGCTTCGGCGCTAAACCGGCCTTCTTCGAGTGTTAGGATACGGTAACCGAGGCTATCGATTAACGCGCGATCGTGGCTTGCGACAAGAAGACTCACCCCTACGCTCATAAACTGCGCGAATAGCGCCATGATCTCAGCCGATAATTCGGGGTCGAGATTGCCGGTCGGTTCGTCGGCTAGGATGATGCGCGGGGTGTTTACGACGGCGCGTGCAATCCCCACGCGCTGCTGTTCGCCACCAGAAAGCGCTATAGGCAGCAGCTTTTCTTTAGACAAAAGACCTACTTTGTCGAGCGCCGCCCGGACTCGTCGTTTGCCCTCGCGCGGGTCGAGACCCGAAATCTCGAGCGGCAGTGCGACGTTATCATAGACGCTACGGTCGTTGAGTAGCTGATGGTCCTGGAACACAGTACCGATCTGGCGTCGATGTAAGGCCAGCATTTTGGGCGAAATTTGGCTCATTTCATTGCCGTTAACGACAAGATTTCCACCGCTGGGTTTCTCGATGCCGAGCACGAGTTTGAGCAGAGTGCTTTTGCCTGCACCTGAGTGGCCGGTGACAAACGCAAACTCACCTCGCGCGAGGCTAAAGGTCAGATTGGCCAATGCTTGCTGACCGCCGGGATAGCGTTTGCTGACTCTGTCGAATGTGATCATTCGGGTAAGGGCTCAGCCCTTCGCTCCTTTCATTGACACGCGTGTTTGGCTTTTGTGGTTAGCTCGTGATCTTTTTTTGTCTAGGCGCTACGAGTCCGAGGAACTCGCCTCATCGCCAAACAGCGCTGCGACGAAATCATGCGCGTTAAAAGGCCTTAGATCGTCGATTTGCTCGCCAACCCCAATAAACCTGAGCGGAACGCCAAGGCGCTTAGCGAGGGCAAACGCGACGCCGCCCTTCGCGCTGCCATCGAGTTTGGTGAGCGCCAATCCGGTGAGGGTCGTCGACTTATGAAAGCTGTCGGCCTGCGCCAGTGCGTTCTGGCCTGTAGTCGAATCGAGCACCAGCAGAACTTCGTCGGGCAGGCGCGCGTCTTGCTTCTTTAAGACCCTAACAATCTTCTCGAGTTCGGTCATAAGATTGTCTTTTGTATGCAATCTGCCCGCGGTGTCGGCGATGAGAATGTCTATGCCCTTCGCTTTGGCCGACTGAAAGGCATCGAAAATAACCGATGCACTGTCTGAGCCGGTTTGCTGCGCCACGACCGGCACCGCATTGCGCTCACCCCAGACCTGCAGTTGCTCGACGGCGGCGGCGCGGAAGGTGTCGCCGGCGGCGAGCATCACGCTGTGGCCTTCGTTCTGATAGCGCTTGGCAAGTTTGCCAATGGTGGTGGTCTTGCCAACGCCATTGACGCCGACCATCAGAATAACGAAGGGTTTTTTGCTCGTGTCGATAACCAATGGCACGTCGCAGGGCGCCAATATTGCGCGCAGTTCTTCGCGGAGAGCGGCCATAAATTGATCGGCGTCGGCGAGCTGTTTGCGTCCGAGGCGGGCGCGCAGTCCTTCGATGATGGCGTCGGTTGCTTCGAGTCCAACGTCTGCGGTAAGTAACTGCGTTTCTACCTCATCGAGTAGCGCTGCATCAACTTCTTTGCGCCCGAGTATGACCGCGCCGAGGCCATCGCTGAGTTTGCTGCGCGTGCGGCTGAGGCCATCGCGAAGTCGGCCGAAGAAGCCGCGCTTGTTCGGCTGTTCCGATTCCTCCGCGGTCACCGCACTTTGCTCTGGCGCGCTTTCGAGCGGCTGGTTCTCGGCGGTCGGCTCTGGGGCAGTCACCACCGCAGAGTCAGCGCTCTGTTCGGGTACACTGGACGACTCGATCGCCTGTGCGTCTTCCTGCTGTCGTTTCTTTTTTCCAAAGCCGAACATGAGTGAGTCTCTAGCTGTTACTAAGGCGCCCTGATTGCTGAGCGCCGCTATGCTACCACTTTTCAATCCGGCAATCGCACTGCGATGCTGTGCAGCTTACTCAAACTTAGTCAAACTTAGTCAAACTTACCTATCGCGGTTACACTCAGTGCATGAGCACGAACAAAAAACGCCCCGGCGGTAGCGTCCGGATTATCGGCGGCGACTTACGCAGCCGTAAAATCAATTTCCCCGATGCCGCCGGCCTTCGCCCTAGCGCCGATCGTGTCCGCGAGACGCTGTTCAACTGGCTGCAGCCGGCGATACCTGCTGCGCGTGTACTCGACCTTTTTGCCGGTAGCGGTGCGCTGGGATTTGAAGCGGCTTCGCGGGGTGCATCGAGCGTAGTGATGGTCGAGAAGGCGAAAATTGTCGCAAGCGCACTGCGTGACAATCGTGATGCGCTGGCAGCGGGGGCCGTGCAGATTATCGAAGCCGATGCCTTCAGCTGGCTTGCTCGTCAGGCGGGCAAGTCGGCATTCGATATTGTTTTTGTCGATCCACCCTTCGACGCTAATTGGCAGGCCAAGGCAGCGCATGCGCTCGCCGAGTCCGGCTGTCTAGCAGCAGGCGCGCTCGTTTATATCGAATCAGCCGAGGCGCTTGACGCTGCAGCGCTGCCTGCTAACTGGACCGAACGCAAAACGAAACGCGCAGGTGCAGTTCACTCAACCTTGTTACAAGCAACTTAGGCAAGCGGCTCGCATGCGTTGGTGGCAAACCCCGCGATTGAGCCGCGCCAGTCGATTCGCTAGAATGCCGCGACTCCGGTCACTAAAGACACTCAACTAATAACAAGACCGACGAGACGCCCACAAGAGAGAATTTATGAAAACTGCCGTATATCCCGGAACTTTCAACCCGATTACTAATGGCCACACGGATCTTGTGGAACGCGCTGCGGGGCTTTTCGATCGCATTATTGTAGGCGTTGTAAGTTCTAACCGGCAAAAGAGCAGCGCGATGCCGACCGAGCAGCGCGTCGAGCTGGCTCAAGAAGTGCTCGCGCATCTGCCTAACGTCGAGGTGCGCGCCTTCGAAAGCTTGCTGATTCAGTTTGTGCAAGAGGTCGATTCGAAAATCATCTTACGCGGCTTGCGCACGGTAGCCGACTTCGAATATGAGTTTCAGCTTGTGGGCATGAACCGTGTCTTGGATCCGAGCATTGAAACGGTTTTCTTAGCGCCGGCCGAGCACCTGTCGTATATCTCGTCGACGCTCGTGCGCGAAATCTCGTCCTATGGCGGCGACATCTCTAAGTTCGCGCATCCTGCCGTGGTCGAAGCGATGAAAGCCTATTCGCGCGTTTAGCGCTGACAGCGTGTGCAGTAAACCGTGCTGCGCTGTCCCAGCCTGATTTCTTTTAATGGCGCCTTGCAGAGATTGCAAGGCTGCTCCGCGCGACCATAGACCTGCAGCGACTGCGCAAAATAACCAGGTTTGCCATCGCTGCCAGTAAAGTCCCGAAGCGTTGTGCCGCCTACTTCTATAGCTCGTGCCAGCACGCGCTTAATGCACTCGACCAGTTTTTCATAGCGGGCAAGCGACACCTTGCCGGCGGCACGTTGCGGATTGATGCCGGCGAAGAAAAGCGCCTCGTTGGCGTAAATATTCCCCACTCCAACAACGACTTTGCTGTCCATAATAAAGGTCTTGATCGGCGCCTTCCGACCGCGGCTGCGGGCGAACAGCAAGCGGGCGTCAAAGTCTGCGCTGAGTGGTTCGGGACCGAGGGATTCGATAAGTGGGTGCTCACTCACCGGATCCTCTTGCCAGAGGATGCAGCCGAAGCGCCGCGGGTCGTGATAACGCAGCACGGTGTCGTCATCGAAGACGAGTTCGACATGATCGTGTTTCTTCAGCGGCTGCTGAATGCCGGGTTCGAGGACGCGCAGGCTGCCCGACATGCCGAGGTGGACGATCAGACTGCCTGTGTTGATGCGTAGGAGTAAATACTTACCACGCCTTTCGACGCTGTCGACTTTTTGGCCGGCGAGTTGTGCTTCGAGCGCTTTGGGTATAGGCCAGCGCAGTCGGCGTTCACGCACAAGCATTTTGCTGATCCGCTTACCCGCAATGTGGGGCTCGATGCCGCGTCGGGTTGTTTCAACTTCGGGTAACTCAGGCAAGACGCCTCCTCTTTCAACACTGTGTCATAAAACCGGCGGCATCCGTACGATAAACTCGGAGGCGTTTATGCGATACTCAGGGAACGACAAGCGCTGGAACTCAGTCTCTTTATGACGCAAGCCAACACGCCTTCCCCAACCCGCATTCTACTCGGCATCGATGCCGGTGGCACCTTTACGGACTTCGTCTGCGCGGAATTCGAAGACAGTGGCGAAGTAAGTATTCGCATACACAAAACACTCTCGAGTCCGGCAGCACCCGAGCAGGCAATACTACGCGGTATTCGCGAAATGGGTTTGCAGGCCGCCCTCGACAGCGGCGCGCTACGCATTGTGCACGGCAGCACGGTCGCAACTAATGCCGCGTTAGAAGGCAAGGGCGCGCGGACAGCCTTCGTCACTAACAAAGGCTTTGCCGACATGCTCGAAATCGGGCGGCAGACGCGGTCAAAACTTTATGCTTTGGAACCTGAACCTGCGCGAGTGAAAGTGCCCCGCGAGTTGTGCCTCGAGATTGAAGGGCGGATCGCGGCTGACGGCAGCGAGATTGAGCCCCTTAGCGATGCGGCTATAGACGCGGTAGTGCAGCAGCTCGACGCGCTCAAACCCGAAGCCGTGGCGATCAATCTCTTGTTCTCTTTTTTGGCGCCACATCATGAACAGCGCATCGAGACGGCAATCGAGCGCGCGCTGCCTGCAGTGCTGGTAAGCCGTTCGTCGCGCGTGCTGCCCGAGTACAAGGAGTACGAGCGTGGCGTGGCGACATGGCTCAACGCCTCGCTCGGCCCTATTGTCTATCGCTACCTCTCAACACTCGAAGACGCGCTTCGAGAAAATTCGCTGCAGATAATGCAGTCGAGCGGCGAGACAATCGCGGCGACCAAGGCGTCGCGGGCGGCGGTTAATCTATTACTCTCCGGTCCCGCGGGCGGGCTCACTGCGCTGCATGCGCTCGGCCTGCAGCGTGGCAATAGCCGTTTCATTAGCTTCGATATGGGTGGGACATCAACCGACGTCGCGTTGCTCGATGGCCCCCCGGTGACCACGAACGAAGGCAGGATTGCAGACATGCCAGTTGGCGTGCCCATGGTAGATATGCACACAATCGGTGCGGGCGGCGGCTCGATAGCGGCGCTGGACGCGGGCGGCATGCTGCAGGTTGGGCCCCGCTCTGCTGGCGCATCGCCCGGTCCCGTATGCTATGGGCTGGGCGGCACTGAGGTCACGGTCACCGATGCCCACTTAGTGCTCGGCCGAATTTCAGCAGAGACGACACTCGCCGGTGGACTCAAGCTCGACAGACAGGCAGCAACGAGCGCGCTCGCAGCACTCGGCGCAGCCATGGGCGTCGACGCAAAAACAGCCGCTGAGGGCGTGCTCGCCGTGGCCAACGAACAAATTGCTGGGGCAATCAGATTGATCTCGGTAAATAGGGGTTACGATCCGCAGGATTTTACGCTGACCAGCTTCGGCGGCGCCGGCGGTCTGCACGTTTGCGCGCTTGCCGAGGCGATGAATATGACGCGTGCGCTGGTGCCAGTGCATGGAGGCGTCCTGTCGGCGCTCGGCATGATTGTCGCGCAGCCCGGACGCCAGCACTCGCGCACAGCGACTGCGCTGCTTGATGCGCTCAGCGACGCCGAAATCGAACGCGGGCTAGCCGATCTCGACGCGCAGGGACGCGCCGAACTCACTGCCGAGGGTGCGCAGGCGCCGCTAACGGCATCACCGAGTGTCGATCTACGCTACAAAGGTCAGTCGTACACGCTAAACGTGCCATGGGAGTCTCGTCCGCAGGCAACGCAGGCGTTTGTCGCACTTCACCGACAGCGCTATGGTTATGATCACGACACCGATCTCGAACTGGTTAACCTGCGCGTCACGGTAACCGCTCAAGGCGCCGAACTGGTTTTGCCCAGTGTCGCCGCGAACGGCGACGCTAGTTCGCCGCTCACTCTTCCGGGCAGCGTCTATCCAAGTATTCATCGTGACGCGCTCGGAGACCGCGAACACGAAGGCCCGCTCGTTATCGTCGAGTTAGCCGCCACTACTTTCGTTGCACCGGGGTGGTGTGCAAAACGCGATGCGCTCGGCAATATCGAGCTCAGTAAACGCTGAGGCTGTCGTTTACAGCGAAAACCCCCAAGTGTATAAAAGACACGGAAAACGAGTGATAAATCGGCGGGAGCGAGCTGATCCCAGCGCCACGGGACATCGTAAGCTCAATCGTTAGAATAACGTTAATCAATCAAAAGGCAGGGTACGACGACCTCCATGCTGCATCATTGCGCAAGACTTCTCGCTGCTACGCTGTCCTTCTCGCCAAGGGCAGGGAACGCGTTTGAATCTTGCAAACGCGCGCAACGCCCATTCGCGATTGCAATGAGTTTGTTTCTAGTAAGCGGTGCAGGCCTCGCCGCCGCACAAGAGTCTGGCGCGGCAGAGGCTCTTGCCACTAACGCTAACCCGCAGCAAGCGCTGACCGAAGCCGCCGAGCAGGGCGATGTCCCGGTAAAGAGTCGCGCGCAATCAGCGCTCAAATACCTGGGTTCACCGACACCGCTCATCGTGGCGAGTCCGTTTCCGCGGAGTATTCCTGTTAATCTCGCTACAAGTCTTTCGAGTGCGACACGTCTGTGGACGCTCAAACAAAATTTTCAAAATCCCGCGCGCGAGTATTCGATAGCTGGGCGCTCACCGCTGATTCGCGGCGGCGTGAACACGAGATTGGAGAACCAGTCGATCCAACAAACACCACTCAAAGAAATTTCCACGCTGGATAATGAAGCCGCGCTTACGCAGGACTCGGCAGAAGCCATCGCGCGGCTCGAAGCGATTGATAACTACAACGCTGTTATCGCCGAACTCGAAGGCGAGGGTGGTGTATGGAATAGCGATCTAATCGAAGAGCTCTACTCGCTTGGCACGTTGTTGCAGCAGCAAGGCTCGCACGAAGAAGCGATCAAATTATTCGACCGAGCGGTACATATTAATCGTATTAATCTCGGCTTGCACGCAGTGGAGCAGGTGCCTGCTATAGAAAGTAAAATTCAAAGCTATCTTGCACTAAATCAGTGGCAAGACGCCGATCTGACATTCGAATATCTTTATTACATTCAGCGTCGCGCCTATGGCTCTCGGGATCCTCGCCTCATTCCAGTGCTAAGCAGTATCGCCGAGTGGAACTTGCGCGCGTTTCATTTAGGGCATGGTGAGGCGCTAGGCATGCGGCTTAACAATGCGCTCATGTTTTGGAACGCTGCTGCGAATATGGTGAAAACCTATTATGGTAGTCAGGACGAACGCTTTGTCATCTACCTTCGCGGCATCGCGAACTCATCCTACTTATTGTCACGCAACCCCGAGATGATGGCAGAGCTCGGAAGCCCCCAATTTCGCAACGAGCTTGCAGTCAACCGCGTCCACCTTGGTCAACCTGATGAGTATGAATCGCGAGGTTACTCAAGTGGTGCGCAGGCGCTTACAGAGATTCTTCTTTACGAACTCGACAAGCGAGACGATGTGCTTGCCCTCGCCGATGCGTTTACCAATCTCGCCGACTGGTATTTGATTTTTGGACGCCGCCGAGCCGCCGAGGAACAGTACGGTAACGCGTGGCGCCTGCTTGCGAATCAACCTAATGCTGATGCGCTGCATAAAGCCTATTTTGGTCGAGTCGTGCCTATGCCGAGCTTCGTTGGTGAAGAGAACAACCTCCATGAGATCGACACGTTTTTGCAAAGCGAAGAGCCACTTGATTCTGACTACGCCGACATCATCTTTGAGGTAAATGACTCAGGTATTGTTCGAGATGTGCGGGTAATCTCCGCCGAGACCGAAGACAACAAAGATCAGCTGAGCCGACTGCGGCGGATGGTGCGAAACTCTTATTTCAGACCGATCATCAAGGAAGGCGTCCCGCAGCGCTCCGAGGGGAATGTGTTCAGGTATCAATACTGGTATTAAGCCCGGCTTCAGCTTGGGTGAGATATAAATGCGACAGAAAGATTAAATGTGATCAAAGCTAACGTCGCTGAAGGGTTTATCGCGCTTAGCCGTATAGAGTATATGTCTAAGCAGTATAAATGTGTCGACTACATTGGCCGCCTGACGCAAGCCGATTAGCTCAATGCAGAAACGCTACACTGAGCTTTTTAAGCCAATTAGCCAAGGACAGAAATATGAAACAAGCAGCGCAATCAACTAACGCCAGTCGCCTTCGAGCGGGCGTGCGCAGCAGTCTAGTCTTTAGTCTAGGGCTTCTCGTTGCCGCCTGTCAGTCGCAGAGCCAGAGTTCGTCGTCCTCGGCGTCTATGCCATCGCCAAGCAGCCCCAGTTCGTCGAGTAGCTCTCCTAGCATGCCGTCATCGCCTTCGATGCCGTCCTCGTCGCAGTCGTCGTCGCAACCGTCGATGCCGTCTGCCTCGTCGTCACGATCGTCGTCGCAGCCACCCATGCCGTCGTCTAGCTCGTCTTCTAGTTCTTCTTCGAGCACCTCTTCAAGCTCGGCTTCGAGTTCCTCGCCCAGTTCTTCATCCAGCTCGTCTGCCGGCATGCCCTCTGGCTCAAGCGGCGACGCCGGCGCGTCCAATACAGCCGCCGGATCCCAGTCTAGCGGCGGGCAATCGGGCGCCATGCCAAGCGTCAGCGCGGGTCTGCCAAACCGTGGCAACCTGCCGGGCGACGATGGGCCAAGCGCAGGCGCCGACACCGCCGGGTCTACCGATGCAGCGACAAGGGACACTTCGACGGGCGACCTAGGACCACAAAGTGGTGTTTTAGGTTCAGGATCATCGGTTTTAGGGTCTCCTAGTGGTGATTACAGCCTTGATACGCTGCCAGATGGCATACTAAGTGGGAGAAATACCTCAAGCGGCTCTGCAGATGCTATGGAATCGGGCACTGCTGCCGCCGGTACCGGCCAAGCGGCACGCGGCACTGGCGCGATGACTACTTCAGAGCAGGCGGCGATTCTCGACGAACAGCTGCGCCGCGGCTACGAAACCTTCGATGGATTCATTCTCGGCGAACGCGAGCGCGCTCAGGCCGAAAGCAATGAGGCGGGCGCGGGCGATCAGCCGGGTGCGGAGAGCGGAGCAGGAGGTGGCGGGCAAATGCCGCAGATTCTCGGCGCACCGGGAGCGAACGGACTGCCGCAGGTAGCAACGCAGGCACCGCCCATGCCAGGATCGCAGAATACAGAGACATTCCCGCCACCCGAGGACATTCCAAGTGGCCGCGACGATGACGTCGTTGCACGCCAGCTACGCGAGGCGGCAATGAGCGAGCCAGATCCCGAGTTACGAGAAGCGCTATGGCAGGAGTATCGAAACTATACGGGTCTTGGAGATAGCGGAAACTAAACTACCGCGGCGGTGTCTCTCATGCACAAAGATTGATGATGAGAAATTGAGAGCCATAAAGCGCGAGAGACACAGAGTCAGACACACAGTCAGAGTCAGAGAAATTGAGAGAAAAAGTGATGAACAATCAATCAATGAAGGCGGGGAGTCCGAGGCATCGCGCCATCGCGCGCGCTTCAAGTTTCTCGTTTCTTATGACCGCGTTAAAACGGCTTAATGCGAAAGCCGTGTTGATCGCGATGGGCGCACTTGTGCTAACAAGCTGCGCGACCCATACCGTAAAATCTACAAGCTACACACCGATTCAGCGGGCGAGCGAAAATGTTGCCGAAGAATTTCTGCTCGACATTGGGGTGGCTATCTTCGACCCAGGTTTAGACGGGCTAACTCGCCGCGAAGAAGAAACGACCAACGCGCAGATCCGCGTCGCGGAATCGCGCTACGTGCCCTACATGCTCGCCGAGACGCTGCAGCGATCGGGCAACTGGGGCATCGTGCGCGTGCTGCCCAACGATCAGAGCCCGATCGACGTGGTGCTCAATGGCACGGTCCTCCACTCCGACGGTGAGGCGATGACCCTGCGAGTCAACGTTTCCGACTCGAGCGGCCGCGCATGGTATACCAAAGACTACGACGAAGTTGTGAGCCGCTTCAGCTATGAGCCCAGCGAGCGTCAAAAGAACGATCCTTTTCAGGTCATCTACAACGCAATCGCGAATGACCTTCTGGTCTATCTCGAGCGCAACCTAGAGCCTGCGGAAATCACGGAGATCCGAACGATATCGGAGCTGCGTTTCGCACGCAGTTTTGCGCCGGACGCGTTTAGCGACTACCTCACGCAAAACCGCAGCGGGCAGTATGAGATATCCGCGCTGCCGGCGGAAAACGATCCCCTTCTCTACCGCGTGCGCAGCATCCGCGAGCGGGATTTTATGTACATTGACACTGTCCAAGACTATTACGCGACCTATGCACGAGAAATGCGCATCCCTTACGACTCCTGGCGCGAGCAGAGCTACGACGCCACGATGACACTGCGTGAGTTACAAGGCTCGGCGCGACGCCGCTTTATCGCGGGTACGGCGGTGCTTCTTGGTGGTATTGCCGCCGCGGCTAATGGTCAGGACTATGTTACACAGACCGGCGGTGCGATTGGCGCAGGCGCAGGTGCCTATGTGATAAAAAGCGGATTCGACAAGCTCGCCGAGGCGAAAATGCATCTCGAATCTCTGCAAGAACTCGGCGAATCGCTCGAGAACGAAGTGGCCCCGCGAGTCATCGATCTCGAAGACCGCACGATTACGCTTACGGGTACGGTAGAGGAGCAGTACGCGCAGTGGCGTGAGATACTAGCCGACATCTATGCGGCCGAAACCGGCCAGCTTTAAACAACTCCGTAACGCGACAAGCCAAAGAAGACAGCGATGCCAGATCACAACGACCGCTTCGACGACCCCAGCGAGAGCGTCGACAACACGCCTGCAGGTGTAGGACAAAGCCCGACTGCCCCCGAGCAGCAGGATGCGCCGCAGTTAAGTAAAGAGCGTCTGCTGAATAAAGAGCCTCAGCTAGATAAAGAGCCTCAGCTAAATAAAGAGCCTCAGCTAGATAAAGAGCCGCAGCTAAATAAAGAGCCGCAGCCCCTCGATCAGTTCTCGGACCAAAAGCAGAGTCAGCCACCGTGGGTGTGGGCAGGGATGGGTGTCCTCGTGCTGCTCGCTTTGTTCGTGATCTTTGTATTGCCTGGTATCGTCGAAGACTACGAACTGCCGCTCGAGCGTCGGGTCGAAGAGTCGCTTGCCGTAGCCCCAATGACAACCGCACAACGCACCGAGCCCGGCGTATCACCCTTTTTAGAAGCGCAGCGCGCGCGTGAGCGCAAAGAGGCCCAAGACGTACTTGCCGAGTTGCTGACCGTGCAATCAGAACTCGACGCGTTACAAGTTACGCAGTGGGCGCAAACCGACTACGACGCTGCACTCGCGCTGGCGCTTCAGGGTGACGAGAGCTACCGCGTACAAGAATTTGGCAGCGCGCGCGAGGCCTACCAACAGGCGCTTGCCCAGCTAACAGAGACAAAAACGTCGGTGCCGACAGTGCTCGAGCAAACGCTCATAAGCGGCGAACAGGCGCTTATCGCGCGCGACGCTGATGAAGCGATCGCCGCCTTCGAGCTCGCCGTCGTGCTAGAAGAATCACTAGTCGATCTTGCCGCCGGTGTTTCGGACAACGAGGCACAGATCGGTCTTACGCGCGCGTTAGCGCTAGAAGAACTGATCGCGCTACTCGACTCGGCAGAACGTGCTGCAGGCAATCCCGCGCAGCAGGTCTCGATATTGGAACAAGCAGTCGAATTAGATCCCTATAGCATCGAGGCGCAGCAAGCGCTCGCGCAGGCTCGCGCAGACCGACAGCAGGAGCGCTTCGCCGCGATGATGTCCGAAGGATACGCCCAGCTGCAGGCCGGGAATCCAGAGGAGGCGATCGCACGCTTCGAGGCCGCGGCAAAACTTGGTGTTTCTGAGAACGAAGCCCGCGCAGCCATTGTGCAAACCGAAACTGAAATCACCAATGCAAAAATAGCGAAACTGCAGCAGCGTGCGCAGACAGCGGAGGCTAACGAGGCATGGCAGGAGGCCGTTGTTGACTACCAAGCAATTGTTGCCATCGACGCGACCTTACCTACAATTAACCGAGCACTAGACTACGCCGAAAAACGTGCACGACTCGATGCGCTATTAATCGCCGCACTCGACTCGCCAGAACGGTTTGCCGAGCAGGCGGTGTTTGATGAGACACGCGATATTTATTTTACCGGCCGTGCTATTGAAACTCCGGGCCCGCGGCTAATCAGTCAACTCGACGAACTGCAGGTACTGCTCGAAAACTCACAGGTGCCGGTGTCAATTCGATTTATCTCCGACGGTCTTACCGAGGTAACACTGCTGCGGGTTTCTGACCTCGGCACGTTCGAACAAACGCGCGTCGATCTCAAGCCAGGCACCTATGCCGCAGTAGGCCGTCGTGCAGGCTATCGCGAGGTACGCGAAGAATTTACCGTCGGGTTTGGGCTAACGCCTGCGGTTGTGATTGTGCGCTGTAGTGAAGCCATAAGCAGTGCGCTTGGACGCTAATAGATGAGTGAACTCCACGACGAAGAAATCGAAGTCATCGACTTTGAGCCAGTTACCGAAGCCAAACGCGGTTTCTCTTATCGCTTCAGGTGGCTGCACGTGTTTGTTGCCTGCTTTGGTTCAGCTGCGCTTATCTCGGCGTGGTTCGTGCTTACAGCAAAATCAGTTCTCGTTGGGGTAAACCCAATTACCGCGCAGATTAAGATCGAAAACGGCTTTGCGCTGCGCGTCGGCGCACGTTATCTGATGCGTTCGGGTGAGTACACGGTTGTGCTAAGTAACCCTGGATTTCACGACGAAATTGCACCGCTTGTTATCAATGATGACGCGGCGCAGACACACAGTTTTGACATGCGCAAACTACCAGGCATCGTGAGCATTAACGCGTTACCTGACGGCGGGCGCGTGCGCATCGATGGCGTCGATGTAGGCGATGCGCCCCTAATCGACATCGATGTCGAGCCGGGTCTCCATGAAATCAGCGTCACCCGCGAGCGCTACTTGCCGGCGACACAAACGATAGACATCGAGGGACGGCGCCAGCAGCAGGCATTCGAACTAACGCTTGAGCCGGCGTGGGCTACCGTAAGTTTTACAACGACACCTTCGGGTGCCGAGCTTTTAGTTGACGGCGAAAGCATGGGGACAACACCGCTTAATGCCGAAATTTTGCAGGGCCGCCGCGAGGTTACGCTTAAACTTGCAGGCTACAAGGCTTGGCAGGAGCGGCTCGATCTTGACGCCGGAACAAGTCTCCTAATCCCGCGTGTCGAACTAGAACCTGCCGATGGTCTCGTGTTTATTAAATCGCAGCCGAGCGGAGCGAGCGTCACCATTGGCGGTGAGTTTAAGGGACAAACGCCGCTTGAGGTTGCGCTGGCACCTGATGTCAATCATGTGATCACCTTCTTTAAGAATGGCTACAGCTCGAAAGACACACGCCTCACGACACGCGCAAACGAGTCGCGTGAAATCGAGATTGAACTTACGCCAGTGCTGTCGGATGTCACGATTGCGTCAACTCCAAATGACGCCGAACTCTTTATCGATGGAATAAGCCGCGGCCCCGCTAATCAAACACTCGCGCTGATGGCAATTAGTCAGCGGGTTGAGATTCGCAAGGAAGGCTATGTACCCTACGAAGCGGAGTTCACGCCCCGCCCGGGTCTGCAGCAGGAAATTCGCGTAAACCTAACATCGCTCGAAGACGCACGTATCGCAGCGATAAAGCCGGTTATCACCAGCCCTGCCGGTCAGCAAATGAAACTCTTCAATCCCGATCGCTTTTCGATGGGTGCATCGCGCCGCGAAGCCGGTCGCCGACCGAACGAAACGATCCGAGATATTGTTTTGGAGCGACCGTTCTATTTATCGCTCACCGAAGTGACCAACGCGCAGTATCGCCAGTTCGACTCCGAGCATAATTCTGGTACGACCAACGGCATGACGCTCAACAACGAAGGCCAACCCGTTGTGCGCATTACGTGGCAGCAGGCAGCAGATTTCTGTAACTGGCTGAGCGAGCAAGAGGGTTTGACCCCTTTCTATACACAGTCGGGTATCGACGCGACAAGCAACGGCTATCGACTCCCAACTGAAGCCGAGTGGGCGTGGGCGGCGCGGCGTGACACAGAAGACTCCACCGGCATGCGCAAATACTCTTGGGACGGTGAGCTACCGCCGCCGGACGGTGCGGGAAATTTTGCCGACGTCAGTGCGCGTGCCTTCCTAGGCGATATACTTTTCGATTATAACGACCGCTCGCCTGTCACCACTGCGGTGGGCAGCTACAGCGCCGATCATCATGGCCTGTTTGATATGGCAGGCAATGTCGCCGAATGGGTCAATGATTATTACGGTGCGAGCGGCAGCCTCGGCGTCGAGCGCGATCCGCTCGGTCCAGACTCAGGTCAATTTAGAGTCATTCGCGGTTCGAGTTGGGCGCACGGCACGATTACTGAACTGCGCCTATCGTTCCGTGATTTTGGTGAAGAAGCGCGCGATGATGTAGGTTTTCGCGTCGCACGTTACCTCGACGAGTAGTTGCATCGAGAACTGATGTGAAAATTGATGCGAGAATTGAATTGGTTATTTAAATGGCAACACTAAGCAAACTTAGCCTTGTTACCCGCACATCGTTACTCCTCGCGTGTGCGTGGGTGTTTAGCGTGGCCGCGCAAGACGCACAACAAAGCCCGCCGCCCGCTGTCGCAACAGAATCGGCACAAGAGCCGGCACAAGAGATCGATTTGGCGGACAGCGACAGCGATGCAAACGACGATGGCGAAGTCGCCGAAGAAGAATCAGGCGCACGTTTTATTCCGACTGAAGAAATCTCGCAGGACTTTGGTGTGTCGTTTCCAGTTGACATCTAGCAGCACGACGAAAAGAAGCAATAAGGAATCACTATGAGACAGGGTTTGTTAAACGGCGCACTCTTCCAAGTCGCGGCACTGATTACCTCAGTAATCATCGTGCACATGGCCTATGTGGCGGTTATACGTCCCAACGCTGAGATCGTCTCGCAGCAGCAAGAATACCTGCAGCAAACCGATCCCGAGTACACACCCGAGCGCTCCTTTTATGTCGTGCTCCGCGACTTTGAACAAGAGACCTGCATCATTCTGTTTTTGTGGGCCTCGGCGATCATCGGGCTAAAGGCAAAGCAGACACTGGGCGATCGCAAGCTGCTCGACCGCAATTTACTCCAAGTAACCGAGGGCACAAGTATTTTGCCGCAGGACGCGCGTAACTTCGCACGGCCACTGCAGGCGCTTAGCGATGAAGAACGCGTCACGCTGCTGCCCCGCGCGCTCATCGCCGGACTGCATCGTTTTCAGAGCACTCAAAATATTCAGGACGTCTCGACCACGGTAAAAGATGTGTGCGAGTCCGAGGCTGATCGCATGGAAACCGAATTAGCGATCGTGCGTTATATCGCGTGGGCGATCCCCTCGATAGGCTTCCTTGGCACTGTGCGAGGCATCGGCACGGCGCTCGGTCAAGCCTATCAGGCGGTGAATGGCGATATCGTCGGCGTTACCGTAAGCCTCGGTGTGGCGTTTAACTCAACCTTCGTTGCGCTCGTGGTGAGCATCGTACTGATGTTTGTTCTACATCAGCTACAGCTGGTGCAAGACAGACTAGTGCTCGATTGCCAGACCTATTGCGACGAACGCATGATTCGGCATCTGCGTGTGCCGAGTACAAAAACCGACAACGAGTTAATTGCCTAATACTGTGCGGTAAAAAGCGTTTTTAACGAGTGCAGTAGAAGTGCAACAGCAAGTGCACTAGAAAGTGCGACAGAAAGTGCAACAGCAAGTGCAGTAGGACGTGCAGTAGGAAGTGAAATAAGGAGTGCAATGTCACCGCAAATTGTAGAGCTAAACGATCACGGAATTTCTTTCGGCAATGCCGAAGGCATTCGGCTGATTAGTCCGGGTTTTGCACTCGCCCAAGAAAAATCCCTCGTGCTTGGCGCGCAGGCTCAGGCGCGGTCGCGGCTGCATCCAAACGAAAGCCATAGCCGTTACTGGCAGGAACTGAGTCTCGACCCGCTGCCTGCAGGTCGCCTGCCCGGCGACCGTTTCCGTCACCTCGCCGATCTCGCCCACGCGCATCTCAACGCGCTCGCCGTCGAAGCGCAGACCAGCACAGATAGCGTTATAGTGAGCGTGCCCGGAAGTTTTTCGCGTCAGCAGCTCGGTATTCTTCTGGGCATCGCCAAACAGACACCGCTCGCCATTGCGGGTCTTGTCGACTCGGCGCTTATCGCCGCGGCCGGCGCGCAGACGCTACACGCGAGCGACTCTACGATCGTCGTTCAGCAGCAACTGCACCAGACACTTTTTACGCAGGTGAGCTGGCACGAGGGCGCGCTAAAGGTTGACACCTCGGTCGCGCTTCCCTCGAGTGGTAGTCAGAATGTCATCGACGCGCTGATGCAACTGAGCACAGAGTTGTTTATCGATCAGTGCCGGTTTAACCCGCAGCATGACGCACCGACCGAACAGCTTTTATATAACGCGCTGCCGGCATGGCTCGCTGCCGATGCGTCGAGCGGAAGTTTGATGTTAGAGCTTAGCGCCGACGGTGCGGTCCATAATGCTAAGCTGCCTTATGAGAGTTTAGTCGCCTCGCTTGCTCCAATCCGGCAGCGACTTTTAGATCAGCTAAACGCGATGATAAGCCGAGCGCTTAATGCGCAGATCGTTCTGTGCTCAACCTTGAGCGAGCTGCCCGGCTTAATGCCGCAGCTAGCTCAATTGGCGCCGGTAACAACGATTAATGCTGAGCAACGTCTTGCTAGCAGCCTTACGCATAGCGACCAAATTTTGAGTGGCGGCGCGAGCAGTCTGCGTAAGACGCTTTCACTTTCTCGTCCTTCCTCGGCGTTGCCGAAAAAGTCAGAGGTCGCGAGCGAGACAGACGGCACTTCTCGAAACGCGCTCGCTCAATTCGGCATAAGTGCTCAGGGTGCGCAGGCAGCTGCACTGCTTAGTAGCCTGCGCGTTAATGGCGAGCGTGTCGCAAACGCGGCAGAACTTACTCTCAAACGGGGCGACTCGCTTACGCTAAGCATCGACAGTGAGACAGACGGACAAGATACGCTAACTCTTAATCTAAAAAAGCTTACCAATGGCGCAGACTAAATCACAGAAAAGTCAGAAGAGGCAGGTAAGCCCGCTAAGCCTTGCGTTTCTCGACGTGATGTTCTGCGGCTTTGGCGCGGTGATTTTACTTTTCCTCATTCTCGACCACGCCGACACCGTGGCCGCGGTCACGGTCGACCCGAGCATCGCCTCGGAGGTAAGTCTGCTCGAAGAAGAGGTGTTAGAGGGCGCGCTTAATCTCGAGCGAATCCGCAATACCGTCGCCGACGTGAGTCTCGAGGTAGTAACCGCCGAAGGACTCGCGCGCGAGATTCAAGAGCAGATACAAACCTTTATGCAAGAGCTCGCCGCGCTCGAAAATTCCAGCACGGCAACCGTCGAAAGTATCGAGAGGCTGCGCGCCGATGTGCAAGCGCTGGAAGAAGAACTGCTGCGCCTTCAGGCGAGCGCGCTAGATCAGGAAGGTAGCAGTGTTCGTCAGTTTTTAGGCGACGGCAGCCGGCAGTATCTCACCGGTCTTTTTCTCGGCGGACAGCGCATCCTAATTCTGGTCGACAGCTCGACCAGCATGCTCGACGAAACGCTGGTGAATATTATTCGCACGCGCAATATGAGCGACGAGCGCAAGCGCGAAGCGCCTAAGTGGCAGCGCGTGGTGAGGACGGTGGACTGGGTGAGCACACAGCTACCGATTACTAGTCGGTATCAACTGTGGCAGTTTAGTAATACTACCGACACATTGTTAGACGGCGACAAATTTACGTGGCAAGAAGTCGCCGACCGCGACGGCCTCAATGTAGGCATCGAAAACGTTAAGGCGCTCGTGCCGAACAACGGCACCGACCTCGATCAGGTGTTTCGCGCGATTTCAAACATGGACGAGCCGCCGGACAATATTTTTCTTATCACCGACGGGCTTCCTACTCTCGGCGGCCGCGGCAAAACTACAGGGCTAATAACGCCCAAAGATCGCATGGACCTCTTCGAAGACGCGATAAAAGTATTGCCCAATAACGTGCCAGTAAACGTTGTACTAATGCCTCTCGAGGGTGACCCGAGCGCGTCGGCAGCCTATTGGCAGCTCGCGCAAATTACTCGCGGCTCGTTTATCACGCCGTCTAAGGATTGGCCCTAATGCTTAAGCGCAGCCGCGAGACAGAGTCGTTTACCGTATCGTTTCTCGATGTCGCTTCCTGTGGCTTCGGCGCGATGATTATTTTGTTAATGCTTGCCAAGCCCTCGCAGCCAGCGCCTTTAGAGGACGCCGAGGCCGCGCCGGCGGCGGTTATCTCCGAACTTCAGGAGCAGCTTTTCGAGATTCGTGGCGAGACGCGCGTCGTCAACCGCGAGCTAAACGCCAAACAAGAGCAGCTTTCTTCTATAAAAGAACGTGTGGCGCGCCTTCGCCGTGACCTTAGCGAGGTGCAGGGCGAGTTTCAAAGCTCGAAACAGCTTTCGGATGAGACCACCGACGAAATCGGTAAACTGTCGCTCGCACAGCAGTCGCTTACCGAAGAGATGCAGCGCCTCGCCGCTAATAGCCGCGCGCCCGAGAATAATGCGATCGGCGGCATACCTGTCGACAGCGAATACATTATCTTTGTCATCGATACCTCGGGGTCGATGTTCAATAACCCGAGCTGGGGCAAGATGCTCGGCGTGATCGAGGACACCCTGAATGTCTACCCCGACGTAAAGGGAATACAGATCATGAACGACATGGGTGACTACATGTTCGACTCGTTTCGAGGCCAGTGGATTCCGGACACACCTGCGCGCCGCACACAAATTTTGTCAACCTTGCGTAACTGGAACCCGTTTAGCAACTCAAGCCCGGTAGAAGGGGTGACCCGAGCGATCAACACGTTCTATGCGCCCGATAAAAAGATCAGCATTTACGTTTTGGGCGATGATTTTCAACCCGGCGGCTCGATTCGTGACGTACTACGTACTATAGACAGGATTAATGTCGAAGACGCCGACGGCAATCGCCTAGTGCGTATTCACGGCATTGGGTTTCCAACAATCTTTGCAGGCCCGGCACGGTTTCAACAAAGCGTTTATCGCTACGCAACGCTTATGCGCGAGATGACGCAGCGAAATGGTGGTACATTCGTAGGCCTGAATGATTTTCAATGAGTGCATGATGAAAAATTCAATTCGATCAATCGCTAAAACGCTCTGCACAGCCTTCTGCGCGCTCGCGCTCGCCAGCTGTGGCGTAAGCAAAGTCGTTATCGAAGGCAGTTATCCTAGCCCCAATGTGGCAAAGTTGCCGCTGTCTCTCGCCGTGGTTTACGACGAGCCCCTGCGCAATTTTAGTTACATAGAGTATTCCGAAACCGGCGCCGAAGAATTTAATATCGCAAGTGGTGCATCGCATGTCGCGTTATTCGACGCCGTGCTGCCTGCGATGTTTCTGTCGGTGGTCGAGGCGGCAAGTCTCGAAGAAGCCGAGGCGCTCGGCGTCGATGCGATTTTCGTGCCCGCAATTGATGAATTTCAACTCGCACTGCCTAATAAAACCAAGCTTGACGTTTACGAGGTATGGATTCGTTACAACATGCGCTTAGTTAGCGGTGACGGCGCGCCGATCGCCGACTGGGTGCTAACCTCGTATGGCAAGACGCCTACCGAAAGCTTGCGCACTGCCGATGCGGCAATCAACGACGCCGCAGTAGTCGCGCTACGTGATCTCGCCTCGAGTTTTTCGTTAAGTTTTGCGCAGGTGCCCGAAGTGCGCGACTGGTTAGCATCGCGCTAATTGAGTCGTTAAATGAGTCGCGAAAGAAGAGTTAAGGAGGTTATTGTGAAAGCATTAATGCCCCTGTTGGTAGTGTTACTAGCCTCGTGTACTAGCACCACGGTTGATGAGTTTCGCCAAGGCGAGACGGGGATCAACAGCGATGAGTCTATCGTTATCCTCGGACGCAGACATTCGAGCGATTACGAAACGCGCGCCGAATTTGTCGACTGTGTAGGCGAGCGCATGACAACCGGTAACGACTCGATTTCGGTTATCCCAGAAAAAGAATTTGTCGATGCCATGTTCCCGTGGTTCGAGCCGCGCACCGCGCCGCTCAGAACCCAAGACCTCGAGCGGCTAATGGCAGAGCCAGTTGTTGCCGATAAAATAGCCCAATTTGGCGTGCGCTACATGGTGTGGCTCGATGGTTTCACCGAAACGAGCGGCCGCACTGGCACGATCTCGTGCACCGTGGGCCCCGGCGGCGCTGGCTGTTTTGGTTTTGGTTCGTGGGAAGACGACTCGACCTTCGACGCGCGGGTGTGGGATATTGCCTCGCTGCAAAACGTGGGCACGATAAGCACGGACGCGACAGGCCAGTCATATCTGCCCGCGCTCGTGATTCCTATTCCGCTCATCGCGCGAGTCGAGGCCAATGCCTGCGTCCGCCTCGCCGATCAGCTCAAACAGTTTGTAAATGGCGAATGAATTAGCGGAGAACTCTATGACTCGCCCACTCGCACTTCTTACTCTTCTCTGCCTTGCACTCACCACCGCCGGCTGCGCCGTTAATCCTGCCACTGGCGGTGCGAACTTGGTGTTAATGACCGAGAACAAAGAGAAAGAAATCGGCCGCGAAGAACACGAGAAAGTGCTCGCGTCGATGCCTATTTACAAAGATGAAACACTTCAGGCCTATGTCGAGCGCGTGGGTAACGACATTGCCGCGGTTAGCCACCGGCCCGATTTAGACTATACGTTCACTATTATCGATAATCCCGAGATCAATGCCTTCGCGCTTCCCGCGGGTTATGTCTACGTTAATCGCGGCCTGCTCACTTTTATGAACTCTGAAGCCGAACTCGCTGCGGTGCTCGCACACGAAATCGGCCACATCACGGCGCGTCACGCTGTGCAACAGCAAGCGCGCGGCGGCTTGGCTAAAACCGCCTCGACCGTTGGCGGCATCGTGACGGCTGTCGCCACCGGCAGCGGTTATGTCGGCTCGCAGATAAGCGATATCGCCTCAATTTGGGCGCAGAGCGGACTCAGCGGCTTTGGCCGCGAAGACGAGCTCGAAGCCGATAGCCTTGGTGCCGAATACATCGTTAACGCAGGTTACAGCCCCGCCGCCATGATCGAGGTGATTACCGTTCTAAAAAACCAAGAAGACTTTAACCGTAAGGTCGCGGGAACAGGAGGAGGCTATCATGGGTTGTTCGCCACTCACCCGCGTAACGATAAACGGCTTCAGGAAGCGATCGAAGACGTGGCGACCCTCGGCGGCAACGCGATAACCCGCACCGATAACACTGAGTTTAGAGCGGCGCTGGATGGCCTAGTCGTAGGCCAGAGCGCGCAGTCGCAGCGCAGCGACGAACGCAATCGCTACTATCAGTCGCTTCTCGGTTATACCCTCGTGTTTCCGCCTGAGTGGACTGTTGCGGAGACGACCACCACCGCCACAGGCTCTCTGGAAGGCGCCGGCACGCTGAGAATCGAGGCGCAGCAGCTGCAGGACAATCTAGACCCCAGACTCTTTATTAAAGAAAAGCTCGGCATCGAAAACTTGCAGCAAAGCGAGCCGCTTGAGCAGTTTAGGCTCGTGGGGCACACGGGTCTCGTGCAGACCGCCGAGGGCACACGCGAGCGTATCGCCGTGATTTATCTCGGCCGCCGCGCAATGATTTTCCGCGGGCAGGCGAGCAGCGACGAGGTTGATGCTGAAATACTCGCCTCGATTCGCTCGTTCCGTGCAATTCAGCGCGGCGAAGGTGCCGGTGTCGAAGCCAAAATTCGATTCGTTCAGGCTAGCGAGTTTTTCGACTTTAAGGTAGTTGCCCAGCAGAGCCGCATCGCGA